>NZ_SAUZ01000016.1 GCF_004022215.1 Paenirhodobacter populi
AAGGCATGATCTGCCTCGGCGCCGCCGTCCTCAACGCCGCACAAAAACCCCTCGCCGGCATCGCCATCTCCCTCACCAGCGCGGAAGCCAGACCAGAGGTCCAAGAAACCCTCGGACAACTCATCGCCAACATCGCCGGCAGGCTCGGACGCGCAGCGCCCGAAGCCTGAAACATCAAGGCGCAGACTGGAATACCAGGTCACGGGGCGGAAAGGTCGATCATGGTCCCTCCCGCCGGACAGGCGGTCAGTGCCCGGTGATGCGGTCGGCCAGCGCGGCCAGCCGTGATGTCTTGTTGCCGCCGCCCGCGGCCTCGCGGCGGTCCGCAAGGTGATAGAGCTGATACATGCCATGCACGCCAAGCCAGCGGAACGGCTCGGGCTCCCATTTCCGCGGCCTGCGGTTCACCCAGGGGAGCGCGGTCAGCGCCGTCTGCCGGTCCAGCAGCAGATCGGCCAGCGTGCGGCCCGACAGGTTCGAGGTCGACACCCCGACCCCCACATAGCCGCCTGCCCAGCCGATGCCCGTTTCCGGGTCGAGCCCCGCCGTCACGCACCAGTCGCGCGGCACGCCCAGCACCCCGCACCACGCATGGTCGAGCCGCAAGCCACGCGTCTGCGGCAGCATCCGGGCGAGGATCTCCTTCAGCTGCGCGATCGTCGCCGCCTGCGTGCGGCCGCGGTCGTCGATCCCCGAACCGAAGCGATAGGGCACGCCGCGCCCGCCCATGGCGATCCGCCCCTCGCGCGTGCGCTGCGCGTAGCAATAGGCGTGCGAGTAATCCGACAGCAGTTCCCGCCCCTGCCAGCCGATGTCTTCCCAGAGCGCGTCGGGCAGCGGCTCGGTCACGATCAGCGCGCTGTTGAGCGGGATCAGGTCGCGCCGGCTGCCGGGGAGCGTGGCGGTGAAGCCCTCGGTCGCGCGGATGATGCGCGGGGCCGAGACCACGCCGCGATCGGTGATGACGCGCCCCTTGGCGATTTCGGTCACGGTGGTCTGTTCGCAGATGCGCGCGCCCATGCGCTCGACCACCTCGGCCAGCCCGCGCACCAGCTTGGCCGGCTGCACCCGGGCGACGCCGTGCAGCACCAGCGCGCCTTTCGTGCCGGGAATGCGGATCCGGGCCGTGGCCTCTTCGGCGCCGATCAGTTCGATCCGCGACAGCGGCACCTGCCAGTCCAGCGCCGCCGCGTAATCCGCCTGCGCGCGCTCCCATTGGGCGGGGGTGCAGGCGTAGGTGAGACAGTCCGTCTCGACGATATCGGCGTCGATGCCTTCCTCGCGGGTGACGCGGACGACCTCGGCCACGGCGGCGCGGGCCTGCGCCTCGAAGGCGATCACGCCGTCCCGGGTGCCGCCTGCCAGATATTTCCCGCGGTTCCAGGCGAATTCGCCCGAACACCAGCCGCCGTTGCGGCCAGAGGCGCCGAAGCCCGCGAATTCCTTTTCCAGAAGGACGACCGACAGGTCGGGCCGCGCCTTGAGCAGGTAATAGGCCGTCCAGAGCCCGGTGAACCCGGCGCCCACGATGCAGACATCGGCCGAAAGGTCGCCGGGCAGCGCCGGACGATAGCCCGGCACCCCGCCCATATCCGCATACCAGAAGGAAATCTCGCCGTTTATCATCGTGTCATCTTCCATCCGGGCGCACAGCCTGCCGGTCAGACCGTGATAGGTCATGGTCATCGCCGGGCCAAGCCCTGAGGCCTCGAGGCTCTTCACCGCCACCCCGCCGGGTATTCTGTCCGGGAACGCGGCCATATGGGCGGGAAACGGCAACGATCAATCTAACCATTTGAAATAGATGGATTTGGTGTCTATTCTTGCAGAAATCGCAATCCGGACACCAAATCGATGTTTTTCAAGGACTTGGACAGCCGCGTCATCCGCGACCGAATCGACCTTGTCGCCGCCTATGAAGAATACCGGCGCGTGCGGCATGAATTCCAGTCCGAACTCGGCGGCTCGATGCGGTTCGAGGAACGTTCGGGCCGCGACTACCTTTACCGCCGGACGCGGCGGCACGGGGTGCGCAAGACGCTCAGCCTCGGCCCGCGCGGCCCGGAGACCGAGGAGATCCTGCGCCGGTTCGAGCAACAGAAGGCGGAGGCCGAGGAACGGCTGGCGGCACTTTCCGCGCGGATCGACAGCGGTGCCTCGGTCATGCGCGCGCTTGGCCATCTGCGGATGCCGGCGATCGCCGCGCGGGTGATCCGCAGGCTGAACGACAGCCCCGCCGCCGCGCGCTTTCGCATCGTCGGCACCCATGCGCTGTATGTCTACGAGGCCGCGGCGGGGGTCGAACTGCAAAGCGGCTTCCTCGCCACGGCGGATCTGGACGTGCTGGTCGACGACCGCGCCCCCCTGCGCGTGATCCTGAGCGAGGAGGTCCGCGGCCTCGACGCGATCCTGAAGGGCGTGGACGGCAGCTTCGCGCAGCGGCGCGCCGGGGATTACCGGCTGACCAACAAGGACGGCTTCATGGTCGAGTTCATCCGGCCCGAGGCCCGACCGGCGCATCGACCCACGCCGGGGCAGGCGACGGGCATCGTGGGCGACGCGGTGCCCACGCCGATCGCCGGGCTCGAATGGCTCGTCAACGTGCCGGCGCTGAGCGCGGCGGTCATCGACGACCGGGGCTATCCGGTCGAGGTGACGGCCCCCGCCCCCGCCGCGTGGGCGGCGCACAAGCTCTGGATCTCGGCGAAGGAGGACCGGCAGCGCGACAAGGCGAAGCGCGACCGCGAACAGGCCGAGGCGGTGTTTCAGCTCATCGACGAAAGGCTGCCGGGCGAAAGGCTCGACCCGCGCCGCCACAGCGCCATCCCGCGCGAGATCGCCGCGCTTGCCCTGCCCTATGCGGAACCGCGGAAGGGGCGGACGGAACCCGACTGGTGAAGCCGTTCAGGTCAGGGTGAAATCCACCACCGCGCGGCCCCGGATTTCCCCGCGGGCAAGCCGTTCCAGCGCCTCGCCGACGGCGGCGAGGGGGATCCGCTCCAGCTCCACCGCGAAACTGCGCCCGGCGGCGAAGTCAAGGAAAGCACGCAGTTCCGCCCGCGTGCCGACCGAGGATCCCGTCACCCGATGGCCGCCGTTGATCAGCCACATCATCGACAGCGGCACCGGATCATGCACCAGCGCCACCGCGACGATCTGGCTGAGCGGATTGGCTGCCGCCGCGATCAGATCCCAGACCCTTGGCGTCGGCGCGAAGTTCAGCGTGATGTCTGCCCCGCCCCAGTCGCGGATCGCCTGCGCATCGTCGGGGCCGACGGCCAGCGCCGCCCCCCGTGCCAGCGCCGCCGCGCGTTTCGCGGCGTCAGGCTCGACCACCGCGACGCGCAGGCCCCGCGCCAGACCGATTTCCAGCGCATATTGGCCAAGCCCGCCCGCCCCGATGATCAGCAGCCGCCGCCCCGGCAGCACCTCGCACCGGGCCAAAGCCGACCATGCGGTCAGCCCGGCGCACAGCAGCGGCCCCGCCTCGACCGGGTCCAGCGCGTCGGGAATCCTCACGGCGAAATCCTGTTCGAGCAGCGCATAGTCCGCGAATGCCCCCGGCGCATCGAGCCCGCGCGCCTTCTGCCGCGCGCAATAGGTTTCCCGCCCCGTCAGGCAGGGATCGCAGGCAAGGCAGGTGTCGTAAAGCCACGGCAGCCCCACCCGTGTGCCCAGAGGCAACGGCCCGTCACCCGCGACGATCCGGCCGATCCCCTCATGGCCAAGGATCAGGGGGAAGGCTTCGGGCGGCAGCGGTTCCTCGCCCCGCTGGACATGCAGGTCGGAATGGCACAGACCGCAGGCCTCCAGCCTTACGAGGTATTGCCCCGGTCCCGGCTCGGGCCGCGGGACCTGCCGCAGGGTCAGGGCCGCGCCCGGCGCGTCGCAGACCACCGCGCGCATCGTCATGGGCAGGTCATTCATCGCGCACCCGTTCCGCCCCCATCAGGCGCGGCAGGTTGCCGAACCGGCCGATCAGC
The DNA here is from genome assembly GCF_004022215.1 of Paenirhodobacter populi. GTDB lineage: Bacteria > Pseudomonadota > Alphaproteobacteria > Rhodobacterales > Rhodobacteraceae > Rhodobacter > Rhodobacter populi. The sequence goes on from NZ_SAUZ01000016.1 coordinate 3,984, forward strand.
CCGAAGACCAGCGCCGCGAAGCCCGCGAACAGCACCGACACGACACCGAGGATCGGCGTATAGCCATAGCGCAGGGCGTTGAAGATCTTGACCGGCAGCGTCTCGACCGTGAAGCCCGCGACCATATAGGCGATGATGTATTCGTTCAGGCTGAGCACGAAGGCGAAGGCGTAGCCCGAGACGACATAGGGCACCAGCAGCGGCAGGATCAGCGTGCGCATCACCGTGCGGCGGTCGGCGCCCATGGTGCGGGCGGCCTCGATCAATGCGCGGTCCATCGCCTTGAGGCCGAGCGAGATGGTCACCAGGGGCAGCGTCACCAGAAACACCCCGTGCGAGACGATCGTGGCCCAGATCTGCCCGTAGCCGCCGACGGTCATCCAGAAGATCATGAAGCCGAGCGCGGAAATCACCGGCGGCAGTGCAAAGGGCGCCATGCCCATCCCGGTCAGCAGCTTGGCCAGCCACCCGGTCCGTTCCCACGCATACAACGCCAGCGGCGCCGCGATCAGCACGGCGAGCGCCGAGGCGCAGGCCGCGATGATCAGCGAATTCCGCATCGGCACCAGCCATTCCTGTTCCCGGAACAGCGCCAGATACCAGCGCAGCGACACGCCATCGGGCGGGAAGCGCAGGCTCTGCCCGGCGTTCAGCGACACCCCGGTGACGATCACCAAAGGCGCCGCCAGCAGCGCGAGGATGACGCAGATGTAGGCGAGCTTCAGGTGCTGGCTCATGCCGCCCCCCCGTCCCGCGCGGCCAGCGACGACAGCCCGACCAGCGCCATCGCCACCAGCATCAGGAACACCGACATCGCCGCGGCAAAGGGCAGGTTCGCCTGATAGATCGCCTGATCGGTGATGTGGACCGAAAGGGTCCAGTGCTCGGGCCGGCCCAGAAGCTGCGGCAGCAGATAGGACCCCAGCGTGAAGACGAAGACGAGGATGAACGCCCCCACGATCGCGCCGCGCAGCATCGGCACGACGACGCCCATAAAGGCGCGCGGGGCAGAGGCGCCCATGGTGCGGGCGGCCTCGACCACCTCGGGATCGAGGCGCGAAACCGGCGCGTAAAGCACCAGCACCGCGAAGGGGAAGCCCAGATAGCACAGCCCGGTCATCAGCGCGAAGAGCGAGGGGGTATAGGCGCGCGGCGCCTCGATCAGGCCGAGCCAATAGAACAGATTGCCGATCCCCGCCGTCTGCGACAGCAGCGTGGACAGCGAAAAGCCGATGATCACTTCGGACAGCGACAGCACCGACAGCAGCACGACCAGCACCCGCGTCTGCACCTTGCGGCTCATCGAGGCGAGGAACACGGTGAACGGAAAGGCCAGCAGCACGCAGATCGCCGCCGCGCCAAGCGATACCGCCAGCGACACCCCCAGCACCCGGGCAAAGAACGGCGCGAGGAAGCGGGCATAGCTCGCCAGTTCGAACCCCGGCTGGTAAAAACCGCCCGCGTCGCGCTGCGCGAAGGACACCGAGATCATGATCCCGAACGGCACGAGGAAGAACAGCCCCAGCATCAGCGCCGGCCAGAGCGCGATCCAGCGCGGGGTCACCGCGCCGTTCATGCCAGCACCACACGATGGCCGGGGCGGAACGCCAGCCCCACCGCATCGCCGACCGCGATTTCGGGCCGCGCGGCGGGGGGCACCTGCGCGGTGATCGTCCGCCCTCCCGCGGTCATGACGAAATGCACGCTCTCGCCCAGATCGCGGATGAAGGTGACTTCGGCGGGGATACCCTCGGCCGGCGGGACCAGCGCCACATTCTCGGGCCGGACGGACAGCTGCGCCGCGCCAGTCGCGCGGATCAGGTCGCCCTCCACCACCGGCAGTCGCGCCCCAAGGACCGAGATCGCCTTGCCGTCGCAATCGCACGGCATCAGGTTGGTCGAGCCGATGAAATCCGCGACGAAGGCATTGGCGGGGGCGTGGTAGACCTCCATCGGGGTGCCCGCCTGCTGGACCTTGCCCTCCTTCATCACGATGACCAAATCGGCCATCGTCAGCGCCTCTTTCTGGTCATGGGTGACGACGACGGTGGTGACGCCAAGGCTTTGCTGGATCTGCCGCAGCTCGATCTGCATATGCTCGCGCAGCCCGGCGTCGAGCGCCGAGAGAGGTTCGTCCAGCAGAAAGACCTGCGGGTCGATCGACAGGCCGCGCGCGATGGCCACCCGCTGGCGCTGCCCGCCCGAAAGCTGATGGATGCGCCGCCCGCCCATGCCGGGCAGCTTCACGAGGTCGAGCAGTTCCTGCGCCCGCGCCGCGCGTTTCGCACGGTCGACACCGCGGATCGCCAGCGGATAGGCGATGTTGCCCGCCACATCCAGATGCGGAAACAGCGCCAGCGACTGGAACACCATGCCCATGCCGCGTTTATGCGTGGGCACGGCGGTCTGGTCGACGCCATCGACCAGCACCCGGCCCGCGCTTGGCGCCTCGAGCCCGGCGATGACGCGCAAAAGCGTGGTCTTGCCGCAGCCCGAGGGACCGAGCAGGCAGACGAAGCGGCCATGCGGGATGGTGATCGACACGTCATCGAGCGCGAAATAGGTGCCGAAACGCTTGCTCAGCCCCTCGATCCGGAGTTCGGTCATGCGGCATCTTCCTTGCTACGCGGCGGGTCAGCCGGTGACCAGTTCGGACCATTTCTGCGAAACCCAATCCGCCTTGTCGACGTAAAGGACCGCCTTCGGCAGGATCGGCGTCTTGTCCGACGAGACGGCGGCGAATTCCTCATCCGTCAGGTCGGTCAGATCGCGCGCGACGGTGGGCGCGGTGCCCACATTGCGCGAGAGCTTCGCCTGAATCGCCGGCTGCGCCATGTAGTCGATGAAGATCTGCGCCTGATCCAGCGCCTTTGAGGCCCGCGACACCACCCAGGACCCCGAATCCAGCACCGCGCCTTCGTCCGGGAAGGTCGAGCGCACGGGTTTGCCCTGCGACGCGGCAAGCCCCGTCACGTCGTGGTAATATTCGCCCATCGGGATTTCGCCGGTTTCCAGCGCCTGCTGGAACTGGCCTTCGTCGCGATACCACAGCCGCACGTTCGGCTTCAGCTCGCCAAGTTTCGCCATGACCTGAAGGATGCCTTCCTCGGTGTCCAGAATGTCGGTCCCGCCGAAATAGGTCGTCGCGGTGATTTCCAGCAGGAAGGAGTTGGAGGCGAGCGACATCAGACCCAGCCGGTCCTTCTGCTCGGGCGCCCACAACGCCTGCCACGAGGTCGGCGCCTCGGGATAGGTCGTGGTATTGGTGACGAGCGTGACATACCAGCTCACCGCGCCGGTGCCGTAGAAGGCACCGTCCTCATAGCGATGAACGAAATGCTCCGGCAGATTGCCGAGGTTCTTCATCGCCCCGTCATCGAGCTTCGCCCAGAGACCCGAGCGTTCGCCCTTGATCCGCGCCACCTGCGCCATCATCGACACATCGGCCGGCGCCTGACCCGCGCGCGCCGCCTGTCCAAGCTGCACGAGCCATGCCTCGCCCGTCGGTTCGCCGATGGACTGGATCTCGATCCCGGTTTCCGCGGTGAAATCCGGAAAGATGAACTTGTCGAAGCTGTCCTGAAAATAGCCGCCATAGGTGCCGACCTTCAAAGGCGTGCCAGCGGCGCGCAGGATTGCAGGCGCGGCCAGCGTCATCACCGCGGTGCCGGCGGTGGTGCTCAGGAACTGACGTCTGTTGAACATGGTTTTTCCCCTGTCCGGCTGGTTGTTTTCAACGGCCCCGCGGCACGCCGGGCAGCGCGCAGAGCATTTCAAAGAGAAAGTTGGCGGCGATCACCGCGGTATTGCCCGCCGGGTCGTAGGGCGGCGAGACCTCGACCAGATCGCCCCCCACCAGGTTCAGCCCGGCGCATCCCCGGATGATCTCCAACCCCTGCATCGTCGTCAAGCCGCCAACCTCGACCGTGCCGGTGCCGGGCGCGAAAGCGGGGTCGAGGCTGTCGATATCATAGCTCAGATAAACCGGCGCGTCGCCGATCTTCGCGCGGATTTCCTGCATCAGGGGGGTGAGGGATTTGTGCCAGCATTCCTCGGCCTGAATGCAGGTCCAGCCCTGCCGGCGGCCCCAGTCGAATTCCTCGCGCGAATAGCCGCTGCCGCGCAGGCCGATCTGGAACACCTTGTCGTTGATCAGGCAGCCGTCTTCCCATGCGCGGCGGAACGGGCAGCCGTGGGCGACGGTTTCGCCGAACATGTCCTCGTTCGTGTCGGAATGCGCATCGACATGGATCAGCGCGACCGGCCCGTGGCGCTTGCGGATCGCGCGCAGGATGGGCCATGTCAGCGTGTGATCGCCGCCAAGCGTCAGCGGGATCACCCCGTGCGACAGCACCTCGTCGTAATGTGCGGTGATGATGTCGACGGATTTCTTCAAATCAAAGGTGTTGATCGGCACGTCGCCGATGTCGGCCACCTGCAAGGCCTCGAAGGGCGCCGCGCCGGTCGCCATGTTGTAGGGGCGGATCATCCGGCTTTCGTCGCGGATCTGGCGCGGGCCGAGCCGGGTGCCCGAACGGTTCGAGGTGCCGATATCCATCGGAATGCCAAGGAAACAGGCGTCGAGCCCCGCCGCGCTGTCCGCCATCGGCAGCCGCATCATCGTGTTCGGGCCGCCGAAACGCGGCATGGTATTGCCGCCAAGCGGCTGGTTGAGCGTTCTGGTCATCTTGCGCACCTCCGGTCAGGCACAGGATGGCGCGGGAGTTCATGCGAATAAATAGCAACGTATGCGGCATTCACTTTTATATTAGTGAATGTCAGGATTCATCCCTGCCGCATTTTTCGGCCCCGAAACCCGAGGCCGCCAGCGGCGCGGGATAGAGCGCCTCCAGCTCCGTCACCAGCGCGGCGGCGAGCGGCGAAAGATCCGTCCCCTGCCGCACCACCGCGTCGAACGGGCAGGTATAGACGAACCGCCCGGGCAGCAGTTGCCGCAGCCGGTCGTGGTCGCGCCAGCGCCGCGCCATGTGATCGGGCAGATAGCCGATGAAGGCCCCGGTCAGGATCAGGATCAACTGCTGTTCCAGCCCCTGCGCCATCGCCGTGGAATTCGGAAAATCGCGGTTGTTCCAGTGATCCTCGCGCCAGTAGCTGCGCCCCACCGTCCGCATCGAGGCGACGAATTCCGCCGTCAGATCGGCCTCGGGCACCGTCCACAGCGGATGCCCCTGCCCGCAATAGAGGGTATTCCGTTCCTCGTAGAGCGGGATGTAGCGCAGCCCCTCGACCTTGTGGGGGAACGAACCGATACCGATGTGCAGCGTGCCTTCCAGCACCCGCGCCTGAAGGTCCTGCGGCGAACATTGCGAGATTTCGTAGCGGATGGCGGGTGCGCGGCGGTCAAGCGCGGCCAGCGCCTCGGGCAGGCGGAAGTTCGGATCGGTCACCAGCATGTCCACGACGCCGATCCGCAGCGTCCCGGCCAGCGTGTCGCGCAGCGCCGCGGTTTCGGTGACGAAGCCATCCATCGCCACCAGCAGGCGGCGGACGGCGCGATGCACCGCCTCGCCCTTCTGCGTCAGACGAAATCCGGCCCGACCCCGGCGGCACAGGGTCACGCCAAGCCGGTCCTCCAGCGCCGCGATCTGGTTCGAGATCGTCGATTGCCCGACGTTCAGCTCCGCCTGCGCGGCGGCGAAGCCGCGATGGCGCACCACCGCGTCAAAGACCCGCAGCAGGCGGATATCGGTGCCCGCAAGCTGCATCAGGCGCCCTTGGCGCGCAGCCAGTCGTCGATCAGTTCGCGCAGCCTTTCGCCGGAAAAAGAGGGGAAATGCCCGCCATGCACCACCCGCGCCGGCAGATCGCGCAGCCGCCGCATCGAGGCGATGTATTGCGCCTGTTCCTCGGGGCTTTCGCCTTCGATCAGCGGGCCGTCATAGAGGATATCGCCCGAGATCAGCACACCCGTCGCCGCCTCCCACAGGGCGATGCCGCCGGGGGAATGGCCGGGGGTGTGGATCACCTCGAAATGCCGGTCGCCAAGGTCGATGATATCGCCGTCAGTCAGTATCCGCGTCGCGGGCGCGGGGGCGACGCCGTAGGTCGCGGATTGATAGGGCTCGGGCGGCAGGGCGTCGAAGATCTCGTCGCTGACGTAATTCGCCGCCGAAGTGTTGTCCCGCGTCGGCGCGGCGAGGATCGCCGCCTCCGCCGCATGGCACAGCCGGCAGGGAAATTCGTGATGGCAGCCGATATGGTCGAAGTGGGTATGGCTCGCCACCGCGTCGAGCGGCCGTTCCGTCACCAAGGGCACCCATGCGCGCAGCGACACCACGCCCATGCCGCTGTCGACCAGCATGTCCCGGTCCCGCCCGCGCACATGCCAGATGTTGCAGCGGTAGAATTCCCGGATGAAGGGTTCGTCGATATGGGTTATGCCATCGGCCACCGGGCGGATGCGATACCAGTCGGCGGGGGGAATGCGGGTCATGCGACGGCTCCGGACTCAGTGGGCAGGATCACGGGATCGCGGGCGAACAGCGCCACCTCGTCACCCACCTTCAGATGTAGCCCCTGCGGCAGGTGCGCGACAAGCCGCATCCCGGGTGCCGCGACGGGTCGGAAATAGCAACGCAGATAGGCGCCGAAGAAGGCGGCCTCCTCCAGCCGCGCCGGACCCAGCGGCAGATCCCCCGCAAGCCCGATGGATTCCGGCCGCAGGCAGAGCGTGCCCTGCCCGAAGGGCATCGGGCCAAGCGGCGTCGCGCCCCCCGAAGCGACGGGGATCCGGTTCACCTCGCCCATGAAATTCGCGGAAAACAGGGTGGCGGGGCGCAGGTAGACCTCTTGCGGGGTTCCGCAATGCTCGATCCGGCCCTGATTCATCACCACGATCCGGTCGGCGACGGCCATCGCCTCTTCCTGATCGTGGGTGACATGGACGAAGGTGGTGCCGACCCGGCGCTGGATCGCCTTCAGCTCCTCCTGCATCTGGCGGCGGAGTTTGAGGTCGAGCGCGCCGAGCGGCTCATCGAGCAGCAGCACATCGGGCGACACGGCCAGCGCGCGGGCCAGCGCCACCCGCTGCCGCTGTCCGCCGGACAGTTCATGCGGGCGCCGCCCGGCCTTGTCGGCCAATCCCACCATGTCGAGCATCTCCCCGGCGCGGGCGTTTCGCGCCGCCCGGCCGATGCCGCGCATGCGCAGCCCGAACCCCACGTTGTCGCGCAGCGACATATGCGGGAACAGCGCGTAATCCTGAAACATCGTCGTCGTCGGGCGGTCTTTCGGCGCGACATGGGTCATGTCCCGCCCGCCGATCAGCACCCGCCCCGCCGAGGGCGTCAGGAACCCGCCGAGGATCGACAGCAGCGTGGTCTTGCCGCAGCCCGAGGGGCCGAGCAGCACGATGAATTCCCCCGCCGCGATGGTCAGGTCCACCTGATGCAGCGCGGTGAAGCTGCCAAAACGGTGCTGAACGGCGTCGAAACGGACTTCCGCGGTCATGTCCGGGCCTTTCGGAACAGGGTAAGCTCAAGCGCCACGACCATCACGACCGAGACGAGGAAGACCAGCGACCCGATCGCGTTGGTCTTGGGCGACAGGCCGGAGCGCAGCATCGACCAGATCTCGACCGGCAGGGTCACGTCGAAGCGCGTCAGCAGGAAGGCGATGATGAATTCGTCCCAGCTGAAGGTGAAGCTGAGGAAGAAGGCCGCCGCCACCGCCGGCGCCAGCATCGGCACCGAGATCAGCCACAGCACCTGCCATTCCGCCGCGCCCAGATCGCGCGCCGCGCGCATGGCGTTGCGCTGATGTTCCCCCATCGCCGCATATAGGATGGCGAAGCACAGGGGCAGGTTGATGACCACATGGCCGATCCCCGTGGCGATCAGCGACGGCCGGATCCCCACCTGATTGAACATCTGCAACAGGCCGAGCGCGATGATCAGATAGCTGACCGTCATCGGCGCGATCAGCACGCCCCGCATCAGCGCCGATCCCGGCAGCGCCACCCGCGCGAGCCCCGAGGCCGCCAGAAACCCCAGCACCACCGACACAAGCGCCGACCCGGATGCGACCAGCAGCGAATTGCGCAGGGCCGCCATCAGCGCCCGGTTTCCGAGGATCTCGCCATACCAACGCAAAGTCGCGCCGCGAAAGGGCGGCACCGGCAGACGCCCGTCCTGAAAGGAAAAGACCACCAGCACCACGACCGGCAGCAGGATGAAGGCGAAGGTCGCGGCCAGATAGGCCCATGACAGGAAGCGCATCATAGCCGGTCCATCCTCAGCCAGCGGGCGCAGGCGGCATAGGCCAGCGTCACGATCGCCATCAGCACCACGGCGAGCGCCGAGGCCATCGGATAATCCCCCCGCCGCCCCAGTTGCAGCATGATGAGCTGGGGCACCGTCAGCTCGTTGTTGCCGCCAAGGATCTGCGGGGTGATGTAATCGCCGATGCACAGCACGAAGGTCAGGAACGCCCCGGTCACCACCCCGGGCAGCGTCAATGGCAGGATCACCAGCCGGATCACCTGAAACCGCGAGGCGCCCAGATCCTCGGCCGCGCGGGCGTAGTTCGGCGACAGCTGCACGAGGTTCGCGTAGATCGTCAGCGTCAGCAGCATGACGAAGAAATGCACGAAGCCGATCACCGTGGCCGAGCGTGTGGCCATGATCTGCACCGGCTCGGACAACAGGCCAATCCCGGTCAGCGCGTTCATCACCACGCCCCTCTCGCCCAGCACCAGCGCCCAAGAATAGGACCGCACCACATAGGAGGTCCAGAACGGCAGGACGGCCAGCAGCAGCGCCAGCCTGCGCCATTGCGGCGGCACCCGCATCGCGATGATCCACGCCAGCGGCCATGCCAGCAGGACGGAAATCACCGTGACGATCGCGGTGATCTGCAACGACACCCAGATGCCCCGGCGCAGCGACGGCTCGGTGAAGATCCGCAGGTAGTTGCCCGCGTCCGGCCCCGGCACCACCATGCGCCCGTCCAGATGCGCAAGGCTCATCCAGACCATCGCCGCGAAGGGCAGCACGAAAAAGGCCACCGTCCAGATCAGCGCCGGGGCGACCAGCGCCGCGCCCAGTCGTCTTTCGCGGGTCTCGATGCGCATCTTCAGTGCTGCAACATGTCGGTCCAGAGGTCCTGCATCGCCGCATCCGTCGCCGCGTCGGGCACCGGGTAAAGCTGCGCGCGGGCCAGATAGTCGGCCTGTTCGTCCCACCGCAGGATGGCCTTTTGCGCGTCGTCCAGATGCGCCTCGGCCTTGCGGTTCGCGGGCATGCCCCAGTAGCACGAAGACGTCGCCAGCCGGGCCTGCCCCTCGGGCGAGGTGATGTATTTCACGAATTCCAGCGCGAGGTCTGGCCGCGTCGAATCCTTCAGCACCGCCAGAGACTGCGCCCAGACGAGCCCGCCTTCCTCGGGGATGGTCCAGTCGAGATCGGCGTTTTCCTCATGCAGCACCGCCGTCAGCCATTCGCCGCCGCCGACAAGGATGTCCACCTCCCCGGTCGCCAGCGCGGTCTGGCTTGCCACCACGTCGGAAACCTGTTTCGAGGCGGCCTTCAGCGCGAACAGCGGTTCGCGGATCTTGTCCAGCGCCGCGGCGTCCAGATCCGCCGTCGCGATGCCCTGCGACAGACCGACGAGCCCCTCGACCGGCAGGTAGTAATCATAGACCGCGATCCGCCCGGCATATTTTCCCGACCACAGCGAAGCGAGGCTTTTCATGTCCTCGGGATCGACCTTGGCCTTGTTGTAGGCGATGGTGTTGTAGCCGAATTTCTCGGTCACCGCATAGGTCACGCCGTCGACGGTGTTGTTTTCGTCCAGAACCACCTGCGGGAAATAATCCGCGACCGGAAGCTGATCCACCGGCAGGGGGGCGAGCAGGTCGCGTTCGACCGCGCGCCCGACATCCACCGCGTCGATCACCATCACGTCCCAGTCCCCCGGCCGGGATTGTTCGAGGATCGTCAGCCCCGCCGCGGTGCCTTCGTATTCCTTGGTGTTCACCCGCACGCCATGCGCCGTCTCGAACGGTTCCAGCAGGGCCGGATCGGCGTGGTCGCACCAGATCAGGGCGTTCAATTCCTGCGCATCGGCGGCACCGGCGAAACCAAGGCAGAGCGCCGCAACGGCGCAGGTGTGTTTCAGCGTCATTTCCGTCTCCTGTCGGTCAGCGGCGCATCTGTGGCGCCTTCTTCAGAAAAAAGTTGAACGCATTCATTTTTACAGTCAATGCTAATTTTAGCGAATAGGAGATTGCCGATGACCGGCCCGACGACGGGACTGCGCGCGAAACAGAAAGCCCGGCGCAACCGCAGCCTGCTGAAGGCTGCGAGCACACTTTTCGGGCAGGTCGGATACGAGGCGGCGCGAATCGATTCCATCGCCGAGGCGGCCGAGGTCTCCGTCGGCACCTTCTACAACTACTACGAGAACAAGGCTGAGCTGCTGCTGGCGATCGTCACGATGGAGGTGGAGGAAGTCCTGCATCAGGGCGCCGCCGTCGTCGCCGCGCCGCCCGAAGCCGTCGAACTGGCGCTGCGGCGGCTGATCTCGACCTATTACGACCATTCGCTGGTCTATCTGACGAAAGAGATGTGGCGCACCGCGATGGCGATGGCGATCCAGCATCCGGAAACACCCTTTTCGCGCCGCTACCATGATCTGGACGCGCAGCTTGCCGCGCAGGTCACGGCCCTGCTGCGGGCGTTGCAGGCACGCGGATCGATCCGCGCCGAGGCGGATGCCGGGGCGCTCGGCCTGATCCTGTTCAACGATCTCAACGCCGCCTTCACCCAATTCGCGATGCAGGAGGAGATGACGCTTGCGGCGCTCAAGGACAGCCTTTTTGCCCGGCTGCATGCAGTGACGGGGCTGATCGCGCTGAGACCGTGATCGTGGACGCATGTGGCGCGGGAGAAAGGGGGCGCTGCCCCCTCAGCGCAAGCGCCTCACCCCCGGGATATTTCTGGAAGAATGATGGGCAAAACGCTTTCGGTTCCGATGGGGACTAGCGGTGGCTGGCCCACGGGATGAACAAGCGCTCGACGATGCGCAGGATCACCTCGAAGGCGAAGGCGAGCGCCGAGATCACCAGAATCCCCGCGATGACCACATCGGTGACAAGGAACTGCGCCGCCGACTGGATCATGTAGCCCAATCCGCGCGCCGCGGCGACCAGCTCGGCCGCGACCAGCGTCGTCCAGCCCGCGCCAAGCGCGATCCGCACGCCCGTCAGGATCTGCGGCAGGGCGGCGGGCAGCAGCACGAACCACAGCACCTGCCCGCGTGTCGCGCCAAGGGAGCGCGCGGCATGGATCTGGCCAAGCGAGGCCTGCCGCACCCCGGCGGCGGTCGAAATCGCGATGGGCGCCAGCATGGCGAGCCCGATCACGAGGATCTTGGACGGTTCCCCGATGCCGAACCAGATGATGATCAGCGGCAGATAGGCCAAAGGCGGCAGCGGCCGGACGAATTCGATGATCGGGTCCAGCACGCCGCGCCCCACCGGGCTGGTGGCGATCAGCACGCCCACCGGCACCGCCACCAGCGCCGTCAGCACCAGCGCCGCCATCACGCGCCCGAGGCTTGCGGCCGCATGGGCGCCGAGGGTCGAGCCCGCATAGCCCTGCGAGATCAGCAGTTGCCCGGCCTTCAGCACCTGCAGGGGCGAGGGCAGGAAGACCGGCGACACCCAGCCCCGTGTCGAGGCGAGCGTCCAGACCGTCAGCACGATCGCAAGGGTGGCGATCCCGGTAAGCAGCGTCATGTGGCGGGTATCACGCATGGTTTGCCTCCTCGCCCGCATGGATCGCATCGACGAGTTCCTCGCGCAGGGCGATGAAGCCGGGCTCGGCCCTGAGCGCGCGCGAGGTTTCGCCATCCAGAAAGCGTTGGCCGTAATCCACCGCCCGGTCGATCACGATCCGCCCCGGATCGGGGGCAAGGACCAGCACGCGGGTCGCCAAGAACAGCGCCTCCTCGACCGAATGGGTGATGAGCAGAACCCCCGCGCCGCTGTCCGACCAGACGCGCAGCAGCAGTTCCTGCATCCGGTCGCGCGTCATCGCGTCGAGCGCGCCCAGTGGTTCGTCCATCAGCAGGAAGGCGGGATCGGCGGCAAGTGCCCGCGCGATGCCGACACGCTGCCTTTGTCCGCCCGAAAGCTGCCAGATCCGTTTCGCCCCCTGCCCCGCCAGCCCGACACCGGCCAGCAGCGCCTCGGCCCGATCCGACCGTTCCGCCCGCGGCCGGCCGGACAGGCGCAGCGCGAAGGCGACGTTCTCGCGCACCGTCAGCCAGGGAAACAGCGCGTCGTCCTGAAACACCACCGCCCGTTCGCGCCCGGGTCCGGTGACGGGCGCCCCGTCCAGCGTGATCCGCCCCCGGCTGGGCGACAAAAACCCCGCCGCAAGGTTCAGCAGCGAGGTCTTGCCCGATCCCGACCGACCGATGACGGTCAGGAACTCGCCCCGGCGGAAGGACAGGCCGATCCCCGACAGGACCGCGCCCTGCGTGCTGTAATCAAGGGAAACATCGTCAAAGGACAGAAGCGACATGGGGTTCTCCGCAACGGGACAGCCCGCCCCGCCATGGGCGGGACGGGCAGATGCCGGGATGGCTGGGCGCTATTGCGCGGCGGTGGCGAACCGGGGTGCGACGGCGGCGGAGTAATCCGGCAGGGCCGCGGGGATCGAACCCTGCTCGACCAGGAAGCCGGCGGTGTCGGTGATCGCCTTGACCGTCTCGCCCCCAAGGAAGGCCGGCGAGGTCTGATCCTTCAGCCCGGCGAATTTGTAGCCTTGCAGGAGCTGCGGCACATCCTCGGGCTTCGCGCCGGTCAGATCGGCGATCGCCTTGACCTGCGGAGAGTCCGGCGTGAAGGCGGCCGGATCGGCCAGATAGGCATCGGTCGCGGCGCCCGTCACCTTGACGAAGGCGGTGACGATCTCGGGATGCTTTTCGGCGTAATCCTTGCGCACGATCCAGGCGTCGAAGGTCGGCGCGCCCCATTCCGCGACATCGGCGCTGTCGGCCAGAACCGTGCCGCCCGTCGCCTTGATCTGTTGCAGCACCGGATCCCAGACATAGGCCCCGTCGAGATCGCCCCGTTCCCACGCCGCGGCGATATCCTGCGGGCGCAGGTTCAGAAGCTGCACCTGCTTCGCGTCGATCCCCCAGTGTTTCAGCGCCGACAGCAGTGAATAATGCGCGGTCGAGACGAAGGGCGTGGCGATCTTCTTGCCGACCAGATCCCTGGGGTCCGTGATGCCCTTGACGGCCAGCGCCTCGGATTGCGCGATATTGCCGACGACATAGATCGTCTCGATCGGCAGGCCGCGGCTGACCCCCGCCGTCAACGGCGAAGACCCGACATAGCCGATGTCGATCGAGCCAGAGGCGATCGCCGCGATCACATCCGCGCCGCCGCCGAACTGCAGCCATTCGACCTTCGCCCCGGTTTCCGTGTCATAGGTGCCCTCGGCCTGCGGCACGCGCGCGGGCTCGACGATCTGCTGCCAGCCGATGCGCAGGGTCGCTTCCTCGGCATGGGCCGGGAAGGCCGACAGGGCCAGAAGCGCGAGAATTGCCTTGAATTTCATGATGCGTCACGATCCTTCGTTGAACATGTTCCGACGCGGCAAGACCGGATGGGTCGCGGATGCCGCCGTTGGCCTCAGGATCGGGGAAATCGCGCCGATTGCCATCGCCTTTTCGGCGGGGTTTGGGGGGCGCCGCTTTCGGGACGATGCTTTGGGGGAGAATATTTTTCTTCCGCCCGACGGCGAAGCGGCCCGTCCGGCGTATGACTCCCGGCCGTCTGCAAATCGCTCCGGCGCCGGGGGCGCTGCCCCCGTCGATGGCAAGCCATCGACTCCCCCGGGATATTTATGGAAACACGAAAACATAAGACTGCTCCGAAGGCACTGATGTGTTCTTTGAGGGGGGGCGAAGAGGCGTTCCGCCACCGAAGGATGGCGCATGGGCTGCGGGCCGAATCGCGCGCGGCGGCGCTGGTTTCATTCTGTCCGCACAGGCCTGTGGAGCGAAACTCCCTCGTCGCGGCGCGATAAAGACAAGGCCTGTTTCATCGTTTTTCGCGGCGCTGCGTGGCATTCTTGGGCATCCCTTGTTCAATCCGCGAAGCCTGTTGTGCCATGCCAAATCCCGACCAGACATTGATCGAACAGCTTGCCCTTGCGGCGGCGGGGCCGCGGGCGGTGGAATTTCTTGCCGCGCGTCCGGAGGTCCTTTGGTCCGCCGAAATCGCCTATCAGGCCCTGCTTGCGCCGGCCCATCCCGGCCCCGTTTCCCTTGCGGAGCGCCATGCGGTGGCGGCCTTCGCCGCGTTCCTGCAGGGCGATCTGGCGGTGCAGAGCCATTATCGCGGCCTCTTGCGGCTGACGATGTCCGACCGGCTGGCCGATACCGCCTATATCGAGGCCGAGGCCCGGCGCGCGATCCCCCCGGGCGACAGGATCGCCCCGCCCCGGTTGCGGCCGATGATCCGCGAAACGCTGGGGCCGCGGCTGTCGGCGGCGCTGGACCATGCCGGCGCGCTGGCCTTGCGGCCGGATCTGGCGTCCGGGGACGGGCTGCGGGCCGCGGGCTGGCAGGACGGCGCGGCGGCGATCCTGTCGCGGATCGTCGCGCTCGTGGCGTTTCAGGGGGTGCTGATCGGCGGGCTGCGGGCCTGTCTGGACGCGGTGAGCGGGGATGTTTCGGAAAGGGTCGCATAGATGGCACAGGCAGTTTCGACAGAGCGTTCCGCGCAGACCGGCCCCCGGTGGCAGGCGGGCGATTCCCGGACCAGCAATGACGGCCGGGGCGAGGTCGCGGCCCTTGGGGCGGCGATCCTCTATCGCGGCGATGGGCTGTCGCGGGGGGAAAAGGCGCTCGCCGCGCTGGCCGTATCGGTGCAGACCGGATGCGCCGCGGACAGCCGCCATTTCGCGCGGGAAGCCGCGCGGCTGACCAAGGACCGGCGCACCGTCGATCTGGTGCTGGAGGAGGGGTTTCCCTCGCCCATCACCGGGCGCCGGGGCACGATCGTCACCACGGCGGCACGGCTGGCGACCCCGTTCCAGAACCTGCGGGACGCGGATCTTCAGCGCCTGCACCTCGATCGGTTCGACCCGGAGGAAACGCTGGACCTGCTGCTTGCATCGGCCTTCGCCACTTTGCACAACCGGCTGCCCGCGGTGTCGAAGGGCCGGGACGCGAAGGAAGGGTGACCGCGATGGCCCATGTCGCCTTCAGCCTTGCGGCCCCCTTCGACTGCGCCACGGCGCAGGCGGCGGCGCTGGCCCTGCTGCATCGCGGAACGCCCTTCGACTGGCTGCCCGGCGCGGCGGGACCCGATCACGGAACACAGCTTTCCGTCGTCGATCTGGAGGGGCAGGAGATCCGCGCCGGCGCGCTGCCCGCGATCCTCGACTGGATCGAGGATTTCCACCCCGGCCAGCCGCTCCACCCCGAGGATCCCGCGACGCGGGGGCGGCATCGCGCGCTGCTGCGCGTGGCGGAACGGCTGCCCGCGCGGCTCAGCGACATGCTGACGGCAAGGACCGACCGCGATCTGGACATCGCCCAGCATTTCCTGCTGGACCTGATGCAGACCTTCGAGGAAGAGGCCGCGCGCGCAGATGCCCGCCTGTCGAATGTCGATCTGGCGCTCGCGCCGGTGCTGTGGCGGATCGCGCTGCTGGACCGGGATTACGCCACCCATGTTCTGGCGCCGCTGCGCCGGCTGCGCGGGCGCCACGAGCGGATCCTGTCGCTGGCCCCGACACGCCGGGCCCTGAATGCCGCGGCGGAGCGGCGCTTTCACGACAGGATCGGGCGCTCCGCCGGGCTGATCGCCACCGGCGGCAATCGCAACGACTGGTCCCGCGCGCTCGGCCCCTTCGGGGCCTGAGCCCCGTCAGGCCCAATTTCTGCCCCATTCCATATCAGGCGCCCCGACACGGCGCCTAAAATCTGTTCATCGGCCCGGAAGCCCCCCTTCCGGGCCGGAAAACTGTTGCCCCGTCCATACCCGCGTCGCTCACATATATTTGGCATATATATGGCGCGCCGATCCGGGGGCAGCATGACCCGGCGGACCAACAGGCGGGCCGCAACAACAGAGAGGGAACCTGATGGAAATGACCTGCAAGACTGCGGCGCGACGGCTGAGCGGCCTCGTGCTGGGCAGCGCGATGGCACTGGTCGTCGCGTCTTCGGCGCAGGCCGAAACGAAGCTGAAGGCGATCGGCTATACCTCGAACCTCTACATGTGGGGCATGGAAAAGGCCTTCTTCGCCGGCGAGTTCAAGGACGCGGGCGCGGGCGTCATCTCGATCGACGCGGTGCCGCATGACGTCGCCAGCCTGAAAGGGCCGGAGGTCCTGTCGATGCTGCAAGACGGCACGTTGCAGCTCGCCTCGCAGAACATCAGCTACATGGCGGGGGAGGATCCCCGGTTCGAGGCGCTCGATCTGGCCGGGGTCACCCTGACCAATGCCGATGCCAAAAAGGCCACCGATGCCTACAAGCCGGTTCTGGCGAAGGTGATGGAGGAGAAGTTCAACACCCATCTCCTCGGTCTCGCGCCGCTGCCGAGTCAGGTGTTCTGGTGCCGGGACAAGATTTCCGCGCTGTCCGACCTGAAGGGCAAGAAGATCCGCATCTTCAACTCCACCCTCGCCGATTTCGTCGAGGGCGTCGGCGGCACCTCGGTCACCATTCCCTTCGTCGAGGTGATCCCCGCCCTGCAGCGCGGTGTCGCCGACTGCGCGGTCACCGGCACCTCGAGCGGCAACACCGCCCGCTGGTTCGAGGTGACGCAGGCCGTCTATCCGATGAATGTCGGCTGGTCGATGATCTACTGGGCCGCGAACAAGCAGGTCTGGGACGGGCTCAGCCCCGAGGCGCAGAAGATCATGACCGAGGAATACGGCAAGCTCGAAGCCGCCGCATGGGCCGCGCAGATCGAACAGGACACCGACGCGCTGTCCTGCCTGTCGGGCGGCGAATGCAAGATGGGCATCCCGGCCAAGATCGACGTTGTCGAGATCAGCGAGGCCGACAAGGAAAAGGGCCGCGAGATCGTCCGCGATTACGTCCTGCCGGGCTGGGCCAAGCGCTGCGGCGCCGATTGCGTCACCGAATGGAACGCGACGGTGGGCGCCGCCCTTGGCATCGAGGCGCCGCTGCCGTGAGCACCTTCGTGGATGTCACCGCGCGCGGGCTCGACCGGATTCTGGCGGTCCTGCGCGTCCTTGCCACCGCCGGCGTCTGGTTCGGCGGCGGGCTTTTGGTGCTGCTGTCCTTCGCGGTCGGTGCAGAGGTTCTGATGCGGCGGCTGGCCAATCACAGCTTCACCGGGGTCGATGAGCTTGGCGGTTACACGCTGGCCATCGTTTCCGCCATCGCCTTCACCTCGACGCTGCTGAACCGCGGGCATATCCGCATCGATCTGGTGCATCAGCGCTTCGGGCCGCGCGGGCGGGCGATCCTCGACCTGCTGGCGATGGCAGGGCTGATCGCCTTTTACGGCCTGCTGCTGAAATACGCGTGGCTGCTGCTTGACCGCAGCTACACGATGGGGTCGCGGTCGGTCTCGCCGCTGTCGGTCGTCATGTGGATCCCGCAAAGCCTGTGGTTCGCCGGGCTGCTGCTGTTCGTGGTGACCGCGGTCACGCTGTTCTTGCGCAGCCTTCTGGCGCTGTGCGCGGGCGATCTGCGGACGGTCAACGCCCTGATCGGCACGCTCAGCGCCGATGACGAGGTGGCCGAGGAACTGGCCCTGAATGCCGAGGCTCAGGGCAAGGAGGTGGTGAAATGATCGCCGTCACACTGATCGTATTGTTTTCGCTACTGCTTTTGTCGGTTCCGGTGGCGGCGGTGCTCGGCCTTTCGGCCGTCATCCTGTCGGAGCTGTTCGCCTTCATCCCGGCGACGCGTGGGATTGGCACCGTCACATGGCAGTCGATGAACGACGGGCTGCTGATCGCCGTGCCGCTGTTCGTGCTGATGGGCGAACTGTTGCTGCGCTCGGGCGTCGCCTCGCGCATGTACAATGCGCTGTCGGGGTGGCTGGGCTGGCTGCCGGGTGGTCTGATGCATGCGAATATCGGCACCTCGACGCTGTTTGCCGCGACCTCGGGCAGTTCCGTCGCCACCGCCGCGACCGTCGCCACCACCGCCATCCCGGAAATCAAGCGCCACAACTACAACGAGCCGCTGTTCCTTGGCTCCATCGCGGCGTCGGGGACGCTTGGCATCCTGATCCCGCCCTCGATCAACCTGATCATCTTCGGCGCGCTGACCAATACCTCGATCCCGGCGCTGTATCTGGCGGGGTTCATTCCGGGGCTGGGGCTGGCGGTGCTGTTCAGCATGGCGGTGCTGGTCGCCTGCAAGATCCGCCCGGAATGGGGCGGCGAAAGGATCTCGGCCACATGGCGGGAACGGATCGGCGGGTTGCCGCATCTGCTGCCGCCGCTGTTCATCTTCTTCCTCGTGGTCGGCACGATCTATGCCGGCTGGGCCACCCCGACCGAGGCCGCCGCCCTTGGCGTCCTGGGCGCGATCATCGTCGCGGCTTTCGCGCGGGCATTGACGCTTTCGGCGATCCGGGCGGCCTTCTTCGGCACGATCCGCACCACGGGGATGCTGATCGCGATCGTCAGCGCGGCCTATTTCCTGAACTTCGTCTTCGGCAATATCGGCCTGACGAGCAGCGTCACCGACGCTTTCCAGAACCTTTCGCTCAGCCCCTACGGGACGCTGTTCCTGGTGATCGCGTTCTATCTGGTGCTGGGGCTGTTTCTGGAAACCCTGTCGCTGATGGTGGCGACGGTGTCGATCTTCACCCCGGTGCTGGTGTCGCAGGGCTTCGATCCGGTCTGGTTCGGCATTCTCGTCATCCTGCTGATCGAGACGGCGATGATTACTCCCCCGGTGGGCATCAATCTCTTCGTCGTTCAGGGCGTGCGCGGGCGGGGATCGCTGAACGACGTGGTGAAGGGGGTGGTGCCGTTCCTCGGCTCGCTGTTCGTGGGGATCATCCTGATCATCCTGTTCCCGCAGATCGTGCTGTTCCTGCCGGAGATCCTGCGATGACAGCCGCAGCCGGGACTGGCCTTGTCTCCCGGCTGCGGATAATCCGGGTAAGGGCTCACCGCGCCCCGCGGGATATTTCCGATCTTCTCTGACTGGTGGACAACGAATGACACGAACGCCATCGCGCCCCACCCCGCGCAGAAAGAGATCGCCCGAAGACACCGCCGGTGTCTCGCAGGTGGATGCCGCCGTCGAATTCCTGCGCGCCCGGATCATGGACCTGACGCTGGAACCCGGCAGCCGGATCGATGAACGCCTGCTGATCTCCGATTTCGGCCTTGGCCGAACCCCTGCGCGCGAGGCGCTGAACAGGCTGGCGATGGAGGGTTTCGTCCAGCTCCGCGCGAACCGCGGCGGCGCCTTCGTCGCCCCCCTCGGCTTCGAGGACTTCGGCCAATTGATCGAGGCGCATCAGTTCTGCGAAGCCATGCTCAGCCACAGGCTGCAGATCGACTATCCGGGCCTTCTGGAAAAGCTGGAGGCGATCCAGCAACGCTATGTCGTCGCGGTGAACCAGCGCGACTACCTGCGCATCACCGACATCAACACCGAATTCCACATGTGTTTCTACGAAACCATGCGCAATCAGCTGATCGCCGACTATGCGCTGAAGATCCTTCGGCTGGTGTCGCGCGTGCTGAACTGGACCTATCGCAACGAGCTGCCGGAAACCGAACACCAGAACGAACAGTTCACGCTGAACCTCGCCCAGCATGATGAAATCATCGACACGGTGCGCCGCAAGGATCTGGCAAAGCTTTCCGTCATCCTGCCCGAACATGCGGCCTATGTGCAGGTGCGCCTGATCCATATCCTGAACCGCCGCGCGGTCAGGGCCGATTTCAGCCCTTTCCCCCCGACACAGAAGACCGAGGCGGAACATATCCTCGACTGACGCCACCCCGAAATGCCGGCCCTGTCGGCTTTCCATAAATATCCCGGGGGTGAGCCGGCTCCGCCGGCGAGGGGGCGGCGCCCCCTCCTGCTATCCGCAAGCGCAGGCTCAATAGGCCTTCCCGCGCGCCGACACCGGCCAGAGCGTCTCGACCTTGCCGCCGCGCAGACCGACATACCAGTCGTGGATGTTGCAGGTCGGATCGCAATGCCCCGGCACCAGCCGCAACCGCTCGTTGATCGCCAGTGCATTGCCGGGATCCTCGATCACGCCATGCTCGTCGGTGCATTTGACATAGCGCACATCGTCGCGGCCAAAGACGACGGGCAACCCGCTGTCGACCGATTGCGACTTCAGACCGGCATCGCAGATCGCCTTGCCCGGCTTCGCATGGCTCATCACCGAGGTCAGGATGAACAGCGCGTTTTCCCATACGCCCCCGTCGAACCGCGTGCCGGTTTCGTCCTGCACCCGCCCGTAATCCGCATCCATGAAGGCGTAGGAGCCGCATTGCAGCTCGTTGTAGATGCCCGAGGTCGCCTCGAAATCATAGGATCCGGTGCCGCCGCCGGAAACCAGTTCAGGCGCAAGCCCCGCCGCCTCCAGCGCCGCCACCGTTTCCGTGACCTGCACCCTGACGGCGGCAAAGCGCGCCGCGCGCTCGGCATGCGAGGTCAGATGCTGCATCGACCCATGATAGGCCTGCAGCCCGCGAAACCGCAGTGCGGGCGCCGCCGCGACAGCCTGCGCGATGGCAACGACCTCGGCGGGATCGGTGACGCCGCAGCGGTTCGCGCCGCAATCGATCTCGACCAGACAACCAAGCTCCGTGCCCGCGGCCTGCGCCGCAGCGGAAAGTTCCGCCACATTGTCGATGTCATCGATGCAGACGGCAACCTCCGCCCCGTAGTTCGGCAGATGGGCAAGGCGGCGGATCTTCAGCGGGTCGCGCACCTGATTGGAGACGAGGATATCGCCGATCCCGGCGCGGGCAAAGACCTCGGCCTCGGACACCTTCTGGCAGCAGACACCGACCGCGCCGCCCAACTCGATCTGCAATTTCAGCACATCGACCGATTTGTGCATCTTGCCATGCGCCCGGTGGCGGATGCCCTGCGCGCGGGCATAATCGCCCAGCTTGCGGATGTTGCGTTCCAGCGCGTCCAGATCGAGGATCAGGCAGGGCGTCTGGATTTCGGCCTCGTCCATGCCGGGCAGTGCGGGAATGTCGAAGCCGGGTTCAAGACCGGCGAAGGTTTGCGGGATGGTCATCGTGGCGTTCCTCGGATCCGGGCAAAGATGCCGCGCCCGGGCTCCGGGCACGGCGTGTCGATCAGGCGTAATGGCAGATCCGGTCGTTTTCCAGATCGGCGGCGCCCCGCTCGGCCATCGGGCCATACCCGCCCCCGCCCGAGGTTTCGAGCCGGATGACATCGCCCTGCACCAGCGCGAGGTTGTTGACCTTGGACGGCAGCGGCCGCCATTCGCCGTCGCGGATCAGATAGAGCCGCCCTTCGCGCCCGGGTTCCCCGCCTTCGAGCCCATAGGGCCGGAACTTGAACCGTTCGAGGTTGGCGGTGAACAGCGCCTCGGGGCTGTCGACGCGCCATTCGCGGAACAGGCCAAGGCCACCGCGCTGCCGGCCCGCGCCGCCCGATCCGTCCAGCAGGCCATAGCCGGTGATGGTCAGGGGCACGTCCGCCTCGATCATCTCGACCGGGATCGAGGCATTGTTGTGCATCCCGAAGGCCCATGCGCTGACGCCGTCCTGATCGTCATAGGCGCCGGAGCCACCCACCTCGATCTCGACCAGAACGCCACGCTCGCCGACGGCGCCGATGGTCTGGAACGAACAGACGTAGGAGACACCGTAATAGGCCGCCGGAACCCGGCCCGGCACCGCCTGATGCAGCGCCCCGAACAGCGTCGTCGCCAGACGGTGCGAAACGGCGATGCGGTTCGCCACGGGCGCTGGATGGCGCGGGTTGACGATCAGCCCGTCCGGCGCGATGACGCTGACCGGCCGGTAGCAGCCCGCGTTGACGGCGATCGGCTGATCCGCCACCGACAGCACCGCGTAATAGATCGCCGAGGCCGAGGAGGCGAGCGTGGCATTCACCGGCCCCGCGGCCTGCGGACCGCAGCCCGACAGGTCGATCACCATCTCGTCGCCGCTGACCTCGATCGTCGCATGGATGCGGATCGGATCCGGCACGATGCCGTCATCGTCCAGAAAATCCTCAAAGCTGTAGCGGCCATCGGGGATGCGGCCGATCATCGCGCGCACCGCGCGTTCCGATCCGTCGAGCAGCATCCGGCAGGCCTCGACCAGCACATCCGCGCCGAAGCGTGCGGCCAGCGCCTTCAGTCCCACCTCACCCACGGACAGAGAGGCAAGCTGCGCCTGCAGGTCCCCATCGAGGATTTCCGGCCGGCGGACGTTCTGGCGCATCATCGCCATGATGTCCGCGTTCAGCACGCCTTTCGAGACGAGCTTCAGCGGCGGAATTCGCAATCCTTCCTGAAAGATCTCGGTCGCGGTGGCGGCATAGCTGCCCGCCGCCATGCCGCCCATGTCCAGATGGTGGCACAGGGTTCCGACGATGGCGATGCGCCGCCCGTCGACAAAGACCGGACGGAAGGCCAGCAGGTCGGGAATATGCTGCCCGCCGCAATAGGGATCGTTGGTGACGATAACGTCGCCCTCCGCCCATTGGTCGAGCGGCAGGTAGTCGGTGACGATGGTGCGCAGCCCGGCCCCCATCGAGTTCAGGTGCTGCGGAATCCGCGCCGCCTGCGCGACATTGAACCCGTCGCGGTCGAAGACGGCGGTGGAATAATCCAGCATTTCCCGCACGATGGTCGACCGGCTGGTGCGCCAGACGGTAACGTCCATCTCGGCGGCGGCGGCGGTCAGCGCGTTGCGCAGGACTTCCAGCGTGACCGGATCGATGGCGGATGAAGTGGTGGTCATGCGGCTTCTCCTTTACCGGTCTTGCGGGCGATCAGGGTTCCCATCGGGCCGGGAACGCAGTTCCAGCCCGGCGACAGCAGAATGGTGGTGTATTCTTCCTCGACCAGCGCGGGGCCGCGGATTTCACCGCTGATGCGGTCGCGGCGATAGACCGGAACGTCCATCCAGACCCCGCCCGCCAGCATCGGGCGGGTTTCGCTGGCCTCGACCCCGGCGGGCGGGCGCACGTCGGCGGCCCGCTCGGTCCCGCCCGACAGAAGCCCGGTCGCCGTGACCCGCAGCGCCACAAGCTCCAGCGGCGCCACCGGGTTGGAATAGGAAAAGCGCTGTTCATGCCCGGCATGGAAATCCGCCGCCAGCCGCGCCAGCGCCGCCTCGGTCGCCGCGGCATCGCCCCAGGGCACGACCAGTTCCGACGCCTGCCCGCGATAGCGCAGATCGGCCGAGACAGTCAGCACCCGGGCCTCGGGCGGAACGCCGTCGGCGGCCAGCAGCGCGGCGCCCTGCGCCAGAAGATCGTCGAGCATCTGCCCGATCACCGGCAGGTTTTCCACGTTCAGCGGCAGGATGCGGCTGCGCGCCACGTCATGGACGATGTTGGAATGCAGGATGCCATAGGCCGAGAAGGTCGAGGCATCGGCAGGAAAGACCACCTCGTTCACGCCCAGTTCCTCGGCCACCGGGATGGCATGCAGACCGCCCGCCCCGCCAAAGGACACCAGCGTGAAATCGCGCGGATCGAGGCCCTTTTCGAACAGGCTCAGCCGCGCCGCGGCGGCGAGGCTCGCGTTCACTACGGTCAGCATCCCCTCGGCCGCGGCATCGGCGCTCAGCCCCAGCGGCTGCGCCACGCGCACATCCACCGCCGCGCGGCATCCGTCGAGGTCAAGCTTCATCGCCCCGCCAAGGAAATAGCGCGCATCCAGCCGGCCCATGAACAGGTTGGCATCGGTGACGGTGGGTTCGGTTCCGCCGCGCCCGTAGCAGACCGGGCCGGGGCGCGATCCGGCGCTTTGCGGGCCGACGCGCAGCCGGCCGGAATCGTCGATCGCGGCGATCGAGCCTCCGCCCGAACCGATGGTGCGGATCTCGATCATCGGCAGGCGCACCGGCAGCTGGTCGATCTCGCCCTGCGTCATCTGGGTGATGGCGCCGTTGCTGACCACGCAGATGTCGTAGCTCGTGCCACCCATGTCGACGCCCAGCAGGTTGGGGCGCGACAGGGCCCCGGCCATGCTCTGGGTCGCGAGCGCCCCGCCCGACGGGCCGGACAGCAGCAGGCGCGCGGGCTGGCGGCGGGCGACGTCGGGGCTGCACACGCCGCCGTTCGACTGCACCAGCAACACCCGCGCGGCGATGCCCGCCTCGGACAGGCGGGCGGCCAGACGGTCGAGATAGCCGCCGACAACCGGCAGCAGCAGCGCATTCAGCACGGTGGTCGAGGTGCGCTCGAACTCCCGGATCTCGGGGCTGATGTCGACCGACAGCGACACCGGCAGATCGGGGAAGCGGCCGGCCAGCCAGTCGCCGATCCTGCGTTCATGGCTGTCGTTGAGGTAGGAGTTGAGCAGCGAGACCGCGACCGCCTCGGCCCCCGCCGCCTCGATCCGCGCGGCCAGCGGTTCGAGCGCCGCGGGATCCAGCGCAAGCTCCACCGTTCCGTCGCCGCGCATCCGTTCGGGCACGCCGAAGCGCCGGTCGCGGCGCACCAGCGGGGCTTCGCGCCGCTGCCGGATGTTGTAGATGTCGCGCCGGGCATGGCGGCCGATTTCCAGAACGTCCTCGAAGCCCGCGGTGGTCAGCAGCACGCCTTTCGCCAGCTTGCGTTCCAGCACCGCATTGGTCGCGATGGTGGTGCCGTGCATCAGCAGGCGGATGTCGCCCAGCTCGAACCCGTAGCGGTCCGCCGCCTGCCGCAGGCCGGTCACCAGACCGATGGCCGGATCCTCGGGCGTTGTCGGTGTCTTCAGGCTGGCAAGTGTGCCGTCTTTTTCGTTCAGGATCTGAAGATCGGTGAAGGTGCCACCGATGTCGATGCCGATCCGGATGAAGGGTGTATCCGTCAAGGTCTGATCCTCTTCAAAGGGTCTGGGTCGGTGCGGGGAAAGGGCTGAGATCCGCGACCGGATATGCGGATAAGGACAGGCGCGAAAGCGCCGCCTGACGGTCAGGCAACAACATCTGGAAACCTCGGTGTCGGGACGATTATGGTTCTTTTCCGGAATTAAAAGCGCGGTTTTCCGATCAGGTCAAATCGTGATTTCGAAAGAAAACCGATCAGCGGTGCTTATCGCAGATCCTGCTCCGCCGCGACCTCCTGCGCCAGCCGCGCCAGCGCCTCCAAAAGCGCGCGGTCCGGCCCGGCCTGTATCGCCGCGACGAAGGACAGCCGAGGCAATTCCATGTCGGTTTTCAGCAGCACCAGCTCTCCCTTTTCCAGATGCGGGCCGATGACCGCGGGCGGGATGACGCTGACCCCGATGCCGTCGAGCGTCATCCGCACGATCGAGGACAGCGAGGAATTGCTGTAAAGCCGCGGCCGCACGTCACCCCCCTGCCCCAGCAGGTCGCGCACCGTCTGATAGGGCATGGTCTCGGTCGGGAAGGTGATGACGGCGGTGCGTGCGATCGCCTCGCGCGGGATCAGGCCGCGCGCATCCGGGGAACCAAGCGGCAGGTCCGGCCGCGCGACGAAGGCCAGCGGATAGGAACACAGGGGAAAGTCCAGGATCGACGGGCGCTGCACCGGGCCGATCAGAAAGGCGAGATCGACCTGACCATCGACCAGCGCCGGCACCATATGCGAGCTGACATCCACCTCGATATCCAGCGTGACATTCGGGAACAGATTGTGCGCGCGCTCGATGAAGACCGGCAGCCATGTGTGGACCAGCGTCTCGGCCAGCCCGAGCCGGATCACCCCGCTGTGGGAATTGGGCGCGGCGAAGGCCATGGCGAGTTCGTCCGACAGCCGCAGGAAACGCTCGGCGAATTCCCGCAGCTCGCGGCCCTTGGGGGTCAGGCTCGCCTTGCGCGGCCCCCGGATGATCAGCGGCGTGCCGAAATCCGCCTCCAGCGCGGCGATGCGTTGCGACACGGCGGGCTGGCTGGTGTTCAGCCGCGCCGCCGCGCGGCGGAAGCTGCCGAATTCCGCGACCCAGTAAAAGATTTCCAGACTTCTCAGATCGGGTTTCATGCGGACCTGTCCCCATTGCGGTGCGGACATGCCAGCCGTTATCCGGGCCGCTGTCAACGTGCGGCGGGGCTTGCAACTCGCCTCCGGCTGGTCCCTTATGCGCGAAAAGCGATGGGAGGAAGCCATGTCGGATCACCGGAACTCCAGCGATCAGGCGCCCGCCCCGCAGACCGGGGCGGAGGCGCTGGTGCGCACGCTCGTCGCAGGCGACGTGGACACCTGTTTCGCCAATCCCGGCACGAGCGAAATGCATTTCGTCGCGGCGCTCGACCGCATTCCGGGGATCCGCTGCGTGCTCGGCTTGCAGGAAAACACCGTCACCGGCATGGCGGACGGCTATTACCGGGTGGCAGGCAGGCCGGCGGCGACGCTCTTGCATTGCGGGCCGGGGCTGGCGAACGGCATCGCCAACCTGCACAACGCCCGGCGCGGGCAAAGCGGCATCGTCAACATCACCGGCGACCATGCCATCCCGCATGTGCCGTTCGACAGCCCGCTGACTGCGGATGTGCGGGCGCTGGCGGGGACGGTTTCGGGCTGGCAATGCGTCTCGACCAGTCCCGAGCGGATCGGCCCCGATGCGGCCCGCGCCATCGCGGCGGCGGGGTCGGGTGCCGGCCACGGTCAGGTGGCGACGCTGGTGCTGCCCGCCGACGTGTCCTGGGGCGCGGGCGGCACGGTGGGCGCGCCCCAGCCGGTGCGGGCGCCGCTGCCCCCCGACCCCATCGCCATCGAGAATGCCGCACAGGCGATCCGGCGCGGCGGCAATGTGCTAATGGTGCTGGGCACGGCGGGGCTGACGCTGGAGGCGCAGCCCTATGTCCACAGCATCGCCAAAGCGACGGGACTCACCGCCTATGCCAGCGGCATGGTCGCGATCCAGCCAAGGGGCCGCGGACGGCTGGACATTCCTGCGGTTCCCTATCCGGTGGACGTGGCGATAGAGGCACTTGCGGCCTATGACACGGTGATCACGGTGAACTGTCCGGTGCCGACCGGCTTCTTCCTCTATCCCGGCCGGCCGAGTCTGGTGACCAACCCGGCCGCCGACCACCATGTGCTGTCGCGCGTGGATCAGGACGCCCTCGCCGCCCTGCAACGGCTGGCCGAGGCGCTTTCGGTGACGGTGGAGCCTGTCCCGCTGCTGCCCGCCACCCCCTTCGCGCATCCCGAAGGCCCGATCGAGCCCGAGGGTTTCGCCGAAGTCGTCTGCGACCTGATCCCGGAAAACGCCATCGTCGTGAATGAATCGCTGACCTTGGGCGCCGGGCTGCCGTCGCGCTACGGCCGGGCGGCGCCCTTCGACTGGCTCGGCGTGACCGGGGGCGCGATCGGCGGCGGCCTGCCGCTGGCGACCGGCGCCGCCGTCGCGGCCCGGGGGCGACGGGTGATCGGGCTGCAGGCCGACGGCTCCGCCGCCTATACGATGCAGGCGCTCTGGACACAGGCGCGGGAAAAGCTGCCCTGCCTCACGCTGCTGCTGAACAACCGCAGCTATGCGATCCTGCAAGGCGAATACACCAAGGTCGGGGCCGATCCCGGACCGACGGCGATGGACATGCTGTCGCTCGACCGTCCGGATCTCGACTGGGTCGCGCTGGCCGGGTCGATGGGCGTGCCGGGCATCCGGGTGGACGATCTGACCTCGCTGCGGATCGCCATGCAGGCCGCGCTGGAACGTGAAGGGCCATTCCTGATCGACGTCCGCTTCGCCTGAAGGGGCCGCAGGCGGCGTCGCCCTTCCAAACCCCTTCCGCCTTCATTCTTCCATAAATATCCCGGGGGTGAATTTGCGCGTCAGCGCAAAGAGGGGGCAGCGCCCCCTTTGCCCCCCATCCGCCTGCGCGCTAATAGACCTCCGCATAGGCGGCAAAGCGATCCCCGGCGCTCTTGCCGGCCAGCGCCCCGATCTCGCCGCGCTTGTGGGCCAGATAGACCTCGGGGAAGCCCGCTGGGAACCAGCTCCGCACAAGGGCATCGGCCTCGAACCGGGTCAGCGCGGCATCGAGGCTTTGCGGCAAGGGCGCGATCCCACGCGCGGCCAGCGCCTCGGGCGTGGCGAGGGTCAGGTCCTCCTCGGTGATCCCGGGGGCGGGCAGACCGTCGGCGATGCCCTGCGCCCCCGCATGCACGATCGCCGCCAGCGCCAGATAGGGCGAGGCGGCGGCATCGGCCGCGCGATATTCGACGTTGAACCCCGCGGGACTGGTGCCGGGGCAGATCCGCACCGCCGCCTCGCGGTCGCGCAGGCCGAGGTTGTTGAACGCCGCGCTCCAGCGATGCGGGGTCAGCCGGTCGTAGGAAATCGCCGAGGGCGCGGTCAGCGCGACGATCGCCCCGGCATGGCGCAGGATCCCGGCGACGAAGCTCGCCATGACCGGCGACATCCCGCCCGGCCCGTCGGCGGACCAGCCCGCCGGTTTGCCGCCCGCATCGATCAGGCTCATGTGGATATGGACGCCGTTGCCCACCCCGGAGGGGTCGAGGATCGGCGTGAAGGTCGCACGTTCGCCAAACCGCAGCGCCGTCGCCCGCGCGATCTCGCGCAGCAGGACGGCGGTATCGGCGATGCGCAGACCGTCCTCTGGGTCGATCGTCACCTCGAACTGGTTGGCGCCATATTCCTTCATCATCGTGTCGGGCGCCATGCCGGCCTGACCAAGCGCCGCCATCAGCGTGCCGCAAAACGCCGCCTGCGCGCGGAACCCCTCGGCCGCATAGGCAAGGCCGGGCCGCGCGGGCGCCCCGATCAACTGGAATTCATGCTCGAAAGCGCCGCGCAACACCAGCCCGGACACCTCTTTCAGCCGCGCAAGCGCCGCGCGCAGGATGGCCCGCGGACAACAGTTCCAGGCGGCGCCTTCGGACGTGCGGATGTCGGCCAGCACCAGCCGCTCGGGCGGCAGGCCGTCTTCGTAATCCACATCGGCCAGTGCCGCGGGATCCGGCACCATCACCAGATCGCCGAGCGCGCCGAATGGACTGGGCGCGATCGCGTCGAAACAGGTGATCTGCACATTGGTCGGCGTCCAGCCGATGCCGGAAACCGCCCGCCGCTCCATCTGGTCCAGCGGAAAGGCCTTGCCCTTGAATTTGCCGCAGACATCGGCCGTCCCGGCAAAGATCAGCGGCGTGCGGATCATTGGCCGATCTCCTTCAGCAGGTCGGCGGTGGGCACCTGCCGGCAATATCCCCTGATCGCGCGCAGCGAATTGTCGTGCCGCGCCTGTGTCATCGTCGCGCAGGCATCGGGCACCAAGGTCACCAGATAGCCAAGGTCGCAGGCGTCCCGCACCGCCGATTCTACGCATTGATCCGTCAGGCAACCGCAGAGCACGATCTGCGTCACCCCCAGATTGCGCAGGATATAGTCGATATGGGTCGAGACGAAGACCGAGGAGGAGGATTTCGGCAAGACGATCTCATCCTCGCCCGGGGCGATTTCCTCGATCACCCTGCCGTCCCACGACCCCTTCGGCACGTTGAAGCCGGTGATCTTGTAGTCGAGACTGCGGTCCCGCCCGTCCTTCGTCAGGCTTTCGATGGTGGTATACATCACCTCGATCCCGGCGACGCGGAAACCGGCCTGCAGGGCCTGCATGTTCGGCACCGCCAGCGTTTCCAGCCGGTCGAAGTAATAGCCGCAGCGGGCCTCGATCTCGGCGGGCGGGATGTCCTTGAACTCGCCCCCCTCGCGCCGGCAGGAAAAGTTCTGCACGTCGATGAACAGGATCGCCGAGCGCGCGGGGTCGAGCGGAATTTCACGGGTGGTCAGGTGCATGGCATCCTCTCAGGTGGCGCGCAGCGCGGCGGCGATCTTGCCGGCCCATTCGGCCTGCCCCGCCGGGGTCGCGATAAGGTCGTTGCGGATCTCGATCATCACATGTTCCAGCCCGCGCCCCTCGCCGTGGACGGGCAGGGCGTAATCGCTGATCTCGTCCGCCTGATAGGGCTCGTTGAAGGCGACGATCAGGCCGGGGTTCTGCGCTTCCAGCGCGGGCTTCAGCCGCCGGGCCAGCCTGTCGTCGTGGATATACAGCAGCCCGATATGCCAGGGGCGCGCCACGCCGGTGCGGCGCAGCATCGGCGTGAAGCTGTGGATCGTCACCATCCGCGCCCCCGGCCCCCGCGCATCGAGGACCTGCGCCACCCGGTCGTGATAGGGCCGGTGGATCGCGTCGAACCGGGCGCGGCGCTCGGCGGGGGTCAGACC
Source organism: Paenirhodobacter populi (assembly GCF_004022215.1). Lineage (GTDB taxonomy): Bacteria > Pseudomonadota > Alphaproteobacteria > Rhodobacterales > Rhodobacteraceae > Rhodobacter > Rhodobacter populi. The sequence goes on from NZ_SAUZ01000016.1 coordinate 34,360, forward strand.
GGCATTGCCGGGGATCGGTTCCAGATCCGCCACCTCGGGGATCAGGTCCACCGCCTCGAACGGGCGGTTGCAGTCGACGACAAGGCGGCTGTAGTGCTGCGTCACCAGCGTCGCATCCAGCAGACTCGCAAGCGCGCGCGACACACCCTCGGCGCCGATGTCCCAGGCGATGTGGCGGTGCGATGCCTCGTCCGACAGGCCAAGCGGGCCGAGCGCGCGGGGAAACGCCCGTCCCGCATGTTCGCACAGCAGCACGATGGGCGAGGCGCCTTCGGGGTTCGTCACCTCGACCGGGGATCGGTCATCCGGGCCAAGAAGGGGGGAGGGATCGGTCATGCGCCTATCCTGCGAAGATTGCCGCGCCAGTCAAGAAAGCCCGTCAAGGGATCAGCACCGTGGCGCCGGTCGTGCGCCGGGCGACAAGATCGGCCTGCGCCTGCGGCGCCTCGCTCAGCGGGCGGGTGGTGATGACATCGGCGCGGATCTCGCCCGCCGCGATCCGGCCGAACAGGTCGGCGGCGCGCATTTGCAGATCCGCCCGGTCGGCGATGTAGTCGAACAGCGTCGGCCGGCAGGCATAAAGCGACCCCCGCGCCAGATCGGGCAGGCCGAACCCCTCGATCGGGCCGGAGGACTGGCCGAAGTTCACGAAAACCCCGAACCGGCCCAGACAGGCAAGCGAACCGCGCCAGGTATCGCGCCCGACGCTGTCATAGACCGCCGCGCAGCCCTTCGGACCGGCGATCTCCTGCACGCGGGGGACGAAATCGCCGGCGGTGTAGTCGATCACCTCGGCATAGCCGTGGCGGCGGGCCAGCGCGACCTTTTCCGGTCCGCCCGCGGTGCCGATTGCCGTGGCGCCCAGGAGCGCGAGCCACTGGCCGAGCAGCAGCCCCACGCCCCCCGCCGCCGCATGGACCAGAACCGTATCCCCCGCCTTCACCGGATAGGAGGAGGTCACCAGATACTGCGCCGTCAGACCCTTGAGCATGACGCTCGCGGCGACGGAATCGGACACGCCCTCGGGCAGCAGCACCAGCCGGTCCGCCGGCACCACGCGGCGGGTGCGATAGGCGCCGGTGCGCATCACATAGGCGACCCGCGCGCCGACGGGCAGGTCGACGCCCTGCCCCACCGCCTCGATCACCCCCGCCGCGTCGCCGCCGGGGATCAGGGTCTTTTCCGGCCAGGGGTAGAGGCCCGAGCGGAAATAGGTGTCGATGAAATTCACCCCGATCGCGGTATGGCGCAGCAACACCTCGCCCGGGCCGGGGACAGGCGTTTCGACCTCTGTCCATTGCAGGACTTCGGGGCCGCCGGGACGGGTCGCGACGAATGCCATATCCATGACTTTTTCCTTCACACCTGAAATTCCGGATCGACGGGCACCTGCATCGCCGTCACCAGATGGTTGGTCTGCGCCGCCAATGCGACAATGGCAAGAAGCTCGGCGTGCTGCGCCTCGGTCATGCCGCGGGCCTTTGCCTGCGCGGTGTGGGAATGCACGCAATACTGGCAGGCATTCGCGGTCGAGACCGCGACATAGATCATTTCCCGCACCATCGGGTCGATCGTGCCGGGGGTCGCCATCACGGCCTTCAGCCCCTCCCACGTGCGCTTCAGCAGCGCCGGGTCAAAGGCCAGCGCGCGCCAGAAATTGTTGATGAAGTCGCTTTTGCGGGTCGCGCGGATGTCGTCGAACACCGCCTTGACGGCGGGGATCGCCTCCGCCTCGGCATCGGTCATCAGCTTCACGGTTGCCATCCGGTTCTCCTTCAGTGAACGGCCGCATACATGATCCGGGTCTCGGTCGCCTCTGCGGGCGAGAATTCCTCGACGATCCGGCCCTGCCGGCAGACAAGGATGCGGTCCGACAGGTTCATCACCTCCGGCAGGTAGGACGAGATGACGACCACGGCCAGCCCCTCATCCGCCAGCCGGTTGATCAGCTCGTGGATCTCGGCGATGGCACCCACGTCGACGCCGCGCGTGGGTTCGTCGAAGATCACCAGACGCGGTTTTTGAATCAGGCCCTTGCCGATCACCACCTTCTGCTGGTTGCCGCCCGACAGTTCCACCACGCGGGCGTTGTCGTTGATCGCGCGGATGTTCAGCCTGCGCGACCAGTCGGCGGCAAGGCCCGCCATCTCGGCCCGGCTGACCAGCCACGCCCGGTTGTGGCCCGAGGCGAGCAGCCCGGAATAGAGGTTCTCGGCGATCGACATGGTTTCGAAGAACCCCTCGGCCTTGCGGTCCTCGGTCACGTAGACGATGCCGTCCTTCACCGCGGTGCGCGGCACGATGTAGCGCACCGGGCGGCCGTCCAGCACCACCGATCCGCCGCGCAGGAAGTCGCGCTTGGTGATCCCGGCGACCACCTTGAACGTTTCCGTCCGGCCCGAGCCGATCAGCCCGAAGACCCCGGTGATCTGCCCCTCGAAGATCGAGAACGAGGTGTTGCGCACCATCGCCCCCTGCGACAGGTCCTGCACCGACAGGATCTTGCGCCCGGCGGGGCGGACGCCCGCCTCGGTCCGCTCGCGGTAGAGCTGACCCGAGAGCGCGCGGCCAACCATCGCGGCGATGATGCTGTCGCGGGTGAACCCCGAGGTCGGACCGGAGGCGACGATTTCCCCGTCGCGCAGGATGGTGATCCGGTCCGAGATCGCCAGCGCCTCTTCCAGCGCGTGGCTGATGAAGACGATGGACACCCCCCGCGCCTTCAGCCGCCGGATCAGGGCAAAGAAATGGCGCTTTTCCTCGGGCGTCAGGGTGGCGGTGGGCTCGTCGAAGATGATGACGGCGGCGTTGTGATGGACGGCGCGGGCGATTTCCACCATCTGCTTCTTGGCCGCACCAAGGGTTTCGACCATCGCCGCCGGATCGACCGGGAAGTTCAGCGATTGCAGGAACTGTTGCGCGGAAATGTAGATCCCCCGCAGCCGGTTCAGCGGCTTTTCCGCGCCGAGATACAGGTTCTGCGCCACCGTCATCGAGGGCACGAGGCTGGTTTCCTGAAACACCATCGCCACGCCCGCATCCAGCGCCTGGGAAGGCGAGGCAAAGACGGTTTCGCGCCCCTTGAACAGCATCCGCCCCGAGGTCGGCGCCACCGCCCCGGCCATCATCTTGGTCAGGGTGGATTTCCCGGCGCCGTTTTCGCCCAGCAGGGCATGGACCTCGCCGGGCATCAGGTCGAAATCCGCGTCCCGCACGGCGGGGACGCCGCGATAGGCCTTGGTGATCTTTTCCATGCGGATGATCGGATCCATCAGCCCGCCTCCATCGCGGCCACCAGATCGCCGCCCTTCGAGGCGGCAAGGATGCGCCCCTCCCACGCGAGTGCCGAACAGATGCCGTGGCGCGTGCCGTTCGCCCGGCTGTGCCAGCTTTCGACCGGCTGCATCGCCTTGTCGAGCCGCACCACCAGCCCCCAGGACCGCGACGGCGCCCAGGGCTTGTGCACCCCCATCGTGCGGATGCCGCCGCATTGCAGCGGTTCGAGGAAACTCTTGCCCGAGGCGAGCGCGGGCGCGATCCAGTAGGGGCGCGGCACCTCGGCGATCATGTCGTGGCGGTAATGGTCTTCCTGCAGGACCAGTTCGATCAGCCGGTTGCGCGGGGCGAAAACCGCCAGCAACGCGCCCTCCGCGAGGGGCGCGAGGCGGGCGGGATAGCCGGGGATCTGTTCCAGCACCGGGCGCAGGCCGTTCCCGTCCAGCCGCATCAGCCGGTGCCGCCAGCTTTCGGAAAACACCACGCCCCCCGCGACCGGCAGCAGTCCGTTCGGAAAGGCAAGGCCGGAGGCGCGCTGTTCGAACGCCGCCTTCCCCGGCGCGCGCCGCCAGACCGACCCCGAGGCACGCTTGCGCATCAGATCCGCCGCCCAGTCCGAGGCCCGATGCTCCGCCGATCCGTTCGCCAGCCACAGCCCGCCATCCGACGCGAAGGCCAGCGCGGTGATGCAGCGGATCGCGCTGCCGGTCGGCACCTCTTCGCGGTCGAGGAACAGCCGCCCGTCGTCCAGCGCCACCGCGATTTCACCCGCGGAAGAGGTAGCGATGGCCGAAACCGGCGCCTCGAACACCTCAAGCAATTCGGGCGGCGCGCCCTCGGTCAGGCGGTAGAGCGCGTTGCCCGAACTCGCGATCACCGCGCCTTTCCACGGCGCCAGATTGTCCGCCTCGGCCAGTCGGGCAAAGACGGGCGCATCCTCCAGCGCGGTATTCGGGCGGAAGGCGCCGTCCATCGGCGGGATCGTCACCGCCTTGCCGCGAAACAGATCGAGGATCGGGTCGAGGATCATGTCCGCCCCCAATAGCTGTCAGGTCCGGTCCAGGTGGGGTCCGCGCCTTCGATCCGGTAGCGGCCGATGCGGTTGTTGAGGATGCCGCCGATGAACAGCTCGCCCTTGTGTTCGCGCATCGAGGTCACCATCGGATGCGACAGCCCCGACAGATCGCCGAAGGTCCGGATGATGCGGCCGGTTTCGTCGAATTTCACGATGCCGCCGGTGTTGATGTTCGGAAACAGCCAGTCGTCCTGCGGCAGGCGGCGGGTCATCCGCTTGCGCATCGCCGGATGGCGCAGCGACAGGTCGAAACTTGGCGTGCGCATGCCGAGCCACGCCATCCAGTAGGTGCCGTCCGAGGCGCGGTTGATGTTGTCGGTATAGCCCGGCATGTCGCGGATGACGCATTCGGCGGTGCCGGCCCTTGGTCCCTCGATCCAGTAGCGGTGGATGCGGCAGGCCCAGCTTTCGGAAAAGAACAGCGATTTTCCGTCATGCGCCATGCACACGCCGTTGGTGTAGCGGTAACCGTCCAGCAATGTCCTGGTCGTCCCGTCGGCGGGATCGTAGACCAGAAGCCGCCCGGTGCCGCGGTTCTCGATCGAATCGAGCGTCCATTCATGCGCGTCATAGCGCTTGGTCGAGTCGGTGAAATAGATCCGCCCGTCCGGCGCGATGTCGAGGTCGTTCGGATCGCGCAGCCGCGCATCGTCCTGCACCGAGGTCAGCGAACGTTTCGTTTCCGCCGAAAGCCGCGTCACCGTCCGGTCGGGCGCGATCCGATACAGCCCCATCGCGCCGACGCAGGACAGCAGGTTCCCCGCCCGGTCGAAGGCCAGCCCGAGGGGGAAGCCGCCGACATGGGCAAAGACCTCGGACCGTTTGTAGTCGGGGGCGAAGAAGCGCACGATCTCGCCATGCCGGGTGCCGCAATAGAGGTGGTCGTCGCGGTCGAGGATCACGTCCTCCGGTCCCTCGAGCTCGCCCAGACCGATGGGCTCCGCCTCGGACAGGCGGTTGTTCAGCGCGTAGGGGGTGCCCGAACCGGGCTCGGCCGATTGCGCATCGCCCATCCGCAGGTAGACGGGGGCGACATAGACCTCGTTCAGCACCTTGTGGCGGTTCTTCAGCCAGCGGATGTCGATGGTCACGGCGACGGCCAGCATCAGGCCCAGAACCATCTGGTTCGTGCCGGTGCCATAGCCCAGCCGGATCAGCCCGTTGGTCATGACCAGCACGATCACCGCCCCCATCAGCGCCTTGGCGACCGAGCCGCGCCCGCCGCCAAGCGCGTTGCCGCCCACCACCGCCGCCGTCAGGGCAAGGATCTCCAGCCCCGCGCCGGTGCCCGGCCCCGCCCCCGACAGCCGGCAGGCGACCAGAAACCCCGCCGCGCCGGAACACAGGCCGGAAAAGACATAGGTGAGGAAAACGGTGCGCCGCACCTTCAGCCCGGCGTTGTGCGCCGAGCGGCGCGAGCCGCCGACCGCAAGGATGTGCCAGCCGATCCGCGCCCGCGTCAGCACCACATGCGTAACGATCGCCAGAACGAGGGCCGACAGGATCGGCACCGACAGCCCCATCACCGTGCCGTCGCCGATGAAATCCCACGCATCCGACTGCGCGAAGGAGGTCTGCACCGCCGCGCCGTATTGCACGATGAGGATGTCGAACACCGCCCGCCCGATGATGAAGGTCACCAGCGTCGTCAGGAACGCCCTGAGCCGCAGGAACCCCACCAGATAGCCGTTCACCGCCCCGCACAGCGCCCCCGTCGCCAGCGCGCCCAGAAAGGCCACCCAGACCGGCAGGTCGAGGATGAAGAAGCAGCCCACCGCGGCAAAGGTCGCCAGCGCGAAGATCGACCCCACCGACAGGTCGATCCCGCCGCCCAGCATCACCACCGTCAGGCCGATGACGACGATGGTGAACTCCCCAAGCTGGCGCGTCGATTCCTGCAGGGAAAACGGGTTGAAGAAGCCCGGGATCGCCGAGCCGAAAATCGCGATCACCGCCACCAGCGCCAGAAAGGGGATGGCGTTGTCGGTCCAGCGCTTGGTCAGGATCTCGCCGATCAGGTGATCGGGGATCAGGTTGTAGCGCAGGGCCTGAAGGCGTTCGCGAAAAGGCACGGAGGAGGACATGGGCGGTTCCGGACGGGGAAAGGCGGCAGCCCGCGGGGGGCTGCCGGTCGGCGGTTACTGGATGCCCGCCTCGGCGCGGACATGCTGCAGGCTCCAGCAGCTCGTCGGCGTCAGGTCGTCCTTCGTCGTCGCCTTCAGCAGCGAATAGAGATAGGCCGAGGAGGTGCCCGGCTTCTGCCCCGATTGCAGCAGATATTTGATCATCGCCACCATGTTGGCGCTTTCGGTCGGCAGTTCGGTCATCACCACCGCGTCGAAGGTGCCATCGGCCAGACGGTCGCAATCGGCCGTCTGTTCGCCCCCGCCGGTGGTGACCAGATAGACCTGATCCTGCTTGCCCGCGTCGCGGATCGCCGCCGCGGCCCCGGTCGCGTCGCCGTCCCAGAAGTCGATGATGCCGCAGATGTCCGGGTTCTGCTGCAACATCGTCGTCGTCACATTGCGCGAGGTGGTGGCGTCCCAGTTGGAATCGGGCTTCGCCACGACCTGGAAATCCGGATATTTCGCCAGAACCTCCATGATCCCGGCATATTGGAACAGGCTGGTGGCGTTCACCTGATCGCCCTGCACGAGGCCGATCTTTTTGGAGCTGCCCTCGCCGCAGCCCTTGACGACCGCCTCGGCCTCAAGCCGGCCAAGCTCGGTCCAGTCCGGCCCGGTGAAGACGTCGGCTTTGAAATTCGCCGGATTGTCCACGAGGATCACATAGATCCCGGCCTGCTGCGCGCGGTTCATCAGCTTGGAATAGCTGTTCAGGTCGGGCGACATGACGATCAGCACATCGGGTTTCTGGGTGGCCGAGATCGCCTCGGTGATCGCCTGCGCGCCGGCCTCGACCGACCAGTTCGGATCGCGGGTTTCGAGGATGCCGCCGAAGGCGTCGATCTCGCGCTTCAGATAGGCTTCCCAGCCCTGCGCGAGGTCGAAGCCCATCGCCATCGGCACCAGCATGACGCGCTTGCCGGCAAGCGCCTCGCCATAGGCCTTGGGGGCGGGATCCTCCAGCGCCAGCGCCGGTTGCAGCGCGCCGGCCGTCATGGCCGCGGCCAGAAACAGGGTCTTCCAGTTCATCGGGTCGCTCCTCTTGTCATATGTCGCCCTGCTGCGCGGTCTGTTCGTCGCGCGGGTTCAGCACCCCGTCGACGATGATCGCGATCAGCAGGATCGCGGATTTGATCAGGTTCTGATACAGCAGCGGAATGTCCAGAATGGTCATCGCGTTCAGCAGGATGCCGATCAGCGCCGCGCCGATCAGCACGTTGCGCACCCCGCCCTTGCCGCCCGACAGCCCGATGCCGCCGATCACCGCGACCAGCACGATATCGTAAAGCTGGGTCGAGTTGACGACGCGGGTGTTCATGCTTTGCAGGCTGCCCGCCGTCAGCAGCCCGGCGACAAAGGCGATCAGCGCCGACAGCACGTAGCGCAGCACCATCATCGGCCGCACCGGCATGCCGATGTTGCGCGCGGCGGCCGGGTTGTCGCCCGCGTAATAGACATAGCGGCCCCATTTGGTGAACCGCAGGAACAGGAAGGTGGCAAAGGCCAGCGCGGCGAAGACATAGACCTCGACCGGCACATCGGCGAGCCGCATCCCCCCCAGATGGCCGAGCCAGTGCCCCGCCGGAACCGGCACCGCGTCCGAGCCGATCATCTGCGACCGCACCAGCCCGAAGACGAAGGACGCGCTGGCGAGCGTGACGAAGATCGCCGGCACCTCGGCATAGGCCACAAGGAACCCGTTCGCCAGCCCGATGACCAGCACCCCCGCCAGAACCAGCGCCAGCGCCCGCCATTCGCCCATCCCGTCGTTCAGCATCTGAAGATACCACGCCACGGACATCGCCATGATCGCCACCATCGACAGATCGATCCCCCGCCCGATGATGATGACCGCCATGCCAAGCGCGAGGATGCCCAGCACCGAGATCGAGCGCACGATCGCCACCAGATTGTCCGGCGAAAAGAACCCCGGCAGCGCGACCGAGGCCATGGCGAAGATCGCCACCGTGATCAGCGCCACGATGCGTTCCTGAGAAAGGTCCTTCGGAAATCCCATCCACCACATCCGGTTTGCACAGACCTGTGACGCTAGTCGTGCCCCGCCGTTTGCGTCCAATGAATAATTCGGCGGGAAATCCATGCCGGAACGGAATGGATCGGTCCGATCGGCGCGTCGGGATCAGACCACCTGCAAGCGGCCGTAGCGGGCGGTGCCCGGATCGTCGCGGGCCTGATCGGCGCGGATATGGGCGCCCAGGGCCTCGATGAAACGATGGCCGTAGCCCGGCAGCGCCTGCCGCAGGTTCCACATCGCGCAGATGCCGAAACGCACCGGCGTGCCGCGCAGCGCGATGGCCCGGCTGACCAGCCGGTCCGAGGGCGCCCTGGCCGAGGACGGCACCACCGCGATGCCCACCCCGCCCTCGGCCATGGCAAAGAGCGTATGCGGCGAATAGCTTTCCAGCACGATCCGCGGCGCGGCGCCCGAGATCCGGCAGGCGGCGTCGAACACCTCGCGCGAGGCATGCTTGCGGTTCAGCGTCAGGATCGGCTGGTCGAGGAATGCGGTCAGCTCCACCGTCGCCGGGCCTTCGGGCAGGAGATCGGGCGTGCCGACCGCCAGAAAGCCGAGCGTGCCGAGCGGCACCTGCTCCAGCGCCTCGACCGGCATCTGCGGCGCGGCGGAAACGGTCAGATGCAGCGCCCCGTCGCGCAGCTTGCCCGCCAGTTCCGGCCCGCCGCCGTCCTCGAGCCGGATCTCGATCCCCGGGTTCTGCCGCTGCCAGTCGCACAGGAAGGTCGGCATGTACCGTTCTATCAGTTGCGAACAGGCGCCCACGCGCAGGAGGCCCGAGCTGCCGCGCGCGATATCCTCGGCCAGCGCATGGACATTGCGCTCGGCCGCCAGAACGCCGTTGACGCGGCTGTGCAGCGCCTCGCCCTGCGGGGTGAGGCGGATGTTGCGCCCGACCTTTTCGAACAGCGGCACACCCAGATGCGCCTCCAGCGCCTTGATCTGGCGCGACAGGGCGGACTGGGTCTGGTGCAGCCGCTCGGCGGCACGGGTGACGTTGCGCAGTTCGGCGACGGTGACGAAGGCGGTATAGGTGCGGATGTCCATGCGACCTCCCGGCAGGATCGGCGGTCAGGCTAGAGGCCGGGCCGCGCCCGCGTCAACGGCCGTGGTGCGAATGGCGGGCAATCGCCCCGCCGTCGCCCGATTTCGCGGCGAAACGGGAGTGCCGGGCCCGGGCGCGGGTTTCCGGATCGTGGGGCGGGCGGAGAGGGCGCAGGGGGCGCTGCCCCCTCGGCTTTCAGCCTCACCCCCGGGATATTTATGGAAACACGACAGGGAGAAGGTCCGTTCCGCCCCGTTCTCAGCGTAGCGCCATGTCCCGGGGCAGGTCGGACAGCGGCTCGACCCCGGTTTCGGTCACGATCACGGTTTCCGAGGCGCCGACGGTGAAGGCGCCGTAACGGCGCAGCGTCATCGGCAGATGGAACACCATGCCCGGTTCCAGTTCCCGCCCGACGCCGGTGAACAGCGACAGGATGCCGCCTTCGCCCCAGTCGGGCGCGAAGGCGGTGCCGATGGAATAGCCGATCCGCTTGCGGAAGGCCTGCGCGTGACCGGCGGCATCCACGACGGCCTGCGCGGCCTCATGCGGGGCGGAGCAGGGCGCGCCCGGCCGCATCGCGGCCAGGGCCGCATCCAGCGCCCGCAACGCCGTCGCCATCATGTCGCGCGCATCATCCGGCGGCGGGCCGAGCCAGACGCTGCGCATCAGCGCCGCGTGATAGCGGTCATGGCTCGCCGCGAGTTCGAGGAACACCCCGTCCCCCTCTTGCAGGATCCGGCGCCGCCATGTCGCATGGGGGATCCCGGAACGCGGGCCGGAAGATACCAGCGGCTCCATCGCCATGGCCTCGGACCCGGCCGAGATCGCGGCGCTGACCATCGCGGCGGCCACGTCGTTTTCGCTTGTCCCGGCACGGCAGGCGTCGATCGCGGCGCGCATGGCGGCCTGCGCATAGCGTCCCGCGTGCCGGATCGCCGACAGTTCCGCGCGCGACTTGACCACGCGCAGCGCCTCGGCCAGCCCGGAACCGTCGAGGATCGTCACCTCCTCCAGCGCGTGCGCCAGCCGGTCGGCCAAAGCCATGCTGACGAACCAGCCGTCGCGTTCGACCGCAAGCCGCCGGATGCCCAGATCCGCGATCACCGCGCCAAGCGCCTGCGCCGGATCCTCGCCATCCTCCCAGATGCGGATGTCGCGCAGCCAGGTCGCCGTCCGTGCCCCGGTCAGTTCCAGCCGCCGCACCAGCAAAGTGGGCTCCCCCGTCAGGGGCACGATCAGCGCCTGAAAAGCGAAATAGCCCGCCGTCTGGCGCCCGCAGGCCCAGAAGATGTTCTCCGGCCCGGTCAGCATCAGCGCCTCGGCGCCAAGGGGTTCCAGACTGCGCTGCAACCGGGCGATGCGCCCCCGGAACTCGGTGGCGGGGAAGACGGCTTCGCGGCCGCGCAGGGGGTCGTCAGTTGCGGTCATCGGCGGGTCCGGCTGCGGTATCCGGCGCGGCGATCACGACGATCGCCTCACCGGCGGCCTGCCGGGCGCGCAGGTCCTCGGCCTCGGAGGGGTCGATGGGGCGAAAGCGGATGCGGTCGCCCGCGCGGAACAGGAAGGGGTCCTTGGCGCCCGGATCGAAGGCATGCACCGGGGTCCAGCCGATGAACCGCCAGCCCGAGGGACCGGCGACGGAATTGACGCTGGCCTGCTGCCCGCCGATCCCGATCGCGCCCGCCGGGATATGCTGGCGCGGCTTCGCCAGACGCGGCGTGTGCAGCCTTTCCGGCAGGCCGCCCAGATAGGCGAAGCCCGGCGCAAAGCCGATCATGTAGACCCGGTATTCCGCGCCGGAATGGAGCGCGATCACCTCATCCGTCGTCAGCCCCTTCATCTTTGCCAGCTCCGCAAGATCCTGCCCGACCTTGCCGCCATACAGACAGGGCACCGTCAGCCGCCGCGCCGCCGCCCGGACCGGCCCGAGCCTGTCATAGACCGCGCGCACCTGCCGCGCCAAGGCCGCGCCCCGGACCCGTTCCGGATCATAGCAGACGAGGAGCGAGCGATAGGTCGGCACGACCTCGCGCAGGCCGGGAATGGCGCCGGTTTCCAGCGCATCGGCCAGCGCGACGATCCGTTCGTTGACGGGGGCCGAAATCTCCTCGCCGATCTGGAAGAGGAAGGCGCTGTCGCCTGCCGGGAGAATGCTGGGGGTGGGCGCCATCATGCCTGACCTGATCCTGATCTACCTGCGGCTCATCATATCTGGCAGGAAGCTGACGATGCCCGGGAAAAGCGCGATCAGCAAGACGAAGGCCGCGGTGATGTAGAAGAACGGCATGGCGGCACGGGTGATCCGGCCCATGCTGTCGCCGGTCAGCCGCTGGATCACCGTCAGGTTGAAGCCGACGGGCGGGGTGATCTGCGCCAGCTCCACCACGATGACAAGGAAGATGCCGAACCAGATCTTGTCATAGCCCGCCGCCGTTGCCAGCGGCAGCGTGATCGGCAGGGTCATGACGATGATGCCAAGCCCCTCCATCACCGTGCCGAGGATGATGTAGAAGATCAGCAGCACCACGATCAGCAGGAAGGGCGACATGCCCCAGCTCTGGATTTCGGCGGCGATGTAGCGCGGCACGCCGAGATAGCCGAGCGTGGTGGACAGGTAGATGGCGCCGATCATGATCAGCCCGATCATCGCGCAATTCTCAGCCGCCTGCCGCGCCGCCGTCAGCAGCCCCCGCAGGTCGAGCGTGCGCTGCATCACCCCGATCAGGATGGCGAAGCTGACACCCACGGCCGCCGCCTCCGTCGGCGAGGCGATACCGCCATACATCGACCCGATCACCCCGAGGATCAGCAGCAGGAGCGGCCCCAGATCCTTGAGCGCCACGAGCTTTTCCCAGAATGTCGTCTTCGGCGGCGGCGCACCGACGAGCGACGGGTTCAGCCATGCGCGGATCGCCAGATAGCCCATGTAGCTTGCGGCCAGCATCAGCCCGGGCACGATCCCGGCGATGAAGAGCTTGAGGATCGATTCCTCGGCCATCACGCCATAGATGATCATGATCGTCGAGGGCGGGATCAGAAAGCCGAGCGTTCCCGCCCCGGCCAGACTGCCGGTGACCAGATCGCGGTTGTAGCCGCGCGAGATCAGCTCTTTCGCGGTGATCCGCCCGACCGTCGCCGTCGTCGCCGCCGAGGACCCGCAGACCGAGGCGAACATGGTGCAGCCCAGCACGGTCATATGGCTCAGCCGTCCCGGCACGTGGCCGAGCCACGGGGAAAGGCCGGTGAACAACGCCTCGGAAATGCGGGTGCGGAACAGCACCTCGGCCATCAGGATGAACAGCGGCAGCGCCAGCAGCTCCGTCGAGACCAGCGTGTTCCACGCCTGCTGCGACAGCAGTTTGAGCGCCGGCATGGAGGGGCGGAAGATCTCGATCAGTCCGGCGCCGGTGCCGATCAGGCCGAGCCCGATCCACAGGCCGGAGCCAAGCAGCAGGGCCATCAGCCCGAAGAGCGAGAAGACGATCTTTCCCATGTCGGGCCCTTTTCAGTCGATGCCCTCGGCGAGGGAAAGCTTTTCCCCGCGCAGCAGCCGCAGCAGTTGCGCGAAACATTGCAGCGTCAGCAGGACGGCGCCGAAGGACAGCACCGCCTGCGGATAGACGAGAGGCATCCGGAACGTCGTCGCCGACATGGTGCCGCGGACGCCGGACAGCCAGGCCATCTCGATGAAGGCGCGGCTGAGCAGGATGCAGATGAACAGGCCGGTGAGGCAGGCCGCGATGTCGATGACCCGGGCGGCGCGGGGCGGCAGGATTTCCAACAGCGCCGTCACCCGCACATGGATGCCGCCCCGCATCGCGCCCGCACAGGCGAGCATGAAGCACGTGCCCATCAGATAGGCCGACAGGTCCCATGTGAAGTCGAAGGACATGCGGAAGAAGTTCCGCACCGCGATCTCCACCACGATGAGCACGAGGATAGCCAGCAGGCTGAGCGCCGAGATGGCGCTGCCCAGTCGGGTCAGCCAGTCGATCGCCGCGATGATGCGGCCAAATCTGCGGGGCACGGGTGTGGTCATGGGGTCACTCTTCGCCGGGAAGAGCGCAGCCGGGGGCGGCTGCGCGGCCGGATCAGTTCTTCACGGCGAGGTAGGAGTCGATGACCGGCGTGGCATCCGGCACACGGGCCTTGAACGCATCCCACAGCGGCATGGCCTTTTCCAGAAGCGCCGCCTGCAGCTCGGGCGAGGGGGCGTCGATTTCCATGCCGTGTTCGCGCAGCGTGGCAAGGCGCTTGTCATCCTCGGCCCGGCTGTTCAGCCAGAACTGGCCTTCCAGCTTCTCGGCCACCGCCTCGATCGCCTTCTGATCCTCGGGCGACAGCGCGTTCCAGGCATCGAGGCTCACCGAAACCATGTTCGACGAGGCCTGCCAGTTGAAGGTGTTCATGTTCTTGAGGAATTCCCAGAACGCCCCGTCCACCCCGGAGGAGGAAGAGGTCGTCACCCCCTTGATCGTGCCCGCCGCGAGCGAGGGCACAACCTCGCCCCAGGGCATCTGCACCGGCGTCGCGCCGAGCGCCTTGAAGAAATCGGTGCCGTTTGCATCGACCACGCGGATGGTCAGCCCCTGCATGTCGTCGAGCGTGTTGATCTTGTTCGGCGAATAGACCGCCTGCCCCGGCCACGGCACCAGATACAGCACCTTCTGGTTCATGTCGGCCGCCACCGCATCCACCGTCGGGCGGAAGAATTTGTGCAAAAGCGCCAGATCCGGCATGGTCGGCGCGATATAGGGCAGCGTCTCGATGCCGAGGATCGGTGCCTCGCCGACCTGCTGGCTCAACAGGATGTCGGCGATCGGCACAAGGCCGTCGCGCACCGCGGCCATGCCCTCCGGCCCCTTGATCCCGAGCGCGCCGCCGGAATGGACGGTGATGTTCACCTCGCCGTTGGTGGCTTCCTTCACCGCCTCGGCGAAGGCGAGCGCGTTCTGGGTGTGGAAGTTGCCTTCCGGCCAGACGACCGACATGTCCCAGCTGGTTTCCGCCGAGGCCGCGCCCGCCGTAATGGCGAAGGCACAGGCGATGGCAAAGGTGGCGAGAGGTCCCTGTTTCATCGTTATCCCATTCTGATGGTGGCTGATGCTTGGGATTTTCAGTATACCATCAGTATCCGGCGATGATGCCCTATCTGCTCCGCAACCCCCGCCACGCCGAAATTGGTGAAAATTTCAGCGCTGTGCGGGGGGCATCGTTACATATTGGGCTGGCCGCGCTCATCCGGGGGCGCGCCGGGGCGCCGCATCAGCCGGGCAAGGAACCTTTGCCGCACATTGTCGAAATGCGCCTCCATCGCGGTGCGGGCACGGGCGGGATCGCCGGCCTCGATCGCGTCGATCACCGCCAGATGTTCGGCCGCCTGTTCCGCGAACAGATCCTGCGTGCGGCTGATGGTGCAGCGCCGTGCCGTCTCACGCAGCTCGCGCAGCAGCTCGGGCAGCAGCGCGAACCCCGCGGCCACGGCCACCGCCCGATGGAAGGCCTCATCCTCTTCCCAGAAGGCGTCGAAGGCCGCGTCCTGCGCGCCCGCATAGCCTCGCATGGCCTGCCGCGCGGCGGCCAGCGCCGGATGCAGGCCCCCGTCCGCGCGCCGGGCCGCCTCGGCCGCCGCCGCGCCTTCGAGGATCCGCCGCACCTCGCTGATTTCCATGAGCTGTTCGAGCGTGACCTCCCGCACCGTCAGCGTGCCGTTCGACAGCCGGGCGATCACCCCCTCTTTCTCAAGCCGCTGGATCGCGGCGCGCAGGGGCGTGCGGGAAATGTCGGACTGCTCGGCCAGAATGCGTTCGGTTAGCACGATCCGTGCCGACAGTTCCCCCGTCAGGATGCGCCGCTTGATCGCGCGATAGGCCTGATCGGCGAGCGTGTCCTCAGTCATCCCGGCTGCCCCTGAGCGTCGCCCCATGCCGCCTTCAGCGCCCGCACCGCCTCGGCCAGATCGGCGGGGTCCATGCCCTCGGCCGGGTTGTGGCTGCCGTCCCAGTTGCGCAGGAACACCATGACCGACTCCCAGCCCGCCTGCGCGAAGGCCGCCGCGTCATGCCCGCCGCCCGACAGCATCCGCCGCGGCGCCTGACCCAGCCGCAACGCGCCATCGGCGATCCGCGCCGCCAGCGAGGCGGACAGGGCCGAGGGCCGGCTGCGCGACGGCGCCCCCAGATCGAAGCGCAGATGCCGGCGCGCCTCGATCTTTGCGATTTCGGCCTTCAGCGCCGCGTCCATGCGGTCAAGCTCGGCGACATCGTCGCTGCGGATGTCGACGCAAAAGCCCAGATGTCCGGGCACCTTGGCAAAGACATGTTCCGGCGTCGCGCCCTCCACCCGGCCGAAGGTCACCGCAAGATCGTGCCCCGCCGCCAGTTCGCGCGCCCAGATCGCATCCATCGCCACCACCAGATCGGCAAAGGCGAAGACCGCATCGGCGCGCGTTTCGCGCGGCGCACCGCCGGAATGCGCCCAGGTGCCGTGGATCTGCGCCTGCCGGTAGCGCAGCCCGCCGCGCACGCCCGTCACCAGCGCATAGGGCTCGGCGGAGTCGAACAGCACCGGCCCCTGCTCGATATGCAGTTCGACGAACTGCGCCGGGGCAAGGCCGGGGCCGCGCAGCACCGCCTGCGGGTCGCCGCCCTCGGCGCGCATGTGATCGGCGAGGGTGCGGCCAGTATCGGCGCGACGGGCCTCGAACTCCGCCGCATCCAGACGGCACAGCGCGGCGCGCGATCCGATGTAGGACACGGGGAACCAGACGCTTTCCTCGGCCCGGGTGACGGTCACGACCAGATCGACGGGCGGGGTTTCACCGCTTGCCACGAAGGCCGCGGCAAGGGCCATCGCCCCCGCCACCCCCGCCGCCCCGTCATAAGCGCCGCCCATCGCCACCGTGTCGAGATGCGATCCCACATGCAGCGCCGGGGCCGAACGGTCCCGGCCAGGGAGCCGCGCGAACAGGTTCAGCCCCGCGTCGCGGCGCACCTGCAGCCCAAGCGCCACCGCCCGATCCTCGATCACCCGATGCGCGGCGGATTCCTCCGGGCTGTAGGAGGGTCGCGTATAGCCCGGTCCCGGCAGGGAAATCGCGTTCACCTGATCGAGAACAGCCTCGACCGTTTCACGAATGACATCCGTCATGCGCCCCATCCCGCCGGGTCGTTCACCGTGGTCGCGGGCCGCACGCCCGACAGCGCCGTCAGCACGTTGCGCACGCTGCCGGTGCCGACGCGGATCAGCGCCTCTTCGGTCGAGCCGCCCAGATGCGGGGTGAAGATCACCTGATCGAAGCGCGAGAGCGGGCCTTGCGGGGCCGTGGCGCTGTAGACATCCAGCCCCGCCGCCGCGATCCGGCCCTCGACCAGTGCTTCGGCCAGCGCCTCTTCGTCCACCAGCCCCGCCCGCGCGGTATTCACCAGAATCGCGCCCGGCTTGCAGGCGGCAAAGGCCGCGCGCCCCATCAGCCCGCGCGTTTCCGGCCGCATCGGCGTGTGGAGCGAGATCAGATCCGCCCGCGCCAGCCCCGAGGCCAGATCCGGCACCGGCGCGAAGCCCTGCAGATCGCGCGCCCGCGGCGAATGGACGATCACCTCCATGCCGAGCGCATCGCGCAGCATCCGCCCGAAACCCGCGCCGATGGTGCCCCAGCCGACGATCAGCGCCACCTTGCCCGACAATTCGACCGTCCGGTGCCGTTCGCGGAAACCGGGCCGCCCCGCCCGTTCGTCGCGGTCGCCCGCCGGGATCAGCCGCGCCGCCGCGATCGACAGCCCGAAGGCCAGCTCCATCACCGACCGGGCATTCGCCCCCGGCGTGTTGCACACGAGGATGCCCTGCCCGGTCGCCGTTTCCTTGTCGATCGCGTCATGCCCCGCCCCGTGCGCGACGACGACCCGCAGCCCCGGCGCCGCGCGCATCGCCGCCCCCGACAGCCCCGCATCGCGGGTGATGACCGCCGTGCAATCGCCAATCAGCGACAGGACCGTGCCGGGCGCGGGATCGGGGCAGATCACCGGCTCGATCCCGCCCTGCCGCAGCAGGTCCAGCGCATCTTCATGCATCGCCTGCACGATCAGGCATTTCGTCATGTCGTTCTCTCCGCTTCGAGGGTTTCAAGCCGCCCCAGCACCGCCGCGCCCGCGTTGCGCAGATGGGCGACCATCCGGTCTTCGGCGAGCCCGGCATCGCCCGCGGCAAGGGCGTCGAGGATGCCCAGATGTTCGCCGCATCCCTGCGCGAACCGTTCCGGCACCTGATGGATGTCGAACATGCAGGTGCGCAGGCGCAGATCGGCGATGGTCCGTTCCAGCGTGGCATTGCCGCTCGCCCGGGCGATCATGGCGTGGAAATCGTCATCGACGCGGCGCTGCTCCTCGCTCTCGCCGGTGCGCAGCAGGGCCTGCACGCGGTCCGCCATCTCGTCCAGCCGCGCGCGCGGCAGATGCACCGCCTGCCGGGCGCCGAACCCTTCCAGCGCGGCGCGCAGGGTGAAGATCTCGCGCACCTCGGCCATGGTCAGTTGCCGCACCCGCAGGAAGCGTCCGTCCTTGCGGGCAAGCCCGTCGGCCTCGATCCGCTTCAGCGCCTCGCGCACCGGGGTGCGGGACATGTCGAGCCAGTCCGCCAGCTTTTCCTCCTGCAAGGCGGCGCCGGGGGGAAGCTGCTGGCTCAGGATCATGCCGATGATGCGGGCATGCGCGCGGGCGGACAGCGACTGGCTCACGCGGTCCTCCCCGGGCTTGGCTGGGTCGCGGGCGGTCACGGGGCACCGACCTCGGCCAGAGCGTGGCGAAAGGCCGCCCGCGCGGCGATCAGCAGATCCTCGGCCCGGTCCCGCGGCACGGCCTGAAAGCGGAAGCGGCGCCCGGTCGGCATCTGCGCCAGACGCGGCAGGTCGATACCGGTGACGGTGGCGATCTTGGGATAGCCGCCCGTCGTCTGCCGGTCGGCCATCAGCACCATCGGCCGGCCCGAGCCGGGCACCTGGATCGAGCCGGCCAGCGTTCCGTCCGAAACGATGTCATGCCCGCGCACAGCGGGCAGGTCCGGCCCGTCAAGGATCAGCGCCATCCGGTCGCGCTGGTTCGTGGCCGCATAGGGCCCGTTCAGGAACCGGCGCAGGATCTCGGGGCTGAAATAATCGTCCTGCGGCCCCATGACCACGCGGATGGCCCCGCCCCGCGTGCGCCACGGATTGCGCAGCACCCGGACCGGGCCGATGTCCCCCGCGCCAAGCGGCAGGTCGTCGCCATCCTGCAACGCACGCCCCTCAATCCCGCCGATCCCGGTGCGCAGATGCGTCGAGCGCGCGCCAAGCACCGGCGGCGTCGCGATCCCGCCGCTGACCGCGACATAGCCCCAGACCGAGCCGGGCGTCGCGCCCACCGAAAGCTCCTGCCCCGCGCGCAGCAGATGGCTGCGCCACGGCAGGGCGCGCGCGCCGTCGATCTTCAGATCCGTGGCCGCCGCGCAGACCGCCACCATCCGGTCATCCGCGAACCGCAGCACGCCGCCGACATAGGCGAATTCCAGTGCCGCCGCCTCCGCATCGTTGCCGACAAGGGCATTCGCCATGCGCAGCGCCTCGGGGTCCATCGGACCGGAGCCGGAAACCCCGAACCGCAGGAACCCGGCGCGGCCCGCGTCCTGCACCGTCATCATCAGCCCTGCGCGGAGAACCGTCACCTGCGCCATGCCGCCCTTCCCTCAGGCACGGGCGAAAGGCGCGATGCCGACGCCCTCGCCCTCCAGCGCGGTTTTCAGCGCACGGGCCATGCCGACCGCGCCGGGGGTATCGCCATGCACGCAGAGCGTCGCGGCCTCGACCGGCAGCTTTTGCCCGCCCGTCGTCGGGATATTCCCGTTCACCACCATTTCCAGCACCTGATCGAGGCTTTGCCGCGGATCATGGATCACCGCACCGGGCTGGCTGCGGGGGGTCAGCTCGCCCCGGTCGGTATAGGTGCGGTCGGCATAAATCTCGCACGCGACGCGCAGCCCGGCCTTTTCGGCGGCGGTATAGGTCTCGGAATAGGGCAACGAGACATAGACCAGCGTCGGATCCACCGCCGCCACCGCCCGCACGCAGACCGCCGCCAGATCCGCATCCACCGCCGCCATGTTGCCAAGCGCGCCGTGGGTCTTCACATGGGTCATCCGGTGGCCGACGACCTCGGCCATGCCGCGCAGGGCGACGATCTGATAGACCAGCTGCGCCTCCAGATCCTCGGGCCGTTCGCCCGAGATGCGCCGCCGACCGAAGCCGTAGAGATCGGCAAAGGACGGATGCGCACCGACCGAGACGCCTTTGGCCTTCGCCATCTCCAGCGTGCGGCGCATGACGACCGGATCGCCCGCGTGAAAGCCGCAGGCGATATTCGCCGAGGACACCAGATCGAGCATCGCCGCATCGTCGCCGACGGTCCAGGCGCCGAAGCCTTCCCCCATGTCGCAATTGAGGTCGATGGTGCGCATGGCTTTCCCTTTCGTCAGCCGGAACACGGGCCGCAGGAACATGGCCGCAACAGGGCCGCGTCAGATTTCGGATACCCGCTGTATACTGAAATCTCAAGGGCCTTGCCCCGTCCGTCCCGGGGGTCCGATCCGGAAATCCGCTGCCCGCCCGTTTTCCGGGCAGGCCGACGATTAGCGCCCGTCCAGCCGCTCCACCCGGCGCAGTTCGGGAAAGAGCCGCATCCAGACCAGCACCACGGCCAGCGTGCCGACCCCGCCGATCACCCCCGCCGCGACCGGCCCGGCAAGACCGGCGGCCATGCCGGATTCGAATTCGCCCAACTGGTTCGAGGTCCCGATGAACAGCGAATTCACCGCATTGACCCGGCCGCGCATCTCATCCGGCGTCAGGAGCTGCACGAGAGAGCTGCGGATCACCACGCTGACATTGTCGGCGGCGCCGGTGATCAGCAGCGCGAGGATCGACAGGGCGATATTGCTCGACAGCGCGAACAGGACCGTCGCCAGACCGAAGACCGCGACGGCAAGGAACATCTTGCGGCCCGCGCTGCGGGTGATCGGCCGGCGCGCCAGCACGATCGACATCAGCAGCGCCCCGACGGCCGGCGCCGCGCGCAGCAGGCCAAGCCCGATCGGCCCGGCGGCAAGGATGTCGCTGGCAAAGATCGGCAGCAGCGCCACCGCCCCGCCGAACAGCACCGCGAACAGATCAAGCGAGATCGTCCCGAGGATCGCCGGCCGCCCCCGGATGAAGGACAGCCCCGCGAAGACCGTGCCGAGCGAGATCGGCGTTTTCGGATGCCCCGCGCTGACCAGCCGGATCGAGGCGACGTTCCATCCCGCGATGACAAAGGCGACCATCGAGAACAGGAACGGCGCCCGCTCGCCGAACCCATACAGCAGCCCGCCCAGAGACGGGCCAACGATCAGCGCCGTCTGCATGAAGGAGGATGAGGTCGCCACCGCCCGTTGCAGCATCGACCGGCTGACGATGTTCGGCAGCAGCGAGGCCATCGTCGGCCGCTCGAACGCCTGACAGCCGCCAAGGACCGCGACGGCGATCAGGATCATCGGGGCGGAAAACGTCCCGGTCAGGATCAGCGCGCCGATGCACAGCGCGGTCAGCCCCTCGATGATCTGGCACAGGAACCCGATGCGCCGCCGGTCGAAGCGGTCCACCACCGGCCCCGCCACGAAGGTCAGCACCGCCATCGCGGCGAACTGGCTGAGTCCGACGAAGCCCAGCATGTAGGCGTTCTGGGTCAGGTCATACATCATCCAGCCAAGCGCGACGGCCAGCGACTGGAATCCCAGCGAGGAACAGATGCGCGAGGAAATGAAATGCCGGTAATTGCCGTTGTGAAGCACCTGCTGCTGGTCGATGCCCTGTGCCGTTTCGCTCACGACCGCCCGTCTCCCGCCAAGCCCTGCCAGTGGCCGGCGCCATCGGCGTTCGGGCCGCGCCGTCCGGACAGGGGCGGATCCGCGGCACCAGAACGCCTCTAGCCGAAGCGCCGACCCCCTGTCAAATCCTCCCCGCCGGACGCGCAGGCAAGTGATCGCCGGCGGGCCGTGGCCCCGGCTGGACCTTTACCGCGTCCCGGCTAAGATCGCGCATATGGAAACGATCCTGCGTCATAGGAAACCCGATGCGCCGCGCCGGAACTGCCCCCCCGGCGGGACGTTTCCACCCCGCATGGCGTGAACCGCGGAAAGGAGCCAGAATGGCCGGTCCTGTCGACAGCGTTCCGGGCGGAGGCGCCTCTGTCAGCCAGCCCGCGCCCACCGGGCAGTCCGCATCGCGCGGCGCGGGTTCGCCCGATGTCTTCGTCTTTCACGACGCCCGCACCGGATCGCTGCAATATATCGTGGCGGATCCCGCCTCGGGCGCCGCGGCGATCATCGATCCGGTTCTGGATTTCGACGAAAGATCCGGCAGCACCGCCACGGCCAGCACCGACCGGTTGCTGGATTTCATCGCGGCGCGGGGCCTGCGCGTGGAATGGATCCTCGACACCCATCCGCATGCGGATCATTTCTCGGCCGCGCATTACCTGAAACTGCGGACCGGCGCGCCGATGGCGATCGGTGCCGGAGTGCGCGCGGTGCAGGCTCTGTGGCGCGACATCTACAACTGGCCCGGTCTGGCGGTGGACGGATCGCAGTGGGATCGCCTGTTCGCGCCGGGCGACAGCTTGCGGATCGGCGGGATCGAGGGGCGGGTGATCGCCTCGCCGGGGCATACGCTGGCCTCGGTCACCTATCTTATCGGCGATGCGGCCTTCGTGCATGACACGATCTTCATGCCCGACGCCGGCACGGCGCGGGCGGATTTCCCCGGCGGCAGCGCGGGGGCGTTGTGGGACTCCATTCAGGACATCCTGTCCCTGCCGGACGACACGCGCCTGTTCACCGGGCATGACTACTGCCCCGAGGGCCGGGCGCCGCAATGGGAAAGCACCCCGGCCACGCAGCGCGCGACGAACACCCACCTGACGCAATGCCCGACGCGCGAGGCCTTTGTCGCCATGCGCACGGCGCGGGACCGCACCCTGCCGATGCCGAACCGGATCCTGCAGGCCCTGCAGGTCAACATCAACGGCGGCCGGTTGCCGGAGCCCGAGGCCAATGGCCGACGCTACCTGAAAATCCCGCTCGACCTGTTTCCGGATGCCGCCTGGGACTGATCAGCCGTCGAAACGGGCGCGATAGGCGGTCGGCGTCTCCCCCCGCACCGCGCGGAACCGGCGCGAGAAATAGGGCGGATCGGCATAGCCCAGCCGGTAGCCGATTTCGGCGACGGGCAGCCGGGTGAAGGCCAGAAGGCGGCTCGCCTCGGTCATCACGGCGGCCTCGATATGGCGCAGCGCGCTTTCCCCGATCGCCGCGCGGCAGATCCGGTTCAGATGCCCCGGGGTGATCGACAGGGCCGAGGCATAATCCTCCACCCCCCAGCCCTCGCCCAGATGCGCGCCGATCAGTCGGTCGAATTCCAGCATCCGCCGCTGCGACAGCGGTTCGACCTGCTCGGCCTTGCGCAGCGCGATCTCGGCGGCGATGGCCAGAACCCCCTGCGCCAGCGCGATGAGCAGCGGCGCGCGGAACGGCCCCGTCCCGGAAAAGGTCGCGGCGATCTGGTCCAGCAAGGACAGCATGCGGGGATCGGCCTCGCCATGGATCGGGCGCGCCAGCCGGCCCCGGAGCGCGTCGGGGGCAAAGCCGGTCACGACGGTCAGCGGGAAGGAGAGGACCAGCCCCTCGCACCCCTGACGGAAGGCGAATCCATGCACGGCCTGCGCCGGGACGAACAGGAAATCGCCGTCCTCCAGCCGGACCTCGCGTCCGTCCACCCGGACCCGCGCCGCGCCGCGGCCCATGTGGAACAGCTGCGCCATCTCACGGTGGCGGTGCGGGGAAATCACCCAGTCGTGCAGCCGCGCCCGATCCCATATCCGTTCGCAATGGATCACATCCGGAAAGGCCCCGGTTTCCCCGAACAGGTTGAACACCGGGATTCTGGCGGAATCTTGCGATGACGTTTTCATGCACGAAAAATACCAGACATTGCCGCATCCGTCCATTCGTGCCCGGCCCCGCGACGGATAGGAATGGGGGCAGGGAGAACAATCGGAACATGCGCATGGATACTCAGGTCGTCATCATCGGCGGCGGGCCGTCGGGCCTTCTGCTGTCGCAACTGCTGAACCGCGAAGGGATCGCCACCGTCATTCTGGAACGCTCGGACCGGGATCATGTGCTGTCGCGGATCCGCGCGGGCATTCTGGAATGGGGCACGGTCGAGATGCTGCGCGAGGCGGGCGTCGGCGCGCGGATGGACGCCGAGGGCTTCCCCCATGACGGCACATGGATCACCGATGCCGATCTGATGGTGCATATCGACTTCAAGGCGCTGACCGGCAAGAAGGTCATGGTCTACGGCCAGACCGAGGTGACGCAGGATCTGTATCGGGCGCAGGACGCGATGGGCACGACCATCCTGCATGGGGTCGAGGATGTGCGGATCCTCGACCTGGACGGCGCGCAGGCCCGCGTCGAATTCACCCAGAACGGCGAGAGCCGCAGCCTGACCTGCGCCTGGGTTGCGGGCTGCGACGGGTTTCATGGCGTGTCGCGCAAGACCATCCCTGCGGAGAAACGGCGAGAGTTCGAGCGGGTCTATCCGTTCGGCTGGCTTGGCATCCTGTCGCGCACGCCGCCGGTGAACGACGAGCTGATCTACGCCAGTTCGCCCCACGGCTTCGCGCTGGCCTCGATGCGCAACGCCGCTCTGGTGCGCTATTACGTGCAGGTGCCGCTGGCCGACAGGGTCGAGGACTGGTCCGACGACCGCTTCTGGACAGAGTTCCGGCGCCGCATCCCCTCACAGGCGGCGGAACGGCTGATCACCGGCCCGTCGATCGAAAAGTCGATCGCGCCGCTGCGCAGTTTCGTGTCCGAGCCGCTCCGCTGGGGCCGGCTGTTCCTTGTGGGCGATGCCGCGCATATCGTGCCGCCGACCGGGGCGAAGGGGCTGAATCTGGCGGTTTCGGACGTGTTCTACCTGCATCAGGCGCTGATCGCGGCGCTGAAGACCGGCGACGAAAAAGGCATCGACGCCTATTCCGAGCGCGCCCTGCGCCGGATCTGGAAGGCGATGCGCTTCAGCTGGCAGATGACGACCATGCTGCACCGGTTCGACGGCGAGGACGGCTTTGCCGCGCAGATGCGCCGCGCGACGCTGGCGCATCTGGCGGAATCGGGAACCGCGCGCAAGGATCTGGCGGAGAATTATGTGGGATTGCCCTATTAGGGATCGGAGCGTGGGCGAATAGGGAGGCAGGGGGCCAGCCCCCTCTTGGCCTTCGGCCAATTCACCCCCGGGATATTTATGGAAAGATGATGGGAGCGGGCCGTTTTCCCGGGGGAAGGTCACGCCCCGAGCCCGATCGCGGCATGGTCGATCGCCGCGATCAGGCCCGCCGCCTCGGGCGAGGGGGCGCCGCCTTCGCGCAGGGAGATGCCCACCGGCCCGCCCAGCAGGTCGTTGCGGATCGGCAGGACCGCCAGCGCGCCGGATTCCAGCTCGGGCCGCACCACGCCTTCGGAGATGAACCAGACGGTGTCGGATTGCAGAACCACCTCGCGCCCGAAGGCCAGCGAGACGTTTTCATAGGCGGGTTGCGGATCCTCGATCCCCACGGAATGCAGCCAGTTCCCTACGGCGGCGGCGATCAGCGCGCCCTGTGGCGGCAGCATCAGCGGGTAATGCGCAAGCTCGCCGTAGTCCCAGTCCGGCCGCAACAACGGATGGCCCCGATGCACCACCGGCACCACCTTTTCCCAGTAGAGACGGCGGAAGCTGAGCCCCTCGTGATTGCCCTGTTGCGGCATCCGGCCGACCACGAGGTCGAGCTGACCTTCGCGCAGGAGCGAGAGGAGAAGCCAGTTCGGCCCGGTCATCACGTCGATCAGCACCTCAGGATGCGCGGCGCGGAAGGCCAGCGCCGCATGCGGCACCAGACCCGTCGCCGCCGTCGGCAGAACGCCCGCCCGCACCCGGGGCCGCTGCTTCGGCGGATCGCGCACCAGCCTTTGCGCCCGTTCCAGATCCAGGATCGCCGTTCCCGCATGGGTTTGATAGACGCGCCCCGCCGCGGTCAGGCTGAGCCTGCGGCCCGAGCGGTCGAAGAGCGCGGTGCCGAGGATCTCTTCCAGTTCGCGGATCGTCTTGGATGCCGCGGGCTGGCTGACATGCAGCGCCTCGGCCGCGGCGGACAGGCTGCCAAGGCGCGCCACCTCAAGAAAGCAGCGCAGATGGCGCAGGCGCAGATGTGGACTGAGCATTTCATAACCCATACGTTATGCGTTCAGTTGATCATTATAATTTTCACGGCGCATTTGTCATGCCATAAAAGGATCAGGGGGAAGACATGCAGACAATCCAGACATCAGACGCCACCCTTCACATCCGTGACGAAGGCCCGCGTGCGGGCCGCGTGGTGGTGTTCGCCAATTCGCTCGGCACCGATCTGCGGGTGTGGGATGCGCTTTTGCCGCTGCTGCCCGCCGGGCTGCGGATCGTGCGGTTCGACAAGCGCGGCCACGGCCTGTCCGATGCCACGCCCGCGCCTTACGCCATGGAAACGCTGATCGCGGATGCGGAAGCGGTCTGCGACGGGCTGGGCCTGACCGATGTGACCTTCGTCGGCCTGTCGATCGGCGGGCTGATCGGACAGGGGCTGGCGGCGAAGCGGCCCGATCTGGTGCGTGCGCTGGTGCTGATGGACACGGCGGCGAAGATCGGCAGCGCCGGGATGTGGACCACCCGCATCGCCTCGATCCGCGAAGGCGGCATCGCCGCGCTGGAAGGGCCGATCATGGAACGCTGGTTCACCGCGCCCTTCCGCACCGAAAACCCGGAATATGCGCTGTGGCGCAACATGCTCAAACGCACCACGGTCGAGGGCTATGTCGGCTGCTGCGCGGCGATCGCGGGCACCGACCTGACCGAAAGCACGCGCGGGCTGCGCCTGCCGGTGCTGGCGCTGGCGGGGGATCAGGATGGCTCGACCCCCCCGGATCTGGTGCGCGCGACGGCGGCGCTTTGCGGCGCCGACTTCCACCTGATCGCGCAGGCCGGACATATTCCCTGCGTGGAACAGCCCGCCGCCACCGCGAAACTGCTGACCGAATTTCTGGAAAGGACCGCCCGATGACAGACGCCCGCTTTGACAAAGGCATGGAAACCCGCCGCGCCGTTCTGGGCGATGCGCATGTCGACCGGGCCGAGGCGGCGAAGACGGACCTCGACCTGCCGTTTCAGGAACTGATCACCGTCTCCGCCTGGGGGACGGTCTGGGCCTCGGACGCGATCACCCGGCGCGAAAGGTCGATGCTGACGCTCGCCCTTCTGGCGGCCACGGGGAATTTCGAGGAAATCCCGATGCATATCCGCGCAACGGCCCGCACCGGCGCCACCAAAAGGGACGTGATGGAGGCGTTCCAGCATGTGGCGGTCTATGCCGGTGTCCCGCGCGCGAACCACGCCATCAAACTGGCGAAACAGACCTATGCCGAAATGGAGGCGGCATCCGAATGATCGACCAAGGCCCGCTGATCCCGCGCAACCGCGAGATGCATCCGCTAGCTTATTATCCCGATTACAAGACATCCGTGGCACGGTCGCCGAACCTGCCGCTGCTGTCGATGGAATCCGGCCCGTCCGAGGAAACCGGCCCGACCTTTGGCCACGAACGGCTGGGGGCGCTCGACAACAACCTGATCCTGAACTGGAGCAAGGGCGCCGCGCCCGCCATCGGCGAACGCATCCTGATGCATGGCCATGTGCTGGACGAAAACGCCCGGCCGGTGCGGAATACGCTGGTCGAGATCTGGCAGGCGAACGCCGGCGGCCGCTATCGCCACAAGAAGGACGGCTATCTTGCGCCGCTCGACCCGAATTTCGGCGGTTGCGGGCGCACGCTGACCGACGAGAACGGCTATTATCAGTTCCTGACGATCCGCCCGGGTGCCTACCCTTGGCCGAACCGCGGCAACGACTGGCGGCCGATGCATATCCATGTCTCGGTCTATGGTCACAGCTTCGGCCAGCGCCTGATCACGCAGATGTATTTCGAGGGCGACCCGCTGATCGACCGCTGCCCGATCGCCGCGACGATCCGCAACCGCTCGCAGCTTGACCGGCTGGTGGCGCCGCTCGACATGGCGTTCTCGCGGCCGCTCGACTTCCTCGCCTACAAGTTCGACATCGTCCTGCGCGGGCGGCGTCAGACCATGTTCGAAAACAAGCTGGAGGGGATGTGAGATGGTCCAGCCGCTGAATTACCTGGCCGAAACCCCGTCGCAGACCGCCGGGCCCTATGTCCATATCGGCCTGATGCCGACCTATGCCGGCAATCCAGGCAGCTATCAGGAAGAGATCGGCGTTTCGCCGATCTCGGGTGAAGTGCAGGGCACGGTGATCGAGATCGTCGGATCCGTCTACGATGGCACCGGATGGGCGCTGCGCGATGCGATGATCGAAAGCTGGCAGCCGGATGCGGCGGGCAGGTTCCCGGGGCAGGACGGCGCCGATCCCGCCGTTTCCGGCCTCTGCCGGTTCGGGGCGGATGCGGTGACGGGGGAATTCAGCCTGCGCACCGTCAAGCCCGGCCCGGTGCCCTCGCGCTATGGCAAACCGTTCGCGCCGCATATCTCGCTCTGGATCGTGGCGCGGGGGATCAACATCGGCCTGCAGACCCGCATCTATTTCGAGGATGAGGACAATTCCGAAGACCCCCTCCTCGCCCGGATCGAACAGCGGCCGCGCGTCGATACCCTGATCGCTAAGAAGATCGGCGAGAACCGCTACCGCTTCGACATCCGCCTGCAGGGTGCGGGGGAGACGGTCTTCCTCGACATCTGATCGCGGAGTAACTTGCGGACGGCGCGGCGTTTCAGGCCGCGCCGTTTCGTCATTTCGGGAAGGATGACATGACCGACGTATTCGACCACCCCTGGCTTGGCGGACTGTTCGCCGATGTGGAACTGGCGGCTTTGTGGTCGCCCGAGGCGCAGTTGGCCGGGATGCGGGCTTTTGAGGTGGCATGGAGCCGCGCGCTCGGCCGCGCCGGCATGGCCGATCCGGCGCAGGCCGAGGCCGCGGCGCAGGCGATCGCGGCGATGGCGTTCGACATGGCCGATCTGCGCGCGGGCACGGGCACGGATGGCGTGGTCGTGCCGCATCTGGCCGCACAGATGAAGGCTGCGGCGGGCGCGGCCAAAGGCGCGGTTCACAAGGGCGCCACCTCGCAGGACGTGATCGACACGGCGCTCGCGATGGCGATGCGCGACAGTCTGGCGGTGATCAACGCGCGGCTGGCGGAACTGACCGGGGCGCTGGAGGCGCTGGACGCCCGCTTCGGCAAGGAGCCCTTGATGGGCCGCACCCGGATGCAGGCCGCGACCGAGATCACCGTGCATGACCGTATCGCGCCCTGGCTGCTGCCGCTGGCCGATCATCGCGCGCGGCTGGCCGAGTTGCGCCCGCGCGTGGCCAAGGTGCAGATCGGCGGCGCCTCGGGCGATCGTTTCGCGCTTGGCGACAAGGCCGACGGGATCGTGGCCGATGTCGCGGCGGCGCTCGATCTGGCGCCCGCGCCGCGCGCCTGGCACGCGATGCGCGACGGGGTGGCGGAATTCGCGTCGTTCCTGTCGCTGGTGACCGGGACGCTTGGCAAGATGGGGCAGGATATGGCGCTGATGGCGCAGCAGGGGATTTCGGAAATCGCTTTGGTGGGCGGCGGGGGGTCTTCGGCGATGCCGCACAAGCAGAACCCGGTGCTGGCGGAGCTGCTGGTGACGCTTGCGCGGTTCAACGCGGTACAGGTTTCCGCGATGCATCAGGCGCTGGTGCATGAACAGGAACGCTCGGGCGCGGCCTGGGCGCTGGAATGGATGGTGCTGCCGCAGATGGCGCAGGCGACGGGCCGGGCGCTGGTCGCGGCGCAGGCTTTGGCCGGTCAGGTCCGGCGGATGGGGATGCCGGAATAATACCAGTCCGGCGTCGGGATTATGGAGGGGTAGGAGGGGGCCAGCCCCCTCTTTGCGCTGACGCGCAAATTCACCCCCGGGATATTTATGGAAAAACGACGGGAAGAGGGTCTTCTCGGGCGCGGGGGAGCCCCGCGCCCGTGATGTTTCAGACGCGCTCCAGCGCAATGGCGATCCCCTGCCCCACGCCGATGCACATGGTGGACAGCGACAGCTTGCCGCCGGTCTTCGCCAGTTCCAGCGCCGCCGTGCCGGTGATCCGCGCGCCCGACATGCCGAGCGGATGGCCAAGCGCGATCGCGCCGCCGTTGCGGTTCACCCGTTCGTCGTCATCGGCGATGCCGAGGTCGCGCAAGGTGGCAAGACCCTGCGCGGCGAAAGCCTCGTTCAGCTCGATCACGTCGAACTGGTCCTGCGTCAGGCCAAGCCGCGCCATCAGCTTTTTCGACGCGGGCGCCGGGCCGATCCCCATGATGCGGGGGGGCACACCGGCCGCCGCCCCGCCGAGGATGCGCACGATCGGCGTGAGTCCGTATTTCCGCGCCGCGGCCTCTGACGCGATGATCAGCGCCGCCGCGCCGTCGTTCACGCCGGACGCATTGCCCGCGGTGACCGAGCCGTTCGGGAACAGCGGTTTCAGCTTGCCAAGCGTTTCCATCGTCGTTGCGCGCGGATGTTCGTCGCGGTCCACGATAACCGGGTCGCCCTTGCGTTGCTTGACGGAAACCGGAGTGATTTCCGCCGCGAGCCGCCCGTTCGCCTGTGCCTCCGCCGCCTTCGCCTGCGAGCGGAGAGCCATCGCGTCCTGATCCTCGCGGCTGACGCCGAAATCGTCGGCGACGTTCTGCCCGGTCTGCGGCATGGAATCGACGCCGTATTGCGCCTTCATCAGCGGATTGACAAAGCGCCAGCCGATGGTGGTGTCGTGGATCTCCGCCCCGCGGCTGAAGGCGGATTCCGCCTTGGGCATGACGAAGGGGGCGCGCGACATGCTTTCGACGCCGCCGGCGATGATGATCTCGGCCTCGCCCGCCTTGATCGCGCGGGCGGCGGTCAGCACCGCATCCATGCCCGATCCGCACAGCCGGTTGATCGTCGTGCCCGGCACCTCAAGCGGCAGCCCCGCCAGCAGCAGCGACATCCGCGCGACGTTGCGGTTGTCTTCGCCCGCCTGATTGGCGCAGCCGAAGATCACGTCGTCGATCGCGGCCCAGTCCACACCGGCGTTCCGCTCCATCAGTGCCTTCAGCGGGATCGCCCCCAGATCGTCGGCCCGGACTGAGGCCAGAGCCCCGCCGAAACGCCCGATCGGTGTGCGGATATAGTCGCAGATGAAAACTTCGGTCATGTCACACCTCCGGCACGTCGATATCGGCCACCGGGCCGCCGAGATGCAGCTTTGCCCCCGTCACCGCCTGCAGATCGTCGAAGCTGAGCCCCGCAACCTTTTCGCGCAAGACGAAATGCCCGTCCTCGATATCCACCACGGCGAGCGAGGTATAGACCCGCGTCACGCAGCCCACGCCGGTCAGCGGCAGGGTGCATTTTTCCACGAGCTTCGGCTTGCCGTCCTTGGTCACATGGTCGGTCAGCACGGCCACCCGCTTTGCCCCATGCACAAGGTCCATCGCGCCGCCCACCGCCGGAACGCCCTTGGGCCCGGTCGACCAGTTCGCCAGATCGCCGGTCTCGGCCACCTGATAGGCACCGAGGATCGCCACATCCAGATGCCCGCCGCGCACCATCGCGAAGCTGTCCGCATGGTGGAAAAAGGCCGCGCCCGGTTTCAGCGTGATCGCCTTCTTGCCGGCGTTGATCAGGTCCCAGTCCTCGGTCCCCGGAGCCGGGGCCTCGCCGAAGCCAAGAACACCGTTTTCCGTGTGGAACACCGCCTGACGGCCGGGGGGCTGGAATTTCGCCACCATTTCCGGGAAGCCGATGCCAAGGTTGACATAGGCGCCATCGGCGATGTCCTGCGCCGCACGCCAGGCGATCTGCGCGTTGGAAAGTTTCGCGGTCATGCCTGCACCTCAGGGTAATGCGTGTCGGCGCGGTTCAGCGCCTCTTCCTGCGCGGGGGCCGGAACCTCGACGATCGCGTCGACGAAGATGCCGGGGGTGATGACGTTCTCGGGCTCGATCCCGCCGGGTTCGACCGCGCGGGTCACCTGCACGATGGTTTTCGCCCCGGCCATCGCCATGATCGGGCTGAAGTTCCGCGCCGCCATCCGGTAGGTCAGGTTGCCGTAGTGATCGCCAAGCTCCGCCTTGATCAGCGTGAAATCGGCCTTGAGCCAGCGTTCCATCACATAGGACCGCCCCTCGAATTCCTGCACCGGCTTGCCCTTGGCAAGGTCCGTGCCGAAAGAGGTCGGCGTGAAGAAGGCCGGGATCCCTGCCCCGCCTGCACGGATACGCTCGGCCAGTGTGCCCTGCGGCACCAGTTCCAGCTCGATCTGCCCCGCCAGATATTTGTCCGTGAAGACCCGCGGATCGGCCGAGCGCGGGAAGGAACAGACCATCTTGCGCACCATGCCCTGTTCGATCAGCGCGGCGATGCCGACATGACCGTTGCCGGCATTGTTGTTGATGACGGTCAGGTCCTTGGGGCTGCCGGTCGCAAGGAAACGGTCGATCAGCGCGTGGATCAGCTCGATCGGCGCGCCCGAGCCGCCGAAACCGCCGATCATCACCGTGGCGCCGTCGGGGATATCCGCGACCGCCTCGGCCAATGTGGCAATGCGTTTGTCCATGAACTCCTCCTGCTTGTCGGGCGGAAGTTACGCCCGGGCGAGGGTCTGGCCTAGGAATTTCGTGCGCTTGTTGACATTTGTTCTATATGTGACCAATCCTGTGCGCATGGTGAACAAAACCGATTTCATCGCCTCTCTGGCCAAGGGGCTTCAGGTGATCGAGGCCTTCCGCGCCGAACATCCCCGCCTTGCCATCGCCGATGTGGCGGAGGCGACGGGGCTCGACCGGGCCACGGCGCGGCGCTGCCTGCTGACGCTGCATGAGCTGGGCTATGCCGATTACGACGGCAAGTTCTTCACCCTGACCCC
The DNA here is from genome assembly GCF_004022215.1 of Paenirhodobacter populi. Lineage (GTDB taxonomy): Bacteria > Pseudomonadota > Alphaproteobacteria > Rhodobacterales > Rhodobacteraceae > Rhodobacter > Rhodobacter populi. Next base: position 67,012 of record NZ_SAUZ01000016.1, read on the forward strand.
ACGGGTTCTGCGGCTTGGCATGGGGACGCTGGCGGCGCTGCCGCTGGCGCAGGTGGTGCAGCCGTGGCTCGATCAGCTGTCGGAGCGGATCGGGCAGTCGACCTCGGTCGCCATTCTGGACGAGACGGAAATCGTCTATCTGGCGCGGGCGGCGCAGCGGCGGGTGATGTCGATCGGGCTGATGCCGGGATCACGGCTGCCGGCGCATTCCACCTCGCTCGGGCGGGTGCTGCTGGCGGCGCTGCCGGAACACGAGGCCCGCGCCATCGTCGAACGGTCGGACCTGACGCCGCGCACGGCGCTGAGCCTGACCCATCCCGACGACATCATGGACCGCATCCGCCTGGCCCGGGTCGATGGACATGCCCTGATCGATCAGGAGGTCGAGATCGGCCTGCGCTCGATCGCCGTGCCGCTCTATTCCACCTCGGGGCGCGTGGTCGCGGCGCTGAACACCGGCGTCGCCGCCGTGCAGACCGCGCCCGGGGAACTGGAAACCCTCTATCTGCCTGCATTGCTCAAGGTGCAGGACGGATTGCGCCGCGTCCTGCGCGGCTGATGCGGCGTCTGCGCTACAGCCAAGCGCCTTCTGCCGTCGTTTTTCCATAAATATCCCGGGGGTGAATTTGCGCATCAGCGCAAAGAGGGGGCTGGCCCCCTCCTACCCCTCCGTTCGCCCCGCGGCCCGTTCCGGAGCGCCCTAGATACCCGCATCCGGCCCGAAACGACGCGCAAGCGCCGCGCGGACAATCTCCGGCACGGGGATCTTCTCCATTCCCGGCGTCGTGACGAAGACAGAAACGAAGGACGCGGTAAATCGGAGCACCCGGCCCTGCTCCGCGCTCAGGCGCAGCCGCACCGAACTGCGGCCGACCGCCTCGGGCGCCACCGAGAATACCAGCGGCGTTCCGGGGATCACGGGCGCCTTGAAATCCATCTCCATATGCACGAAGGGCATGCCGAAGCCGTATTCGGTGTTCATCCGATACCAGCCCTTGCCGTCGAGTATCTCTTCCCAGAACACATCCAGCGCCTCAAGCGCGAGGTTGCTCAGCGTGCCGGTGTAGGCGATGCCCGCCGGGTCGCAATCGCCGAAGCCGACGCGCCGCTGCCACTGAAATGCCTCTGTCATGTCTGCCTCCTGAAAGCCGCTGTCCGTCATACGCCGGGGATCTCGGGCGTGGTCTGACGGGGCGGGATGTCGTCGTGAACGGGCACGGTCTGGCGCTCGATCATCCGGTGGACGCGGGGCATTTCACCGCCCCGGTGCAGCGCCCGGAGGTTGTCGAGGTTCTCGGCATCCGCCTTGGTGCGGCGATGGTTGTGGCGCAGATAGTCGAGCCAGGTCGGCACATGATAGCTTTCGGTCCACTGGCGCGGGTTTTCCATGTCGCGCAGCAGCGCCCATTGACGCGCCCCGTCGCGGATGCGGATGCGGCGGCGTTCCTGCATCAGGCGCAGGAAGGTATCGGTATCCTCGGGGTCGATGATATAGTCGATCATCACCATGATCGGACCACTGCGCGCCTTGATGTCCAGCACCGGCTCGGGCGCGCGGAAGCGGTCCAGCGGCGCAAGATCGAGCGTCGAGAATTCCGGCAGCCAGAGCCAGAAGCCAAGCAGCAGCCCGATCAGCAGCATCGCGGCCGAGGTGCAGAGCGCGAACGAAACCCCCTGTCCGTCGGCCAGCGCCCCCCAGCTCCACGCCCCCACGGCCATGCCACCGAACACCGCCGTCTGGTAGAAGGACAGCGCCCGCCCGACGACCCATCGCGGCGTCGCAAGCTGCACCGTCACGTTGAACAGCGACAGCGCCAGCACCCAGCATGCCCCGGCCAGCAGCAGCGCGGCGCAACTGGTCAGCATCAGCGTCGAAAACGCCAGCACCGTCATGGACAGCGCGAAGCCGGCAAAGGCCAGCCGCACCACGACCTCATTCGTCAGGCGCTCGCGCAGGGGGCCGTTGAGGGCGACGCCGCCGATCGCGCCAAGCCCGAAACAGCCGAGCAGGATCCCGTAGGTCAGCGCGCTCCCCTGCAGCGTGTCGCGCGCGACGACGGGCAGCAGCGCCAGCACCGACACGGCGGCAAAGCCGAACACCGCGCCCCGGCCCATCACCCGCAGCAGTGCGGGCGACATCATGATATAGCGCAGCCCCGCCCCGAGCGCGGCGCCCAAAGGCTCGGGCGGCAGGCTGGATTTCGGATAGGCGGGCTTCCAGCGGATCAGCGCCCCGATCAACGGCAGGTAGCTGAAGGCATTCAGCGCAAACGCCGCAGCCGCACCCGCCGCCGCGACGATCAGCCCGCCGATCGCCGGGCCGAGGCTGCGCATCATGTTGAAGCCCATGCTGTTCAGGCTGACCGCATTGGGCAGATCCTCGCGCGCGACGATATCCCCCATCGAGGCCTGCCACGACGGGTTGAACAGCGCCGTACCGGACCCGATGAGGAAGGTGAAGGCCAGCAGCAGCCAGGGCGTCAGCAGCCCGAACCAGCTGCACAACGCGAGCGCGGCCGAAACCACCAGCATGAAGACCTGCGCAAAGATCATGATCCGGCGCCGGTTGAAATTGTCGGCCAGCGCCCCCGCGATCAGGGAAAAGGCCATGATCGGCAAGGTGTTGGACGATTGCACCAGCGCCACCATCCCATGCGAGGGTGTCAGCGACACCATCAGCCACCCCGCGCCCACCGCCTGCACCAGACCGCCGAGGTTCGATGCCAGCGTCGCCGTCCAGAGGGCTCGGAAACTGCTGTTGCGGAAGGGCGTGAGGACAGAGCTTCTGGGCATCTCGGCGGGCTGTTTGGGAATGTGGCTGGAGCCTTATGACTGGAACAGGAACGATGTCGCAAGGTGATTTGTTCAGATAGCGGCGGCGAATGGCACGGCTGGCGCACGAAACCATCCCCACAATCCGGCCGGGATCCCATGCGCCCGGAACCGGCAAGACGCCGTTCGATCCGGCGACAGCGCAGGCCGGAATTACTGGCCCCTTCTCCCGCTTTCATCCATGAATATCCGCGGGAATGAGGCGGATCAAATGGCCTTCCTGTGGAAGGACGTCGCGCCGAAAACCGGAACGGGGCGGGGGCAACGCCCCTCCCCCGCAACGACCGATCCCTCACGCCTTTTGCTGAAAAACCTGCGTCGTGGCGATGGCGAGCGCGCCCAGAAAACCGACGATGGCAAAGACGTAGAAGCCCCAGGGATGGCCGATCCCCATCGAGACCAGCGTGCCCCCGACCAGCGGGCCGGTGATCGCCCCCACCCGGCCGACGCCCGCCGACATACCAAGCGCGGTGGCGCGCACGCCCGGCGGGTGGTTCGCCGCGGTGAAAGCATAGACCAGCACCTGCGCCGAAAAGACGAAACAGCCGGTCAGGAACACCATCGGGTAAAGGATGGCCGAGGGCATCCTGACCGACAGCGCCGCCAGCAGCACCGCCCCGCACAGGAACCACAGGAAGGCCGCGCGCTTCAGCCCGATCCGGTCGCCGACCTGTCCCGCGACAAGCAACCCGCAGATCGCCCCGGCATTGAGCAGGAGCAGCAGCCACAGCCCCCCGGTCAGCCCGTATCCCGCCGCCATCATCAGCTTCGGCAGCCAGGTGTTCAGCCCGTAGACCAGCAAGAGCCCCATGAACGAGGTCACCCAGATCGCGATCGAATTGCGCAGGAACGGATGGCGGAACAGGGATCCGAGCGACGCCTTCTGCTCGGCCGGGGCCGGCGGGGCGAGCGTGATGCCGAACTGCGTGGCGATGGCCTGCGCCTCGGCAGTGCGGCCCTTCGCGATCAGGAAAGAGGGCGATTCCGGCAGATACCGGAACATGACCGGTGCAAGGATGAAGCCCGGAATGGCGCCGACGACGAACATCGCCCGCCAGCCGAAGACCGGCAGCAGCACCAGCCCCAGAAGCGCGGTCGCCACCGCGCCGACGTGATAGCCGGTCATCACCGTGGTCGAGGCCTTGCCGGCCCGGCCGCGCGAGAACTCGGTCACCATGGCGATCGCCGTGGGCAGGCAGCCGCCAAGCCCGAAGCCGGCAAGGAAGCGCAGGATCCCCAGCTCGATATAGTTCCGCGCAAAGGCGCAGCCGAGCGTCAGCACCGAAAAAGCCACCACGGCCCAGATCAGCGCCTTGCGCCGGCCAAGCCAGTCGGTCGCGATGCCGACCGAAAGCGCCCCAATGGTCATGCCGACAAGGCTGATGGTCGAAACGAAGGTCGCTTCGGCCGGGGTCATCCACGGCGTTTCACCGCTGGTCAGCGGCGGGATCAGCGCGCCGAGAACCACGAGGTCGAAGCCGTCAAGAACGACAGCGATCCAGCAAAGCAGCGCGACGATGCGCGCGGACGCACTCTGGGAATGGGTAGGTGCCAAGATAGTCTCCTTCCTGATGTCAGGACGAATCCCGGGCCCCTCAACCCTTCCCGTTGCCGCGGCGCGGCAATGGTCCCCTCGTCCTTAGCGCGGCAGACTAGCGAGCCGGATATGCAGCGGCAATGTGCCGCACCCCCAGAAAAACATGACATTTTTCGCGAGATATATATACCTGCGGTTAAGTTTTGAGGCTTTCAGCATGGCTGCGGCGTTAAGAATGCGAACCGCGATCAGCCTATTGAGGCCGCGGCTCACGCCACGCAAGCCGCGCGTCCACTGGAATACCTATCCGGAAAACCTGCGTGGTGCCAGCCAGCCACAGCCGTAGTCGAGCAACCGGCATGCTCGCGCGGCCGGTTGCGAGACGATTTTGGATGCCGGTCATAATTGAAGCCCGCCCGGCCGCGTGATGCCCTTCACGGACGCACAGGCGGATCCCCGTGGTCGCCGGATGCTGCCCCACGGGCCGGATCCAGGCCGATAGCCGGCTCGCGAAAACATGACCAATGCGAAACCACCCTCCAGCTCCGTCCGCCGCCGTTTATTTCAGCAGTTCGTCAGAGCGACGGGCTTCGGACGCTGGCTCATGAACAGAGTGGAAAACAGCAGCCGGGATCGGCCTCCTGAGGTCCTTCAGGCATTGTCTTCGATGACCAGATCATGCAATTTAAAGGAGAATTCAATCGGCATAGTCCCATATTCACTGCTCAGTTCACGAAATCCACCTCCCAAATCCTCCTGAAAGACGACCAATGCCCAGCCTCTCGTTCGATCGCGGATCACTGCTGTCCGGTAGGAAGCGTATTGCCATTTTTGCCTCCTACAGCGGTGATGGCTTTCTTCCTCCACAGGTTTTGCCCTACCTCGCCGGGCTGAAGCCCCTGACCCAGGCGATCATCGTGGTCTGCGACAACGATCTGGCCCCCGGAGAGCGCGAGAAGCTGGCGCCATACGCCACCCATGTGATCACCGGCCGACACGGCGAATACGATTTCGGCTCCTACAAACGCGGCACGGCCTGGGCGCGCGACAACGGACTGCTTGAGACTGCGGATGACTTGATCCTGTGCAATGACAGCTGCTTTGGTCCCGTCGGTTCCTTCGCACCGATGTTCGAGAAGATGGAAGCGCGCGGGCTCGACTTCTGGGGCGCGACGGACAGCCGCGAATTCACCTATCACCTGCAAAGCTATTGGGTGGTATTGAGCCGCAAGGTTTTCCTTTCCTCAGCATTCACCAGCTTCCTTGAAAGCGTGAAGAAGCAGGACAATGTTCAGAAGGTGATCCTGAACTACGAACTTGGCCTGACGAAGACATTGATTGAGGCCGGGTTCAAAGCCGGTGCCATGGTCGAAAATACGTTGAAGGGCGTGCACCCAAAGGACCCGAGCAAAAACAACCTGACACTATTCCCTCTTTATACGCTCGAACACGGCCTGCCCTTGGTGAAAGTCAAGGCGCTTCGTGTAGCCCATACAAATGCAGACGGGCAGAATCGAGTGCTGGAATGGCTTCATCAAAACGCGCCTGATCTCTATGAACACGTCATCTCGGACATTGACATAAGGCGCTTCGAAGATGCGGATGATGTCGCATTTTCGTTGATCATGCCGACACATAACAGGGCATGGTGCATTTCGAAAGCTGTCACCGCAGTCATGGCGCAAACGCATCGCCGTTTTGAACTGATCATCGTGGATGATGGCTCTATCGATGACACCGAAGGGTTAATTACGCGAGACTTTGGCGCCGATCTGGAGACTGGTCGTATCCGCTACATCCGACTGCGAGAGAATGTTGGCGTTTGCAATGCGCGCAATATCGGGATAGCTCATGCCCGCAATCCATGGATCGGATACGCAGACAGCGACAATGTAATGCGACCATACTTTCTGACGATGATGGCCAATGCGATCGTCGAACATCGGGATCGTGATGCTTTCTATGGAAGAATGATCCACGTCAATGGCGGCGTTATAATTGGAAAGTCGTTTAATCGAGAAGGCCTTGTCAAGGGCAATTTCATTGATCTGGGCGTCTTTGTTCACCGCAGATCTCTCATCTCGAAATTTGGTGGCTTCGACGCGGAATTGCGCCGACTCGTCGACTGGGATCTTTGCATCCGCCTCACACGCCACAAAGATCCCATTTACATTCCAAGAATTCTTCTGGACTATACGGATGAGCAGCATGATGATCGGATTAGCGTCTGCGAGTCATTTCTTAAAGCTGATATGATGATTCACACCAAGCATGACGACAGACCTACAGTGTCGACTGTCATACTGGGCTATAACCACCAACAGTTTATCGTCGAGGCGATTGAAAGTGCATTGTCGCAAAAGGGAACGCCCTTCCATGAAATCCTCCTAGCGGATGATGGATCGAATGATGGAACGGCAAGAATATTTGCACGTTATGCAGAAAAATATCCCAGAATAATTCGGAACATCAGTCGAGGAGGAAACTTCGGCATTGCAGAAAACTATCGTCATTGCTTCAAGGAGGCCGTGGGTAAGTTTATAGCAGTTCTGGAGGGTGATGACTACTGGACTGATCCAGAGAAGAATATGAAACAATCATCTTTTTTGATGTCGCACCCTGAAGCAACTATGGTTTTTTCCCGTATTGAGTTGCTGGATATGGGAAAGAATAGTTACCGCTTATTACCGCGGCAAGATGGATTAGCATCTTTGCTGGCGGGATCTGATTTTGCCAAGAATGAGCACCTCAACCTGATCGCCAATTTCTCCTCTGCAATGTTTCGCAAGAAAATCATGGCCGATTTGCCCTCGGCAGTCTATAAGCCGAGGATGAATGAAATTACGCTGTCGTTCTATCTTGATCGCATTGGTAAATTTGGCTTCATTGATGAAGTTATGAGCGTTTACCGGTTGAATTCCGCCAGTGTCTGGACCGGTGCGAGCCAGATTTCACGATTAGAACAAGCGATCGAAATCCGCGAAAATGCTTTGCGTATTGCCAAGCCCGAACATCGTCCTGCCATACAGGCACGCCTTAACGAGAAAAAGCACCAGCTTGCGGCCCTGCTGGCGACCGCAAAGAATGTCACAAAGGTCGCATAAACATTACCGATGAGCAGATCAGCTATGGAACAATCCACCCGTAAAGTCGCAGTTCTGGTTCTGGGAATGCATCGATCCGGCACATCCCTTTTGGCGGGGGTGCTCCATAGCCTAGGTTGCCAAGGCCCAAAGACACCTGTCGCAGCCAATGATCGTAATCCAAAAGGCTATTTTGAGTCACAGCCGATATTTCGCCTCAATGACGAGATCCTCGCCGCGGCTGCTCTCAAATGGGATGACTGGCGCCCTCTCGACCCGGGCTGGCAACTCTCGCCGAGGTTCAATGAATTCCGGGATCGTGCGGCCGAATTGATCGAGGCGGAATATGGCCGTTCCTCATTGATTTACCTCAAGGATCCACGCATCTGTCGTCTTCTTCCGCTTTGGCGGCAGGTCCTCGAAGATAACGGCTATCGCGTAGTCTGTATCCATACCCACCGTAGTCCGGTCGAAGTGGCCACATCGCTCGAACAACGCCGCAATATCGAGGTGGATCCGAGTATCGGAATGCTTGTCTGGTTGCGATACGTTCTGGAGGCGGAGGCCAACAGCAGGGATCTGCCGCGGATATTCACCAGCTATTCCCGGATCCTCGGGAATTGGACAGAGTTCTCCGCACGGGCGGAAGAACGATTTGGTTTCTCCTGGCCGGTGATCTCGCAGTTGCGCGAGGAAAGGGTCGCCGATCTGATCGATCCGAAATTACGCCACCATGACTCTGATATAGCCGCGACTCTGAAGAACGCGGCGGCACCAAAACTTATCGTCGACAGTATGCGCATTCTGGAAGAATGGGCCGCTGACGGGGAGAAAGAAGAAGACAGAAACGTTCTGGATCATATACATGGTCAGTTCGATCTTGCGGCGTCGCTGTTCTCCCGTCCACTGGTCGCTTTGGATAAAAGGAAACAAGAAGCAAGGCGGCTGGAAAAGGATCTGAATGCGTCGAAGGCGAAGCTCGTCGAACTTGAAACCAACGCTGAATCTCTTTCCGACACGATCGCCAAGCAACAGGAAACTCTGGTCGACCTCACGCGCGAGCGTGACGAAATCCGTGAACGGGAAGGTATTCTGCAGGGTGAGCTGCAACAATGCAATGATGCTCTGGTAAGGATACAGGCCGAGGCTGACGCAAAGCAAGCGGAGCATGAAACCGAGATAAACGCTCTTTCCGACACGATTGCTGCGCAGGAGAAATCCTTGAATGATCTCATCAGTGAGCGCGACAAGAGCCAAGAGCAAGAAAACATTCTGCAAAAAGAACTGCAGGAGCACAATACAATCTTGATGCAAATGCAGGCGACGGCCGAGGAGAAGCGAACCGAGTTAGAGGCGGAGATCGGAATCCTTTCCGACAATTTGATTGATCGCGACAAAGGAATTGTGAACTTGCGTCGCGAACTCGACGCGATAAGGAAGGAAAAGGAGGCATCAGAAAAGAGTTTCTCTTCTGAAATTAGAGCGCTTTCCACTCAACTTTCCGAGTGTCAATCGAGTGATAGCGCTCTTTCAGAGGTCCGATCTTCTCATGAAGCAAAACGGACCGCACTCGAGGCCGAGATCAGGGTGATGGCCGATAATCTGATCGTCCGCGACAAGACGATCATGACCCTGAGGCAGAAACTTGACGCGAAGACAAGGGATGCCGAGACGCTTCAACGAAAGTTCGAGGCTGAGGTAAACCCAGCTTCCACTGGACGCGATCACCGAAAGATCGGTGATCACACCCCAGCACATGGATCAATTGAGCAGCTCACACCTTATAGAGTTTCAGGCTGGGTATTGAGTGTTCAGGGAACAGATCCTGTTCTTGAAATCACCGTCGATGGAAAAATCGTCGGTCGCGCCGTCGTGAATCCGGTGGATGGCGGATCAAAGTATATCTTCCATTTTCGCTTTAACGAGCCATTAATAAAACGACTCTATCACGTTGTGCGCGTTTATGATCGCACTTCGGGAAGAGAGGTGCCCGGGCGAGGATTTCCGATATTGCGCAATTGTGTCGGTCGCTTGGCGGACGCCCATACCCGGATCGAAGGGTGGATAGACCGTATTGATGACAAAGCGATAAGTGGTTGGGTTATCGACAATGCGTCGATTGTCAGCCCGCCAATGCCAGAATTGTTTGTGGATGAGATCCGGGTCACGGCGATACCGTCGCGTTATTCACGGCTTGACCTGACTGCAAACGGTTATGGCGATGCGAGGCTTGGCTTTTATTTCGATCTACAGGCCCTTGGCCTCAATGCGGGACAGCATCAGGTGACTATCAGAGCGGCAGGAAAGAAATTGCCTTTGGTTCCAGGTCAGAGCACTCAGATCAATATCGGAGAGCATCTTTCTAAAAGAGTCCACGTCTCGGCATGAACTCTTTCTGATAGACGCGATGTCGATAATATTTTCCCCGGACAGTAGCCGACCATAGAGGTAAAACGCGCCAATGGGGTGAGCAATTCGGAGTTGCATTAAATCAGTGGGCGTTGTTGCGCTATTCGGCGCTGAGTTTGAGCTTTCCCTTTCCCAGTTGGCTTCAGGCGACGACTTCGATTTCGGCTCTTCCGAGGGCCGAGCAGCGATCCATGATAGCGATGCGGATCTGGATTTCGGCGGTTTGGCGGTCGGGATCGCGTGACATGATCCGTTCGCCGAAGAGCTTGAGGCGGTTCATCTGCGCCTCGATGCGGCTTCGGGCATGATAGCCTGTCCATTTCTTCCAGAGAGCCCGGCCCAGACATCTGGTCGTTTGCAGGATCTCATTGCGCGAGATCGCTGCAGGGCAATCGGGTTTCCACGCACGGCCGTTCCGTCGGATCGGGATGATCGGCTCCGCGTCGCGCTCAAGGATCGCAGCATGGCAGCGACGCGTGTCGTAGGCTCCGTCCGCAGTGACCGTCTCGATATCCTCGGTGACCGGGATCTGCGACAGCAGCTCCGGCAGGATCGGGCTGTCGCCTTGTCGGCTGGAGGTGAACTCGGCAGCACGGATATCACCTGTCATGGTGTCCGTCGCCAGGTGAACCTTGCGCCACTCCCGACTACGCGCCGCGCCATGCTTGCGGGCCAGCCATTCGCGATCACCGCGGAAACGGATGCCATTGCTGTCGATCAGCAGATTCAGGGGCTGGCCGGAGCATCGATAAGGGATTTGAACCGCGATCCGCGCCTGGCGGCGGCACAGGGTCGAATAGTCCGGCACCGGCCAGTCGAGACCGGCCATCTTGATCAGGCTCGCGACAAGACCGACGGTCTGGCGGAGCGGTAGGCCGAAGAGGACCTTCAGCGTCAGGCCAATCGTCGGGCAAACAGTCCCCCGGACTGTTTGCTGACCCTCCTCATATCTGAATGGCGCTGTCGGAGAAAGCCTCGGGGTGGCCGCGCCTGCCGGTCCTGACCGCCGACCACTCCAGCTCGGCATCGAACCAGATCGAAAGGGAGCCACGTCGCTTGAGCGAGGCGTTGTAGATAGACCAGTTCGTCGTGCGATAGCGGGAGGTGTTAGGCTTCGGCATGTGACTGACCTAACCCTACCGATTCCCAAAATGAATCCATATCACCGATATGTGCAACAAGCCCGGTAGACCTCGCCGTTCGCCATCGGGCTTGAACCGGTGGCGCCTCGATGGCTCACCCCTTGAGGCTGCCGACGAAGAACGTGCCGACCGACAGTAGCTCGCCCGACGCCGCGCTTTCGACATGGCGCTCGCGGTAGGAGGGGTTGAGCTTTTCGAGGAAGGCAGCCTGCTCGGCGGTGATATCGATGACCTTGCCGGCATTGGCCTCTTCCAGCGCCAGCCAGCGCTCGATCCGGGTGCCGAGCCCATGGTCGTTGAGCAGCTTCTGGATCGTGATCGCCGAGATCCGTTCGCCATTGGGCTCGAACCAATGGCGCTCCAATGGCTCACCCTTCCAGCGAAAGGATCGCCTCGAGCCGGTTGCAGCCGTATGCCGGGTGCTCAAGCGCTAGGGCCCGGATGCGCTCGACAACCTCCGGCGCGGTGGCCTGCGGGTAGGACTTGTGGATCGGGGGCAGGTCCTTCAGCCCGTCGAAACCTTGGGTCTGGAACCATCGCTTCCACTCGTAGAAGCTGGTGCGATCCATGCCGCGCTGACGGCAGGCCTCGGCGACGTTGCCTGGTTCCCGCGCTAGCTCCAGCACGCTCATCCGCTGTTACGCGACTTTGCTGGCCGCGTCACGTGGCGACTTCCTGATCTTCGATGATCCGTCCCTCGGTGGTTCCTCCTTTCCAAGAATTGCACGGAAAGAAGGTTAAGGGGACAGGTTCGGGGCCCATGGCGAAGGGCATCAAGCTCCTCGGTGAATGAGAGGGGACCGTGGCTGCGGAGCAGCCGCGCAAGCCCATCGAATGAATGGTTCGCGCGCAAGCATGGCACGCATCGCCGACGCCGGTATCGCAAGGCTCAACTGGCCATAGATACGGCCACCGACATCTGCGCAGCGGAGTTCATCTCCAGCGACAAGGGCGACATCGAGCCGATGAAGCGCCACTGGCTCGAGCGAACGGGCGAGGGTTCTGCCCCACCCGCTCGACCAGATCCCGCCCGATGAGCAGATCGGCACCGTGACCGGAGACGGCGCCTCCGACACCCGCCGCTATCACACGGCCATCCTGCTGCGCGGCGGTACCGTAGTCATACCCTTCCGCAAAAACGGGCAACGATGGCGGGGGACTGCCCGCCGCGCTCGACATGGTCCTCGGACCAGTGGCGGATAATGTCTCGCCCCGCAACAGGATCCCCGTGCGCCCCAACGCCCGGGCCGCATTCGTCGGACTTGCGCGGCGCCACTGGCGCCACGGTTCCTCCTCATCCTGGAAACGCTGGTCCGGATATCACGTCCGAAGCCGGATCGAGATATGAGGAGGACCATGAAACAGTCCAGTGGACTGTTCTCCCGACGATTGGATGAAATACCTCAAGGCGTTCGGGGAACGCAGCGCATCACGCGACCCGGACCGACAGACGGCCGAAGTCCAGATCCGTGTCGCACTGATGAATCGCGTCAAAGCGTTCGGCACCGCCGAGATCGAGCGCGTGGCATGAACTCAACCGGGAAAGGGCACTGCCTACTCAGGTTTTGACTTTTGCAACAACGCCGATCACGCCGATGCCGGATGCCCGGACAATCCTGTGTGCTTGATCGGCCGCTGGATCGAAGACTACAATGATAACCGCCCGCACTCAGAGCTGAAAATGTGCTCGCTCCGCGAGGTCATCGCAGCGCAAACCACAACCTCCTGAGTGCCCGATGAAACGGGGCAAGACCAAGACCGACGCCCGGACAACATGCGTCCCCAACTACTGCTGCGTACCTTACCGAATACAGCGTCAATTGCAATCCTACAGAAATAGTAATTATCATTGCTTCCGACGGTGGCATGAGGAGCAGCCACCGCGAACCGGAGGAACCATATGATCGTCACGAAACATGTCCTGTCGGCGCAGACGGCGCTGAGCCTTGTTCAGCACGCCTTCGCCCATGCGCAGGCGCAGGGCTGGCCGGTGGCCGTTGCCGTCACCGACCCGGATGGAGAGATGCTCGCCGCGCTGCGGATGGATGGGGTGGGGCCGCATATCCTCGGCTTTGCGTCGGACAAGGCCTATACCGCGGCGCTGATGCGGGTGACCACAAAGGCCTATTTCGAGGAGGTCAGCCAGCGCGACGATTCCCGGATCGTGCTCGCGAACCGGCAAAGGTTCATCGTCTGGGGCGGCGGGCTGCCGGTCGTGCATGACGGGCGGGTCGTGGGCGGCATCGGCGTTTCGGGGGCAACAGCCGCCGAAGACATCGAATGCGCGCAGGCGGCGCTGACGGCCGAAGGTCTGGATTGGGCGGTCCCGGCGCAGGCCGAATGATCCCTGCACATCACGCAACAAAAATAAACTAGTCAATATTATTGCAACAACTATTGCAAACCCCGGCGCGTTCGTCTTTCATGCCTCCCGGAGGGTCGGATTCGACCGGGGAGATGGATCATGGAAAAGACGGAAGCGCCGGGGACATTCCCCCCGGCCAAGCGGAAACTGCGTCTGGGGATCGTCGGCGGCGGCGCCGGTGCCTTCATCGGGCGGGTCCATGCGCGCGGCGCACGGCTGTCCGACCGGTGGGAGATCGTGGCGGGCGCGCTGTCCTCGCGCCCCGAGGTCGCTCTGGCCTCGGGCCGCGAATGGGGCCTTGCGCCTGAACGCTCCTATATCGACTGGCGCGAGATGGCCGAGGCCGAGGCCGCCCGCCCCGACGGTATCGACGCCGTGGCGATCACCGTGCCCAACCACCTGCATGCCCCCGTCGCACTGGCCTTCATGGATGCCGGGATCGACGTGATCTGCGACAAGCCTCTGGTCAATACGCTGGAGGAGGCGCAGGCCCTGATCGACCGGCAACGCGAGACCGGGCTGATCTTCGGCGTGACCTATTCCTTCGCAGCCCATGCCATGGTCCGGCAGGCGCGGCAGATGGTGCGCGAAGGCGCTATCGGCCCGGTGACACAGATCCATGTGGAATATTTTCAGGAAATGGCCCTGCTGCCCGCCGATGCCGCATGGTCCGGCACGCCCTGGCGGCAGGATCCGGCCAAGGTCGGCGGCGCGGCGACCACGGCGGACATCGGCACCCATGCCCATCATCTGGCGGAATTCGTCTCGGGCCTGCGGATGACGCGGCTGCGGGCGGAATTCCACCGTCTCGGCGCGGATCAGCCGCTTGAGGACACCGCCTTCATGACCTGCCGTTTCGAGGGCGACGTGCCCGGCACGCTGATCATCTCGCAGGCGGCGGCGGGGGCAAGCTGCGGCTTGCGGATCCGTATCTCGGGCACCGCGGGCACGCTGGAATGGGATCAGGAAAACCCCGAATACCTGTATCACCGCCCGTTCAATGCACCGCATGTTCGGATTTCGCGCGGGCATGGCGCGGGGATCCTGTCCGACGCGGCGCGCTTCGTCCACATCCCGCGCGGCCACCCGGAGGCGCTCTCGGACGCATGGGGCAACCTCTACGAGGAATTCGCCATCGCGATCGAGGCGCGCCGCGACGGCCGAACCCTGCCCGATGGCCTGCTGGCCTATCCGGGGATCGAGGAAGGCGCGGCCGGCGTCGCCTTCATCCAGGCCGCGATCCGGTCCGACGCCGAAGACGGCGCCTGGGTGGGCTGCACCTTCGACACCGGTTCTGCAAAGGAAGACACAAGATGAAGACCCTGATGATGAGCACCGCCCTCACCCTTGCCGCCGTCTCGGCACAGGCGCAGGAAATCGGTGTCGCGATGGCGCAATACGACAACAACTTCCTGACGATCCTGCGTCACGGGATCGAGGACGGCGGCAAGGCCGCCGGCGTGAACCTGCAATTCGAGGATGCGCAGAACGACATCCCCCGGCAGTTGAGCCAGATCCAGAACTTCATCAGCTCGGGCGTCGATGCGATCATCGTCGTCGCGGTGGATTCGGATTCGATCCCGCAGATGGACAGGATGGCGACTGCCGCGGGCATTCCGATCGTCAACATCAACCGCGAACCGCCGCATGTCGACAAGCTCGGCCCGCTCGAAGCCTTCGTCGGCTCACGCGAAACGGATGCCGGCACGATTCAGGCGCGCGAGGCCTGCCGCATGGTCCGCGAAAAGATCGGCGAGGGCGAGAACGCCAAGGGCGCAATCCTTGCCGGCGACCTTTTCATTCAGGCGGGCCGGGTGCGGACCGAAACCGTGCAGGATTTCGTCAAGACGCCGGAATGCGATTTCGTCGAGATCATCGACACGCAGGTCGGCGACTGGTCGCGCAGCAAGGCCAACGACCTTGTGTCGAACTGGCTTTCCGCCGGGATCAAGCTTGACGTGATCTTCGCCAACAATGACGAAATGGCGATCGGCGCGGCGCAGGCGCTCAAGATGGCGGGCGTGTCGCAGGAGGATGTCGTCATCGCCGGGGTCGATGCGACGCCCGACGCGCTGATGGGGATCCGGTCGGGCGATGTCGACCTGACCGTCTTTCAGGATGCCGCCGGGCAGGGGCGTCTGGGCGCCGAAATCGCCGCGAAAATGGCCCGGGGCGAGGCCTTCGACCAGGTCAGCTACATCCCGTTCGAGCTGGTGACGGCCTCCAACCTGGCCGAATACCTGTCGCGCTGATGCCTGCCCGGCGGATGACGTCGCGTGAGAGAACAAATATTGCTGCACATGCGCACTGCAATTTTTGTTGCTAATGTTTTTCGCGGCGGCTATCCTTCCTAGGCGGGGAAGGAGGTTCCCCCGCCGTTTTTCAAGACAAGACGAATCCGGTCACGGGTTCGACACTGGCGTCGCCTGTCGGCGCATGGGGAGGGGTTTCAGCCTGATTTCGCATCACCGGCCGCAGGCCGACTGCGCGAGGGGCTTTCCGGACATCTTCCACATGCCGCGCACGGCGAAACGGGTCAGGAGGAGACCCGGCCGAAGCCCATTCAACGGAGGAGAAACCACATGAAGAAACTCGCAATGGCCACGGCGCTTCTCGCCCTGCTGGCAGGAACCGCCCATGCCGAAAAGATCGGCGTGGCCATGTCGCTGTTCGACGACAACTACCTGACCGTGCTGCGTCACAACATCCAGCGCCACGCCGGCGAACTTGGCGGCGTCGAGGTGCAGATGGAGGATGCGCAGGGCGACATCGCCCGCCAGCAATCCCAGATCGAGAACTTCGCCGCTTCCGGCGTCGACGGCATCATCGTCATGCTGGTCGATGCGGATTCGGGCAAGGCGATGTCGCGCATCGCCGAACGGGCGGGTGTTCCGCTTGTCTTCGTCAACATGCTGCCCGCCAACATGGACACCTTCCCCGACAAGCAGGCCTGGGTCGGCTCGGACGAGGAACAGGCGGGTGAGCTTCAGGCGACCGAGGTTTGCAAGCTGATGGGCGGCGAAGGCAATGCGGTGATCCTGATGGGGCAGCTTGGCACCACCGGGCAGCGCGGCCGCACCGCCGCCGCGGAGCGGGTCCTGCAATCCGACGAATGCAAGGGGATCAAGATCCTCGACTCGCAGACCGCGAACTGGATGCGGACCCCGGCGATGGACCTGATGACCAACTGGATCACCTCCGGGATGAAACCGGATGCGGTTCTGGCGAACAACGACGAAATGGCACTCGGCGCGATTCAGGCGCTGAAATCCTCGGGCTTCAAGATGGATCAGGTCGTGGTGGCGGGCGTCGATGCGACGCAGGACGCGCTGGCCTCGATCAAGACCGGCGATCTGGACGTCACCGTCTACCAGTCGGCCAAGGGTCAGGGGGAAGGCGCGCTTGACACCGTGCTCAAGATCGCCCGCGGCGAAACCTACGAACAGAAGGTCGCCGTGCCGTTCGAACTGGTGACGCCGGAAAACGTCGACGACTACACCGTGCGGAACTGACAGGCGGCGCCCGGATGCGTCCGGGCGCCGTGACGTCCACCGGAGGAGTGGATGCGACAGGGGGGATGCCATGCCAGAGAAACCGACACCCGGTATCGCGCCGCGGCGGGGGGAGTCCCGCGCCGGGCCGGTCGCATGCGATGGTCCGAACGTCCCGAAACTTCGCCCGCAACTCCGGATGAGGCCCCTGCCCGTCCCGTCAGCATGAAGGAACCAGCCATGAATTCGATGACGCCTCCGCAGACCCTCGGACAGGGCGGGCAGCCCGTCGGCCCCTACCTTCTGGAGATCGAGGGGATCCGCAAGGAATTCCCCGGCGTGCTCGCCCTCAACGACGTGCAGTTCCGGCTGCGCCCCGGCACCGTCCACGCCCTGATGGGCGAAAACGGCGCGGGGAAATCGACGCTGATGAAGATCATCGCCGGGATCTACACCCCCGACCGCGGCACCATCCGGCTGCGCGGAGAGGAGGTCGAGCTGAACGGCCCGCTGGACGCGCTGAAGCGGGGCATCGCGATGATCCATCAGGAACTCGCGCTGATGACCTGGATGACGGTGGCGGAAAACATCTGGATCCGGCGCGAACCGAAGAACGCCTTCGGCCTGATCGACCACCGCAAGATGGCGGAACAGACGCGCGAGCTGTTCGACCAGCTCAAGATCCGCATCGACCCCACGGCCGAGATCAGCACCCTGACCGTCGCGCAGCGACAGATGGTCGAGATCGCCAAGGCCGTCAGCTACCAGTCCGACGTGCTGATCATGGACGAACCGACCTCGGCCCTGACGGAAACCGAGGTGGACCACCTGTTCGACATCATCCGCGACCTGCGCGCGCGCGGTATCGGCATCGTCTACATCACCCACAAGATGAACGAGCTGTTCGAGATCGCCGACGAGTTTTCCGTCTTTCGTGACGGCACCTATGTCGGCACCCACGCGAGCGCCGATGTCACCCGCGACGACATCATTCGCATGATGGTGGGTCGCGAGATCACCGACATGTTCCCGAAAGAGGAAGCCAAGATCACCGACGTGATCCTGTCGGTCGAGAACCTGACCTTGCCGGGCGTCTTCCACGGCATCACCTTCGATCTGCGCAAGGGCGAGATCCTTGGCGTCGCGGGGCTTGTCGGCTCTGGCCGCTCGAACGTGGCCGAGGCGCTGTTCGGCGTCGTCCCGGCGACCGAGGGCACGATCCGCATCGACGGCCGCCCCGTGACGATCCGGTCCTCCGCAGATGCGATGCGCGAGGGCATGGCCCTGCTGACCGAGGATCGCAAGGAAACCGGCTGTTTCCTGCAACTGTCGATCCTTGAGAACATGCAGATCGCCGCGCTCCATCAGGGCCACGTCAAGGCGGGCTTCGTCGACGAACAGGGCCTGACGAAGCTGTGCGAGGACATGAAGGGCCGGCTGCGGGTCAAGACCCCCAACCTTGACGAGCGGATCGAGAACCTGTCCGGCGGCAACCAGCAGAAGGTGCTGATCGCGCGCTGGCTTCTGACGAAACCACGCATCCTGATCCTTGACGAACCGACGCGCGGGATCGACGTCGGCGCCAAGGCGGAAATCCACCGCCTGATCTCGAAACTGGCGCAGGAGGGGGTCGCGGTCATCATGATCTCGTCCGAGCTGCCCGAGGTTCTGGGCATGTCCGACCGGATCCTGGTCATGCACGAAGGCCATATGACCGGCATTCTCGACCGGGCCGAGGCCAATCAGGTGAAAATCATGGAACTGGCGGCCCGCTGAGGCCGCAACGCAAGACCGACGGCGCAAGCCGGGGAGGAGGATACAATGGCAAACGTGCAGATCGAACCCGTGGCCCGGACCAGACGCAAGCTGCCACAGGAACTGAACATCCTGTCGGTGCTGGTCGGCGTCGCGCTGGTGTTCGAATTATTGGGCTGGATCTTTCAGGGGCAGAGCTTCCTGATGAACCCGCAGCGGCTGACGATCATGATCCTTCAGGTTTCGGTCGTGGGGATCATCGCCGTCGGCGTGACGCAGGTCATCATCACCGGCGGCATCGACCTGAGTTCGGGCTCGATCGTCGCCATGACCGCGATGGTCGCGATGAGCTTCGCGCAATCCAGCGACTATGCCCGGGCGATCTATCCGGCGCTGACCGACATGCCGGTGATCGTGCCGCTGGCGGTGGGGCTCGGCCTCGGGCTGCTGGCCGGGATCATCAACGGCTCGCTGATCGCCATCACAGGCATCCCGCCCTTCATCGCCACGCTCGGCATGATGGTGACGGCGCGCGGCATCGCGAAATGGTATACCAAGGGCCAGCCGATCTCCTTCCCGACGGAAAGCTTTGCCAAGATCGGCTCGGGCGCCTGGCCGGTGGCGATCTTCCTGCTGGTCGCGATCATCTTCCACGTCGCGCTGCGCTACACGCGCTACGGCAAGTTCACCTATGCGATCGGCGCCAATCCGCAGGCGGCCCGCGTGTCGGGCATCAACGTGCAGCGCCACCTGATCACGGTCTATGCCATTGCCGGGCTGCTGTCGGGCCTTGCGGGCATCGTCACCGCGGCGCGGGCCGAAACCGCGCAGGCGGGCATGGGGATGATGTATGAACTCGACGCCATCGCGGCGGCGGTCATCGGGGGCACCTCGCTCAGCGGCGGCCGGGGGCGGATCTTCGGCACGGTGATCGGCACGATGATCCTTGGCCTGATGATGTCGGGCTTCACCTTCCTGCGCGTCGACGCCTACTATCAGGAAATCGTCAAGGGCCTGATCATCGTGGCCGCCGTCGTCGCCGACGTCTACCGCCAGAAGGCGCGCACCAAGAAGGCCTGAGGGGGACCCCTCGACCTTGTCCGCCCGGAGCGATCCCGCTCCGGGCATTCTTGTGGGTGAAACATGCTCTGGAACCTGTTCAACTCGCCGGTCGAGCTGACCGTCACGCTGGTCTCCGTCATTCTGGTGGGCCTCTCCAAGGGTGGCCTTGGCGGCATGAGCATGCTGGGCGTGCCGCTGATGGCGCTGGTGATGTCGCCGGTGACGGCGGCGGCGATCCTGCTGCCGGTGCTGGTGGTGATGGATGTCGTCAGCGTCATCCAGTGGCGCAAATGGGTCGACTGGCACATCATGCGGCTGATCATGCCGGGGTCGGTGCTGGGCATCGGCATCGGCTGGTTCACCGCCGAGATGGTGTCGGATTCCGTGGTGCGGCTGATCGTCGGCGTGGTCTCGGCGGTTTTCGTGCTGCGGGCGGTGTTTCCCGCGCGCAATGTGCAGAAGGTGAACGGCGACCGGCCGTGGCTTGCGAATATCTGCGGCACGGCGGCGGGATATACCAGCTTCGTCGCCCATGCCGGCGCGCCGCCGATCCAGATCTACATGATGCCGATGCGGCTCGACCCGCGGATCTTCACCGGCACGACGGTGATGTTCTTCGCCGTCACCAATGCGCTGAAGCTGATCCCCTATGCGATGCTGGGGGAGTTCGACGGCCAGAACCTCGGCCGGGCGGCGCTGATGTTCCCGCTTGCGGTCGCGGCGACCTGGGCCGGCGGCTGGATCGTGCACCGGATGCGTCCGGCGATCTTCTATCCGCTGACCTATATCTCGGTCGCGGTGGTCGCGGTGAAGCTGATCTGGGACGGGATCGCGGGGCTTTAGGCGTTCCGCGTAGGGAGGGGAAGAAAGGGGGCCCTGCCCCTCGGCGCAAGCGCCTCACCCCCGGGATATTTATGGAAAAACGACGGCAGAAGGGGGCTTGGGGCGCCTTCTGCCGCAGGGAAAGGAGCGGGTCAGCCCCGATCCATCAGCCACTGCACATTCGGATCCGCGACGAAGCGCCAGTTCCGCCGCGGGCCGGCCATGACGTTGAGGTAGTAGAGATCGAACCCATAGGGCGCGGCGCAGGGATGATGGCCGCGCGGCACCAGCGTCACATCCCCGTCGCGCACGGCAATCACCTCGTCGAGCGCGCCGTCATCCGTATAGACCCGCTGGAAGGCGAAGCCCTGCGCCGGGTCGAGCCGGTGGTAATAGGTCTCTTCCAGATAGGTGATGCGGGGGAAATCGTCCTCGTCGTGGCGGTGGCTGGGATAGCTCGACCAGTTGCCGGCGGGGGTGTAAACCTCGGTGACCAGCAGGCTGTCGCAGACATCCTCGGCCTCCATCGCGATGTTGTTGATGAGGCGGGTGTTCTGCCCGGTGCCCCGGGTCGTCAGCACGATCCCCTCGGGGCCGAGCCTGCGCGCCGGGTAGTTGCCCCGGCCGGGGGCCGCGCAGACGGCGATGATGCAGTCGGTTTCCGCCACGGCGCGCCACTCCTGCCCGTTCGGCACGTAAAGGCTGTGCGGCGGAGTCTTGTCGAAAACGCTCATCCGGTCGCCCAGAACGCCCCAGTCCTGTCCGGCGGCGGTGAAGGCGGCCTTGCCCTCGACCATCACCAGGATCACCTCGTTCGTGCCGGTGGGTTCCTGCGCCACGTCGCCCGGCCGCAGCCGATAGAGCGAAAAGCCGACATAGCGCCAGCCGGCCGAGGCGGGCGTGACCTCATGCACCTTGCCCCGAGTGCCGAAGGGTTTCAGTTGGAGGCGGCTCATTTTCCCTCTCCCGTTTCGTCGCGGGGGCGGAAGGTCACGAAGAAGCGCCAGCCGACCCAGCCGCCAAGCGCCAGAAAGGCCAATCCCCAGCCGGGGCTGCCGGTCGCGAATTCAAACACCGCCCACAGAAGGCAGATCCCCGTCAGCAGGACGCGCAGCCAGAGCGGGCGAAAGCGCGGATCGTCCAGATCGAACATCGATTTTCCTTTTGTATCCGGGCCCTTCCCGTCCGGGCCGGTCATGCCGCGACACGGGCGGCGCCGCGCGCCCGGTCCCAGATGTCGCACAGGCGGGCGTAGCGGCGGGCCATCTCGGCCACCGCCGCGTCGTCATTGATCCGATCAGCCATCCAGTCCCGCGCCACCGCGCCGAAAATCGTCCGGCCGACGGCGAAGCCGCGCACCAGCGGCTGCGCCGCCGCGACACGGAAACTTTCGGCCAGCTCCGCCTCGGGCGCATCGAGGCCCAGCACCACGATCCCGCGGGTATAGGGGTCGTTTTCCTCGATCGCCGCGACGGCGTTTTCCCAGGCCCGCGCGGTCTTCATCGGTTCGAGCTTCCACCAGTCGGGGTGGATGCCGATCTCGTAGAAGCGGCGGATCAGCGTCGCGGTGGTGTCGTCATCGACGGGGCCGACCTTGGACGGGATGATCTCCAGCAGGAATTCCAGCCGGTTGCGCCGCGCGGCGGCAAAGAGGCGCGTCATGACGGCCTCCTGCTCCGCGCGCATCTCGGGCGTGTCGTCGGGATGGCAGAAGCAAAGCACCTTCACCACATCCTCAAGCGCCCATTCCGACAGCCCGCCGTAATCCGGTCCGATCTCGGGTTCCAGCGTGAGCGGGCGCGAGCCCGGCCATTCGACCGGCCGACCGATCCACAGCCCGGTGCCCGAGGCCGCGTGCAGCGCCCGACGGCCCAGCCGGTTGTCGCACAGGATGCCATAACCGGGGCGGCCGTCCTGCACCTCTAGCGCGGCGGCAAGGCACAGCTCCTTGAAGGCGCCGATCTTCGCAGGCGTCGCGCCCGCCATTTCCTCAAGCTGCATCCGGTGGTCGAAGGCGAAGACGCGCATTTCCGACCAGTCGCCATGACGGTTGGTGGACCAGTGGATCTGTTCAAGCTCCGCATCGTTGCGCAGATCGGGCCGGCGGATGCCGCGTTCGAGGAAGAATTGCAGTTCCTCCCACGAGGGATAGGCGGGCGTGCAGCCATGGCGGCTGACGGCAAACGCCCCACAGGCATTGGCGTATTCCAGCGCCTTCGGCCAGCTTTCCCCGTCGAGCCAGCCCTTCAACAGGCCCGAAAAGAACCCGTCCCCGGCGCCCAGAACGTTGAACACCTCGATCGGGAAGCCGGGGCCGGCCTCGCCCTCGTCCAGCGTGTCGGGGATTTCGCCGGTGAAGGCCACGGCCCCGGCCGCGCCGCGCTTGCATACCAGAACGGCGGGCGTCACCGCGCGGACGGCGCGCAGGGCGGCGATGGTATCCGTGGTGCCGCCGGCGATGTGGAATTCCTCCTCGGTGCCGACGATCAGGTCGAACAGCGGCAGCGTCGCCTGCAGCTTCGCCGTCACGGCGGCGCTGGCGATGAAGCGGTTCTCGCCGTCGCCGTGGCCCGACAGGCCCCACAGGTTCGGCCGGTAGTCGATGTCCAGCGCCGTCTGCGCCCCGTGACTGCGCGCAAGGGTCAGCGCCTTGAGCACCGCCGCCTCGGTCCGCGGATGGCTCAGATGCGTGCCGGTAGCGACGACGGCGCGGGCATCGGCGATCAGCGCGGCGTCGATGTCGTCTTCGCACAGCGCCATGTCGGCGCAGTTCTCGCGGTAGAAGATCAGGGGGAAATGGTCCTCGTCGCGGATGCCCAGCAGGACCAGCGCGGTCAGACGCTCGGGATCGGTGCGGACGCCGCGCACGTCGACGCCTTCGCGCAGCAGCTCCTCGCAGATGAAGCGGCCCATGTGTTCGTCGCCGACCCGGGTGATGAGCGCCGATTTCAGACCGAGCCGCGCCGTCCCCGCCGCGATATTGGTGGGCGATCCGCCGATATATTTGCGGAAACTGCCCATATCCTCCAGCCGTCCGCCGATCTGCGCGCCGTAAAGATCGACCGAGGCCCGGCCGATGGTGATCAGATCAAGGCTCTTCATGTCGCGCGCCCTCCTCCCAAAGGCGGGGGCTGACGCCCCCGCGCGCGTTTCGTTCAGACCGCCACGGGGGTGATCCACGGCTGGTCTTCGGCTTCGGCGCTGTCCACCACCGCCTCGACGAAGGCGACGCCCTTCAGCCCGTCATAGGCCAAAGGCAGGTTGCGCCCGGCAGGCCCCGGCTCGCGCCCCTCGCGCCGCGCCCGGATCGCCTCGGCGAAGCCCAGATAGAGGTTCGCGAAGGCTTCCAGATAGCCCTCCGGATGGCCGGGGGGCGTGCGGGTGCGGGCGGCGGCGTCTTCGGACAGGTCGGCGGAGCCGCGCTTGATGACCTGCACCCGGCCGTCGAGCGGGGTGTAGATCAGCTCGTTTGGCTGTTCCTGATACCACTGGAACGAGCCCTTGGAGCCAAAGACCCGCAGCCGCACACCGTTGGAATTGCCGATCGCCACCTGCGAGGACCACAAGAGCCCCCGCGCCCCACCCTGATAACGCAGCAGGACATGGGCATTGTCATCGAGCGCACGCCCTTCGACAAAGGTCGCCAGATCGGCTGTCAGGCTTTCAAGCTTCAGCCCCGTGACGAAGCCCGCCAGATGATAGGCATGCGTGCCGATATCGCCGATGGACCCACCCCGGCCGTTCTTCAGCGGATCGGTCCGCCACGCGGCCTGCTGGTTGCCCGCCTTCTCGATCGGGGCGGACATCCATTCCAACGGATATTCAACCTGCACGGTGCGCACGTCGCCGATCTCGCCCCGCGCGATCCGCACCCGCGCCTCATGCACCAGCGGATAGCCCGAATAGGTGTAGGTCACGCCGACGAACCGGCCCGAGTCGCGCGCCAGCGCCTCTAGCGCCACGGCATCGGCCAGCGTCGCGGTCAGCGGCTTTTCGCAGATCACCTCGAAGCCCGCCTCGATCAGCGCCTTGGCGATCGGGTAATGGGTGAAGTTCGGGGTGCAGATGGCGACGGCATCGACGGGATCTTCGCGCGCGGCCTCACCGGCGATCAGTTCCTGATAGGTGCCGTAGCTGCGCGCGGGATCGAGCCCCTGCGCGATGGCGAAATCCCGCCCCCGCGCCGGGTCGACATCGAACGCCCCCGCCACCAGTTGCCACTGGCCATCGAGCCGCGAGGCCAGACGGTGGATGTTGCCGATATAGGCCCCCTGCCCGCCGCCCACCATTCCAAGACGCAAAGGTCTGCTCATGCTTCCTCCAGTCCGAGCATCGCCCGGTTGGCGCGTGCATTCGCGCCGGATTTCACGAAATCGTCGAAGGCGCGGTCCGAGACCCGGATGATATGGTCCGCGATGAACTGCGCCCCCTCGCGGGCACCATCCTCGGGGTTCTTGATGAAGCATTCCCATTCGAGGACCGCCCATCCGTCGAACCCATAGGTCGAAAGCTTGGTGAAGATCGCCCCGAAATCCACCTGCCCGTCGCCGGGGGACCGGAACCGACCCGCGCGCTTTGACCACGGCTGATAGCCGCCATAGGCACCCGACTTGCCATCGGGGCGGAACTCGGCGTCCTTGACGTGGAAGGTGCGGATGCGGTCGTGGTAATGGTCGATGAAGGCCAGATAATCCAGCGCCTGAAGCACGAAATGCGACGGGTCATACATCAGGTTGGCGCGGGGGTGGTTCTTCACCTTCTCCAGGAAATATTCCCAGCTATGGCCGTCGTGCAGATCCTCGCAGGGGTGGATCTCGTAGCAGACATCCACGCCATGTTCGTCGAAGTCATTCAGGATCGGCGTCCAGCGGCGGGCGAGTTCGTCGAAGCCTTCCTCGACCAGACCTTCGGGCCATTGCGGATAGGGATAGAGATAGGGCCACAGCAGCGCGCCGGAAAAGGTCACGTGCCGGTCGATGCCGAACCGCTTCGAGGCGCGGGCCGCGAAACGCAACTGTTCCTCGGCCCATGCGCGACGGGCGGCGGGATTGCCGCGGACATGTTCCGGCGCGAAACTGTCCATGATCATGTCATGCGCCGGATGCACCGCCACCAGCTGCCCGGTGATATGCGAGGCGAATTCGGTGATCTGCAACCCGTGATCGGCCAGAAGGCCGGAGATCTCGTCGCAATAGGCGTCGCTTTCGGCGGCGCGCTTCATGTCTATCAGGCGGGTGTCCCAGGTCGGGATCTGCACCCCCTTGAAGCCTTTGTCCGCCGCCCATTTCGCCAGACCGGGCAACGAGTCATAAGGCGCCTCGTCGGACGCGAACTGGGCCAGGAATACCCCCGGCCCCTTGATCGTGCGCATGTCAGGCCTCCAGCTTCGCGGCCGGCACCGGCGCGTCGTCATAACCGCCATAGACCGACTGGTCGAAGGGGATCACCGCGCCCGTCATCATGCCGCCGTCATCCGAGGCCATCCACAGCACGGCCCGCGCCACTTCCTTGGGATCGAGGATGCGGCCGAAGGGCTTCGCCGCCGCCGCCCGGTCGATGAAATCCGGATCGCCCGTTTCCGACAGCACCAGCGCCCGTTCATGGTCCGAGTTCATCCAGCCGATGTCGAGCTGGTTGACATGGATCCGGTGGCGCATCAGCGAGAAACCCGCATGGCGGGTCAGCGTGGCAAGCGCGCCCTTGGACGCCGCATAGGGCGCAAGGAACGGCTGCCCCGCCAGCCCGGACATCGAGCCGATGTTGACGATGCGGCCCTCGGCCCCTTCGCGGATCATCACCTTCGCCGCGTCCTGAATGAGGAAGAACGGCGCCCGCGTGTTCACCGCGAACATCCGGTCGAAGAGTTCCGGCGTGGTGTTCAGCATGTTGCCGCGATCGGTCAGCCCGGCGGCGTTGACAAGGATGTCGACCCGGCCAAAGCGCTTGTCGGCGGCCGGGATGATCTTGCGCACGTCCTCGATATTGCCCAGATCGGCGGCCACCACCTCGACCGGCACGCCGGTCTCTTCGCTGATGGAATGGGCGACCTTGCGGCCCTTTTCCTGATCGCGGCCGACGATGACGATGCCCGCGGCGCCCGCCTCGGCGAACAACCGCGCGACCGCCGCGCCTAGGCCCTGCGTGCCGCCGGTGATGACGGCGACCTTTCCGTCGATACGGTTCATCTCGTCACCTCCTCCAGGTCAGAGCCTACAACCTCATACCCCGCCGCGTCCATGACGCGCAGAAGTTCCGCATGGCCCTTGCGCGCCATTTCCAGCGGCGGATTGGCGACGGGATCCTGTTCCGCCTCGACGACGAACCAGCCCTCATAGCCCTTCGCGGCCAGTGCCTTGACGATCGCCTCGAAATCGAGGCTACCGTCGCCCGGCACGGTGAAGGCCCCCTTGATGACGGCATCGAGGAAGCTTTCCTTCGTGCGGTCGAGCGCGTCGATCACTTCGCGCCGGATGTCCTTGGTGTGGACATGGGTGATGCGCGCATGGTGGTTCTCGATCACCCGCATCACGTCGCCGCCGGCAAAGGCCATGTGGCCCGCGTCGAACAGCAGCGGCACCGAGGAATGCTTCATGAACAGGTCGAGCTCCGCCTCGGTCTCCACCGCCGCCGCCATGTGGTGGTGGTAGGAAAGCGGCATCCCCTGCGCCGCCGCCCAGTCGGCGAAATCCGAGATCTTGCGGCCATAGGCCTCGACCTCGGCCTCGCTCAGCTTGACCTTCGTCGCCAGCGGCGCCGACCGCACCCCCTGGATCGAGCGCGCGGTTTCCCCGTAGACGATGCAGGGCGCGCCCGCCGCGATGAAGAATTCCATCTGCTGCGCGATCCGGTCCTTTTCCGCTTCGATGTCGCCATCGAGCAGCAGGCCCGAGAACCAGCCCCCGCAGACCGAAATCCCGAAGCGGTCGAGGATCGGACCCAGTTCCTTCATGTCCATCGGGAAGCGGCGGCCCGTCTCCATCCCGGTGAACCCGGCGACGGAGGCCTGACGCAGGCATTCCTCAAGGCTGACATCATCCGACAGTTCCGCGAGGTCGTCATTCCACCACGCGATCGGGGCAATCCCAAGTTTGGCTTTCATTTAAACACCCAGACGCTGAGCTTCGCGGATTTTTTCCTGCGCCTTGCGCGCGGCCCGCACGGTTTCGAAATTCGAGATTTCCGGCACCCCGACATCCCAGTCGGCATCGCCCGGCACCCATTTCCAGGCGTCCGAGACGATGTTCACGACGGTGATCCCGTCATGCGCCAGCGCCTCCTTCATCACCCGTTCGAGATCGGCGAGGCTTTCGGCCTTCACCGCCTTCGCGCCCATCGCCTCGGCATGCTTGACGAAATCGACGTGGAGTGGGTTTTCCCGGTTCTGCACCCGGCAATCGGTCAGCAGGTTGTTGAAGCCCGGCACGCCCTTGGCCTGTTGCAGACGGTTGATGACCGCGAAGCCACCGTTGTCGCAGACCACGACCACCATCTTGTGCCCGGTCAGCGCCGCCGAATAGACATCGGAATTGGCCATCATGTAGGTGCCGTCGCCGAGCATGACGATCGGCGTGCCGCCGGTGCCGCCCGGCCCTTCCTGCGCCATCGCGCAGCCCCAGCCCGCCGGGATTTCATAGCCCATGCAGGAGAAGCCGAATTCGCAGTCGAAGGTGTCCGGGTTCTTGACCCGCCAGCCCTTGACCACCTCGCCGGGCGTGCCGCCCGCGGCCGAGATCAGCGTGTCGTTCGGCCCGGCGACCTTGTTCAGCACCGCCACGACCTGCGCGTAGGACGGAACCGGATCATTGGTCGGCGCCTGCACGTCATCGAGCAGCTTGTTCCATTCGGCGAAGAGCGTCTTGGCATGTTTCAGCAGCGCCGCATCGGCCTTCCAGCCGCCAAGCGCGGCATCCAGCTCGCCGATCGTTTCCAGCGCATCGCCGACGACCGCCAGCGAGCGGTGCTTCACCGCGTCGAACCGCGCCGCATTGACCGAGATGAACTGCGCATCGCGCGAAAACGCCGTCCACGATCCGGTGGTGAAATCCTGAAGCCGGGTGCCGATGGCCAGGATCACGTCCGCCTCTTTCGCCAGCGCATTGGCCGAGGTCGAGCCGACGATCCCGATCGGGCCCGCATGGACCGCGTCGTCATGCGTCAGCGTGCCCTTGCCGGCGATGGTTTCCACCACCGGGATGCCGCGCTCCGCCGCGAATTTCGCCAGCGTCTCGCCCGCCAGCGAATAGCGCACGCCGCCGCCCGAGATGATCAGCGGGCGTTTCGCCGTCCTCAGCAGCTCGGCCGCCGCGGCGACCGCCTCGCGGTCCGGGCGCGGACGGGGAATCTTCCACACCTTGGGTTCAAAGAACACCTCGGGGTAATCGTAGGCCAGTTCCTGCGTGTCCTGCGCAAGGCCGATGAAGGCCGGGCAGCAATCGGCGGGGTCCAGCATCGTCGCCACCGCCTGCGGCAGCGATTGCAGGATCTGTTCCGGCACCACGATCCGGTCCCAGTAGCGCACGACCGACTTGAAGGCGTCGTTCGCGGTGATCGACGGATCGTTGAAATGCTCGACCTGTTGCAGCACCGGATCGGGCAGGCGATTCGCGAAGGTATCCCCCGCGATCAGCAGCACCGGCAGGCGATTCGCCATCGCCACGCCGGCGGCGGTCACCATGTTCAGCGCGCCCGGCCCGATCGAGGTCGCGGCCACCATGATCTGGCGGCGGCGCTTCGCCTTGGCAAAGCCGATCGCGGCCAGAGCCATCGTCTGTTCGTTCTGGCCGCGCCAGGTCGGAAGCTGATCCTGAACCTGTTCAAGTGCTTCGGACAGGCAGGTCACGTTGCCGTGGCCGAAAATGCCGAACACGCCCGCGAACAGCGGCACACGCTCCCCTTCGATTTCGGTGAACTGGTTGCAAAGGTAACGGACCAGTGCCTGAGCCATGGTCAGGCGCACGGTATTGCGGGTCATCTCGCCTCCTCCTGCGGATGGATATGTTTCGATATTACGGAATGCATATTGACAATGCAACAGTCTCGCAATGATTATTGCCAAAGATCTCGGGAGGAGACTCAATGCTCAGAATTGCCGTCCTTGGCGTGGGCCGCATCGGCCGCATGCATGCCGAAAACATTGCCGCGCATCCGCGTGCAACCCTCGCGGGCGTGTTCGACGTCCACACACCCGCAGCGGTGGAAATATCTGAAAAGCTGGGCGTTCCCCGGTTCGAATCGGCCGAGGCGGTGTTCGCATCGCCGGAGGTGGACGCCGTGCTGATCGCCACCTCGACCGCCACCCATGCCGATCTGATCGAGGAGGGCGTCGCCGCCGGCAAACCGATCCTGTGCGAGAAGCCGATCGACCTGTCGCTGGACCGCGTCAATGCCTGCGCAACGAAAATTGCAGGCGCGACGGTGCCGATCATGCTGGGCTTCGTGCGCCGCTTCGACACCGGCCATGCCGCCGTGCGGCGGGCGATCGAGGAAGGCCAGATCGGCGAGCTGCATCAGGTCATCGTCACCTCGCGCGATCCGGGCATGGCCTCGGTCGCCTATGTCGAGGTCTCGGGCGGGATCTTCCGCGACATGACGATCCACGATTTCGACATGGCGCGCTTCATTCTGGGCGAGGAAGTGACCGAGGTGACGGCGACCGGCTCGCGGCTCGTCGATCCGGCGCTGATGGAACGCTGCAATGACTACGACACGGTGACGGTGGTGCTGAAGACCGCCTCGGGCAAGCAGGCGATCATCAACAACTCGCGCCGCGCCGCCTATGGCTATGACCAGCGGGTCGAGGCCTTCGGCTCCGGCGGCATGGCGATTTCGGAAAACCGGACGCTGAACCAGCTGCGGCTTTATACTGCCGATTTCACCGGGCAGGCGACGCCGCTGCTGAACTTCTTCATCGAACGCTATCAGGATGCCTTCGCGGCGGAAATCGGCGCCTTCGTCGATGCGATCGAACAGGGCATCGCCCCGCCGGTCGATTTCGAGGATGGCCGTCAGGCGCTGATCCTCGCCGAAGCCGCCCTCCTTTCGGTCGCCGAAGGCCGGACCGTCAAAATCAGCGAGATCGGATAAGCCATGTATTCGCAATTCGGACTGTTCATCGACGGCAGCTGGACCCCCGGCGCCGTCACGGCGGAGGTCATCTCCCCCGTCACGGAAAAGCCGCTCGGCACCGTGCCCGCGGCCACGGCGGATGAAACCCGCGCGGCGCTTGATGCCGCGGCGCGGGCCTTGCCGAAACTGCGGGCCTTGGGCGGTTTCGCCCGGGCCGAGGCGCTGCACAAGGCGGCGGATGAGATGATCCGCCGCGCGGATGAAGCGGCGCGGATGATCGCGCTGGAAACCGGCAAGCCGATCGCGCAGGCCGGGCGGGAATGGGGCCTTGCCTGCGACCAGTTCCGCTGGTTCGCCGAGGAAGCCCGCCGCATCTACGGCCGCATTGTCGACAGCCGCGTCCCCGGCGGCCGGTTCGAGGTGACGCGCGAACCCGTGGGCATCGTCGGCGCCTTCACCGCGTGGAACTTCCCGGCCGCGCTGCCGGCGCGCAAGCTGGCGCCGGCACTGGCAGCGGGCTGTCCGGTGGTGCTGCGGCCCTCGTCGCAGACGCCGGGCGTGGCGATGGTGATGGTCGACTGCCTGCGCGCCGCGGGCCTGCCCGACGGGGCGGTCAATCTTGTCGTCGGGTCCACCGGCAACACCTATGCGCCGATCATGGCCGATACGCGGGTGCGCAAGGTCTCACTCACCGGCTCGACGCGCGTGGGTCAGCAGATGATCCGCGACGCCGCCGATACGGTCAAGAAAGTGTCGATGGAGCTTGGCGGCAATGCGCCGCTGATCGTCTACGACGATGCCGATCTGGAAAACGCGCTCGACCTGACCGTGCCGACGAAATTCGCCAATTGCGGACAGGTCTGCGTGACGCCGGACAGGATCTTCGTCCACGACAGCCTGCATGACGCCTTTGTCGAGGGTTTCGTCGCCCGCACCGCGAAAATCCGGCTGGGCGACGGGCTCGACCCCGACACCGGGATGGGGCCGCTGATCAACGGCGGCAGGCTGGAAGAGATCGAATCCATCGTGCAGGACGCCGTCCGCGCGGGTGCGACGCTCGCCCACGGCGGCAAGCGCCCGGCGCATCTGAACAGCGGCTATTTCTTTGAACCCACGGTGCTGACCAATGTTACCGACGACATGAAGGTCTTCGCCGAGGAAAACTTCGGCCCCATCGCCGCCATCACCCGCTTTTCCAGCGAGGAGGAGGCACTCACCCGCGCCAATGCCTCGGACATGGGGCTGTCGGCCTATGCCTTCACCCGATCGCCCGATCGCGCGCGGCGCACCGTGGCGGCGCTGAAATCCGGCATGGTGGGGATCAACAGCTTCGCCCTCGCCGCCTCCGAGGCGCCTTTCGGCGGCACCAACCATTCCGGCATGGGCCGCGAGGGCGGGATCGAAGGCATCGAGGATTATCTGGACACCAAGCTGGCGCAGATCGTGTTCTGAACAGCCGCGAGGGAGAAGACCATGTTCACCAACAAGCTGAAACGGCAATGGGCGGAAGGACGGCCCGCAATCAACGGCTGGCTTTCCATCGGCAACCCCTTCACCGCCGAGATCATGGCGGCGCAGGGCTACGATTCCGTCACCATCGACATCCAGCACGGCGCGCTCGACTACGGCTCCGTCCTGCCGATGTTTCAGGCGATGCGCGCCTCGGGCGTGACGCCGATGGCGCGGGTGCCGTGGCGCGAACCCGGTGCGATCATGAAGGCGCTCGACGCCGGCGCGCAGGGGATCATCTGCCCGATGGTCAATTCGGCCGAGGAGGCAGCAGAGTTCATCAGCTACCTGCGCTATCCGCCGCTCGGCCAGCGCAGCTTCGGCCCGACCCGCGCGGCCTTCGCCTATGGCAGCTATGGCGTGGCGGCGAATGACGAGGTGCTGGCCCTTGCGATGATCGAAACGCAGCGCGGCGTCGACAACCTCGAAGCCATCGCCGCGACGCCGGGGCTCGACGGGATCTACATCGGTCCGGCCGACCTCACGCTCGGCACGCAGAACGGCACCCTGCCGCCCGGCTTCGACCGCGAGGAAGAGGTCATGGTCACCCTGATCCGCCGCATCCTGTCGGTGTGCAAGGAAAACGGCATCCGCGCCTGCCTGCATTGCGGCACGGCGGAATATGCCGCGAAGGCGATCGGCTGGGGATTCGACCTGACCACCGTGGGCGGCGACAGCCGGTTTCTGGCCGCCGCCGCCTCGGCTTCGGTCCGGACGTGGCGCGATCTCACCGGCACGGCCCCCGCCGACGCCCCCGCCCAGCCCGCGAAAGGAGGCTATTGATGCCCCATCTTCTGGTTGCCGGAAAGCTCCACCCCTCGGGCGAGGCGCTGTTGCGCGACCTGCCCGCCCGGGGCATCACCGTCGATTACGTCGAGGAGGTCTCCGAACCTTCCTACGCGCCGCTGATCGACAAGGCCGACGCGCTGGTGATCCGCACGCAGCCGCTGTCAGCGGCGACGATCGCCCGGGCGGACCGGCTCAAGGTCGTCTCGCGGCATGGCGTCGGTTACGATTCGGTCGATCTCAAGGCGCTGAACGACCGCGGCATCGCGCTGACCATCGTTGGCGACGTGAACTCCATCTCGGTCGCGGAACATGCGATCATGCAGCTTCTGGCGGCGGCGAAGCGCGTGCTGCGCGCCGATCATTCGGTGCGCGGCGGCGAATGGCGCTGGCGCGACGGTCTGGAACAGCAGGAGATTTCGGGCAAGAACCTGCTCATCCTCGGCTATGGGCGGATCGGGCGGCATCTGGCGCGGATGGCGGCGGGCTTCGGCATGCAGATCCGCGCCTACGACCCCTATCTGGAACGCGCGGGCTGGCCCGAGGGGCCGGTGTTGCCCGTCTCGCTCGACGAGGGGCTTGCATGGGCCGACTGCATCTCGGTCCACATACCCAAGGGCGACAAGCCCGCCATCGGCGCAGCGGAGATCGCCAAGATGAAGCGCGGCGTGATCCTGTCCAACACCGCGCGCGGTGGCGTCGTATGCGAAACCGCGCTGGCCGAGGCGCTGGCCTCCGGTCAGGTGGGTGCCGCCGGCGTCGATGTCTTCGACGAGGAACCGCCCGTCCACGGATCGCCGCTCTTCGCGCACAGCTCGGTCCTGCTGTCCCCCCATATCGCGGGGCTGACGGCCGAATGCGGCGAACGCATGGCCATCGCCTCCATCGAGAACGCCCTGAACTATCTCGCCGGCAGTATCGACCGG
This sequence comes from Paenirhodobacter populi, assembly GCF_004022215.1. Taxonomy (GTDB): domain Bacteria; phylum Pseudomonadota; class Alphaproteobacteria; order Rhodobacterales; family Rhodobacteraceae; genus Rhodobacter; species Rhodobacter populi. The sequence goes on from NZ_SAUZ01000016.1 coordinate 100,796, forward strand.
CATCTCGTCGTCAATCCGGAATTCGCACATGTCTGACAAACCCGTCCTCCGCATCGGCCTGATCGGCACCGGCTTCATGGGCAAGGCCCATGTCTTCGGCTTCGCCTCGGCGCAGAAGGTCTTCGACCTGCCCTACCGGCTGGAGCTGCATACCGTCGCCGACATCACGCCGGAGGCCGCCACCCGCGCCGCGCATGAATTCGGTTTCGCCCATTCCACGGCGGACTGGCGCGAGCTGATCTCGAACCCCGAGATCGACCTGATCGACATCACCGCGCCCAATGCGCTGCACAAGGAAATGGCGCTGGCCGCCATCGCCGCGGGCAAGCATGTCTATTGCGAAAAGCCGCTGGCGCCGCTCGCGGCCGACGCGCGCGAAATGGCCGATGCGGCGGCGGCGAAAGGGGTCAAGACGCAGGTCGGTTTCAACTACCTGTGCAACCCGATGCTGCGCCTTGCGCGCGAGATGATCGCCGCGGGCGAACTGGGCGAGATCCGCGGCTATCGCGGCCTGCATGCCGAGGATTACATGGCCGACGCCTCCGGCCCCTATACCTTCCGCCATGATCCGGCGGGCGGCGGGGCGCTGGCCGACATCGGCAGCCATGCGCTCGCCACGGCGGAATTCCTGCTCGGCCCGATCAGCGAGGTGATGGGCGATTGCGTCACGCTGATCGGCGAACGGCCGGACGGCAAGGGCGGCACCCGCAAGGTCAGCGTCGATGACGTCGGCCGCGCCTTCCTGCGCTTCGCCAACGGCGCGCAGGGCTCGATCGAGGGCAACTGGATCGCCACCGGCCGCAAGATGCAGCATGATTTCGAGGTCTACGGCACCAAGGGCGCGCTGGCTTTCACCCAGGAACGCTTCAACGAGCTGCATTTCTATGCGACCGACGATGCCCCGGGCCGGCGCGGCTTCCGCCGGATCGAGGCCTCGCCCGATCACCCGCCCTATGGCCGCTTCTGCGTGGCGCCGGGGCACCAGCTTGGCTTCAACGACCTCAAGGCGATCGAGATCGAGGGCTATACCCGCGCCATCGCGGGCGAGATCCCCGAACCCTTCGGCTTCGTCGCCGGCCTGCGGATCCAGCGGCTGGTCGAGACGATCCAGAAATCCTCGGCCGCGCGGCAATGGCTGCCCGTGCCCGCCTGATAGGGCCGGCCTGACGGGGCCGGTCTGACGGAATGCGCGCGGGCCCCCTCCTACCCGTTGCGCCAAGGGGGCCTCCTCGCCCCGCACTCCGGGCGCCCGGTCCCCCACCGGGCGCCCGTCCCCTGTCCGCAGGGAACCATTCGCCCCTTTGCATCATTGCCCTTGGCTTTCCGCAATATTCATTGCAAAGTTGTGGCATGGAGCAAGATATGCACGCAGGCGAGCCACCCAAGGACTACGAAGAGCTGATCCGGCTGATTCACGAACGCCACGATCAGATGAGCAAGACCTACCAGAAAATCTCGGTCTTTCTGACGCAGAACCCGAATGACGTGGCGGTGCAATCCGTCAATGCCATCGCGGAACGCTGCGGCATCCACGCATCGAGCTTCGTGCGCTTCGCGCAGGCGCTTGGCTATCGCGGGTTCAAGGAATTGCAGGCGCTGTTCCAGAAGCGGCTTGCCACCGCCGCCCCGGGGTTCGAGGCGCGGGTGAAAGCGCTGGAAACCGAGCTTCACACCTCGCGCGACCGCTCCGAGACGGGTTTCCTCAGCGAACTGGTCGTGCGCGACATCGCCTCGCTTCAGGAACTGCTCAAGGACATCCGGCCCGAGGATCTGACCCTTGCGGCGCAACTTCTGCATCAGGCGGATACCATCTACCTGATCGGGCAGCTGCGGTCCCTGCCGGTGGTGCAGCTGATGCGCTACCAGCTGACGATGATCGGCAAGCGGTGCATCCTGCTCGACAGCGCGGCGGGCTTTTCGACCTATATCAGCCGGACGATCACGCCCCGCGACGTGCTGATGGCGGTGTCCTTCCGCTTCTACGCCAAGGAGGTCGTCGATATCGTCGAGGAAGTCGGCGCCCGCGGCATCGACATCGTGGCGATTTCCGACAGCACGCTGTCGCCGCTGGCCAAGACGGCGCGGGTGCTGTTCCCGGTGCCCGAGCACGATTACACCTTTTCACGCTCGCTCGCCGCACCGATGTGTCTGGCGCAGGCGCTGGTCGTATCCGTCGCCGCGCGGGTGCAATACAACAACACCGCCCCGCGCATCCCGACCGTGACCGGAATCTGACGATCCTGCGCCGGAAAGGCACCGCGATGCCCCCTTCCCCGCCTCATCATGCAAAAATGCAAAACGGATTTTCCTTATTCCCTCTGTTCCATCTATTTCTGCAACACTAAACTCCTCCCAACAAGCAGGAGGAGAAGAAGATGCAAGACATCGGACATTGGATCGACGGCAAGCATGTCGCGGGCACCTCGGGGCGCTTCAGCGACATCTACAACCCGGCGACGGGTGAAATTCAGGCCCGGGTCGCGCTGGCGACGCCCGAGGAACTCGGCGCGGCCATCGACTCGGCGGAAAAGGCGCAGGTCAAATGGGCCGCGACCAACCCGCAGCGGCGCGCCCGCGTGATGATGAAGTTCGGCGCGCTCATCAACGAACACATGGACGAACTGGCCGAGCTGGTTTCGCGCGAACATGGCAAGACGCTCCCCGACGCCAAGGGCGACGTGCAGCGCGGCCTTGAGGTGATCGAGGTCTGCATGGGCGCGCCCTCGGCCCTGAAGGGCGAGTTTTCCGACAATGCCGGGCCGGGGATCGACCTTTACGCGATGCGCCAGCCGCTTGGCGTCGTCGCGGGGATCACGCCCTTCAACTTCCCGGCGATGATCCCGCTGTGGAAGATGGGGCCGGCGCTGGCCTCGGGTAATGCGATGATCCTGAAACCGTCCGAGCGCGTGCCCTCGACCTCGCTGCGTCTGGCGGAACTCGCGCAGGAGGCCGGGCTGCCCGACGGCGTGCTGCAGGTCGTCAACGGCGGCAAGGAAATCGTCGACGCGCTGCTGGATCACCCGACCATTCAGGGCATCGGCTTCGTCGGCTCGACGCCGATCGCGCAATACATCTATGGCCGCGCGGCGACGAACGGCAAGCGCGCGCAGTGCTTCGGCGGCGCCAAGAACCACATGCTGATCATGCCCGATGCCGATCTGGACAAAGCGGCGGACGCGCTGATCGGGGCGGGCTACGGGGCGGCGGGCGAACGCTGCATGGCGATCTCAGTCGCGGTGCCGGTCGGGCAGAAGACCGCCGATGCGCTGATCGACAAGCTGATCCCAAGGATCGAAAAGCTGAAGGTCGGCCCCTATACCGGCGGCGATGACGTCGATTTCGGGCCGGTCATCACCAAGGCCGCGCTGGAGCGGATCGAGGGGCTGATCGCCTCGGGCGTCGAACAGGGCGCCAAGCTGGTGATCGACGGCCGCGGGCTGAAGATCCAGGGCTATGAGGACGGCTTCTTCACCGGCCCGTCGCTGTTCGACAACGTCACCCCGGACATGGAGATCTACAAGCAGGAGATCTTCGGCCCGGTCCTGTCCACCGTGCGCGCCGACAGCTATGAAGAGGCGCTGCAACTGGTGATGAAGAACGAATACGGCAACGGCACGGCGATCTACACCGCCGACGGCGATACCGCGCGCGATTTCGCCAGCCGGGTGAATGTCGGCATGGTCGGCATCAACTTCCCGATCCCGGTGCCGCTGAGCTACTATTCCTTCGGCGGCTGGAAGAAGTCGGCCTTCGGCGACCTGAACCAGTATGGCCCGGATGCCTTCCGCTTCTACACCAAGACCAAGACGGTCACGGCGCGCTGGTTCTCTGGCATCCGCGACGGGGCGAGCCTGAACTTCAAGGCGATGGACTGATCCTTCGGGGTCCAGGGCCCGGGGGCAGGCGCAGACGGTGAGGTCGCAGGGGGCCAGCCCCCTCGGCGCAAGCGCATTCGGCGGGACGACCTTCCACTGGAAGGTCGTCTTTTCCACCTCATCCCCCGGGATATTTATGGAAAGCCGAAATGGAAAGGATCGCCTCGGATAACGAGGCGCCCGGGAGCCGGGCTTATTGCCCGGCTGCGATGGCTTCGAGCCGGGCGATTTCCGTTCGCGTGGCCTGGGCGAAAGCCTCGGCAAAGCGGGTCAGGCGTTCCGAGCGGCGATCGTCCGCGTGCCGCACCAGCCAGAAGGTCCGGCGCAGCGCGATCGTTTCGGGCAACACCCGCACCACATCCGGGCAGGCGGGGATGGCGAAATCGTGGACGATGCCCAGCCCCGCCCCCGCCCGCACCATCTGCATCTGTACCGCGACCGAGTTGGAGGCCAGATCGACCGTCGGCGCCCCCGTCTCGGCCAGATAGTCCAGTTCGCGGTCGAAGATCATGTCGGGGATATAGCCGATCATCCGGTGCCCGCGCAGATCCGCGAGTGCGGTAATCGGCGGATGCGTGGCCAGATAGCTCCGGTCGCCTGCCAGATGCAGCGCGTAATCCGCCAGCTTCTGCACCGTCAGCCGCCCCCCCGTCGGGCGCGAGACGGTGATGGCGAAATCCGCCTCGCGCTTCGACAGGTTGACCATCCGCGGCAGGGCGAGGATCTGGATCTCAAGCCCCGGATTGGCATCGCAGATCGCCCCGCAGACCTGCGGCAGCACGTAGTTCGCGCAGCCATCCGGCGCGCCGATGCGGATCTGCCCGCTGAGGCCTCCGGTCTGGCCCGAAAGCTCCTCGGCCGCGCCGGACATCGCCTGTTCGGCGGTTTCGGCATGGGGGATCAGGCGGCGCCCGGGCTCCGTCAGCCGATACCCCTGCGGCGATTTCAGGAACAGTTTCGCCCCCAGATCCTCTTCCAGCCGCGCGACCCGGCGCCCGACCGTCGCGGCATCGCATTTCAGCACGCGCGCCGCCGCCGACAGGCTTTCCGCCCGCGCGACGGCCAGAAACACCCGCAGATCGTCCCAGTCCATGATGCCCTTTGCATGAATGCAAAACCAATGCGCCGATGGTGGGATATTGCCGGCATTCCTGCAAGACCGATCCGCTTCGGCGGATCACTGCCCAGTGGGATGACGGCAACTCCATCCCTCGACCGGCGATCCATAGGGTAGAACATCCGGTCGCCGTTGAGCACCAGATCATGGCCGGCCGGTTTTGAAGACACCTTCGTCCCTGTATTTCAGTTTCGCCGGCCCGCCACGCCGATCAATCCAATGGACTGGTGCAGGTCAACGCGTTTGCCGCCGAGCGTCAGATCCGTCCCCGCAGGCCGGCCAATATTGTTTGCATTTGCGCAATTTGCGCCGCAAGACTCCGGGCAAAGAAGGAGTCCGCGCCCGTTTGACGCCGTGGCGCTCCGGATCGGGCAGGCTCGATCCGAAGACGGAACCAAGACCATCACCCCGCGCCCGACAGGCGCATCAAGGAACCCGGCATGACCTACGACGATATCGAAACCCCCGCCCCGCTGGTCGATCTGGCGACGGTGGAACGCAATCTTGCCCGGATGCAGGCCTATTGCGACACGCATGGCATCCGCCTGCGCCCGCATATCAAGACCCACAAGATCGTCCGTCTGGCGCGGCGTCAGGCCGAGCTGGGCGCCATCGGCATCACCTGCCAGAAGCTGACCGAGGCCGAGGTGATGCTGGACAGCGGCGTGCAGGATATCCTGATCTCCTACCCGCTGATCGGGCCGCAAAAGGCGCGCCGTCTGGCGGCGATCGCCGGCAAGGCGCGGTTCACCGTCGCGGCGGACAGCACGCTGGCCGTGGACACGGCGGCCGAGGCCGCGCGCCTGTCCGGCGCGGAAATCGGCGTGCTGGTCGAATTCGATTCCGGTCTGGGGCGCACCGGCGTCGTCACGCCCGAGGCGGCGCTGGCGCTGGCCCAACAGGTCGTGGCGACGCCGGGGCTGCGCTTTGCCGGGGTGATGACCTATCCGGCGAACGAGGCCACCGCCGCTTTCGTCGCGCGGCTGCGGCCGATGCTTGACGCCGCGGGCATCGGGCTGCCGATGGTGTCGGGCGGCGGCTCGCCCCGCGCCTTCCACATGCACGAGCTGGGCTGCGTCGACGAGTTGCGCGTCGGCACCTACATCTACAACGACCGCGCCATGATCGGCGCCGGGGCCGCGACGATCGAGGATTGCGCGCTGATGGTCATCGCCACCGTGATCAGCATTCCGCAGCCCGGCCATTTCATCATCGACGCGGGCACCAAGACCCTGACCAGCGACCCCGCCGGCCCGGGCAACCCCGGCTTCGGCCTGCTGGTGGACTATCCGCAGGCGGTGATCGAGCGGCTGACCGAGGAACACGGCATCGTCAGCATCGACCCCGCGCTCCCCGCCCCGAAACTGGGCGAGAAGGTGCGGATCGTGCCCAACCACGTCTGCCCGGTCAGCAACCTGCACGATCAGGTTCTGGTGCGGCTGCCCGACGGCACGCTGGAGGCATGGGACGTGTCCGCCCGCGGCTGCACGCGCTAGGGCGCAGACCGATGACCGCAAGGTGAGCCGGGCGGCGCTGGCGTGAGCATCGGCACGGTGTCAGACGCCATGGGCTTGCGCCGCGAACAGCGCGCAGATCCTCATCCTCGCCGAGGTGCTCCGCTACACCGTGCGCGACTCGTCGCGCGCCGCCATCCTACCCATGCACCCGGCGACCGCCCGTTTCACGGGATCGCTGACCCCTAATCCCCCAGAAGCTGCCGGTCGTCGCCATCGCGGCTGCGCACCAGTTCCGCCTTGACCCTCCGCAGCGTTTGCAGCGACGTGGCCCGGTCGGCATAGGCCACCAGATTGGCCAGCACATCCACCGCCGCCAGATAGGCGAAGCGGGTCGAGCTGGGGCGGAAGATGTTCTGCCCCTCGGGCAGGTCGATGGTGATCACCACCGAGGCCGCCTTGGCCAGTGGCGAGCCGCTTTGTGTCAGCGCGATGGTCGGCAGCCCCTGCTGCCCCAGCAATTCGACGCAGCGCACCAGCGTCGCATCGATCCCGGTCATCGAGGAGACGATGGTCACCGTCCCCTCGGTCGCCGCGGAGGCCTGCATCAGGCTCATCGTCAGGTCGTTCGAGCTGTGCACCCGCAGCCCCAGCCGGAACAGCCGGTTGTGCAACTCGCCCGCGATCATCGAGGAATTGCCCCCCGCCCCCACCGCCTGAATGAAATCCGCCCCGCGCAAGAGCTGCGCCGCCCGTTCCATCGCCGCCAGATCGACCTGACGGTGGAACCGGAACAGCGCGTCCTGCGCCTTGGTCACGATATCCTCGGCCACCTCGGCGGGGGTGGTCGAGGTGACCTCGGGCTTGAGGTAGCGCAGCCCCACATAGGCCATCTGCGCCAGCTTGACCTTGAAATCCGGATAGCCCGCACAGCCGATCCGGCGCGAGAACCGCGTCACCGACGGGGCCGAGACACCGGCCCGCTCCGCCAGTTCGGCGATCGAGGCGCGCATGGCGAAATCCACATCGTCGAGCACCGTGCGCGCCAGACGCGCGTCCAGCCCCTCAGGCTTGCCGGCGGTGTTCGCGAGGGTCTGAAACAGGTCCATGAAACATCCAGTCTGTGGGGTCCTGAAATTGAATTACGCAACCGGCACCTGCGTCAAGCCCGGACTGCGCCGAATCGACCCTTGAACGGCGCAATGAAGAAATTCCGTATCACCAGCCCCTGTCTTGGCACCGGATGCGGCCAACCCCGCGCCGGCCCGAAAAACTGCATGAAATTTCAGCGGGAAATTCCGCTCTTCGCTTTCCGCCCAAAATCGAAACAGGCGGGGCAACCTGTTGTCATTCCTGTATTTTTGCACCCATCCCACCGATGCGCACCGGACCGGCCGAAAATTTGCCCGACAATGGCGAAAATCTTTTCCTCAGTGAGAAATTCAATTTCCAGACTACCGCGGAATTACCGGATTTTCGTTGACCGCAGGCACATTTACGGCATGATTATGAAAACTTATTACAAAATCACCCGGCAGGCCACTGCCCTGTGCCGGACGGCCGATCCGTCCGGCATATGATCAGACATCTTCGGACGACGCGGGCCTCCGGCCCCCGGCGTTCACGCATCAGGACGCAAGACATGCGTATCTTCACGGCCTCGCTGGCCACGGAAACCAACACATTCTCGCCGGTTCCGACCGATCTCGAGGCCTTCAGGGCGGCCTTCTACGCCGGCCCCGGACAGCACCCCGATACCCCCACGCTCTGCTCGTCCGTCGTGCCGATCCTGCGCCGCCGCGGCCGGGACGAGGGCTTCACCGTGATCGAGGGCACCTCGACCTGGGCCGAGCCCGCCGGGATGATCCAGCGCCAGACCTACGAAACCCTGCGCGACGAAATCCTCGGCCAGCTCCGCGCCGCGATGCCGGTCGATGCGGTCATCCTCGGCCTGCATGGCGCCATGGTCGCGCAGGGCTACGACGATCCCGAGGGCGATCTTCTGACCCGCGTGCGCGAGATCACCGGCCCCGACGTCTTCGTTTCGGCCGAGTTCGATCCGCACAGCCACCTCACCGCGCGGCGCGTGGCGCAACTGGACATGCTGGCGGCCTTTCTCGAATTTCCCCATACCGATTTCGAGGAACGTGGCGCCCATGTCGTCGATGTTTCGCTGGCGGCGCTGCGCGGCGCGGTCAGGCCGGTGATCTCGACCTTCGATTGCCGGATGATCACCATCTACCCGACCAGCCGCGAACCGATGCGGTCCTTCGTCGACCGGCTGAAGGCGATGCAGGGCAAGGACGGCATCCTGTCGATCTCGGTCATCCACGGCTTCATGGCGGGGGATGTGGCAGACATGGGCACCCGCATCGTCGTGGTGACGGACAATGACAGGGCAAAGGGCGACGCGCTGGCCCGCAAGCTGGGCGAAGAGCTTTACCGGATGCGGCGCGAAACCGCCTTTCCCATGTTCGATACCGAAACCGGGCTCGACCACGCAGCGGCGGTCCATGCCGCCCGTCCCGGCCGGCCGGTGGTCATCGCCGATGTCTGGGACAATCCGGGCGGCGGCGTCGCGGGCGATGCGACGGTCATCCTGCGCCGGATGCTGGAACGCGGCATGACCAATGCGGGCATCGCCACCATGTGGGATCCGATCGCCGTCTGGTTCGCCCATGCGGCGGGCGAGGGTGCGAAGATCACCCTGCGCATCGGCGGGAAATCCTGCGCCGAGGGGGGCGAGCCGCTCGACCTGCGCGTGCGGGTGATGAAGACCGTGTCCGAGGGCTGGCAGAGCTTCCGCGCCAGCCGCGTCACGCTTGGCCGTGCCGCGGTGGTGCGCCCGGTGGGCACGGACATGGACATCATCCTGATCACCTCGCGCACCCAGACCTACGAACCCGACATCTTCACCAACCTCGGCATCGACACCGCCGCCAAGGACTACCTGCTGATCAAGTCCACCAACCACTTCTACGCGGGCTTCGCGCCGATCACGCCCGAGGTGGTCTATATCGCCGCCCCCACCTGCTATCCGACGAACCCGGCCGAGACGAAATACCTCAAGGCCGGCAAGGGGATCTGGCCGCGCGTGCCGGATCCGCTCGGGCTTGACGGCTGACCGACCGCGCGGCCCGGCCCGGGCGGCGCCCAAGACACAACGAAAACACGCCACAGGAAGGTTCTCACCATGCTCAATCGCAGATCGTTTCTTGTCTCCACCGCGGCCACGGCCGTCTTTGCGGGCAGCGCCCGCCTTGCATTTGCCGCCCCTTCGGACGGGGTTCTGACCGTCGCCATGATCGGCGAGCCGCCCACCCTCGATGTCATGCAGACCACTACCGACCTGGTGATGACGATCGACCAGCACATCTTCGAGACGCTCTACACCTATGACGCGGAATGGAAGACCGTGCCGCTTCTGGCCGCGGCGCAGCCGGTGATCTCGGACGACGGCCTGACCTACACGATCGCCCTGCGCGAGGGGGTGAAGTTCCACAACGGCGCGGTGATGACCAGCGACGATGTCGTCGCCTCGCTCCGGCGCTGGCTCGATCTCGCGACGAAGGGCAAGCAGGTCGCCGCCTTTGTCGAGAGCCTCGAGGCCGATGGCCCGAACACCGTGGTCTTCCGGCTCAACGCCCATTATTCGCCGCTGATCGCCACGCTCTGCTCCGGCTCGGTGATCCTGCCCGTGACCACGCTGGCCGATCCGCTGACGGAATTCGTCGGCACCGGGCCCTATGTGCTCAAGGAACGCCGCCCGGACCAGTATATCCAGATGGTCCGCTTCGACGACTATGCCTCACCCGAGGGCGAACCCAGCAACTACGCCGGCGGGCGCGAGGCGATCGCGAAGGAAATCCGCTTCGTGCCGGTGCCCGACGCCAACACCCGGGTCGAGGGGCTGCTGTCCGGCCAGTTCGACTTTGCCGATTCCTTGCCCGTCAGCGCCTACGACCGGCTGAACGGATCGGACAAATCCGCCCCCGTGATCTTTGAAAACGCCGGCTGGGTGTCGATGAACATGAACATGAAACAGGGCCTGATGACCAGCAAGGCCCTGCGTCAGGCGGTGCAGCTTGCGCTGAACCCCACCGACATGATGATGGCGGCCTTCGACGCGGACATGTTCTACAGCGTCGATGGCTCGATCTTCCCGAAGGGTTTCTTCTGGCACACCGAAGCGGGCATCGCGCGTTACGGCGAAGGCGATCCCGAAGGCGCGGCGAAAATGCTGGCCGAGGCGGGCTACGACGGCACCCCCCTGCGGCTGATGACCTCGCGCCAGTATGAATTCCACTACAAGATCTCCGAGGTCGCCAAGGCCTATCTCGAAGCCGCGGGCTTCAAGATCGACCTTCAGGTCGTGGACTGGGCCACGCTGACCACCCGGCGCGCCGATCCGGATCTGTGGGACATCTTCGTCACCCATTCGAACTTCCCGGGCGATCCCTCGACGATCAACACCCTCTCGGACAATTATCCGGGCTGGTATGTCTCGGACCAGAAGGCCGAGGCCGTCGCGGCCTACATGAACGCCACCACGGACGAGGCGAAATTCGCCGCATGGGAACGGATCCAGACCGCGATCTACGATGACGTGCCGCTCTACAAGGTGGGCAACTTCAACGCGCTGGCCGGTGTCGCCAAGGGGGTCGCGGGCTATGAGCCCACCTACTGGCCGCACTTCTGGAACGTCTCGCCCAAGGAGTAGGCCCATGAACAGGATCGCCCAGGCCCTCGTCCGGCGTCTGGCGGGCATGGCCATCGTGCTCGCCATCGTCGCCACGGTGGTCTTTCTCATCGTCCGCGTCACCCCGGGCGATCCTGCGGCCGTCATGCTCGGCTCCGACGCGACGCCCGAGGATATCGCGCAGCTGCGCGAAAAGCTCGGGCTGAACGCGCCGCTCGTCGTGCAATACGGCCAGTTCCTCTGGGGGCTGCTGCACGGCGATCTGGGGCAGTCGATCTTTCTCAACCAGTCGGTCGGGCAGGCGCTGCTGAGCCGGGCCGAGCCGACCTTCTTCCTGACGCTCTTCGCCATCCTGATCGCCACGGCCATCGCGCTGCCGGTGGGGGTGCTGTCGGCGGTGAAGCGCGGCACGCTGTTCGACCAGATCGTGGTGACGGTCACGATGGTCGCGGCCTCGGTGCCCAGCTTCTGGCTGGGGCTGGTGCTGATCCAGATCTTCGCCGTCCAGATGGGCTGGTTCCCGGCCTCGGGCTATGGCGGGCCGGACACGCCCTTCGGCGCGCGGCTTCACCACCTGATCCTGCCGGCGATCACCTTGGGCGTGGTCAATTCCGCGCTGATCACCCGGTTCACCCGCGCCGCCATGCTGGACGTGCTGGGCGACGACTACATCCGCACCGCGCGGGCCAAGGGCGCGGGCGAGGGCCGCGTCGTGCTGAAACATGCGCTGCGCAACGCCATGGTGCCGATCATCACGGTCATCGGCCTGTCCGTCGCCATGCTGGTCGCGGGCGCGGTGGTGACGGAAAGCGTCTTCGGCCTGCCCGGGGTCGGCAATCTCGTCGTCTCGGCGGTGCTCAGGCGCGACTATCCGGTCATTCAGGGCACGCTGCTTGCCGCCGCCGCGATCTACGTGCTGATCAACTTCATCGTCGACATGCTCTACGTCGTCGCCGACCCGCGAGTGAAACTATGACCCTCGTTCCCGCCGCTCTCCGCCCGCTGTTGCGCAACCGCGCCGTGGTCTTCGGCATGATCGTGCTGGCGATCGTGGTGCTGGCCGCGATCTTCGCGCCGCTGCTTGCCCCCTATGCGCCGAACAGGCTGTCGATCGTGAACAAGCTGAAGCCGCCCTCGGCCGCGCATCTGTTCGGCACCGACGAATTCGGCCGCGATATCTTTTCCCGCGCCATCTTCGCGGGGCGGATCTCGCTGCTGGTCAGCCTCGGTGTCGTCGCGCTGTCCACGGTGCTCGGGCTGATCCTCGGGGTGCTGGCGGGGTATTTCCGCCGCCTCGACGCGCCGATCTCGCGGCTGATCGACGCGATGATGTCCTTTCCGGATATCCTGCTGGCCATCGCGCTGGTCGCGGCGCTCGGCCCTTCGGTGGTGACGGTGATCATCGCGCTCGGCATCACCTACGCCCCGCGTCTGGCGCGTATCGTGCGCGGCTCGACGCTGGTGCTGCGCGAGATGCCCTATATCGAGGCGGCGATCACCCTCGGCCTGCCGACATGGCAGGTCATCGGGCGGCACCTTCTGCTGAACCTCGCCTCGCCCATCCTCGTGCAGGCCACCTTCGTCTTCGCCTCGGCCATGCTGGCCGAAGCCAGCCTGTCCTTTCTGGGCGTGGGCGTGTCCACCGACATGCCGACATGGGGCACCATGCTCGCCTCGGGCCGCGAATACATGAGCAACGCGCCATGGCTGATGGTCTTCCCGGGCCTTGCGATCGTCTTTTCGGTGCTGTCGCTGCAACTCCTTGGCGACGGGCTGCGCGATCTGGTCGACCCGCGCCTTTCGAAAGAGCACTGACATGACGCAAGCACCCATCCTACCGGCACCCATCCTGTCTGTCGAGCATCTGACCACCTCGTTCCGCGCGGGCTCCGGCTGGCGCGCGGTGATCCGCGACATCGGCTTTCAGGTCCACGCGGGCGAAACCGTCGCCATCGTGGGCGAATCCGGATCGGGCAAAAGCGTCACCGCGCTGTCGGCCATGCGCCTGCTGCCGCGCGACACCGCCCGGATTCAGGGCCGCATCGCGCTGAACGGGCGCGATCTGCTGACCCTGCCCGAGCCGCAGATGCGCGCCATCCGCGGCGGCGAGATCGGCATGATCTTTCAGGAACCGATGACCTCGCTCAACCCCGTCTTCACCATCGGCAACCAGCTCGCCGAGGCGATCGTGCTGCACAGCGACAAGAGCTGGACCGAAGCCGAGGCCGAGGCGGTGCGCCTGCTGGAACGGGTGCGCATCCCCGCCGCGAAATCGCGCCTGCACGAATATCCGCACAAGTTCTCGGGCGGGATGCGCCAGCGGGTGATGATCGCGATGGCGCTGGCCTGCCGGCCGAAACTGCTGATCGCCGACGAACCGACCACCGCGCTCGACGTGACGATCCAGGCCGAGATCCTTGCCCTGATCCGCGCCCTGCAGGCCGAGGAAAACATGGCCGTGCTGTTCATCACCCATGACATGGGCGTGGTGGCCGAGGTCGCCGACCGCACCGTGGTGATGTTCCGCGGCGACATGGTCGAGACCGGCCCCACCGCCCGGATCTTCGCCAGCCCGGAAAAACCCTATACCCGGGCGCTTCTGGCCGCGATCCCCCGGCTTGGCTCGATGGGCGACAGCCCCGGCCCGCGCCGCTTCCCCGATGTCGATGCCGCCACCGGCCGGATCACCGAGGGCCGCGCCCTGCCGCCGCCCGACACCACCCACGCCGCGCCCGTCGTCTCGGTCCAAAACCTGTCGGTGCGGTTCGACGTGCCGAACGGGCGGGTCCACGCGGTGGAAAACGTCTCGTTCGACCTGCATCCCGGCGAAACGCTGGCGCTGGTCGGGGAATCCGGCTGCGGCAAATCCACCACCGGCCGCGCCATCCTGCGGCTGCAACAGGCGACCGAGGACAGCATCGTCATCAACGGCCGCAACATCGAGGACATGCACGGCGCCCATCTGCGCGACATGCGCCGCCACGCGCAGATGATCTTTCAGGATCCCTTCGCCTCGCTCAACCCGCGCATTCCGGTGGGCAAGGCCATTCTGGAACCGATCCTCAGCCACAGGGTCCTGCCGCGCGACAAAGCCCGCGCCCGGGTCGAGACGCTGCTGCATCAGGTCGGCCTGCCGCCCGAGGTGGCGGGGCGCTATCCGCACGAATTCTCGGGCGGGCAGCGGCAGCGGATTTCAATCGCGCGGGCGCTGGCGCTCGACCCGTCGTTCATCGTCGCGGACGAGGCGGTCTCGGCGCTCGACGTTTCCGTCAAGGCGCAGGTCGCCAATCTGCTGATGGACCTGCAGGCGGAACACGGGCTCGCCTATCTGTTCATCTCGCACGACATGTCGGTGGTGGAACGCATCAGCCACCGCGTCGCCGTGATGTATTTCGGCGAGATCGTGGAAATCGGCCCGCGCGCCGAAATCTTCGGCAATCCGCAGCACCCCTACACCCGCCGCCTGATCGAGGCGGTGCCGATCCCCGATCCCGCGCGACGCGGCACCCGCCCCCATGTCGCGCAGGAACAGGTCCGCTCGCCGATCCGGCCGCTGGATTACATCCTGCCGAAGCGCGAATACCGCACCGTTTCGCCGGGGCATTACGTGCAGACCGGCGGCGTGTTCGGCACCTGAACACTGAACCTGCGGCCCGGCCGCGACAAAAGGAGAAAGACATGAGCGTGAAACGTTACGGCGTGGGCGAGGGCAAGGGGTCTGGCCAGCGCAGCCTGCCCTTCGCCAAGGCGACGGAGGCGGACGGCTGGCTTTACGTCTCGGGCCAGACACCGATGCGCGAGGGCGAGGTCGTCGGCACCAACATCGTCGAACAGGCCACCGTCGCCATCGAGAACATGCTGACCATCCTGCGCGACGCGGACTATGATGTTCAGGATATCGTGCGCATCGGTGTCTGGCTGGACGACGCCCGCGACTTCTGGAGCTTCAACGCCGTGTTCGAGAAATATTTCGGCGCCCATCCCCCCGCCCGCTGCTGCGTGCAATCGCCCATGGTCGTCGACTGCAAGGTCGAGATCGACTGCATCGCCTACAGGAAGAAGTGACCCGCCCGCCCGGAAAGGACCGGCCATGACCCCGCAAACCATCGTCTGTCTGGGAGAGGTGATGATCGAGTTGTCCCCCGCCGGCCCGGGCCTTGCCCGGATCGGCGTCGCGGGCGACACGTTCAACACCGCGGTCTACCTGCGCCGCCTGACGGACCCGGCGGTGCGGGTGTCCTACGTCACCGCGCTTGGCGACGACATCCAGTCCGACCGCATCCTCGCGGCGCTGCGCGAGGAAGGGCTCGACACCTCCCGGATCGCGCGCGTCCCCGACGTGATGCCCGGGCTTTACATGATCACGCTCGATGCCGACAACGAGCGCAGCTTCAGCTACTGGCGCGGCGCTTCGGCGGCGCGGACGATGTTCGGCCCCGGCTCGGCGCTTGGGCCAGAGGATCTGGCGCCCTGCGACCTGCTCTACCTCTCGGGCATCAGCATCGCCATCCTTGCACCCGACGCGCGCCGGCGCCTGCGCGACTGGATCGCGGGCTTCCGCGCCCGGGGCGGGCGCGTGGCCTTTGATTCCAACTATCGCCCCCGCCTGTGGTCCGGCCCCGATGACGCCCGCGCCGAGATCCGCGCACTTTGGGAGCTGACGGATATCGCGTTGCCCTCGCTCGACGATGAAATCGCGCTCTTCGGTGATGCCGGTGAAGCCGGGGTCATGGCCCGGCTCGCCGCATGGGGCGTGCGCGATGGGGCGCTGAAACGCGGCGCACGGGGGCCGCGCGCGCTGGACGGTTCGGGGCGCGAGATCGCCCCCGGCCCGGTCGGCGTCATCGACACCACCGCCGCGGGCGACAGTTTCAACGCGGGCTTCCTTGCCGGCGTGACGCGGGGGGCCAACATCACCGGCTGCATGGAAACCGGCCATGCCACCGCCGCCCGCGTCATCGGCCATCCAGGTGCGATCGTGCCGCGCGCCATTTGGTAGTCAGAGCGCCACCATGATGTGGCGGGCGACGGAATAATCCTCGAGCGCATACATCGACATGTCCTTGCCGTAGCCCGAATGCTTCATCCCGCCATGCGGCATCTCGTTCGCCAGCATGAAATGCGTGTTCACCCAGGTGCAGCCGTATTGCAGCGCGCCCGCGACCTTCAGCCCCTTGGACACGTTCTTCGTCCAGACCGAGGAGGCCAGCCCGTATTCGGAATCGTTCGCCCAGTTGATCGCCTGTTCCATCTCCTCGAACCGGGTGACCGAGACGACGGGGCCGAAAACCTCGCGCCGCACGATTTCATCCGATTGCAGGGCGCCGGCGATGACCGTGGGCTTGTAGAAGAAGCCCGGCCCGTCCGCGATGCCGCCGCCGGTGACGACCTCGATATGGCGCGCCTCGCGCGCGCGGCCGACGAAGCTCGCCACCCGGTCGCGCTGCCGGGGGGAGATCAGCGGCCCCATCTCGTTCACACTGTCATCCGCCTGCCCGTAAGTGATCGAGGCCACCGCCGCCCCCAGCTCCGCCACCAGCCGGTCATGGATCCCCGCCTGCGCGTAGATCCGGCACGCCGCCGTGCAATCCTGTCCGGCGTTGTAATAGCCGAAGGCCCGCAGCCCCTGCACCACGGCCTCAAGGTCGGCATCGTCCAGCACCACGACCGGCGCCTTGCCGCCCAGTTCCAGATGGGTGCGCTTGATCGTGCGGGTCGCGGCCTCCATGATCTTGCGGCCCGTCGCGATGTCGCCGGTGATCGAGATCATCGCGATCTTCGGATGGTTGATCAGCGCCGAGCCGACCGTATCGCCGCGCCCCAGAACCACGTTCACCACGCCCTCGGGCAGCACATCGGCAAAGATCTCCGCCATCTTCAGCGCGGTCAGCGGCGTCTGCTCGGAGGGCTTGAACACCACCGTATTCCCCGCCCCGATCGCGGGGGCGATCTTCCACGCCATCATCATCAGCGGATAGTTCCACGGCGCGATCGAGGCGACCACCCCCACCGCATCGCGCCGGATCATCGAGGTATGCCCCGGCAGATATTCCCCCGCGAGCGGCCCGGTCATCGTCCGCACCGCCCCGGCGAAGAAGCGGAAACAGTCGATGATCGCGGGCAGTTCGTCGCCAAGCGCGAGATGCCCCGGCTTGCCGCAGTTGAGCGCCTCGAGCGCCGCGAATTCGCCCGCCGCCGCCTCGATCCGCTCGGCGATCTTCAGCAGGCAGGCCGAGCGTTCCCCGGGTGTCGTGCGCGACCAGCCCGGAAAGGCCTTCGCCGCCGCCTCGACCGCCCGTTCCACCTGCGCGAGCGAGGCTTCTGGCAATGTCACGATCACCTCCCCCGTGCGCGGGTTCAGGATCTGTTCTTCGCTTTCCGTGCCGGACACGAAATCCGCGCCGATCAGCATGTTGGTTTGCATCCCGTATCTCCCTTGAAGCTATTTTTCCGAACCTTCGCTGTGCTGCCCGTCCCGCGTCAGCCACCAGGCCGCCAGAATGGGCAGCACCGTCACCAGCACCACGGCCATGGCGACGACATTGGTCACCGGCCTTTCGCGCGGGCGGATCAGTTCCTGCAACATCCAGATCGGCAGGGTCGCCTGATTGCCGGCGGTGAAGGTGGTGACGATCACCTCGTCGAACGACAACGCAAAGGCCAGCATTCCCCCCGCCAGCAGCGCCGTGGCGATATTGGGCAGGATCACCAGCCTAAAGGTCTGCACCCCGTCCGCGCCCAGATCCATCGCCGCGTCGATCAGCGCGGCCGAGGTGCGCCGGAACCGCGCCACCGCGTTGTTGTAGACGACGACGATGCAGAAGGTCGCGTGGCCGAGCACGATGGTCCAGGTGCTGAACGGAATGTCCAGCAGCGAGAAGGCCGACCGCAGCGAGATGCCGGTGATGATCCCCGGCAGCGCGATGGGCAGGATCACCAGCAGGGAAATCGTCTCCCGGCCAAAGAACCGCGCCCGCGACACCGCCGCCGCCGTCAGCGTGCCCAGCACCATGGCGATCCCCGTGGAAATCGCCGCGACCTTCAGCGACAGGCCAAGTGCCTGCCACACATCCGCCCGCCCCATCGTCACGCCGATCCATTTCGTGGTGAAGCCGGGCGGCGGCCACTGAAAGCTCTTTTCC
Organism: Paenirhodobacter populi; assembly: GCF_004022215.1. Lineage (GTDB taxonomy): Bacteria > Pseudomonadota > Alphaproteobacteria > Rhodobacterales > Rhodobacteraceae > Rhodobacter > Rhodobacter populi. Next base: position 119,083 of record NZ_SAUZ01000016.1, read on the forward strand.
TCGGTGGTGAAGGCATAGATGAAGATCAGCACGATGGGGGCCAGCAGGAACACCAGCCCCGCGGCGGCGGCGCATTTCAGCGCCCAGGGGGCCCGGTCAGAGCGCATCGAAAGCCCCCATCCTGCGCGCGCCCCAGAGGTAGACCCCCATGATCGCGATCGGCACCACGGTGAAGGCCGCGGCCAGCGGGATATTCCCCGCCGTGCCCTGCTGCATGTAGACCGCCTGCCCGATGAACAGCCGCCCGGAGCCGATGATCTGTGGCACGATGTAATCGCCAAGCGTCAGCGAGAAGGTGAAGATCGACCCCGCCACGATCCCCGGCAGCGCCAGCGGCAGCAGCACCATGCGGAAGCTCTGCCCCGGCGTCGCGCCAAGGTCCGAGGCCGCCTCGATCATCGCGCCCGGCACCCGTTCCAGCGCCGCCTGCACCGGGATGATCATGTAGGGCAGCCAGATATAGACGAAGACGATGAAGGTGCCGGTATAGCTGACCGACAGCGAATTGCCCCCCACCACCGGCAGCGCCAGAATGGCATCCAGCAGCCAGCCCAGATGCAGTTTGGCAAAGGCCCAGCTCAGGATGCCCTCCTTCGCCAGAACCAGTTTCCATGCGTAGACCTTGACCAGATAGCTCGACCACAGGGGCAGCATGACCCCGATGTAGAACAAGGCCTTCCACCCGCCCCTGGCGTAGCGGGCGGCAAAATATGCGATCGGAAAGGCGATCACCGCCGAGGCGACCGTGACGCAGGCCGCCATCGTCACCGTGCGCAGGATGATGGCGAAATTCGACGGGCGCAGCAGCTCGGCATAGGTCGCCAGCGTGAATTCCGGCACCACGAGGCCGGAAAATTCGTCGATCGAATAGAAGCTCTGCACCAGCAGCGCCAGCAGCGATCCGATATAGACGATGCCCAGCCACAGGGTGATCGGCAGCACCAGCAGAAAGGTGAACATCGCCGGATGCCGGATCATCCAGTCGACGGCGCGCGCCACGACGCCTGAGCGCGGCGGCAGGATGGCGGTGTCGCTCATGTTGCGGGCCCCAGCAGATGCGCCTTTTCCAGAGGCCATGCGATGCCGACCCGGTCGCCCGGCCGCGGCAGATCCCCGGAGGCGGGCGCAAGCATCGTCAGCCCCTGCCCCGCCACGTTCAGCCCCAGCTTCACCACCCGCCCGTGATAGGCGCGCGATGTGACCTCGGCCTCCCGCCCGGCGGGGTCCAGCGTGATATCCTCGGGCCGCAGGCTGGCCCAGTCCCCGGCCCGGCCCACGCCGACGAAATCGGCGGGCAGCACGTTCGAGGACCCGACGAAATCCGCGACAAAACGGCTGGCGGGGCGGCGGTAGATATCCTCGGGCGTGCCGACCTGCTGGATCCGGCCCTCGGCAAAGACCGCAACGCGGTCGGCCATCGACAGGGCCTCCTCCTGATCATGCGTGACGAAAACGAAGGTCAGGCCGAGCGCCCGCTGCAACCGGCGTAGTTCCTCCTGCATCTGCTCGCGCAGCTTCAGGTCCAGCGCGCCGAGCGGTTCGTCCAGCAGCAGCACCTTCGGCTTGTTGACCAGCGCGCGGGCCAGCGCCACCCGCTGCCGCTGCCCGCCCGACAGCGCGGCGGCGCGGCGGTCGCCGAAACCGGCCAGCTCGACCATCGCCAGCGCCTCCTCGGCGGCGCAGTGGCGTTCCGCCCGGCCGATGCCCTTCACCCGCAACCCGAAGGCCACGTTGTCGCGCACGTTCATATGCGGAAACAGCGCGTAATTCTGGAACACCGTGTTGACGTTGCGCCGGTAGGGCGGCATCCCCGCCGCCTGTTCGCCACAGATCGCGATCTCGCCGGCAGTGGGCTGCTCGAATCCCGCGATCAGGCGCAGGCAGGTGGTCTTGCCCGATCCCGAAGGCCCCAGCATGGCGAAGAACTCGCCATCCGCGATGTCCAGATCGACATCATCCACCGCGCGCACCGTGCCGAAATGGCGCGAGACGCCGCGAAAGCTCACAGCTTGCATCATCTGTCCTAGTCCGTTGAGGCCCGGGCCGCGCGCCCGGACCGTTGCAGGATCAGCCGCCCATGACGGCGATATAGTCCGACACCCAGCGGTGATAGGGCACGCAGCCGCCCGCCTCGCAGGCCGAGGTCGGCGTGCGCCAGAACCAGATCTTGTCGAAATCCTGCAAGCCGTTTTCCGCGCAGCCCTCCGCCGTCTGCATCCCCGACCCGTCGGTGCAGGCGGACGGGACCGAGGGCACCGCCCCGAACCACAGCGACAGGTCCGATTGCAGGTTGGAGCTCAGCGCATGTTCCATGAAGAGATAGGCGCAGGTCGGATGCTTCGCCTCGGCATGCAGCATCAGCGTATCGGCCCAGCCGGTCGCGCCCTCCTGCGGGATGGTGGACCCGACCGGCGCGCCATCGGCCTTCAGCAGGTTCACCTGAAACGGCCAGGAGGACGAGGCCACGACCCCCTCGTTCTTGAAATCGTCGATCTGCACCATCGCGTCATGCCAGTAGCGCGAGACCAGCTTGCGCTGCCCCTTCAGCAGGTCCAGCGCCGCCTCGTATTGCGTCTCGTTCAGCTCATAGGGGTTGGTGATGCCCAGCTCGGGCTTCACCGACATCAGGTAAAGCGCCGCATCGGCGATGTAGATCGGCCCGTCATAGGCCTGCACCCGGCCGGCGTTCGACTTGCCGTCCGGCAGGGTCTGTTCGTTGAACACAACATCCCAGCTTTTCGGCGCCTCGCTGAAGACCGTGGTGTTGAACATCAGCACATTCGGCCCCCACATGAAGGGCACGCCGTAATGCGCGCCCTCGACCGTGTGCCAGGGCGCCTCCTTCAGCCGGTCGTCCACCTTGTCCCAGCCGGGGATCAGCGCGATGTTGACGCGCTGCACCTTCTTGCCCGCGATCAGCCGCAGCGAGGCATCGCCCGAAGCCGTCACCAGATCGAACGTCCCCTGATTCATCAGCGACACCATCTCGTCCGAGGTGCCCGCCGTCTTGACCTCGACCTTGCAGCCGGTGCCTTCCTCGAATTTCGTCACCCAGTCATAGGCCGGATCGGTCTCGCCCCGCTCGATATACCCCGGCCAGGCGACGATCGACACAGCCCCCTCCGGCGTGCCGAGCGAGGCCATCTGCGCCGAAGCGGGAAGAGTAAGCGCGGCCGTCAGCGCAAGACCCGAGGCCGCCGCGTTCCAAAGCTTGTTCATCTGCGTTTTCCCTGTTGTGGCGGGGCGATCCTGCCCCTTGGCGGCAAGCCTGTCGCAGCCCTGTCGATTTCGCAAATCCAATTATCAGAAGGACGCTATCGGATTTCCCGATAACGGATCAGCGCAGCGGCCGGTGCGACTGCGCGGCATGGATGAATTCCCGCGCCTGCGCCGACAGCGGCGTGCCGCGTCGCCATACCACCCCCACCTGCACCACCGGCAGCGTGCCCGAAACGTCGCGCGACACGATCGGATCGCCTTCCAGCGACCAGCGCCGATAGGCCATCTCGGGCAAAAGCGCGATCCCCGCCCCCGTCGCCACCAGCGACCGCACCGCCTCGACCGAACGGGTGCGGAACGCCACCCGCGGCCGCGCCCCGAACGCCGCCAGCAGCCGCCGCGTCGGTTCCTCGATCTCGTCAAGCCGCAGCATGATCATCGGCTCCCCCGCCAGATCCTCGATCGAGACCGAGGTCTGCGTCGCCAGCCGGTGCCCGTTCGGCAGCCAGAGTTGATAGGGCGACACGTCGAGGATCTCGACCTGCAGGGCCATCCGGTCGCGCAGGGTCGAGGTCAGCATCACCGCCACGTCCAGCTCTCCGCCGACCAGCAGATGTTCGAGGTAATCGCCGTTGTCCTCCAGCGCGGTGACCTCCACCTCCGGATTGGCGCGGCGAAAGCGCGAGAGGATGTCCGACAGGACATAGCCCGCGACCAGCGAGGTGACGCCGATATGCAGCCGCCCGGTCACGCGCGCGCCGTCCTGATCCAGCGCCTGCCGCGCATCGGCGACCGAGGTCAGGATGCCTTGCGCATGGCGCAGAAACTGATGCCCGCGATGGGTGATTTCGAGCCCGCGCGGATGCCGGTCGAACAGCCGCACACCCAGATCGGCCTCAAGCTCGCGGATCGCCTCGGTCACCGAGGATTGCGAAATCGCCAGCGCCTGTGCGGCACCGGACACAGTGCCGCTTTCGGCGGCGGCAAGGAAATAGCGCAATTGCTTGAGGGTGAAGGCCACGATCCGAATGCCCCGGCTGATTTCCCGCACAAGACCACGCATCCGCCCCCGCCGCAATCCGGCCCGGAAGAGCGGGATTCCCTGAGATGTCGCTCGGGCGTCCACCCGGGAACGACGCGCAAAATCGGCGCGGATCGACGGAGACATCCCCGGACGCCGCGAAGCCGCATGCCGGCAAGGCCGCGACAGCGCGCGTTGCCGCCGGGCCTGCCGTAGGCGCTTGGGGTCTGATCCGCCGCATCAGACCCAACCCGCCCAAATCATCGCATGGTCGCTTTGGCGAAGAGCCGCGAGACCGGCTCATATCCAGACCAACCGCAACGGCAAGCCGGGCGTCGCGGTGGACCAGCGCCGGCAAGATCGGCAAAGGCCCGGTGCCTGCGCGCCATGTTCCGCCGCGTGGGTCGAAACCCTCAGCGCAGGTAGCTTTCCGCCAGTCTGGCCCAGAGAGCGGCGCCCACCGTCAGGCTTTCGTCCGCGAAATCGTATTTCGGATTGTGCAGGACCGCGGACTCGACCCCGTTCCCCAGACGCAGGAACGCCCCGGGCTTGTGTTCCAGATAATGGGCGAAATCCTCGGAGCCGGGGATCGGCGGGCATTCCTTGACGTTTTCGGCGCCGATCAGGTCGCGTGCGACCCCGGTGGCAAATTCGTTTTCCGGCGTGGTGTTGAACACCACCGGATGACCATGTTCATATTCGACCACCGCCTCGGCCTCGAAGGCATGGGCGACATCGGTGGCGACGCGCAGGATGCGTTCCTCGAGCCGCAGCCGGACCTCGGGTTCAAAGGAGCGCACGGTCATCACGAATGTCGCCGTGTCGGGGATCACGTTCGACACCGTGCCGCCGGAGATCGTGCCCACCGTGATCACCGCCGCCTTCGTCGGATCGATCGAGCGGGACACCACCGCCTGCAGGGCCACCACGATCTGGCAGGCCACCATGATCGGATCGACGGTCAGATGCGGGCGCGAGGCATGGCCGCCCTTGCCCTTCACCGTGACCGTCGCCGTGTCCGCAGCCGCCATGATCCCGCCGTTGCGCGTCAGGATCTGGCCCTCCGGCGCGCCCGGATGGTTGTGCAGGCCGAAGATCGCGTCGAAGGGAAACCGCTCGAACAGCCCGTCGCGGATCATCGCCATCGCGCCGCTGGTCGTGCCGGCTTCCTCGGCCGGCTGGAAGATCAGCGTCAGCGTGCCGTTGAAGCGCCGGGTCCGCGCCAGATATTGCGCCGCCCCCAGCAGCATCGTGGTGTGGCCGTCATGGCCGCAGGCATGCATGACCCCGGGGGTCTGGCTCTTGTAGGGGCGGTCGATCGCCTCGGTGATCGGCAGGGCGTCCATATCGGCGCGGATCGCCACGGATTTCCGGCCCTCGCCCACCGTCAGACGGGCCACGACACCGTGCCCGCCGACATTGCGGGTCACGTCATAGCCCCAGCTTTCCAGCTTTTCCGCCACATAGCGGGCGGTGTTGGCCTCCTGATGCGACAATTCCGGGTGCTGGTGCAGATAATGGCGCGTGGCGACCAGATCATCCTTCATCGCATCGAAATCGGACACACGGGCCGAGGCATTGTCGTTCAGCATCTCGCTTCCTTTCAGGCCGGGCGCCTGCCCTGCCGATCCTGCGGCGGGATCCGGACCCCGCCCGTTGATTTGTCTCGCCCGCCGTCAGATGAACCGCGCCAGAAAGGCCTGCGTGCGCGGGTGCTGCGGGTTCACCAGAATTTCGCCGGGCGGCCCCTGTTCGACGATATGCCCGCCGTCCATGAAGATCACGCGATCCGCCGCCTCCTTCGCAAAGCCGATCTCATGCGTCACCACGATCATCGTCAGCCCCTGACGCGCCAGATCGCGCATCGTCGCCAGCACCTCCCCCACCAGTTCCGGGTCCAGCGCCGAGGTCGGTTCGTCGAACAGCATCAGCTGCGGCCGGATCGCCAGCGCCCGGGCAATGGCCACGCGCTGCTGCTGCCCGCCCGAAAGCTGGCGCGGATAGGCGTCGGCCTTCTGCGTCAGCCCGACCCGGCGCAGCAGTTCATGCGCATAGGCCGTGGCCTCGGCCCTGGGAACGCCGTGGATGCCGATCGGCGCCTCGATGATGTTCTGCAGGACCGTCATATGCGGGTAAAGATTGAACTGCTGGAACACCATGCCGATATTGCGCCGCTGCCGCGCGGCCGCATCGGGCGACAGCTTGATCAACCTGCCGTCATGAACGCGGTATCCCATCTGTTCCCCCGCGACGAGGACGGCGCCCCGGTCGATGGATTCCAGATTGTTGATGCAGCGCAGGAAGGTGGATTTACCCGATCCCGAGGGACCAAGGATCACCACCACCTCGCCCGGTGCCACGTTCAGGTCTATCCCCTTGAGAACGTGCAGATCGCCGAAGCTTTTGTGGACGCCATGCGCCTCGACCAGAGGCGCGGCGGAGATCGAACGGGGCGCGGTCATGCGTTGTCTCCGATCCCGGCGGGGGACTGGGCCGGGGTGGCGGCCTCGCTGCGCCGGTCGCCTCTGGCGTAATAGCGTTCGATATAGCCCTGCGCGATGTTCAGAACGGTGGTGATGACCAGATACCACAGCACCGCGACCAGCAGCATCGGCACGATTTCAAAGGTGCGGTTGTAGATCGACTGCACCGCATACAGCAGGTCCGACATGGCGATGACCGACACGAGCGAGGTGGCCTTGACCATGTTGATCAGCTGATTGCCCGTCGGCGGCACGATCGAGCGCATCGCCTGCGGAATGACGATGCGCCACAGCGCGCGCCGGCGCGTCATCCCGAAGGCCGAGGCCGTCTCGGCCTGCCCGCGATCCACCGACATCAGGCCGGCGCGGATGATTTCCGCCATATAGGCGGCCTCGTTCAGCGCCAGACCGAAGATCGCGGCCGTCAGGGGCGTGATGACGGAATTGGTGTCCCAGCTCATCAGCGCCGGGCCGAAGGGAATGGACAGCGACAGCTGCGGAAACAGCGTCGACATGTTGTACCAGAAGATCAACTGCACCAGCAGCGGCGTCCCCCGGAAGAACCAGATGTAGATCCCCGCCACCGCCTTGGCGAGACGGTCATCCGACAGCCGCGCCACCGCGAGCAAGAGCCCGATGAAGGTGCCCAGCACCATCCCGATCACCGTCAGGAACAGCGAGAACCCAAGGCCGCGCAACACATCCGGGTTGAAGAAATAGGCCCCGACCACCGGCCAGCCGAAATTCTCGTTCCGGGCGCAAATCCAGATGAAATTCGCGGCGACCAGCAGCACCACCAGCCAGAGCACGATCCGCCCGGGGCGGAGGGGCGCATGGGCGGTGGTGACATCCTGCCAGCCCACGCCGCCCTGCGGCGGCGTGACGATGGAAACGGGTTCGCTCATTTCGGAATGACCCCGCCGAGGTTGATGCCCGGCTCCGCGATCATGTTGTTTTCAAGTCCCCATTTCTTCATGATCGCGGCATAGGTGCCATTGGCCATCAGCTCCTTGACGCCATCCAGCAGCACCGGCCCCAGAGGCGAGCCCTTGGACACAACGGCGCCCTGATACAGATCCTCGAAGCCGTTCTTCTGGCCGATGCCGGCCAGTTCAAGTTGCCCGTTCGCCTGCGCGACGAAATAGGTCAGCGGCGCCTGCGAGGAAAAGAACGCATCCGCCCGGTTCGAGCGCACCGCAAGGATCGAGCTGGGCTGATCGGTGAAGGATTGCACGGTGATCGCGGGCTTGCCGGCGGCGGCGCAATCGTCGCTGGCCTTGTTGATGACCCGTTCGGCCGAGCCGCCCGCCATCACCGCGATCCGCTTTCCGCAGGCGGTCTCGAGCGAGGTGATCTCTTTCGGATTGCCCTTGTGCACGGCAAAGACGACGAATTCCTGCACCCAGTCGACGAAATCATTGGCTTCCTCGCGCGACTCGAAATCGCCGATCGGGCCGAAGGCGAAATCATACCGCCCGCCGTTGATGCCGGTCAGCAGCGCGGGCAGGCCGCCCACGGTGGCGTGGCCGATCTCGATCCCCAGAAGCTGGCCGAGCGCATCGGTCATGTCGGCCGAGGCGCCCGACATCCTGTCTCCCTCGACGATTTCATAGGGCGGGAAGGATCCGTTGTTGACCGAGACCATCCTGCCCTTCGACTTCACCGCATCGGGCAGCCGGTCATGCAGGGCCTGATCCATCGTGATTTCGGGCAGCGCTGCCTCTTGCGCAAGGACCGGGGTCGCACACAGCAACGCGCCGACCAGAAGCGAGGCGGACATTCTGTTCATCATACGCATTTCATATCCTGACTTTCTGCGGGGCATGTCGTGAGTGGTGGTGGTGGCTTCAGATGCGGCTCAAATTGCCGCGGGAAACAGGTCTTCGGGGGTCAGCAGGCGGGGGGCAATTCCCTGCGCCTGAAGTTCTTGCGCGAAATCCGCGATCATCTTGCGATTTGGTTCGAGCCCCGAGATATTCCAGTCCTCGGGCAGGTCGGCGGCGGTGCGGGCCAGTTCCTCGAACATCCAGGGGGTGGTGTCGGCGTATTTGCGGCGCTTCTGGATCCACATCCTTTGCGAGGCATCGACCATGTCGCTGAGTTCCTGCGCCACCCAGGGGTGATGCGCCAGAACATCGGATTTGACCGACAGGATGTGCATCCCCGGCACATAGCCGACCGCGTCGAAATAGGCCTTTTCGGCGCTGCGGTAATCGCGTTGCACCTGCCGCAGGCCGCTGTCCGGGGCAAAGAACCCCTCGGGCATGAACGGGGTGAAGATCGCGTCGAGCAAGCCTTCGCGCAGCAGGTCGACCATCGGCCGTTCGCCCGGGCAGGCCTCGATCCGGCCGGGGCGTCCAAAGCCGTCCAGCCGGTCGGTGATCGGGTGCTTTTCGGTCAGCCGGCCCGCGAACCAGAAGGCGTCCTCGACCCCGACCCCTTCGCGCCGCAGCAGCGCCCGGGTCCAGGTGTTGCCGGAATCGCGCCAGCCGGTGACGCCGATCCTGCGCCCCTTCAGCCCGGCGAAATCCACGAGGTCGCTGTCCTCGCGGGTGATGACACAGCGGTTGCGGAACCCCCGCATGATGAAATTCGGGATACCCATGATGCTGTCGTCACCATCGAGCCGCAATTGCGTATAGCGGCTGAACGAGGTTTCGGCCGCGTCATGCGCCGGATCGTGCCCCAGATGCGGTACCAGCGTTCCGACGCGGTCGATCACCAGTTTCAGCCGGTCCGAGGTGACATCGCCAAGCGCCAGCGGCGTCACATAGTCCCAGTCCCGAACAGCCAGACGCAAGGTCAGGGTCATTTCATCGCACTTTCATTGGTCCTTCTGCATCCGGGGTATTTTGTTCATTGACGGCTGATCAAACATATTTATGTTATTGAACAAAAAGGCGGGATCTTTGTGATGGCGGAGCCGGTGGATGCCACTTGGATTGCACAAAATTTAAGCGACAGATCGTCAAACGGCATTGATCTGGGCATGCGCGCCCTGATTCGTTCCGGGCTGATCCCGATCGGCACCCGACTGCCGCCGATCCGCGATATCGCCTCGGCGATGGGGGTCAGCCCGGCGACGGTCGCCGCCGCTTGGGCGCGGCTGCAAAAGCAGCGCATCCTGACCGGGCAGGGGCGCAACGGCACATGGGTCAGCGGCGCGCGAAGCCTGAGCGTGCCGAAACGCTTTGCCAGCAGCGGCAATTTCGGCGCCTCGGTTCTGGATCTGAGCTTCGCGGTCCCCGATCCCGCGCTTCTGCCGCGGTTGCATCTGGCGCTGGCGCATGGGGCCGAGGCGGATCAGCTCAACAGCTACGCACGGGTGGCCATCCTGCCCGAGCTGGAAGAGGCGGTCCGCCCCGACTGGCCCTACGCGCCCGAAGCGTTTCTGGCGATCAATGGCGGCTACAGCGCGGTGCATACCCTGTTTCACGCCCTGTCGCTACGCGGGGCCAGGGTGGCGGTCGAATATCCGGCGGCGCTGCGCCATCTGGACATTCTCGAGGATCTGGGGGCGACGATCCTGCCCGTCGCCTGCGATACCGAAGGCCCCCTGCCCGACCGTCTGGCCGAGGTGCTGGCCCAACGCCCGGAGATCTTCCTGCTGCAGCCGCGCCTGCATTCCGTCACCGGCCAGACACTGAGCCCGACGCGCCTTGCCGAACTGGCGCGGGTTCTGGCCCATGGGGATACCGTGGTGATCGAGGATGACGGCCTTGCCGATCTGGCGCTGGTGCCCGCGCAATCGCTTGGCCGCTGGTTGCCGGAACGGGTGGTCCATGTGAAATCCTTTTCCAAGACGCATGGGCCGGATCTGCGGCTGGCGGTGCTGTCCGGCCCCTCGGGACTGGTGGCGCAGGTGCGGGGGTATCGCGCCTTCAGTTCGGGCTGGACAAGCCGGATCCTGCAGGGCGCGACGGCATGGCTGCTGCGCGACCCCGCGACGCAGGATCTGCTGGCACGGGCGCGGATCGTCTACCGCGACCGGCGGGCGGCGCTGGTCGATGCCCTGCGCGCCGAGGGGGTGATGGCCGAACCCGGCACCGGGCTTTGCGCCTGGGTTCCGGTGGCCTCGGAACAATATGCGATGGTGTCGCTGGCCGCGCATGGAATCGCGGTGGCACCGGGATCGCGGTTCGGGCTGGCGCCGCTGAACCATCTGCGCGTTGCCACCAGCCGGCTTGATCCGGGGCGCATCGCCGATGTGGTCCATGCCCTCGTGCTCGGCGCCGCCGATCCGCAAAAGCTGCAATAGCGGCTTAGCCGGGCAGCCGGGCCGAGCCGCGGATCACCAGCTCTCCGGGCAGGACGGTGCGGGTCGCTTCGGCATCCGGCGCGCTGATCATCCGGTGCAGCACGTCCGCCGCGTCCCGCGCCATCTCGATCACCGGCTGGCGAAAGGTCGTGAGCGAGAATTCCGGCATGGCGCTCAGCCTCGTGTCGTCGAAGCCGACGATCGAAATATCCCGCCCCGGAACCAGCCCGAATTCCGCCCGCGCCACGCTGAGCACCGCGATCGCCATGTGATCGTTCGCGCAGAACAGCGCATCGGGCCGGTCGGGCCGCGCCAGCAGGATGCGGGCATGATCGCGCGCCTGTTCCGCCGAGTAATTCGCGACGACCCTGTGGCTGAGGCTGCGCCCATGCCGGGCCAGACATTCGGTAAACCCTTCCTCGCGGTCGTGGTTGGTCGAGGAAGCCTCCAGCCCCGCCATGTAGGCGATCCGCTCATGCCCCCCTGCGACCAGAAATTCCGCCACCTGCGCGGCCCCGCCCCGGTTGTCGCCGACGATCGTGGACACCGTGCCGCGGCTTGAGACCCGGTTGACCTGCACCACCGGAAGGCCGATCCTGAGGCATTCCTCGGCCAGACCCGACGACAGGCTCGATGAAACGAGGATCAGTCCACCGAGGCGGAAGCTCAGCATTTCCTCGATCAGCGGGTCGACGAAGGCGCTCATCGGTGCGGGGAACAGCATGGCGCGATAGCCATGTTCCGCCAGATCTTCGGACAGGGCCTCCAGCAGCGTCGCGTAGAACGGATTGCCCAGATGCGGGATCGCCACCCCGATCAGGTTCGACCGCTGCGTGATGAGCGACCGGGCGATCAGGTTCGGCCGGTAGCCAAGCTCCTTCGCCGTCTTCAGAACCTTCTCGCGGGTCTTTTCGGACACGCTCGCCCCCGGCGTGAAGCTGCGCGAGACGGCGGATTGCGACACCCCTGCCAGACGCGCCACATCATGCGCCGTCGGCGGCCCGGGGCGCGCGATCGCGTCGGAGGTCGGTTGTCTGGCCATCGGCACCCGGATCTGTCGGAACGCGCCATCGCGGCGGGATGGCCATTATCGCAAATCGCCCCGGCAAGCGCAACGCGCGACCCGTGATGAGGGGCGGCCCGGAGGTCCGGACCGCCCATATCTGGCCCGGATCGCCTCAGACGATCCCGGTGGCGTAGTAGAGCGCGATGACGAAGAACGGCGCCGCGACCTTGATGAGGGTCATGACGAAGATGTTCTTGTAGGCCTCGCGGTGGGTCAGGCCGGTCACCGCCAGCAGGGTGATGACCGCGCCGTTGTGCGGCAGCGTGTCCATGCCGCCCGCAGCCATGGAGGCGACGCGGTGCAGCACCTCCATCGGGATGCCCGCCGCATTCGCCGCCGCCACGAACTGATCCGCCATCGCCGCGAGCGCGATGCTCATCCCGCCCGAGGAAGAGCCGGTGATCCCGGACAGCAGGTTGATCGTGATCGCCTCGTTCAGCAGCGGATCCGGAATGGCCTTCAGCGCGCCGGCGATCATGACGAACCCCGGCAGGGCCGCGATGATCGCCCCGAACCCGTATTCCGAGGCGGTGTTCATCGTCGCCAGCATGGCGCCCGCCACGGCGGTCTTGCTGCCCTCGGCGAACTGCGCGGTGATGGTGCGGAAGGCGAAGACGCCGATGAACAGGATGCCCGAGGCCAGCGCCGCCAGAACCGCCCAGATCGCGACCGTCGCCGTTACCGGCACGTCGATCGGATGCACCATCCCCGGCAGGTCGAGCGGATAGATCGCGTCATACCAGTGCGGGATCATCTGCGTCATGACCAGGTTGACCACGCCCACCAGCACCAGCGGCGCCAGCGCGATCAGGGGATGGACCAGCTTGATGTCGGGTGGCGTGCTTGGCTCGTTGCGCAGGTTGGTGCCGTAGCCCTCCCCCACGGCCTTCGCCCGCGCCCATTCCAGATAGCCGACGCCCAGCACCGCGATGAACAGCGACCCGATCAGACCGAGCCATGGCGCCGCCCAGCCCGTGGTGCCGAAGAAGGTCGTGGGGATGATGTTCTGGATCTGCGGCGTGCCCGGCATCGCATCCATGGTGAAGGTGAAGGCGCCAAGCGCGATGGTCGCGGGCATCAGGCGCTTGGGGATCTCGGCCTGACGGAACATCTCGGCCGCGAAGGGATAGACGGCAAAGACCACGACGAAGAGCGACACGCCCCCATAGGTCAGCAGCGCGCAGACGATGACGATGACCGGGATCGCCCGGTCCCGGCCAAGCACGCGGATCACCGCCTCGACGATCGAGCGCGAAAAGCCGGACATCTCGACCATCTTCCCGAAGATCGCGCCCAGCAGGAAGACCGGGAAGTAGTTCTTGATGAAGCCCACCATCTTGTCCATGAACAGCCCGCTGAATGCCGGCGCGACGGCGCCCGGATCGGTCAGCAGAACGGCCGCAAGGGCGCAGATGGGCGCGAACAGGATCACGCTATAGCCACGATAGGCCGCGAGCATGAGCCCGCCCAGGGCCAGCATGGCAATGATAACGCTCATGACGACACTCCTCTTGTCGCAAGTCTTTGTCGGTCGGGAATATGCGGGACGGGCCGGAAGTCCTCCTTCCCGGCCCGTCCGATCCATTCAGGGATGTGTCACTCGGCCTTGTCGCCGTAGGGAACGTTCTTGTGGCCGTAGCGGCGGACACGGATGTTCGCCTGCTCCCCATGACCGATGAACCCTTCCAGCGCGCAGAGCCGCGAGCAGTATTCGCCGATCATCGCCGAAGCCTCGTCCGTCAGGACCCGCTGATAGGTGCAGGTCTTGAGGAACTTGCCGACCCAGAGGCCCCCGGTGTAGCGCGCCGCCCGCTTCGTCGGCAGTGTGTGGTTGGTGCCGATCGCTTTGTCGCCAAAGGCCACATTGGTCCGCGGCCCAAGGAACAGCGCGCCGAAGTTGGTCATGTTGTTCAGGAAATAGTCGGGATCCTTCGTCATGACCTGAACATGCTCAAAGGCGAGTTCGTCGGCGATGCGGACCATTTCCTCATCGCTTTCGGCAACGATCACCTGACCATAGGCCGCCCAGGACTTCGCCGCGATCTCGGCGGTGGGCAGGATGGTCAGCAGGCGTTCGATCTCGGCCATCGTGTCGCGCGCGAGCTTTTCCGAGGTGGTCAGCAGGATCGCGGGCGAATCCGGGCCGTGTTCGGCCTGACCCAGCAGGTCGGTGGCGCAGATTTCGCCGTCGACCGTCTCGTCCGCGATCACCAGCGTCTCGGTCGGGCCTGCGAACAGGTCGATGCCGACGCGGCCGAAAAGCTGCCGCTTCGCCTCGGCGACGAAGGCGTTGCCGGGGCCGACGAGCATGTCCACCGGCTCGATCGACGCGGTGCCAAGCGCCATCGCGCCCACCGCTTGAATGCCGCCGAGGCAATAGATCGCATCCGCCCCCGCCATGTGCTGCGCCGCAACGATCGCGGGCGCCGGTTTGCCCTTGTAGGGCGGCGCGCAGGTGATCACCCGCTTCACCCCCGCGACCTTCGCCGTGATCACCGACATATGGGCCGAGGCGAGCAGCGGATACTTGCCCCCCGGAACATAGCATCCCGCCGCATTGACCGGGATGTTCTTGTGACCGAGGACGACGCCCGGAAGCGTTTCCACCTCGATATCCTTCAACGCATCGCGCTGATGCTGCGCGAAATTGCGCACCTGCGTCTGCGCGAATTCGATGTCCTTCAGATCGCGGTCCGAAAGCTGGTTCAGACAGTCCTGAATTTCGGCGTCGCTCAGGCGGTAGTCGTCACGCTCCAGTCCGTCGAATTTCACCGACAGATCGCGGATCGCCGCATCCCCGCGCGTTTCGATATCCGCCAAGGTGCGCTCGACGGTCGCGCGAACCTGTTCATCGGCCGCGCGGACAGCTTCCGCAGTGGCACCGCGTTTCAACCAGATTGCCATTTTTTCCATCTCCTCATCCGACATATGCACCGCTCCCTCACGTAATGCATACGTATTCATTCCCGTTACAACAAACCGGGATGACGGCGCAAGAGACTTGATGCATACGATTGCATAGACGGGCTGGCGCCCACAACTCTCCGGCTTCAGGCGGATGACCAAGGCCTAGATTACAATCCGGCCACCATCGCGCAGGCGCCCCGCCCTCGCGCGGCGTGTGGATCGTAACCCTTGAGATCGATGGCCGCCGATCGCCGATCCGAGGCGCGAAGACACAGATTGCGTGCTTCGAGCCGGCGTTCCGCAAGACAGCGGCATCATCCATGCTGGACGGGGTAACACCGGCAAACTGATTGACGGTTGACCGGGCCGCTGTTCGATGAACAGATCGGCAGGCTCATACCCTGAACCGGCGCTGAAAACCGAGCGGCGGATACGGAGAGACAGACTTCATGCCTGAAGGCTTCATTCTCGAGGGGATCACGCTCCCTGATGGCCGGGATAACCTGTCGGTCGCGGTCGCCGGCGGCAGGATCGTCGCGATCGGCGATCCCGACGCGATGCCGACACTGCCGCGTTTTCCGGCCAGTGGCGCGCTGCTCGTGCCCGGCTTCACCGAGGCGCATATCCATCTCGACAAGGCGATGATCCTCGGCCGCTGCCCGATCTGCGAGGGGACGCTTTCCGAGGCGGTGCGGCTGACGGCCGCGGCAAAGCGCGCCTTCACCGAGGAAGACGTGCATGCCCGCGGTGCGACCGTGCTGGAAATGGCGGTGCGCGCCGGCACCCAGAGGATGCGCAGCTTTGTCGAGGTCGATCCCTGTGCGGGGTTGCGCAGCTTTGCGGCGCTGAAACGGTTGCGCGCCGAATGGGCCGATCTGATCGAGTTGCAGATCTGCGCCTTCGCGCAGGAGAGCCTGACGCAGGAGCCGGAGACGCTCGACTTGCTGGCCGAGGCGCTGGCCGGGGGGGCCGATCTTGTCGGCGGCTGCCCCTATACCGACCGCGATCCCGTCGCCCATGTCGGGCTGATCTTCGATCTGGGGCAACGCTTCGGTGTCGACGTCGATTTTCACGCGGATTTCGACCTCGATCCCGAGGGGTCGATCCTGCCCGAGATCTGCGCCCAGACCGGGGCGCGGGGCTGGCAGGGCCGGGTCACGGTGGGACACGCGACCAAGTTCGCGGCCTTCCCGCCCGACCGGCGCGAAAGGATCGCCGCGCAGATGGCCGCGGCGGGCGTCGGACTCGTCGTGCTGCCCGCAACGGACAGTTTCCTCAACGGCAACCGGGACGATCCCCTGCGCCCGCGCGGGATCGCCCCGGCGACCGCGATTGCCCGGCAAGGGGTGACCGTCGCGCTGGCCACGAACAACGTGCAGAACCCGTTCACGCCTTTTGGCGATGCCAACCTGCTGCGCATGGCGGGGCTTTATGCCAATCTCGACCAGCTCGCCTCCGACGCGGATCTGCGCCGGGTTTTCGGCATGATCACTGAGGCGCCGGCGCGGCTGATCCGCCTTGACCAGCCCGTGCCGGAGCCGGGCGCACAGGCCGATTTCATCTTGCTCGACGCCCCTTCGCCCGAGGCGGCCGTGCGCGGCAACGCGGCGATCGTGGCCGTGGTCAAGGGCGGCAGGCTGCGTCTGTGGTCCCCGCGCCCCACCCTGATCCGGGGAATGTAGACGCGGGGTTTGCGGTCATCGGATGACCTTGCCATTCTCGGCCACCAGTCGGCCCGCCCGATAGACCGCGCGCTGATGCGGAACGGAGACCACAGCCTCCGGCACATGGGCGGCGGCGAGCGCCACGAAATCGGCCCGCTTGCCTGCCTCAAGCCCATAGTCCGCAAGTCCGAGGGCCTTGGCGCCGCCATAAGTGACGACGTCGAAAGCGGCCTCCAGTTCGGCATCGGTGTAAAAGCCCGAACGATAGCCGATCATCATCGCCCGGCCGAGCATGTCGCCGTCGCCATAGGGCCACCATGAATCGCGGATGTTGTCGCTGCCGGAAAAGACGGTGACGCCTTCGGCGCGCAACAGCGCCACGGGCGGAAAGGCATGCGCGCCGGGGGCGTTGGTCATGATCGCGATGCCCGCGCGGGCAAGGCGGGCAGCAAGGCGGCGGGCGGCATCGGGTGCGAGGTCGCCCAGACCATAGGCATGGCTGATCGCGACACGGCCCTGCAGGCCGGTGGCCTCGGTGCGGGCGATGATCTCCTCGATGGTGAAGGCGCCAAGGCTGCCCCCGTCATGCAGATGGATATCGACGGGCACGCCGCGACGTTCCGCGATGCCGAAGACCACGTCCAGATGGCGCTGCGGATCGCGATCGAAACTTGCGGGGTCGAGGCCGCCGATCACATCCGCACCAAGTGAAATCGCTTCGTCGAGCAGCCTGTCGGTGCCCGGGCTCCTGAGGATGCCGCTTTGCGGAAAGGCCACGAGTTCCACGTCGATCAGATCGCGATATTCCGCCCGGACCGCCAGCACCGTTTCGAGAGAGGCAAGCCCCACCGATCCGTCCACCATCACATGGCTGCGCATCCGCGTGCTGCCCTGCGCGATCGACAGTTCGATCTGGTTGCGGGCGCGGTCGATCATCGGGGCGGCATCGGCCATGTTCTCGGCCTGAAAGCGGACCCGCTCATGCACGTCGAACCCGTCGGTGCAGGGTTTGTGCGGCACCCAGACGTCGCCGTAAAAGCTGGTGTCGAGGTGGATATGCCCCTCGACGAAACCCGGCAGCAGCAACCGGCCCCCGATATCGACAGTGGGGCGACCCTCCGCCGCCATGCTTCCGGCGGGCAGGATGGCGGCGATGACGCCATCGCGCACGAGAATGTCCGAAAGGGGTGCGGCGGGAAGGTTCGCGTTCTGGAACAGGATGTCGGCGTTGGTCATGATAGGCTCCGGTGGGGATTGTCGGCGAAATGACAGGCGACCTTGCCCGCCCCGCTGCGCGGAGTATAGGCAGGCGCCTGCCTGCGGCAAATGTCCTGCGCCAGCGGACCGCGCGGGTGAAAGGCACAGCCCGGCGGCATGGCAAGCGGCGAAGGCGGCGCGCCGCCCATCACCTTGCGGGCGCGGTTCGGCTTGACCACATCGGGAATGGTGTCGAGCAGAAGGCGCGTATAGGGGTGACGCGGATCGGCAAATAGATCCTTGGTCGCGGCTTCCTCGATGATCCGGCCCAGATACATCACGGCGATTCGGTCGGCCATATGCCGCACAACGGCAAGGTTGTGGCTGATGAACAGGAAGGTCAGGTCGAGCCGGTCCTGAAGGTCGCGCATCAGGTTCAGGATCTGCGCCTGCACCGAGACATCCAGCGCGGAGGTGGGTTCGTCGCATCCCGATTCCCCCACGAGCACGAGGCAGGTGCCCTTGCGCACGATGAAGGAGACATCCTGCACCGCCTGCAGGTAGCGCTTCGGCTTGCGTTCGAGCACGCGGTTGAGCCAGGGGGCGGAAACGTCGAACACGCGCGAAAGCTGATCGACCTCGACGGCGTTGTCCCGGCTTCTCATGCCACGCCTCCTGCCAGCAGGCCACGGCGCTGGCCCCGTCGGCGACAAGCGATGGCCGGTCCCGGCGGCAGCGCGGCCCGGCCAGAGGACAGCGCGGATTGAACGCGCATCCCTGCGGGATGCGGTTGAGGCGCGGCATCGCACCATCGATCTGCGCCAGATGCGCGACGCGCGCGCCGAGCGACGGGATCGCCCCCATCAGCCCGCGGGTGTAGGGATGGCGGGGGTGGCGGACGACTTCCTCGACCGGGCCGATCTCGATGACGCGACCGGCATACATGACCGCCACGCGATCGGCGGTTTCCGCGATGACACCCATATCGTGGGTCACCAGCATGATACCTGTCCCCTGTTCATGACATAGCTGACGCAAAAGCGCGGTGATCTGCGCCTGGATCGAA
This sequence comes from Paenirhodobacter populi, assembly GCF_004022215.1. Lineage (GTDB taxonomy): Bacteria > Pseudomonadota > Alphaproteobacteria > Rhodobacterales > Rhodobacteraceae > Rhodobacter > Rhodobacter populi. Next base: position 137,964 of record NZ_SAUZ01000016.1, read on the forward strand.
ACGTCGAGCGCGGTCGTCGGCTCGTCGGCGATGATGAGGCTGGGATTTCCGGCAAGTGCCAGCGCGATCACCACCCGCTGCCGCATGCCGCCCGAGAACTGGTGGGGACAATGGTCGATGCGTTCCCCGGCACCCGGGATGCCGACCTGCTTCAACAGCGCGGTGGCGCGGTCACGCGCCCCCCGGGCGTTGAGATCGAAATGCAGCCGGATGGTTTCGGTCAGTTGCTGGCCCACGGTGAACAACGGGTTCAGCGAGGTCAGCGAGGTCAGCGGATCCTGAAACACCGCCCCGACGATCCGCCCGCGCACTTTCGCCATGGCCTTTTCGCCGAGTGTATCGGTGCGGGTGCCGGCGATGCGGATCTCGCCCGCAGCGATGCGGCCGGGCGGTTCGAGCAGGCCAAGGACAGCCATTCCGGTCATCGACTTCCCGGCGCCGGATTCCCCCACGACGCCAAGAATCTCGCCGGGCTGGATGGTCAGGGACACATCCGAAAGCGCGGTCAGCGTCGCGCGGCGGGAGGGAAATTCGACGGTGAGGCCACGCACCTCCTAGTGCGGGAACGGGGCTGTTCATGGCGTTTCCCCGGGCGAATAGCTGGGCGGAAAGATGGTCTCGACGGGCGGGTGGCCCCATGTGCGGTCGGGGTATTGCGCGACGAGCCGGTCGAACTGCGCCTGCGCGCGGGGACGCGCGGCGGCAAGGTCGATGCCCGCCACCTCTCCTCCGCGCATGGCTACGCGACCATCGACGATCGTGGCGCGGGTGACGCGCCCCGTCGCGCCGTAAACCAGCGTCTGCACCGGGTCGATGCGCGGAACGATGCGGCTGTCGGCCATGTCGAACACGGCAAGGTCGGCCTTGGCCCCCGGGCAAAGGCGCCCGATATCCGCGCGTCCGAGCGCCTCGGCACCGCCAAGCGTGGCGGCGTCGAGGAATTCGGCGGCGGACCCCGCATCGCCCCGCGCGCAGGCGATGCGGTTCGCCATCAACCCCAACGCCATGTTCAGCACCATGTCGGGCGGAGCGGTATCGGTACCCATGCCGATCCGCACGCCCCGCGTCCGGAGAACGGAAAACGACCGCAGCACCGCACCGTGGCGTGCCGAAACGAGCGGACAATGCGCCACCGTCACCCCGTTCGCGGCATAGCGGGCGAGGTCCTCGGGGGTCGCGACGGTCGCATGCGGCGCGATCAGCCGGGACGACAGCAACCCCATGCGGTCAAGCCATTCCGGCGCGGTCACGCCATGCAGGCGGCGCATGGTGTCAAGCTCCATCTGCCCCTGCGCCATGTGCAACCGGACCGGCAGGTCCAGATCCCGCGCGCGGGCAAAGGTCTCGCGCAGCAGTGCCTCGGTGCAGGTCTCGACGCGATCCGGTGCGAAGAGACCGGAGACGAGGCCCGCATGGGTGCCGTCGATGCGCTCCGCGAAGGCCGCAGCCTCGCGCAGGCCGGCAAGACCTCGTGCCTCGTCGAACACGGGCTGCATGCGGGCATGATCGTCAAGCACGATGCCGCCGCTGCGATAGGCCGGCCCAAGCCAGACCCGCAGGCCCGTTTCCCCGGCCGCCTGCGCCGCGGCCTCGAATTCGGCCACGGTCTCGCCCCAGGCCCGATAGAACAGCGAGGCGATGGGCAGCGCCGAGGTGATCCCGTTCAGCAAGAGCTGCGCGAAAGCGAAGCGTTTCTGGAACGCCAGTTCCTCGGGGGTATACATCTCGCGCGGGTGGGCGGCGTAATCGGAGGGCCACACGCGGCCCTTTTGCCACGAAGGCTGGTTGTCCATCCCCAGCACGGTGGTATCGAGGTCCGAAAGCGCGTCGAGATCGACGAAGCCCGGCGTGACCAGCGCCTCGCCCATGTCGAAGCGCGCGGACAGATCGCCCGCGAACGGGCGCCCGGCGTGGAGGATACGGTCACCCTCGATCACCACCTCGCCATTCTCGACAAGGCGGCGGCCTCCGGGCGTATCGCAGACGATCCAGCGCGCCGCCACGGCCCATCGTCCGCCGGGACGCTTGCCGAGGGGCAGCGCAGTCCAGCCGCGGATGGCCGTCATGGCGCCACCCGCAGGCTTTGTCCCGCGCGGGCAACGACGGAGCTTTGATGATGTGACCGCCCTCCGACGGCATCTGTGTGCCAAGGTGGGCCTGCAAGGATCCACATAGGAGAGCGGTCATGTCGGAGATTACCACTGTCGGGCTCGATCTGGCGAAGAATGTGTTCCAGGCGCATGGGGCTGATGTCTCGGGCCGGGTGCTTTTTCGCAAGAAGCTGAGGCGAGACCAGGTCCTGTCTTTCTTCAGCCAGTTGCCTCCTTGCACTGTCGCCGTGGAAGCTTGCGGAGGGGCGCACTTCTGGGGTCGCGAGATCGGTAAACTGGGCCACGAGGTGCGGCTGATCCCACCCGCCTATGTCAAACCCTTCGTTAAGCGCCAAAAGAACGATGCGGCCGATGCCGAAGCGATCTGCGAAGCGGCGACGCGCCCGACGATGCGCTTCGTGCCGGTGAAGAGCGAAGAGACGCAAGGCGCGGCAATGGTCTT
>NZ_SAUZ01000017.1 GCF_004022215.1 Paenirhodobacter populi
GCCTGATCTCCAACGAAGTCGCCCCCTTCGGCGGCGTCAAGCAATCCGGCCTCGGGCGCGAAGGCTCGAAATACGGTATCGAGGAATACCTCGAAATCAAATACATCTGCAGCGCCATCTAGGCGCTTCAGAACCGGAATCGTGCGCGCTGGCGGATGGGACGAAAAGGGGCGCTGCCCCTCACGTATTCGGCGGGCATCCTTCCACTGGAAGGCTACCTGATCCGCCTTATCCCGGGATATTTCGGGAAGAAAGAAGGCAGAAAGGGCCGGTTCGCGGTGGCTAACCTGTTCTCAGCTGCCCGCGCGCGGATGACAAAAGGGCCGCCAACAGGCGGCCCTTCGCATTTGCGCGGAGAGGGGATCAGTCGAGCTTGCCCGCGTTCCAGAACAGCGTCTCGCCCGAGCTGTCATCGACCCCGTCATTGTCGGTGATGATCCATGCGTCGCCCGCGGCGTCGAAGGCGAGCCCCTCGACCTTGTCGACGACATAGCCGTTGGTCAGGGATTTGAGTTCCGGGATCAGGTCGCGGACTTCCTCCTTGCCGACGACGGGCAGGTCGCCGCCAAGGGCCGCGGGCTTCAGATCGGCCAGCGCGACGCGGAAGATCTTCTTCACCTTCGCCTTGTCGCCGATCAGGTTGTCGCGTTCTAGCACATAGGCATAATCGCCCTTCACCGCGATCTCGGACAGGCCCATCCAGCCTTCGCCCTTCGGCTCCAGCGGATAGCGCACCGCGCCCCATTCACCGGTCTTGGTGTCATAGGCGAGCAGCTTCACCTGACCCTTCGGATCGTCGCCCCATTCGCGCTGCATCGCGATCCAGAGCGTGTCGCCCACAAGCGCGATCCCCTCGGCGCCGAAGCGGGTCTGATGGGGCAGCAGTTCGGCGGGCAGGGCGACTTCCTTCTTGATCTCGCCCTTGGCGTTCACGTTGAGGATCGCATGCGGCACCAGCTTCGCCGCATCGCCTTCGTTCGCCAGCCAGAAGCCACCCTTGCCGTCGGGGGTGATCCCCTCGATGTCGAGCTTCTGCGCCGGGTTGCCGTCGCGGGTGATGATGGTCTGCTTCACGATCCGCGCGGGCTTTTGCGTCGCATCGATCTCGTAAAGCGAGGGCATCGCGGAATAGACGCTGTCCGAGGCGGCGACCAGATGGCCCGGCTGGCCCTCGACCGCGGCGAGCGCGCCAAGCGCCCCCCAGCCGACCAGCGGATCCGTTCCGGCCGAGGTCAGCATCGGATAGACCGGCGCGGCGTCCTGAAGTTCGTAGATCATCACATGGGCGCGGGCCGCGCCATCCTCGCCCAGATCGGCCTCGTTCGCCGTCACCAGCAGGTTGCGCGACGGGATCGCCACGGCGCCTTCGGGGCTGATGCCCGAGGGCAGGATCTGCAGGAGCTTCGGCGCGGCGATGTCGGTCAGGTCATAGACCCCGACGACCGAGGCGCGTTCCGACACGACGAACAGATAGGGGGTGTCGCCGAAACGGGCGAATTCGACGCTTTCGATTTCCACGCCCTTGGATTTCGACCGCTTTTCCGGGTAATGGCCGATTTCCGCGATGGCGCGTTCCAGCGAGGCGCCGGAGTCGTAAACTACGGTGCCGTCCTTGGCGAAGATGGTGAAGCCGCGCGAGCCGCCCTTCCAGTCGCCCTCGTTCGCGGTGGCGAAGTGATCGGCGTCGATCCATTTCACCCCATCGGGTTCGCGCGCGATCGGGTCGGTCGTCTGGGTGAAGCTCAGCTTGCCGTCGGTCTTGGTGTCCACGCCTTCCAGCGCGACGGAACCCGCCGGGAAATGCGAGGCGATCTTGCCGTCCTTGCCGACCACGACGATGTGGTTGTTTTCCTGCAGGGTCACGACGATCTCACCCGCGTCGTTGATGTCGACGAATTCGGGTTCCGGGTCCTCGGCGCCGACTTCGGCAAGGCCGGTCAGGTCGATCTTCTGGAGCTGCGCGCAATCCACCGCCTCGCCCGAGATCGGCAGTTTCACCAGATAGCCCGCGGGCATCTGCGGCAGGCCGCCGTCGCCCAGATCCTCGTTCCGTTCATTCTCGATCGCGACGGCGAGGAAGCTGCCATCGGGCGCGATGGCGACGGAATCCGGCTGGCCGCCCAGATCGCAGGACGCGGTTTCCGTGGCGCTTTTCAGGTCCACCACGGCCAGACGGCCCGAAGGGTTCGCCTTGCTTTCCGAGGTGTTGACGCCGACGAAAGCCTTGCCGCCGATGATATGCGCGGTCGTCGGCTCGCCGTTCAGCACGACATTGCCAAGCGGCTTCGGCGCATGCGGATCGGTGATGTCGATCAGCCCGACGACGCCAAGCGGGCTGTCGGTGTAGATCAGCGTGTTGCCGTCTTCGGAGACCGAGATGATCTCGGCCGAGGATGCGCGCCCGGTATCCTCGCCCGCGCCCATGTTGGCGATGACGGGGAAGGTGGCGATGCGGTTGAAGCTGTCGGCGAAGCCCGGCCCGGCGACAAGCGCCAGCACCGAAACGGCGGAAAGGAGGCGGGTGGTCATGGAATGTCCCTCTGGTCAGTCGAGGGTTCGGTAAGCGCCGCCTGTGTCGTTTCCGTTACCGGAAGATGAAGGTTATGTGTCGCCCGAAGGCACCGCAGATCACCCCTGCGGGATGCGCAGATCCGCCGCCTGCATCGACAGCAGACCCGGTTGGTAATCGTCCCGTTCCGGCAGGGTGACGATCAGGACCGCCTCGGTCAGGGCGCCCGCGCCGGCGATCGCCCGCGCATCCGGCCCGGCGATCACGGACCGTCCGCTGAACCGCAGACCCTCTTCGCTGCCGCAAAAATTCGCATAGGCGACGATCAGCGCGTTTTCATGCGCGCGGGCGGGCACCAGCACATCGGCGACGAATTCGTAGCCTTCGGGATTGGCCGTGGGGACGAGGATGATCCCCGCCCCTCGACGCGCGAGATCGGCGGCATGGGCGGGAAATTCGATATCGTAGCAGATCAGCAGGCCAAGCCTGCGCTTGCCGAGCGCGAAGACCGGTGGCGGTGCGTCGCCGGGGCGGAAGCTCGCCCTTTCCATCGGGCCGAACAGCTGGATCTTGCGATAGCTGGCAAGGATCGTGCCGTCGGGGCCGATGGCGACGGCGGTGTTGTAGACCTCGGCGCCGTCGCGTTCGGCCAGACCCAGCGTGACGCCGCAGCGGCTGTCCCGCGCCATCTGCCGCAGCCGGGCGATCCACGGCCCGTCGAGCGGCTGCGCCAGCGTGCCGTGCAGGTCGGGGCGGTTGTAGCCGGGCAGGAACAGCTCGGGCAGCAGCACCATGTCGGCCCCCGCCGCGCGCGCGACGGCAAGCAGCGTCTCCACATGGGCGAAGGCCGCCTCGATCCGGCCATCGGTCGGCATGGGTTGCGAAAGGATGAGTTTCACGTCTGGCTCCTGTTCCGGTCGGGTCATCTTCGCATGCCGGGCGGGGAGGGGGCAATCATCCCGTGACGGGTTCGGACGGGCTTCCCGTTTGCGCGGCGCGGCGCTAATTGTTGAAACCGCAACCGCAGGTGGGCGGATGGGGCGCAGGGGGCCAGCCCCCTCGGCGCAAGCGCCTCACCCCCGGGATATTTATGGAAACACGACAGCCCGGAGGCGTTTCGGGCGGTCATGGAAAGGAGCCCTCCCCGTGGAAGATTTCAATGCCGGAGCCGTCGAGGCCGTTCTCGATTCCCTGCCGAAGACCGTTCAGGGGCCGGGCGGGGTGGCGGGCGTCGTCAAAGACGGGCGCATCGTCGCGGCCCGCGCCTGGGGCTATGCCGACCTGACCGACGCGCGCCCGATGACCGCCGCGACGCGGATGCCGATCTGTTCGATCTCGAAGCAGTTCACCTGCGGCACGCTTCTGGCGACGGCGGGCGGGCCCGAGGTGTTCGATGACCGTCTGAAGGATTATCTGCCCCGGTTCGAGGGCGCGCTGCCCACCGTGCGGCAATTGTGCGACAACCAGTCGGGCCTGCGCGACTACTGGGCGCTGACGGTGCTGCATGGCGCGCGCGCCGAGCAGGAATTCCGCCGCGAGGATGCGCTGCCGCTGATCGCGCGGATGCGGACCGGGCATTTCGCGCCGGGCACGCAATATTCCTACTGCAACTGCAATTTCCGTATCCTTGGCGAGATGATCATGGCCCATACCGGGCGCGGGCTGGAGGATCTTTACCGCGAGCATATCTGGGGCCCGGCGGGGATGGAGACGGCCGTTCTGACCGCCGATACCCGCGCCCCGGTAGATGGTGTCGTGGGCTATGAAGGCAGTGCCGATCACGGCTATCTGCCCGCCGACAACGGCATCTACTGGATCGGGGATGCGGGGATTTCGGCCTCGCTCAACGACATGCTGGCCTATGAGGCATGGATCGACGCGACGCGCGACGACCCGCAGTCGATCTACCGCCGGCTGAGCGGAACGCCGCATTTCGCCGATGGCACCCGCGCGTGGTATGGCTACGGGCTGGCGCATGAGCGGATCGGTGATGTGGACTTCACCGGCCACGGCGGGGCGCTGCGCGGCTTTCGCGCCCATCGGATGAACGCCCGGTCGGCGCGGCTGTCGGTGGTGGTCATGCTCAACCACGAGGCGGATGCCCATGCCTGCGCGGCGCGGATCGCGCGGGCGGCGCTTGGCCTGCCGGATCCCGCCGAGCCGCCGATGCCCGAGGGCTGGGACGGGCTGTGGCTCGACCGTGACCGTGGGATGATCGCGCGTATCGTGACGGACCGGACCTCGGCCCGGCTGTTCTATGCGACGGGGCCGGTGCGGTTGCTGGCGACGGAGGACGGGGCGCTGGCCGCGCCGAACCTGCGGGTCGAGCGCGACGGGGCGGGGCTGCGCCTTGCCATCGCCGGCGAGAACACCCTGCGCCATCTGGAGCCGCTGGACGAAATCGACGCGGCGGATGGTGCCGCCATCGCCGGGGAGTATGAAACCGACGAGCTTGAGGCCCGCCTGCGGATCGAGGCCCGCGACGGCGGTGTTTTCGCCCGGTTCGAGGGGATGCTGGGTCAGGGCCGGATGGAACAGATGATCCCCGTGGCGCAGGATATCTGGGCGGTGGTGACGCGCCGCTCGATGGATGCGCCGGCGCCAGGGATCTGGACCTTCCGGATCGCGCGGGATGCGGCGGGCCAGGTCACGGGCGGCACGCTTGGCTGCTGGCTCGCGCGCGGGATCGGTTATCGCAGGATCGGTGGCTGAGGCGGCTCTTTGGTCTTTTTCACCGGGGCCTCTTCTTTTATGCAACGCCATGGAAGGTCCGCGGGGCCGCACTTGGACGGAAAGATCGCAGCATGACGGCGCCCGCGCGGGGAACGACCGGAACGGCGGTGGCGCCGGTGGTCTGGATGCAATGCCTGATGCTGGCGGCGCTGGTGATCGGCGAGATCGGCGGCTTCGGGGTGGTTTCGCTGATCGCCGCGGCGCTTGCCGTGGCGGCGACGGTGATGCAGTGGCCCCGGCTTCTGCCGCAGGCGCGGCTGTTCTTCGCCCTCGCGGCGGCGGGCGCGGGGGCGGTGGTGGTTCTGGCGCCACAGGCGATCCCGCAACTGCGCATCGCCCTGTTGCAGGGCGTCGGCTTCGGGGCGCTGATGATGGTGCTGGGCCTTTTGCGCCAGCCGGTGCGGCGCGCCGCCATCACCCGCGCGGCGGCGGAATACCTGTTGTCCTTCGGCGCGCGCGGGCGGTTCGCCGCGATCCTCAGCGGTTCGCATTTCATGAGCCTGATGTTCAACATCGGCATCATCGCGATGATCGGCGATCTGGTCCATGCCGGAAAGGGGCCCGAGGCGCGCACCGATCCGCCGCGCCGGGCGGTGGTTCTGGCGGCGATGCGGGGGGCGGCGCTGGCCACGGTCTGGTCGCCGATCGGGCTCGGTTTCGCGATCGTCACGGCGGGCATACCGGGGATCCCTGCGCTGCCCTTCATGGTGCTGTGCTTCGGCTTCACGCTGGCGGCGATGGCGCTCTCCGCGCTGCGCCCGATGCTGCCGGCCGAGGCCTCGGGCCGCCATTCCGCCGCGCCGGTCACGACGGCGGGGCAGGGCTCGCCCAAGGCGGTGGCCGAGACGCTGGCCGTAAGCGCGCTGCTGCTTGGTCTCGCCATCGTGCTGCATCAGTGGCTGGAGGTCAGCTTCACCATCGTTTCGGTGTTCCTGCTGCCGGTCTTTTCCTTCATCTGGCTGGCGCTGGAAAACCGCTCCGAACATGGCGCGCTGGCGCCGCGGTTGTGCAATGCGCTCACCGCGATGGGGGATCTGCGATCCGAAAGCGCCATCTTCATGTCGGCCAATGTCATCGGCGCCTGCCTGTCGATCGCGGTGCAGGCCTCGCCCCTGTGGGGCGCGATCCAGTCCGGCGGTTTCGCCGGGCTGCCGGTGCTGCTGGCCTGTCTGGTGATCGTGCCGCTGGTCGCCGCCTGCTACCTGCCGAACTCCATCGTCGTGGTGATGGCGGTGCAGCTTCTGGGGCCGACGCCCCTGGGGCAGGACCATCCGATGGCGCTTGGCCTGACGCTGGCGGTGGGCTGGGCGATGGCCATCGGCGTCTCGCCGATCAGCGCGATGACACTGATCTCAGGCGCGTTCTGCGCGGTGCCGCCGCGGCGCATCGCCTGGGGCTGGAACGTGCCCTTCGTCGTCTCTGTCACGGCGCTGGCGGCGGTCGCGGTGACGCTGGTTTACCTTGCGGGATGGTAGAACCGGGCCAAAAGGTCTTTCATGAAGCCGTCCCAGCGATTACATGACCTGCGTGACATGATCGAAACAAGGGGCAGACGGTGGAACTGAAGCATCTCGAACCGCGGGAAAACTGGCAGCAGATCGCGCAGGATGCGGGCTTCAGCTTCCACACGATGTATGGCGAGCCCTACTGGAACGAGGCGCGCGCCTACCGCTTCACCCTGCGCGAGATCGAGGAGGATATCGAGGATCCCTCGACCGAACTCCACCAGATGTGCCTCGACGCCGTGGGGCGGATCATCGAGAGCCAAGAGCTGATGGCCCGCATGGGCCTGCCCGAAAAGCACTGGGATTACATCGCCGGCACGTGGCGCGGCGGCGATCCCGGGCTGTATGGCCGGATGGATCTGGCTTATGGCGGCACGGGTCCGGCGAAACTGCTGGAATACAACGCCGATACGCCCACGTCGCTGTTCGAAAGCACCTCGTTCCAGTGGCAATGGCTGGAGGACCAGATCACCGCCAAGGTCCTGCCGCGCGACGCCGACCAGTTCAACGGCACATGGGAAGCGCTGGTCGCGCGCTTCGCGGAAATGTGGCCCGGCGGCGACACGATCTATTTCACCTCGGTTCCCGAGAACAGCGAGGATTACGGCACGGTCGAGACCATGGCCTGGGCCGCGAAGGAAGGCGGGGTCAACCCGCTCTACCTGACCATCGACAAGATCGGCGTCAGCGACGATGGCCGCTTCCTCGACGCCGACGGCTATCCGATCCGCTTCCTGTTCAAGCTCTACCCGTGGGAGAACATGCTGAACGAGCCCTTCGCCGATTATCTCGCGCAAAGCGGCTGTTTCATGCTGGAACCCGCGTGGAAGGCGCTCTTGTCGAACAAGGCGATCCTGCCGATGCTGTGGCGCTTCAACGAGGGGCATCCGAACCTGCTGCCCGCCTTTTTCGAGGACGAATTCACCGAGGCCGGCCCCGCCGTGCAACGTGCGGAAGCCGCCTTTGCCGCCGGGCGGGTGCTGAAGCCGATCTTCTCGCGCGAGGGGGCATCGGTGCGCATCCTCGACGCCGCGGGGGGCGAGATCGCGGCCTCCACCGATCACGGCTACGACGAACATCCCAGAATCGTGCAGGCCTATCACCCGCTGCCCGAATTCGACGGCAGCCATCCGGTGATCGGGGCATGGATCATCGGCGACACCTGCACCGGCATGGGCCTGCGCGAGGATCGCGGCCTGATCACCCAGAACCTGAGCCAGTTCATTCCGCATTACATCGAGGGTTGAGATGAAGCGTTCCCGGAACTTCCGTCCCCTGACCATCGGCCTGATCGGCGCCTCCGCCTTCGCGCTTGCCGCCTGCAAGGAGGAAACCGAACAGGCCACGGCCTATCCCGACCTGTCCGCATGCCTCGCCGACGCGAGCCGCGGCTCCGCCCCGGTGACCGAGGAGCAATGCCGCGTCGCCTATGCGCAGGCCTTGCAGACGGTCAACGACTCCGGGCCGAAATACGATGCGCTTGCAGCCTGCGAGGAACAGCATGGCGTCGGCAACTGCCAGCAGGCGGAAAATCCGGGCGGCGGCATGGGCAGCATGTTCATGCCGCTGCTGACCGGGTTCCTGCTTGGCAAGATGATGGGCGGCGGAATGATGTCGCAGCCGCTGACACCCACCAAGAACGGCACCTTCACCACGCCGGGCGGCACGCAGTTCAACAACAACCGGGGCGTGGCGACGGTGCCCACCTCGACCTTCACCAACAAATCCACCGCCGGGTGGAACAACGCGCAATCGGCCGCCCGCTCGACCGGCGGCTTCGGCTCGACGATGAGAAGCACGGGCGGCGTCGGCGGCTGACCCGGCCGCACGCGCTGACAGGCTGCTGAAAACGTCCGTGTGACGGGGTAGGGCTTGGCCGGAAACCGGGAAATCTGTCTTGCACTGGCCGGAAAAAACCGGATTTCAGGTCGATCTCATAGAACGATTTTGGCAATGATGCCTGCTCAAAATCCCTTCTCAGCAGCCTGCCACAGACGTTTGAACCCCCCGAACGAACCTTCTGCCATTCGTGTTTCCATAAATATCCCGGGGGTGAGGCGCTTGCGCCGAGGGGGCTGGCCCCCTCGCACCCCATCCACCCGCGAGTCCCGTCGCTACCCGCGCCCGGCCATCTGCGGCAGCAGCCAAGGCCCCTGCGCCGGAGCGGTATTGATCCGGATCCGGCTGCGATAGGCGGCGGACAGGCGATCGTCGGTCAGCACGGCCTCGGGCGGACCGTCGGCCAGCACCCGGCCCTCGGACATCAGCACCACCCGGTCCGCGTGCATCGCCGTCAGGTTCAGGTCATGCATCACCGCGACCACGCCGCCCCCCGTATCGGCAAAGCGCCGCAGCACCTCCATCACCAGGATCTGGTGGCCGATGTCGAGTGCGGCCACCGGCTCATCCACGAACAGCCAGCAGGCGCGGCCCTGCGTCACCGGCTGCCATATCTGCGCCCGCGCCCGCGCCAGATGACCGCGCGCCTGTTCGCCACCCGACAGATCGTGCAGGAAGTGATCGGCCTTGGCCGACAGACCGACCTCGGCGATCGCCATATCCACCACGGCGGGGGCATGGGCGCTGTGCCCGGCTTCAAACCCCATCCGCACCACCTCGCGCAGGGTGAAGGGAAAGCCCACCTGCACCGCCTGCTGCAAAACGGCGCGGCGCAGGGCCAGCAACCGGGGCGGCATCGCCGCAACCGGCGCAGCGTCCAAGGTCACCGCGCCGGGGCCGTCCAGATCGCCGGTCAACCGGCGCAACAGCGTCGTCTTCCCCGATCCGTTCGGGCCGACGATCACCGTCATCTCGCCGGGGCGGGCGGTGAAATCGACGCCATGCAGGATCTTGGTCCCGCCCAGTACCGCACCGATGCCGCGCGCCTCGATCATCTCACATCACCGTTCCCGGCCGGCGCGACAGCAGCAGCCACAGAAAGACCGGCGCGCCGATCAGCGCCATCAGGATGCCGATGGGCAGCTCCGCCGGGGCCACGATCAGCCGCGCCACGGTATCCGCCACGATCAGCAGCGCCGCCCCGAACAGCGCCGAGGCCGGGATCAGCCTGCGGTGATCCGGCCCGATCGCCAGCCGCAGCACATGCGGCGCGACGATGCCGACGAAGCCGATCCCGCCCGACACCGCGACCGCCGCCCCCGTCATCGCCGCGACGGCGAAGATCGCGCCGCGCTTCACCCGCTCGACCGGCACGCCCATGTGGCGCGCGGCGGGCTCGCCCATCGCCATCGCGTTCAGCCCGCGCGCCAGAAGCGGCGCGACCGCCAGCCCCGCCAGCAGCACCGGCGCGGCGGCGGCAAGCTTCACCCAGTTCGCCCCGGCGAGCGAGCCGAGCCCCCAGAAGGTCAGGTCGCGCAACTGCCGGTCGTCGGCCAGATAGATCAGGATCCCGGTGAAGGCATTCGCCAGCGCCCCGAGCACGATCCCCGCCAGCAGCATCGTGGTGACCGAGGTATGCCCCCGCAGCCGCGCCAGCCGATACAGGATCAGCGTGGTGATCCCGGCACCGGCAAAGGCGAAGACCGGCGCCAGATACATCCCCGTCACCGCATGGATCCCCGCGGGGAGCGCGCCGCCAAGGACGATCGCGCCGACCGCGCCCAGCCCACCCCCGGCGCTGACGCCGACCAATCCGGGATCGGCCAGCGGATTGCGAAACAGCCCCTGCATCAGCACGCCCGACACGGCGAGTCCCGCCCCCACCAGCGCGCCGAGGATCAGCCTTGGCAGCCGGATGCTGAACAGGATCGCCGTTTCCGCGGGGTTCAGCGGACGGAGGAACATCTCCCACGGCAGGATGCCCGAGGCACCGAGGCTGAGGCTCGCCCCCGCCACCAGCACCAGCAGCACCGCCAGACCCGCGACCACCGGCCCCGCGGGCAGGCGCGCGGGCGCGCGGCGGTTTCGTATCGGCGCGGATGCCCCGAGCACCGTCATGGCGCCCGATGGGCCGCAAGCGCACTGTGGAGCATGTCGATCGCCGCGCCGGTGCGCGGCCCGAAGCCAAGCAGCAGCAGACCCGGCAGCCGGACGACCGCACCCTTTTCCCCGGCGGGCGTATGGGCCAGCGCCGGATGCGCCAGCAGACCAGCGGTATCGTCACTGCCGTCGCCGCGGTCCATCATCAGGATGACATCGGGGGCGGCGGTGGCGATGGCCTCGTCGCTCAGCGTCTTGTAGCCCGTGAAGCCGGTCACGGCATTCTCTCCGCCCGCCAGCTCGATGATCGAGGAGGCGGCCGTCTGCGCCCCGCCGCCGGTCAGCCTTCCACCGGAATTCGCCAGCACGAACAGCACGCGCGGCTTCGGGCCGTGATCTTCGGCGACCCGGGCGCGGGCGGCGGCGATATCCGCCTCGATCCGCGCGGCGAGGTCGGCGCCCTTGTCCGGCACGCCAAGCGCATCGGCCACGACCCGGACCTTTTGCGCGACGCCCTCGGGCGTGTAGTCATCGGGGACGGTCACCATCCGGACGCCCGCGCCGCGCAGGGCCTCGATCGTTTCGGCGGGGCCGGCGCCTTCCTCCATCAGGATCAGGTCGGGGGACACCGACAGCACGCCTTCGGGCGAGAGCGCCCGGACATAGCCCACATCGGGCAAGGCCGTGGCCTCGGCGGGCCAGGTCGAGGTCGTGTCGCGGCCGATGAGCCGTTGCTGTTCGCCAAGCTGATAGATGATCTCGGTCACCGTGCCGCCAAGCGGCAGGACGCGATCCTGCGCATGGGCGGCGAGCGGCATCAGCATGAGCAGGGCGGACAGCAGCAGCCGGTTCATCAGACCCCCTCCGGCAGCGCGGCGACCAGCGCGTTCCATTGCGAAACGGCGTCCTCGCCGGCGCGCAGCACGCCGAAGATCTGCGCGATCAGCGCGCCGTCGGCGGCGAAGAATTCGACCGAATGGGCCGGGCCGCGTTGGGTGTTCTTCACCACCGCATAGATCTCGGCGATATGGTCCATCCGCAGGTGCAGATCGAACCCGGGGTCGAGGACGTTGATCCACGGCCCGGTTTCCACCACCCGCGCGATCGGGCCGGTGTGGATCTCGATGCAGCCCTGATTGCCGACGAAAACCATGATCGGCACGGCGACATCCGCCGCCTGCCGCAGCAGGCTTTCGACCGATCCGGGGGCGAGCCGCCGCGCATAGGGCAGCCCCGCGATCCGGTAGGCGCCCAGCCGGTTCATCTTGAGCCGCGAGGTCAGGCGCAGGAACTGATGCGTGTCGGTCAGCTCGTCCCAGCCGGCGCGCAGTTCATCGGCGCGGTCGGGGTTGGCCTTTGCGGGTTCGGGTGGCTTGCGCGGGGTGAGGGTCAGGCTCTGCCCCTGATCGGCCAGCCGCAGCCCGGCGACGAACCCGTCCCAATGCGCGGCATTGCTTTCGGGGCGCAGGTGGATCTTGTGGATCGCATCCCCCGCCGCGTCGAAGATCTGGACCGAGCGTTTCCCGCCCTCCCCCTCGACGGCAAAGGCATGGACCCAATGGCCGGGGAACAGCCGCAGGTCGATGCCTTCGTTCACCACCAGCGCGGCATGGGGACCGGGGCGGAAATTGTCATAGGTGCCGACCTTTTCGATCACGCAGCTTTCGTTGCGGGTCAGGGCCATGACCGGACCGAAACCCGCGAGCGCGGGGATCAGGCGATCGGGATGCGCCTCGATCCGGATGACCCCCGCGCCTGCGAAGGCCGCGCAAAGCCCGGCCTCCGCGATACCAAGCTTCGCCGCCAGATCGCGCGGGCGGGCCTGCGGTTCAGCCTCCCTCGCGGCGCGGATGTCGGCGGGGGAGAGGCTCATGCGAAGCTCCGTTGTGCAAGGCCGCGGGCATGGTCGAAGGCCGCGACGGCACCGGCGATCACCCGTGCCTCGTCCTCGGGGGCAAGCGGCGCGCTGTCGAGCCCGGCCTTGAACGCGCGCCAATGCGCGGCGCGGCCCTCGGGCGCGCCGGCCAGATGGCGGGCGCCGTGGTCTTCGGACAGGCCGAGCTTCTGCGCCGCCTTCAGCAGGAAGGCCGCACCGAGATTGGACCCCTCGATCACATAAAGCCAGCCGAGCGCCTCGGGCAGGGGCAGATCGCCCAACGGCGCGCCGGGATCGGGCAGGGCCCCGCCCAGATCGGCCAGATCCTGCGTGACGGCGGCAAAGCGGCTGAGCGCCGGCAGGTCCGCGATATGGTCCGCAAGGTCCGCCCGCGCGTAAAGCGGCGCGGTATGGTGGTGCAGGGAATATTGCATCGCCGCGAAGCGACCGTAATTTTCCACGCTGTCGAAGGGTTTGGCTGCCATGATCGTGCGGTCGAGCCGTTCATGCGCGTCATGGGTGGCGGCGCGCAGGGCCTCGGCACGGGTCAGGGTTGCGGTCTGGGTCATCGTCGGTTCCGTGTGTGGGGCCGGGTCCGGAAACCCGGCGGGGGAGGTCAGAACGTCTTGGCAAGCGTCAGCTTGAAGTTCCGCCCGGCTTCGGGGTAGGTCACGCTGGTTGCGGTGGTGGTGTATTGCAGCTGGTATTGCTTGTCGAAGACGTTTTCGACGCCAAAGTTGATCGTCGCGCCCGCCAGTGCGCCTTCCTGCACGGTGTAGCTTACGGCAAGATCGCTGACGCCGAAACCCGGCTGATGCACGATGCCCAGATCCTGCCCGGCGCCGCCGCGCAATGTCCAGGACAGATCAAGCCCGTTCCAGTCGCGGCCCACCGTGACGGAGCCCTGATCCATCAGCGCATATTCGTAGAACACCCAGTCCGTGGTGGGCGCGCGCTTGTTGTCGCTGAAGGTCTTGGTCAGCGCGAGGCGGGCGTAGACGCCGTTGTCGAGCTGATAGGTCGCCTGCGCCTCGATCCCCGAGGTCTTTCTCTGCGCGTAATAGACCGCCGTCGTGCCGACCGCCTGCGTGTTGTCGTTCCAGATGGCGGTCTGGAACAGGCCGATCGAGCCGCTCAGGCCGTCGCCGCCGGTGAAGACGTCATCGCCCCGATATTTCAGGCCGGTTTCCCAGGTGCGGCTCTGGAACACCTTGTCGCCGAAATAGATGGGGTCGATGGCGGGGCGGGAACCGGCGAAGTCGATCGGGCTGAGCCCCTCGCCATAGGCGAAGGAGCCGTAGCCCGTTACACCGTAGCCCAGACCCTTTTCGACGCCCAGACCGGCACTGCGGGCGGTGGCGCCCATATCGGCAAGCGGGGCCTCGGTATTGCTGCGCAGGGCATAGAGCCTTTGCCGTTCGATCCGCGCCCCGGCCGAGGCGGTCAGCTCATTGCCGAAATCCATCTGGTCGAGGGCGAAGATACCCTGCCGGACATATTTTCCGTCCCCGGAAACCTGCGTCATCACCTCTTTGCGGTGCTGGCGGGAAATCTCGGCCCCTGCGGTCAGCGTATGGCTGACGGTTCCGGTCACGAAGGTCGCGGTGTTCTTGGCGGTCAGCGTGTCGGTGTCGACGGAATACTCGCCGGCGAAGGAGCCGGAATAGCCGCTCACGGGTTCGATGTCGAACTGCTGGCGCGACTGCGAATATTGCAGGCTGAAATCGACCCAGGGGTTGTTTTCCGGCGCATAGGCATAGGTCAGACTGGCGGTGTGGCCCTTGCGGTCGCGGTTGATGGTGCCAAGCGCCGAGATGATCGAGGATTGCGCGAAGGGCACGTTGCGCTGCGCGCTTTCCGACCGGTTGTAGGAGAAGGTCAGCGACTGGTCCATCGCCGCGCCGAAACGGTAGCGCGCCTTCAGCAGGTAGGACGGGACGTTGTAGCCGCCAAGGTCGATCTTGTCGCCGTTGCCGTCCTTCTGGTTGTCGCGGTAGCTGCGGGTGTAGTTCGCCAGCAGGTCGAACGACTCGTTCGGCTGCCATGCCAGCGTGGTGGAGGTCGTCCAGCCGCCGCCGTTCGAGCTTGCGCCCAGAAGCTGGCGCACCTTGACGCCCGGCTGGTCGCCCGTCAGATCCGAGGCATTGATCGTTTCCGCCGCGACCGTGCCGCCGACCAGCCCCGAGCCGTATTCGAGCGAGGCGAGCGGCCCCTTGAACACCGAGACGGATTTCAGCAGCGCCGGATCGACGATCTGCCCCGATGTGTTGCGATAAAAGCTGCCGCCCGAGGAATCGACGCCATCCAGAACGAATTTCACCCGCGGATCGGAGGTCAGGGCCGAATTGCCGCCGAAGTTGCGGATGGTGAAGTTGGAGCTGAGCAGGTCATCCGCCCGCGCGACCGACACGCCCGGCACCTGCGAGATCGCCCGGGCCACGGTGGCGGCCTGCTTCTTCTGGATCTCGGCCGCGGTGACGGTGGCCGAGGGGCTGGTGCCGGCGGGATCGTCTTCCTTCGTTCCAGTGGCGGTGATCTGGATCGTGCCGAGCGCGACCGGATCGGTGCGGGAGGTGACCTCTTGCGCCAGCGCCGTCAGGGGCAGGCAGGTGGTCGAAAGCAAAGTGAAGCAAAGCAGGGCGCGCGTGTTCATGGCATATCCGCTGAAAGGGGGAGGACAGCTGGCGATACGCTTGCGTTACCTGCTCGTTACTTAAGTCGACTGTTTCTGTCAAATAACATGTATGCGCGGAGGATTGTGCATCCATGCACGGGCGGAAAGGGTCCGGAGCGCCGTATAAAAGGCGCTCCGAATCCGGTGTCAGGCAGCGGCACGGCCAGCCAGAGCGCGCGGTTTGGGCCCGCCGGTCGCCCAGTCCAGCAGCTCGACCGTATGGATCACCGGAACCCCGGTGGCCGAGCCGATCTGCATCATGCAGCCGATGTTGCCGGCGCTGATGACATCGGGTTTCAGCTCCTCCAGCGTTTCGACCTTGCGGGCTTTCAGCTCGGCCGAGATCTTTGGCTGCAACAGGTTGTAGGTCCCGGCGGAGCCGCAGCACAGATGGCCGTTGCGCGGCTCGACCACGGTGAAGCCGGCGGCGGACAGCAGTTCCTTCGGCGTCGCCTTGATCTGCTGGCCGTGTTGCAGCGAGCAGGCGGAATGATAGGCGACACGCAGCGGCACGGCATTGGATGCCGGGCCAAGCCCGAGCGTGGCGACGAATTCCGTCACGTCCTTTGCCAGAGCCGCGACCTTTGCCGCGTCCTGCGCCAGCGGACCGTCGCGGAACATCTGCCCGTAATCCTTGACCGTCGTGCCGCAGCCCGAGGTGTTGATGATCACGGCATCCAGCCCCTGACCCTTCACCTCGGCCATCAGGGCCCGGATATTGTCGGCGGCAAGGCCGTGGGCCTGTTCCTCCTTGCCCATGTGCTGCGGCAGCGCTCCGCAGCAGCCAAGCCCCTTGGGCACCACCACCTCGCATCCCAGACGCCGCAGCAGGCGGATGGTCGCATCGTTGATGTCAGTGTTCAGCGCCCGCTGCGCGCAGCCGATCAGCAGCGCCACGCGCTTCCTGCGCGCGCCCTGCGCCGCAAAGACCTGAGGCGCGTCATTCGGGCTGGGCGCCGGGGTCGCCGCCGGCGCCATGTCGATCATCGCACGCAGCCGTTCGTCGGGCAGCAGCCGCCGGAACGGCCGGGCAAGCCGAGCCCCCTTCAGCGCCAGCCGGAACCGCCCCGGATAGGGCAGGATCCACGCCAGCAGGCCGCGCAGCAGGCGGTCGCGCAGGGGGCGTTCGTATTTCTGCTCGATATAACTGCGGGCGTGGTCCACCAGATGCATGTAATCCACGCCCGAAGGGCAGGTGGACATGCAGCTGAGGCAGCCGAGGCAGCGGTCGATATGCCGGACGGTCGCCTCATCCGGCACCTTGTCGTTTTCCAGCATGTCCTTGATCAGGTAGATCCGCCCGCGCGGACTGTCGAGTTCGTCGCCCAGCACCTGATAGGTCGGGCAGGTGGCGGTGCAGAAGCCGCAATGGACGCAACTGCGCAGGATCTCGTTCGAGCGGCGGGTCGCGCTGTCGGCCAGTTGTTCCGGCGTAAAGGTGGTTTGCATGTCAGGCGTCCATCAGGCCGGGATTGAGGATCCGCGCCGGATCGAACGTGCGGCGCAACTGGTCGGAAAGGCGGGCGACGACGGGTGGCGGGGGCGTGAAGGCAGGTCCTTCGGCCCCGCCGCGCCGGATCAGCGTCGCATGGCCCGAAGGCAGCGCCGCGCGCAGCTGCGTCCCGCTGCCCGGTCCGCAATACCAGATCAGCCCGCCCCCCCAGTCGAGCGAGAAGGCCCCGCCAAGCGCCGCGAGCCGCCCGGTGATCGCCCCCGCATCGGTCGGACGCACCATCAGCCGCCACAAGGGCGCCGCCGTCCCGGCGAAATGGTCAAGCTCGCGCAGCGACCGCCACAGCGCGCGGGTTCCCTCGGCGTCGATCTGGTCGATCTCGCGGTTGCGGAACATCGCGCGCAGCTTTTCGCTGCGATAGGGAACCTGCCGGTCCAGCCCCTCGATCCGCAGATAGGCGGTGCCGTCGCGCCATGCGGCCCCGGCGATGTCATAGGGCGTGGCAAGCGCCACGGAAAACACCTCGACCGCCTGCGCGACGCTCAGCCCCGGCAGCGCCAGCGTTTCCGTCGCGCGGGCGGCGGGCAGGGTCTTCATCACCACCTCTGTTAGCACTCCGAGCGTGCCGAACGAGCCGCACATCACCTTGCCCAGATCGAGCCCGGTGACATTCTTCATCACCCGGCCGCCGTTCTTCAGGATCCGCCCCTGACCGTCGACGAAACGCACGCCCAGAAGATGGTCGCGGCAGGCGCCGACCCGCAGCCGGCGCGGACCGGAATCGTTCGCCGCCACCACGCCGCCGATCGTCGGTGTGCCGTTGCCGCCAAGCACGCCGCGCAGGTCGGCGGGTTCAAAGGCAAGGGACTGGTTTTCGCGGGCGAGCATCTCCTCGATCTCGGACACCGACGTGCCGGGGCGGACGATCAGGGTCATCTCGCCCGGTTCATAGGTGACGACGCCGGACAGGCGGGCGGTGGACAGGGTCAGCCATTCGGGGGATCGCCCCTCGATCCGCGTGCCGCCGCCGAAAATGCCGATCGGCGTGCGCCGGGCATGGGCTTCCGCGATAACCTCGGAAAGCTCCTGTTCGCTCGCGGGGGCGAGCATCTCGTCTTGCACTGTCATTCAACGGGCCTCCGCGCTGCGATGTGCCGCGCTCGATTGCAGCGGGAAGACCTTGGCGGGGTTCAGCAGCCAGTCGGGATCGAAGACATCCTTCACCGCCATCTGGATCGACAGGTCGTCATCCGTGTATTGCACGGTCATCAGGTCGCGCTTTTCCACGCCCACGCCATGCTCGCCGGTCAGGCAGCCGCCGACCTCGACGCACAGCCGCAGGATGTCGGCGCCGAAGGCCTCGGCCCGTTCCAGATCGCCGGGGGTGTTGGCGTTGAACAGGATCAGCGGATGCATGTTGCCGTCGCCCGCGTGAAAAACGTTGCCGACCTCCAGCCCGTGTTCCTTCGACAATTCGCCGATCCGGCGCAGCGTGTAGGGCAGTTGCGAAACCGGCACCGTGCCGTCGAGGCACATGTAATCGTTGATCCGCCCCATCGCGCCGAAGGCCGACTTGCGGCCCTTCCAGATCGCCATCGCCTCGTCGCCGTTGCGGGCCTCGCGGAATTCGACAGGGTTCAAGGTGTCGGCGATCTCGCGGATCAGGGCGATCTGGTGGTCGATCTCGTCGGGCGATCCCTCGACCTCGACGATCAGCACCGCCGTGCAGGTGGGATAGCCGGCATGGACGAAATCCTCGACCGCGCGCACGACCACGTCATCCATGTATTCGATCGCGACCGGGATGACGCCGGAGCGGATGATCTTGGCCACGCATTCGCCCGCGACCTCGGCGCTGTCATAGCCGATCAGGACGGGGCGGGCGCCCTCGGGTTTGGGCAGGATGCGCAGGACCGCCTCGGTCACGATGCCAAGCTGGCCTTCGGACCCGCAGATCAGGCCCAGCAGGTCCAGCCCCTCGGGCCCCATCTCGGTGCCGCCCAGCTCGATCACCTCGCCCGTGGTCAGCACCACCGTCGCGCCCATCAGGTTGTTGGTGGTGACGCCGTATTTCAGGCAATGCGCGCCCCCCGAATTCATCGCGATATTGCCCGCGATGGTGCAGGCAAGCTGCGACGAGGGGTCCGGCGCGTAGAAGAACCCGTGCGGGTCCAGCTCGCCGCTGACCGACAGGTTCGTCACCCCGGTCTGCACCCGGATGAAGCGGTTGTCGGTGTCGATCTCCAGATAGCCCCGCAGCCGCAGGGTCGAGATGATGACGCTGTCCGCCGTCGGCAGCGCCCCCCCGGCAAGCGAGGTGCCCGCGCCGCGCGGCACCACCGGAATGCCGTGGGCATGGCAGACCGTCATCGCCGCCGCCACCTCGGCCGTGGTGCGCGGCAGGACGACCGCCAGCGGCGGGCAGCGATAGGCCGTCAGCGCGTCGCATTCGTAGGCGTGGGTCTCGGCCGGGTCGGAAATCACGAGTTCCGCCGGCAATGCGGCGCGCAGGGCGGCGACGACCTCTTCCTTGCGGTTCAGGATGGCCTGATCCGGGGCGGGCATGGCGATGGTGGACATGCGATGCTCCTGGCTGGCGGGCGGGGCCCCCGCGTGCGTGGAAGGACGGCCCGCTCCTCCTCCGCGCGGCCCGCGACAGCCGGAATCCTCCTGCCGGCTGGTAAAATTATTTTACCACTCGATTCCGGGGAAAAGTCAATATACCATTATCGGCGACGTGGCGTCGGCTGGCGCAAAGAGGGCATGTGATGGCGATACCCCTGAAATCCGAACCCGCCGCGCAGGTCGTGGCGCGCCATATCGAGGCGCTGATCCTCGAAGGGTCGCTCGTTCCCGGCGAGCCCCTGCGGTCCGAACGCGATCTGGCCGAGCAATTCGCGGTTTCGCGCCCGACGCTGCGCGACGGGCTGAGGATTCTCGTCGACAAGGGGCTCTTGCGGCAAGGCGCGGGCCGGGGGCTGGAGGTGGCGCCGCTCGGCACCAGCATCACCGATCCGCTGATCGCGCTGCTGGCCGCACATGGCGAGGTGGCGGACGACTACCTCGAATTCCGCGACATCGTCGAATGTTCGGCGGCGGCCTATGCTGCGGTGCGCGCGAACGACATCGACCGCGACCGGCTGCGCGAATGCCTCGACCGGATCGCGCGCGCCCATGCCGCCGCCGACCCGCAGGAAGAGGCCGATGCAGATACCGAACTGCATCAGCTCATCTACGAGGCCAGCCACAACCTCGTCCTGCTGCAGATCATGCGGGCGCTGTCGGATTCGCTACGCCAGGATGTGATCCAGAACCGCGGGCGGCTGTTTTCCATCCCGACGATCCGCGAGACCCTGCGTGATCAGCACGTCGCCATCGCGCAGGCGATCCTCGACGGCGATGCAAAACGGGCGCAGGCGGCGGCGCATGACCACCTGACCTATCTGCGGCAGGCGGCGCGCGAAGTCCGCATGGCGCAGGAAAAGCTCGACCTGTCCCTGCGCCGGCTGCAACGGGGAGGGGTCGGAGTGCCCGGCTGAAAAGGCGCCGCGCCTCCTCTTTCGTGTTTCCATAAATATCCCGGGGGTGAGCCCGGAACGGGCGAGGGGGCTGGCCCCCTGCTCGCTATCCGCGATATCAGCGGTTCGGAGTCCGGGTGCGTTTCCGGCCGCATCCGGTCGCGCAGACGGACAGGTCGCAAGGGGGCCAGCCCCCTCGGCGCAAGCGCCTCACCCCCGGGATATTTATGGAAACACGAAAAGGGGTTTGTTTCGGAATTCCTGAGGTCCGGCCTATGCGTTTCCCGCCGAGACGGTGCCGCCAAGCACGCCGGTCAGCGCCCGCGCCTGATCGCGCACCTTTTCGCCGAGTGCGGCCATATCCGCCTCGCCCAGCCGGGCGGCGAGGGCCGAGACCGACAGCGCCCCCACCGGATCCCCCGCCGGCGACCAGACCACGGCGGCGACGCAGCGCATGCCGATGGTGAATTCCTCGTTGTCGAAAGCATAGCCGCGGGCGCGGATCAGGGCGATTTCCTGCCAGACGGCCTCGGGCGAATGCAGGCTGTGGCGGGTCATCGGGCGCAGGGGATGGCGGGCCAGCAATTCCTCGATCGCCGCATCGGGCCAGGTGGCGACGATCGCCTTGCCCATGCCGGAATTCATCACCGGGGCGCGGCCGCCGGGGGGAGCGATCGCGCGGATGATCTCGCGGCTTTCGACCTGGGCCACGGTAATGACTTCGCCGTCTTCGAGCACGCCGAGGTTGGCGGTCTCGCGGCTCATGTCGCGCAGGCGGCGCAGGTAGGGCGTGGCGGCGGCGATGAAGCTTTGCCAGCGGGTATAGGCGACGCCGACGACAAAGGCCTTGCGCCCGATGTGCCAATGCGTCTTCGCCGGGTCGAACTGCGCGAAGCCCCGCTGTTCCAGCGTCGTCAGCAGCCGGTGCGTGGTCGAGGGCGCCAGCCCGACCTCGCGCGCGATATCTGACAAACGCACGCCGTCGGGATGGATGGCGAGCGTTTCCAGCAATTGAAGGGCCCTGTCGACGGCCTGAACGGTTCCGGTCTTTTCCATTCCGCGATTGGTATTCCGTATCGTGGAAAAGTCAAACGCCAAACTGGAACTGCGCCCGCCCCTGCGCCTAACTGTTCCGCAAATGAGGAGAAAAGAGATGACGGATCGTGTCTCGCGTGCGGGGCTGGCGGTGGCGCCGGTCCTTGCGGATTTCGTGGAACAAAAACTGCTGCCCGGTCTGCCGGTGACGGCGGAGGCCTTCTGGACGGGCTATGCGGGCCTCCTGCGCGACCTCGCGCCGGAGAACCGCGCGCTGCTGGCGGAACGGGACGATCTGCAAAAGCGGATCGACGACTGGCTGACGGCGCATCGCGGCAAGGACTGGGACAATGCCGAATGGCAGTCCTTCCTGCGCGAGATCGGCTATCTGCTGCCCGAAGGGCCGGATTTCAAGGTCGAGACCGGGCCGAGCGACCCGGAGATTTCCGCCGTCGCCGGGCCGCAGCTTGTCGTGCCGGTGATGAACGCGCGCTTCGCGCTGAACGCGACGAATGCGCGGTGGGGATCGCTGTATGACGCGCTTTACGGCACCGATGCTCTGCCGGGACAGGCCGAGGGGCCGGGCTATGACGCGGCGCGGGGGGCGCAGGCGGTGGCCTGGGCAGCGGATTTCCTTGACCAGTCGGTGCCGCTGGCCGAAGGCTCGCACAAGGATGTGACGGATTACCGGGTCGAGGGTGGCAAGGTGGTCGCCACCTTGGGCGACGCGGAAACCGGGCTGACGGATCCCGACTGGTTCGTCGGCTTCTCGGGCGAGGGTGACCAGCGGTCGATCCTGCTGCGCCAGAACGGGCTGCATATCGAACTGGTCTTCGATCCCGCGCATCCGGTCGGCAAGGCTTCGGCCTCGGGCCTGCGCGATGTGGTGCTGGAAGCGGCGCTGACCGCCATTCAGGACTGCGAGGATTCGATCGCCGCCGTGGACGCCGAGGACAAAGTGGCGGCCTACACCAACTGGCTGGGCCTGATGAAGGGCGATCTGGTCGAGACCTTCGAGAAGGGCGGCAAGTCCCTGACCCGGCGGCTGGGCCCGGACCGCAGCTTCACCGCGCCGAATGGCGGCACGCTGACCCTGCCGGGGCGCGCGGTGCTGCTGAGCCGCAATGTCGGCCATCTGATGACGACGGATGCCGTGCTGCTCGACGGGCAGGAAACGCCCGAGGGGATGATGGATGCCATCGTCACCGTCGCCGCCGCGCTGCACGACCTGCAAAAGACCGAAGGTCCGCGCAATTCCCGCGCCGGTTCGGTCTATATCGTCAAGCCGAAGATGCATGGCCCGAAAGAGGCGGCCTTCGCCGACCGCACCTATGCGCGGGTCGAGGATATCCTCGGCCTCGCACGCGGCACGGTGAAGCTGGGCCTGATGGACGAGGAGCGCCGCACCTCGGCCAACCTGCGCGAATGTATCCGCGCGCTGAAAGGGCGGATCGTGTTCATCAACACCGGCTTCCTCGACCGCACCGGGGACGAGATCCACACCGTCATGCAGGCAGGCCCCGTGCTGCCGAAGTCGGAGATGAAGGATGCCGCCTGGCTGCCCGCCTATGAGGCCGGGAATGTCGATGCGGGTCTGGCGACGGGGCTGCGCGGCAAGGGCCAGATCGGCAAGGGCATGTGGGCGAAGCCCGACGCCATGGCCGAGATGCTGGCGACCAAGCAGGGCCATCCGCTGGCCGGCGCCACCACCGCTTGGGTGCCGAGCCCGACCGCCGCGACGCTGCACGCCGTCCACTATCATCAGGTCGACGTGCCCGCCCGGCAGGACGAACTGGCGAAACGCGAACGCGCCAGCCTCGACGCGCTGATGACCCCGCCGCTGATGGGGCCGCGCAATCTGTCGGCCGAACGCATCGCGCGGGAAATCGACCTGAACTGCCAGTCAATCCTTGGCTATGTGGTGCGGTGGGTCGATCAGGGCATCGGCTGCTCCAAGGTGCCGGACATCGACGATGTGGCGCTGATGGAGGACCGGGCGACGCTGCGGATCTCGGCCCAGTTCCTGGCGAACTGGCTGCTGCACGGGCTGATCACCGAGGAACAGATCGACGAGAGCCTGCGCCGGATGGCCATTGCGGTGGACCGGCAAAACGCCAAGGATGCGGCCTATGTCCCGATGGCGCCGGGCTATGACGGCCCGGCCTTCAAGGCGGCGCGTGCGCTCATCATCGAAGGCACGACCCAGCCCTCGGGCTATACCGAACCCCTGCTGCACGCCTGGCGGCGCGTGGCGAAGGCCCAGTGAGGAGGAAATCATGAAGACCATCACCCGACTCGACCTTGAAGACGCCCGCGTCCTGATCGCCGGGGCCGAGGCCCATGCGCGCGAGATCGGCGTGCCGATGTGCATCGCCGTGGTCGACGAAAGCGCCCAGCTCATCGCCTTTGAGCGGATGGAGGGCGGCAAGGTCACCTCGACGACCATCGCGCTCGACAAGGCGTTCACCGCCGCCGGGGCGAAGAAGGCCACGCATGAATACGGCGCATCGAGCCAGCCGGGCGCGCCCGCCTACGGCATCTTCTCGGCCATCGGCGGGCGGCTGATGGTCGTGGGCGGCGGCCTGCCCATCGCCTTCGACGGTGCGGTCGTTGGCGGCATCGGCGTGTCCTCGGGCACGCCCGCGCAGGATCAGGCCGTCGCGCAGGCCGGGATCGACCACTGGCTGGCACAGCAGAAGTAACACAGACCACTACCACTCGCGATCAGCGGCGCCCGGGTCAATCCGGGCGCCGTTTCGCGTTCCGGCGGCGCTGATTCGGGCGATCCGGGCGGCGCAAGGGGGCGCGACCATCCGCCGCAGTCCGATCCGGCGAAACCTGAGCGCAAGAAAATTACGTCGCCCGACAAGATGACGTAAAGTCATAACTCACGGAATCTTGAGCGGCGGCCCTGTAAAATCAGGGCTTTGGACGGAGCGCACGGTCCCCCATTCCGTCGTGGTCAGACCAAGCTACTGAAATTCCGCAAATAAATGTTTGACTTGGCGGGGCGCTTCGCAATCATACCCCGATATTGGGCCATTATGGTCCGACCATACTCTGGGAGGAGGACAGTCTCACATGACCTGGGCTCAGGATTATGTTCCTTTGGGCAATATCTGGATTTCGGCGCTGGTCGCCGCGATTCCGATCATTTTCTTTTTCGTCGCCCTCACGTTCCTTCGGCTGAAGGGATACATGGCGGGAACGATCACCGTCCTTCTGACGCTGCTGATCGCGATCCTCGTCTATCGCATGCCGGTGTCCGCGGCGCTGGCCTCCGGCGTCTACGGGTTCTTCTATGGCCTGTGGCCGATCGCGTGGATCATCGTCAGCTCGGTCTTCCTCTACAAGCTCACCGTGGCGACGGGGCAGTTCGACATCATCCGCAGCTCGATCCTCAGCGTGACCGAGGACCAGCGCCTGCAGATGCTGCTCGTCGGTTTCGCCTTCGGTGCCTTCCTTGAAGGCGCGGCGGGTTTCGGCGCGCCGGTGGCGATCACCGCGGCGCTGCTGGTGGGGCTGGGCTTCAAGCCGCTTTACGCCGCGGGGTTGTGCCTGATCGCCAACACCGCGCCGGTCGCCTTTGGCGCGATGGGGATCCCGATCATCGTCGCCGGTCAGGTCAGCAACATCGACCCGTTCCACATCGGCCAGATGGCCGGGCGTCAGCTGCCGCTTCTGTCGATCATCGTGCCGTTCTGGCTGATCATGATCATGGACGGCTGGCGCGGCGTGAAGGAAACCTGGCCCGCGATCCTTGTCTGCGGCATCACCTTCGCCACCGTCCAGTTCCTCACCGCCAACTTCATCGGCCCGGAGCTGCCCGACATCACCGCCGCCATCGCCGCGCTGATCGCCCTGCCGCTGTTCCTGCGCGTGTGGAAGCCGAAGCGCATCTTCCGCTTCGACGTCGAACGTGACGCGAGCGGCGCCGAGATCGCGCCCGTCGACACCTCGAAGACCTTCACCTCGGGCCAGATCTTCAAGGCCTGGTCGCCCTTCATCATCCTGACCGTGATGGTCACGATCTGGAGCCTCGCGCCCTTCAAGCGGCTGTTCGCCCCGAATGGCGCGATGTCGAACTGGGTTGCCTCGATCCATGTGCCGCTCCTTGACAACATCGTGCTGAAGACCCAGCCGATCGTGGCCGAGCCCACACCCTTCGCCGCCGTCTACAAGTTCGACTGGCTGTCGGCGGTGGGCACGGCGATCCTGATCGCGGCGCTGATCTCGATCGTGGTGCTGAAGGTGAAGCCCTCCAAGGCGGTCGAGGTGTTCGGCGACACGCTCAAGACCCTGATGATCCCGATCTACTCGATCGGCATGGTTCTGGCCTTCGCCTTCCTCGCCAACTATTCGGGCCTTTCGGCAACGCTGGCGCTGGCGCTGGCGCATACCGGGCACGCCTTCACCTTCTTCTCGCCGTTCCTCGGCTGGCTCGGGGTGTTCGTGACCGGCTCGGATACTTCGTCGAACGCGCTGTTCGGGGCCTTGCAGGCGACGACCGCGCACCAGATCGGCGTGCCCGACGTGCTGCTTGTCGCGGTGAACACCACCGGCGGCGTGACGGGCAAGATGATCTCGCCGCAGTCGATCGCCATCGCCTGTGCGGCGGTGGGGATCATCGGACGGGAATCCGACCTGTTCCGCTTCACGGTCAAGCACTCGCTGGCGATGTGTACGATCATCGGCATCGTCACCACGTTGCAGGCCTATGTGTTCCCCTGGATGATCCCATGACCACGGCGGAGCCACAGCCGAGACTGCGTGTGGCCGAGCGCCTCGAAAAGGAGATCGAGGCGCTCATCCCGAACAAGGGGCTGAAGCCGGGCGACCGGCTTCCGTCCGAACGGACCCTCGCGCAGACGATGAACGCCTCGCGCGCCTCGCTGCGCGAGGCGATCCGGCAGCTTGTCGCGCGCCAGATCATCGAGGTGCGCAAGACCGGCATTTTCGTCGCGCAGCCCCTGCCGCAGACCTGGGCCGAGGAAGCCATTGGCACGCCCCTCTCCGCGCTGGTCGCCGAACATGTCGGATACGGCCATGACGTGATGGAGGTGCGCACCGCGCTCGAAGGCACGGCGGCCTATTACGCGGCGCTGCGGGCGGACGATACCGCCCGGCGGCGGATCCGCGAGCGGCTGGAAGAGATGGAGGCCACCTACGGCAACGGCGACGCCCGGGAACAGGCGCGCCGCGACGCGGCCTTCCACCTCGCCATCGCCGAAGCCTCGAACAACGCCATCCTGCGCCATGTCATGTCGAGCCTGCTCGGCCTGTTGCAAAGCTCGATCTCGCAGAGCCTCGAAAAGCTCTACCTGCTGCCGCGCATGGCCGAGGGTCTCGCGCAGCAGCATCGCGCGCTATACGACGCGATCGTCGCCGGCGATGCCGAGGCGGCGCGCGGCGCCTCGGACACGCATCTGACCTTCATCGAGAATTCGATCCGGCAGATTGACGACGATCTGGCGCGCAAAGACCGTGCCCGTGCCGCCCGCGCGGCGCATATCACCTCCAGGAGTTGAGACCGTATCCATGATCATCTCGTCCATTTCCGATTACCGCGAGGCGGCGCGCCGCAGGCTGCCGCCCTTCCTGTTCCATTACATCGACGGCGGCGCCTATGCGGAATACACGCTCGGGCGCAATGTCTCGGATCTGTCGGAAATCGCCCTGCGCCAGCGGATCCTGAAGAACGTGGCGGAGCTGAGCCTTGAAACCGAGGTGCTGGGCCAGAAATTCGCCATGCCGGTGGCACTGTCGCCGGTGGGGCTGACCGGCATGTATGCCCGCCGCGGCGAGGTGCAGGCGGCGAAGGCCGCGGCGTCGCGCGGGGTGCCCTTCACCCTCTCCACCGTCTCGGTCTGCCCGATCGAGGAGGTGCAGTCCCAGTCCCCCGCGCCGATCTGGTTCCAGCTTTACGTGCTGAAGGACCGCGGCTTCATGAAGAACGCGCTCGAATGCGCGCAGGCGGCGGGGATCACCACGCTGGTCTTCACGGTGGACATGCCGGTGCCCGGCGCGCGCTACCGCGACCTGCATTCCCACATGTCGGGGGCGAATGCCAAATACTGGCAATACTGGCAGGCGGTGACGCATCCGCAATGGGCCTGGGACGTGGGCATCCACGGCAAGCCGCACGATCTGGGCAACATCTCCGCCTATCGCGGCCAGCCGACGAAGCTCGAGGATTACATCGGCTGGCTCGGGGCGAATTTCGACCCGTCGATCAGCTGGTCCGATCTGGAATGGATCCGCGAGTTCTGGAAGGGACCGATGCTGATCAAGGGCATTCTGGACGTGGAAGATGCGCGCGACGCGGTGCGTTTCGGGGCGGACGGGATTATCGTGTCGAACCACGGCGGGCGGCAGCTCGACGGGGTGCTGTCCTCGACCCGGGCGCTGCCGGCGATCGCCGATGCGGTCAAGGGCGACCTGACGATCCTTGCCGACAGCGGCGTGCGCTCGGGCCTCGACGTGGTGCGGATGATCGCGCTCGGGGCCGATGTGGCGATGATGGGGCGCGCCTTCGTCTACGCCCTCGCCACCGGGGGCGAGTCGGCGGTCGGCCATATGCTCGACCTCGTGGCGAAGGAGATGCGGGTGGCGATGGCGCTGACCGGCGCGCGCTCGATCGCGGAAATCAGTGCCGACTCGCTCGTCCGCTGACCCCTTGGCCGCCGTCCCGCCCCGTGGCAGGATGGCGGCCGGGAAACTAACGGACGCATCATGACCGCCGCGACCAGACGCTTTCGGGGACGCCCGACGGAATTCGACATCTTCGAGGGCCATGTCTCCTACAAGATCGTCCCCTTTCTGGATGGCCGGAGCGAGGAGATCCTTGCGCTGGCCGAAACCGCGGAGGGTGCGGAGGTCGAATCCGCGCTGGTCGCCTTCGGCCGCGACTGCGCGCTGACCGGGGCGCTGGCGCTGGCGGCGGCGGTGAACCGCTCGGTGATCGGCGAGGATTCCGATATCGTCTTCGCCGATGCCTGTCTGGCCGCATATTTCATCCTGACGGATCCGTTCAAGACCACGCGCAACACGCGGATCATGCTGTCCACGCATTTCCGCCGCTTCTTCGGGCAGGACATCGACTATCTGATCCTGTCCCCGGAACGCGAGATCCTGCACCTGAAACGCAAGGGCTGGCCCGCGATGGTCGCCCAACGCGATATGACACAGGAGCCGCGCGATCCGGATTTCTACGTCGATCTGCTCGCCCGGGTCAGCGCCGCCCGGCTGAACGCCAACTGGCACCCCTATGACGATCTCGAAAGCCGTCCCCCCCTGAAACCCGAGGCGCAGGAATTCTTCGACGAAAACCTCGACGCTCTGCGCCTGCGGAACTTCCCGAAGCTGACGGCATGGATAACCACCGCCCGTCAGGCACGCGCAACGCTGCAGGCGCGCGGCATCGCCTTCTGGGCGGACTAGGCCGCGGGCTCTGCCCCCGGCCGTTTGCAGCCCGCCAGATCTTTCCTGCTTTCATCTTTCCGAAAATATCCCGGGGGTGAGGCGCTTGCGCCGAGGGGGCTGGCCCCCTGACCCCGCCCGCCAATCACTCTTTCGGCGTCGTGATCGCGCCTTCGGTCACCATTCGCGCGAACAGCCCGCCCCGCCGCACCAGACTGTCGAAATCGCCCCGCTCCACGATCCGGCCCTGATCGAAGACAAGGATCAGGTCCGCATCCGCCACGGTCGACAGCCGGTGCGCGATGATCAGGGTGGTGCGGTCCGTCCGCAGCCGGTCGATGGCGCGCTTGATCCGGGCCTCGGTCACTGAATCGAGCGCCGATGTCGCCTCGTCCAGCACCAGGATCGGCGCGTTCTTCAGGATCGCGCGCGCCAGCGCCAGCCGCTGGCGTTCCCCGCCCGACAGCGATGCGCCGCGTTCGCCGATGACGAACTCATAGCCGCCCGGCTTGTGGCGGATGAAGTCATCCGCCTCGGCCAGTTTCGCGGCCTCGACGATCTCTTCCATCGTGGCCTCGGGGCGGCCGACGCGGATATTCTCGGCGATCGAGCGGTTGAACAGCCCCGCCTCCTGAAACACCGTGGCGATATTGTCGCGCAACGCTGCCAGCGTGATCGAGGGCAGGGGCCGCCCGTCGATGGAAATCGCCCCGCTGTCCGGATCGCGCAGGCGCTGCAACAGCGCAAGACAGGTGGTCTTGCCCGCCCCGGTCGCGCCGACCAGCGCCACGGTCTGGCCCGGCATCACCTCGAAGTCGATGTCGAACACGCCCTGATCGCTG
Organism: Paenirhodobacter populi; assembly: GCF_004022215.1. Taxonomy (GTDB): domain Bacteria; phylum Pseudomonadota; class Alphaproteobacteria; order Rhodobacterales; family Rhodobacteraceae; genus Rhodobacter; species Rhodobacter populi. Next base: position 29,504 of record NZ_SAUZ01000017.1, read on the forward strand.
TCGGGGAAGTGGTAGCTGACGTGATCGAAAACGATATGCCCCCTGGGCGGCGCGTCGAAGGGGTGCGCATCGGGGCCGTCGGCGACCTCGGCGGTGGCGTCGAGCAGGCCGAAATAGCTGCGCAGCACCGGGGTCTGCCGAAAGACATTGGTGACGAAGGACGCCAGCTGATCCAATTGCCCGACCAGCAGCCCGGCAAAGGCGCCGAAGGACACGATCTGACCCACGCTGATCTCTCCCCGCGCGGCGAAGATCGCGCCCACGGCAAAGATCACCACCATCGTCAGCGTCGCCGCCGCCCGCGTCAGCACCGTCAGCAGCCCCCACCACGTCAGCACCGGATATTGCGCCGCGAGCAGGGAGGAGGTGAGATTGCGCAGCTCGTTCATCTCCATCGCGAAGCGGCCATAGCTCTGCACCACGGTGACATTGCCCAGCACGTCGCCCACCCGGCTGTAGAGTGCGCCGGACACCCGCTCCACCACCCTCTGCCCGCTGTCGGTCTTGTGCACGACAAGGACATTGGCGGACAGATAGACGAGCCCCAGCACCAGCAGCACCACCGCCATCCGCGCATCCATCGAGAAGGCCGTGGGGATCATCAGCGCCACCCCGAACAGCGCCGTCATCTGCTGGCGCAGCGCGCCGAGCCAGATCGCGAACAGCGCATCCGTCCCCGACAGGATCGCCCGCACCACCGCCCCGGTGCCCGACCGCGCGTGATAGCTGATCGGCAGGGTGATCGCCTGCGAAAAGGCCCGGCTCAGCGCCGCCATGCGGGTGCGATGCGCCAGCCGGTCGGCGGCGATCGCCAGAACCGCGCTCGACAGGATGCCCGCCAGCCCGAACAGCGCCCACAGCCCGATCAGGCCAAAGGCGCCCGCGCCCTCGGCCAGCCGGTCCACCATGCGCCCGAACAGCACCGGCTCCGCCAGTTGCACCACCGCGACGCCGACCCCCGCCAGCGCCAGCCCCACCGCCAGTGCCTTTTCCCGCGCCAGCAGCAAAAGCGTGCGCCGATAGATTTCCAGCGTTCCCGGTTCGGCGGATGGGGTCACGATCTGTCTCCTGCGCAAGGCGGTCCGCCTGTGCTGCGGCAGCGGGCGGCAACTGTCAACGGCTGTCGCATTTCGCGGCATTTCCGTGCGCACGGCGCGTGGCCGGGCGCCGGTCCTTTGCGCAGCCGGCGTTTGCGCGCATCCTGTGACTCTGCGGCAACCCGGATCGCGGCTGAGTCTTTGCGACGCGCACCAAAATTCGACCATTTTTTGCCTCTGTCGAATAATCTGTCGCCCGATAATCCCGCACCGATGCAATCGTCGATCAATCGTGGATATGTGCGGCATCTTTGCCAAGTTCTTTCATCGCCGCCGATTATAGTGGGGCATCTCGCAATTCTTCGGCACGAGGCAGCCATGAAAGTCGTCATTCTCGGGTCGGGTGTCGTTGGCGTCACCTCGGCATGGTATCTTGCAAAGGCAGGGCATGAGGTCACGGTCATCGACCGCGAACCGGGTCCGGCGCTGGAAACGTCCTTCGCCAATGCGGGGCAGGTCAGCCCCGGCTATTCCGCCCCATGGGCCGCGCCCGGCATTCCGCTGAAGGCGCTGAAATGGATGTTCCAGAAACATGCGCCACTGGTCATCAACCTGACGCCCGACATGAAGAAGCTCGGCTGGATGGCGCGGATGCTGATGAACTGCACCGCCGAGGCCTATGCGGTCAACAAGAGCCGCATGGTCCGCATCGCCGAATATTCGCGCGACTGCCTGCGCGACATGCGCGCCGAGACGGGCATCACCTATGACGACCGGCAGCAGGGCACGTTGCAGATCTTCCGCCACGCCTATCAGGTCGAGGCAGCGGCGAAGGATATCGCCGTGCTCAAGGCCGATGGTGTGCCGTTCGAGGTTTATGACGCCGATGGCTGCGTCGCGCTGGAACCCGGCCTGAAGGCCTTCAAGGGCCAGATCGCCGGGGCGCTGCGGCTGCCGGGCGATGAAACCGGCGACTGCTTCAAATTCACCAACCGGCTGCGCGATCTGGCGATCGAAAAGGGCGTAACCTTCCGCTGGAACACCGCGATCGACGCGCTGGAAACCGAGGGCGGGCGGATCGTCGCCGCGCGCTCGGGCGCGGAACGGATCACCGCGGACGCCTTCGTCGTGGCCTTCGGCAGCTACTCGCCCATGCTGGTGAAGCCGCTTGGCATCAACCTGCCGATCTACCCGCTCAAGGGCTATTCGCTGACCGTGCCGATCACCGATTTCGACCATGCGCCGATCTCGACCGTGATGGACGAAACCTACAAGGTGGCGATCACCCGTCTGGGCGACCGGATCCGCGTCGGCGGTCTGGCGGAGATCAACGGTTTCAACCTCGACCTGACGCCCAAGCGCCGCGCGACGCTGGACAAGTCGCTGACCGATCTGTTCGGCGGGGCCTGCGATCCGGCACAGGCGCAGTTCTGGTGCGGCCTGCGCCCGATGACGCCCGACGGAACCCCGATCATCGGCCGCACCCAATACGGCAACCTGTTCCTGAACACCGGGCACGGCACGCTTGGCTGGACCATGTCGGCGGGCTCGGGCCGGGTGCTGGCGGATATCGTGTCCGGCAAGGCGACCGAGATCGACGCCACCGATCTGGGCTATGCCCGCTACCTGAAGGATCACGGCGGCCGGGTGCATCATCCGAAGCCGCAGGCCGCCTGACGGCAGCGCCCGGATATTGGGCAGCCCGGCGCGGATTTCACCGCACCGGGCATATTCCCGCCCGCAACCGATGGACCATCGTCCTGCCGTGTTCTAACAATCGGGCAACACCGCCCGAGAGGGCGCGAAGCAAGGGGACGATCGGAATGGGCAGACATATCCTTTGGGCCGGAACGGCGATCTGGCTGGGCGCGGCGGCGATGGCTTCGGCGCAGACGACGCTGACCGTGGCGAACTGGCTGCCGCCCTCGCATCCGCTGGTGTCCGAGGTGATCGTGCCCATGACCGAACAGATCGCCGAGGCGACGGGCGGGACGGTCAAGGCCACGATCCTGCCCGCACCGCTCGGCCCGCCCGGCGCGCATTTCGACTTCGCCGTGAACGGGGTCGCCGACATCACCTTTGGCGTGCAGGGCTACAACCCCGGCCGGTTCAAGACGACCAATGTGGTCGAGCTGCCCTTCCTTGGCGAAAGCGCCGAGGATATCTCGGTCGCCTACTGGCGCGTGTGGGAGAAATACCTGCAACCCGCCGGGGAATATGATCAGGTCAAGGTGCTGGCGGTGTTCAGCCACGGTCCGGGCGAGGTCTTCCTCAAGGACGGCGATCCGTCGGCGACCGACGTTCTGAAGAACCGCAAGATCCGCGTCGGCGGCGGCATCGTGCATGAGGTCGTCTCGGCACTCGGGGCCGTGCCGGTTGAGGGGCCGTCGTCCAAGGCCTATGAACTGCTCAGCCAGGGCGTCGCCGACGGGATCACCTTCCCCTATGAATCGGTCGCCTATTTCAAGCTGATCCCGCAGTTGAAAACCGCGATCTCGGTCCCCGGCGGGCTGTTCAACACCTCGTTCTACATCGTCATGAACAAGGCGAAATGGAACAGCCTGACCGAAGAGCAGCAGGCGCAGATCGACAGCGTGACCGGCGAGGCGCTGGCCCGCATGGCCGGGCAGATGTGGGACCGCGCCGATGCGGCGGGCCGCGCCGAGATGGAGGGCAAGATCGCCATCTCGCCGGCGACCGAGGACCAGATGGCCGAATGGCGCGCCGCGCTGCAACCGCTGACGGATGCGAAACTGGCCGAGGCGGCCTCGGCCGGGATCGACGCAGAGGCGGCGCATGACATGCTGGCGGCGGAAATCGCGGCCGAGGCGGCGAAGTGACCTCGGACACCGCGGACGCCAAGCCCCGCATGCCGGAGACGGACCCGTCTTCCGGCAAGCGGCCGGAGCCGGTGCCGCGCACCCTCGGGCGGCGGGTTCTGGCGGCGGTCTGCGGCACGATGCTGATGGCGATGATGGCGCTGACGGTCTGCGACGTGATCGGGCGCTATGTCTTTGCCCATCCCGTCACCGGCGCCACCGAACTGACGGAAATGATGCTGGTGGGGGTGATCTTCCTTGGCCTGCCGGCCGTCAGCCTCGACCGTGACCATGTGGCCGTCGACATCCTGACCGACCGCCTGCCCGGATGGATCCAGCCGTGGCGGGAGCTGCTGGTGTCGATCCTTTCCGCTGCCATCCTTGGCGTGATCTCGTGGCGGATCTGGATCTATGCGGGGCAGATCGCCAGCTATGGCGGGGCCACGAATTCGCTGCGCCTGCCGGTCGCGCCGCTTGGATATCTGTGCGCGACGGCGGGCGCGGTGGCGGCGGTCTTCATGGCCGTCGTCGCGCTGCGCGACCTGCGGCGCTGAACGGAGACGATCATGAATCACTGGCAGGTGGGCATTCTCGTCCTCTTGGTTCTGCTGTTCGCGGGGATGCCGATCGCCTTCGCGCTGACGCTTGTCGGGTTGGTGGGGGTGATCTCGATCATCGGGATGCAGCCGGCGCTGGCGCTGCTGGGCTCGACCTTCTTCGACAGCGGGCGGGACTATTCGCTGTCGGTGCTGCCGCTGTTCCTGATGATGGGCAATTTCGTCGTGCAATCGGGCATTGCAGGCGAGCTTTACAAGGCCGCCTACGCCTGGACGCGGCACCGCAAGGGGGGGCTCGCCTCGGCCACGGTGCTGGCCTGCGGGGCGTTTTCCTCGGTCTGCGGATCGTCGATGGCGACGGCGGCGACGATGGCGCGGATCGCGCTGCCCTCGATGCGGAAATTCGGCTACCCGGACCGGCTTTCGACCGCCTCGATCGCGGCGGGGGGGACGTTGGGGATCCTGATCCCGCCTTCGGTGATCCTCGTCTTTTACGGGATCATGACGCAGCAGGATATCGGGCGGCTGTTCCTTGCGGGGATCATTCCGGGGGTGATCGGGGTGATCGGCTACATGATCGCGGTGCGGATTTCCGTCGCGCTGTCGGGCCATGACCTGCCGGTCGAGCCGAAGCTGCCGCTGAAGGACCGGATCATGGCGCTGAAGGGCACGGCCGGGGCGATCTTGCTGTTTGTCTATGTGATGGGCGGGATCTATCTGGGCGTCTTCACCCCCACCGAAAGCGCCGGCATGGGGGCGGGCGGGGCGCTGCTCCTGCTGATCCTGTCGCGGCGCTTCAGCTGGAAGGGGCTGCTCGACGTGCTTTACGACACGATGAAGACCACCGCGATGATGTTCTTCATCCTCTTCGGCGCGCTGACATTTTCCAACTATGTCAACATGTCGGGGATGACGACCGACATTCAGGCCTTCATCGAGACATGGGGCGGCAACCGCTGGGGCGTGATCCTGATCATTCTGGCGATCTACCTTGTGCTCGGCTGCGTGTTCGAGAGCCTGTCGATGATCATGCTGACGGTGCCGGTGCTGTATCCGATCGTCGCGGCGCAGGGGTTCGACCTGATCTGGTTCGGTATCTTCGTCGTCGTGGTGACGGAGATTTCGCTGATCACCCCGCCCGTGGGGATGAATGCCTTCGTGCTGCGCTCGGTCGTGCCGGATGTGCCGATCGGCACGATCTTCCGCGGTCTCGTGCCGTTCGTGGCGATCGACCTTGTGCGGGTGGCGGTGATCATCCTGTTGCCGGGGCTGGTGCTGTTCCTGACCTGAAGGGCGCGCATGGGGAGGCGGAGGAGGGGGCCAGCCCCCTCTTTGCGCTGACGCGCAAATTCACCCCCGGGATATTTATGGAAAAACGACGGCAGGGACCGGCGCGCGTCAGTAGCCGAGCGCCATGCCGTCCTTGCGGCTGTCCGAGCCGCCTTCGAGCAGGCCGTCGGCCATGCGGATGGCTTGGCTGCCGCCGATCGGGCTTTTGACCACGACGATGCTGTGGCCGCGCGCGGCAAGGTCGGCGCGGACGGCCTCGGGCACGGTGGGTTCCACTTCGAGCACGCCGCCGTAGGCGAAGCTGCGCGGCCGGTCCATCGCCTCCTGCAGGCCGAGGCCGAGGTCGATGACCCCGGACAGGAAGGCCGCGTGGCCCGCCGCCTGATACTGCCCGCCCATGACGCCGAAGGGCATCTCGACCCGGCCGCCGCGCGTGACCATGCCGGGGATGATCGTGTGCATCGGGCGCTTGTTCGGGCCGATGGCGTTCGGGTGCCCCTCGATCAGCCGGAAGGACGCGCCGCGGCTGTGGAACAGCACCCCGGTTTCCGGGTCGAGATGCCCCGAACCGAAGCCGTGGAAGATCGAGTTGATGAAGGAGATCGCATTGCCCTCTTCGTCGACGACGCAGAGGTAGATGGTGTCCTTGTGCTCGGGCTCGTCCCAGAGCGCGGGGGCGCCGGCGCGGGTCATGTCGATGCGGGCGCGCAGGGTGGCGATGACCTCGTCCGAGAGCAGCCTTTCCGCCACGCCCCGGCAATGGTCGGGATCGCCGATCAGCGCGTCGCGGTGGTGGTAGGCGATCTTCGTCGCCTCGGCATGCAGGTGGATGCGGTCGGCCTCCGACAGGCTCGCCATGTCGAAGCCTTCGAGGATCTTCAGGATCAGCAGCGCCGCCGTGCCCTGCCCGTTGGGCGGGCATTCGTGGATGTCGTAGCCGCGGTAATTGGCGCTGACCGGCGTCACCCATTCGGCGCTTTCCTTGCCCGCGGCGAAATCCTCGGGCGTGTGCAACCCGCCAAGCGCCTGCAGCCGGGCGACCATGGCGGCGGCGTTCGGGCCTTCGTAGAAGGCGGCGGCGCCACCTTCGGCGATCTGGCGCAGGGTGCGGCCAAGGCGGGGCTGGGCGATGAGCGACCCCTCGGCCGGCACCGCGCCGCCGGGCAGGAAGACGGCGGCGGCGAATTCGTCGCCCGCCACGGTGGCCTTGCTGCCGGCCCAGTCCTGCGCGACGCGCGGCGTCACGCGGAAGCCGTCCTCGGCATAGCCGATGGCGCGGGCGAAGATGGTGGCGAGCGGCAGCGAGCCGTGATCCGCCATCAACCGGCACCAGGCCGAAATGGCGCCCGGCACGGTGACCGCATGGGGCGAGGTCTGCGGGATCGTGTCGGTCAGGCCGGCGGCCTTCAGCGCGGCGACCGTCGCGGCGGCGGGCGCCCGGCCCGAGCCGTTCAGCGCCATGACCTTGCCGCCCGCAGGCGCATAAAGCGCAAAGCAGTCGCCGCCGATCCCGGTCATCAGCGGATCCACCACCGCCTGCACGGCGACCGCCGCGATCGCCGCATCGACGGCATTGCCGCCGCGTTGCAGAACCTCAAGCCCCGCCGCCGTCGACAGCGGATGCGAGGTGGCGATCATCGCCTTGCCGGTCAGCGTCGAGGGCCGGCGGGCGGAAAAGAAGTTGAACATGGGATCTTCCCTCAGGCGTTGGTATGGCAGGTGGGCGCGGCGGTTCGCACGGATCGGCCGAGTCGTCCGGATTTTGATAGAGGATCGCCGCGCCGCAGGCAAAGGCCATGGCTCAGGCACGGGCGAAACCCGCCGGACTTGCGGGAGGCGAAGCCCTCTGCCGGTGCCCCCGACAGCGCCGATTTGCCCGGACCGGATCGGCCCCGGGCGGCGGCTTCACGCGGGATTTTCGCGCGCCGATGCCCGAAGCACATTGACGGCTGGCGGATAATCTGACCGCCTTGGGTCATTACCGGAAGGATTCGGCAGGCACTGACCCCGGATCCCGGAGGAGGAGAAACGGATGAAGGACTTCCCGCCCCCCGCGTCGCCGCGCGGCGCATTGCTCGAATCGCTCCGCGCCATTGTCGGGGCGGAGAACGTGCTGACCGCCGCGCGCCACACAAGGCGGTATATCCGCGGGATCCGCTTTGGCGGCGGGCCGGTCGCGGCGGTGGTGCGGCCCGGATCGCTGGTCGAGATGTGGCGCGCGCTCAACACCGCGATAGCCTCGGGCCGGGCGGTGATCTTTCAGGCGGCGAACACCGGGCTGACCGGCGGCTCGACCCCCTGGGGCGAGGATTATGACCGCGAGATCGTGCTGATCAGCGTGATGCGCCTGCGCGGGATCCATCACCTCGACGGCGGCAAGCAGGTCTTGTGCCTGCCGGGCGCGACGCTCGACACGCTGGAGAAATCGCTGCGTCCTCTGGGGCGGGAGCCGCATTCGGTGATCGGATCGTCTTGCATCGGGGCCTCGGTTCTGGGCGGGATCTGCAACAATTCGGGCGGCGCGCTGATCCGGCGCGGCCCGGCCTATACGGAAATGACGCTTTATGCCGAGATCCGGCCCGACGGCTCCATCGCGCTGGTGAACCATCTGGGGATGGAGCTGGGCAATGACCCCGAGGAAATCCTTGCCCGTGTCGAGCGGGGGGAATTGCCCGAGGTCGGGGACAGCACCGCCTGGGCCTCGGACCACGAATACAAGGACCATGTGCGCGAGGTCGATGCCGAGACGCCGGCCCGTTTCAATGCCGATCCGCGGCGGCTGCATGAATCGGCGGGCTGCGCCGGCAAGCTCGCGGTTTTCGCGGTGCGGCTGGATACGTTCGAGGCGGAAAAGGAAACGGCGGTCTTTTACATCGGCACCAACGACCCGGCCGAACTGACCGAGATCCGCCGCCATATCCTGTCGGGTTTCGAGAGCCTGCCGATCGCCGGGGAATACATCCACCGCGACGCCTATGACATCGCGGCGCGCTACGGCAAGGACACCTTCCTGTTCATCCAGAAGGCCGGGACGGACCGGATGCCCGCCTTTTTCGAGGCCAAGTCCCGCGTCGACGCCTTCACCGAAAAGCTCGGGCTTGGCACGACGATCTCGGACCGGATCGCGCAGGGCATCGCCGATCTGATGCCGCAGCACCTGCCGAAGCGGATGAACGACTGGCGCGACCGCTACGAACATCACCTGATCCTGCGGATGGGCGGCACCGGCATCGCCGAGGCCCGCGCATGGTTCGGGGAAATCTTCCCCTCGGCCCAGGGCGACATGTTCGAATGCACGGCGGAAGAGGGCAAGGCCGCCTTCCTGCATCGTTTCGCCGTGGCGGGCGCGGCGGGGCGCTACCGCGCGATCCACAAGCGCACGGTCGAGGATATCGTCGCGCTGGACATCGCGCTGCGCCGCAACGACCGCGACTGGGTGGAACATCTGCCGCCCGAGATCGACAGCCAGATCGAGAAAAAGCTCTATTACGGCCATTTCTTCTGCCACGTCTTCCATCAGGATTACGTGGCGAAGAAGGGCACGGACTGCATCGCGCTGGAACATGCGATGTGGCATCTGCTCGACGCGCGCGGGGCCGAATATCCGGCCGAGCATAACGTCGGCCATCTCTACAAGGCCAAACCGTCGCTTGCGGATTTCTATCGCCGGATCGACCCGACCAACAGTCTCAACCCCGGCATCGGGCAGACCTCGCGCAGCGCCCACTGGCATGAGGGGGGAAAGGGGTCGTCCTGTTGCGGTTGACCCCCGCCTTCGGCAAGGCGCCGCGCGGGCGTTCCGAAACCGCGTGCGTTCCATCGGATGGCGGCGCAGAATGAGGCGCGGCGGTCCCGCCCCCGGGCCGGATCACGTGAGGGAGGACGACATGACGACAGATCCCGCGAAGGACATCGCGGAGTATTCCGACAAACGCTGGCTGCTGGCGCAGGCCCGCGCGCTGCTGGATTTCCATGTGAATGCGGTCGATCCGAAGGGCGGATTCCGGACGCTTGATCTGGAAGGCCAGCCCTTGCCCCCCGGCCCCGGCGGGGCGGAGCGCGCGTTGCATGAGGTGACGCGGATGGTGCATGCCTATACGATGGCGACGCGGCTCGATTACCCGAAGGCGCGCGAGATCGTCGATCACGGCATCGAATGGCTGCTGACCCGGCAGTATGATGCACAGAACGGCGGTTTCTTCTGGAGTGTCGACGACAATGGCCCGGTGGACCCGCTGAAACAGGCCTATGGCCATGCCTTCGTGCTGCTCGCCGCCGCCTCGGCGCATCAGGCGGGGCACGGGGATGCGGAAAAGCTGCGCGATCTGGCGATGGAAACGCTCTGGACCCGGTTCTGGGAAGAAGAGCACGGCGCGGTCAGCGATACCTTCGATGCCGACTGGACCAACGGGCTGGCCTATCGCGGGCAGAACGCCAACATGCACCTGACCGAGGCGCTGATGGCCGCCCACGATGCCTGGGGGGATGCGATCTACCTGACCTCGGCGCGGCGGATCGCTGAGCGGATCATCAACGTGAACGCCCGGGCGGCGGGCTGGGTCGTGCCGGAACATTTCCACCCGGACTGGAGCCCCGATCCCGATTTCGCGGGGGATGTGATGTTCCGCCCCTCGGGCACGACGCCGGGCCATGCGCTGGAATGGGCGCGGCTGGTGCTGGAACTGTGGCAGCGCACGGGCCGCATGGACGACTGGATGCCAGAGGCGGCGCAGGGGCTGTTCCGGCAGGCGGTGGGGCTGGGCTGGCTGCCGGACGGCGGCTTTGCCTATACGCTGGCGAATGACGGAACGGTCTCGCGCGACTGGCGGCTGTGGTGGCCCTGCGCCGAGGCGATCAACGCGGCCTGGGCGCTGGATCAGGTCACCCCGGATCCGTTCTGGCGCGGCTGGTATGGCCGGGTCTGGAGCTTCGTCGACCGCAACATGATCGATCACCGGCATGGCGGCTGGTTCCCCGAAATCGGCCCGGATGGCGAACCGAAGACCACCGTGTTTGCCGGCAAGCCGGACATCTACCACGCCTTGCAGGCCTGCCTGATCCCGGCGGGCGTGATGGGGCCGGCGTATCAGCCGTAACGCGCGAACCGCGCGGCCACCAGCCGCGCGACCGCCGCATGAAAGGCCAACGCCAGCCCCGTCACCACGACAAGGCAGGCGAAAACGAGGTCGATCCGCATCCGCCCGTTCGCATGGATCATCAGCGCGCCCAGCCCCTCGGACCCGCCGACCCATTCGCCGATCACCGCGCCGACGGGCGCGTAGACGGCGGCGATCGTCAGCCCGATGCCAAGCGCGGGCAGCGCCGCGGGAATACGGATCCGCGTCATCACCCGCCACCGCGAGGCCCCCATCACCTGCGCCAGATCGAGCCACGCCGCCGGCGTCCGCCCCAGCCCGTCCAGAAACGCCGAGGCGACCGGGAAGAAGGTGATCAGCACCGTCACCGCGATCTTCGGCGCCATCCCGTAGCCCAGCCACAGCGTCAGGATCGGCGCGAGCGCGAAGATCGGGATCGTCTGCGACACCAGCAGCACTGGCCGCAGCGCCGCGCCGACCCGCGGCAGGGCGGAGGTCAGCAGCGCCACCGCGATGCCAAGGGCAGCGCCGAGCCCGAACCCCGCGATGATCTCCGTCGCGGTGCGCAGGGTCGCCCATGCCAGATCGGCGCGGTAGCGCCACAGCGCCTCGGCCACCGCCAAAGGCCCCGGCAGCAGAAAGGGCGGCAGGCCCGCGAGCACGATCACCCCTTGCCAGAGGCCCAGAAGGGCCGCCACCGTCAGAACCGGACGGGCGAATTTCATGCCGCCGCCCCGATCAGTCGGCCAAGGAGCGCAGCCTGCGCGGCCAGAACCTCGGGCGCATCCATAGGGCGCGGCGGCGGGGTCGCGGGGACCGGCTGTGCGGTCAGGCCGTTTTCGGTCAGAAGCAGGATGTGATCCGAAAGCCGCGCCGCCTCGCCGGGGTCGTGGGTCACCATCAGCACCATCCGGCCGCGCAGCAGCTCCGCCGCCAGATCCTGCATCCGCAGCCGCGACAGCGCATCGAGCGCCGAGAAGGGTTCGTCGAGCAGGACCGGATCGCGATCCTCGATCAGCGTGCGGGCAAGGGCGACCCGCTGCCGTTGCCCGCCCGACAGAGCGGCGGGAAACCGTTCGGACAGATCGCCGAGCCCCACGCGGGCCAGCAGGTCCCGCACCCGCGCGGGGTCCGCGCGTTCCCCCCGCAGGCGCGCGCCAAGGGCGACGTTCTGCGCCACCGTCAGCCAGGGCAGCAGCCCCGCATCCTGCGCCATCAGCGCGGCGGGGCGGCGGCCCTCGACCCGGCCCTCGAACCGCACGCCGGTGGGCAGCCCGGCGATCAGGCGCAGCAGCGTCGTCTTGCCGACGCCCGAGGGGCCGAGAAGCGAGGTCCATGCCCCCGTCGCCAGTTCCAGCCGCAGGGGCGGGAACAGCGGTCGGTCCTCCACCCATGCCGATCCGGTCAGGACCAGTGGGGTCATTCCTGCGCCCCCGGATCGATTGCCAGCCTTGCCACGGGGAACACCGTGTCGACCAGCCCGGCCTCTTTCAGAAAGACCTCGAACCGCGCATAGCGCCCCTGATCCAGCGCGGCGGGGCTGTGGGCAAAGCGGGGCAGGGTGTCGATCCACGCCTGCCGGTTCAGCTCATCCGACAGATCGGGCGAGGTGGCGGCGAAGGCGGCCCATGCCGCGTCGGGGTGGTTCAGGATCTCGGTCACGCCACGCTCCACCGCGCCGAGGAAGCGGTTGATCCGGTCGCGGTCGAGCGTTTCGGAATTGGCGACGAAGATCAGTTCGTCATAGGCGGGCAGGCCGGCTTCCTCGGGGTAGAAGCATTTGCCCGCGCCGCCCGCGAGCCGCATCTGCGTCAGCTCGAAATTGCGGAAGGCGCCGGCCACGGCATCCACCTGCCCGGTCATCAGCGCCGGGGTCAGCGACCAGTTGACGTTGATCATCTGGACGTCTTCCATGCTCAGCCCGGCGGAGCCGAGCATCGCCGCCATCATCGCCGTCTCGATCCCCGAAAGCGAATAGCCGACCTTGCGGCCCTTGAGGTCGGCGAGGCTTTGCACCGGCCCGTTCGCATCGACCATCAGGCAGTTGAGCGGCGTCGAAACCAGCGTGCCCACCCGCACCAGTGGCAGGCCCTCATGCACCTGCAGATGCAGTTGCGGCTGGTAGCTGACGGCAAGATCCGCCTTGCCCGCGGCGACGAGCTTGGGCGGTTCGGTCGGATCGGCGGGGGCGACGATGTCGACCTCGAGCCCGGCGTCGCGGAAATAGCCCATCTCCTGCGCGACGATGACCGGCGCATGGTCTGGGTTCACATACCAGTCGAGGATCAGCGTCAGTCGGTCCTGTGCCAGCGCCGGAGCGGCAAGCAGCAGGCCGGCAAGAAGCGCGGCGGTCAGTCGGGTCGGACGCATGGGAAGCCCTTTCGCGGAGGAATGAAACGCGGGAAAGGGGCAAGCATGCCGCAATGCAGACTGTGATAGACGGCGCCATGCCGTGCCCCCTCTTGAACCGGCGAGGGGGACAGGACGGAACACCACGGCAGGGCCGCGATCGCATCCGTGCTTTACCCGTTCCCTCCGCCGGCATGAACCGGATCAGGTTCGATGGGTTGGCAAAGCCTCTCAGCCCCGGTTTCCCGGGACACCCCAACGAGTAATCGCGCGAAGCCTACCCCGGCGCGGGGCGCGGTGCAACGGGGGAAGGGGCAGGTTGTTCGGGATGACGGGCGCGGGTGCGGGCGGTGAGGGAAGAAGGGGGCCAGCCCCCTCGCGCGTTCCGCGCTCACCCCCGGGATATTTATGGAAACACGAAAGGCAGAAGGCGGGTCGGGGGCAAGATCCGTTGGGGGGAGGCGGGCAGGTGTGCCTGAAAAATGAACCTGCGGTTGCGCCGGGATTTGCACCGTCGCGGCCGCGCATGTAGCTATGGGGAAATGGCCGCGCGGTCGCGCGCGGCGGGCATCTTGCAGGTGGGACAGGTGGCCGAACTTTCCGTCGTTCTTATCCTTCTTTTCGTCGTCGTGGTCAGTGGCGGGCTCAGCCGGATGCTGCCGAAGACGATCCCGCTGCCGCTGGTGCAGATCGCGCTTGGCGCCGGGGTGGCGGCGATCGCCGATCTGGGGGTTTCGCTGGAGCCGGAGCTGTTCTTCCTGCTGTTCCTGCCGCCGCTGCTGTTCCTCGATGGCTGGCGGATCCAGAAAGAGGGGCTGTTTCGCGACATCGGCACGATCCTGAATCTGGCGCTCGGGCTGGTGGTGTTCACGGTGCTGGGGATCGGGCTGCTGATCAACTGGCTGATTCCGGCGATCTCGCTGCCGCTGGCCTTCGCGCTGGCGGCGATCCTGTCGCCCACCGATCCGGTGGCGGTTTCGGCGATTTCGCGGCGGGTCAACGTGCCGAAGCGGTTGATGCACATTCTGGAAGGCGAGTCGCTGCTGAACGACGCATCGGGCCTTGTGTGCATGCGCTTTGCCGTCGCGGCGGCGATGACGGGGGCGTTTTCGCTGTCCTCCGCCGCGCTGACCTTTCTGTGGCTTGCGCTGGCCGGGGTGGCGGCGGGGGTGGCGGTGTGCTGGCTCGTCACCTTCACCAAGGGGCTGGTCACGGCGCGCTATGGCGAGGATGCGGGGTCGCAGATCCTCGTCAGCCTGCTGATCCCTTTCGCCGCCTATCTGGTGGCGGAAAAGATCGGCGCCTCGGGCATTCTGGCGGCCGTTTCGGCCGGGCTGACGATGAGCTATTCGGAAATCAGCGGCAAGGCGCTGGCGACGACGCGGATCCGGCGCAATGCCGTCTGGGATACGGTGCAGTTCTCGCTCAACGGCGTCATGTTCGTGATCCTGGGCGAGCAATTGCCGAAGATCGTCTCGAACGCCGTGGTGGTGGTGCAGGAAACCGGCCATCACGATCCGATCTGGATGCTGGCCTATGTTGTGGTGATCAATGTCGCGCTGGCGGTGCTGCGGTTCGTCTGGGTCTGGGTGTCCTACCGGCTGGTGCTGTTGCGCCAGCACCGGCAGGAAAAGACGGACTGGAAGCTGATCGCGGCCACCTCGGTCGCGGGGGCGCGGGGGGCGATCACGCTGGCGGCGGTGCTGTCGCTGCCGCTGACGATGACCGACGGATCGATGCTGCCGGCGCGGGACCTGCTGATCTTCATTGCCGCCGGGGTCATCATCGTGTCTCTGATCATGGCGAGCATCATCCTGCCGCTGCTGTTGCGCAATGTCGCCATGCCGCCGGAGCCCTTGCTGCTGCAACAGCAGGACCGCGTGCGGCAGGCCGCCGCCGAGGCCGCGATCACCGCCGTGGGCAAGGCGGTGCATGCGCTGCCGGTCGGGCAGGAGGACAAGGATCTGTATACCCACGCCGCCACCCGCATCATCGACATGTATCGCGAACGGATCGCGGGCTACGGCAGCAAGGAAGCCGCCGACATGGCCCGCTACAAGCGCGCGCAGGAGGCGGAGCGGCAGCTCTGGCTTGTCGCCATGCGGGCGGAGCGCGAGACGATCTACGATGCCTCGCGCCGCAACCGCCTGCCCGATGACGTTGCCCGCGACATGGTGCGCGAGGTCGACCTGATCGAGGAACGCCTCGGGTCGGCCTGATCCCGCCGGCGGGGCTGTCAGCGGGGTCCGTGCCGGACTATGTTGCGCGGCAGGCCCACCGAGAATGGAAACCGCGAGAAAGGAAACCGGATGAGCGTTTTCGATCCCCGCATCTGCACCTTGGGCGAGGGGGCGTTGTGGCATCCCGAACGGCGCGCGCTGTTCTGGTTCGACGTCGCCGGGCGCCGTCTTCTGTCGCGCTGCCCCGAAACGGGCGAGACCCACGACTACGCCTTGCCGGAAATCTGTTCCGCCGCCGCGTGGATCGACCGGGACAGGCTGCTGATCGCCTCGGAAACCGGGCTTTCGGTCTTTGATCTGGAGGCCGGGCGGTTCCTGTTGCGGCTGGCGGATCTTGAGGCGGACAATCCCGACACCCGCACCAACGACGGGCGCGCCGATCCCTGGGGCGGGTTCTGGATCGGCACCATGGGGCGCGAGGCGGAGCCGGGCGCGGGCGCGATCTACCGCCTTTACGGCGGCGAGCTGCGGCGGCTGTTCGACAATATCTCGGTCCCGAACGGGATCTGCTTCGCGCCGGACGGGTCCTGCGCCTATCACGCGGATACCGACCGTGGCCTGATGTTCCGCACGGCGCTGAACCGCAACGGCTGGCCGCAGGCGGAGCCGGAGCCTTTCGTGGATTTTTCCCGGATCGGCTTCTGGCCGGATGGGGCGGTGACGCTGTCGGACGGGTCGCTGCGCGTCGCGCTCTGGGGGGAGGGGGCGGTGATCGCCGTATCCCCGGTGGGCGAGGTGGGCGCGCGCAAGACCTTTGACGCGCCGCAGACGACCTGTCCGGCCATGGGCGGCGAGGATTATCTGACGCTGTTCTGCACCTCGGCGGCGCAGGGCCTGTCGCCCGCGCGGATCGCCGAGGCGCCGCTGTCGGGCGCGGTCTTCGCGGTCGAGGAAACGGTGCCGGGGCGTCCGGAACCGGCGTTCCGGCCGGGTCCGGCCTGAAGGATCAGTCCCGCGCGGCGAGCCATGCGCGCGCGGCTGCCTCATCCTCGGGGATCAGGTTGTGGCCCGCCTCGACCGTGACCACCTCGACCCGCGCGCCATCCGCGGCAAGGTCCGTTGCCAGCGCCGGCCCCGCCGGGCCGGTGAGCAGATCGAGCCGGCCATCGAGCATCAGCACTTCGGTCGTGATCGCGGCATCGGGCGGGTCGCGCAGCACCTCTTGCGCGCGCAACAGGATCGCGCGGGAAACGAGGCCCGGATGCAGCCGCAGGAAGGCCGCGAGGAAATTCGCCCCGTTCGACTGCCCGATGAACACCGCCTTTGACAGGTCGATATCGTAGAGCTGCGCCAGATCCGGCAGGAAGGCGGCGAAGGCCTCGGCCTCGGCGGCGATGTCGTCCTGATCGAAATCCTGAAAGCCGAAGCGGCGGAACCAGCGCAGGCTGCCTTCCTCGGTCGCGCGGCCTCGTAGACCAACCAGCCGCGCGCGCGGCGCGACGGCATGGGCAAAGGGCAGGAGGCTGGTTTCATCACCGCCCGAGCCATGCAGCGTGATGAGCACCTGATCGTCGACCGGATCGGGCGTATGGAGCCGCTGGCCGAACAGCAACTGGCGGCGGGGCCAGCGTTCCTCCCCCGGCAGGGCGAATTGCGGCAGGGTCACGCGCAGATCGTCGCTCATGCCCGGCGGGGTGAAAAGCGTCTCGCCCAGATGCGCGGGGGGTTCGTCCACGGTGAAGCCGGGCCCGTCCGAGGCGTATTCATACAGGATGCCCGCCGCGTCGCGCACATAGAGGGAGACGAAATACTTGCGGTCATGCAGGTTGGTCTCGCCCAGATCGGGCGGCAGCGCGGCCCCCACGGCGCGGACCTGATCCGCATCGCGCGCCCGCAGCGCCACATGATCGAAGGTGCCGGTGCCCGCGATGCCCGGCGCATAGCCCGCCACATCGCGCAGGTCGATCACGTCGCTGTCCGAAACCATCCGCAGGATCGCCCCCGATCGCGGCCCGGGACGATAGCCGAATCGCTCCAGCATCGCGCGGCCCGAATCCGGCTGGTCGGTCAGCAGCGTGACGGAATGGAGGCGCGTCGGCGCGGCCGGATCGGGCAGGGGCGCGGTGGCGGGGATGTCCCGGCCCACCAGCTTGACGATGATTCCATCCGGATCCTTGAGCCGCAGCACGGTTTCGCCGAATTCGCGCAAAGGCCCCTCGACCGGCACCCGCGCGGTCAGCGCCCGCGTCAGCCATTCGCCGATGGAACCGGGGGGCACGGCAAAGGCGATCTCGCCCACCTGACCGATGCCGACGCGCCCCGGCGCGCCATCCTCCCATACGAGGAAGCTGATCACCGATCCGGGCGCGCCGACCGCATCGCCGTAAAACAGGTGCAGCTGGCGGGCATCCTCGAACCCCGCGGTCCGCTTGACCAGCCTAAGCCCCAGAAATCCCAGATAGAAATCGACGTTCGCCTGAACGTCGCGGGTCAGCGCGGTGACGTGATGAATGCCGGTGGTCATGCTGCCTCCTGTCCTGCGATCAGTGTCCCCGGGAACGGCGGAGATGGGAAGGGCCATAGGCGGATTTCCGCAAAAGATACGGCAAGAATGAACGAAACCGTTTCGTATCGATATTGATCTGAATCAACGCATATTGTCTGCTGTCAGGGTAGCTCTGTTCTTGGAAAAGGAGGACCAAGCATGGTTATGCAGCTCGACAAAGACCAGCTCCTGCAAGCCTATCGGAAGATGAGCGAGATTCGCGCTTTCGAGGAACGCCTGCACGAGGAAAACGCCACCGGCGACATCCCGGGGTTCATTCACCTCTACACCGGCGAGGAGGCCATCGCGGTCGGCGTCTGTCAGAATCTTCTGCCGACGGATTACATCGGCTCGACCCACCGCGGGCACGGCCACTCGATCGCCAAGGGCTGTGACATCCACGGCATGATGGCCGAGGTGTTCGGCAAGGATGCCGGCGTCTGCCGCGGCAAGGGTGGATCGATGCACATCGCCGACCTGTCGAAAGGCATGCTCGGCGCGAACGGGATCGTGGGCGGTGCGCCCTCGCTCGCCATCGGCGCGGCGCTGACGGCCAAGACGCTGAAGAACGGCGGCGTGGCCGTGTCGTTCACGGGCGACGGCGGCTCGAACCAGGGGCTCGTCTTCGAGGCGATGAACATGGCCACCGTCCTGCAACTGCCGGTGATCTTCATCTTTGAAAACAACGGCTACGGCGAAGGCACGGGCTTCGACTACGCGGTCGGCGGCCGGGACATCACCAAGCGGTCCTCGGGCTTCGGCATGCCGTCGATCCGCGTTGACGGGACGGATTTCTTTGCCGTCTACGAGGCGGTGTCGGAAGCGGTGGACCGGGCGCGCACGGGCGGCGGTCCGACCTCGATCGAATGCATGGCCTATCGCTGGCACGGGCATTTCGAGGGGGATCCGGGTCTCTATCGCGCCAAGGGCGAAGTCGCCGGACTGCGCAAGAACCACGACCCGCTGAAGATCTTCCGCGACAAGGTCAGGGATCAGATCAAGGCTTCGGAACTCGACAAGATCGACGCCGAGGTGACCGCGCAGGTCGACGATGCCGTCAAGCAGGCGCGCGCCGCGGCCTATCCGCCGGCGGAGAACCTGCTGGCCGATGTCTATGTGTCCTACTGAGGGGGAGGTCAGACAGATGAGCACGAAAAGCTATCGCGAGGCCATCAAGGATGCCATCGCACAGGAAATGCGCCTTGACGACACGGTTGTCGTGATCGGCGAGGACCAGCGCGGCGGCCACGGCGGCCACCAGCCCGAGGTCGAGGCGCTTGGCGGCGTTCTGGGCGTCACCAAGGGTCTGTGGACGGAATTCGGATCCGAGCGCGTGATCGACACGCCGATCACCGAATCCGCTATCATCGGCATGGCGGCGGGTGCCGCCGCGACGGGCCTGCGCCCGGTGGCCGAGCTGATGTTCATGGATTTCTTCGGCGTCGCCTTCGACGGGATCTACAATCAGGCGGCCAAGTTCCGCTACATGTTCGGCGGCAAGGCGAAAGCGCCGCTGGTCGTGCGCGGCATGGTCGGCGCCGGGTTCTCGGCGGCGGGGCAGCATTCGCAATCGCCCTACCACATCTTCGCCTCGGTGCCCGGCCTGAAGGTCGTGTGTCCCTCGACCCCCTATGACGCCAAGGGGCTGCTGATCGCCTCGATCCGCGACGACGACCCGGTGATGTTCTGCGAGAACAAGATCCTCTACGACATGAAGGGCGAGGTGCCGGACGAACCCTACACCATCCCGCTCGGCGTGGCGAACTACACCCGCGAGGGCGAGGACGTGACGATCATCGCGCTCGGCTCGCTGGTGCATCAGGCCAATGCCGCCGCCGACAGGCTGGCGAAGGACGGGATCACCTGCGACGTGATCGACCCGCGCACCATCTCGCCGCTCGATGAAACGGCGATCCTCGAATCCGTCGCGGCGACGGGCCGGGTGGTGATCGTGGACGAAAGCGCGGCCCGCTGCGGTTTCGCCCATGACGTGGCGGCGCTGATCGCCTCGAAGGGCTTCGACTATCTGCGCGCGCCGATCGAACTGGTGCTGCCGCCGCATACGCCGGTGCCGTTCTCGCCTGCGCTGGAAAAACTGTGGCTGCCCGATGCCGCGAAGATCGAGGCCGCCGCCCGCAAGCTGATGGGGGCTTAAGATGGCCGATCTCAAGACGCTTGAAATGCCGAAGTATGGGCTTTCCATGACGGAAGGCACCGTGGCGAACTGGCTGGTCGAACCCGGCCAGTCCTTCGACAAGGGGCAGGAGGTCTGCGAGGTGGAAACCTCCAAGATCACCAATGTCTTCGAGGCGCCTTTTGCCGCGACGCTTTATGCGGTGATCGCGCCCAAGGGCACCGTCCTGCCGGTCGGCGCGCCGATGGCCGTCGTCGGTGAGGCAGGGGCAACGCCCGCCGAGGTCGAGGCCTTCGTCGCCGCGCTGAACGGCGCGAAGGAGCCGGAGCCCGCCGTTGCGGCACCGGCCAAGGCCGAAGCCAAGGCGGCCCCCAAGGCCGCACCTGCACCCGCGCCCAAGGCGGCGGCGACCGTTGCCGCTTTGGCGAAGAGCATCGACAAACCCGTCGCCGGGGCGACGGTCGTTCCCGCCGCGCTGAAGGGCGAAACGCCGGAAGGGGTGAACGCCTCTTCGCGGGCGCTGCGTCTGGCACAAAAGCTTGGCATCAACCTCGCGCTCGTCACTGGGTCGGGGGCGGAGGGCCGCATCTCGGTCGAGGATATCGAGGTGGCGGTGCGCGCCGCCGGGGGTTCCGTCGCGGCCCCCGCGCCTGCGGAGCGGGCGAAGGTGGAAAGCCATGCGGACGACAGCGCGGTTCCGGCGACTCCGGTCGCCCGCCGTCTGGCGCAGAAGCTGGGCGTCAACCTGAACGACTGCCGGGCGACCGGAACGCAGGGCCGGGTCTGCCGTGACGATGTGCTGCTTGCGGCACAAAAGCTCGGCAAACTGGAAGACGCCCCCGCCTCGGTCGCGGCGGCGGTGCCGCAGCCCGCGGAAGACCCCGTCGTCACGCCCATGTCCGGCATGCGCCGGGCGATCGGCGCGCGGCTGGTGCAGTCGAAGCTCGAAGCGCCGCATTTCCGCCTGACCACGGAAATCGACATGTCCCGGCTGAACGCGCTCCGCAAGGAGATCAACGCCGATGTTCCGGGGGTGAAGATCTCGGTCAACGACCTGCTGATCAAGGCGGTCGCGGCGGCGCTGATCAAGGTGCCCGACGTCAACGTCTGCTACGACGCGGAACAGCAGGCCATCGTCAGGTATCCGGATGCCGACATCTCGGTCGCCGTGGCGCTGAACGGCGGGCTGATTACCCCGATCGTCAAGGCGGCGAACCGGAAATCGGTGACCGACATCTCGAAAGAGGTGGTGGCGCTGGTGACCAAGGCCAAGGCCGGGACGCTGCAGCCCGAGGAATTCCAAGGCGGGTCGTTCTCGATCTCCAACCTCGGGATGTTCGGGATCACCCAGTTCGACGCGATCATCAACCCGCCGCAGGGGGCAATCCTTGCCGTCGGCGCGGCGATCGAACGCGCAGTGCCGGTGAAGGGGCAGGTCGAAATCCGACCGATCCTGACCGCCACCCTGTCGTGCGATCACCGGGTGATCGACGGGGCCTTGGGTGCGCAGTTCCTGAAGGAGCTGAAGCGCTTCGCCGAAGCCCCCAACCTGATGCTGGTGTAAGAGGACGATATGTCTGGCTCATATGACGTGCTGGTGATCGGCGGTGGACCGGGTGGTTACATCGCCGCGATCCGGGCCGCCCAGCTGGGACTGAAGGCGGCGCTGGTAGAGCGCCGTCACCTCGGCGGGATCTGCCTCAACTGGGGCTGCATCCCGACCAAGGCGCTGCTTCAGGGGGCGGAATTTTCCCATGCGCTGAAGGACAAGGCCCCGATGCTGGGCTTTGACGTGGCGCTGAACGGCTTCGAGCTGTCGAAGCTCGTCGGCCACAGCCGCTCGGTTTCCGAACGGCTTGCGGGCGGTGTCGGCTACCTGCTGAAGAAGAACGGCGTGACCGTCTACGACGGAACCGCCCGCCTGACCGGCAAGGGTCAGGTCGAGGTCGAGGCGAAGGACGGCGCGAAGAAGCCCTTGACCGCCGCCCATGTCATCCTCGCCACCGGGGCGCGGCCACGGGTTTTCCCCGGCATCAATCCGGATGGCGAGAATGTCTGGGTCTCGTCCGACGCGCTGGTGCCGAAGGCGGTTCCGGAAACCCTGCTGGTCATCGGCTCGGGTGCGATCGGGGCGGAATTCGCCAGCCTCTTCAATGATCTGGGAACCAAGGTTCACCTTGTGGAAATGGCTCCCACGATCATGCCGAACGAGGATGCCGAGGTCGCGGCCTTCGTCAGGAAGCAGTTCCAGCGCCGCGGCATGGAGATCCACGAGGGCACGAAGGTGGTCTCCGTCACCCCCGGCCCCTCGGGCGTGGTGTGCCGGCTCTCCGGCCCGGCGGGCGAGGTCGAACTGACGGTGGACAAGGTGCTCTCCGCCACCGGCGTCGTGCCGAATGTCGAGGATCTGGGGCTCGAGGCGCTTGGCGTGGAACTCGACCGCGGTTTCATCAAGACCGACGCCTTCTGCCGCACCAATGTCTTCGGTCTCTATGCGATCGGCGACGTGGCGGGGCCGCCGTGTCTGGCGCACAAGGCCAGCCACGAAGGTGTCCTCTGCGTCGAGGCGCTGGCCGGTGTCGCGGGGGTGCATCCGATGAACCGCGCGACGATCCCGGGCTGCACCTATACCCGCCCGCAGGTCGCCAGCTTCGGTCTGACCGAAGCGACGGCGAAGAAGAACGGCATCGCGGTGAAGATCGGCCGCTTCAACTTTCAGGCCAACGGCAAGGCGCTGGCGATGGGAGAGGCCGAGGGCTTCGTCAAGGTTCTCTTCGACAAGGAAACCGGCGAGCTTCTGGGCGCCCATATGGTCGGCCCCGACGTGACCGAGATGATCCAGGGCTACGGCATCGCCCAGCATCTGGAAGCGACCGAGGAAAGCCTCGCTCAGGTGGTCTTCGCCCACCCGACGCTGTCGGAGGCGATGCACGAGGCCGTGCTCGACGCGCTTGGCCGGGCGCTGAACCAGTAATCTGTGGTGGCCTCCCCACCACAGCCGGGAGGGCGCGGGCGACCGCGTCCCCTATTTTCTTGCGCGGCGTCGAATTGCCGAAATCCGCGTCAATCCCGTCACACTCCATCGCGGCAACATGCGGCGGCGCGCATGCGGACTTTACCCGTGGGAAGGAGCCGCTACAGTGTCACAAACTAAACCGTCGAAAGGAGCAAAGCGATCTCGACCTCGCCCGCCACTCTCGGCCATCGGCTGAAGACGCTGCTGGAGCAGATCTATCCCGATCTGGACGCGGATCCCCTTGCGGCGCAGGTCATCGAGGCCTTCTGGCCCGAGGGCAGGCCCCATCGGCAAAGACCGCGCAAACCCTCGAACAACATGTGGTCGGAACGCGACGCGCTTGTCATCACCTATGGCAATTCGATCGTCGACGGCCAGCACAAGCCGCTGGACCTGCTGCTGGATTTCCTCGACCGCCATCTGCGCGGGACAGTCAGCGGCGTGCATATCCTGCCGTTCTTCCCCTATACATCGGACGACGGTTTCGCGGTCACCGATTACCTGAAGGTCGATCCGGCGCTTGGCGACTGGTCCGACATCCGCCGCATCGGCGCGGAGTTCAGCCTGATGTCGGACATGGTGCTGAACCACGTTTCCTCGGCGGGCACATGGTTCACCGCCTACCGGCAGGGCATCCCGCCCTACAACGGCTTCTTCATCGAGGTCGAACCGGGGGACGATCTGTCCGCCGTGATCCGCCCGCGCACCTCGCCCCTGCTGCGCGAGGTCGAGACCGTGGCGGGCAAGCGCGAGATTTGGTGCACCTTCAGCCACGATCAGGTCGATCTGAATTTCCGCAACCCCGAGGTGCTGCTGGAAATCCTGCGGGTGCTGCGGTTCCATATCGACGCGGGGGTGCGGACCATCCGGCTCGACGCGGTGGCGTTCCTGTGGAAGATCCCCGGCTCGACCTGCATCCACCTGCCGCAGACCCATGCCGTGGTCAAGCTGATGCGCGTGCTGGCCGATTTCGCCACCGAGCCGGTGATCCTGCTGACCGAAACCAACGTGCCCAAGGCCGAGAACCTTTCCTATTTCGGCCGGCGCGACGAAGCGCATATGGTCTACAACTTCCCGCTGCCGCCTCTGGTGCTGCACGCGATGCTGTCGGGCAATGTGCGCTACCTGCGCAAATGGCTGCGCGCCATGCCGCCGGCGCCCCTTGGCTGCGCCTATTTCAACTTCACCGCCAGCCATGACGGCATCGGCATGCGGCCCGTCGAGGGGATCCTGCCGCCCGAGGAAATCACCCGGATGATCGAATCCGTGCGCTCGGCCGGCGGGCTCGTGTCGATGCGGGCACTGCCGGGCGGGGGCGAGGCGCCCTACGAACTCAATTGCGGCTATTTCGACGCGATGAGCCGCACCTTCGCCGGCGAGGAAAAGCTGAAGATCGCCCGCTTCCTCTGCTCGCAGACCATCGTCATGTCGATCGAGGGGGTGCCTGCCTTCTATATCCATTCCTTCCTCGCCACCCCGAACGATTACGAGGGCGTGGCCAAGCGCGGCATCAACCGCGCGATCAACCGGCACAGGTGGAGCTATCCGGACCTGCGCGAACGTCTGGCCGATCCGGGCAGCAACCAGTCGGTCGTGCTGCGCGAATTGCAGCGGCGGCTGCGGCGGCGCGGGCAGCAACCGGCCTTCCATCCGAACGGGACGCAGCTGACATTGCAACTCGACGACCGGGTGCTGGGCATCTGGCGCCAGTCGCTCGACCGCAACCAGTCGGTCTTCGCGCTGCACAATGTCTCGGACGAGGTGGTCGAGATGGACGCCTACCTGCTGAACCTGATCGACGACGAGGACTGGCGCGACCTGCTGAACGGCGAAATCATCCAGCCGGACGGCAAGATCGTCCTCGCGCCCTATCAGTGCCGCTGGATCTCCAACACCGCATGAGGTCCTGAAACGGTTTCTGCCGTCGTTTTTCCATAAATATCCCGGGGGCGAGGGGGCAGCGCCCCCTCTGCGCCGCTGCCACGAAACCGGACGCTATTCCGTATCCGCCATATCCGCCGCCACCGCCGCCCGGAAATCCGACAGCAGCGTCGGATCGGCCGCATGGACGAGGTTCCAGTTCGGGATGAAGGGCAGCTCCTGCGGATTGTCGAGGAACATCTGCCCCGCCTGCATGATGTTCTCGGCGAACATCGCGATCGAGGTTTCCTCGGAATGGCGCTCGAACACCAGCCCGTTCATCATCGCATCATGCGAATAGACGTCGAGCAGATCGAGCGCCCGGCGGTGATAGGTCGCCTTCAGCGTGCGGAAGATGTTGGGCGAAAACACCGTCCCGTCCGCCGCCAGCTTGCGGAAGATCGCCTTGCAGATGTCGAGCGACATGCGGTTCAGCCCGGCCTGCGCATCCTCGGCCGAAAGGTCCTGATGCTTGTGGTCGTAGATGTCGGCGATCTCCACCTGACAGACGGCGCGCGGGCCCATGTTGCGCCAGGCCTCGGAGAGGATGCCGATCTCCAGCCCCCAGTCGGCGGGCATGCGCAGGTCGGGCAGGGTGGCGGTGCGCATGGCGAATTCGCCCGACAGCGGGTAGCGGAAGGCGCGCAGGTAATCGATGTAGTCGCGGTCCCCCAGCACCTTCTTCAGCGCGATCAGCAGCGGGCTGACAAGATTGCGCGTCACCCGCCCGCCCATCCGGTTGTTGCCGATCCGGGGGTAGAAGCCCTTGGACAGGTGATAGGGGAAGGCCGGATGCACCACCGGATAGACCAGCCGCGACAGCATCCCGCGTTCATAGGTGACGATGTCGCAATCGTGGATCGCCATCACCGCGCTGTCGGCGCAGGCGATCAGATAGCCGATGCAGCCCCAGACGTTGCGGCCCTTGCCCGGCTCGATCGGGCCGATGCCCAAGGGTTCCAGCCGGTCCATGATCGCCCGCACCCGCGGCCCGTCGTTCCAGATCACCACATGGTTCTGCGGCAGCACGGAAAAGAACTCGCGCGCATGGCGGAACTGCGCCTCATCCGCCGCATCGAGACCGATGATGATCCGGTGCAGGTATTTCACCTTCGACAGTTCCTGCAGGATCTTGCCGAGCGCCGGGCCTTCGAGTTCGGAAAACAGCGAGGGCAGGATCAGCGTGATCTTGCGCACCTGCGCAAAGGTTTCCAGCCGGTATTCAAGCTCTTCAAGCGGGCGGGTGCGCAGATTGTGGAACTGCGCGATATTCCCGTTCTGCTGGAAATCAGCCATGATCCTGTCCTTTCAGGCGCGCTGCGCCCCTGTGCCACGTCATCCGGCGGGCAAGGTGGCCAGAACATGTTCCAGCCCCTCCCGCCATCCTTCCGGGCCGCTGGCCTGCGTGCGCAGGATGCGGCCTTCGTCTTCGCCCGGCAGCGGCGGCAGGCCGGGGCCGTGATCGTTGCGGATGACGATGCCGCGATCCGCCGCCGCGATCATTTCCGCATCATTCGGCGCATCGCCAAGCGCCACCGTCAGATCGGGGCTGAAGCGCGCGATCAGCTCGGCCATCCGTCTGGCCTTGGTGCCGCCGTAGCTGAGCGTCAGGAACCGTCCGCCGCGACGCCCGCTGATGCCCTGCGCCTGCAACGCCGACAGGAACGCCGTAAGGTCAGCTTCGGATCCCTGCCACAGGCCCGGCTCGGAAAATCCCCGCCTGCGGGCAAGGATCGCATCCGCTTCCGACAGGCCGGTGACAGTGCGGACCTCCTCCACGCTCATGTCGGAAAAACCCCGGAAGGGCGCGCCGGTCGCGCGGATCGCCGCACAGAGCCTGCGGTAGGGGCCGTCGTCCAGCGCGCCCTCAAAGATCGCCGCGCCGTTTTCCACGATCGCGGGCCAGCGCGTCAGGCCAAGCCGTTCCTGCCAGACCGCGATTTCCGCCGCCGTCTTGGACGAGGCCAGAATGACCGGAACCCCGTCCCCGGCAAGCCGCCGCAACATCGGCTGCGCAGGCGCATAGTCATAGGTTTCGTGATCGAGGAGCGTGCCGTCGAGATCGGTGAAGATCAGCAGGCGTGGGCGCGTGTTCGGAGTCATCACCATGACCCTAGGGCAAACGCGGCGCGAAAGATAGCCGCAGCGCCGCCAAAATCCCCGACCCGCGCCGGATCACGCCGATCCATGCGTGACGATGCGGCCTGTCACCATGTCGAGCAGCTTGTCCAGATAGCGCGTCTGCGCATCGGCTGCCGTCATGTCCTGCCGCAGGACCGCGGTGCGGATGATCATGTCCCCGAAAACGGCGTCGAAAAGCATCTCGGGCAGGTCCTCATGGTCGAAATCGGCGGGCAGCCTGCCGCGGGCGATTTCCTCCTCGAAAGCCTCGTTCATCAGCTTGTACCAGACGCCCGGCCCATGCGTATGCCACGCCACGCCGATCTCGGGCGCCAGCTTCGCGCCGGTGACGATCAGGCGGAAGAAATCCGGATGGCTCGGCTTCAGGATGACGCGGATCAGTTCGACAAGGATGGCGCGCAATCTGGTGCGCAGGTCGGCGTCGCGCGGCGCATGGGGGGCAATGTCGGACAGGAAATCGGCGCACAGATATTGCACCGCCTCGACCATCAGCCCGTGCCGGTCGCCGAAATGACGATAGAGCGTCGCCTTGGACGCCCCCGCCTCGCTGGCGATCAGATCCATGCTGGTGCCGTCGAGGCCGTCGCGCAACAGGATGCGCGCGGCCTCGGCGACCAGTTCCCGCCGCCTCGCCTTGCCTCTGGAGATCTTCGGAGAGGCGGGGCGAGGAGCGGTTGGCATATGGGTCTACTTCTTGTCTGGCAGTGCGAAGGCGATGACATAATCACCGCGATCGGGGGACTGGCGCGCCCCACCGGCTACGATGACGATATACTGCTTACCCGTCACTGGCGAGATGTAACTCATCGGCGTGGCCTGCGCCCCGACCGGCAGGCGGCCTTTCCACAGTTCCTTGCCCGTTTCGATGTCCATCGCGCGCAGATAATAGTCCTGCGTGCCGGCGTAGAAGACGATTCCCGAAGCCGTGACGACCCCGCCGCCAAGCGTCGGCATGCCAAGCGGCACCGGCAGACCGACCCGCAGGCCGTCCATCTTGACATCCTGCACGGTGCCGGCCGGACGTTCCCAGACAAGCTGCTGCGTCTTCAGGCTGACCGCGGCGAACACGCCCCACGGCGGCTGCTGGCACGGCAGGCCGAGCGGCGAGTTGAAGGCCTCGTGGTCGATGACGAAGGGCGTGCCGATCATCGGATAGGTCGATCCGACGCCGTGGCCCGAGACGAGCGAGTCCATGTCCACGCCTTCGGCCGGGCGCAAAGTCACCACCTGCGGCATGCGGATGTCGTTGACAAAGAGGAAACCGTTGCGCTTGTCCAGCGCCGCGCTGCCCCAGTTGAAGCCACCGTAGTAGCCCGGATAGATCAGCGTCGGTTCAAGGCTGGGGGCGGTGAATTCGCCCTTGTAGTTCAGCTTTTTGAACGCGATCCGGCAGGCGAGCTGGTCAAAGAATGTGGCGCCCCACATGTCCTGTTCGGTCAGCGGCTTGGTCCCGAAGGACGGCATGTCGACCGTGTAGGGCTGGGTCGGCGAAACGCGGTCGCCAAAGGCCACTTCCTGCGGCACGGGGCGTTCCTCGACCTTCGAGATCGGTTCGCCGGTGCGGCGGTCCAGCATGAACAGCTGCCCGCGCTTGGTCGGCTGGATCAGCGCCGGGGTGCCGTCGGGCAGGTCATAGAGCGTCGGCTGCGAGGCGAGGTCATAGTCCCAGATGTCGTGATGCGCGGTCTGGAAGACCCATTTGTCGCGCCCCGTGGCGATATCCAGCGCGACCACGCCCGTCGAATATTTGTCGGTCAGCGGCGGGCGATCGCCACCCCAGAAGTCGGGCTGCTGATTGCCGAGCGGCATGTAGACGAGGCCGAGCTTTTCATCGAAAGCCGGATGGGTCCACATGTTCGGCGTCGAACGGGTGTAGGTTTCGCCTTCCGGCGGCAGGCGGGTGATCTCGGGGTTGCCCAGATCCCAGGCCCAGACCAGTTCCCCCGTATCGGCGGAAAAGGCCCGGATCACGCCCGAAGGCTCGTCCAGCGCGCGGCCGTCGAAGACCCAGCCGCCGACCACGATCAGGTTGCGGATGATCGTCGGCGCCGAGGTATAGGCGTAGGAGAAGCTATGGCCGAATTTCACATCGCCAAGGCCGGTCATCATCGAAACCTTGCCGTCCGTGCCGAAATCGGTGCAGAGCGCGCCGGTATCCGCGTCGAGCGCGACGATATCGGCGTCCATCGTCACCTGGATGATCCGGCGTTCGCACAGCGCGCCTGCTGCCGGGACCACATGGGTCTCGCCCTCGATCGGATAGGGGGCGGAGACGGCGGCGGGTTCGTAATAGCCGACACCACGGCAGCGGTTCCAGACGGTCTTGGTGTTCTGCAACTCGACCCGGTGACGCCATTTGACATCGCCCGTATCGGCGTTCAGCGCGATCACCTCGGAGGTCGGCGTGCAGGTGTAAACCGTGTCGCCGATCTGCGAGGGCGTGTTCTGCGATTCCGAGGCGCCCACGGCAAGCTCGCCCGAGCGGAACTGCCATGCGATCTGAAGATCCTTGACGTTGTCCTTGTTTATCTTGTCGAAAGCGACGAAGCGCGTGCCCTCGGGATCGTTGCCGTAGAATTCCCAGTTGGCGGTGCCGTCATCCTGCAGCGCGATGGGATCGTTCTGCGCGGCGACGTTGTTTTCGATCACGCCATGCGGCTTGAACATCGCGGCGAAGCCCGCCACCAGCAGCAGGGCAAAGACACCCGCCACGGCGAAGCTTTCCTTGCGAAAGCGGCCGCCGGTCAGCAGCGGATGGATCAGCCCCGCGATCAGCCCCATGACGAGGAAGGGCGCCAGCCGCGGCACGAGGCCCCAGTAGTCGAACCC
The DNA here is from genome assembly GCF_004022215.1 of Paenirhodobacter populi. GTDB lineage: Bacteria > Pseudomonadota > Alphaproteobacteria > Rhodobacterales > Rhodobacteraceae > Rhodobacter > Rhodobacter populi. Next base: position 59,418 of record NZ_SAUZ01000017.1, read on the forward strand.
GACCTCATGGAGCGACCACAGCACGGTGAAGACCGTCAGCGCGGCCAGCAGAGCCGCCGCCGCCGGCCTGCGCAGGATATACAGGATCCCCGCCACCAGCATGACGACCCCGGCGATCAGGTAATACCAGCTTCCGCCGAGCGAAATCAGCTCGACCCCTCCGAGTCCCAGTCCAAGCCCGCTGAGCGCCAGCAGGCCGCCCAGAAGCCACAGGACAATGCGACTCCATCCGGTGGCCGAGGCCCCGGTGGCAGAGATTTTATCCATGTCTTTTCCCAAAATATGTCGGTTCACGACCGCGCGGGGCGGTGATTCCCTCCCGCAACGAAACTGCGCGGTTTCATTAGAGCACTTTTGCGTGTTCCGAAAGACATTTTGTCGCACCCTTGCCCGTGGCGCATGGGGGGCTTGCGGGGGCGGTTCCGTCTCTGGGCCGGACGGGGTGTGTCAGGACAGGCGAAGCAAGGGGGCCAGCCCCCTCGCGGCTTCGCCGCTCACCCCCGGGATATTTCTGGAAAGATGAATGGAGAAGGAACTCCTGCGGAGAGGAAATGCGATCCGCGATCCGTGGAGCCATTTTTCCGTGGATTGTCAGACGGTCAGGTTGCCGCGGTCCACAGGCGGAAACGGCTCTGGCCGGTGATCTCGCGCACCACGCCGGCGTCAAGCATGCGCGCCAGCATCCGTTCGGCGCTGTCGCGGCTGATGCCGGTTGTCAGCGCCGCATCCTCGGTGCTGAGCAGCGGGCGGCTGATCAGCGCGTCGATCAGCCGGGCGGGCGTGCGGCCCTTGATGCCGGCGGTCGTCGCGCGGGCCGAAACGGCCCATGCGTCCAGTCGCCGCAGGTCGAGCATCGCCGCCAGTGCTCCGGACCGGACCGAGACGATCCAGCGTCGCAGGCGTTCCTCGGCGGTGCCGCCGGAGTTCCACACCTGCCGCGCCGTCGCGCAGGGCGCGAAGCCGATCATCCGGTTCTCGCTTGCCGCGATGCGCGAGGCCGCCGTCGCCGGTTCCGTCACCACGCCCGAGGCGGACAGGCTGCACAGCGGCCACAGCCGGTAGGCGAAGGCCGCGCGGGTGAGGGGGTGGGCGTCGTCCAGCTCGGCCAGCCCCATGCCGAAATCCGCGGCGGCGGCGGAAAACTCGGCCCCCGCGAGCCTGCGGCGGAAATCGCCCGGAACGGCGGAGACGGCATCCGGATCGGCCTCGTGCAGGCCGAGGAAGTCGCGCAGCCCGCCGGGCGGGGCAGGGCGCTGTTCCAGCCGCCGCAGCGCCCAACGCGCTCGTGCCAGATCGGTGTGCAGGCGCGGATCCGTCGCCCGTGCCATCAGGTCGCGGCCGATCTCCTCCCGGCGCAGGCGGGTGCCTTCGGCCCAGGCCATCGCCTCGGCCTCGATCAGGGCAAGGCGGGTCACGGCGCCTTCGCCCAGATGTTCGGTCATCATGTCGAGGCGCCCCAGCTCCGCCGCCGCACGGGCAAGCTCGGCCGCCTGCGCGGCCTCGGCCAGCCGCCATTCCCCGGCATCCACCAGAATGCGCCGGTCGGCCCGGGGGCCGGGCTGATCGGCGGGATCGTCGTCCGGCAGGTCGGGCAGGAACCAGGCCGTGTCGCCCGCCTCCGGATCGGGATCATAGGGGGAGGGGAGGCCGAAGGCCTCGTCCGGGTCGTCCTGCGGAAGATTGCGATGCGAAGTCATGCCACCACTATATATCGTGATCGCCCCTCCCCGCCAGAGCGGATGGCGCGCCGCGCTGGCCTCCGGCGCGGCAACGTGGCAGGATCGCGCCCGTCCCAAGCAAGAGCCGGAGCCCCGATGCCGATCCGCAACCGATTTTCCGAGATGCTGCCCGAAATGACCGCCTGGCGGCACGATTTCCACGAACATCCCGAGCTGCTTTACGACCTGCCGCGCACCTCGGCGCGGGTGGCCGACCTGCTGCGCGGCTTCGGCTGCGACGAGGTGGTGACGGGTATTGCGCAAACCGGCGTTGTCGGCGTGATCCGGGGGCGGGGGCGGGGGCCGGGCCGGGTCGTCGGCCTGCGCGCCGACATGGACGCCCTGCCGATCGGGGAAACCACGGGGCGCGCCTATGCCTCGCACACGCCGGGGCGGATGCACGCCTGCGGGCATGACGGGCACATGACGATGCTGCTTGGCGCGGCGAAATACCTGGCCGGGACGCGGAATTTCGACGGCACGGTCGTGGTCATCTTCCAGCCCGCCGAAGAAGGCGGCGGTGGCGGGCTGGCGATGGTGCAGGACGGGCTGTTTGTGCGCTGGAACATTCAGGAGGTCTACGGGATGCACAATCATCCGGGCCTGCCGGTCGGGCATTTCGCCATCCGGCCCGGGGCGATCATGGCCTCGGCCGACAGTTTCGAGATCATCCTGACCGGCAAGGGTGGCCATGCGGCGCGCCCGCATCTGTGCGTCGATACGATGGTCGTGGCGGCGCAGGTCATCACCGCCTTGCAAACGGTCGTGTCGCGCGGTGTCGATCCGATGGAACAGGCGGTGCTGTCCGTCAGCACTATCACCACCGACAGCCCCGCCTACAATGTCCTGCCGCAGGTCGTGCGGATGAGCGGCACCGCCCGCACGATGAGCGAATCCGTCCGCGGCTTCATCGAGAGCCGCGTGAAGGAAATCGTCACCGGCGTCGCGACCGCCCTTCAGGCGCAGGCCGAGGTGATCTGGCAAAGCGGCTATCCGGTCACGGTGAACGGCGCCGCGGAAACCGACCATGCCATCGCCGCCGCCCGCGCTGTCAGCGCCGATGTGGATGCCGATGTCGCCCCGCAGATGGCCGCCGAGGATTTCAGCTACATGCTGCGCGAATGCCCGGGCGCCTATATCCTGCTGGGCAACGGTGCATCCGCCCCCGTGCATCACCCGGATTACGATTTCGACGATGCCGCCTTGCCCTTCGGCGCAAGCTGGTATGTCGAGATCGCCGAAAATCGCCTTGGAGCGCCAGAAGGAGATCGCCATGACCTACAATCCCGCTGAAACCCGCTACGATAGCGCGCAATACAAGCGCTGCGGCCGCTCCGGGCTGCTGCTGCCGCGCCTCTCGCTTGGCCTTTGGCACAATTTCGGCGAGCCGGTGCCGTTGACGACGCAGAAAGAGATGATCTTTCGCGCCTTCGACCTTGGCATCACGCATTTCGATCTGGCCAACAACTACGGCCCGCCTCCGGGCAGCGCCGAGCGCAACTTCGGCCGCATCCTCGCCGACGACCTGAAGGCCTATCGGGATGAGATCATCATCTCGACCAAGGCCGGCTGGGACATGTGGCCCGGTCCCTACGGTCAGGGCGGTGGATCGCGCAAGATGCTGCTGGCGAGCCTCGACCAAAGCCTGTCGCGGATGGGGGTCGATTATGTCGACATCTTCTATTCGCACCGCTTCGACGCGGAAACGCCGCTTGAGGAAACCGCCTCGGCGCTGGCGCAGGCGGTGAAGCAGGGCAAGGCGCTGTATGTCGGCATCTCCTCCTATTCCGGCCTCAAGACGCGCGAGATGGCCGCGCTGCTGAAGGCCGAGGGCGTGCCCCTGCTGATCAACCAGCCCTCCTACAACATGTTCAACCGTTGGGCCGAACAGGACCTGTTCGCCGCCTGCGAAGAGGTGGGATCGGGTGTCATCGTCTTCACCGCGCTGGCGCAGGGACTGCTGACCGGGAAATACCTGAACGGCGTGCCGGAACATGCGCGGATCCATCAGCCGGGCGGCGGATCGCTGCTGCCCGCGCATCTGAAGCCCGAAAACATCGCCCGCGCCCGCGTATTGAACGAAATCGCCGCGCGCCGCGGGCAGAGCCTTGCGCAGATGGCGCTGGCATGGGTGCTGCGGCTGCCCGCCGTCACCTCGGCGCTGATCGGGGCGTCAAGCGCCGCGCAGATCGAGGAAAACGTCAAGGCATTGGAAGAGCTCGATTTCACCGAGGCCGAACTGGCCGAGATCGAAACCTATGCGGTCGAGGGCGGGGTAAACCTGTGGGATAAGCCCTCGCACGATCAGGCGGTCTGAACGGGGAGGGGCGGGCTTCGGCCTGCCCTGTCCGTTTCGCACAGGCCCCCGTGCGCCCGCGCGCAGATTTCCGTCACCGGCGCTATTCCATCACGCTTCTTAGCACGCTAATTAATGTGCCTGCTTATGAATGAGTCGGTGATGGACGACACTCTGCTTCTGGAAAGCCTGCTTCGGGTGATGCGCGAACTGCGCAGCCAATATGACGCCTCGGCGCGCGATCTCGGCCTCACGATGGCGCGGGCGCGGGTGGTGACCATGCTTGCCCGGATGGAGGGGGCGACACAGTCCGAACTCGCCGCCGCGCTGGAAATCGAGCCGCCGACCCTGAAACGCCAGATCGACGCGCTGGAACGCGACGGCTTCATCGAACGGCGCGAGGCGCCGGGCGATCTGCGCAAGCGCGCGCTGTATCTGACCGACCGCAGCCGCGCCGCGCCCACGACCCGCTTTCTGGACCATATCCGCGCCGAGCTGTTGCAGGGCATCTCGCCCGAGGAACAGGAAACGGTGCGCAGGATCCTCGACCGGATCGCTGACAACGCGGTGGCGCTTTCCCGGAAATGAGCGAGCCCGCGCAAAATCCGGCGCCGCAACCCGCGCCGCAGATGTCCTTGCCACGGACGCTTGCCTATATGTCGGCGGCGGTGCTGATCGCGCTTGGCGCGGGGCTGGGGCAGGGGTTCGTCTCGGCCAATATCTCGCAGATCGCCGGGGATCTTGGCGTGACCACGACCGAGGCAAGCTGGCTGTTGATCGCCTTCATCGTGCCGCGCAGTTGCCTGCCGATCCTGCTGATCAAGATCCGCACCCAATACGGCCTGCGCCGCTTTACCGAAATCTCGACCATCGTCTATGTTCTCGCCGATTTCGCCGCCGTCTGGATGGACGATCTGCGCTCGGCCATTCTTGTGGAGTTCCTGTCCGGCTCGGCCTCGGCCTCGCTGTCGACGCTGGCCTTCCTCTACATGATCGAGCCCTTGTCGCAGCAATGGCGGATGCGGCTCGGCCTGCCGATGGCGCTGTGCTTTCTGGCCATGGGACCGTCCTTCGCGCGGGTGATCTCGCCCGCGCTGATCGGCGACGGCGGGCTGTTGCGGGTCCATCTGATGGCGCTTGGCATGGCGCTGATATCGCTGGTGTCGGTCTACGTGCTGCCGCTGCGTCCGGTGCCGCATATGAAGGTGATCCGGCCGCTCGACCTGATCAGTTTCGCGCTGATCGCCTGCGGGTTCAGCGCGGTGATCACCGGCTTCGTCATGGGGCCGCTGCGCTGGTGGACGGATGCGCCGTGGCTGGGCGCGCTTCTGGCGGCGGGCGTCGGTGCCTTCGCCGTGGCGATGGTGATCGAGCTGCACCGCAAGGAGCCGCTGCTGGACATCCGCTGGCTCGCCTCGCCGGCAATGGTGCATCTGACGGGGGCGCTGCTGATCTTCCGCATTATCCTCTCGGAACAAAGCACCGGCGCGCCGCGGATGTTTCAGGTGCTCGGGATCGCGCCGTCACAGCTTGTGACGCTGTTTTCGGTGATCTGCCTGTTCACCCTGCTGGGCACGCTGGCCTGCGTCGCGTGGATGAAGCCGACCCGGGTGCCGCAGTTCCATTTCATCGCGCTGATCCTGATCGCCTGTGGCGCGTGGATGGATTCGCAGGCGACGATGGACACACGGCCCGAACAGATGATCCTGTCGCAGGCGCTGATCGCCTTTGCCGGGATGCTGTTCATGCCGCCCGCGATGATCTCCGGGCTGATCTCGGCGATGAAGAAGGGGCCGCAATACATCCTGTCCTTCATCATCATCTACATCTCGACGCAGAGCGTGGGCGGGATGATCGGCTCGGGGCTGTTCACCACGCTCGTCAACCGCCGGCAAGCCTTTCACTATCAGGGCCTGATGGAAGAGCTGGCGACAACCCGCCCCATCGTCGCGCAGACCCTGACGGATCAGGCCACGGCCCTTGCGCCGCAGATCACCGATGCGGCGCTGCGCCGCGCGCAGGTGGTGACGCAGATGGCGACGGATGCCTCGAACCAAGCCTATGTCATGGCCTATAACGACCTCTATTTCCTCACATTCCTCCTTGCGGTTCTGGCCGCCTCGGCGCTGTGCCTGCATGTCTTCCGGGACTGGTTGGCCGCGCGGATCGAGGCCCGCCGGACCCCCACGCCCGAGACCTCCTCATGACCAGATCCCATATCCTCCCCACCATTGTCGCCGTGCTGATCGGCCTTGCCGGCGTGCTGCTGCTGCTGTTCGCATGGCATCTGCCGCCCTTCGCGCATAGCGACCCCTTCACCGAGAACGCCTATCTGCGCGGCAAGGTCACCACCATCGCGCCGCAGCTTTCGGGCTATCTGCACGAGGTGGATGCCGTCGATTTTCAGGAGGTGAAGAAGGGCGACCTGATCGCCCGGATCGACGACCGGATCTACCGTGAAAAGCTGGCGCAGGCGGAGGCGGGCCTTGCCGCCGCGCAGGCCGCGCTGAAGATCGCCGAGCAGAACATCGCCTCCACCAAGGCGGTGGAGCGCGCCAATCAGGCGGCGCTGGCCTCCGCGCAATCGGTCCTTGCCACGGCGCAGACCAATGCCGAACGGTCGCGCGCGCTGACCCATCAGGGCGTGACTTCGCAGCAGACCGCCGATCAGACCGAACTGGCCCTGCGTCAGGCCGAGGCCGCCGTCCGTCAGGCCGAGGCGCAACTGGATGTCCAGCATGAGGCGATCCTGTCCGCGCAGGTCCAGCTATCGGCCCGGCAAGCGGATATCGCCAATGCTGCGGCCGCGGTCGAACTGGCCCGAATCGACCTCTCGAACACCGAGATCCGCGCCCCCGAGGATGGCCGTCTGGGTCAGGTCAGCGCCCGCACCGGGCAATATGTAACGGCGGGAACGGCGCTCGTCTCGCATGTCGGGCGCGATCTCTGGGTCATCGCGAATTTCAAGGAAACCGAGCTGCACGGCATGGAGATCGGCCAGAAGGTCCGCTTCCGCGTCGATGCGCTGGCCGGCCGGACCTTCACCGGCCGGGTCGAGGCCTTTTCGCCCGCGACCGCCTCGGAATTCAGCCTGCTGTCGGGCTCGAACGCCACCGGCAACTTCACCAAGATCGCGCAGCGCCTGCCCGTGCGGATCGCGATCGACCCCGATCAGGACAGGATCCCCCAACTCGCCCCGGGCATGTCGGTCGAGGTCACGGTTTCCACCCAGGGGTAACGGTCGAAGGATCGGGCGTGAACTCATGAAGAAATGCTTAACATAATTTGCATTATTCGTCATTCGGACGGTCAGGGCATCGTCCGAATGCGACAGGCTCAGGCCAGCCTCTTTCTGACATCGAAGCCGGAGGCGCCACGGTCCGGAATTCCGTCATGCCGATGGCCCCGGCTGAGCCGCCGAACGTCAGAACCGCCAGGTCACGCCAAGAAGCGGCCCGGCCATCGTCACGTCCATCCGGGTGCCGCCGCTCCGGTAATCGACGTTCAGCTGCCGGTAGCCGGCGGACACGTAAAGATTGTCGTTCACCTGATAATTCGCGGTGGCGACGATCTGGAACGTGCGATCCGATCCCACGCCGAAACCGCCCGCATCGGCATAGAAGATCGCCGACCAGCGCGGCGCCAGCGCGACATTCGCCCGCAGCGCGAGGATGGGATCGACGAAATCCTTGCCGGGCGACGCCTGCGCCGCGCCCCCGGCGACCGAGATCGTGCTTTTGACATTCCACGCCCGGGCGCCGGCCAGAACGTCCAGCGACATCCCGTCGTCGGCTATGGCGCGATACCCCGCGGCCAGCGTCAGGGACCGCTGCGAAAGCTTGCCGCGCGCCGGATAACCGGGCGGGATCCGGCCGTCTTTCGAGCTTGAGGAATAGCTGAAATCCCCCAGAACCACGAAGCGGTCCCTGCGGGCATAGCCCGACAGGAAGAAGGCCCCGTCCAGATCCTCCATCACCTCCGAAAACGACTTGTCGAGGGACAGGGTCGGCGTCCCGCTGAACGGCGTCAGCTTCCCGCCAAGGCCCGAGGCCCAGACATAGGGCGTGATCTGCCCGCTCCAGCCGTCCTGCGCGGCGGCGGGCAAGGCGGTTGCGATCGTCAGGGCCGCCGCGGCCAGCAGGTGACGTGCCATCGGGCCTCCCCTCACAGGCTGTCCTTCACGACGCGCCCGCCCTTCATGATGAGCCGCAGGTTGTCGGAATCGGCAAGCCACGACAGGTCGGTGTCGGTCTCGCCGTCGATCACCAGCAGATCGGCCAGCGCCCCTTCGGCGATCACGCCAAGCCGCCCGTCATAGGGCGCACGCGCGCCGGACAGGGCCAGAAGCTGACCGGCAGCGCCGGTCGCGCGATGCAGCGCCTCGAGCGGCGACATGAAGCGCGCCAGTTTCGCCAGTTGCCGCGCCTGACTTTCGCCGCCACCGTAAAGGATGTCCGTGCCGAAGGCCCAGTTCACCCTGTGCTTCTGGGCCCATTCAAAGGCCTGCACGGTGCCTTCCGATACCGCTGTCTGCGCGGCGACCGCCTTGGGATCGGTGTATTGGTTGGCGTCCTCGTCTGCGAGGAACGGCTGGATCGACCACCATGCCCCGGCATCGGCCATCATCCGGACCGTATCCTCGTCGGCCAGTTGCCCGTGTTCGATGGACTTCACCCCGGCCGCAAGGCAGCGCCGGATCCCCGGCGAGGTATAGACATGGGCGCAGACATAGGTGCCCCAATCCGCCGCGGCATCGACGGACGCCCGCATCTCGGCCTCGGTGAATTGCAGCGATTCCAGCGGATCGTATTGCGAGGCGACACCGCCCCCGGCCGCGATCTTGATCTGGCTTGCACCTTTCATCAGCTGTTCGCGGGTGCGGCGCAGGACCTCGGGCACGCCATCGGCGATGGCGGCCATGCCCTGAGCCTCGGGATAGGAGGCGGGATCCAGCGGCATCTTCGGCAAGGTATTGGCAAAGCGGAAATCGCCGTGCCCCGAGGTCTGCGAGATGATCGCGCCCGCCGGGAATATCCGTGGCCCCTCGACGACACCGCGGTCGATGGCCGCCTGCAACGCGAAGGCCGGGCCGCCGACATCGCGCACCGTGGTGAACCCGCGCATCAGCGTCGCACCGGCCTCGCGCCCCGCCACGAGATGCACGAAACCGGGTTCCTGCGTCATGGCGACAAGCTGGCTGACCGCGACCAGCGTCGTGTGCCAATGCGTGTCGATCAGGCCGGGGATGACGGTGCGCCCGCCGCAGTCGATGCGCTCCGCGTCCTCCGGCCCCTGCCCGGGCGCAGGCAGCGCGGCGATGCGGCCATCGCGGACAAGGATGTCATTCCCCTCGCGGATAGACAGCGTCTCGCCGTCGAAAAACCGGAGGTTGGTCAGCAGCAGCGGCCGCCCCGCCGTCTGGGCGCGCAGCTCCCGTGGCGCAAGACCGAAGCCCGCGAACATGCCGATCACCGCCGACATGCCGCCCAGCATCTGCCGGCGCGAGATATCGGCCTCGATCCGCCGCATCGCGGCCAGGGTCTCCGGCGTGCCGCAGTGGCAGAAGTGAAGCCTGCCGTTGGCAGAAGAAGGTGCGAAACAGGCCTGGCACATGGGGTATCCTCCCGTCGAATCCGCGCGCTGCGAGATTGCCGATGCTGAAGGTATCAGCAAAACGAAGGGGAAACTCAATCGCCGTGAAAGAATGCACCCCAATTCGTCTTTCGGCCCGTCGGTTGGCCGGCGCGGCGATTCGCCCCTCGACTCCGCCGCGCCGATAATTGCGGCATATGCGGCTGCGATAGCGTGATCCGGCCCAACAAATAGACACGATCCGCAGGCCGGCGGCGTTTTTCACCCCCTTGCGTTTCGCGTCATTGACGCGAACGGCCGCCGATCGCTATCCGGGAATCATTCAGAGTTGGCGGCTAGGGTTCCGGCACCGAAAGGTGTGACTGGTCCGAGAGCTACCACCAGCGGGGGAGACATCCCCGTTTGGCGCACGGCGGGATAAAAGCCCGGGAGACCTCGTCCAGCCAAGGGATTGGCGGCGATGGTCCGTCATTCCCTCATGTATATGAAAGGAAGGACCCATGTCGACTCGCCGTAGCGTTCTTGTCGCCACCCTTGCCGCGCTGAGCGCATTCGCCCTCTCTCCGGCGCAGGCCCAGACCAAAACCGATTTCAAGGTCGCCTGGTCGATCTATGTCGGCTGGATGCCCTGGGGCTATGCCGCCGATCATGGCATCGTGCAGAAATGGGCGGACAAATACGGGATCACCATCGAGGTGACCCAGTTCAACGATTATGTCGAATCCATCAATCAATATACCGTCGGCGCCTATGACGCCGTGACGCTGACCAATATGGACGGGCTTTCCATCCCGGCCGAAGGCGGCGTCGATACGACCGCGGTGATCGTGGGCGATTTCTCGGCCGGCAATGACGCGGTGATCCTCAAGGACAGCGACAATCTGGCGGATATCGCGGGGCGCAACGTCAATCTGGTGGAATTCTCGGTCTCGCATTACCTGCTGGCCCGGGCGCTGGAAAGCGTGGGGCTGAGCGAGCGGGACCTGAAGGTGGTCAATACCGCCGATCCCGACATGGTCGGCGCGTTCCAGACGCCGGATGTGACGGCGATGGTCACATGGAACCCGATGGTGTCGGAAATCCTCGCCCTGCCCGGTGCCAACAATGTCTTCGACAGCTCCGACATCCCCGGCGAGATCATCGACCTGATGGTCGCCAATACCGCGGTGCTGGCCGACAACCCCGATTTCGGCAAGGCGCTGGCGGGGATCTGGTATGAGACGGCGGCCCTGCTGACCGCCGACACGGCCGAAGGCGCCGCCGCGCGTGCGGCGATGGGCGCGGCCTCGGGCACCGATCAGGCGGGCTACGAGGCGCAGCTGACCGCCACCCGGCTGTTCGACCAGCCCGCGGATGCGGTGGCCTTCGTCACCTCGCCCGCGCTGGAAACCACGATGGACCATGTGCGCACCTTCCTGTTCGAAAAGGGGCTGCTGGGGGCGGGCGGTTCCTCGCCCGATGCGGTGGGCATCGAATTTCCCGGCGGCACGGTGATGGGGGATGCGGGCAATGTCGCCTTCCGCTTCACCGACACCTACATGAAACTCGCCGCCGACGGCGCGCTCTGACGGATGGCCGCCATGCGTCTCGTCAATGTCAGACCCGACCGCACGGTTCGGCTGATGCTTGGCCTGCTGCCGTTCGTGCTGCTGGTGATGGCTTATGTCATCGGCTCGGCCGCGCGGCTTGCCGAGAACCCGAACGACAAGCTGCTGCCCGCGCTTTCCACACTGGCCCAGACCATCAACACGCTGGCCTTCGTGCCCGACGCGCGGACGGGCAACTACATTCTTTGGACCGATACCCTTGCCAGCCTGACGCGGCTGGCTTGGGGGCTGGGGATCTCGACGGCCTCGGCGCTGGTGATCGGGCTGGTGACGGGCATCCTGCCGGTGGCGCGGGCGGCGCTGGCGCCGGTGGTGACCTTCGTTTCGATGGTGCCGCCGCTGGCGCTGTTGCCGATCCTGTTCATCGTGCTGGGTCTGGGCGAGGTGTCGAAGATCGCGCTGATCGTCATCGGGGTGACGCCGATCATGGCGCGGGACCTTGCGCTGGCCGCCGCCGCCCTGCCGCGCGAACAGATCGTCAAGGCCGAGACGCTATCGGCGTCAAGCTGGCTCATCGCCTGTCGCGTGGTGCTGCCGCAGATCCTGCCGCGCCTGATCGACAGCCTGCGGCTGCAGCTTGGCCCGGCGTTCCTGTTCCTGATCGCGGCCGAGGCGATTTCGGCGGATGCGGGGCTCGGCTACCGGATCTTCCTCGTGCGACGCTATCTCGCGATGGATGTGATCTTCCCCTATGTGGCGTGGATCACGCTCCTGTCGGTGCTGATCGACATCGGCCTGAGCACGCTGCGCCGCCGCCTGTTCCCCTGGTCGGAGATGGCGCGATGAGCGGGATCGAGATCCGGAACCTGTGGAAGGAATACGGCGATCAGATCGTGCTGGAGAATATCTCCCTCACCATCGCGCCGCGGGCCTTCGTCGCGCTGGTCGGGCCCTCGGGCTGCGGCAAGACCACCTTCCTGCGAATGATCCTCGGGCAGGAAAGCGCGACGCGGGGCGAAATCCTGCTCGACGGCAAGCCCCTGCCGAAGGAGCCGGGGCCGGATCGCGGCGTGGTCTATCAACGGTATTCGGTCTTTCCGCATATGACGGTTCTGGGCAATGTCATGGCGGGGCCGGAAATGCGCACGGCCCGCATCCTTGGCCGCCGCTTCGGCGCGGCGCGCCGGGCGATCGCCGACGAGGCCCGCGCCATGCTGGCCGAGGTCGGACTGGCGGGGTCCGAGGACAAGTATCCCGCCCAGCTTTCCGGCGGGATGCAACAGCGGCTGGCGCTGGCGCAGGCGCTGATGATGAAGCCGCGGGTGCTGCTGCTCGACGAACCCTTCGGGGCGCTCGACCCCGGCATCCGCGCCGACATCCACGCCCTGATGCGGCGCCTGTGGAACGAGATCGAGATGACGGTGATCATGGTCACCCACGATCTGCGCGAGGCCTTCACCCTCTCGACCCGGATCATCGCCTTTGAGCGGCGCCGGGACCGCCCCGAGGAACAGGCCCGCTACGGCGCGACCATCGCGCAGGACATCCTGATCTGGCCGCCGCGCGTGGCCGGGCGCAGGACCATGTATGAAATCGACCTTCACAGCCTTCGGGACGACCCGACCACGATGGGACAGTTCGCCGGGACGACCCGGCCTACCGGAGATGGACATGCTCAAACATATTCCGCGCTCGGCTGAGGCGATCGCCGCGGACCGGGCCCGTTACGAGGCGCATCAGAAAAGGGGCCTCGAATTCGCCCCCAAGGCATTGCCGGAACCAAGCCCCCGCCCTGCGCCCGCCCCCGCGCCGCAAGAGGTGATCGGAACGGAAACCGTTCCGGGCGGCTGGTATCACGTGCTGAAGCTCGCGCAGGGCGAGCGGCTGCGGATCGCGGCCGGCGGCCCCGGTTCCTCGGTCTCGCTGGCCGTATGGGCGGCGGCCGACAGTTCGGAACGGATGAACCTGCCCGACACGGTGAAACTCCAATGGACGACCGAGCTGCGCCGCGGCCGCGTGGTGTTTTCCGACATGGGGCGGGTGCTGTTCTCGATCACCGAGGACAGCTCGGGCGCCCATGACGTGCTGACCGGCGGCAGTCCGGCGCGCGCGCCCTTCACCCCCGGCGCCCGCAACACGCGCGAGAACATGGTCATCGCCGCCGCCAAGCTCGGGCTGGACAAGCGCGACCTGCCGGCGCTGCTGACCTTCTTCGCCCCGGTCCGGGTCGATGCGGGGGGCGGGTTCTTCTGGAACCCCGCGCTTCTGGCGGGCGACGACTGGGTGGAGCTGCGCGCCGAGATGGACCTGCTGATCGCGCTGTCGAATACCCGCCATCCGCTCGACCCCTCCGGCCCGACGACGGGCGAAGGACCGGCCATCACCGTGACGCGGCTTGCCGCCGCGCCCATCGCCCAGGACGACCTGTGCCGCACCGCCACCGCCGAAGCCGTCCGCGGCTTTGAAAACAACGCGCGCGCCTGAGGGTCACGACAATGGAACAGATCCACGACATTCCCGCCAACCGCCCCTGGTCGGGCCTTGTGAAAAAGGGCCAGACCATCCGCATCATCGACAGCTACGGCCAGCAGGCGATCGACACGATCTTCTACAACGCCCATGACGTCGCCGAGCGCTATTCCAGTCAGGACACGATGCGTGAACAGAATGGTGCCTATATCACCACGGGCACCAAACTGATGTCCTCGGAAGGCAATGTGATGCTGACCGTCACCGCCGATACCTCGGGCCGGCACGACACCAACGCCGGCTGCTGTTCGTGCGAAAGCAACACGGTGCGCTTTGGCCATGACACCCGCCATCTGCATGCCTGCCGCGACAATTTCATCCTCGAACTCGCCCGGCACGGCATGACCAAACGCGACATCGTGCCCAACATCAACTTCTTCATGAACGTGCCGATCAGCCAGAATGGCGCGATGACCATCGACGACGGCATCTCCGCGCCCGGCGATCACGTCGAGATGCTGGCCGCGATGGATGTGCTGTGCGTGATTTCCAACTGCCCGCAGATCAACAACCCCTGCAACGGCTTCGACCCGACGCCGATCCGCGTCGTGATCCGGGGGTGAAAGCGATGTTCAGCAAGGTCCTTGTGGCGAACCGCGGCGAGATCGCGGTCCGCATCCTGCGCACGCTGAAGAAGATGGGGATCGCCTCGGTCGCCGTCTATTCCGATGCCGACCGCTTTGCCCCCCATGTGCGTCTGGCCGACGAGGCGGTGCGCCTTGGCCCCGCGCCCGCCGCCGAAAGCTACCTGAACGCCGAGGCGGTTCTGGCCGCCTGCCGCGCGACGGGGGCCGAGGCGGTGCATCCGGGCTATGGCTTCCTGTCCGAGAACACCGGCTTTTCCGCGCGTCTGGCCGCAGCGGGCATCGCCTTCATCGGCCCGCGCCCGGAACATGTCGAGGCCTTCGGGCTGAAACATACCGCGCGGGAACTGGCCAAGGCGGCGGGCGTGCCGCTGCTGCCCGGCTCCGGCCTCTTGTCCGACGCCGATGCGGCGGCGGAGGAGGCCGCCCGCACCGGCTACCCCGTGATGCTGAAATCGACGGCGGGCGGCGGCGGCATCGGCATGAGCCTGTGCCCTGACGAGGCCGCATTGCGCGCGGCCTTCGCCGGCGTGCAGCGCACCGCCAGCGCCAGTTTCGGCGATGCGCGGGTCTATCTGGAACGCTTCGTTCCGGATGCGCGGCATGTCGAGGTGCAGGTCTTCGGCAATGGCACGGGCCGGGTGATCGCCCTCGGGGAACGGGACTGCTCGCTCCAGCGGCGCAACCAGAAGGTGATCGAGGAAACCCCGGCGCCGCTTTTGCCCGATGCGGTGCGGGCGCGGCTGCACAGGGCGGCGGCGGATCTGTGCGCGCGCGTCTCCTATGCCTCGGCGGGGACGGTCGAATTCATCTACGATCCGCGCCGCGCGGAGTTCTATTTGCTTGAGGTCAACACCCGCCTGCAGGTCGAACATCCGGTGACCGAGGCGGTCTTCGGCATCGATCTGGTCGAATGGATGATCCGGCAGGCCGCGGGCGAGGATCCGATCCCCGCGACGATGCCCGCCCCGCAAGGCGCGGCGATCGAGGCGCGGCTTTACGCCGAAATGCCCCATGCGGGCTTTCGCCCCTCGGCGGGACTGCTGACCGAAGTGGTCTTTCCCGATACCGCCCGCATCGACGGCTGGATCGAGACGGGCAGCGAGGTCACCACCTTCTACGATCCGATGCTGGCCAAGATCATCGTCCACGCCGCAGACCGTTCCGCCGCGCTCGCCGGATTGCGCGATGCGCTGGCGCGCACCCGCGTTTCGGGGATCGAGACGAACCTCGAGTATCTGCGCGCCATCGTCGGGTCGGAGCTTCTGGCCTCGGGCAAGGTGGCGACGACGGCGCTGGCGGCCTTTGCCTTCGCGCCCGAGGGGATCGAGGTGCTGTCCCCCGGCCCGCAGTCGAGCCTTCAGGAACTGCCCGGGCGGCTGGGGCTGTGGCATGTCGGCGTGCCGCCCTCGGGGCCGATGGACGCGCGGTCGCACCGCAACGCCAACCGGCTTCTGGGCAACCCGCCCGACACCACCACGCTGGAAATGACGGTGAGCGGGCCGGTGCTGCGCTTTCTTGCCCCGGCGCGGGTCGCGCTGGCCGGGGCGCGGATGCGGCTGACGCTCGACGGCACGCCGGTCGAGGGGCCGGTGGTCGAGGTGCCGGCGGGCGCCACGCTTGCCATCGGCGCGATCGAGGGGCCGGGCCAGCGCGCCTATCTGGCGGTCGCGGGCGGGTTCGACGCGCCGGAAATCCTCGGCTCGCGCGCGACCTTCGCGCTTGGCCATTTCGGCGGTCCTGCGGCGGGGGTGCTGAAGACCGGCGACGTGCTGCATATCGGCCGGGCCAAGGTGGGCCCGCCCCTGCCCCCGGAGCCCGGCGGACTGACCCATGACTGGGTGCTTTCGGTGGTCTACGGTCCGCATGGCGCGCCGGATTTCTTTCGTGACAACGACATCGCGACCCTGTTTTCCACCGCATACGAGGTGCATTTCAACTCGGCCCGCACCGGCGTGCGGCTGATCGGTCCGGCGCCGGACTGGGCGCGCAGCGACGGCGGCGATGCCGGGCTGCATCCGTCAAACATCCACGATACCGCCTATGCGATCGGCGCCATCGACTTTACCGGCGACATGCCGATCATTCTTGGCCCGGATGGGCCGAGCCTCGGCGGCTTCGTCTGCCCGGCGGTGGTGACGGCGGAGGATCTGTGGAAGCTTGGGCAACTGCGCCCCGGCGACCGGGTGCGGTTCCGCGCGGCGGAACGCCCGGCGGATCCGGTGGCGGGGCCGGCGCTGCTGCGCATGGGTTCGCCCGTGGTCAGCGCCGTGGAGGGCGCCGTGCCGGTGACCTATCGCCGGCAGGGGGATGAAAACCTGCTGGTCGAATACGGGCCGATGGTGCTGGACATCGAGCTGCGGCTGCGGGTGCAACTGCTGATGCAGGCGGTGCGGGCGGCGGCTCTGCCGATGATCGACCTCACCCCCGGGATCCGCTCGCTGCAACTCCACTACGACAGCAGGCGGATTTCCCGCGCCGACCTTCTGGCGGAACTGCAGCGGATCGAGGCGGCGCTGCCCGCGGCGGATCAGGTCCGGGTGCCTTCGCGCACCGTCTGGCTGCCACTGTCGTGGAACGATCCGCAGGCGGAGCTTGCGATGCGCAAGTATCAGGATCTTGTGCGCCCGAACGCGCCATGGTGCCCGTCGAATATCGAATTCATCCGCCGGATCAACGGGATGGAGGACGAAGCTGAGGTGCGGCGCACGATCTTTGATGCCCGCTATCTGGTGATGGGGCTGGGGGATGTCTATCTGGGCGCGCCGGTGGCGACGCCGGTCGACCCCCGCCACCGGCTGGTGACGACGAAATACAATCCGGCCCGCACATGGACGCCGGAAAATGCCGTCGGCATTGGCGGCGCCTACATGTGCATTTACGGGATGGAGGGGCCGGGCGGCTATCAGCTTTTCGGCCGCACGATCCAGGTCTGGAACACCTGGCGGCGGACGGCGGCCTTTCGCGACAGGCCGTGGCTGCTGGATTTCTTCGACCAGATCCGCTTTTTCCCGGTCAGTCATCAGGAGCTGGAAGAGGCCCGCGCCGCCTTCCCCCACGGCGGCTATGATCTGCGGATCGAGGAAGGCACCTTCGACTGGGCGGCGGAAAAGCGGCGCCTTGCCGAGGAGGCGGACAGTATCGCCGCCTTCAAATCGCGCCAGCAGGCGGCGTTCGGGGCGGAAAGGGCGCGGTGGAAGGCGCTCGGGCTCGATCATTTCCTGCCCGATGAAGGCGCGCGGCTGGAAGGCGCGGACCTGCCCGCCGGCTGCATTGGCGTGGAAAGCCCGGTGCCGGGCAATCTGTGGAAATACCTTGTCGCGCCGGGGGCGCGGGTCGCCGCGGGCGATCCGATCGCCATCCTTGAATCGATGAAGATGGAAATTACCGTGCCGTCGCCCGCGACGGGCCGGCTGCGCGAATTGCGCGCGGCGCCGGGCCGGACGCTGCGCGCCGGCGATGTTCTGGCCGTGATGGAGACCGAATGATGCTGTTGCCCCCGATGATGACCCTGCATTCCATCCGCGCCGCCTATGCCGCGGGCGCGACCCTCCTCGATATCGTCGAGGAAGTGATCGCCCGCCGGGCGCGGCTGGCCGCGCGGGACCCGGCGGTGTTCATCACCCCCGTGCCCGACGCGGCGCTGCGCGCCACCGCCCGCGAACTGACCGCTCGCGGGCCGCAGGGCCTGCCGCTTTTCGGCATCCCCTTCGCGGTCAAGGACAATATCGACGTGGCGGGCCTGCCCACCACGGCGGCCTGCCCCGCCTACGCCTATGACCCAGCGGCGGATGCGACCACGGTGGCGCGGCTGATCGCGGCCGGGGCAATCGTGATCGGCAAGACCAATCTGGACCAGTTCGCCACCGGGCTGAACGGCACCCGGTCGCCCTACGGGGCGCCGCGTTCGGTCTTCGATCCGGATCATGTCTCGGGCGGGTCTTCCTCCGGTTCGGCGGTCGCGGTGGCGGCGGGGGTCTGCGCCTTCGCGCTCGGCACCGATACGGCGGGGTCGGGCCGGGTGCCGGCGATGTTCAACAACCTCGTCGGCATCAAGCCCACGCCGGGCCTTGTCCCCTGCACCGGGGTGGTTCCGGCATGCCGGTCGATCGACGTGGTGACGGTGCTGGCCCTGACCGTGCCCGAGGGGGTCGAGATCCGGCGGATCATGGAAGGTCACGATCCCGCCGACCCGTTTTCGCGCCATGCCGCCCCGGTGGCCCTGCCCCCGCGCCCGCGCATCGGCATCCTTCAGGGGGCCGAGCGGAATTTCTACGGCAATGCCGAGGTCGAGGCGCTCTATGACGCCGCCGCCGCCCGGGCCGAGGCGCTTGGCGCCACGCTTGTCCCCTTTGACTACGCCCCGTTCCGCGAGGCGGCGGCGCTGCTCTATGACGGGCCGTGGGTCGCCGAGCGGCTGGCGGCGGTCGAGGGGTTCCTCGCCACCAACGCAGGGGATTTCGACCCCGTGGTGCGCGGGATCGTCGAGGGCGCGCAGAACCGCAGCGCGGTCGAGGCGTTCCGCGGTCTCTACCGGCTGAAAGAGCTGTGCCAGCAGGTCGCCCCGGTCTGGGAGGCGGTCGACATGCTGATGCTGCCCACATCGCCCACCACCTGCACCGTGGCGGAGATGCTGGCCGATCCCGTCCGGCGCAATAGTGAATTCGGTCTTTACACCAATTTCGCCAATCTGATGGGGCTTGCCGCCATCGCCGTGCCGGGCGGGTTCGGCGCCTCTGGCCTGCCGGCCGGGGTGACGCTGGTGGGGCCGGGCTTCAGCGACGATGCTTTGGCCGGGTTTGCGGCGGCCCTGCATGCGGCGGCGGCCTGCGGTCTGGGGGCCGACCGTGCCGCCCCCGTCCCGCCCGCTCCTCTGCCCGATTTGCCCGAGGACTGGCTGACCCTTGCGGTGGTGGGTGCGCATCTGACGGGGATGCCGCTCAACCACGAACTCACCGGCCCGGGCGGCGTCCTTCTTGCGCGGACGCGCACCGCGCCCGGCTACCGGCTTTACGAGCTGCCGGACAGCGTGCCGCCGAAGCCGGGCCTGATCCGCGACCCGGATTTTACCGGCGATGGCATCGAGGTGGAGCTGTGGGCGCTGCCCGCCGCGGCCTTCGGGCGGTTCGTGGCCCGCATTCCGGCGCCGCTGGGGATCGGCAAACTGGAACTGGCGGATGGCGGGCAGGCCAGCGGTTTCCTGTGCGAAGGCCATGCGCTCCGCGATGCGCGGGAAATCACGTCCTTCGGCGGCTGGCGCGGCTGGCTGGCCGCGCGATAGGATCCGGGCGGGGCGTCAAGACGCCCTGCGCCGGTGGTTTCCCGGCGACACGCCGACGATCCTCTTGAACGCGCGGGCGAAGGCGGCCTGCGATCCGTAGCCAAGACGATGGGCCACCTCGGCCACGGAACTGCCCTCGCGTTCCAGCCATTGCGCGGCCAGCCGCATGCGCAGATCGGTGACATAGCGCAGCGGGCTGATGCCGACGGTCGCGGTGAACCGCTCGGCAAAGACGGATCGCGACGACCCCATCAGCCGTGCCATCGCCGGGATGTCCCAGTCCCGCGACGGATCCTTGTGCAGTGCGACCAGCACCTGGGCGAGGCGCGGATCGCGCAGCGCGGTGATGACGGTCGAGACATTGTCGCAGCCGCATTCCACCCATCCGCGCACGATCAGCGCCGCGATCACATCGGCCAGACGCGCCAGAATGCCGGCCGAACCGGGCCGGTCCTGCGCCATCTCGGTTTCCATGGCGGAGAGGATCGCGCGCATCTCGGGCTGGCGGTGCAGCAGCGCATCGACGGACATCGCCTCGGGCATGAGTGCGACCAGCGGGTGCATTGTCGCCAGATCAAGCTCCATCGCGCCGGTCAGGATCATCGTGTCCTTGCTGCGGCAGGCGGTGGCGTCGCAGGCGCGGATTTCGCAAAAGGCGGGGCAGAGCGGTTCGGGCGTATAGCTGTCGAAATCGCGGGCGGCGACGCGGGGGCCTGACAGGATCCGGTGCGGATGCCCGCGCGGGATCAGCACGGCGTCGCCGGCCCGCATTGCGCGGGGGGCCTGATCGGGCAGGATCAGCACCGCCTCGCCCTGCCCGATGAAGTGAAAGCGCGCGCCCCCGTCCGCCCGGAAATTGACCCCGAAGGGCGGGGACAGGCGCAGCCGCCAATAGCTGGCCCCGCGCAGGCGCATCCCAAGGAGCACCTCGCTGACGGCATCGCGGCTGCCCGCGGTTTCGGAGCTTCGATCAAACATGGCGGACAGACTGGCATGATTTGTCCGGAATTTCCACGCACATTCTGATCATCCGCATTCATAGCGCCAAGGATCGACCCATGCCGACCGACACCACCATGATCGACACGCCCGCCTTTGAAACGACCGCCCCGCCCGAGGCGCCCACGCATGCGGCCTGGGGGGCCGTCTTTTCCATGTCTCTCGGCGTTTTCGCGCTGGTCACGGCGGAGTTCCTGCCCGCCTCTCTCCTGACGCCGCTGGCGCAGGGGTTGCGGGTCAGCGAGGGCATCGCCGGTCAGGCGGTGACGGCCACGGCCTTCGTCGCGCTGCTGACCAGCCTGTTCATCTCGACGCTGGCGCGCGGGATGGACCGGCGGGTGGTGCTGATCGGGCTGTCCGTCCTGCTGATCGCGTCGAACCTGATCGTCGCCGCGGCGCCGGGGGTTGTGACGCTGCTGTTCGGCCGGGTGCTGATGGGCATCGCCCTTGGCGGATTCTGGAGCCTGTCCGTCGCCATGGTGATGCGGCTGGTGCCGGCGGCGATGATCCCGCGGGCGCTGTCCATCATGTTCATGGGCGTGTCGGCGGCGACGGTCTTTGCCGTGCCGGTCGGCAGCTATCTGGGCGCGATCATCGGCTGGCGCGGGGTCTTTCTGGCGGCCGCGGTGCTTGGGGTGCTGGCGCTGATCGTTCAGGCGGCGACCCTGCCCGCCCTGCCCGCGCGCGGCAATGCGCGGGCGGGCATGCTGATCGAGGTCCTGACGCGGCCCGGCATCGGGATCGGCATGGCTGCGGTGCTGTTGGTCTTCGCCGGGCATTTCACCTTTTTCACCTATATCCGCCCCTTCCTTGAAACCGTCACCGGCGTCGGCATCGATGGCGTCACGGCGATCCTGTTCGGCTTTGGCATCGCCAATTTCGCCGGAACCTATCTGGTGGCCTACGCGATACGGTGGTCGCTCCGCGCCACGCTGATGCTGCTGCCGCTGATCATGGGGGGCCTTGCCGTTCTGCTGGTGACCTTCGGAGGTGTCACGGTTCTGGACGCGGCGCTGATCGCGGTGTGGGGGCTGTTCTTCGCCGGTGTTCCCGTGTCCTGGTCGACCTGGATCACGCGTGCCATTCCGGATCAGGCCGAGGCGGGCGGCAGCCTGATCGTGGCGGCGATCAACATCGCCATCGCGACGGGGGCAGGACTTGGCGGTGTGCTGCTGGAAAGCACGGGCCCGCGCGGTGTCTTTCTGGCCAGCGGCCTGATCCTGATCGCGGCGGCGGCGCTGGTGACGGCACGGGTCAGGATCGGCCCCGCGACCTAGGTCGGATGCCCCAACGCCCTGTTGCTGCCCAGGGGCGATCTTTGATACCCTTGTTTCCAACGAGGGCAAAATGCCCCGGGCAGCAGCACAGGCGAACCATGACATTCCCGATCCCGGCGTTGCGGACGGCGCTTTCCCTGACCACGGTGGTTTTCGCACTGGCGGGGTGTTCGCTTTTCCATCGGCATACCGAACAGGAATGCATGGAGCGGGCGATGTATTTCGAATCCAACCGCTCAAGCCGCGACGGGATGATCGCCGTTGGCAGCGTGGTGATGAACCGGGCACAGTCGGGCCGGTTCCCCGGCTCGGTCTGCGGTGTCGTCGGGCAGAAGGGCCAGTTCGCCCGGGGGATCATGTCGCAACGGATGCACTCTGACCCCAAGGTGCAGGAAGTGGCGCGCTCCGTGCTGAAAGGCGAGCGCCATCCGATGATCGGGAACGCGATGTTCTTCCATACCGCGGGCCACAGCTTTTCCTATGACAACATGCACTATGTCCTCGTGGCGGGGGGCAACGCCTTTTACGAAAAACGCGCCAGCAGTCTGGTGACGCAGCCGGTCCCGCCGCCAGCGATCGAGGGGGTGACGGGGCGCTGAATGCGGGGGCTGCCTGACGTAACGGCACGGAAGCACAACGGATTTCCGCCATGATCCGGCCCGACGGCCGGTGACCCTGCCGGCAGGAGGTGGGCCAAGACGAGGCCCAAATGCGCGCCCTGTCAGTGGCCCCCTGAAAACATGGGGAAAAACCAGCTTCAATTTGTCGCAGTTCGGGTCTAAGACAAAGGGGAATCTGTTACCAACCTCACAAGGCAGGCAATACAAGATGACCGATCTTCCCGGCTATCCAAGCCGCCGCAGCTTTCTGAAAGCATCTGCGGCCGGCGTGGCGATCGCGGGCGTGGCCGGCACCGCACAGGCGGAAGCGACCCCCCAGGCACCCCCCCTCGAAGCCTACGAGCCCGCCTATTTCACGCCCGAGGAATGGCAGTTCATCCTTGCCGCGACGGCCCGCCTCATCCCGTCCGAAGGCAATGGCCCCGGCGCGATCGAGACCCGCGTGCCGGTGTTCATCGACCTGCAGCTTGCCGATGACTACGGCCGCGCCGACGACTGGTACATGATGGGACCGCATGATCCCACGGCGGGCGCTGACCGCGGCTGGCAGACGCCGCTGAACCCGGCGCAGCTTTACCGCCAGGCGATCCCCGCCTTCAACGCCTGGTGCGAGGCGCAATACGGCAAGGCCTTCGCCGTGCTCGACACCGCGCAGCAGGACGCGGCGCTGACCGCCCTGCAGAAGGGCGACGCGGATCTGGGGGACGAACTGAAGATCTTCTTCGCCACCCTGCTCGCCAATACCAAGGAAGGCTATTTCGCCGATCCGATGTATGGCGGCAACCACGGCATGCAGGCCTGGGTCTATATCGGCTTTCCGGGCGCCCGGGCCGCCTATCGCGAATGGCCCACGCGCCACAACATCAAATATCCGCTCGGCCCCGTGTCGATCAAGGGCGAGAGGGCTTAATCATGGCACGTCAGGAAGCAAAGAAGGACGTGGTCATCGTCGGCCTCGGCTGGACCGGCTCGATCATGGGGATCGAACTGGCGCAGGAGGGACTGGAGATCGTCGCGCTGGAACGCGGCCGCGACCAGCACACCGTGCCCGAGTTCAAATATCCGAACCAGATCGATGAGCTGAAATACGGCGTCCGGTTCAAGAACATGCAGCACCCTGCCCAGCAGACGGTGACGGTGCGCCGCAATCTCGATGAAACCGCCCTGCCTTATCGTAACATGGGCTCCTTCCTGCCCGCAAACGGGGTGGGCGGCGCCGGCACGCACTGGAACGGCCATACATGGCGCCCGCAGGAGGTGGAATTCCATCTGCGCAGCTACATCCGCGACCGTTGGGGCGAACAGATCATCCCCGAGGACATGACCATCGCCGATTATCCGGTCAGCTATGCCGAACTCGAACCCTTCTTCACCCAGTTCGACAAGGTCGCCGGCATCTCGGGCTATGCGGGCAACCTGAACGGCCAGATCCGCGAAGGCGGCAACCCGTTCGAGGCGCCGCGCTCGGAAGACTATCCGATGCCGCCCCACCCCGCGACCTACGATTCGGCCAAATTCGGCGAGGCGGCCAGGGCACTCGGCTATCATCCCTTCACGATGCCCGCGGGCATTGCCTCGACGGCCTACACGAACCCCTACGGGATGCAGATGGGGCCGTGCAACTTCTGCGGCTTCTGCGAGCGCTACGGCTGCTATCAGTATTCCAAGGCCTCGCCGCAGACGGCCATTCTCGATGCGCTGAAACGCTACCCGAACTTCTCCTACCGGACCCATGCCGAGGTGCTGCGCGTCGAGAAATCGGCGGATGGCAAGACCGCGACCGGCGTGACCTATTTCGACGAGGCGACGCAGGAAGAGGTCTTCCAGCCCGCCGACATCGTCATCATGTCGAGCTATCAGCTCAACAACGTCCACCTGATGCTGGTCTCGGGCATCGGCCAGCCCTACGATCCGGCTACGGGCGAGGGCGTCACCGGCAAGAACTACGCCTATCAGATCACCGGCGGCACCACGCTCTTCTTCAAGGACGAAATCTTCAATCCGTTCGTCGGGCATGGCGCGAACGCCACCGTCATCGACGATTTCGGCATGAACCAGAACGATTTCGGCGCGCTCGGCTTCATCGGCGGATCGTATCTCTTCTCGGGCACCTTCAACGGCCAGCCGATCCGCTCGATGCCGCTGCCGACGGGCACAGCCGCCTGGGGCGCCGCCTGGAAGGAGGGCATCGGCGAATGGTATGGCCATTCCATGACCATCGCCACCCACGGCTCGGTCATGTCCTACCGCACCCACAGCCTCGACCTCGACCCGACCTACACGGACCGGCACGGCCGCCCGCTGATGCGGATGACCTATGACTGGAACGACAACGAGCTGAACATGGAGGCCTATCTGACGGGACAGATAGAGAAATTCGTCGATTTCCTCAAACCCGATGCCGTGGCCAGAGGGCACAAGCTCCCCGGCGCGCATTACGACGTGCGCCCCTATCAGTCGACCCACAACACCGGCGGCCACATCATGTCGGAAACCCCCGACACCGGCGTGGTGAACAAGTTCAGCCAGGTCTGGGGCATGCACAACGTCTTTGCCTGCGGTGCGGGGAATTTCGTGCAGAACACGCAGTATAACCCGACGGGCCTTGTCGGCGCGCTGGCCTATCACACGGCCCATGCGATCCGGACGCAATACCTGTCCAATCCGCGTCCGCTGGTGTGAGGAGCACGAAAATGGTCACATTCCTGCGTATCCTCGGCGGTCTCGTCATCCTCGGCGTGCTGGCGCTTCTGGCGTTCCTGTTCGTGCCGGTGCAGCGCACCGCCCCCACGGCGCAGCTTCCGGCGGACTGGACGCCCGCGCCCGGTCAGGGCGAATATGTCGCCATCGCCTCGGACTGCGTCGCCTGCCATACGGCGCCCGACGGCCAGCCCTTCGCCGGCGGCCGCGCGATCGTCAGCCCGATGGGCACCATCTGGTCGACCAATATCACGGCGGACAAGGAAACCGGCATCGGCAACTGGACGCTCGACGATTTCCGCGCGGCGATGGTCGACGGGGTTACCCCGGACGGCACCCATCTGTATCCGGCGATGCCCTATGAAAACTACCGCCTGATGACGGAAGAGGACATCCGCGCCCTCTACGACTACCTCATGCACGAGCTGCCGGCCGTTCACGCCGCGGCGCCGAAGACCGAACTGACCTTCCCCTTCAACCTGCGCTTCGGCATCCGGGCGTGGAACTGGCTCGCGCTGTCGCACGGGGCGGGCTTCAAGCCCGAAGGGCGGAGCGAGCTTGAAGATCGCGGCCAGTATCTGGTCGAAGGCCCGGCCCATTGCGCCGCCTGCCACAGCCCGCGCACCCGGTTCATGTCGCAAGACGGCATCCTCGCCACCGACAGGTCCTTCCTGACCGGCGGGGTGATCGACGGCTGGAACGCGCCCGCGCTGCGCGGCCCGGAGTCCGCCCCGCAGAAATGGACCTTGGACGAACTCGCGACCTATCTCGCCACCGGCCGCAACGCCCATTCCACCGCGAACGGCGAGATGGGGCTGGTCGTCGAACATTCGCTGCAATACCTGACGGATCGCGACAATCTCGCCATCGCGGCCTTCCTGAAAGGCATCGACGGCGCGGCGGTCGAAGTGCCCGAAACCTTCGCCGCCATCACCGGCGCGCAGCCCCCGGCCGAGGCGGATGCCGCGGGCGCGGAAACCGAACGGCTACTGACCGAGGCATCGCCCGATATGCCGCTCGGCGCGCGGCTCTACCTCGACAACTGCTCCGCCTGTCACTTCGTCACGGGCAAGGGCGCGCCGGGGATCTTCCCGGAACTTCAGGCCAATGAGCTCGTGACGGGGTCGGAAACCAAGCCGCTGATCTCCATCATCCTGAACGGCGCCGAGGTGCAGGGCACGCAAAAGCGCCCGATGAATCTGGTGATGCAGGGCTATGCCGACCGGCTGACCGATGGCGATGTGGCGGAACTGGCGAACTTCCTGCGCACCGCATGGGGCAACGATGCCGCCCCGGTCACCTCCGCGGATGTCGCCAAGGTCCGCGCCGAGGGCGTCCACTGACCCGGATGGGGGGCCTCCGCGCCCCCCATTCACACCCCGAAAGCGCCACAGGCCCGTCGTTTTTCCATAAATATCCCGGGGGAGTCCGAAGGACGGGGGCAGCGCCCCCTCTTCGCTCTCCACCCGCGACAGCCTCAGGCATCGCGCGCCGCGGGATCTTGCAGGAATCGGATGATCGCGGAAAAATCCTCGCCGCCATAGCCGGCCCCGGCGAAGGCTTCGTAAAGCCGTGCCGCATGGGCGCCCAGAGGAATGCTGGCCCCGGACGCTTCCGCCGCCGCCCGCGCCAGACGCAGATCCTTGAGCATGAGCGCCGCGGCAAAGCCCGGACGGTAATCGCGGTTGGCGGGCGATGTGGGCACCGGACCCGGCACCGGACAATTCGTGTTCACCGCCCAACACTGCCCGGATGAGGTTGAAATCACGTCGAAAAGCGCCTGATCCTCCAGCCCCAGACGCGCGCCCATCGCAAAGGCCTCCGCCGCCCCGATCATCGAGATCCCCAGCAGCATGTTGTTGCACAGCTTCGCCGCCTGCCCCGCGCCCGCGCCACCGCAGGGGATGATCCGGCCCGCCATCGGTTGCAGGATCGGCGCGGCGGCGGCGAAAGCCTCGGGCGTCGCGCCGACCATGAAGCTCAGCGTGCCGGCCTCGGCCCCGACGGTGCCGCCCGAAACCGGCGCGTCCAGCGTCAGCCGCCCGTCCAGCAGCGCATGGGCCTTGCGGGCGCTGTCGACGTCGATGGTCGAGCTGTCGATGACGATCACGCCGGGGCCGGTCAGGCGGGCCAGCTCTTCCCACACCTGCAGGACCAGCGGGCCGCTCGGCAGCATGGTGATGACGGCATCCGCACCCGCGACCGCCTCGGCGATCGAGGCGGCGATGGTGACGCCGCGCCCGGCGGCGGCGGTGCGCGCCTCGGGCGACAGGTCGAAGCCGGTCACGTCATGCCCCGCTTTCACAAGGTTTCCGGCCATCGGCCCGCCCATGTTGCCAAGGCCGATGAAGGCGATCGTGGTCATGTCTTCCTCCCGTATGAAATGCCCGGTCCATGGCCGCCGTTCCGGGGTCGGAACGCCTCCTGCGGCGATGGCCGGGTCGCCCTTAGCCTATGGCGCGCGGGAAACGGGTCAAGCCGTTTCCCGCGTATCGTCCACCGGGATCAGCCGGTGACGGTGAAGCTCCATCCCGTCGCGGATCAGCTGGCTCACCTGCCGCACGATGGGCGATTGCCAGACATCGCGGTGGCAGGTCATCCAGTAGGTGCGCCGCAAGACCAGCTCGCCCGGCAGCACCGGCACCAGATGGGCAAGGCGCCGGGCCAGAAAACAGGGCAGGACCCCCAGCCCCGCGCCATCGGAAACCACGGCCAACTGGCTGAAGATGCTGGAGCTTTTGAAATTGCAGCGAATGCCCGGATGGACATCTTCGAGATAGTCGAGGCCGCGGGCGAAGATCATGTCCTCGATATAACCGATGAAGGGATGGGCCAGCAGATCGCCCCTTTCCCGGATCGGCGGGGCCTGCCGCAGATAGGTTTCCGATCCATAGACCCGCAGCATGTAATCGCCAAGCGCCTCGCTGTGATAGGGCGAGGCGGGCGTGGGGTCGAGCGCGATCATCAGATCCGCCTCGCGCCGCGACAGCGTGCCGACCTGCGGCAGCGTCACCAGTTCCAGCCAGAGGTTGGGGAACCGCTCCATCAGCCCCGCCCGCAGATGCTGGCAGAAGAAGCTGGCGAACCCCTCGGGCATCGAGATGCGGAACACCCCGCGATGGCCGGACACGGTGCCCGACATTTCCTCGCGCAGGCGCTCCGCCTCGCGTTCCATGCGTTCGGCGGCGGGCAGCATCCGGCGCCCCTGCGGGGTCAACTCGTAACCCCGCGCGGCGCGGTCGAACAGCCGCATCTTCATGCGCGCCTCGAGCCGGTCGATACGGCGCGCGACGGTCACGTGGCTGGTGCCGATCTGCCGCCCCGCCGCCGACAACTGGCGGAAGCGGGCCACGGCCAGAAAATACGGCAGGTCGTCCCAATCGAACATCTTTCCCCCCTGTCTGAACGTTTCTGAACAAGGCCTGTTCACAATTCGCCTTGGAAACAGGCTTGCCTGAACAGAATTTATCCGCAATCCTGAATTCGTCGGATCGGGGAGAGGAGCCCCGGCACGACTTCAAGACATATGATCGGGGTATTTCGCCCGACGGATGCGGCGACGTGTCCAGTCACATGCTTACCATCGGGGAGGATGGAATGCGCAGCTATTATCTTTCGACGGCGCTCGCGGGCGCCGCCATGGCTTTTGTCACCCTGCCGGCCGCGGCGCAGGGGATCAGCGACAACATCGTCAAGATCGGCATCCTGAACGACCAGTCCGGCGTCTATGCCGACTTCGGCGGCAAGAACAGCTATGAGGCCGCCCGGATGGCGGTCGAGGATTTCGGCGGCACGGTTCTGGATGTGCCAGTCCAGGTGGTCACCGCCGATCACCAGAACAAGGCCGACATCGCCTCGAACATCGCGCGGCAATGGTATGACACGCAGCAGGTCGACACGGTGATGGAGCTGACGACCTCTTCGGTGGGGCTGGCGGTTCAGGCGCTGTCGAAGGACGCGAAGAAGATCACTATCAACACCGGCGCGGCGACGACCGAACTGACCGGAGAGCAATGTTCCCCCTACGGGTTCCACTGGGTCTATGACACCCACATGCTGGCGGTCGGCACCGGCGGCGCGCTGGTCGAGGCGGGCGGCGAAAGCTGGTATTTCCTGACCGCCGATTATGCCTTCGGCTATTCGCTGGAAGAGAACACCGCGAATTTCGTCAAGGAAAAGGGCGGGACCGTGCTGGGGGCGGTGCGCCATCCGCTGGCGACCAACGACTTTTCCTCGTTCCTGTTGCAGGCGCAAAGCTCGGGCGCGCAGGTGATCGGGCTGGCGAATGCCGGGGCGGATACGCAGAACGCCATCAAACAGGCGGCGGAATTCGGCATCACGCAGGGCGGGCAGAAGCTGGCGGCGCTGCTGTTCACGCTGGCCGAGGTGCATGGGCTGGGGCTTGATGCCGCGCAGGGGCTGAACCTGACCGAGACCTTCTACTGGGACCGCACCGACGAAACCCGCGCCTTCGCCAAGCGGTTTCAGGAACGCACGGGCGCGATGCCGAACATGGTCCATGCCGGCACCTATTCGGCGGTGACCTCCTATCTGAAGGCGGTCGAGGCCGCGGGCACCGATGACAGCGACGCGGTGGCGGCCAAGCTGCGCGAGCTGCCCGTGCATGACGTCTTTGCCCCGAACGGCAGGGTTCAGGCCAACGGGCGGATGGTGACGGATGCCTATCTGATGCGGGTCAAGTCCCCGTCGGAATCCACGGCCCCCTATGACTATTACGAGATCGTGGCGACGATCCCCGGCGATCAGGCCTTTCTTCCCGCCGAGCAGTCCGGCTGCCCTCTGGTGGAATGAGGCCGTGATGAACGCCATTCCTGCCGCCGCGCCGGAAGAGCCGCGGGTGGTGCTGACCGCCCGCGGACTCGGCAAGGACTTCGCCGGGTTCACCGCCGTCAACAATGTCGATCTGGATGTGGAACATGCGCGGATCCACGCCCTGATCGGCCCGAATGGCGCCGGAAAAACCACTGTCTTCAACCTGATGACCAAGTTTCTTCAACCAACGCGGGGGCAGATCACCCTGCTTGGACAGGACATCACCAAAACCCGCCCGGACCGTATCGCGCGGATGGGGATGGTGCGGTCGTTCCAGATCTCGGCCGTGTTCCCGCATCTGACGGTGCTCGAAAACATCCGCGTCGCGTTGCAGCGTCCGAACCGGCTGGCCACGCAGTTCTGGCTGCCGCTGTCGGCGCTGGACCGGCTGAACGGCCGGGCCGAGGAACTGATCGAGACGTTCGGGCTGGCGGAATGGACCGACACCCGCGCGGCCGAATTGTCCTACGGGCGCAAGCGCGTGCTGGAAATCGCGACGACGCTGGCGCTCGATCCGCAGGTCCTGCTGCTGGATGAACCGCTGGCGGGCATGGGGCTGGAGGATGTGCGCATGGTCGCGGGCATCATCCGCGAACTCGGCAAGACGCGGGCGGTGCTGATGGTGGAACACAACCTGTCGGTCGTGGCCGACATCTGCGACCACATCACCGTCCTGCAACGGGGCGAGATCATCGCCAGCGGCAGCTATGCCACCGTCTCGCAGGATCCCCGCGTGCGCACCGCCTATATGGGGACGGAGGAACCATGAACCCGCTTCTTGAGGTCAGCGACCTGCAGGCCTGGTATGGCGAAAGCCATGTGCTGCACGGGGTGAACCTGCATGTGAACGAGGGCGAGACGATCTGCATCCTCGGCCGCAACGGCATGGGCAAGACGACGACGCTGCGCACCATCATGGGCATCCTGCGCAAGCGCCGCGGCACGATCCGCTTTGCCGGCGAGGACATGATGGGCGTGCCGCTGCACCGCTCGGCCCGCGCCGGGCTGGGCTTCGTGCCCGAGGAGCGGGGCATCTTCGCCTCGCTCACCGTCGACGAGAACATGACCCTGCCGCCGAAAGTGGCCGAGGGCGGCATGACGTCCGATGAGATCTACACGCTGTTTCCCAACCTGCTGGAACGGCGCGGATCGCAGGGCACCAAGCTTTCGGGCGGCGAACAGCAGATGCTGGCGATGGCGCGCATCCTGCGCACCGGCTGCCGCTGCATCCTTCTGGACGAACCGACCGAGGGTCTGGCCCCGGTCATCATCCAGCGCATCGGCGACGTGCTGCGCACGCTCAAGGCGCGGGGCATGACCGTGGTTCTGGTCGAACAGAACTTCCGTTTCGCCGAAAAGGTCGCCGACCGTTTCTACCTGATGGATCACGGGCAGATGGTCGAGGAATTCCCGACAGCCGATCTGCCACAGCACCGGGACGCGCTGCATCGCGCCCTGGGCGTATAGGGAGGGGACAGGATGACAACCATTCTCGGCGTGCCCTTGCAGGCGCTGCTCGGCCAGCTTCTGGTCGGGCTGATCAACGGATCCTTCTATGCGCTGCTCAGTCTCGGGCTTGCGGTGATCTTCGGTCTGCTCAGGGTCATCAACTTCGCCCACGGGGCGCAATACATGCTGGGGGCCTTTGCGGCGCTGCTGCTGCTGAAGGGGCTGGGGCTGAACTACTGGTTCGCGCTGGTGCTGGCGCCGGTGCTCGTCGGGCTGTTCGGCGCGGTGATCGAGCGGCTGTTCCTGTCGCGGCTCTACAAGCTCGACCCGCTTTACGGGCTGTTGTTCACCTTCGGTCTGGCTTTGACGATCGAGGGGGTGTTCCGCTGGCTCTACGGGTCCTCGGGGCAGCCCTATTCGGTGCCGGAGCTGCTCAGGGGCACGGTCAATCTGGGCTTCATGTTCCTGCCCATCTATCGGGGCTGGGTGGTGATCGCCTCGCTTGTCGCCTGCCTTGTCGTCTGGTTCGTGATCGAGCGCACCAAGCTGGGCGCCTATCTGCGGGCCGCGACGGAAAACCCGGTGCTGGTGCAGGCCTTCGGGATCAACGTGCCGCTGCTGCTGACGCTGACCTATGCGCTTGGCGCGGCGCTGGCGGCATTCGCCGGGGTGCTGGCCGCACCGATCTATCAGGTCAGCCCGCTGATGGGGACGAACCTGATCATTGTGGTCTTCGCCGTGGTGGTCGTGGGGGGCATGGGCTCGATCCTCGGCGCGGTGTTCACCGGCTACATGCTGGGCATCGCCGAGGGGCTGACCAAGGTGTTCTTCCCCGAGGCCTCGAACATCGTGATCTTCGTCATCATGGCGATCGTCCTGTTGCTGCGCCCGGCCGGGCTTTTCGGAAAGGAGGCCTGACATGTCGGGTCATCACCCCACCACGCCGCTGACGCCGACCGCGCGGCCCCATTCCGCGGCCGCGGTGATCCGCAAGGGTCTGCTGCTGGTCGTGCTGGTGCTTTTGCTGGCGGCGCCGTTTCTGGTCTATCCGATCTTCGCGATGAAGCTGTTGTGCTTCGCGCTGTTCGCGGCCTCGTTCAACCTGCTCCTGGGCTATACGGGCCTGCTCAGCTTTGGCCATGCCGCGTTTTTCGGCGGGGCGGCCTATTTCACCGCCCATGCGGCCAAGGTCTGGGGCCTGACGCCGGAGCTGGCGCTGGTCGTCGGCGTTGCCGGGGCCTCCGCGCTCGGTCTGGTGTTCGGGCTGCTGGCGATCCGCCGTCAGGGCATCTATTTCGCCATGATCACGCTGGCGCTGTCGCAGATGTTCTTCTTCTTCTGCCTTCAGGCCCGGTTCACGCATGGCGAGGACGGCATCCAGTCGGTGCCGCGCGGGGCGCTGTTCGGGCTGATAAACCTGTCTGGCAACTATGCGATGTATTACTTTGTTCTGGCGGTCTTTTTGATCGGTGTCGGGATCATCTACCGCTTCGTCAATTCGCCCTTCGGCATGATCCTGAAGTCGATCCGCGAGAACGAACAGCGCGCGGTGTCGCTTGGCCTGTCGGCGGCGCAATACAAGCTCGGTGCCTTCGTGATGTCGGCGGCGCTGGCGGGTCTGGCGGGCGGGCTCAAGGCGCTGGTCTTCCAGTTCGCCACGCTGACCGATGTCGGCTGGCAGATGTCGGGCGAGGTGATCCTGATGTCCCTGCTGGGCGGGATCGGCACGATCATCGGCCCGATGGTCGGCGCCGGTCTGGTGGTCACGCTGCAAAACGTGCTCGCCACGTCGGAATTCCCGGTGACGGTCATCACGGGCCTTGTCTTCATGGTCTGCGTGATGGTCTTCCGCCGCGGCATTCTGGGCGAGTTCTATGCCTCGCGCCTTGGCCGCAAGCTGGGCTTCGGCCTGCCCGGCTGATTTCTGACAGAACCGGGGGGCGGTTGTCCCCCGGACCTTTCGCCAGACGCCGCAGGCGTCGGAACAGAAGATGGCACCCCCATGGAACATTATGACTTCATCATCGTCGGCGCCGGCAGCGCGGGTTGCGTTCTGGCGGCCCGGCTGTCCGAGGATCCGCGCAACCGCGTGCTGCTGATCGAGGCGGGCAAGCGCGACAACTACCATTGGGTGCACATCCCCGTGGGCTATCTGTATTGCATCAACAACCCGCGCACCGACTGGTGCTTCAGCACCGAGCCGGAGCCCGGCCTGAACGGCCGCGCGCTGGCCTATCCGCGCGGCAAGGTGCTGGGGGGCTGCTCCTCGATCAACGGCATGATCTACATGCGCGGACAGGCGGCGGATTTCGACGGCTGGCGGCAGCTGGGCTGCACCGGCTGGGGCTGGGACGATGTGCTGCCGCTGTTCCGCGCGCAGGAGGATTTCTACGGCGGCGCCTCCGACATGCACGGCGCGGGTGGCCCGCTGCGGGTGGAAAAGGCGCGGGTGCGCTGGCAGGTGCTGGATGCCTTTCTGGAGGCCGCCGAACAGGCAGGCATTCCGCAGACGCCCGATTTCAACACCGGCACTAACGAAGGCGGCGGCTATTTCGATGTGACGCAGAAGAATGGCTTTCGTTTCAGCGCGGTGCGTGCCTTTCTTAATCCTGCGTTGAAACGGCCGAACCTGCGGGTGATGACCGAAACGCAGGTCGAGCGGCTGTCGATCGCCTCGGGCGAGGTGCAGGGTGTGATCGTCCACGGCCCGGCTGGACGGAGTGAAATTCGTGCCCTGCGCGAGGTGATCCTGTCGGCGGGTGCGATCGGCTCGCCGCATATCCTCGAACTGTCGGGGATCGGCGCGGGGGCGCAGCTTGCGGCGCTTGGCATCACCCCGGTGCTGGACCGCCGCGATGTCGGCGAGAACCTGCAGGACCATCTGCAATTGCGCATGATCTACAAGGTGACCGGCGTGCCCACCCTGAACGAAAAGGCTACGCGGCTGACGGGCAAGGCGCTGATCGGGCTGGAATATGCGCTGAAACGGTCGGGGCCGATGTCGATGGCGCCGTCGCAGGTGGGCATCTTCACCCGCTCCGGCCCGGAAAAGGCGACGCCCGATCTGGAATACCACCTGCAACCCGTCAGCCTCGACAAATTCGGCGAGGGGGTGCACCCGTTCCCGGCGATGACCGCTTCGGTCTGCAATCTGCGGCCGGAAAGCCGGGGCTCGGTCCATGCCCGGGTGTCGGATTTTCGCGCGGCCCCGGCGATCCGGCCGAACTATCTGTCGAGCCCCGCGGATACCGAGGTGGCGGCCCGCGCCATCAGCCTGACGCGGCACATCGCCTCGATGCCCGCGTTCATGAAATACCACCCCGAGGAATACCGCCCCGGCCCGGATTACCAGACGCGCGAGGATCTGGTCCGCGCGGCGGGCGAAATCGGCACGACGATCTTCCACCCCGTCGGCACCTGCCGGATGGGCACGGATGACGGCGCCGTGGTCGATCCGCAACTGCGGCTGCGCGGGATCGGCCGGTTGCGGATCGCCGATGCCTCGGTCATGCCGCGCATCACCTCGGGCAACACCAATGCGCCGACGATGATGATCGGGGAAAAGGCGGCGCGGATGATCCTTGGGTGACGAGGACCTTCAGCCTTCGACCCCCGACCAGTCCAGCACGATGAACGGCTCCGCGATGCGGCGCGCGGCGATGTCGGCATAGAGGGCCGCTGGATCGTCGGGCGCGCGGATCCGCACCAGACCGTCGAGCGGAATCCGCCCCTCGGCCAGCCAGCGCAGCGCCCGCTCGAACCCGCCGAAGATGCTGTGCGGCGCGTTGTTGTAGCCCCCGAGGAGTTCCTCCCACCGGAAATCGCGCCCGAGCAGCGGTAATTGCCATTCCCAGCCCGACCGCAGGGTGATGAGGCCGTTGAACACGACATCGAGCAGATCATGCGCCGAGATGTCGGTCAGCTTGCGCCACGGCACGCCGATCAGCACCGCCTCGCCGTCTCGGCGCAGCATCCGGCAGCCGTCGCGCACGGCGCCTTCATGCCCCGAACATTCGACGATCAGCGCCACCTTGCCGGGCAGCTCCGCATCGTCGAGCGGCATGGCCGCGCGCACGTCGGCAATGCCGCTTTGCTCCGCCATCGCCCGGCGACCGGGATCCGGGTCGACCACCGTGACCCGGTATCCGCCGATGCGGAACAGATGCGCCGCGAGGAAGCCGACAGGCCCCGCCCCGGTGACGATGACCGGATCGCCCGGCCGGGCGCGGGTGGTCATCAGTGTGGTCATCGACACGCCCATCAGCCGCGCGATCACCGCCGTTTCGGGGGCCATTCCGTCGGGCAGCGGCAGGGTCAGCGCGGCGGCATGGGTCTGCACCGAACGGTGCGGCCCCATGGCAAAGCGCAGCGCGCCCGGCCGGACGCCGGTGACGGCAGCGCCGACCTCGTCCACCCGGAACACCGCCGCATAGCCGGGACGGATGGGGAAATCGTCGCCATTCGCCCAGCCAAGCTCGGTCCCCTGACTGACGAGGGTGCACAGCGTCCGGCCGCGGATTTCATCCGGGGCGAGCGGCGCATCGGTGCAGGGCGCGAGCGTAAAGCTGTTGCGGGCGGGAAACAGGATCTCTTGCGGCATTCCGGCCCCCTATCCCCGCGCCTTCGGCGACCATTGCGGCGGACCACCGGCCCGTTCCGCGCCAAGCGGGCCGTCCATGCTGACGATTTCCAGAAACTGTCCCCACGGCGTGCGCAGATAGCACCATGTCAACCCCTCCATCGGCCCGGCGTCGACATAGGTCGGGCCATCGAAGACATCGACCCCGGCCGCGCGCAGGCGATCGGCGGCGGCAAGGCAATCGTCCACCTCGAAGGCGATGTGATAGCCGCCGGGCTGCGAGTTGCGTGGGACGGGGCTGTCGGCCTCGGGATCGCCCGCGTATTCGAAGATCTCGAGGTTCGCGCCGTTGCCCGCCCGCAGCACGCGGATGTCACGGATGCGGCTGGCCTCCGCCGCGCCCAGACGGCGCGCCATATAGGCGTCGTCCACCAGCAGCGGCCCGGTGGAGAGGCAGGTGACCGCGCCGAACAGGGTCTCGAAGAACGACACCGCCTGCGCCATGTCGGGCACGGTGAAGCCGACATGCTGAATTCCATGAACCTTCATCGGATGATCCTGTTGTCAAAGGGAAAGCCCGGCCCGATCAGGCCAGGACGGCTGCGCGATCCTGTGCGGCCTGCGGCACCTCGGCGGGTGCCGGCGCCTGCCGGCCCCGGATCAGATCCGCGGCCTTTTCGGCGATCATGATCGTTGCCGCATTGGTGTTGGCCGAGGGGATCAGCGGCATGACCGAGGCATCGGCGATCCGCAGCCCCGTCATGCTGCGCAGCCGCAGATCCGGCGTCACCACCGCCATGTCGTCATGCCCCATCCGGCAGGTTCCGACGGGATGGTGATCGGTCTTGGCCATGCGGCAGGCGTAATCGAACAGCGCCCCGGGGGTGTTGACCTCGGGTCCCGGCAGGGCCTCGCGCCGGATGTAGGGGCGCAGCGCGGGCTGGGCCAGAATCTCGCGCGCCATCCGCAGCCCTTCGAGCGACATTTCCAGATCATAGGGATCGGACCAGTAGTTCGGATCGATCAGCGGCGCGGCGGCCGGATCGGCCGAGGCCAGCCGCACCGTGCCCCGCGAGCGCGGCCGCATCAGCGCGGAATTGAGCGTGACGCCCGAGCCCGAGAGCGACACGATGCCCTTCTCGATCCCCGAGCCCTGACCGAAATGGAACTGCATGTCCGGCCATTCCGCCGCCGGATCGGCATACCAGAAACCGCCCGTTTCAAACAGGGAAGCCGTCACCGGACCGGATTTGAACAGCAGATATTGCAGCCCCGCCAGCGCCGAACGGTCGAGCCGCCGGACCGGATCGTAACTGTGCGGGCCGGTGCATTCCGCCAGCACGCACAGGTCGAGGTGATCTTGCAGGTTCTCCCCGACGCCGGGCAGATCGTGCCGCACCGGCAGGCCGGTGCCGCGCAGATGATCCGCCGGGCCGATGCCCGACAGCATCAGCAGACGCGGCGAGCCGATGGCCCCGGCGCTCAGCACCACCTCGCGCGCGGCGGGGATGAATTCGCCGGTGGCGGTTTCGATCCCGGTGGCGTGGGTGCCGTCCAGCCGGATGCGGGCGACCGTCAGGTCGGTGCGCACCGTCAGGTTCGGCCGCGCCGCCGCCGCGCGCAGATAGGCGACGGCGGTGGAGGACCGGCGCCGGTCGCGCTGCGTGAGTTGATAAAACCCCACCCCCGCCTGCGTCGCGCCGTTGAAATCCGGATTGTAGGGCATGCCCCATTCCTGTCCGGCGCGGATGAACGCCTCGCAGATCGGCAGGGCGCCCTTGGGGTTCGACACGCCAAGCGGGCCGTCCTCGCCGTGATAGGCGTTGAACAGGCGCTCATTGCCCTCGGCCCGGCGGAAATAGGGCAGGACATCGCGATAGGACCAGCCCTCGCAACCCGCCTCGGTTTCCCAGCGGTCGTAGTCGCGCCGGTTACCGCGCGCGTAGATCTGGGCGTTGATGCTGGACCCGCCGCCGATGACCCGCGCCTGCGTATACCACAGCACGCGGTCCCGCATGTGGCGCTGCGGCACAGTGGACCAGCCCCAGCTGCCGACGCCCCGCGTCATCCGCGCGAATCCCGCCGGCCAGTGATACAGGAAGGAACGGTCGCGCCCCCCTGCCTCGATCAGCAATACCGATGTTTCAGGATCTTCGGACAGCCGCGACGCCAGGACGCAACCCGCCGATCCTCCTCCCGCGACTATATAGTCGAAGCCGGTCATACACTCCTCCAGTATGTAACCAGTTCGTTATTTGCGCCACTATGGGGATCGGAAATGAAACGTCAAACGAAATCTTGCACCTGCCCATTACTCGGTGGTGTGTCGGCTCGGTGGATCACATAAATGTTGACCGGCCGCCTGTCCGTATGTAACTAACTAACTCGTTACTTTGTGAAGAGGGAGGCTTCATGAACGGACATTACCGCACGCCCCTGCGGCGCGCGACCGGGCGGACATAGCCCATGTCACCGGAAGCGAAAAGAAAGACATCCCCTGTCGCATTCGTGACCGGCTCCACACGGGGTATCGGGCTGGCGATCGCGACGGAACTGGGCCGCCGCGGCTTTTCGGTCGCGCTCAATGGCCGTGATGAGGGTGAGGCCATGACAGGCGCCCTCGACCAGCTGCATCGGGCCGGCATCCGGGCGATCGCCGCGGCGGGCGACATGTCGAAACCGGAAAACCACCGCCGTGTTCTTGACCGGATCGAGGATGACCTCGGGGCGATCGACTGTCTCGTGTGCAATGCCGGCGTGGGCCCCCTGCGGCGCACCGACCTTCTGGACGTTGCCGAGGACAGCTTTGACCATTGCCTTGCGTCCAATGCGCGCGGCCCGTTCTTTCTGGCGCAGGAATTCGCCCGGAGGGTCGGCGCGCGACAAGGGGGGCATCGGTCGCTCGTCTTCATCTCTTCGGCGAACGCCGAGGCGGCCTCGTTGAACAAGGCGGAATATTGCGTGTCCAAGGCCGCCGTCGCGATGGTCGCCAAGGTGTTCGCGATGAAGCTCTCGCCTCTCGGGGTGCAGGTCGTCGATGTCCGGCCGGGGATCATCCGCACGGATCTTTCCCGCCCGGTGCTGGCGGAATACGAACGGCGCATCCGCGAAGACGGGCTGACGCTGAGCCCGCGCATCGGCCTTCCCGAGGATATCGCCTGCACCGTCGCGGCGATCGCTGCGGGGGATCTGCCCTATCTGACCGGCGCCGTCCTGCCGGTTGACGGCGGCCTGTCCATGGCGAGGTTCTGACATGCAGATCAACGGGAAAACCGCCGTCTATCTGGTGCTCGGAAACCCGATCGCGCAGGTCAGATCGCCGGGCGTCTATACCGACTGGTGCCGGGAACGCGGCATCAACGCCGTTTTCGTCCCGTTCCAGCCCGCGGTCGAGGCCGGGGGCGAGGTCTTGAAGGCCTTGTCCCACGTGCCGAATCTGGCGGGCCTGATCGTCACCATTCCGTTCAAGCCCCTTGCCGCCGGACATTGCCGGACGCTCACGCAACGCGCCCGGGCGGCGGGGGCGGTGAACGTGATGCGCGCCAACGGCGACGGGACGTGGCATGGCGATGCGCTCGATGGTGTGGGCTGCGTCGCGGCGCTGCGCGGGCATGATGTCGCGATCCGGGGAAGCCACGTCCATGTCACCGGATCGGGCGGCGCGGGGGCCTCGGTCGCGGCGGCGCTGGCCGAAGCGGGCGCGGCGCGGCTGTCTGTCGAGGATCTGGTCCCCGAACGCGCGGCGGCGCTGGCCGGGCGTCTGCGGCAGACATTCCCCGGTCCGGATGTCCGCACCGGCCGGGACGGCGTGGAGACGGCCTCGATCATCGTCAACGCATCGCCCTCTGGCATGCAGGCGACGGATCCGTTGCCGCTGGCACCCGAGGTCTTCGCCCCCGGCAAGGTCTTCGTCGAGATGATCATGCAACCCGCATGCACCCCGATGATGGAACATGCCCGAGCGCGGGGCAGCCTCGTCCTGCCCGGCGCGGAGGTGCTGGAGGGGCAGAAACACGAAACACTGAGGTTCTTTGGCTTGTCTTGATGACCCCGAGCAGGGGATGGGAGGAGGAAACCATGAAATACGGAACACTGGGGATGATCGCGGCGGCGATCTCGCTGAGCGCGGCGCAGGCCATGGCGGTCGAACTGACCGCGGCGCATGTCAACCCGCCGGGAGAGCCGTCCAACATCGCCTTTCAGGAACTGGCGAAGCGGCTGAACGCGGGGGAGACCGGCATCACCTTGCAGGTTTTCCCGCAAGGGCAGATCGGCGGCGAGACGGACGCGCTTGAACAGGTCCGCTTCGGCGCGCTGTCGATGACGACCGTGGCCAATGCCTCGCTGTCCTCTTTCGCGCCGTCGGCGGGCGTCTATGACCTGCCCTACCTGTTCCGCGATGGCGACACCCATCCGTGGATCGTCGTGGACGGCGAGATCGGCAAGGATATCGAAGCCAGGATCGAGGCCGAAACCGGGATGGAGGTCCTTGGCTGGTGGAGCGGCGGCCTGCGCCATGTCTTCACCCGCAACAGCCCCGTCACCACGCCCGCGGACATGTCCGGCCGCAAGCTGCGGGTGATCGGCAGTCAGGTCTATCTGGACAGCTTCAACGCCATGGGCGCGCTGGCCACCGCCATGCCCTACGGCGAGGTCTACACATCGCTGGCGACGGGCGCCATCGACGGGGCGGAAAACGACACCTCGGGCTACAGGAACGTGAAGTTCTACGAACAGGCGCCGAACCTCAGCCTGACGGGGCACTTCTTCTTGTTCAAGCCGGTTCTGGCCAACCGCCGCGAGATGGATCGCCTGTCGCCCGAACAGCGCGCGGAATTCGACCGGATCTTCGCCGAGGTGACCGCCATGCAGCGCGACCTGTTCCGCAGCAATTTCGAAAGCGACATCGAATGGCTGAAGGCGAACGGCGTCAATGTGGTCGAGGTCGACCGCACGGCCTTTGCCGAAAAGGTCCAGCCCGTCGTCGAAAAGCTGTCCGCCACCTTCGGGGCCGATCTGGTCCAGCGGATCCGCGATGCGCAGTAACCCGATCCCTTCCCGGTCAATCGCAGAGGCCGGTTTCTCCGGCCAAGTGAGGTCATGATGCGGCGTTCCATTGTCACGCTGGAAAACTGGGCCGTCCGGCTCGAAGGGGCGATCCTGTTCGTCACCCTCTTTTCCCTGATCGTCCTTCTGGTGCTGCAGGTGCTGTTCCGGTTCGTGCTGCAGGCCCCGCTCGCCTTCACCGAAGAGGCGGGGCGGGTCTTCTTTGCCTGGCTCGTCTTCGTCGGTGCGGCACGGGCCCTGTATGTCTCTCAGCATTTCATGGTGGATATTCTTTACAATCACGTCCCGGCGACGCTGCAAAGGATCTTCGGCTATGTGTCCGACGCGGCCTCGCTGGGGCTTGCGGTGATCTTCGCCTATGCGGGCTTTCGCATGATCGGGCACGGCGGCCAGATCCTTCCGGTGCTGGGTGTCCCGGCATGGGTGCAGAACCTGGCGCTTCCTGTCGGGATGTCGCTGCTCGCCTTTCACGCGCTCTGCTTCATCCTGCGCCGCGAACATGTCGGCGACGGCGCGAAGCATGATTTCGAAGAAGAATAGGAACCGAAAATGATCAGCTGGATCTTGTTGGCAATCTTCGTCCTCATCGTCATCCGGGCGCCGATCTTCGTGGCGCTCGGCGCGCCGGCCATGGCCTATCTCTGGCTGCGGGGCATCCCGATCGAACTTGCGCCCCAACGCATGTTGGGGACGGTGAACGAATCCATCCTGCTTGCCGTGCCGATGTTCCTGCTCGCCGGGGCGCTGATGAACCGCTACGGGGCGACGGCGCGGATCTTCGATTTCGCGCAGGCGGTGATCGGCCATGTGCGGGGCGGGCTGGGGTATGTGACGGTGCTGGCCTCGATGGTGTTCTCGGCCATGTCGGGATCCGCGGCGGCGGATGCGGTCGGCGTGGGCAAGATGACCGTCGCCGCGATGCGCAAGCGCGGCTACGACCCGAATTTCGCCGCGGCCGTGACGCTCAGCTCGGCGACGCTGGCGCCGGTCATCCCGCCCTCCATCATCATGATCATCTACGGCGCGACGGCGAATGTCTCCATCGGCAAGATGTTTCTGGGTGGCGTGTTTCCCGGCCTGCTCATGGCCGCGTCGCTGATGGCGATGGTCGGCTGGCTCAGCGCAAGGCGCGGTTACGGCCGGGGCGAGCCCTTTGCCTGGAGCCGGGTGTTCAGGACCTTCTGGCGCGCCGGGCTGGTGATGCTGACGCCCGTTCTGGTGATCGGCGGCATCTTCTCGGGCGTCCTGACGCCGACCGAGGCCAGCGCGATCGCCGTCGTCTACGTGATCTTTCTGGGCATCGTCTATCGCAAGCTCAATTTCGGAGAGTTCTATCGCAACCTGATCCAGACCGGCACGGCGGTGGGGGCGCTGATGATGGTCGTGGCGGTCTCGGGTCTGGACGCCTGGGTGATCGCGCGCGAACAGGTGCCGGTGATGCTGGCCCAGAACGTGTCCGAGGTGGTGTCGAGCCCGACCCTCGTCTTCATCGCGATCCTGCTGGTGGTGCTGGTCCTGGGTCTGTTCATGGACGCCACCCCGGTGATCCTGATGCTGGTTCCCGCGACGACGCCACTGGTGACCGCCTTCGGCATCGACCCGCTGCATCTGGGCGTGCTGTTCTGCATCGTCTGCGTGCTGGGTCTGATCACGCCGCCTGTCGGGGTTGCGCTATATGGCGTGGCGCTGGTGTCGCGATTGCCGATGGAACGGATCTTCGTCGCCTCGCTGCCCTTCTTCATCATGCTTCTGGTGCTGGTCGCGGTGATGGTGGCTTTCCCGCCGATCATCACCTGGCTGCCGGGCAAATGGGGATAGGGATCTGATCGGGAGGCCGGATACCGGCCTTCCGACTTCATCGGGTGCGGTCATTGCAGGAAATCATAGCTCCGCAGGATCCAGCTCACCTGATAAGCGATGGCGATCACGACAAGCGCCAGTTGAAAACGTTTGTTCGCAATGAACATCGCGCTGACCGACAGCAGGACGAAAGCTGCCTGACGGACAAGATATTCGACGCCAAGAGCCCGGAAATAATCGCTGCCCTTGATCAGCGTGTCGCCGACATCCATCACGAACAGGATCGCGAGAAGACCGAAAAACCATCGCTTGCGAGATTCGAAATAATCCTCGAATCCCTTGTAGTCGTTCATCTGATCCGGAAACAGCAACGCCGTCAGCGCCGCGAAGATCATCGTGTAGACGACCAGAAAGAGATAGATGGGGAAGGTCCATTCGCGGATGCGCGAAAGATGGAACTCATACCACCAGAAATGCACGATCGAGATGAGCAGGAAGATGACCCAGCCCAGATGAACCGCATATATCCTGTTGCTTCCCGGGTGCTGGACGAACCGCGTCAGACCATTGACGAGCCGCGCCAGACTGAGGCCGAGAACCATGCCGATGATGATGCGGATATGCGCGAAATCTTCGGGATGCGGGACGGGTGTATCCATGTTCGCGGATCGTCTTTCCTGTGTTCAGCTATCCTTCGAGGCCGTCATGGACGCCGCCTCCGCCGCAACCGAACCGCCCCGGATTTTCCACGGGCGGTCCGTATCAGGGTATGCGACCATCGCCGGGGCGTCCAGCGGGGGTGAGAGGGCGGTTCCCGGCGGGTCGTGCTGGAATAGGAACGGGGTCATGGATCGCTGTGCGGCAATTCCGGTCTTCGCGGGCATTCCATCCCGGGCGCGTCGAAATCCTCCGCACGTGTGGACCGCGCCTCTGCCGAGGCACAGTCGCGGATCGTGTTGCCAGATATCGAACGGGGTCGGACCCCTGCCCCGTCCCGCCAAGACCTCCATCTGCTCTCCGCTGGACTGAGCCGGGTCGAGGCGTTCCAGCCGATGGTCCTGTTTTCCTTGCGATGAAATCTCGGGTCGCCGCATCCATCCGCGGCCTTAGCCAATCGGACCTGTGCCCGGAGCGACAGCGTTCGGCCGAGGCTGTGTCAAAACGCGCCTTTATGACAGTGACGTAGAACGAAATTCCCTCGTGAGCCAACCTTGGGCCATATACGCGCGTCGATGTGGAGATAGGTACCACTGTGGAGAACCGCATTCTCCGCTGCGACGCAGAATCCGGGTTTCGACAAAACTCGGTCCGGACGCATCGGCAAAGTTCCGCCGGTTCTGATGCAAGGCTGGGAACCGACCCAGGGGTTGCCGGATTGATCGATACCGTGCGCCCGCACGGATTTCAGGAGCGGTTGCAGATGAACCCGACCCCGCCGAGTTTCGCGATACGCAGGGGGCAAGAATGACCTCGAGCCGCGGGGACATACGCATCGGCGTATCGGGCTGGACCTATCCGCCCTGGCGCGGCCACTTCTATCCGAAAGGGCTGGTGCAGAGGCGCGAGTTGGCCT
Organism: Paenirhodobacter populi; assembly: GCF_004022215.1. Classification (GTDB taxonomy): domain Bacteria; phylum Pseudomonadota; class Alphaproteobacteria; order Rhodobacterales; family Rhodobacteraceae; genus Rhodobacter; species Rhodobacter populi. Next base: position 103,862 of record NZ_SAUZ01000017.1, read on the forward strand.
TTGCCGCATCGCGCTTCCCGACGCTTGAGATCAACGGGACGTTCTACGGGCTCCAGCGCCCCGAAAGCTACAGCCGATGGGCGGAGGCGGTGCCCGGAGATTTCGTCTTCGCGGTCAAGGGCTCGCGCTTCATTACCCACACGAAACGCCTGCGCGATGTCGAAACCCCGCTGGCGAATTTCCTGGCCTCGGGCCTGCTCTGCCTCGGGCCGAAACTCGGGCCTCTGCTGTGGCAATTCCCGCCGAGCTTCAGCTTCGACGCCGGGCTGATGCGCGATTTTCTGGATCTGCTGCCGCAGGACACGCAGGCCGCCGCGCGCCTCGCGCAGCGCCACGACGGGCAGGTCGAGGGCAGGTCCGCGACCCAGACCGATGCGAAGCGCCCCCTGCGTCATGCGGTCGAGATCCGCCACGAAAGCTTCCGCACCCCGGCCTTCATCGACATGCTGCGCGACCACAACGTCGCGCTGGTCTGCGCCGATACGGTGAAATGGCCGCGGCTGATGGATCTGACCTCGGATTTCGTCTACTGCCGCCTGCACGGCCAGACCGAGCTTTACCGTTCGCAATACAGCGACGACGATCTGACCCGATGGGCCGGGCGCGTGCGGGCATGGACCGCGGGCAAGCCGATGCGCGACGGCGATTTCGCCGGCGATCCGGGGCGCGACATGCCCCGCGACGTGTTCCTGTTCTTCGACAACACCGACAAGCTCCACGCCCCCGACAATGCGCGCCACCTGATGGACATGCTGAATGTCCGCTGGGACCGGGCGGAAACGGCCGCATGAGCCCGGATCCGCACGACCGCGCCTGTTGCTGCCGCAAGGGATGGTCTTCGTCTCGTCCCGTCTATGGGCCCGTCGATGGGGATGAAACAGTTGACGCTTACCGCGTCCCACCTACAATCCGGCCATGATGTTCCATCGGGGAGGCGGTCCATCTTGAAATACCCTCTGTTCCTGTCGGGCGGCGGACGGTCCGCGGATGCGATCATGGCGCGGGACTGGTCCGAGACGCCTCTCGGACCGATGGATGACTGGCCACAATCGCTCAGGATCGCGCTTGGCATGATGCTCGCCTCGCACTTTCCCAAGGCGATCGTCTGGGGCGAGGCGCTGACAACGTTCCACAACGACGCCTTCCTGCCGATCATCGGCGAAAAGCCCGATGCGATCGGCCGGGGGTTCGACGAGGTCTGGTCCGAGATCTGGCCCGACCTCGAACCGATGATCCAGCGCGCCTATGCCGGCGAGGCCACGTTCATCGAGAACTTCCCCCTGACGATCCGCCGCCACGACTATCCCGAGGAAGCCTATTTCACCTTCTGCTACAGCCCGATCCGCGACGAGACCGGCAAGGTCGCCGGCATGATGGACACGGTGATCGAAACGACGCAGACCGTCCTGTCGCAACGTCAGCTTGGCGTGGTGAACGGCGAACTGGCCCACCGGATGCGCAACATGCTGACGATGGTGACGGTGATCTCGAACATGTCCCTGCGTCATGCCCGCACCCTCGAGGAAGGGCGCGCGGCGCTGTCGCAGCGGCTGGCGGCCCTTGGGCGGGCGCAATCGCTGCTGCTTGCGGAAAAGGGCTCCGCGATGGATGTGGCCGATCTGGTCGAACATGCCTTCGCGCCGCATGCCTGCCTGCGCGACCGGCTGATCCTTTCGGGGGGTGAATGCCCGTTGCCGTCGAAACAGGGGCTGTCGCTTTCGCTGGCGCTGAATGAACTGATCACCAATTCGATCAAATACGGCGCGCTGTCCGGCGCGGGCGCGGTGCGGATCGACTGGACCCAGACCGGGCCGGACGATCCTTTCCGCTTCATCTGGACGGAAACCGGGGTCGAGAATGCGCATGAACCCGAACGCCGGGGCTTCGGGACAAGAGTGCTCATGGAATTCGTTCCGGCGAACTTTCTGGGCGAGGCGCGGCGGGAATTCGGCGGGGATCGCTTCGTCTACGAACTCATCGCGCCGCTGGCCGTCGTCCGGTCGGCGCCTGCCCCCGGCGCGCGAGGCGACGGCATGACGGCCGACCCTCAGGCCGGGAACGAAACCGCCCGGCCCGCGTTCCCGTCCTGATGATCGGGGGCCGCCGGCCCTTTGCATTGCGAGGAACGGAGCGGACGGATGGCACCGAAATCCTTCTGGAAAGGTTATCTCAAGCTTTCCCTCGTGACCTGCGCCATCTCGATGCAAAGGGCGGTGTCCGAGAATGCCGGGATCCGCTTTCACACGCTGAACGGCCAGACCGGCAACCGTGTCGTCAGCCGCTATGTCGATGCCGTCACGGGCAAGCCTGTGGGCGAGGAAGATCAGGTCAGGGGCTATCCGCGCGGCGAGGATGATTACGTCATGCTCGAAGACGACGAGATCGACTCCGTCGCGCTGGAAAGCAGCCGCACGATCGACATCGCGACCTTCGTGCCCGCCGATACGATCGAATGGATCTGGTATGACCAGCCCCATTACCTGTCGCCCGACGATCCGGTGGGTCAAGAGGCCTTCTGCGTGATCCGCGACGCGATGGCCGCAACCGGAACGGTGGGAATTTCGCGGCTGGTTCTGTATCGGCGCGAGCGGGCGGTGATGCTGGAACCGCGCGGCAAAGGCATCGTGCTCTGGACCCTGCGCTATGGCGACGAGGTGCGCGACCCGGCTTCCTGCTTCGACGGGCTGACGGAAGACAAGCCCGAAGCGCCGCTGATGAAGCTGGTGAAGACGCTGATCAAGGCGCGCACCCAGCCCTGGGATCCGGCGATGGTCCACGATCCGGTGCAGGACCGCCTGCAGGAAATTATCACCGCCAAGAAGAAGGGCCGCAAGCGCCCAGCCAAGGCCAGCCCGCAGGAGGACAAGCCCGGCAATGTGGTCAACATCCTCGACGCCCTGCGCCGCAGTATCGACCGCGACGGCAACGATACCTGAGGGCGCATTTGATCCCACCCGGGTCCTCCTTCTTCCCGTCGTTTTTCCATAAATATCCCGGGGGTGAGGCTGAAAGCCGAGGGGGCAGCGCCCCCGTGCGCCCCCGCCGCGCGCATAGGCGGTTATGATTCTGTGAACCTGCTCCAAAAGCGCTTTGAAACCCGCGTCCGGGGCGTGTGGAGAGCGGAAGAAAGGGGGCCAGCCCCCTCGCCCGTTCCGGGCTCACCCCCGGGATATTTATGGAAAAACGACGGGAAGAAGGTTTGGCAGGACGGTTCCGGAAACCGCCTCCCGGTTTTCGGGCTTCAGACCTTCAGTGGCGCCGCGGCGGCGCGGAAATCGGCCCAGGGGTCGTCGTCCAGTGCGGCAAGGCGGGCGGGCGTATTCCCGATGGTGAAATGTCGCGGCCCGATGTCGGGACCAAGTTCGGACCAGCCGAGCGGCATCGAGACCGCGGCGCCCGGCCGCGCCCGCGGCGAATACGGGGCGACCGCCGTCATCCCGCGCTGGTTGCGCAGATAGTCGATGAGGATACGACCACGGCGCTTGGCCTTGGTGATCGTCGCCACATAAAGCGCCGGGCTGTCGGCGGCCATCGCGACGGCCATCGCCTTGGTGAAGGCCTTGAGCGCCGGCCAGTCGGCCTCCGGTTTCAGCGGCGCCACGACATGCAGCCCCTTGCCGCCCGAGGTCTTGACGAAGGGTTCGAGCCCGGCCTGTTGCAGCCTCTCGCGTACTTCCCGCGCGGCGGTGATCACCGCCTCCCATGCGACGCCCTCGCCGGGGTCGAGGTCCATCACCAGCGTGTCCGGATGCTCCCAGTCGGCCAGCGTCGCGCCCCAGGGATGGATTTCCAGCACCGCCGCCTGCACCAGCCCGATCAGCCCGTCCAGATCGTTGATCGATACAAGCGGCGCCTCGCCGGGTTTCGCCGGATCCGGGACCAGGGTGATGGCCGGGTTCAGCCCCTTCCAGGCGTGTTTCTGAAAGAAGGTCTGGCCCGCGATCCCGTCCGGCCCGCGCAACAGCGCCAGCGGCCGGCCGGTGATGTGGGGCGCGATCCGGCGCCAGACGTCGGTGTAGTAGTCGGCCAGCCCTTCCTTGGTCACGCCCTCGTCGGGCCAGTAGAGCCGATCGGGATGGGTGAGCTTCACCCGCCGCCGCTGCGGCCGGGGCGCGGGGTCCGAGGTGGGCGTCTCGCGGATGATCTCGGCCGCCGGCTTGTCCTCGCGCAGGCCGCGGAACGAGGCATGACGCAACTGTCCATCCGCCGTCCAGGCGCGGAATTCGACCTCGGCCACCAGTTCGGGGCGGACGAAATGCACCTGCCGGGCCTGATCCGCGGTCAGCGGCTGGTCGAAGGGGCTTTGCGCCACTTCCAGCGGCGCGAGGCGGGCATGAAGGTCGCGCGCGACAGCGGCGGTGAAGCCCGTGCCCACGCGCCCGACATGGCGCAGCCCGCCGCCCTTTTCATGCACGCCGAGGATGAGCGAGCCGATCGCGTCGGGCATCGTGCCCGACGGCATGTAGCCCGCCACGACGAATTCCTGCCGCGCCGAGCATTTGGACTTCACCCAGTCCCGCGTGCGGCCCGAGCGGTAGGGCGCGTCGCGCAGCTTGGAGATCACGCCCTCAAGGCTCAGCCGGCAGGCGTGGCGCAGGACCAGCGCGCCGTTCTCGTCGAAATGGCGGCTGTAGCGGAGGGGACCCGTCTCCGCGCCCAGCAGGGTTTCCAGCGCCGCCTTGCGCCGGATCAGCGGCAGCGGGCGCAGATCGCGGCCATCGAGATGCAGCAGATCGAAGGCGTAGAAGGTGAAACGATCCAGCCGCCCGGCGGCAAGATCGGCCTGCAAGGCCGGGAAATCCGACGCGCCGGAGCCTGTCTCGACCACCAGTTCGCCGTCGATCAGCGCGGTCTTGGCGGGCAGGTCGCGCAGTGCCGCCACGACCGCCGTGCCGAACCTGTCCGTCCAGTCGAGCCCGCTGCGGGTCAGCAGCTTCACCTCTCCCTCCGCGATCCGCGCCTGCAGGCGGTAGCCGTCGAACTTGATCTCATGCAGCCATCGCGCGCCCGAGGGTGGTGTGGCGCGCAGGGTGGCCAGTTCGGGCGCGACGAAATCTGGCAGGTCGCCGGGGGGCGCATCCCCGATCCCGGCGGGCGCCGGTGGATCGCCCGAAGATGAGGCCGTCGTTTCAGGCGCGCGGGCCGCCTTGGACGCGCCGCGGCCTTCGGATCGGGACGCGGCGGTGCCGCCTTTGGCTGTCTTGCGTGCCGCCGGCTTTTCCCCTTCTGCCTCGGCCGCGACCTCCTCGATCAGGCGGCCGGTCTTCACCGATTCCGGGCGCTCGACAAGAATGTCCGGCGCCCCCTCGGGGCGGGCCGCCGCATCGTCGGCCTTGATCAGCAGCCAGTTCTCGCGCGTTTCGCCACGCTTGCCGCGCATCCGGACCAGATGCCAGCGCCCGGTCAGCTTGTCGCCGTGCAGCTCGAATTCCAGATGGCCCTTGGCATAGCCCTGTTCCGCATCCCCGACCGGGGTCCAGGTGCCGCGATCCCAGACGATCACCGTGCCACCGCCGTAAGAGCCCTTGGGGATCGTCCCCTCGAAATCGCCATAGGACAGCGGATGATCCTCCACCTGCACGGCCAGCCGCTTTTCGCCGGCGACGAGGCTTGGCCCCTTGGTGACCGCCCAACTGCGCAAGACCCCGTCCATTTCAAGCCGCAGGTCGTAGTGCAGCCGCCGCGCCGCGTGTTTCTGGATGACGAAGCTGTGGCCGGCCTTGCGCGCCTTGCGGCCCTTCGGTTCCGGGGTCGCGGCGAAGTCGCGCTTCTTGCGGTAGGTGTCGAGTGTCGCCATGGCTATCGCGCCTTTCGCTGCGCGGGGGCGGCCTTGCCGCCCGTCTTGCCGGTCTTGCGCCCCCCACCCGCGCTTTTGCGCAACGCGGTCATCAGATCGACCACCTTGCCTTGTTCAGCCGCCTTGCGCTTGGGGATCCGGCGGCCTTCGGCCTTGGCCTTCACCACCTCGGCCAGCGCCGCCTCATAACGGTCGTCGAACGTCGCCGGATCGAAGGTTCCGGATTTGGTGGCGATGATATGTTCCGCGAGATCAAGCATTTCGCCGGTGATCTTGATGTCGGGAATGTCCGCGAAGGCCTCGGCGGCGGGCAGGACCTCATAGTCGAAATTCAGCGTGGTGGCGATCAACCCCGCCCCATGCGGGCGGATCAGCACATTGCGCACCCGCCGGAACAGCACCGTCCTCGCCAGCGCCGCGACCTTCGTCGCGCGCATCCCCTCGCGGATGAGCGCATAGGCCTCGCGGGCGTCGCGGTCGGCGGGCGCGAGGTAATAGGGGCGGTCGAAATAGGTGTCGTCGATCTCGCCGCAGGGGATGAAGGCCGATACTGCCAGTGTCCTGTCGCTTTCCGGGACGGCGGCGGCAACCTCTTCGGGGTCGAGGGCGACATAATCGCCCGCGCCGACCTCATAGCCCTTGACCTGATCCTCGCGATCCACCGGGGCGCCCGTCTCGCTGTCAAGGAACTCCCGCCGCACGCGGTTTCCGGTGGCCCGGTTCAGGGTGTTGAACGCGATCCTGTCCGAGGTCGATGCCGCGGTATAAAGCCCGACCGCGCAGGACAGCTCCGCAACCTTGAGAAAGCCCTTCCAGTTTGCCCGCGGCGCCATGGCACGCCCTCCACGATGGTTGCTGCCAAACCGATCCCGCGCCGGTTTTGTTCCCTTGGGGACCGGCCTTCACGCGATCCGCCGGGCGGAAGACGGAACCTGCGCCGGGCATCCGCGTTAACATATCCTCAATACGAGCGTTTCAGGAGAGCCAGATGACCCTATCACGCTACCTTCCCCTGCTCGTTGCATTCGGCTTCGGCTATGCGTTCCATGCGATGTCGAGGCCGGTCGAAGCGGTGCCCCGCCCCCGTCCCGCGGGCGACAAGGAGGCATCCCGCCACATCCGTGAAGCCGGGCCGGAGGGGATGACGGATCCACCGCCGGACTGGGGCCTTGTCGACGAGCAGGCCGACGAATCCTTTCCCGCCAGCGATCCGCCGTCGAACTACTGAACATCCGCCCGGCATCCCCTGCTATGGAACCGCTCCGGCGGCGGGTTGCCTGACGGCCCATACCCGACGAAAGGCCAGACAGATGACCGACTATCCCAAGCCCCCGTTCCCCGAACAACACCAGTCGCTGCCCGGCAGTTTCATGAAGATGCAGCCCCGCCCCGATCACGGCGAGACGAGCTGGAAGGGCGCCGGCCGGCTGCAAGGCAAGGTCGCGCTGATCACCGGCGGCGACAGCGGCATCGGTCGCGCCGTCGCCATCGCCTATGCCCGCGAGGGCGCCGATCTGGCGCTGTCATGGCTCGATGAAACCGAGGACGCCGCCAGCACCGCCGATCTGGTGCGCGAGGCCGGGCGGGACTGCCTGTCGATCCCCGGCGATATCTCGGACCCCGGCCATTGCCGCGAGATCGTCAAGGCGGTGGTCGAGTGTTTTGGCCGCATCGACATTCTGGTCAACAACGCCGCGCATCAGGCGCTGTTCGACAGTATCGAAGATATTCCGGACGAGGAATGGCGCCATACCTTTGCCGTCAATATCGACGCGATGTTCTATCTGACCAAGGCGGCGGTGCCGCATATGCCCGAGGGCGGCGCGATCATCAACACCGCCTCGATCAATGCCGATACGCCCAACCCCAAGCTGCTGGCCTATGCCACGACCAAGGGCGCGATCCAGAACTTCACCACCGGCCTCGCGCAGATGCTGGCCGGGCGCGGTATCAGGGTCAATGCGGTGGCGCCGGGGCCGGTCTGGACGCCGCTGATCCCCGCCAGCATGTCGCCCGAACAGGTGGCGGAATTCGGGGCGAAATATCCGATGAAGCGCCCGGCGCAGCCGGTCGAGCTGGCCTCGGCCTATGTCATGCTGGCCGAACCGATGTCGAGCTACGTTTCGGGCGCAACCATCGCCGTGACCGGCGGCAAGCCGATGATGTGAGACGGGTGCGGCCGCCTTTGAGCGAGCGGGGTCAAGATCGAGGTCCGGCTGCGTGGAGAGGGTGGCAGGGGGCCAGCCCCCTCGCCCGTTCCGGGCTCACCCCCGGGATATTTATGGAAACACGAAAGGGAGAAGAGAGGAGAAGGTTCGCCCGGCGTCTTTGACAGGCGCGCCTATTCCTGTGTGGCGCGGGGTTTGAAGCGCGCCTGAAGCACGAAGCCCGAGGCCGGATAGGTGAACCGGACATGGGTCACGAGCATCCCGAGCTTCCACGTGCGGCGCTCGATGATCAGGCAGGCCGCGCCGTTGGCGATCCGTAGGTCGGCGGCGTGGGCGGCGTCCGCGTTCCCGGCGCTGATGCGGTGTTCCGCCTCGGACCAGGGAACATGCTCGATCAGCCACGGGCTGGGGGAGATGCGCGCGAATTCCTCGGTCCGGGCTTCGGGGACGACGACGGGGTTGATGATCCGTTCCTCGAGGCAGAAGGGGATCTCGTCCGCTAGATGCATGCAGCGCAGCGCCACGACCCGGTGACGCGCGCCAAGCCCGGCGCCCTTGCGTTCGGCGGTGGTGACGGCCCTTTCGGACCGCTCCAGCAGGTCGTAGCGATAGCTCTTGCCCTGCGCCAGAACCTCATCCCGCACGTCATGGATTTCGAGGATCGCGTTTTGCGACCTTTGCGGCAGGACCACGCTGCCGATCTTGCGTTTGCGCAGGATCAGGCCCGCGCGGGCAAGTTCGGTCACCGCCTTGCTGACCGTCATCCGCGAACAACCGTATTGCCGGCCGAGTTCCAGCTCGGACGGGATGCGGTGACCCGGCGGCCATGCGCCCGACAGGATCTTGTCCTCGATCCCGGAGCGGATCGCCTCGTGCAGGGAACCTTTGGTTTCGCTCTCGGACATCGCCTCAGGCCAGCATGGACGCACCGCGGTCGATATAGGTATCGAGGAATTGTTCAAGCCGTTGCGGACGCGGCTTGCGGAAGACCTCCTCCGGCGGGCCGGAAAACAGGAGCCGCCCCTGATCGAGGAAGTTGATCTGGGTGCCGACGCTGGCGGCAAAGCCGATCTCATGCGTGACCACCACCATCGTCATGCCCTCGGCGGCAAGGGTGCGCATCACGGTCAGCACCTCGCCCGTCAGTTCGGGGTCGAGCGCGCTGGTCGGTTCGTCGAACAGCATGATCTTCGGTTCCAGCGCCAGCGCGCGGGCGATGGCCACCCGCTGCTGCTGACCGCCCGAAAGCTGCGAGGGATAGTGATGCGCCCGTTCGGCCAGCCCGACCTTGGTCAGCTGCGCCATCGCGCGGGCCTCGGCCTCGGCCTTGGGCAGCTTGCGCACCACCTTCAGCGCGGCCGAGACATTGCCGAGCGCTGTCATATGCGGCCAGAGGTTGAACTGCTGGAACACCATGCCGATATTCGCCCGCACCGCGCGGGTCTGGGCGCGGGACTGGCGCGCGCGATAGCCGCTGTCCTGCTCGCTGAAGCCAAGCGGCTGGCCCTCGATCAGGATCCTGCCGCTGGTGGTTTCCTCCAGAAAGGCGATGCAGCGCAGCAGGGTGGATTTGCCCGATCCCGAAGGTCCGATCAGGCACGACACCTGCCCCGCCGGAATGTCGAGGCTGATGTCGTGCAGCACCTCGGTCTGGCCGAAGCTTTTCGAGACGTTGACAACCGAGATGGCGGGGGTGGGTCTGGTCATTTCAAGGCCAATCTGTAGCGCGAGAAATACCGCTCGGCGAGGCGGCCGAGCGTTCCCGCGAGTTCCACAAGCGCCCAGTAGACAAGGGCGAGCACGACGAGCGATTCAAGGAAGGCATATTGCTGCGAGCCGATCGCCTGCACCGTCAGGGTCATCTCGGGCACGGTGATCAGCGACAGGAGCGCGGTTTCCTTCAGCAGGATGATCGCCATGTTGACCGAAGGCGGCAGCACGATCAGCGCCATTTCCGGCAGGAGGATGCGCAGGACCGTCTGGCCGCGCGAAAAGCCGAGGCAATCGGCGGCCTCGACATGGCCCGGGGGGACCGACTGGTAACCGGCGCGGAAGATCTCGGCGTAATAGGCGGCGCCGTAGACCGACAGGCCCAGCAAGCCCGCCGGGATCGGGTCCAGCGTGATACCGATATAGGGCCCGCCGAAGTAAAGCAGGAAGATCTGCACGAGGAAGGGCGTGCCGCGCAGCACCTCGACCGGGATGGCCAGCACCGCGCCGATCAGCGGGCCGCCGTAATGGCGCGCCGTGGCGATGACGAAGCCGAGCGCGGCGGCAAGGAACGTCCCCGCGATCCAGATCAGAACGGTGACCCCCAGACCCGACAGGATCTGCGGCCCCTTGGCCAGAATGACGCCGATATCGAAATTCATCTTGCGGCCTGTCCCATTCCGGGCAGCCGGCGTTCGGCATATCTGCCGATCGCGGCCACGACCTGATTGATGACAAGGTAGATCAGCCCGGCGGAGGCGAATATCTCGACCGGCATGAAGGTGCTGGCCGAAAGGTTCTGCGCCATGCGCGTCAGTTCGATCACGCCGACGACCGAGACCAGCGAAGACGCCTTGAGGATCAGGATCGCCTCGTTCACCAGCGCGGGAAACGTCAGGCGCAGCGCGATGGGGATGCGGATGCGCAGGAAGGTCTGCGCCGGCGAAAAGCCCGCCATATCGGCGGATTCGATCAGCCCCTTCGGCACGGCGTCAAAGCCGCCGCGCAGGTTCTCGGCCTGATAGGCGGCGGTGCAGAGCGACAGGCCGATGATCGCGGTGGCGAAGCCCGACAGGCTGATGCCAAGCGCGGGCAGCAGGTTGAACAGCAGCAGAAGCTGCACCAGAAGCGGCACGCCGCGGAAAAAGCTGATGAACAGCGCGGTGAAGCCGTGCAGCACGCGCAGATGCGACAGCCGCGCCGCCGACAGCAGGATCGCCACGCCGAGCCCGACGAGGATCGAAATCGTGCTGATCAGGATCGTCATGCCCGAGGCCTGAACGAGAAGGCTGAAGAGTTGCCAGGTCATTCCCTACCTTGCAGGCTGAAATGGGTGTTGGCGGGGCGGGCGCGGGCCCGCCCCCCGGATATCAGATGCTCGGATCGGTCACGGCATCGGGCGTCTCGAAGGTCACGCCGAACCATTTCATCTGCAGCGCGTCCAGACGGCCGTCGCCCTTCATCTTCATCAGGGCTTCGTCGATCGCATCCATCAGCGAGGCGTGATCGGCGTCCTTCAGGCCGGGATAGCCGAAATAGGTCTTTTCGCCAAAGGGCGGCTCGACCACGGCAAAGACATTCGGGCGCTGCTGCGCGACATAGGCGATGTTCGGGAAGGAATTCGCCACGCCGACGATCCGCCCCGCCGCGAGATCGGCATAGGCTTCGTTGTTCGAGGTGTATTCGCGCACGTCGACCGGGCTCGGCAGGGTTGCCGAAAACGCCTTCAACTGATCGAGCTGCGAGGAGGAATGGCCCGCGCCCACGGCCTTGCCGGCGATGTCCTCGGGCTTGGTGATCTCGGTGTCCTTGGCGCTTTTCAGGATGGCGACGGTCGATTCCGCGATCGGAGTGGTGAAGCGGTATTTCTCGAGCCGCGCCGCGGTGATCGTCGCGGGGCCGGCCACCATGTCGAAATGGCCCGCCTCCAGACCCGGCAGGACGCCCGCCCAGTCGAGGGTGATCCATTCGATCTTCACGCCGAGTTCCTTGCCGATCTCGTCGAAGACATCCACGTTCAGCCCGGCATGGGTGCCGGCGTCGATGAAGTCGAAGGGGGCAAAGGCGGTTTCGGTCCCGACCTTGAGAACACCGGCCGCCTTGGCACGGGCAAGCGCGTCCTGGGCCTGCGCCGAAAGCGTGGCCCCGAACAGCATCGCTGCCGCCGCAAGGCCGGTGAGAAGTTTGCTGTGCATGGAAGTCCTCTCGTAAGCTGATCACCCCGGCGGGCGATTCCCTGTTGCTGGTTATTCTCGTCCGGGCCTGTGATCCCGTTTTATGACTATACAAAAGTCGAAGGTTCGGCGGGCACTGTCAACAGCGGGGCGGGCCCGATCCCGCGCTCCCGGCGTTTCCGGCGCCCTGTGCGGCAGTTGTGCTGATCCTTTACGCAAAGTGCAAACGCAACCGGCCGAACTTGCCCTAGCCCCGGTGCCGGGGCAAGCTTGGCCGAGGTCGATGAGGTTCCGATGCCGCAGATTCCCCCGCTGAAAGCCCTTCGGGCCTTCGATGCTCTCGGTCGTGCCGGCAGCGTCGCTCTGGCGGCGGCCGAGCTGGGCGTGACACCGGGCGCGATCAGCCAGCAGGTCACGCGGCTGGGGGAGCTTCTGGCCGTGCAGCTTGTCGCCCGCAGCGGCCGGGGTCTTGTCCTGACGGAGCTGGGCCGCCTGTATCACGCCGAGATCCGCCGCGGCTTCGCCGCGCTGGAGGGTGCGCAGGACGTGCTCGACCGGGCGCGCGAGGATGCCGCGATCCGGCTGTCCTGTCTGACCAGCGTGCTGATGAAATGGATCGGGCCGCGGATTTTCGACTGGCAGAGCCAGCATCCGGGCGCGCGGCTCAGCCTGACAGGCAGCGATATCGAGCCCGACCTGATCCGCGGCGAGGCGGATTTCCGCATCTATTACGGCGGGCGGATCCATCCGGCGCATCACGCGGTGCTGTTCACCGATCATGTCGTGCCCGCCTGCGCGCCCGATCTGATCGCCGGGCATTCGCTGCGGGATCCTGCGGATGTGCTGGCCTTTCCGCTGGTCAGCATCGTCTGGAACCGCCGCTTCGCCCCCGGCCCGGAATGGTCCGTCTGGGCGGAGCGGATCGGGGCCAGCGCCCCCGAAAGCGCGCTGAGCTACAGCCTGTCCGGCAGCGCCATCGACGCGGCGGTGGCGGGGCGGGGCTTCGTTCTGGCCCAGATCTCCTTCATCGCCGAGGAATTGCGCAGCGGCCGGCTGGTCGTGCCGTTCGACATCCGCCTGCCCCTGTCCGAACCCTATTACCTCGCCTGGACCGAGGCGGCGCTGGCGAAACCCGACGCCCGCGCGTTGCACCGCTGGCTGCTGGCCACGGGACGGGCGCAGGGGATCATCTCTGCCGGATGATCCGGCAGAGATGCGCGGGGGACAGATGGCTCCGCCCCATGTTTCAGCCGAGGATGCCGGGCAGGTTCAGTCCGTGTTCCTTGGCGCAGTCGATGGCGATCTGGTAGCCCGCATCGGCATGGCGCATGACGCCGGTCGCCGGATCGTTCCACAGGACACGGGCAAGGCGCTTGTCGGCCTCTTCGCTGCCGTCGCAGCAGATGACCATGCCCGCATGCTGGCTGAATCCCATGCCGACCCCGCCGCCGTGGTGCAAAGACACCCATGTCGCGCCCGAGGCGGTGTTCAGCAGCGCATTCAGTAGCGGCCAGTCCGACACCGCATCCGACCCGTCGCGCATCGATTCCGTTTCCCGGTTGGGGCTGGCGACGGAACCGGAATCGAGGTGATCGCGCCCGATGACGATCGGGGCCTTCAGCTCGCCGTTGCGGACCATCTCGTTGAAGGCGAGCCCCAGCCGGTGCCGGTCGCCCAAGCCCACCCAGCAGATCCGCGCGGGCAGGCCCTGAAACTCGATCCGTTCCCGCGCCATGTCCAGCCAGTTGTGCAGATGCGCGTTGTCGGGCAGCAGTTCCTTGACCTTGGCGTCGGTCTTGTAGATGTCCTCGGGGTCGCCCGACAGCGCCGCCCAACGGAACGGCCCGATGCCCCGGCAGAACAGCGGCCGGATGCAGGCCGGCACGAAACCGGGGAAGGCGAAGGCGCGTTCGAGCCCCTCTTCCAGCGCCATCTGCCGGATGTTGTTGCCATAGTCGATGGTCGGCACGCCCGCGTCGTGAAAGCCGACCATCGCCTCGACATGGTTGCGCATCGAGGCGCGGGCCGCGCGGTTCACCACATCCGGCTCCGTCTCCTGCCGCGCGCGCCATTCGGCGACGGTCCAGCCCTGCGGCAGGTAGCCATGCACCGGGTCGTGCGCCGAGGTCTGGTCGGTGACGATATCCGGCCGGATGCCGCGTTTCAGGATTTCAGGGAAGATGTCGGCGGCATTGCCCACCAGACCCACCGACTTCGCCTCGCCCGCCGCGGTCCAGCGCTGGATCTTTTCCAGCGCCTCGTCGAGGCTGTGGGCCTTTTCGTCCACGTAGCGGGTGCGCAGACGGAAATCGATCCGCGTCTCGTCGCATTCGACGGCAAGGCAGCAGGCCCCGGCCATCACGGCGGCAAGGGGCTGCGCGCCGCCCATGCCGCCAAGCCCGCCGGTCAGCACCCACCTGCCCTTCAGATCGCCGTCGTAATGCTGCCGCCCGGCCTCGACAAAGGTTTCATAGGTGCCCTGCACGATCCCCTGCGCGCCGATGTAGATCCAGGACCCGGCGGTCATCTGGCCGTACATCATCAGCCCTTTGCGATCGAGTTCGTTGAAATGTTCCCACGTCGCCCAATGCGGCACGAGGTTGGAATTGGCGATCAGCACGCGGGGCGCGTTCTCATGCGTCCTGAACACACCGACGGGCTTGCCCGATTGCACCAGCAGGGTCTCGTCGGCCTCGAGGTTCTTCAGCGTCTCGACGATCAGGTCGAAATCCTTCCACGTCCGTGCCGCGCGCCCGATGCCGCCATAGACGACCAGCTCATGCGGACGTTCCGCCACGTCGGGATGCAGGTTGTTCATCAGCATCCTGAGCGGCGCCTCGGTCAGCCAGGACTTGGCGGTCAGTTCCGGCCCGGTGGGGGGGAAGATGTCGCGGGTGTTGTGGCGGGGATTGGTCATGGTCTCTCCCATTGGTCAGGCCGGTATCGGGCCGGAGATGATGCTGCAACAGGGCTTCACGCCCCGGCCCTCAGCGATGGGGCCAGATCGGCGAGCCGTGCGAGGATTTCCGCCAGATGCGGGTGCAGCCGCGCCGCGCGCTCGGGCGAATAGGCGAAAGGCGGGGCCTCGCTGGCCAGATGGGTGTCCTGCGCCAGTTCCATCTGGATCGCGTGGAAGCCCTCGGCCGGACGGCCGTAATGGCGCGTGGTCCAGCCGCCGGTGAACCGTCCGTTCAGGACCGAGGTATAGCCTTCGGCGGCCTTCACCACGTCATGCACCGCCGCCTCGATCTGCGGCGCGCAGGTGGTGCCGTGGGCGGTGCCGACGTTGAAATCGGGCAGCTTGCCCTCGAACAGGAACGGGATGTGCGAGCGGATCGAGTGGCAGTCATACAGGATCGCCACGCCATGCCGGGCGCGGACCCGCTCCAGCTCCGCCTGAAGCGCGCGGTGATAGGGGGCGTGGAACGCCGCGCGGCGGCGGTCGATCTCGGCCGCGTCGGGTTCGGTGTCCCACAGCGGCTGTCCGTCGAAATCCGTCAGCGGCACAAGGCCCGTGGTGTTCCGCCCGGGATAAAGACTTTCGCCCGAGGGCGGCCGGTTCGCGTCGATCACATAGCGGTGGAAGGTCGCGCGCACCACGCTGACCCCCGGCAGGAGCCCGTCATAAAGCCGCTCGATATGCCAGTCGGTATCGGTCAGCATCTGCCCGCGCGGGTTGAGATGGGCGCGGATTTCGTCAGGCACGAAGGTGCCGACATGGGGCATGCCAAGGACGATGGGGCCATCGCCTTGAATGATCTCGACGGGGTTCACAGGGGAGTTCACAGCGAAAAATCCTCCATTGCCGCGGCGCGGGCCAGATCGCCCGACAGGATCAGCGCCGCCGCCCGCTGCATGTCGGGCGACAGGGCGCGGTCGGTCGTCACCGGCTCGGAAATGCCGCGGATCGCCGCGACGGCGGATTGCAGCGGGGCCGAGGTCTTCAGCGGCGCGCGGAAACCGATGCCCTGCGCGGCGCACAATGCCTCGGTCCCCAGAATGGCCGAGAGATTCGCGTTCATCTGCCCCAGCCGCCGCGCCCCGTGGGCGGCCATCGAGACATGATCCTCCTGATTGGCCGAGGTGGGCGTCGAGTCGGTCGAGCAAGGATTGGCGATATGCTTGTTCTCGCTCATCAATGCCGCCGTCGTGACCTCGGCGATCATGAAGCCGGAATTGAGCCCCGGATCCGGCGTCAGGAACGGCGGCAGGTTGTAGGACAGCACCGGGTCCACCATCATCGCGATGCGGCGCTGCGAGATCGAGCCGGTTTCCGCCAGTGCCAGCGCGATGATGTCGGCGGCGAAGGATACCGGCTCGGCGTGGAAGTTCCCGCCCGAGACGATCCGCCCCGGCCCGAGGACAAGGGGGTTGTCGGTCACGGCATTCGCCTCGGTCTCCAGCGTCGTGGCGGCGAAGCGCATCAGATCGACGGCGGCGCCCACGACCTGCGGCTGGCAGCGGATGCAGTAGGGATCCTGCACGCGGCTGTCGCCTTCCAGATGGCTTTCGCGGATCTCCGATCCCGCCAGCAGGGCGCGCATCCGCGCCGCCACGTCGATCTGGCCCTTGTGCCCGCGCAGCGTGTGGATTTCCTCGAACAGGGGCGCGGTCGAGCCCATGATCGCGTCGGTCGACAGGCTCGCGGTGATCAGCGAGGCGGCGACATTGCGCCAGCCGTCGAACAGCCCCGCCAGCGCCAGCGCCGTCGAGAACTGCGTGCCGTTGATGAGCGCGAGCCCCTCTTTCGGGCCAAGCACCACGGGTTTCAGCCCGGCCTGCGCCAGCGCCGCGCCACCCGCCATGCGTTCGCCCGCGACGGTGGCCTCGCCCTCGCCCAGCAGGACCGCCGCCATATGCGCGAGCGGCGCGAGATCGCCCGAGGCCCCCACCGACCCCTGCGCGGGAACATATGGCGTGACGCCCTTCTCCAGCATCCCCTCGATCAGGGCGATCACCTCCCACCGGACGCCCGAGGCGCCGCGCCCAAGGCTGAGGAGTTTCAGCGCCATCATCAGCCGGGTGGTGTTTTCGGGCAGGGCCTCGCCCACGCCGCAGCAATGCGACAGGATCAGGTTGCGCTGCAATGTCGCCGTATCGCCGGGCGCGATGCGCTTGGACGCGAGCTTGCCGAAGCCGGTGTTGACGCCATAGACCGCCGCCGGACCCGCCGCCGCCTCGGCGATCAGCGTCGCCGCCGCCTCGATCCCCGGCCGGGCGGCGGGGTCGAGCCGCGCGGGCGCGCCCGTGCACCAGATGGTTTCTAGCATGTCCAGCATCACCGCGCCGGGGTTCAGGGTCAGGGTCATTCTTCTGCGCCTCCGAAGATGCGGGCATAAAGGGGGTTGAAGCCGAAGCGATAGGCGAGTTCCGCGGGGCTTTCGGCATCCCACACCGCCAGATCGGCGCGCAGCCCCGGCGCGATGCGGCCGGTATCCGTAAGCCCGAGCGCGCGCGCGGCATTGACCGTCACGCCGCGCAGGGCCTCTTCCACCGTCAGGCCGAAAAGCGTGCAGCCCATGTTCATCGTCAGCAGGAGCG
Organism: Paenirhodobacter populi; assembly: GCF_004022215.1. Lineage (GTDB taxonomy): Bacteria > Pseudomonadota > Alphaproteobacteria > Rhodobacterales > Rhodobacteraceae > Rhodobacter > Rhodobacter populi. Next base: position 121,252 of record NZ_SAUZ01000017.1, read on the forward strand.
AGGTCAGCGGCGAGGTGCCGGGGTTGTTGTCGGTCGACAGCGCCATCGGCACGCCCTGCGCGCGGAAGGCGGCGACGGGGGGTTTTTGCGTTTCCCGTATCGCGTAGAAGGCGCCGGGCAGCAGCACCGCGACCGTGCCCGACCGCGCCATGACCGCCGCATCCGCATCTGTCGCATATTCGATATGGTCGCAGGACAGCGCGCCATACCGGGCGGCAAAGGGGATGCCGCCGATATTCGACAGTTGCTCGGCATGCAGCTTCACCGGCAGGCCAAGGCGCTTCGCCTCGTCGAACACCGGGGCGAGTTCCTGCGGCGAAAAGGCAATCCCCTCGCAGAAGGCATCGACCGCATCGACCAGCCCCTCGGCATGGGCGGCGCGCAGGCCGGGCAGGCAGATGTCGGCGATATAATCGGCGTTCCGCCCGGCATATTCGGCAGGTGTGGCATGGGCGCCCAGAAAGCTCGTGCGCACCCGCACCGGGCGCAGCCTGCCCAACCGGCGGGCAACGCGCAGCATCCGCAGCTCGGTATGGATATCAAGACCATAGCCCGATTTCACCTCGATGAGCGAAACCCCCTCGGCCAGCAGCGCATCGAGCCGCGGCAGCGTCGCGGCGATCAGCGCGTCCTCGCTCGCCGCGCGGGTCGCGCGCACGGTCGAAACGATGCCGCCGCCGGCGCGGGCGACCTCCTCATAGCTCGCGCCTTCCAGCCGCATCTCGAATTCCCGCGCGCGGGATCCGGCGAAGACCAGATGCGTGTGGCAATCGACGAAGGCCGGAGTGACGAGCCGCCCGCCAAGATCGGCCTGCGGCCAGCCCGCATAATCCCCGGGCAGGTCGGCGGCGGGACCGGTCCACAGAACCCTACCGCCATTGATCGCGATGGCACCCGCCGGGATCAGGCCGTAGCCCGCCGGATCGGCCAGCGTCGCGACCAGCGCATTCACCAATACCACAGGCCCCGATGGGTTGATCGGCGGGGTCGCCACGGGCGGGGCATCGGTGAGTTCCATCTTGATTCTCCCTGTGATTGGCTCATTATGTATAGTCATAATAACGGCTGTCAACGCGGCTGGGATCCGCGACGGGGAAGGTGTTCAGGATGATCGGAATTTGGGCGGAACAGGCGCTGTTGCCTGATGGATGGGCCGAAAACGTCGCGGTTCAGGTCGATGACGGGGTGATCGCCTCGGTGACCTCCGGCGTGCCGGCACCGGATGGAGCCCGGCGCGTGGGCGCCCTGCTGCCGGCGCCGGTCAACCTGCATTCCCATGCCTTTCAGCGGGCCATGGCGGGCATGACCGAGGCGCGCGGCCCCGATCCGCGCGACTCCTTCTGGACATGGCGGCGGCTGATGTATCGCTTCCTCGACCACCTGACCCCCGATGATGTCGAGGCGATCGCCGCCTATGTGCAGATGCAGATGCTCGAGGCCGGATATGCCGCGCAGGTGGAATTCCATTACCTGCATCACGCGCCGGGCGGCGGCACCTATGCGAACCTCGCGGAAATGTCGGAACGCATCGCGGCGGCGGCGGCCACGACCGGGATCGGCCTGACCCTCGCGCCCGTCCTGTATCGCTACGGCGGTTGCGACGGCAGGGCGCTGGCGGGCGGTCAGCTGCGGTTCGGCAATGATCCCGACCGCTATGCCCGCCTGCTGGACGGGGCCGAGGCGGCGCTGGCCGCCCTGCCCGCCGACGCGCGGATCGCCGTCGCCCCGCATTCGCTGCGCGCCGTCGGGCCCGAGGATCTGGCATGGGCCGCCACGCTGCGCCCGGACGCACCGCTGCATATGCACCTGGCCGAACAACTGGCGGAGGTGGAGGAGGTCACGGCCCATTTCGGCGCGCGGCCGGTAGAATGGCTGCTGGCGCATGCGCCGGTCGATCCCCGCTGGTGCCTGATCCACTGCACACAGATGCAGCCGTCGGAAACCACGGCCCTTGCCCGCAGCGGCGCGGTGGCGGGGCTGTGCCCGATCACCGAATCCTCGCTCGGCGACGGGATCTTCGACGGGGTGCTCTGGCGCGGCGCGGGCGGGCGCTTCGGCATCGGTTCGGACAGCAATATCCGTATCTCGCTGTCCGAGGAACTGCGCACACTGGAATATTCCCAGCGGCTGCGCGACCGCTCCCGCGCCGTTCTGGCCGATCCCGACCGCTCGACCGGCCGGGTTCTGTATGAGGGCGCGGTTTCCGGCGGGGCGCAGGCGGCGGGCCGCGCCTCGGGGGTGATCCGGCCCGGGGCGCTTGGGGATCTGGTGGCGCTGGACACGCAGGGGGAGGCGCTTCAGGGCCTGTCCGGGGACCGGCTGCTCGACACCTGGATCTTCGCGGGCGATGACCGGCTGGTGCGCGATGTCTGGGCGGCGGGCCGTCCGCTCGTGCAGGACGGCAGGCACATTCACCACGACCGGATCACCGCAGGCTGGAAACAGGTGATGGCGCGGCTGCGGAGCCTTTGACAGACAAAACCACACTGTCCGGTCTGCTGCCTTCATTCTTCCATAAATATCCCGGGGGTGAATTGGCCGCAGGCCAAGAGGGGGCTGGCCCCCTTGCCCCCCATCCGCATGCACCTCGATCCCGTTTTGAGACAAACATTCAGACCAGCTAAACAGTCACACAACAGAAATGCTTTTGCCGCCCCGGCGATGCGCGGCATATTCCGGGCAGCTCCGGCGCAACGGAGCAGATGACAGGGAAGCGCAATGACCAGAAACGATCAGCTCAAGCTCGGCACGTTCGTCTATACCTTCGGGTTCCACCCCGCGGCCTGGCTGCATCCGGGCAGCGATGTGCATGGCGCCAACGACCTGTCGCACCTGATCCGATGCGCGAAGATCTCCGAGGCGGCCAAATTCGACTTCATGTTCTTTGCCGACAGCCCGGCCGCGGCGGTGGGCGATCCGGCGGCCCTGTGCCGCAATCCGACCAAGATGAACCGCTTCGAGCCGATCACCGCGATCACCGCGCTGTCGCAGCACACCGACCGCATCGGTTTCGTCGCCACCGCCTCGACAAGCTATTACGAGCCCTACAACATCGCCCGGCTTTTCGCCTCGGCCGATCATCTGTCCGGCGGGCGGATCGCGTGGAACGTTGTCACCTCGGACCATGACGAGACCGGCTACAACTTCAACCGCGAGGGCCTGCCGCCCCATGCCGAACGCTACGAACGGGGCGAGGAATTCGTCGATACCGTCTTCGGCCTGTGGGACAGTTACGAGGATGACGCCCTGCTGCTCGACCGCGACAGCGGGGTCTATTACGACCGCGACAAGCTTCACGAGCTCAACCACAAGGGCAAGCATTTTCAGGTGCGCGGGCCGCTGAACATCGCGCGCACGCCGCAGGGCCGGCCGGTGATCGCGCAGGCCGGGGGGTCCGAACTTGGGATCGAACTGGCCGCCCGCACCGCCGAGATGGTGTTTTCCCTCGCCTCGAACATCGACAAGAACCGCGCCTTCTATGCCAACGTGAAAGGCCGGATGGCGAAATACGGCCGGGATGAGAACGACCTGAAGATCCTCCCCGGCATCGTCATCAACGTGGCCGAGACGGAGGCAGAGGCAGAGGCCAAGGCGCAGCAGCTTGTCGATCTGATGCACCCGGATGTGGGGCTGCTGATGCTGCAGGAATTCCTTGAGGCCGATCTGCGCGGGGTGGAGCTGGACAAGCCCTTCCCGATGGACCGGATGCCGGAAAAGGCCAAGGGTTCCAAGGCGCTGTTCGACGAACTCAAGGAATTCGTGACGCAGGGCCACACGATGCGCGAGCTGATCACCCATTACGCCAAACGGCACACCGGCAACGGGCTGACCGGCACCCCCGCGCAGGTCGCCGATTTCATGCAGGAATGGTTCGGGACCCGCGCCGCCGACGGGTTCATCCTGATGTTCCCCACCCTGCCGTCGAGCCTTGAGGATTTCGCCACGCTGGTGGTGCCCGAACTGCGCCGCCGCGGCCTGTTCCGCGAGGATTACGAGGGCAAGACCCTGCGCGGCAACCTTGGCATCTCGACCCCGCCGAACCGCTATGGGCAGGCGCGCACGAAGGCGGCGGAGTGACCATGCGGATCCTGCCCGCCGCGGACTATCGCGCCATGCCATGGAAGAACGGCGGCGGGGTCACGCGCGAAATCCTCGCGCTCCCCACTTCCGGGGACTGGGACATCCGCCTGTCCATGGCGACGGTGGCGACGGACGGGCCGTTCTCGGTCTTTCCCGGGATCGACCGCACGCTGACGGTGCTTGCCGGTGGACCGATGGAACTGACGGTGGCCGGGGCGCCTGCCGTGCGGCTGGCTCCGGGCCAGCCCTTCGCCTTTCCGGGCGATGTGGAGACCGGATCGCGGCTGACCGGCGGGACGGTGACCGATTTCAACGTCATGACCCGCCGCGGGCGCATCCGCCACAGCGTGACCGCGCGAGATCCCGGAGAGCCGCTGCGCCACGCGGGCTTCGCCGCCGCGCTGGTTCTGCAACCCGTCGAGGGGACGGGCGGGCCGGGGCTTTTCGATCTGATCCTGCCGGAAGCGGGGGAAACCCTGACGGTTCCCGTTCCTGTCCTGTGGGTGGTCTGCGACAGCGTTGCCGCGCCGCGGTGACGGGTTCGGCAAGATTCGGAACCGGAATCGCGGCACGGATAGGGGGTCAGGGGGCCAGCCCCCTCGCCCGTTCCGGCATTCGGCGGGACGTCCTTCCACTGGAAGGCCGCCTGATCCGCCTCATCCCCCGGGATATTTATGGAAACACGATAAGGGAAAGGATCGCCGGCGGGCAGCGGGCACTGTGGAATTGGGGCGCCGCGTTCAGCGCAACGCGGCGCCCTCCGGGGTGAAGACATGCACGTCGCCGGGGGAGGATGCCAGCCGGACCTCTTCGCCGATCCGCAGATATTGCCGGTCGCGGATCAGCACGCGCAGCGCCGTGTCCCCCGCCCGCGCGATCAGCAGCGTGTCGAGCCCGGTCTGTTCCACCGCCTCGACGATGGCGGGCGTTCCCTCAGGCGCGATGCGCAGATGCTCGGGCCGGATGCCGACGCGGACCGGCGCGCCGGCGGTGACCGCGGCCCCCGCCACCGGCAGCGCCAGCCCGCCGGGCGTGACGGCGCTTTGCCCGTCGTCGCTGATGCGTGCGTCGAACAGATTGATCGCCGGCGAGCCGATGAAGGTCGCGACAAAGGCATTCGCCGGGCGGTCGTAGATCTCGAGCGGCGCGCCGACCTGCACGATGTCGCCGCCCTGCATCACCGCGATCCTGTCACCCATGGTCATCGCCTCGATCTGGTCGTGGGTGACATAGACCGAGGTCACGCCCAGCTTGCGTTGCAGGGCGCGGATCTCCATCCGCATCTGCACCCGGAGCTGCGCGTCGAGATTGGACAGCGGCTCATCGAACAGGAAGGCCTTGGGCTCGCGCACCAGCGCGCGCCCCATCGCCACCCGCTGCCGCTGCCCGCCCGAAAGCTGCCCCGGATAACGGTCGAGGTATTGATCGAGGCCGAGCGCCGCGCTGGCATCGTCGGCGCGCTTGCGGATTTCCTCGCGCCGCATGTGCCGCATCTTCAGCCCGAAGGTGATGTTCTCGAACACCGTCTTGTGCGGATAGAGCGCGTAGCTCTGGAACACCATGGCGATGTCCCGGTCGCGGGGGTCGATGTCGTTGACCTTTTTCCCGTCGATGCGGATCGCGCCCGAGGAGACCGTCTCCAGCCCCGCGATCATCCGCAGCAACGTGGATTTGCCGCAGCCCGACGGACCGACGAGCACCAGCATCTCGCCGTCGTCGATGCGCAGGTCGATGTCCCTGATGACGGTCATCGCGCCGTAGGATTTCGACAGGTTTTCAAGTGAGATACGCGCCATGCGGCTTCCTCCTGATTTTCGGCGCGGGATCAGCCCTTCACCGCGCCCTTGGTCAGCCCCGAGATCAGCAGCCTGCCGAAGATCAGGAAGGCGATGATGATGGGGAAGATCGCCAGCGTCGCCGAGGCCAGCAGCGGCCCCCAGTCCCGCCCGAAATACCCCATGTTCTGGTAGATCGAGACCTGGATCGGGCGCAGGTCCGGATTGTCGACCAGCACCGAGCCCGCGACGAATTCGTTCCACGCGCCGACGAAGCAGAACAGCGCCGCCGCCCCGAGCGCGGGCTTGCACAGGGGCAGCAGGATCTCGAACAGGGTGCGCAGGCGCCCCGCCCCGTCGATCGCCGCCGCCTCGTCCAGTTCGCGCGACACCCCGCCAAGCGCGCCGCGCAGCACCCAGACCGCCGTCGGCAGGTTGTAGGCGATATAGACCAGCGGCAGCACGAAGATGGTGTCGTTCAGCCCCAGCCGCACCATGTACAGGTAGGTCGGCACGATCAGCGCCGCCGCCCCGCTGGCCAAGGGTATCCCCGCCAGCACGAGGAACATGACCACCGACCGCCCGACAAAGCGGATCCGGTCCAGCGCATAGGCCGCGATGCTTCCCGCGATCAGCGACACGACCACGGTGACGACGGCGTAGATCAGGCTCGCCTGCGCAGCGGACAGGAACCCGCCCTCGGCGATGGTGCGGTAATGTTCGAGGCTCAGGCTCGAGGGCACCGGCTGCGGCGGATAGCGCATGATCTCGTCGCGCGGGCGGAGCGAGCCGAGGATCCCCCACAGGATCGGCCCGAGGTTGAAGACAAGGACAAGCGCCCCGAAGGCGACCAGCCCCAGCCTGTTGCGGATCTTTCCGGACATGATGCGGCTCATTTGTGCTGCCCCCGGACGCTGCGCACATAGAGCGTCACAAGGATGATGTTCACGACGAAGGTGATGATGGCGAGCGTAATGGCGCGCTGCAGATCATACTGGCTGAAGGCCTTTTGGTAGATCGACAGGGCCACGGTCGTCGTGCTGTCGAGCGGCCCGCCCCCGGTCACGATCAGCGGCAGTTCGACCGTGTTCAGATCGGCGATGCCGAGCACGACCGAGCTGATGAGCAAGGGCCCCATCAGCAGGGGCACGGTGATTTCGCGGAACCGCTGCAAGGCGCCGGCGCCGTCGATGCGGGCGGCCTCGTAGTAGTCCTGCGGGATCGCCTTCAGCCCCGACAGCAGCAGGATCACCGCGAAGCCGAGCTTCTTCCACACCGCCGACAGGATCAGGGCGATCATCGCGCCCGTCCCGCTGGACATCGGGTCCACGGCCGGAAGGCCGATCCAGCGCAGCATTTCCCGAAAGAGGCCAAGGTCGCTCATGTAGAACCAGCGAAACAGCAGCGCCCCCACCACCGAGGAGATCGCCCAAGGGATGATCACCCAGATCTGCAGGATGCGCGCCGACACCTCGTCGAGGCCGTTGATGTAAAGCGCGATGGCGAAGCCGAGCGCGACCGTGCAGATCACGCTGCCAAGAACGAACAGCGCCGTGCTGGTGACGACCTGACCGAAGCCCGGTTCCGTCATCACGGTGCGGTAGACGTCAAGGCCGACAAAGGCGCCGGCCTCCGCGCCGCCAAGCCGGAACAGGCTTTGATAGAAACCCGAGACCGCCGGCCCATACAGCAGCAGCACCAGCAACAGCACCGTCGGCGCGACATAGAGCAGGCCATGGCCGTTCCGCCGCAGGCCCCCGGTAAGATATGCGCGTATCGTCATGGGATCATCCACAGGTAGGGGCGGAATGGCCGGAGGAGCCCCCGGCCATCGTCCGCGCGGGTCAGTATCCGTGGCGGGTGTTGTAGGCCTGTTCGGCCTCTTTCAACGCCTGCATCGGATCCGCCCCGTTCATGACGACCTGCTGGATCGCCCGGTCCATGTCGTCGCGATAGCCGCTGATGTCGGCGCCGAAAGGCGGGACCCAGCCGCTGCTGCGGATGTAGTTCGCCGCGCTCAGCATGTGCCGGTTGGACGGCTGGTTCAGGAAATCGGCCAGCTTTTCCGCGGTCGAGGCGCGGGCGGGCAGGGTTCCGCCCTCGGTGACCCAGATCTCATCCGCCTCGGGCCGGGTCATGAAGGCGACAAGCTGCGCCGCGGCCTCGGGGTTCTTCGATCCGGTCCAGACGGACGTGGTCCAGTTGCTGATCGCCTGACGCGACGGCCCTTCGGGATCGTCCGAAGGATAGGGGATGAAGGCGATGTCGTCGTCGCCGGTCGATTGCTGAAGGCTGCCGATCCGCACGCTCGCGCCGGTGATGATCGCACAGCGCCCGGCCGAGAACTGGTCATACATCTCGTCATTGGTCCAGTTCAGCCCCTCGCGCGGGCTGGCGCCGGAGTCGATCAGCGCGGCGACCCGCCGGATCCCGGCCACGCCGCGCTCGTTCGCCCAGTTCGCGCGGCCGGTTTCGCCGAATGCCGGATCGCCCTCGTCGCCCGTCAGCAGATGCGCCAGAAGAATGCCGGGGTCGATCTTGGTCATGCCCAGATCCTGGCACAGGCCCCAGCGTTCGACCGCCGCGCCCGAGCCCTTGGTCAGCTTCTGCGCCGCCGCGTCCAGATCGTCCCATGTCCGGATCGTCGCCGGGTCCACCCCGGCCTCGTCAAGGAAACGCTTCCGCGCGATCAGCCCGAAGATCATGTAGGACTGGCCGACGCCATAGACCTTGCCGCCCTCGGTCGCCGCCTGCACCAGCGGATTGTCGAGATCGGCCAGATCCTCGGGCGTGAAGGCCGCGCTGATATCGGCCAGCGCGCCGGTCTGCATGACGGTGCCCAGAAGGTCCGAGTTCACCCAGATCACATCCGGCGCATTGCCCGCGCCGCTGGCCGCCATGAATTTCTGCGTCATCTGGTCCCAGACCTGCTGTTCGGTCCGGACCCGGATGCCGGGGTGGCTGGCCTCGAAATCGGCGATCACCTTGCCCAGCACCTTTTCCCTGACCGTCGATCCCTCGGGGTTCAGGAATGTCCACATGCGGATCGTCGTCTGCTGGGCATGCAGCGCCAGCGGCGTCAGGGCGCACAGCGCCACAGCGGCCATCAGGCCGCGCAAAGTCGTGTTGGTGTTCATTTCGGTCTCTCCTCCCAAAAAGTCCGCGACATGAACTTTGTCAGGTCCCCCCTGCCGGGGAGACGGCGCCCCGTCGTCATGCCGACGGGAACGCCTGCGATGATGCGCGCGCCGGCCTCCCTCCGGTGCGCGCACGCATATCCGCGTCAGGTATAGTGGAAATATCCGGACGCGATACAGTCCTTGTCCGCCACCAGCCGGATCCAGTGCGCGCTGAAGCCTTCGGGGAAGGCATGCGCGGCATAGCCGCCGGCCGCCACCTCGATCACGTCATAGGTTTTCCACGAGCCATTGCCGAGAAAGTCGATCTCGACCCGGATCGAGACCGGATGATCGCTGCTGTTCGACAGGTGCATCGACTTGCGCTCGAACCCGGTCATCAGGAACGGGTCCGACGGTTCGCCGCCCTTGACCGCATCTTCCCACCAGACGCCGCCCCAGCCCTTCGGCTTGCCGAACTTGGTCCACAGGTCGTCCATCGCCCCGAACCAGAGGCCCGTCTGCGGTTCCCCGGCCAGCGGGTTGTTGTCCATCCGCGCGTTCAGATCGAGCGTGCCGCCGGTGTCCTTGCCCTCGTTTTCCGTCCGGTCCGACCGCCACCAGTCCAGCTCCATGTTCGGCGAGACCTGATTGCCCCCCATCACCAGCATGCCGCGATAGATGGTGAAATCCGGCACCACGCGCAGATGCGTGCTGACCGGGCGCAGGCCCCAGACGCGGCCCTCGTAGCTGACGGGGCTGACCTCGTAGAACATGCCGCTGGCGTCGATGATGTAGCGTTCGTGCTCCATCTCGCGGATGCGGGTCCATTCCAGCGACCAGTAATATTCGTAGCCCGAAGAGGCCTTGGGCAGCCGGTAGCGGGTCCACTGCCCGTCGATCAGCGTGCGCAGGATGGCCGAGCGCCTGTCCCAGCCGATGGCAAAGGTCGTGCCGCCAAGGTTGCGCCGGCCGAAGACCTCCATGAATCCGGTCTTTTCAAGGATCGACCATTTGCCCTCGTGGTATTCCGCAAGGATGCCGCCGGTCCATTCGCCCTTGTGGTCGCGCTCGTCATAGGTGTTGTTGCCGACGATGATGCGCCCGTTGGTGGTGAAGCCCGCCTTGAAATGCGGCTGCGTTCCGGGCGGCAGATCCAGTTCCCGCAGCATGTTGAACGCCGTCCTGACCTCGAGCGTGCGCAGGTCGAGTTCAAGGATCAGCCCCTCCATCGTCACGTAGCTGACCTTGTTCACCAGATCCTCGTGGTGATCCATCGTCGCGGTCAGCCGGTGCGGGATCAGGTCCGGGACGGTGCGGACATTGCCATTCGGATCGACCAGATGCGGCCCGATCACCAGCTGGTCCGTCGCCGAATGGATCCAGCGGTTGGCATAGGTGCCCACGACGCTTGCCGGATGCTTTTCCATCGACAGGTTTTCGTCCAGCGTATACAGGCCGGTGCCCGCGCCGCTGCGCCCGGTGTGCCCCACGAAGGTCACGAACCACAGCTTGCCCGCCCAGGGCATCATCGCGCCGATGCCGCATTCCCCCCGCAGCGGGGCGATTTCGGCGGTCACGCCGAGTTTGGGATTGATACCGCTAATGAAAGTCAACTTCGTCCTCCATCTTCCGAAGTTTTCCGATCCTCCGACCCGTCGCGGGACGAAGCCTTCCCGGCAGCAGCGCCTCAGTCCCGGGCGATCCGCCCCACTTCTGCCGTTCGTCCACATTATGGACTTGATATCCACAATATGAATATCGTAAGGTATCCGGACGAGGTCTGTCAACGGAGAGCCGCATGGAATCCGCCAAAGCCGGCGTGCAGGGCGTGGGCGCATTGCTGAAGGCCCTGGACATCATTGAATTCGTGTCGAAATCCCCGTCACCGCTGAGCGTCGGGCAAATCGCGGCGGATCTGGGCCTGCCGCGTCCGACGGTGCATCGGATCGTCTCGGCGCTGGAGGAACGCGGATTGCTGCAATTCGATTCGGGCAGTCGCGGTTTTCGGCTGGGCTTTCATCTCTTCGAGCTGGCGCACAAGGCCTGGGCGGATGTGGACCTGCGGGCACTGGCGCGCGACCACCTCGACCGGCTGCGCGAAATCAGCCGCGAGGCGGCGGTGCTGGGGGTGCGGTCGGGCAATCATTTCGTCGTCGTCGACCGGCGCGAAAGCCTGTTCGGCGTGCGGTCCGTGGTGCCGATCGGGCAGATGGAACCGCTGTTTCCCGGCGCCTTCGGCATGGCGATCCTGAGCGAGCTTGACCGCGGCATGATCCGCGAGATCGACCCCGACCTGCCCAGCTCGACCGTGCGGCTGTCGGACGGGCGCGACATCCCCTTTGACGAGGCGATGCGCCGCGCCGCCGCCCGCGGCTACACCGTCCATATCGGCGCCGGGAACGATGCCATCGCCAGCGTCGCGGCCCCGATCCTCGACTATCTCGGCCGGCCGATCGCGGCCATCGGCGTGACCGGACCGGCCAGCAGGCTGTCGCTCGACCAGTTGCACGCGCTGGCGCCCGACATCATCGACAGCGCGCGGCGGATCACCTCGAACGCAGGGAATTCCGTGCAGTCGATCGAGCCGCGCCCCCGGCCGGATCCGGTCCCCGGCCAGCCGGAGCCGCTGTGCATGGCGGCCGGCACCCTGCTGGGCAAAACGCCGCGCTGGTCCCCGGACGAAAACCGGTTGTATCTGGCGGATATCATGGGGCCGGCGATCCTGACCGCCGATCCGGGCGCGGGCAGCAGCTGGACCTTGCTGAAGCCCGATATGGGCGTGTTGTGCGGATGGTCACCCGGGGGCGATCTGGTCTTTGCCGACGGGGCCGGCATCCACCATCTGGATCCCGCCACCGGGGCCCATCGCGTGACGCATGGCCTGCCGCAGGGGCTCGCGGAAAGCCGGCTCAACAACTGCGGCGTCGATCCGTCCGGCGGCTTCTGGCTGACCAGCATGAGCGTGCGCGCCCGTCCGGGCGAAGGCGCGATCCTGCGGGTTTCCGAAACGGGCGTCACGGTCGCGCTCGAAAGCCTTTCGGTGCCAAGCGGCATGGCCTGGAGCCCGGACGGGCGCACGGTCTATCTGGTGGAATCCGCCCGGCGGATGATCCTGCGCGCGGCCTTCGACCCCACGGATCGCCGCATCGGCCCGTTCGAGCCCTTCGCCGAATTCCCCGACAGCGGCGGCCGCCCGGATGGCATCGCGATGGACGACCGGGGCAGGCTGTGGGTCGCGCTGTGGGACGGCTGGTCCGTGGTGCGGCTGGACCCGCAGGGCCGGGTGGAAAAGCGCATCATGCTGCCGGTTCCGCGCCCGACGGATCTGTGCCTTGGCGGCGCGTCGGGCCGGACGCTGTTCATCACCACGGCCCGCATCCGCCTGCCGGCGCGGGTTCTGGCGGAGGCGCCCCTGTCGGGGTCGATCCTGGCGATCGAACTGGCGGCGGATTAGGCGTGGCGGGAGGCCCGCCCGTCATTCCAGATCCGTTGGCAGGACGCCTTCGGGGATGTTCTGGTAGCAGACGGGTCTGAGGAAGCGGCGGATGGACATGGTGCCGACGGAGGTGGCGCCGAAGTTCGTGCTGGCGGGATAGGGGCCGCCATGGACCATCGCATCCACCACCTCGACCCCGGTGGGGAAGCCGTTCACCAGCACCCGCCCGGCCTTGCGCTCCAGCACCGGCAGCAGGCGGCGGGCGAGGTCGGCGTCTGGCGCATCCATATGGATCGTCGCCGTCAGCTGGCCCTCGAAGCCCTTCGCCAGCGCGACCATCGCCTCGGCCACCGGCACCCGGACCACCAGCGACAGCGGGCCGAAGACCTCTTCCGACAGGGCATGATCCTCAAGGAACGCCGCCGCGGGGACCTCGTAGAGGGTCGGCCCCGCCATGCGGCCGCCGCTTTCGCTGGTAAAAACCGGGCGCACCGCATTGCGGCTGTCGAAGCGCTCCTTGCCCTCGCGGT
>NZ_SAUZ01000018.1 GCF_004022215.1 Paenirhodobacter populi
ACCGGGACGGTGAAGCTGCCGGAAGGCACCGAGATGGTGATGCCGGGCGACAACCTGAAGTTCACCGTCGAGCTGATCGCCCCGATCGCGATGGAAGAGAAGCTCCGCTTCGCCATCCGCGAAGGCGGCCGCACCGTCGGCGCCGGCGTGGTCTCCAAGATCCTCAAGTGATCTGAGATCATCGAACCCGAAAAGGCCGCCTCCGGGCGGCCTTTTTCATGTCGGGAAGGCCCCGGCGGGCAGGGCATCGGATATGCGTGCCCTTCCGCCATATCCCCGGACAAGGGAGCAGCGCCGAATCCCCCACGATCCGCGAGAGTGCAGGGGCTGCTCGACGGGAATGTGCGGATCAGCGACCGGCGCGAAGGGCCGGAATGCCCTCAAACGAAGAAGATGCCCGCGATGGCGAGCGCCACCAGCGAGAGCCCAGCCGCCCAGCAGAACGGCTTCCTGTTCACGACGGGCGACGAGATATGACACTTTCCGCATCGGCTGGCGCCGAACCGGATCGGGTGTCCGCAACGTTCGCAGTAGAACAGTCTCAGGGGCATATATTGATTCCATAAGTGTGTGTGAAAAACAGGCACTCATGAAGGACATGCACAAAGAATAAGGCAATTTTTTGAGAGCGGAAAGCATTCCTGTCACATTCGGCCAAACTCCGCCGGGTGATCTGCGCCAGGGAGATGGGACGCAGGGTCAGCCATGATCCTGTGCGTTAAGGGGAGTGACATAAAACCCCAGACAACCACCCGGGTGGCCGCTCAGGGGAACCGGGCATGGTTTTTCCGGTTGTCCCTTCATGGCCGAGGGGACTTTCGCCGATGGGCGGAAAATCTGTCACTACGGCTAATATTAATGATCAATGAATCATGATATAATTCGAGCCTGTATGTAAGATTCTCTGTTGATTGGATCTTGCAGGGTTGTGAGTGATTTTGTTCTCCCCCCGTTTATAAGCTCTCCCGAACATGAGGATCATTCATGAAACTTCGTTTTGCGGCCTCCGTCGCCGGCTTTGCGCTGCTCGCCTCCTCCCTTACCGCCAGCGCCGCGTCCATCATCCTTGGTGATTTCAACGTCGAACAATACGTGGAGGCCAACCCCCGCCAGGGTCAGGTTTCCAGCTCCGAGGTCTATTCGCCCTCCGCCGTGAAGGTGGGTGGCTATCGCAGCCTCAGCGTCACGAATGCGAACGGCCGTACGGGCGGAACCTCCCTGGAGTCCGCAGACGGCTATCTTGACTTCAGCAACTCGGCGCGGACGTCGGGCACCGGAACGGTGCTTTGGGACGGGATCGGCTCGACCGGGCTTGGCGGGGTCGATCTCACCGATGGCGGGACCAACAATGCGCTGTTTCTCGATGTCATTTTTGCCGATGCGAATCTGACGCTCAGCTTCAGCGTGACGGACACGGCGGGTTTCACCTCGACCATTTCAAAGACCGTCGCGGAATCCCTTCTGGAACCGACGAGCCTGTCGTTCCTGTTTTCCGACTTCAGCGGATCTGCGAACTTCAGTAGCCTGAACTCGATCTCGCTGATCCTGACCGGGACCACGCAGGGCCTCGATGCCTCGATCGATACCGTTTATGCGGCGTCGACCCTTCCGGCCGTGCCCCTTCCGGCGGCGGGCTGGCTGATGGTTGGTGGTTTGGCCGCGCTTGGCGTCATGAAACGTCGCAAGAGCTGACCCCCACATCTGCAACGGAAATCCCCCGCAGGAAGGCTCCTTGCGGGGGATTTCTTATATTCTGATGGTTGTCCTGCGAAGAACGCTCATGCGTGCAAGGGGTCAGAACGCCCCTGGATGATCGGATATTGAAATCGGAAAAACTCAACGATTTCAATGGCAGGGGCAGAGGGACTCGAACCCGCGACCCTCGGTTTTGGAGACCGATGCTCTACCAACTGAGCTATACCCCTGCGGTGCCGCCTGATTATGGTTTTCGCAAACGGGCGTCAAGCGTCTATGCGCGGCCGGCGGGCGAATCTTTGATGAATTTCCGCCCCGGACGGGCGCATGAGTCCCCGAAAAGCCGCCATTCCTCCGCCAGATCGCCGCGAAATGCCCGGATATTGGCGCGGGCACCCGACTTCTCCCCAGATTTTGTGGTTCTCCCACGAGTTATCCACGAAATTGCGCTTTACAGACGGTCGAAGCGTCCCCACGATATGGTGTAGAAGAACCGCAGACACCCCAGATATCTGGTTCAGGACGAACTCTGGGGGCGTGCCGCGGCACATGATACGGAACAGGGAGCTTGGGACATGGCGCTGATCGAGGACTACTTCTCCTCCGACGACATCCATCCGATCGACATGGTGGAAACGCTGGCCGAGGCCCATCAGTGGGATTTCGACCGGGTTACCGACGACCAGATCGCGATGATGGTCGAGGGCCAGTGGCGGACCTATTCCCTGACGCTCGCCTGGTCGGATCATGACGAAACGCTGCGGCTGATCTCGACCTTCGAGATCGATCCGCCGGCGGGCCGGGAACCGGCGCTTTACGACCTGCTCAACCGGATCAACGATCAGTGCTGGACCGGCGCCTTCACCTGGTGGCGGGAACAGAAGCTGATGGTCTGGCGGCACGGGCTGGTGCTTGCGGGCGGGCAGATGGCCAGCGCGGCGCAGGTCGACCGGATGATCGCCAATGCGGTTTCCGCCTCGGAACGCTTCTATCCGGCGATGCAGATGGCCTGCTGGGGCGACCAGACGCCTGAGGATGCGATGAAGGTCGCCATTGCAGAGGCCTATGGTCGCGCCTAACCTGTCTTCCCGGAACGGGAGACTTTCATGGATTTCAACGATATCGAAAGCCGCGGCCTGATCCTTCTGGGCGGCGGCAAGATGGGATCGGCGCTGCTGGCCGGCTGGCTGGGGCAGGGGCTGTCGCCGCGCGCGGTGCATGTGGTGACGCCGCATCCCTCGGACTGGCTTGTCTCGACGGGGGTGTCGCTGGCGGGGGACCTGCCCGATGACCCGGCGGTCGTGCTGATCGCCGTCAAGCCGCAGAAGATGGCCGAAGCATTGCCGCAGCTGGCGCGATTCGGGGGCGGGCGGACGCTGTTCGTTTCGGTTGCGGCGGGGCGGACGCTGGCGAGCTATGAGGCGATTCTGGGCGCGGGCACGCCGGTCGTGCGGGCGATGCCCAACACGCCCTCGGCCATCGGGCAGGGAATCACGGCGATCATCGGCAATGCCGCGGCGGGGGCCGTGGATCTGGCGCTGGCCGAGGGGCTTTTGCGCGCGGTGGGCGATGTGGTGCGTCTGGACGCCGAGGATCAGATGGATGCGGTGACCGCCGTTTCCGGATCGGGCCCGGCCTATGTTTTCCACCTGATCGAGACGTTGGCCGCCGCCGGTGAGGCCGAGGGGCTGCCCCCAGATCTCGCGCTGCGGCTGGCCAAGGCGACCGTGGCCGGGGCAGGGGCACTGGCGCTGCAATCCGGTGAAAGCCCGGCGCAGTTGCGGGTGAATGTCACCTCGCCCGGCGGCACGACGGCCGCGGCGCTGAATGTGCTGATGGATGAAAAGGCGGGCTTCCCCGCGCTGTTGCAACGGGCGGTGAAAGCCGCCGCCGACCGGGGACGGGAACTGGGCAAATGACGATAAGCTACGACGATTTCCAGAAGGTCGACATCCGCGTGGGCCGGATCGTGCAGGCCGACCCCTTCCCGCAGGCGCGCAAGCCGGCCTACAAGCTGACGATCGACTTCGGCCCCGAAATCGGCACGAAAAGATCCTCGGCCCAGATCACGAAACACTATGCGCCCGAGGCGCTGATCGGGCGGCAGGTGCTGGCGGTGGTGAACTTTCCGCCGCGCCAGATCGGCCCATTCATGTCCGAGGTCCTGACCCTCGGCCTGCCGGATGCCGAGGGCGAGGTTGTGCTGGTCGCTCCGGGGCAGGAGGTCCCGGACGGGGGGAGGCTGTTTTGATGAAACTTCTGGTAAGCCGGGCGCTGACGCCCCGGGTGGAAAAGCGTCTGGCGGAGGAATTCGACACCACATTCCGCAATGGCGCGACGCCGCTGAGTGAAAACGAGGCGCGCGCGGCGCTGGCGGAGTATGACGCGCTGTTGGTGACGCTGGGGGACAGGCTGACCGCTGCGGCCTTCGCCGGCGCGCCCAAGGCGCGGATCGTGGCCAATTTCGGCGTGGGCTATAACCATATCGACGTGGCGGCGGCGCGGGCGCAGGGGATCGCGGTCACCAACACGCCCGGCGCGGTGACGGATGCGACGGCGGATATCGCGCTGACGCTGATCCTGATGAGCGCGCGGCGCGCGGCGGAGGGGGATCGGTTCGTGCGGACGGGCGCCTGGACCGGCTGGACGCCGACGCAGTTCCTCGGTCAGCATGTGACGGGCAAGACGGTCGGCATCGTCGGGCTTGGCCGGATCGGCAAGGCGATCGCGCGGCGCTGCCATTTCGGTTTCGACATGCGGGTGCTGTTCCACAACCGCTCGACAGTGGCGGAACCGGGGCTGCCGGCGGAGCAGGTGCCGCTCGACGATCTGTTGGCCAAGGCGGATTTCGTGGTGATCGCGGTGCCCGCCTCGCCCGCGACGCATCACCTGATCGGCGCGGATCAGATCGTGCGGATGCAGCCGCATGCGCATCTGGTCAATATCGCGCGGGGCGACATCGTCGATGAAACCGCGCTGATCGCCGCGCTGCAGGCAGGGCAGATCGCGGGCGCCGGGCTCGACGTCTATGAGCACGAACCCGCGGTGCCCGAGGCTCTGCGCGCGTTGGACAACGTCACGCTGTTGCCGCATCTGGGCACGGCGGCGGAAGAGGTGCGCGATGCGATGGGGCTGATGGCGCTCGACAATCTCATCGCGGCACGCGACGGCAAGCCGGTGCCGAACGCGGTCTAGCCTTCCATCGCCGCGCGCCAGTGACGGCGGCAGAGCGAGACATAGGTTTCGTTGCCGCCGATCTGCACCTGCGCGCCCTCGCGCAAAGGCAGCCCGTCGGGGCCGAGCCGCACCACCATCGTCGCCTTGCGCCCGCAATGGCAGATGGTGCGGACCTCGCGCATTTCATCGGCCAGCGCCAGCAGCGCGGCGGAACCGGGGAACAGCTCGCCGCGAAAATCGACGCGCAGGCCGTAGCACATCACCGGCACATGCAGGTCATCGACCGCGCGGGCGAGCTGCCAGACCTGATCGCGCGACAGGAACTGCGCCTCGTCGATGAAGACGCAGGCGCAGGGGCCTTCGTCCAGCCGCGCGGCGATCATCCTGAACATGTCGGTGGTCACGTCGAAACAGGCGGCTTCGGCGGCGATGCCGATGCGGCTGGCGATCCGCCCCGTTCCCGCGCGCTGATCGAATCCGGCGGTGACCAGAAAGGTCCGCATCCCGCGTTCGATATAGTTGTGCGAGGCCTGAAGCAGGATCGTGCTCTTGCCCGCGTTCATCGTCGAATAATGGAAATAGAGCTTGGCCATGCCGTCTCCTAACGCGGAGCCCGGCCAGCGGCAAGAAGGCGCGCCCCCGATGGGGGCGCGCCGGAAATCAGGCGTTCGCCGGGGCGCGCGAACGGCGCGGCGCATTGCTGCCGCCCGGCTTCTTCGCGGCGGGACGGTTGCCCTTGGGCGCGCCCTGCGACTTCGGCGCCGGGCCGCGACGGACGGAGCGGTTGCCGCGCGGCGCGGGCTTCGACGCCGGGGTCCCGGCATGGGGTTCGCCGCCGATCACCGGGATCTTGGCGTTCATCGTCTTTTCGATGGCCTTCAGATCGTCCATCTCCGCCGGGGCGCAGAAGGCGACGGCACGGCCCTTGCGGCCGGCCCGCGCCGTCCGGCCGATGCGGTGGACGTAGTTTTCCGGCACGTTCGGCAGGTCGTAGTTGTAGACATGCGCGACCTCGGGGATATCCAGCCCGCGCGCGGCCACATCGGTCGCGACCAGCACCTGCACCTTGCCGGCGCGGAACTCGGCCAGCGCACGTTCCCGCTGGTTCTGCGACTTGTTGCCGTGGATCGCGGTGACCGAAAAGCCCCAGTTGTCCAGAAGCTTCGTCAGCTTGTCCGATCCATGCTTGGTGCGGTTGAAGACCACCGCCAGCTCGCCCGGATGCTTGCCCAGATATTCCGCCAGCAGCGCGGCCTTGTCGCCCTGATTGGTGAAATGCACCCATTGCTCGATCTTGTCGGCGACCTTGCCGGGGGGCGCGACCTGCACCCGGACCGGATCGGTCAGGTAGCTTTGGGCGAGTTCCTCCATCAGCTTCGGCATGGTGGCGGAAAACAGCATCGTCTGCCGGTCCGCCGGGATCAGCCGGGCGATGCGGCGCAGCGCATGGATGAAGCCGATGTCGAGCATCTGGTCCGCTTCGTCGAGCACAAGGTATTTCGTTTCCGACAGCACCAGCGCCCGACGCTCCAAAAGGTCGAGCAGGCGGCCCGGCGTCGCGATCAGCACATCGGTGCCCTTGGACAGCTTTTCGGTCTGCACGTTGATCGAGGCACCGCCCACGACGCGCTGGATCCGCACCGGCGCGCCGGTCGCGAAAGAGGTGAGGTTGTCAAAGATCTGGTTCGCCAGTTCCCGCGTCGGCGCCAGAACCAGCGCGCGCACGGTTTTCGGCGCCGGACGCTTGCCATAGGCGATGATGCGGGTCAGCATCGGCAGGCCGAAGGCCGCCGTCTTGCCGGTGCCGGTCTGCGCAAGGCCCAGCAGGTCGCGGCCACGCACGATCTGGGGAATGCCCTGCGCCTGGATCGGCGTCGGTTTCGTCAGGCCAAGGCCCGCAAGATTCTGCAAGAGGATCGGCGCAAGGCCGAGGTTGTCGAAGTTTTCCAAAGTAATGTCTTTCCTGGCGCCGAAAGGCGCGCAAACAGGGCCGGACCATCGGTCCGGCGAGGCGGGCGGGTGCGGAGAATTCTCCGCTGCCCCCCCGCGTGATGACAGGGCCGGGATATCCACTCCTTGCGCCGGGATTGCCCGGCCGGGCAACTGGACGCGCGCTGCTCACGCGGCAGCGGATTGCGGACCGGCTACATGTGGCGCAGCGCGGACCCAAAGTCAAGCATAACCGGAATCGGGCCGGATCGGCCTCACGCCCTGTCGGCGGTATCCATCCAGATCGTGACGGGGCCGTCGTTCAGCAGGCTCACCGCCATGTCGGCGCCGAATTCGCCGTTTTCGACCGGCAGGCCCAGATCGCGCAGCGCCTGCGAGAAGTGCAGATACAGCCGCTCGCCCGTTTCCGGCGCGGCGGCGGTGGAAAAGCCCGGACGGTTCCCGGTCGAGGTATCGGCGGCCAGCGTGAACTGGCTGACGACAAGGCAGGCCCCGCCGATATCAAGGACGGAGCGGTTCATCTTGCCCGCCTCATCGCGGAAGATCCGGCATTTCGCCACACGCGCGGCCAGCTTTTCGGCCTGCGTTTCGGTATCGTCCCGCATCGCGCAGACAAGGACCAGAAGACCGGGGCCGATCTCGCCGGTGACACGCCCGTCCACCTCGACTTTCGCGTGGCGGACGCGCTGCAACAGCGCCCTCATGCCAGCGCCTCGAGCTCCTCCGCCCAGGGAGGATTCGCCCCGGCGCGGGACACGGTGATCGAGGCCGCGGCGATGCCGAGCCGCAGGCAGGATTGCAGCAGCGCGGGGTCCGCCCCGGCAACCCCGGCCTTGTCCAGCATCCCCGCCCGCGCCAGCGCCGCCAGCACGCCCGCGTTGAACGTATCCCCGGCCCCCACCGTATCGACGACGGCGACCAGCTGCGCCGGGCAATAGACCCGGTCGGTCGCGGTGAAGGCATGGGCGCCCTTCGCCCCCTCGGTAATGAGCACGAGCTTCGGCCCGCTTGCCAGAATGCCCCGGACCAGCGTGTCGATATCCCCCGGCCCGCAGAGCCAGCGCAGATCCTCGTCCGACAGCTTCACGATATCCGAGGCGGCGATCATCCGCCCGATCCGGGCGCGATAGGTCGCCTCGTCGCGGATGAAGCCGGGGCGGATGTTCGGGTCGATCATCGTCAGGCGGTGCGGCGCCTCGCGCAGCAGCAGCGCCTCATAGGCCTCGGCGCAGGGCTCGACCGCCAGCGAGATCCCGCCAAAGAACATCGCGCGGATGCCCTCGGGCAGGTCGGGCAGCATTTCGGGGCGCAGCATCCGGCCCGCGGTATTCTCGTCGTAAAAGGCATAGCTCGCCTGTCCGCCCCGCAGCGTGACGAAGGCCAGCGTCGTCGGCCGTTCACAGCGGACGGAAAATTCGGTGCTGACGTTGGATTCGGTCAGCGCGGCGACCAGCGCATCGCCGAACAGGTCGGTCGAAATCCCGCACAGAAAGCCCGCCTCGCAGCCAAGCCGGCCAAGCGCGATCGCCGTGTTGAACACGGCACCGCCCGGATAGGGTGCAAAGGCCGCCTCGCCCGACACGCTTTCGCGCGGCAGCATGTCGATCAGCGCTTCACCGTTACACAGGATCATGGGGGCTCTCCGTTGCTCTCGGGCTCCGTTGCTTTCGGGGAACAGCACTACCGGCAGGGGCGGGACGGTGCAATCCCTTGCGGGCCGTCAACGGAAAGCACCGCTTTCATTGAGGTAATATAGCACACCCGCGACCAGCGCCGCCGCCGCGACCGCCGCCGCGATCTTCCACGGCGACCATGGCCGGTCGCCCTGCACCCGCCCGGTCTGGGCGTTGACGACGAACGTATAGGCCCGCCCCTGAAAGCGGTAGGCCGCGGTCCAGATCGGCAGCAGCACATGCTTGAACGTCTCGGCCGAGAATTCCGGATCCATATGGGTGATCTGCTGCGCATCGCCGCCGATGTCGCGGCGCACGTCGGACTGGATGACGCGGATCATTTCCGCCTGCGCGAGGTGGTGGCCCTCGCCCAGATCGACGGTATAGCCCTCGGCGTTGAAGCCTGCGAGGTAGCCCGGGCTGTAGACCGTCATCCCCGACAGGTCCCAGGGTTGCAGCCCGTTGACATGCGCGGGCGACAGCGTCCGCGCCGCATAGACCAGCACATCGTCGAAGGCGCGGCTCACGCGGCCGGAAACCGGCGTCCAGCGGATGCGCTGCACCTGTTCGGTGCGGATCTGCGGGCGGCCGTCGACCATCACCCGCACCTGCCGGGTTTCATAGTAGATCGTGCCGCGCTGCCCCGCGTAGCGGGTGCGGGTTTCCGCGTCGAAGGTCCAGAACGGCGCATAGACCCCGTTCATCCGCCGCCCCTTGCGGGCATATTGCGCAAGGCCCGAGGGGGCGAACCACAGGCTGCCGAGCCAGCGGCTCAGCGACGCGCGGGCGTCTTCCTCGCTCAGCTGAAAGGGCACCACGCCTTGCGGCTTGATCTGCCGCCGCGTGCCGGTGTCGGTGACCACGGGCGTGGCGCAGAACGGACATTCGGTGGCATGGGCGCCGCCCGACAGTTCGAACGAGGCGCCGCAGTTCGGGCACGAAAGGGTGCGGTTTTCCTCGAACTCGCCTTCGGGCAGGCGCGCCGACAGCCCCTGTTCCAGCGGCAGTTCCCGCAGCTGCGCCGCGCCTCGGCCGGTGGCGCGGGGGATGTCCTGCACATGGCCGCAATGGTCGCAGACAAGACGTTCCTGCCCCGGGGCGAATCGCAGATCCGCCCCGCAGGACTCGCAGGGGTAATGGAATTCGGCCCGGGTCCGGTCGACCCCGGATCTGGCGACGGTCGGCACCATGATCCGGCCTCAGGGATCGGTCTTCCCGGTCCCTGAGGCGGCGGGCGGCGGCGGCGGTGGCGCCACGGTGAACAGTTGCGCGAGGTCGGCGATCTCCTCGGCGTGTTTCCAGCCATCCTGACCCGGCGCCCAGACCCAGGAATCGCGGGCGAGGTGCCGTCGGCGGCCTGCCGGCCAAGGCTCGCCTTGCTGAACGGGCCGGTCGTCTGGCCATTCACCGCGACATGCCCGACCTTCTCGACGGCGGGTTGGGGCGGCGGGGGGGGGGGGGCCCCCCCCCCCCCGCCCCCCCCCCCCCCCCGCCCCACGGCGCCTGGCGAGAGCCAGGCGCAACCCCTCCCTGCGCAGACGCCGGAACATTGCCCCACGGCCCCCAGCCCGGCTGTTGCTGCTGGCCCATCTGCTGCGCGGCCATCTGATTGCCCATCGCCAGCCCCATGCCGGCCCCGATCGCGGCGCCCATGCCCTGTCCGGCGGCCGATCCCGGCTGGCCCATCGCCTCGGCGGCATTGTATTGCATGTAGCTGTGCAGATCGCCCACGATCCCCATCGAGGTGCGCTTGTCCAGCACCGCCTCCACTGCCTCGGGCAGCGAGATGTTCTCGATGTAGAATTCCGGGATCGACAGGCCGTAATTCGCCACCACCGGCCCGATCGCCCCGGTGATCAGCTTGCCCAGATCCGCCGTGTTCGCCGCCATGTCCAGCACCGGGATCGGCGAGCCCGCCACCACGCGCGAGAATTCCTGCACGATCACGTTGCGGATCTGATAGCTGATCTCGTCCGAGGTGAACTCGCCATCCGTGCCGACGATCTCGGCCATGAACTTCGCCGGATCCGTGACCCGCATCGAATAGGTGCCGAAGGCGCGCAGCCGCACCATGCCGAATTCGCTGTCGCGGCAGATCACCGGGTTCTTCGTGCCCCATTTCAGGTCGTTGAACCGGGTGGTGTTGACGAAATAGACCTCGGACTTGAAGGGCGATTTGAAGCCGTGGTCCCAATGCTGCAAGGTCGTCAGCACGGGCATGTTGTTGGTTTCGAGCATGTAGAGCCCGGGGCCGAAGACATCGGCGATCTGGCCTTCATGGACGAAGACCGCCGCCTGTCCCTCGCGCACCGTCAGCTTGGCGCCGTATTTGATCGCATGGCCATAGCGCTCGAACCGCCAGACCATCGTGTCGCGGGTATCATCCGTCCATTCGATGACGTCGATGAATTCGCCGGTGAGGAAGTCGAGAATTCCCATCTGGTTCTCCTATGCGTCGGGCCCCATGATCTCGGAGGCGATGGTTTCCACGATCGGGCGCGCCTCTTCCTCGGTCATGCCGGGGCGCAGGCGCGGATCGTAAAGGATTTTCAGCAGCATTTCATCATGCCGCGTGAGGAGCGAGAATTCCTCGTCGTCGTTGAAGATCGAGGGCCGCGCCTTCGGGCTGTCGTTGGCAAGGCCAAGCCCCTGCGCCAGTTCCTCGTGAAAGCAGGACTGCCGCAGGTCGCGCGGATGTTCGCCGCGGATCACCGCGACGGCCCGGTCATAGCGCCACTCGCCGCTGCGCGAAAAGGCGAAGACGACGCAGAAGGTCGAAGGCGCCAGTTCGGTGATCGCGGACACGGTCGCCGGGCTGATGCCGGGCACCAGTTGCGTCAGCCGCGGGCCGATAGCGCGGCGCTCATCCTCGTTCACCACCAGCACGGTGAAATTGCCGCCCGAGCGCGTCACCGACACCGGATGGCCGCTCGCCCGCGCAAGCTGGCCGGCATAGGCCTTGACCATCGCCCGGTCCTCGGCCCGCTGCGCCAGCGGCACCGAGGCGCCGAATTCCAGCGACATGGTCACCGGCGCCTCCCACCGGCGCAGCCGGCTGGGCATGACGCGCGCGATCATGCCGCCCGCCCGGCTGTCGTATTCGTCATAGAGCGCGATGGCGATGAAATCGTTGACCAGTTGCCACTTGGCGAAAGAGGCGTCGCGCGGCGCCACGTCCTTGCGCATCAGACCACGCGCCTTCAGCGTGCTTTCGACCTGCGCGTAATAGGCCTGCATCGCGCGGCTCACCTCGGCGCGCGGGGCGACGGCGCCGTTTTCGCCAAGATCCCCCGGCGCCGGAGGCGGCAGGGGGGAAACCTCGGGCGCGCCTTCGGGGCGCGGCTGCTGCGCCCCCCGGTCGGGCAGGGAAACGCAGCCCGACAGCGCGGCCGAAACCATCGCCGCCGCGCCGCAGGTCCACAGGCTCCGGCCCCGGTTCTGAAGGCAGGGGAACAGGTCCCGGCGCCCCATGATCAGGCCGCACCACCGGGTTGCGCCGACCGCGCCGAGGCAAGCGTGTCGCGCAGCTTCGCCTCCATCTCGATCAGGTCCTTTTCCGCCGCGGCGCGCTTGCGCTTGCCCTCGTCGGCGATGCGCAGGCTGTCCTCGATCGTGCCGATCAGCTCGGCATTCGCGGCCTTCACCGCCTCGATGTCAAAGATGCCGCGTTCCATTTCCGTGCGCACCTTTTCATTCGCCTGCCGCAGGTTTTTCGCATTCGCCGTCAGCAGGTCGTTCGTCAGGTCGGACGCCTGCCGCACCGCCGTCGCCGCCTCGGACGAGCGCTGGATCGTCACCGCCTGCGCCAGCTGCGTTTCCCACAGGGGCACGGTGTTCACCAGCGTCGAATTGATCTTCGTCACCAGCGACTTGTCATTCTCCTGCACCAGCCGGATCGAGGGCAGGGACTGCATCGTCACCTGCCGCGTCAGCTTCAGGTCATGCACCCGCCGTTCCAGATCGTCGCGCGCCGCGCGCAGGTCGCGCAGTTCCTGCGCCCGCAGCACCTTGTCCTGATCCGGGGCTGCATTCACCTCGGCCTCCTTCGCCGGGATCACCGTGGCGTCGACCTCCTTCAGCTTTTCCTCCCCCGCCGCGATATAGAGCGCGAGTTCGTCGTAAAAGCCGAGCGTCTTGTCATAGAGCAGGTCGAGCGACTTGATGTCCTTCAGCAGGCGGTGTTCGTGGCCCAGGAGATCGTCGGTGATCTTGTCGATCTGGGTCTGCACTTCCTCGAACCGCGACAGGAACTTGGCGAAGGGCGCGGTGCGGCCCAAAAGCTTTTCCCACCACGACCGTTCCCGCCGCACGTCAAGCTCGGACACAGAAAAGCCGCGCAGGGTGGTGACGATCTGCCCGAGGCTGTCGCCCGCCGGGCCGACGTCCTTGTTCTTCACATCGGCCAGCATTTCCTGCGAGATGCTTTGCAGTTCATTCTGCGCCTTCGCGCCGAAATAGATCACCGATGAGGTGTTCGACAGGTCGATCTCATTCATCCGGGCGCGGATTTCCGCCGCGACCGGGGCAGGGGCTTCGGCCAGCGGCACGACCTCCTGCGCGGGGGTGGCAAGTGCCGTGTTGGCCACGGTTTCGATTTCGGCGACGGCCTGCTGGGCCTTGTCACGGATGGATTCGGTCATGTCTTCCCCCGTTCGCGGCGCGCCGGTCGCTGCCGGTCGCCCGCCGTTGCATTTTCCGCAGGTCACTGGCCGGCGGATGGTTCCTTGGTCGGGTCGGGCAGTTTCGGCGTCACCACGCCCTCGCGCGCCAGACGGTCGCGCAGGACGTCGATCTCGATCTCCAGCCCCTCGCGGCCGCCTGCGATCAGCGATTGCGTCCGGGCGGTGAAATTCCCTTCCAGATCGGTCAGCAGCGCCTCGTAATCCGAACGCGCCTTGGCATCCCGGGTCGCGGTCCAGAGATCGGCGAACTTCACCGTCGCGTCGCGCGCGCCCATCAGGTAGACGCCCATGTAGCGCCGGGCCGAGGCCAGATCGCCCGGATCCTCCTCGACCGCGCGGAACAGGTCCTGCGCGGTGGCGGCAAAGCGTTCGACCCGCGCCGACAGCAGCGGATCCTGCGCGCGCCGGATCGCGTCGCGCATCTCGGTCAGGTGTTTTTCGCCCTCGGCGACGGCGCGGGCGACGCGGTCCTGCTGGAACCCGTCGATGCCCTCCATCCCCTTGTCCTTCATCGGATCGGGGCCGAAGGCCGCGAGCGACAGCGCCGTCCCCACCGCGCCCACGACGATCGCACCCGCAAGCCCCATCTCGGGCGCCTGCGCGCCAAGCGCGAGCCCCGCGCCGAACACGACCGAGCCAAAGATCTTGCGCGGAATCGCCGGGCGGCGGGCGACCTTGCGCGCCATCCATGCCGCCTCGGCGCGCAGCCCCTCGCGCAGCAGCCACACGCCCCCGCCGATCAGGGCGAAGGCGCCGATGCCGCGCACAAGCGCCTCCGGCCCGCCGCCGAAGGCCTGCCCCAGAAAGGGGAGCGCCGCGACAAGCAGCCAGCCCGTGCGCCGCGCCAGCGGATGCGGCGGCGGCGCACCCACGGGAAGGGCGCGGCCGGGTGCGACGCCGGGATAGCCCTGCGGGGGCGGCCGGCCGTCCTGCGGGCTGTATTTGCCGCCGTAGCGCCGGGCCATCTCAGACCGTTCCCTTCAGCGCCAGCGAAAGGGTCAGGGCGAAGAGCAGCCAGAAAGAGACGGTTTGCACGGTCTTGCGGGACATGGGCTTCCGATGGCTCCTCGGTTCAGCGGGCGGTGATCGCCCGCTTCGAGGTTAGGCATTCCGCGCGGGCGTTTCCAGAGGGAAGCTGCAAAACCGCAATGGAAGGCGGCGGGGATCAGCGCTTCGGGCCGCGGGGGCCGTCGAACTTGCGCCCGCCGGGTTTGGGGCCGGGCTTCGGGCCGTCGAATTTGCGCGGACCGCCCTTCGGTCCATCGAAGCGCGGCTTGGCCGGGCGCGCGGCATCATCCCCGGCGCGGTGGGATTTGAAACCCTCGGTGCGGGGCTTGCCTTTCGCGCCCTGGCTCTTGTAGCCCGCGCTCTGGAAGCCGCCGGGCTTGCGGTCGGCGCCGCTGCGCCCCTCGGCTCCCTCGCGGCGCGGACGGTCGCCCCATTCCGGCTTGCCTTCGCGGCGCGGCGGGCGGGCGTCGTCGTCACGTCCACCGAAGGGGCGCTTGCCCTGCGGTTTGGCGCCGAAACCTGCCTTGCGGTCATCATCAAAGCGCCGGGCCGGGCGGGCATCATCGTCGCGTCCACCGAAGGGGCGCTTGCCTTGCGGTTTCGCACCGAAACCTGTCTTGCGATCGTCGTCGCGCCCGCCATAGGGACGCTTGCCCTGCGGTTTCGCACCGAAGCCAGCCTTGCGGTCGTCATCGAAGCGCCGGGCCGGGCGCGCCTCGCCATCGCGGGCCTCGAACGGGCGCTTGCCGAAGGGCTTCTTGCGATCATCGCCGTCGCGCGCGCCATATCCACGGCGCTCCCCATCTTCACGCGCCGGACGAGGTTTGCGCGCGAAGCCATTGTCACCAATGCCTTTATCGCCAAAGCTCTTGCGCGCCGGACGGTCACCCTCGTCCCGATGCGAACGGAACCCCTCGGCCCTGGGTTTGTCGGCGCGGGGCTTGCCGTCCTTGCTCCAACGGGACTTGCGCTCTTCGCCCGGACCGGCGGTGCGCGGCCCGTCCCCATCGCGCGGGGCGGATCTCATCGGGCGATCGCCGCCCGGTCCGCGCTTCGGCGCATAGGAAACCCGCTCGGCCAGCGGCGCGCGGCCATCCTCGGCCCCGGTCAGCAGCTTGTCGCCCAGCTGGTCGCGGATCACCTTGCGCTTCACCTCGACCACATCGCCGGGCTGCATCTCGTTCAGGCGGAAGGGGCCGTAGCTCACCCGGATCAGCCGGTTCACCGTCAGCCCGACCGCCGCCATGGCGCGGCGGATTTCGCGGTTGCGCCCCTCGCGGATGCCCACGGTCAGCCAGGCGTTCGCGCCCTGCTGACGGTCGAGCGTGATCTCCATCGGCTGGAAATCCTCGCCCTCGATGGTGATGCCCGCGCGCAGGGGGTTGAAGGTGTCGTCCATCGGCCGGCCGTTCACCCGCACGCGATATTTGCGCAGCCAGGCGGTTTCCGGATGTTCCAGCCGCCGCTTGAGCCCGCCATCGTTGGTCAGCAGCAACAGCCCCTCGGAATTGAGGTCGAGCCGCCCGATATTCAGCACCCGCGGCATGCCCGAGGGCATTTCGTCAAAGATCGTGCGGCGGCCCTGTTCGTCCTTCTCGGTCGTCACGAGGCCGAGCGGCTTGTAGTAAAGCCACAGCCGCGTTTCCTGCGGCGCGTCGAGCGGCTTGCCGTCCACCACCACCTTGTCGCCCGGCCGCACGTCGAGCGCGGGCGAGGCGATGGTCTTGCCGTTCACCGACACCCGGCCTTCGAGGATCATCTTCTCGGCATCGCGGCGCGAGGCAACGCCCGAACGCGCGATCACCTTGGCGATGCGTTCGGAGGCGGAACTTGGGGTATCGGTCATGGCGAAATCCTTCTGGGGGAGGGGGCGCGCGAAATGCGGGCAAGCTGCGCTGATACACCCGATGCGGCGCGTTGCAAAGCGGATTGAATGCGGCGAAGAAGGGGGATGCGATTCACCTCCTACATGGATCTGGCGCTGGATGAGGCGCGGGCGGCGGCGGCACGCGGCGAGGTGCCGGTGGGCGCCGTCATCGTCGCGCCCGGCGGCCGGGTCGTCGCGCAGGCGGGAAACCGCACGCGGGAGCTGAAGGACCCGACGGCGCATGCCGAAATCCTCGCGCTCCGGACGGCCTGCGCGGCGGCGGGATCGGAGCGGCTGCCGGGGCATGATCTTTACGTCACGCTGGAACCCTGCCCGATGTGCGCCTCGGCCCTGTCGCAGGCACGGATCGCGCGGATCTATTATGGCGCGGCGGATCCGAAATCCGGCGGGGTGGCGCAGGGCCCGCGCGTCTTCGCCCATCCGCAATGCCATCACGTGCCGGAAGTCTACGACGGAATCGCCGCACGTGAGGCGGAAGAGCTGCTGAAGCGGTTCTTCGCGGACAGGCGCGGCGCCTGAACCAACCGTCGCAGGGGGCGCTGCCCCCGTCTCCTTGCGGAGACTCCCCCGGGATATTTATGGAAGAATGAAGGCAGGGGTGCGTCGGGCAAGGTGCGCAGTCAATCTGCGGCTCTTTCTGCCGGAAAGCGGCCTATGCGCTGTATTCCGGAACGGCCGGAGTGATTCCAAACCATCCGGCGCCCACTTATGCCTTTCATCTTTCCACAAATATCCCGGGGGGTGAGCCGGGAAAAAGCGGCCTTCCGGTGGAAGGCCGTGCCCTAGCGAACGCGCGGCCCGTGGCCGTGCCGGGGCCGCAGGCCAAGAGGGGGTTGGCCCCTTACAGCTCGATCGGGACCAGAACCTCGGGTTCGATCACCGCGACGTCGGGCAGTCCCTCGGCCAGCGCTTTCGCCGATTGTTCCAGAAGCGGGAAGGTCCGGTAATGGCAGGGGACCACCGTCCCGAAATCGAAATATTTCCGCGCGGCGAAGGCGGCGCCTTTCATGTCCATGGTGAAATGGCCGCCCGCGGACAGGATCCCGACATCGGGGCGGTAATATTCGCCGATCCAGCCCATGTCGGCCATGATCGTGGTGTCGCCCGACAGGTAGATCACCCGATCCTCGCCGGCGATGACATAGCCGACCTCGGAGCCCGCGTAGATCGGGCCGTTCGGCGATCCGAGAGAGGAGGAATGGCTTGCAGGAACCATCGACACTTTCGCGCCGCCAAGGTCCACCGTGCCGCCCTTGTTGTAGCCGATGCCCTCAATCCCTTCGCTTTCCTGCCAGAAACTGATCAGGTCGAAAATGCCCACGACGGGAATGCCCAGTTCCTTCGCCAGAGCCAGCGTGTCACCCGAATGGTCGCCATGGCCGTGGGTCAGCAGGATATGCGTGGCGCCGCGGATCGCCTCGTCCCGGCGCGCGGCCGGGAAGACCGGATTGCCCGTCATCCATGGGTCGATCAGGATCACCGCTTTTTCGATTTCAAGGCGAAAGCCCGAATGTCCAAGCCATGTCAGTTTCATCATGCCCTCCTGTGTCATTCCAATCCTAGCGTTCCGCGTCCGAAAGGGAAGCCGCGCTTGCAGCGACGGGCCTTGGGCGTTAAACCCGGCCCGAGAAAACCGGAGACCTGCATGTCCATCGACATCGACACCGCCCGCAAGGTCGCGCATCTGGCGCGGATCAAAGTGGCCGAGGAGGATCTAGCCCGGCTGGCCGAGCAGCTTTCGGGCATCCTGACCTTCATGGAACAGCTCAACGAGGTGGATGTCGAGGGCATCGAGCCGATGACCTCCGTCACGCCGATGCGGCTGAAGCGGCGCGCCGACGTGGTGACGGACGGCGGTTACCCGGAAAAGATCCTGTCGAACGCACCCGACGCCCGCGAGGGCTTCTTTGCCGTGCCGAAGGTGGTGGAATGAGCCTGAACCAACTGACGATTGCCGAGGCCCGCGACGCGCTGCGCAAGGGCGATGCGACCTCTGTCGAGATCACCGAAGCCTGCATCGCCGCCATCGACGGCGCCGATGCGCTGAACGCCTATTGCGCCAAGACGCCCGAGATCGCTCTGGAGCAGGCGAAGGCGGCGGATGCGCGGATCAGGGCGGGCGACGCGCCCGCGATGTGTGGCATCCCGGTGGGGGTGAAGGATCTGTTCTGCACGAAGGGCGTGACCTCGCAGGCGGCGTCGAACATCCTTGCGGGGTTCAGGCCGGAATATGAATCGACCGTGACGCAGAACCTGTGGGATGCGGGCGCGGTGATGCTGGGCAAGCTCGGCATGGATGAATTCGCCATGGGCTCGACCACGGAATCGTCGTGCTACGGGCCGGTGGTGAACCCGTGGAAGGTCGATGACCGCAAGCGGGCACCGGGCGGTTCCTCGGGCGGGTCCGCGGCGGCGGTGTCGGCCGATCTGTGCCTTGCGGCGACGGCGACGGATACCGGCGGCTCGATCCGTCAGCCCGCGGCCTTCACCGGCACGGTGGGGATCAAGCCGACCTATGGGCGCGTCTCCCGCTGGGGGGTGATCGCCTATGCCTCGTCGCTGGATCAGGCGGGGCCGATCACCAAATCGGTGCGCGACGCGGCGATCATGCTGGGCACGATGGCCTCGGTCGATGCGAAGGATTCGACCTCGGCCGATATTCCGGTGCCGGATTTCGAGGCGGCGCTGACCGGCGACATCCGCGGCAAGCGGATCGGCATTCCGCGCGAATACCGGGTCGAGGGCATGTCGGACGAACTGGCGAAGTTCTGGGACGATGGCGCCGCGATGCTGAAGGATGCGGGGGCCGAGATCGTCGATATCTCGCTGCCGCATGCGAAATACGCGCTGCCCGCCTATTACGTGATCGCGCCGGCGGAAGCGTCATCGAACCTCGCGCGGTATGACGGGGTGCGTTATGGCCACCGCGCGCATCTGGCGGCGGGGGATGGCATCGTCGAGATGTATGAAAAGACCCGCGCCGAGGGATTTGGCCCCGAGGTGCAGCGCCGCGTCATGATCGGCACCTATGTGCTGTCGGCGGGCTTCTACGACGCCTATTACAACCGCGCCCGCAAGGTCCGCGCGCTGATCAAGCGCGACTTCGAGCAGGTATTCGCCGCGGGCATCGACGCGATCCTCGCGCCTGCCACGCCGACCTCGGCGCTGGAGCTGGGCGCGCTCAACGATGCCTCGCCGGTCGAGATGTATCTGAACGACGTGTTCACCGTGACGCTGAACCTTGCCGGGCTGCCCGGCGTGTCGGTGCCGGTGGGGCTGGACGGCAAGGGGCTGCCGATGGGGCTGCAACTGATCGGCCGGCCGTGGGAAGAGGGCGATCTGCTCAATCAGGCCCTTGTCTTGGAACGCGCGGCAGGGTTCACTCATAAACCTGCGAAATGGTGGTGACGGGGACGACGATGAAATCGGTTGCGCTTCTTGTTCTGGCAGGTCTGGCGGTGGCGGGCTGTTCCGCGCAGAATACGGCGTCCGGCGACAATTATCAGGCCTATCTGCGCAACCATTCCACCGGCACGCAGGCGCCGGCCGTGACCGGGGATACCGGCTACGGCGAGGCGGCGGGCGGTTTCGGCGCGCCGGATGAGCCGGTGAGCACGGGGTCCATCGGGGCGGATACGCTGGCGGTCCTCAGACAGACGGCACCGGCAGGCGTGTCGAATTTCGTCGATGAGGTGCCGGCGGCGCAGGCCCCGGTCTCGAATGCGCCGGTCTATGGCGGAACGGTCAGCAGCGCGGGCAGCGTGCCGGTGACCGGCACCTCCGGTCCCAATCTGGCGGCCTATGCGCTGTCGGTCGATCATGCGCCGGGGCAGGCGGTCTATCCGCGCGGCGGGTTCCACCTGACCTCGACCGAGCGGGCCTGCGCGAAATTCCCCTCCTCCGACCGGGCGCAGATGGCGTTTCTGGAAAAGGGCGGGCCGCAGAGCGACAGGCTGAACCTCGACCCCGATGGCGACGGTTTCGCCTGCGGCTGGGATCCGCGTCCGTTCCAGCTTGCCCGGCAGTAGGTGTTTCCCTCGCCGAACCACGGCCCGCGCCGGGACGGTGCGCGGCCCGAGTTGATCATTCTGCATTACACAGGCATGACAAGCTGCGCGGCGGCGCGTGCGCGGCTGTGCGATCCCGTGGCCGAGGTTTCCGCCCATTGGCTGATCGCCGAGGATGGCCGAACCGAGGCGCTGGTCCCCGAAGAGATGCGCGCCTGGCATGCGGGCGCGGGAAGCTGGCAGGGGCGGGGGGACGTCAATTCCCGCTCGATCGGGATCGAGATCGCCAATCCCGGTGACCGGCCCTTTCCCGAGCCGCAGATGGCGGCGCTTGAGCGCCTGCTGCCGGCGATCATGCACCGCTGGCGGATCGCGCCCGAAGCGATCATCGCGCATTCCGACATGGCGCCGGGGCGCAAGATCGACCCGGGACCGCGCTTCGACTGGCGCAGGCTGGCGCGGCAGGGGCTGGCGGTCTGGCCCGTGGCGCGGCCGCCGCTGACGCCGGACACCGGGGCGTTCGCGGCGCTGGCGCAGGCCTTCGGCTATCCCGACGCGCCGGTCGAGGTGCTGCTGCCGGCCTTCCGGCTGCGGTTCCGGCCGTGCTGGCAGGGGCCGCTCGACGGCACCGACATGGCGCTGATCGCGGATCTGGCGGGGCGGTTCGGCGCGGATGGCGGAGCGTGGCGCGCCGGATAGGGGGCAGGGGGCCAGCCCCCTCGCGCGTGTCCCCCATTCGGCGGGACGTCCTTCCACTGGAAGGCCGTCTGATCCGCCTCATCCCCGGGATATTTTGGAAAGATGAAAGGCAGAAGGGGCGGTTCGGATGGTCTTGCGATCCGTTCCCGGCGCCGAACTCCGGTTCTGCCTTCGGCTTTACGGAAAAACGCCGGCCGGATGGTTTCGCGATTGACCTTCGCCGGGGCGGGACCTATGTCCCGTGACGCGCGGATGGCTGGATGACCGCGGCTTCCCATAGCTCCGTCTTGCGGACAGCTGGGAGGACGAGG
Organism: Paenirhodobacter populi; assembly: GCF_004022215.1. GTDB lineage: Bacteria > Pseudomonadota > Alphaproteobacteria > Rhodobacterales > Rhodobacteraceae > Rhodobacter > Rhodobacter populi. The sequence goes on from NZ_SAUZ01000018.1 coordinate 21,091, forward strand.
AAAGTCCGGACTCCATGAAGCGACGGTGCCGGATAACGTCCGGCGGGGGTAACCCCAGGGAAAGCGCAACAGAGAACAGACCGCCATGGTCTCGGCCATGGTAAGGGTGAAACGGTGGGGTAAGAGCCCACCGCGGGACTGGCAACAGGACCGGCTTGGCAAGCCCCACCGGGAGCAACGCCGAATAGGGATCGCGCGCCGCCTTGGCGGCAGGGGAGCTTCGCCCCGAGCGGTCCGGGTTGGCGGCTTGAGACGGCGCGTGAGCGTGCGTCCAGAGGAATGGTCATCCAGGGGGCAACCCCGGACAGAATCCGGCTTACAGGCCATCCGCGCAGATTTTGGCTCATGACATTCACCCGCACGGCGATGATGCGAATTTCGTTGCTGAAATCGCCCGTTCCATGCCCATATTGAGGGCACAGAGCGATCATTCACCAAGGGGGACCCGAATGAGCTTCGTCAAGACGCTGGCCACGCTGGCCGTTGGTTTCGCCGCTGCGCGCGGCGTGCAGAAATACCGCGAAGTCGGCGGGATGGGAGGCGTGAAGGACGCGCTGCGCAATGTCGGCGCGCCGGGCGGGGTGGCCGACCAGATGGGCACCTATGCCGAAAAGCTGGGCGTGCCCGGCGGCAAGGAGGCCGTGCGCGACATGTTCACCAAATTCGGCACGCAGGCCGCCACGGCGACCGAGGCGACCGAGGCCGGGTTGAACAACCTGATGGGGGCGATGACCGCCGCTTCCTCGGCCGGGGCCAAGGGGCTGGGCGACCTGTTGCAGGCGGCGACAGCGGGCACGCCGGTCAACACGATCATGGAAGAGCAGGCCAAGCTGATGATCCGCGCGATGATCCAGGCGGCCAAGGCCGACGGCGAAATCGACGCCGAGGAACGCGCGAAGATCATGGACCATCTGGGCGACGCGACCGAGGACGAGCTGGCCTTCGTCAACGCCGAGCTGGAGGCGCCGGTCGACGTGGCGGGGCTGGCGGCCTCGGTGCAGGACAGCGCCAAGGCGCAGGTCTATTCCGCGGCGCTGATGGCGATCACCGTCGACAGCGAGCCGGAGAAGCAATATCTGCGGCAGCTTGCGGCGGCGCTTGGTCTCGATCCGGCGAAAGTGGCGGAGATCCACAAGTCGATGGGCAAGCCCGAGGTCTGATCCCCATATGCGGGGTAGGGATATGAAAAATCCGCCCCGCAACATGGTTTCGCGGTTGACTCCGGGCCTGTTCCCGCTAAAAGGCGGGCAACAAGGAATTCCGGGGGCGATGGTCGTGTCTCCCTCGTCTGTAGGAGATAAGAAATGGCGAAGCCGACGACGATCAAGATCCGTCTGAACTCGACGGCGGGCACCGGGCACTTCTATGTGACCAAGAAGAATGCCCGCACCATGACCGAAAAGATGGCCGTGAACAAATACGATCCGGTTGTCCGCAAGCATGTCGAATACAAGGAAGGCAAGATCAAGTAAGATCTGCCTTTCCGGACGAGACAGAGGCCGCGCGATTGCGCGGCCTTTTTCTTTGGCGGCAAGGTGAGTGCCCTGTCATCAAGATCGACGAAGCCATTGGCCCCATGTCGCCTGAATCTATTGTCACCACTCGCAACGCCCGCACACCCTGAACCGATGTGGCATGCCGGCTTCAGGGGGGCACCCTGCTGATCGGAAAATAGACTTGGCCCCGAGCTGGCCGCCAAAACGTGCTATGCGGTCGCCATGAGGCATCGTGGACGCATATTTTCCTGCCGCCTGACCAGCCATGGCCCCGGAGACGCGCTGGACCATGGCGCGCCGGTTTTTCCCTACTGGAGCTTTACGAAGACCGTAATTGCGATCTGCGCCCTGAAACTTGCGGAGCAGGGCAAGATCGACCTGAACGTGGCTCTGCCGGGACACGGATTCACACTGGTCCAATTGCTGAACCATACTTCCGGATTGCCTGATTACCGCACCCTTCCGGAATATCGGCAATCGGTTGCGGATGATGAAAAGCCGTGGCCACGACACCGACTTATCCACGCCGCGATGAGACAGGGCATGCTGTTCGCGCCCGGGACGGGCTGGTTCTATTCGAACATCGGATACATGCTCGCCCGCGACCTTATCGAGGATGTGGCGCAAACATCATTTTCAGTCCTCTTCCGTCGGTTTGTCGGTGATGAGCTTGGACTGCAAAGTGTTCGCCTTGCGACCACCAGAGAAGAGTTCTCTCAGGTCTTCTGGGAGGCTGCAAAATCATATGATCCGGGATGGGTCGGTCACGGTTGCCTGATCGGAACCGCCCATGATGCGGCGAGGATCCTTCACGGGCTTTTCTCCGGACGGCTGCTGAACGATGAGATGCTGGGCCGGATGATGTCCCGTCATCCTCTGGGACGTGCGATCGAAGGCAGGCCGTGGACGGAATGCGGTTATGCTCTGGGTCTGATGAGCGGTGCCTTCGGCAATCTCGGCAGGGCAATCGGGCATTCTGGCGGCGGGCCCTTTTGCGTGAATGCGGTCTACCACTTTCCCGACCTGAGCGAGCCGGTCACAGTCGCCTGTTTCACGGATGGAGACGATGAAGGAGCAGCCGAATTTGCCGCCCGTGGATGCGTGGCAGGCGAATGACCGGAAAATTCCGGAATCTGTGATCCCGCGACATGGCTTGCCCAAAGAAAAAGCCCCGCATCCGATGCGGGGCTTTTTCCTTTCAGGCCGTTCAGTCCGCAGAGGCGCGGGCGGCGCGTTTGCGTTCGTTCGGATCGAGGTAGCGCTTGCGCAGGCGCACGATCTTGGGCGTGACCTCGACCAGCTCGTCGTCGTTGATATAGGCGATCGCCGCTTCGAGCGACATCCGCACCGGCGGCGTCAGGCGCACGGCCTCGTCCGTGCCCGAGGCGCGGACGTTGGTCAGCTTCTTGCCGCGGATCGGGTTGACCTCAAGGTCGTTCTCACGCGAATGCTCGCCGATGATCATGCCGACATAGACCTGTTCCTGCGCGCCGATGAACAGCTTGCCGCGATCCTCGAGCCCCCAGAGGCCGTAGGCGACGGAAACGCCGTTCTCCATCGACACCAGCACGCCCTGACGACGGCCGGTGATCGTGCCCTTGTAAGGGGCCCAGGAATGGAAGATCCGGTTGAGCACGCCGTTGCCGCGCGTGTCGGTCATGAACTCGCCCTGATAGCCGATCAGCCCGCGCGAGGGGACATGCGCGACGATGCGGGTCTTGCCGACGCCGGCGGGCTTCATCTCGACCAGATCGCCCTTGCGGTTGCCGGTCAGCTTTTCGATCACGACGCCGGAATATTCGTCGTCCACGTCGATGATGACTTCCTCGACGGGTTCCAGCCGTTCGCCGTTCTCTTCGCGGAAGATCACGCGCGGGCGGGAGATCGACAGTTCGAACCCTTCGCGGCGCATGTTCTCGATCAGCACGCCCATCTGCAATTCGCCACGGCCCGAGACGACGAAGGCCTCGCCGCCGGGGGTATCCTCGACGCGGATGGCGACGTTGATCTCGGCTTCCTTCATCAGGCGCTCGCGGATGACGCGCGACTGCACCTTGGTGCCGTCACGGCCGGCGAGCGGCGAATCGTTGATGCCGAAGGTGACGGAGATGGTCGGCGGGTCGATCGGCTGCGCCGGAAGGGCGGTGTCCACCTCGGGCGCGCAGAGCGTGTCGGCCACGGTCGCCTTGGACATGCCGGCGATGGTGACGATGTCGCCCGCCTCGGCCTCGTCGATCGGCTGCTGGCCCAGCCCGCGGAAGGCGAGGATCTTGGTCGCGCGGAACTGTTCGAGCCGCTCGCCGTCGCGGCTCAGCGCCTTGAGCGTGTCGCCGACCTTCAGCTTGCCCGCCTCGACCCGCCCGGTCAGCAGACGGCCAAGGAAGGGATCGGCGCCAAGCGTCGTCGCCAGCATCTGGAAGGGTTCGCCCGCGCGGGCGATCTGCTTCGGCGCCTCGACATGGCGCACGATCAGGTCGAACAGCGCCGACAGATCCTTGCGCGGGCCGTCGAGGCTTTCATCCGCCCAACCGCCGATGCCCGAGGCATAGACATAGGGGAAATCGAGCTGTTCGTCCGTCGCGCCGAGGTTGGCGAACAGGTCGAAGACCTCGTTCAGCGTGCGCTCGGGTTCGGCGGCGGGCTTGTCGACCTTGTTCAGCACGACGATCGGCTTCAGCCCGAGCGCCAGCGCCTTGGAGGTGACGAATTTCGTCTGCGGCATCGGGCCTTCGGCCGCGTCGACCAGCAGGCAGACGCCGTCCACCATCGACAGGATGCGTTCCACCTCGCCGCCGAAATCGGCGTGGCCGGGAGTGTCGACGATGTTGATCCGCGTGCCCTTCCATTCGACCGAGGTGCATTTCGCCAGAATGGTGATGCCGCGTTCGCGTTCGATGTCGTTGCTGTCCATCGCGCGTTCCGCCACCGCCTGGTTTTCGCGGAAGGCGCCCGATTGGCTCAGAAGCTTGTCGACCAGCGTCGTCTTGCCGTGGTCAACGTGTGCGATGATCGCAATATTGCGAATGTCCATGTGTCAGCCTGTTACTGGGTTTGGCCGAGGCCTTAGTCGAATTCCCGGCCCGGCGCCAGTCCGAACCGCCCTTTAGTGCCGCGCCGTCGATGAAAACAGGTTGATGACGACGATTCCGGCGATAATGAGCCCGATCCCCGCCATGGCGGCGGCGTCGAGCTTCTGCCCGAAGAGCAGCCAGCCGGATCCCGCGATCAGCACCATTCCGATCCCGGACCAGAGCGCATAGGTCACGCCAAGGGGCAGGGTCTTCAGCACCAGCGCGAAGAACCAGAAGGCCCCCGCGAAGCCGAAGATCACGCCAAGCGTCGGCCAGAGCCGGGTGAACTGGCGGCTGGCCTGCAGGCAACTGGAACCGAAGGTCTCGAAGGCGACGGCGATCAGGAGGTAGAGATAGGCATGCATCCGGGCACCGCAAGAGGCTCAGGTGACGATATACCAGTCCCGACGATGATTGAAAGCGATGACGAGGTTCAGGATCACCGCCCCCAGAAGCGACCAGATCACCTTGTCGAACGGCATCAGCCACAGCGCGACGGCGAACAGCACGAGGTCGTGGATGGTCTGTGTCCAGCCCGCCCTGAAGCCGAATTTGTCTTGCAGGATCAGCGCGATGATCGACACGCCGCCAAGGCTTCCGGAATGCCGGAAGAGGCCCAGCAGGCCAACCCCGGTCGACACCCCGAACAGCACCGCCGCCGCCGCGGGCTGGATCTGGTCGACATGCATCAGGGGCTTCAGCGCCTCGGCCATCAGCGAGACGAGCGTGACGGACAGCAGGCTCTTGATGCAGAACACCATGCCCCGGGCGCGCCAGGCGAAACCGTAAAAAGGCAGGTTGATGACGAAGAAGACGAGCCCGAAGCTCCATCCCGTCACATAGGAAATGATCAGCGACATTCCCGCCGTGCCGCCGGTGATCAGCCCCGCCGCGCGCAGTAGATGCAACCCCAGAGCCGATTGCACCGAGGCGATCAGGATCCCCTGCGCATCCTCGAAACGGGTGTAGTGTTTTCCGGGCTTAAGGTCAGCATCCATGACCTAGTAATGACCCTGTGGCAGGGGCAGGTCCATTGTATCTATCGCATGGCAGCCATGCGTCATGAGATGTAGCGGTCCTTGCGGTGGTTGAAGGCGATCACGAGGTTCAGCACCAGCGCCCCGACCGCCGACCAGACGACCGGCTGCCAGGGCAGCAATGCGAAGGCGAGGCCGAAGACGCAGGCATCGAAGATCATCTGCGTCCAGCCGGCCTTGAAGCCGGTCCGGTCCTGCAGATACAGCCCCATGATGCCCACGCCGCCAAGGCTCGCCCCATGGCGGAATAGTGCCAGCAATGCCGCGCCGGAGATGAAGCCGTAAAAGACCGCGCCGACGAGCGGGTCGATCCGGCCGAACTGCACGAAATGCGGCAGCACCATCGACAGGCCCGACAGAAGCGCGACGGAAATGAAGGTCTTGAGGACGAAGGCCAGTCCCATCCGTTTGTATCCGAACCAGTAGAAGGGCAGGTTCAGCACGAAGAACACCGGCCCGAACTGCCAGCCGGAAACATAGGAGATGAGCACCGCAAGCCCGGCGATCTGTCCGGTGATGAACCCCATATGGGTCAGCATCGCGATCCCGAAGGCGGCCATCGCCCCGCCGAAAAGCAGCCCCTGCGCATCTTCCAGCGGCGTGTGGTGATGGATGTGATCCGTTCCGGTGCCATCGGTTGCCATACTTTGCATGATGCTCTCCGTTACGTCACTCCGCCGATTCCTCTCTAGCGGCGATGCGGGGAAAGAGAAAGGGCATCCCGCCTGTGGCAGCGGCGCAGGGGGCGCCGCCCCCTCTTTGCCTGCGGCAAATTCACCCCCGGGATATTTATGGAAGAATGAAGGCGAGGAATGGTCTTTCGACCTTCCGGTCATCCCAAAAGACACCTGTCTCCCATCATCTTTCCATAAATATCCCGGGGGAGTCTCTGAAAGAGACGGGGGCAGCGCCCCCCCCAGCAACGAAAAGGGCCGGCGCGCGGCCGGCCCTTCAAGCGATTTCGTTCGGATCAGCCCACGAGGGCCTTGTTCAGGTATTCGTCGACCTTTTCGAGGTAGCCCATCGTGGTCAGCCACTTCTGGTCCGGACCGACGAGCAGGGCGAGGTCCTTGGTCATGTAGCCATCCTCGACCGCCTGCACGGTGACCCGTTCCAGCGTTTCGGCGAATTTCAGCAGCGCCGCGTTGTCGTCCAGCTTGGCGCGATGCTTCAGGCCGCCGGTCCAGGCGAAGATCGACGCGATCGAGTTGGTCGAGGTCTCCTTGCCCTTCTGGTGTTCGCGGTAGTGGCGGGTCACGGTGCCGTGGGCGGCCTCGGCCTCGACCGTCTTGCCATCGGGCGTCATCAGCACCGAGGTCATCAGACCCAGCGAGCCGAAGCCCTGCGCCACGGTATCCGACTGCACGTCGCCGTCGTAGTTCTTGCACGCCCAGACGTAGCCGCCCGACCATTTCAGCGACGAAGCCACCATGTCATCGATCAGGCGGTGCTCATAGGTGATGCCGAGCTTCTTGAACTGGTCTTCGAATTCCGCGGCATAGACCTCGGCGAAGATGTCCTTGAAGCGGCCGTCATAGGCCTTGAGGATGGTGTTCTTGGTCGACAGATAGACCGGCCATTTGCGCAGCAGGCCGTAGTTCAGCGAGGCGCGGGCGAAATCGCGGATCGAGTCGTCGAGGTTATACATCCCCATCGCCACGCCGGCGGCCGGCGCGTCGAACACGTCGTATTCCTGCACGGTGCCGTCTTCGCCGACGAATTTCATCGTGATCTTCCCCTTGCCGGGGAAGCGGAAGTCGGTGGCCTTGTACTGGTCGCCGAAGGCGTGACGGCCGACGACGATCGGGCGGGTCCAGTGCGGAACGAGGCGCGGCACGTTCTTGCAGATGATCGGTTCGCGGAAGATCACGCCGCCGAGGATGTTGCGGATCGTGCCGTTGGGCGACTTCCACATCTTCTTCAGGCCGAATTCCTCGACGCGGGCCTCGTCGGGGGTGATGGTCGCGCATTTCACGCCGACGCCATATTGCTTGATCGCATTGGCGGCATCGATGGTGACCTGGTCGTTCGTCGCGTCGCGATGTTCGATGCCCAGATCGTAATATTTCAGATCGACGTCGAGATAGGGCAGGATCAGCTTCTTCTTGATGAAATCCCAGATGATCCGGGTCATCTCGTCGCCGTCGAGTTCGACGACGGGGTTGGCTACCTTGATCTTCGACATGTGTCCCTCCGCTATGGTGACTCTGTTGGCGTCTTAGCCCATCGGCGCGGGCCTGACTAGTGCTGTATGCCTTGGTATACTAAATCGTCTTCGACTTTTCCGCGGCCTGCGCGGATGCCCGCCCGTGCGCCTGAAACCACGGCAGGACGGCCGCGCGGACGCGCGCCCAGACCCCCGGAAGACCGCGCGCCACCTTGGCGCCGACACGTTCGTCCAGCTGCGCGAGCGTCACATTGTAGTCGATCCACGATCCGCCGCCACCCGCATGGTTCAGCAGCACCGGCTGCACCCGGTCTAGGGATTTCGCATATTGGGCGGTGGGGGTCTCGTTCGCCTCGAACTCTCGCCATGTCGCGTGAAGATCCTCGGCCAGATCCCTGGGAAGAAGGCTGAAAATGCGATCGGCCGCGGCGGCCTCGGCGGCCTGCGTCGCGGCCGAGTCATGCGCCGTGCCGTTCTGCGAATGGATCGGCACGTCGCCCACGTCGATTTCCACGATGTCGTGCAGCAGCAACATCCGGATCGCGCGGTTGACATCCACCCCCGGCACCGCCTGATCCGACAGCACCAGCGCGTAAAGCGCCAGCGTCCAGCTGTGCTCGGCCGAATTTTCCGGCCGGGACAGATCGGCCAGCGGCGTCGCGCGATAGACCGATTTCAGCTTTTCGACCTCCACAAGGAAGCCCAGCTGCCGGTCGAGGCGATCCACCGACGGATGATCCGCGGGCCGATCCTGCGGCACCTAGCGCGTCCCCTCGGTCAGGCGGCGGCGGACATAGGTCTGCACATGGTCGATCATCGGCTTCATATGCGCCTCATCGTCCTTGAAGAAGTGGTCGGCGCCCTCGATCTCCTCATGGGTGATGGTGATACCCTTCTGCTCGCGCAGCTTGGAAACCAGCGACTGGGTATCCTTCGGCGGCGCCACACGGTCGGCGGTGCCGTTGATGATCAGGCCCGACGAAGGGCAGGGCGCGAGGAAGCTGAAATCATACATGTTCGCCGGCGGCGCGACCGAGATGAAGCCGGTGATTTCCGGCCGGCGCATCAGCAACTGCATGCCGATCCAGGCGCCGAAGGAAAAGCCCGCGACCCAGCAATGCTTGGAATTCGGGTTCATCGCCTGCAGATAGTCGAGCGCCGACGCCGCGTCCGACAGCTCGCCGATGCCTTCATCATATTCGCCCTGCGACCGGCCGACACCGCGGAAGTTGAACCGCAGCACTGTGAAGCCCATCTTGTGGAAGGCGTAGTGCAGATTGTAGACGACGCGGTTGTTCATCGTCCCGCCGAATTTCGGATCTGGATGGAGGATGATGGCGATGGGCGCGTCGGGAATGGGTTGGGGATGATAGCGGCCCTCGAGGCGACCTTCGGGACCGGGGAATATGACTTCGGGCATATGTTCTCGCCTGCTCAACGCGTCTGCCCGGATGCGCCCCCGTGCGCCTTGACGCATCGGGAATTGCACCCTAGGACGAAACGGCCCCGGCACGATGCCGGGGTTCGGATGGTTCTGGAGTTAAGGGCCGAAGCGCGCGGCGTCAATGCTTGGACGGGGCATCGGCGGGGATTTCCCTCTGCCTGCATGCCGCGCAGGCGGGTATTCACATCAGGGTGCGTCCCTGCACGGGGGAGGACGGAATGAAGCTGTCGACGAAGGGCCGCTATGCGATGGTCGCGCTGGTCGATCTGGCGACCGTCGGGGCAGGTCAGATGACCTCGCTTTCCGAAATCTCGAAGCGGCAGGACATTTCGCTGCCCTATCTGGAACAGCTTTTCGTGCGGCTGCGGCGGGCGGGGCTTGTCGCCTCGGTGCGCGGTCCGGGGGGCGGCTACCGGCTGGCGAAGGAACCGCGGGAGATCAAGATCTCGGACATTTTCGAGGCGGTCGATGAAACTGTGTCGGCGCTGCATGTGGGCGCAGGGGCGTCGGGCGGGATTTCGGGCAGCCGGGCGCAGTCGCTGACCAACCGGCTGTGGGAAAGCCTGTCGGCGCAGGTCTTCGTCTTCCTGCATCAGACGACGCTGGAAGATGTCGTGAAGAATGCGCTGAAGCCCTGTCCGGCGGTGCCATCCCTGTTTTCCGTGGTGGACGAATAGGCTTTGCGCTATCCCGCGGGCCATGCGGGGGTGACGATGCAAAGACTTTATCTCGACTGGAATGCGACGGCGCCGATCCGGGCCGAGGCGCGCGCGGCGATGATCGCGGCGATGGATCTGGTGGGCAATCCGTCCTCGGTCCACAGCGAGGGGCGCGCGGCCAAGAGCCTGATGGAACGGGCGCGGGCGCAGATCGCCACGGCGATCGGGGCGGATGGTCAGGATATCGTCTTCACCTCCGGCGCGACCGAGGCGGCGGCACTGGCGCTGGAAGGCCGGGGCATCGTCTGTGCCGAGGTGGAACATGACGCGGTGAAGGCCTGGTGCGATCCGTTGCTGCCCGTCGATGGCTATGGGCGGGTGACAGTCGCCGATCCGGCGCAGGCGACGCTGCAACTGGCGAATTCCGAAACCGGAGTGATTCAGGATCTGCCCGAAGGGCTGTGGGCCAGCGATCTGACGCAGGCCTTCGGCAAGATCCCCGTGGCCTTCAACTGGCTTGGCGCGACGGCGGGGATCGTTTCGGCGCACAAACTGGGCGGTCCTAAGGGAATCGGCGCGCTGATCCTGCGCCGGGGCACCGATCTTGCATCGCGACTGAAAGGCGGCGGGCAGGAGATGGGCCGCCGCGCCGGAACTGAAAACCTCATCGGCATCGCCGGTTTCGCCGCCGCCGCCGAGGCCGCGGCCCGCGATCTGGCCAATGGCGTCTGGGATGAGGTGGCGGAAATTAGAGACATTCTAAAATCGGCACTGGAAGATTGCGGCGAGAAGCTCTATTTTCCGGGGTGGGAGTTACCGGAAGGTCAGGCAGGGAACGCGGCGCCACCGCAGATCCTCCCCAACACGCTTTCGGTGATCAGCCCCGGATGGAAGGGCGAAACGCAGGTGATGCGGCTCGATCTTCTGGGTTTCGCGGTTTCCGCGGGATCCGCCTGTTCCTCGGGCAAGGTCCGCGCGAGCCATGTGCTCGGCGCGATGGGCTGGTCCGGGGAGGATGCCGCCTGCGCCTTGCGGGTGTCGATCGGGCCCGGGGTGAGCAGAGAAGATATCTTGCGCTTCGCCGACACATTCGTCGCGGCGCATCGGAAACACCGCATGCGGCGCTGACCGCAAGGAGCGATGGCATTGGAACAGCAAATCGAAGTCCGCGAAGGCGTGGATCGGGAAACGATCGAAACCGTCCAGAACATGGGCTCCTACAAATACGGGTGGGAGACCGAGATCGAGATGGACTATGCCCCGAAGGGGCTTTCCGAAGACATCGTGCGCCTGATCTCGGCCAAGAACGACGAACCGGAATGGATGCTCGACTGGCGGCTGAAGGCCTACCGGCGCTGGATCACCATGACCCCGCCGACCTGGGCGCTGCTGGACATTCCGAAGATCGACTTTCAGGACATCTACTACTACGCCCGGCCGAAGAGCATGGAGACGCGGCCCACCTCGCTCGACGAGGTCGACCCGAAGCTGCTGGCGACCTATGAAAAGCTGGGCATTCCGCTGAAGGAACAGGCGCTGCTGGCCGGCGTCACGGCGCCCGAGGGCGAACGTCAGGTGGCGGTGGATGCGGTGTTCGATTCCGTTTCCGTCGGCACCACCTTCCGCGAAAAGCTGGCCGAGGCGGGGGTGATCTTCTGCTCGATCTCGGAAGCGATCCGCGAACATCCGGAGCTGGTGAAGAAATACCTCGGCTCGGTCGTGCCGCAGTCGGACAATTTCTACGCGACGCTGAATTCGGCGGTCTTTTCGGACGGGTCCTTTGTCTACATCCCGCCGGGGGTGAAATGCCCGATGGAGCTGTCGACCTATTTCCGGATCAATGCGGAAAACACCGGGCAATTCGAGCGCACGCTGATCATCGCCGACAAGGGCGCCTATGTCAGCTATCTCGAAGGCTGCACCGCGCCGAAGCGCGACACCGCGCAGCTGCACGCGGCGGTGGTGGAAATCGTCATCGAGGAAGATTCCGAGGTGAAGTATTCGACCGTGCAAAACTGGTTCCCCGGCGACGAGGACGGCAAGGGCGGCATCTACAACTTCGTCACCAAGCGCGCCGATTGCCGGGGCGACCGGGCGAAGGTGATGTGGACGCAGGTGGAAACCGGCTCGGCCATCACCTGGAAATACCCGTCCTGCCTGCTGCGCGGAAACGACAGCCAGGGCGAGTTCTACTCGATCGCCATCGCCAACAACATGCAGCAGGCGGATACCGGCACCAAGATGGTCCATCTTGGCAAGAACACCCGCTCGCGCATTGTTTCCAAAGGGATTTCGGCGGGCAGGGCGCAGAATACCTATCGCGGGCTGGTGTCGATCCACCCGAAGGCCACCGACAGCCGCAACTATACGCAATGCGACAGCCTGCTGATCGGCGACAAATGCGGGGCGCATACCGTGCCCTATATCGAGGTGAAGAACAATTCGAGCCGCGTCGAGCACGAGGCGACGACCTCGAAGGTCGATGACGACCAGCTGTTCTATTGCCGCACCCGCGGGATGGACGAGGAAGAGGCGGTGGCGCTGGTCGTCAACGGCTTCTGCCGCGAGGTCCTGCAGGCGCTGCCGATGGAATTCGCCATGGAGGCGCAGAGCCTCGTCGCCATTTCGCTTGAAGGCTCGGTCGGCTGAGCTTTTCCGATCCCGGCGCAGCCGCGCCGGGGCCGTTTCCAGACATTCCCGCGCGCCATGCCGCCGCGATCCGAAAGGACCGAAATATGCTTGAAATCAAAAACATGCACGTCAAACTTGAAGAAGAAGACAAGGCGATCCTGAAAGGGGTCGACCTGACCATCGGCTCGGGCGAGGTGCATGCGATCATGGGGCCGAACGGCTCCGGCAAATCGACGCTGTCCTATGTGCTGTCCGGGCGCGACGGCTATGAGGTGACCGAGGGTTCGGCCGTTCTGGACGGTCACGACCTGCTCGACATGGAGCCCGAGGAACGCGCGGCGGCCGGGCTGTTTCTGGCCTTCCAGTATCCGGTGGAAATTCCGGGCGTCGGCAACATGACCTTTCTGCGCACGGCGCTGAACGCGCAGCGCAAGGCGCGTGGGCAGGAAGAACTCTCGGCCGGTGATTTCCTTAAGGTCGTGCGCGCCAAGGCCAAGGCGCTGAAGATCGACGCGGACATGCTGAAGCGGCCGGTCAATGTCGGCTTCTCCGGCGGGGAAAAGAAGCGCAACGAAATCCTGCAGATGGCGATCCTCGAACCGCGGATGTGCATTCTGGACGAGACGGATTCGGGTCTTGACGTCGATGCGATGCGGCTGGTGTCGGATGGCGTGAACGCGCTGCGCGACGCGAACCGCTCTTTCCTCGTCATCACGCACTATCAGCGGCTTCTGGATCATATCAAACCGGATGTGGTGCATATCATGGCCGATGGCCGGATCCTTGAAAGCGGCGGGCCGGAGCTTGCGCTGGTGGTCGAGAAGAACGGCTATGCCGACCTTCTGAAGAAGCATGGAATCGCGGAGGTCGCGTGATGACGATTGTCGAAAAGGCCTCGGCGCTGGATGCGAGGCTGGGGACGCTGCTGGTTCCGGCGGGCGGGTTCGCAGCGCGGGCCCGGCGCGACGCGCTGGAGCGGCTGACGGCGATGGGCCTGCCGGGGCGGCGTGACGAATACTGGCGCTGGACCAATCCGACGGATTTCGCCGCGACCGAGCCGAAACCGGCCAAGGCGCTGGCCGAGGATGAGGCGCCGATCTTCGGCACGCTGGACCGGCTGAAGATCGTCTTTGTCGACGGGGTTTTCGATGCCGCGGCTTCGGACGATCTGGCGCTGGAGGGGATCGAGATCGCACGGCTGGCCGATGCGCCCGATGTCAACTGGGCCAGCGGCTTCTATGGCACGCTGGAAGCCGCGGGGCAGGTGCCGGTGAAGCGTCCTTTCGCGACGCTGAACACGGTTGCCGCGACGGATGGGGTGCTGATCCGGGTGACGGGCAAACCCTCGAAACCCGTCAACGTGATTTACATCCATAAATCAGATCGTTCCGACCCGATCCTGCATCATTGCATCAGGCTCGAACCGGGGGCGGAGCTGACGCTTCTGGAAAACGGGCCGGCGGGCGCGCGGTTCAACGGGGTGATGGAGGTCGATGTTGCCGATGGCGCGCGCTTCCACCATGTCCGGGCGCAGGGGCGCGACCATGACCCCCGCGCGATCACCCATATCTTCGCGCGGATCGGGGCGGAGGCGTTGTTCAAGAGCTTCACCCTCACCGTCAACGGCGTGCTGACCCGCAACGAATGCGTGCTGTCGCTGATCGGCGACGATGCGGTGGCGCATGTCGCCGGGGCGGCGCTTGGCGACGGGGCGAAGGATGCCTTCCATCACGACGACACCGTATTCATCACCCATGACGCGCTGCGCGGCGAAAGCCGGCAGGTGTTCAAGAAGGTGCTGAAGCACGGCGCGCAGGGCATTTTCCAGGGCAAGATCCTTGTGAAACCCGGTGCGCAGAAGACAGACGGCTACCAGATCAGCCAGTCGCTGCTGATGGACGACGACTGCCAGTTCCTCGGCAAGCCGGAGCTGGAGATCTACGCCGATGACGTGAAATGTTCGCATGGCTCGACCACCGGCGCGATCGACGAAACGGCGCTGTTCTATTTGCGGTCTCGCGGGGTTCCGGTCGAGGAGGCGAGGGCGCTTCTGGTCCTGTCCTTCCTCGCCGATGCGATCGAGGAAATCGAGGATGAGGGCCTGAAGGACGAGATCGTCTCGCGGCTCGAATCCTGGCTGGCGCGGCATCGGGACTGATCTGCGCTCCACTGCAAGGGGCATCGCGGGCGAAGGCGGGTTGCGCTTGCCCGGCCGGTGGTGTTCCTTGTCGTCATTCCGATCTGGGCGCCGGGCTGCGGGTCGCAGAATACGAGGTTTTCGATGAATATGGCCGATTTCCGCGCATTCGTGCTGACGTCGTTGCGTTATCCGCAAGAGGCCGCGCGGATGCTGATGGCGCTGAACCTGCCGATGTCGGTGCGCTGGCTGGCGGTCGGCGCGGTGGTCACGCTGTCGGCGGCGCTTGGCACCGCGGCGGAAATCGTCTTCGCCGCCGCGCGGGGGACCGAGGCGGGGCCGAACGTCGCCCCGATGGCCATGGCGGCGCTGCAATTCGGGCTCGTGCTCTACGGAGCCTGGGCGATGAGCTTCTTTGGCCGGATGATGGGCGGACGAGGGACCTTTCCCGACGCGCTGATCCTTGTCGCGTGGATCGAGGCGCTGCTGCTCATCGGTCAGACGCTGCAGATATTCGTGATGCTGCTGATTCCGATCCTGTCCTTCGTCGGATCCATGGCGCTGATCGTGCTGCTGTTCTGGCTGCTGATCCATTTCACCGCCGCGCTCAACGGCTTCACCAATATTGTGAAGGTCGGCGTCGCGGTGATCCTCATCTTCATCGGCAGCGGGATGCTGGCGGGAACCTTGCTGGTCTCGCTCGGCTTCGTGCCGGTGCCGCAGAACATGTGAGAAAGGAAACGGGCATGTATGACGTCCAGCGCATCCGCCAGGATTTTCCGATTCTCGGCCGCGAGGTGAACGGCAAGCCGCTGGTCTATCTGGACAACGGCGCCTCGGCCCAGAAGCCGCAGGTGGTCATCGACGCGATGACGCGCTTCTATCAACATGATTATGCGAATGTTCACCGCGGGTTGCACCATCTTTCGACGGTTGCGACGGAAGAATACGAAAAGGTACGCCACACCATCGCGCGGTTCCTGAACGCGGCCGATCCCGAAGAGATCGTGTTCACCACCGGCTCGACCGAGGCGATCAACATGGTCAGCTATGCCTGGGCCGCGCCGAGGATGCAGCCGGGCGACGAGATCGTGCTGAGCGTCATGGAACATCACGCGAATATCGTGCCGTGGCATTTCCTGCGGGAACGTCAGGGTGTGGTGCTGAAATGGGTGGAGCCCGAGGCCGATGGCAGCCTCGATCCGCAGCGGGTGATCGAGGCCATCGGCCCGCGCACGAAACTGGTTGCCGTGACGCATATGTCGAACGTCCTCGGCACAAGGGTCGACGTCAAGGCGATCGCCGCCGGTGCCCATGCCAAGGGCGTGCCGGTTCTGGTCGACGGATCGCAGGGCGCGGTCCATGCGCCGGTCGATGTGCAGGATCTGGACTGCGATTTCTACGCGATCACCGGCCACAAGCTTTACGGCCCGACGGGCTCCGGCGCGATCCACATCAAGCCAGAGCGGATGGCGGAGATGCGTCCGTTCCTTGGCGGCGGCGACATGATCGACGTGGTGACGCGCGACACCGTGACCTATGCGCCGGCGCCGTTGAAGTTCGAGGCCGGCACGCCCGGAATCGTCCAGCAGATCGGGTTGGGCGTGGCGCTGGACTATCTGATGGGTCTGGGGATGGAAAACATCGCGGCGCATGAGGCCATGCTGCGCGATTACGCCCAATCGCGTTTCAACGGGCTGAACTGGCTGAACATTCAGGGCAACGCACCGGACAAAGGCGCGATCTTCTCGATGACGATCACCGGACCGGGACATGCGCATGACGTCTCGACCATCCTCGACAAGCGCGGGGTCGCAGTGCGCGCAGGCACGCATTGCGCCATGCCGCTCTTGGCGCATTACGGGCTGACGGCCACGGCACGCGCCTCGTTCGGGCTCTACAACACGCGCGAAGAGGTCGATGCGCTGATCTCGGCCCTGGAACTCTGTCACGAGCTGCTGGCCTGACAGGCGGCGGATCCGGTGACGGAACTATCGGCCTGGCGGGCTGTGCGTTAGTATATTTTACATAATACTTATTATTTGACTATTATTTGACTAACGGATATGGCGCATTCCCTTTCGTGAACTCGCAGCCGGAGCCATTCCGGGGCCTTTGGATTAAGGCTTTCCCGCTGCTTGCGTTCACTCAGCCGACAGGAATCTGCGCAGCGAATGAACCCCAGCGTGATGGCGGCCATATCGATCCCTATATCGTGTCGATGAGATTCCAGTTGCGCCAGCGGTGTCAGCGTCAGATCCCTGCGCCGAGGAACGCGATAATCTGATGTGGGCCACGCAGGTTCGCGCGTTGGACTGTTTCGCGGCTTCTGAACTGGTGGAGCTTGGGCGGCCGTTTGATCGTTGCCGTTGATCCACCCGGCGCGACGGGTTTGCAAATGCGCGGCGAAGCTCAGAAACAGCCTGACTGAATGACATACCAGAGCCGAAGCCGCAAGATCACCGCGGCAACAGCCAGACTATTCTAAATCATTGAAAAGATTTGGAGGCGGGTACCGGAATCGAACCGGTCTTCACGGATTTGCAATCCGCTGCGTAACCTCTCCGCCAACCCGCCGGAGCCTTGGCTTCATTAGATTTTTCGGGCGGAGCCGTCAAGCGGTTATCAACCGGGTCATCAGATTCCCCGGTTCATTCCGCGCCGCCTGCCCCCGGTGCCGGCTGGAACCATGCAAGCGTGATCGCCGCCAGCACGACATACCGCCCGGCCTTTGCCAGCAGGACGACCGTCAGGAAGCGCCAGAGCGGCTCGCGCATCGCGCCGGCCACGACCGTCAGCGGATCGCCCACGACGGGCACCCAGCACAGCCACAGGCTCCAGTGGCCGTAGCGTCGATACCATGCCTGCGCGCGTTTCATGCCCGAGGAGGGAAACCAGCGTCTGTCCGCGAACCGCAGCAGAAAGCGTCCGAGCCCGCAGTTCACCACGGAGCCCAGCACATTCCCCGCCGTCGCCACGGCGAGCAGCAGCCAAACGGGATGGTCCCCGGCACGCAGCAGGATCACCAGAACCGCCTCGGACTGCGCCGGAAACACGGTCGCGGCCAGCAGCGCGGCAAGGAACAATCCGGTCAGTGCGATCATGAGGCCCCTGCATCGGCACAAAGAAAAACGGCGCCCACCGGGCGCCGCCTGTCGCTGTGAAGCGATCCTGGAAGCTTACACCGCTTCCGAGATGAATTTCACCGCATCGCCGAAGGTTTGGATGGTTTCGGCGGCGTCGTCCGGGATCTCGATGCCGAACTCCTCCTCGAAGGCCATGACCAGTTCCACGGTGTCAAGGCTGTCCGCGCCCAGATCGTCGATGAACGAGGCGGTTTCAGTCACCTTGTCCTCGTCCACGCCCAGATGCTCCACGACGATCTTTTTAACGCGATCTGCGATGTCGCTCATGTCTCTTCCTCAGTTTGAGGGCCTTGGCCCGTCCCTTATCGGTGCCCGTCTGCGCGAGCGGTTGTTGCCATTTCCTGCGATGCCGGGGCAAAGGTCCCGATCGCAAGACGGCCCGTGACGCGGGGGTAAAGCCCCGCCCTTGCGTCGCCGCCTATAGCACAGTCATGCCCCATGGCAAGCCGTTTCGCAAGTGCGCCCCATCAGACCATCGCCATGCCGCCGTTGACATGCAGCGTGGCGCCGGTGACGTAACCCGCCTCGGGGCTTGCCAGATACAGGACCGCCGCGGCGATGTCATCGGTCGAGCCCATGCGGCCGGCGGGAATCTGCGCGAGGATCTTGGCCTTCTGCTCGTCGTTCAGTTTGTCGGTCATCGCGGTGGCGATGAAGCCGGGCGCCACGCAGTTCACCGTGATGCCGCGACTCGCCACTTCGTAGGCCAGCGATTTCGACATGCCGACAAGGCCGGCCTTGGCCGCGGCGTAGTTCCCCTGCCCCGGATTCCCCGTCGTGCCGACGATGGACGAGATCGAGATGATGCGCCCCCACCGCGCCTTCATCATCGGCCGCAGCACCGCCCGCATCAGCCGGAACGAGGCCGTCAGGTTGACATCCAGAACCGACAGCCATTCCTCGTCCGACATCCGCATGAACAGGTTGTCGCGGGTGATGCCCGCGTTGTTGATCAGGATGTCGAGCCCGCCCATCGCCTCGCTCGCGGCCTTCGGCAGCGCCTCGACCGAGGGGGTGTCCGACAGGTTCGCCGGGCAGACATAGGCGCCCTGCCCCAGATCCGCCGCCAGTTCCTCGAGCGGGCCGACGCGGGTGCCCGAAAGCGCGACCTTCGCCCCGGCCTCGTGCAAGGCCCGCGCGATGCCCGCGCCGATACCGCCCGATGCGCCGGTCACCAGCGCGCATTTTCCCGTCAGGTCAAACATATCCGTCCCTCTTGTGGATTTCCGCCTCCATAACAGCCACCGCGCCGTGGGGCCAGAGGCCCCCGGCGCGCGCCCCTCAGCCCTTCAGCGCGGCGATGTCCTCGGGCGTGCCGACGGCCTTTTGCACCGTATCCTTGGCGATGCGCCGGATCATGCCGGACAGCGCCTTGCCCGCGCCGATTTCCCAGAATTCGGTGACGCCCTGCCCCGCCATCCATTCGACGCTTTCACGCCAGCGCACCGATCCGGTGACCTGCTTCACCAGCAGGGCGCGGATCGTCGCGGGATCGGTCACCGCCTCGGCGACGACATTGGCGACCAGCGGCACCACCGGCGGCTTCACCTCGACATCGGCCAGCGCCTCGGCCATGCGGTCGGCGGCGGGCTGCATCAGCGCGCAGTGGAAGGGGGCCGAGACCGGCAGCATCACCGCCCGTTTCGCGCCTTTCGCCTTGGCGATCTCGACCGCGCGTTCGACCGCGCCCTTGTGGCCCGACACCACGACCTGCGAAGGATCGTTGTCGTTCGCCGCCTGGCAGACCTCGCCCTGCGCGGCCTCGGTCGCCACTTCGGTCGCCGTGGCGAAATCAAGCCCCAGCAGCGCCGCCATCGCGCCGATCCCCACCGGCACGGCGGATTGCATCGCCGCGCCCCGGATCCGCAAAAGCCGCGCCGTATCCGACAGGCTCAGGCTGCCCGCCGCGCACAGCGCCGAATATTCGCCAAGGCTGTGCCCGGCGACGAAAGCCGCATCGGTGACCGCGAAGCCTTCGCTTTCCAGCGCCCGCAGCGCGGCGATCGAGGTCGCCATCAGCGCCGGCTGCGCATTGGCGGTGAGCGTCAGATCCTCGATCGAGCCTTCCCAGATCAGCGCCGAGAGCTTTTCGCCAAGCGCCTCGTCCACCTCGTCGAAGACCGCTTTCGCGGCCGGATAGCTGTCGGCCAGCGCCTTGCCCATGCCGATGGTCTGCGCCCCCTGCCCGGGGAATACGAATGCGCGGCTCATGCCGTCCTCCTTTGGTTTTGGCCATCCTCTAGCGCGGCGGGCGGGCGCGAACAACCGCCCCCCAGGCCCGGGTTCAGCCCAGCTTGCGCAGCCGCGCGATCAGCGAGGAGGTATCCCACCGCCCGCCGCCCATCGACTGCACTTCCTTGTAGAACTGATCGACCAGCGCGGTGACCGGCAGGCTCGCGCCGGTTTCGTTGGCGGTGGTCAGACAGATGTTCAGATCCTTGCGCATCCAGTCAACGGCAAAGCCGAAATCGTATTTCTCCTCGGCCATCGTCTTGTAGCGGTTGGACATCTGCCAGGACCCGGCGGCACCCTGCGAGATCGCCTCGACCACATCGGTGATCGGCAGGCCCGCCTTTTCGGCGAAATGCAGCGCCTCGGACAGACCCTGCACCACCCCCGCGATGGCGATCTGGTTGCACATCTTGGTCAGTTGGCCGGCGCCCACATCGCCCATCCGCAGGCAGGCCTTGGCATAGGCGTCGATGACGGGTTCGGCCTTGGCGTAATCCGCCTCGGACCCACCGCACATGACCGACAGGACGCCGCCCTCGGCCCCCGCCTGCCCGCCCGAAACCGGCGCATCGACATAGCCGAGCCCCTTTTCGCGGGCGATTTCCGCCAGCTCCCGGCTGACTTTCGCCGAGACCGTGGTATGATCGACAAAGATCGCCCCGGGCTTCATCCCGGCGAATGCCCCCGTCTCGCCCAGACAGACGGCCCGCAGGTCGTCGTCATTGCCGACGCAGGCCATGACGAAATCGCAGTCGCGCGCCGCGTCGGCGGGGGTCGCGGCCCATTCGCCCGCATGTTTTTCCACCCAGGCCTCGGCCTTCGCGGCGGTGCGGTTGTAGACCGTCACCTTGTGTCCGGCGGCGGCCAGATGCCCCGCCATCGGAAATCCCATCACCCCAAGTCCCAGAAACGCAACTTTCGCCATCACCCTGCTCCCCTGTTCGTGCGTGAAACGCGCGTTGATCATCGGTCCCGCCTGACTTAGTAACGCGCAGACCGTCTCCGTCAACCTCACCGCCGAGCCTGCCGATGTATAGCCTTTTCCGCTGGATGGTCCGACTCGTTTCGGCGGCGCTAGCACTTCTGGTCCTCGCGGCGGCGGGGGCGTGGTATTTCGCGGCGCGCTCGCTGCCCGATTACGACGCGACCTATACAGTGGCTGGCATCTCCGCCCCGGTGGAGATCGTCCGCTCGACCGAGGACGTGCCGCATATCTTCGGCCAGACGGATGAGGACGTGTTCTTCGCCCTCGGGCTTGCCCATGCGCAGGACCGGCTGTGGCAGATGACCATGCTGCGCCGCACCGTGCAGGGCCGGCTGAGCGAGGTTTTCGGGGCGGAAACGGTCAGGACGGACGAGCTGATGCGGCGGCTTGACCTTTACGGCGCCGCGGTGAAATCGGTGGGCGCGCAGGACGCGCAGACGCAGGCCGCGCTTGCCGCCTATGCGCGCGGGGTGAACGCCTGGATCGCGCAGGTGAACAAGGGTGCGCTTGGCCGGGGCGCGCCGGAATTCTTCCTGTTCGACAATGAGATCGCCTACTGGACCCCGGCGGATTCGATCGCCATCGTCAAGCTGCTGGCCGCGCAACTGTCGAGCCAGATGCAGGACGAGGTGCTGCGCGCCCGCGTTTCGCTTCTGGGGCAGAACTGGGTGCGCGACATCATGCCCGACATGCCCGGCCCCGGCGTGGCGGCGCTGCCCGATTACGCGAGCCTGTTCCCCAAGGTGCCGAAATCCGTGCGGCTCGCCGATGCCGAAGGCGCGATGTCGCCCTTTGCGCCCCGCGATCTGGCGGGCGCCTCGAACGCCTTCGCCGCCGCGCCGCGCCGCTCGGCCGCCGGGGGATCGCTGCTGGCGAACGACCCGCATCTGGGCTTCACCGCGCCGTCGTGGTGGTATCTCGCGCGGCTGGAACTCGGCTCCGGCGGGGTGATCGGCGGGACGATCCCGGGGGTGCCGCTGGTGCTGACGGGGCGGAACGCGCGGCTCGGCTGGGGGATCACCACGGCCTATGTCGACGATCAGGACCTGCATATCGAGGAACTCGACCGCGCCGATCCGAACCGCTACCGCACCCCCGACGGCTGGAAGGAATTCGAGACCCGCCGCACCATCATCAACGTCAAGGATGCGCGCCCCGTCACCCTGACGCTGCGCTGGACGGAAAACGGGCCGGTGCTGCCCTCAGGGCACTTCAACCTTGCCGCCATTACGCCGCCCGGCGATGTCGTCTCGCTCAGCTGGACGGCGCTGAGTTCGGCCGACACCTCGATGAGCGCCGGGCTCGCGCTGATGCGGGCGGGCAATGTGGACGAGGCGGTGGCCGCGGGCGAACGTTTCGTCGCGCCGGCGCAGAACCTGATTCTGGCCGATCAGAGGACGGTGGGCATGGTCACGGTCGGCGCGATCCCGAAACGCGATCCGCGGCACATGACGCAGGGCCGGATGCCCTCGCCCGGCTGGCGGGCGGAGAATCGCTGGCAGGGGATCGAGCCCTATGACAGCAACCCGCGCGTACTCGACCCGGCGGGCGGGATCGTCATCAACACCAACAACAAGACCGTCGACCGCCCCTTCCCCGATCATGTCAGCTTTCACTGGGGCGACAGCCAACGGGTGCAGCGGCTGACCCGGCTGATGGGCGAGCGCGAGGTGCATTCGCGCGAAAGCTTCATCTCGGCGCAGCTCGATACCGTTTCTTCCGCGGCACGGGGGCTGTTGCCGCTGGTCGGCAAGGATCTTTGGTTCACCGGCGAGCCCGCGCCCGAGGGCACGCCCGAGCGGCTGCGGCAGCGCGCGCTGGAACTGCTGGCGGCCTGGGACGGAGACATGAACGAGCATATGCCCGAGCCGCTGATCTACGCCGCCTGGATGCGCAGCCTGCAAAACCGGCTGATCCGCGACGAACTCGGGCCGCTCGCCAACGAATTTTCCCATCTGGAGCCATTGTTCATCGAGCGGGTCTTCCGCGACACAGATGGCGCGGCGCGCTGGTGCGACGTGATGCAATCGGCCCCGGTCGAGACCTGCCCCGATATGGCGCGGATGTCGCTCGATGACGCGCTGATGGAGCTGAAGGCGAAATACGGTGCGAATATCGACAGCTGGCGGTGGGGCGACGCGCATGAGGCGACGCATGACCATCCGGTGCTCGGCCGGACGCCGATCCTGAAATGGATCACCAATATCCGGCAATCGACCTCGGGCGGGGATTTCACGCTGAACCGGGGGGTGACGCTCGGCACCGGGCCGAATCCGTTCCTGAACGTGCATGGCGCGGGCTATCGCGGCGTCTATGATTTCGCCGATCCCGACAGCTCGGTCTTCATCATCGCCACCGGCCAGTCCGGGCATCCGCTGAGCCGCCATTACGACGATCTGTCGGGCCTCTGGCGGCGAGGGGAATATATCCCGATGTCGCTCGACCCGGCGCTGGCACGGGCGGCGGCGGCGGGAATCACCCGGCTGGAACCTGAGCCGGCGGGTGGCGAGTGATCCGGCGGCGAACACGCGCCCGAGGGCGCGTGTTCAGGTCTGTTCTTTTTGTTTTCAGCGGGTTGAAGCGTGGTCTTGAAATGAAGGTCACGGGGCCTGTGGATGGGGTGGCAGGGGGCCAGCCCCCTCGCGCGTGCCGCGCTCACCCCCGGGATATTTATGGAAACACGAATTGGAGAAAGCTTGTTCTGGCAGGTTTGAAGCCGGCGCCAGATGCGCCGTCCGTCGCACAGGCCTTTAAATTCAGACCGTCCGCGAGTGAAGGAGGCTCCGCTGGATGTCGCAGAGCCTCGGTGCAGCTCCTGCCCTTACAGCGCGCGGTAGCGGTGGCGCTGGCTGACCGACCAGTTCACCTCGATCGTCCAGCCGTCCTTCGTCTCGGTCTCGCCGCGCACGACATTCTGGTCGTGCAGCCACGCGCGCTCGCGGCCCGCCGAGAACGGCAGATGCAGGGTGTCGTCGTGGCGTTCCTCGCCGAGCCGGGTTTCGATCGCGCCGAGCAGCGCCTCGAACCCCTCGCCAGTCAGGGCAGAGACGGCCTGCACCTCTGAACGCCGCGCATCCGCGACCAGCAACGCCTCGCGCGAAGTGGGTGATAGCGCGTCGATCTTGTTCCAGACCTCGATCAGCGGCACATCCTCGGACACGCCGAGCGATTCGAGGATCTCACCGACATCCTCTGCCTGTTCCTCGGTCTCGGGGTGGGAAATATCGCGCACATGCAGGATCAGATCGGCTTCCAGCACCTCTTCCAGCGTGGCCCGGAAGGCGGCGACGAGTTCATGCGGCAGATCCGAGATGAACCCCACCGTATCCGACAGGATCACCTTGCGCCCCGAGGGCAGCGTGATCCCGCGCATCGTCGGGTCGAGCGTGGCGAACAGCATGTCCTTCGCCAGCACGTCGGCGCCGGTCATGCGATTGAACAGCGTCGATTTTCCCGCGTTGGTATAGCCCACCAACGCGACGATCGGGAACGGCACCTTGCGGCGTGCGGCGCGGTGCAGCTCGCGCGTTTTCACCACCTTGGCAAGCTGGCGCTTGATGCGGATCACCTGTTCGTCGATGGCGCGCCGGTCCGCCTCGATCTGCGTTTCGCCGGGGCCGCCGACGAAGCCGAAGCCGCCGCGCTGCCGTTCAAGGTGGGTCCAGGCCCGCACCAGCCGCGTGCGCTGATAGCTGAGCGCCGCGAGTTCCACCTGCAGCACGCCTTCGCGCGTCCGCGCCCGGTCGGCGAAAATCTCAAGGATCAGCCCCGTTCGGTCGAGGAGCTTCACCCCCCATTCCTTTTCGAGGTTCCTTTGCTGCACCGGGCTGACCGGACCATCGACCAGCACCAGATCGACCTCCAGCACCTCGAAGCGTGCCTTCAGTTCCTCGACCTTGCCCGAGCCGAACAGATGCCCGGCATGGGGTTTGGCGATGCGCACGACCTCATGCCCGACGACATCGAGGTTCGGCAGCGCCACGGCAAGCGAAACCGCCTCCGCCAGTCGGAGTTCCGGCAGACGGCGGGTATCCGCCGCCTTCAGGTCGGGATGCAGGACATAGGCCCGGGTGGGCCGTTCCGCGGATTGGATGAGATCGGTCAGTCTTCGCCCTCGTACAGAGAGATCGGCTGGCCCGGCATGATGGTGGAAATCGCATGCTTGTAGACAAGTTGCGATTGCCCGTCGCGGCGCAGCAGGACGCAGAAATTGTCGAACCAGGTGATCACGCCTTGCAGTTTCACCCCGTTGATAAGGAAGATCGTCACCGGGACCTTGGTCTTGCGGACGTGGTTCAGGAACGCATCCTGCAGGTTCTGTTTATCGGCAGCCATTTGTTTTTATGCCTATGCAGCTGTTGTTATTCGCGCGACGGACCCGTCCTTGGCATCCGCAGGCCCAGAATATGCGCAACGGCGGGGGAGTTTCCACCCCCAAAATCGCGCGCCGAATCAAGCCATTGCACCGGGGCGGGCTAAGCCGTTCAGCCGCGCCAGAAATCGGGATTGAACAGCGCGACGATCGCCAGCGTTTCCAGTCGCCCCAGAACCATCGCCAGCGCCAGGATGAACTGCGGCGCGGTGTCGAGTTCGGACCAGCGCAGGGGCGTATCCAGAGCGATCGCCGCCAGCGGCCCGGTGTTCGACAGGGCCGAGATGGTCATCACCGCCGCTGGCTCGAACCGCATGCCCGCCAGCGATACCGCCGCCATGATCACCGCGCCCGACAGCATGAACAGCATGAAGAAGATCCACGCCGTATAGGCTCCCTGGCGCCGCAACCAGCGCGCCGTGGGGCCGCCGCCATGCACCGCCGCCGGGTGGACCAGCCGGACCAGTTCGCGTTCGCCATGCCGCAGAAGGGCGTAGATGCGCAACAGCCGGATGCCGCCCGCCGTGGTCGCGATGCCGCCTCCGGTGACCGCCAGCCCCGCAAGGATCAGCCCCGGCGTGCCGAGCCCGGACCACGTCCGCGCCTCGTTCCAGCTGCCCGAGGCGAAGCCCGTGGTGGTGAGGAACGACAGCGAGGTGAACAGCCCGCCCCAGACCGAGCGCAGCACCTGCCCCGGCGCGACCGGCGTGTCGATTTCCAGCGCCGCCAGCCAATGCCGCATGAACAGCACCTGCGTCACCAACAGGACCAGCACCGCCGCAAGGCGCAGTTCGGGATCGTCGCGCAGCCGGGCCGAGGCGCGCAGCTCGCCGCCACCGGGCCAGAGCCGCCGCGACAGCGCCGGGATCAGGAAGAGGAAGATGAACATCTCTCCGGGGATGCCGCCTTCACCCCTTCCCAGCGTCCCCAGCGGCGAGATGCCCGAGGTCGACAGCGTCGACATCGCATGGCACAGCGCCACCAGACCGTCTTCGCCCACCGTCACCAGCAAAAGCCACAGCACCGCCGTCAGCCCGGCATAGGCGGGCAGCAGCACCCGGGCGAAATGGCGGATCCTCTCTCCCGGCTCGGCGATGTCGTCGGTGAAGAAGGTCGGCGCCTCGCCGCCACCAACCGCGCGCACCGGATCCGCGCGCAGATTGGCGCTGTGGGTGGCCGCACCCGAGCCGAAGATCTCGAACCCGCCGAGCCGCAGGGGCGCCAGAACCGCGATCGCCATCACCAGAATGAAATAACCGCCAAGCCAGCCGATCAGCGCCCGCCACAGATGCAGGGACCCGATCAGCCGCTCGGGATCGTAAAGCGTGGCCCCGGTCGTCGTCAGGCAGGACACCATTTCCCACCAGCTGCGGAACAGGGTCGTATCGGGGACCGCCAGATAGAAGGGTGTCGCCAGTTCGAGCGGCAGCAGCAGAAAGCTTGCCAGCATCGTCACCAGATGGGCGCGGCTGGTGCGGCCCTCGGCATTCGCGGCACCGGCAAGACCCAGAAGCAGGCTCAACCCCAGAAACAGGATGCCGGAGTAAAAGAACGACCGCGCCACCGCGTAATGCCCGCCCATCACCGCATGGATCGCCGGCACCTGCATCGCCAGCGCCCCGATGGCGATCAGGACGACGAACAGCGGCGCTTCGGTCAGGGCGCGCATCATCGCTCAGAAGAACTCGACCGAGACCTGCAGCAGCCGCTCGATCACCGGCACGTCCTTGGCCAGCGCGAACAGCAGCACCACATCGCCCTCGTCGATCTTGGTGTCGCCCACCGGCTTGATGATCCGGTCGCCCTTCTGCACCGCGCCGATCAGCGCGCCTTCCGGCAGTTCGATCTCCCGCACCAGCTTGCCCGCCATCGAGGAGGAGCCGAGGATCTGCGCCTCGATCGCCTCGCCTTCCGCATCGCCCACGGAATAGATTGCCCGCACCCGCCCGTGCCGGATATGCCGCAGGATCGAGGACACGGTGGTCGCGCGCGGGTTGATGTAGGCGTCGATGTCGACGGCGGCCATCAGCGGCACCAGCGTCGGGTCATTCACCAGACAGATCGCCATCTTGCAGCCCGCCTGCTTCGCCCGCACGGATACAAGGATATTCGTCTTGTCGTCGTCGGTCACCGCAAGGATCGCGTCGGCCCGTTCGATATTCGCCTCTTCCAGAAGCTCGGCGCTCATCCCGTCGCCGTTCAGCACGATGGTCCGTTCCAGCCCGTCGGCGGCGCGTTCCGCCGTGGCGCGGTCGCGCTCGATGATCTTCGCCCGCATCCGGTCGGTCCGCGCCTCAAGCTCGCGCGCCACCGCAAGGCCGACGTTGCCGCCGCCGACGATGATGATACGTTCCTGCTTTTTCGTCGTCTTGCCAAAGATTTCCAGCGTTCTGTTCACATCCTCGCTGAAGGCGAAGACATAGATCTGATCCTCGGCGAAAAGCTGATCGCCGGGTTCCGGCGCGAACAGCCGCCCGTCGCGGCGCACCCCCACGACCATCGCGCGCAGCGTCGAAAACAGGTCGGTCAGCTGCCGCAGCGGCGTGTTCAGCACCGGGCAATCCTGTTCCAGCGCGATGCCCAGCAACTGCACCTTGCCGCCAAGAAAGCTTTCGGTGTCAAAGGTCGAGGGCGCCGAAAGCCGTTGCAGCGCGGCCTCCGCCACCTCGCGCTCGGGGCTGATGACGACATCGATGGGCAACTGGTCGCGGCGGAACAGGCTTTCGTATTTCGGCGCCAGATAGGATTGCGCCCGCAGCCGCGCGATCTTGCGCGTCACGCCGAAGATCGAATGGGCGACATGGCAGGTGACCATGTTCACCTCGTCCGAATAGGTCGCGGCGATGATCAGATCGGCATCCCGCGCGCCCGCGCGTTCCAGCACATCGGGGTGCGAGGCAAAGCCCACGACGCCCTGCACATCCAGCGTATCGGCGGCGCGGCGCACCAGTTCGGCGTTGGAATCGACGACGGTGACATCGTTGCGTTCGCCCGCAAGATGGCGCGCGATCTGCCAGCCGACCTGCCCCGCACCACAGATGATGACCTTCATACTGCCCTCCGCCGCCGCGCGCGGTCAGGTGCCCGTTCTATGTCCGCCGCCCGGAAGGGTCAATCAGACCTCTTCGTCCTCGTCTTCCTCATCCTCGATATGGGCGATCCGCCCGCCCGACTTGGACGAGGTGACGACGCCGAGCGATTTCAGCTTGCGGTGCAGGGCCGAGCGTTCCATGCCGACGAAATTCGCCGTGCGCGAGATGTTGCCGCCAAAGCGGTTGATCTGCGTCAGCAGATATTCGCGCTCGAACAGCTCGCGCGCCTCGCGCAGCGGCAGGGTCGCCAGTTGCCCGCCAAGGACGATGCGGTCGTCATCGCCCGGCTGCGCGTTGCCGGGCAGCTCGCGCGCCTCGATCGGGCCGGTGCCCTCGCCCAGGATCAGCAGCCGCTCGATCACGTTGCGCAGCTGGCGGATGTTGCCGGGCCATTCCATCGTCTGCATCGCCGCCGCCGCCTCGTCCGACAGCTCGCGCAGCGGCAGGCCCTGGGTGCGGTTGAAGACCTCGATGAAATGGCGGGCGAGCAGCGGTACATCCTCGCGCCGGTCGGCGAGGGCCGGGACCGCGATCGGCACCACGTTCAGCCGGTCATAGAGTTCCTGCCGGAAGCGGCCCGCCGCGATTTCCGCCGCAAGATCCCGCGTGGTCGAGGAAATCACCCGCAGGTCCACCCGCACCTTGTCGACCCCGCCGACCCGGGTGAACTGCTGTTCGGTCAGCACGCGCAGGATCTTCGACTGGGTGCCGGTCGGCATCTCGGCCACCTCGTCGAAATAGATCACCCCGCCATGCGCCTGTTCCAGCAGCCCCTTTTCGGTGCCGCGTTCCGGGCTGTCACGGCCGAAGAGCACCTCTTCCATCCGGTCGGGCGCGATCGAGGCGGAGTTGACCGTGATGAACGGGGCCGAGGCGCGGCTCGAATTGCCGTGGATATAGCGCGCGGCGGTTTCCTTGCCCGAGCCGGGCTCGCCCGCCAGCATGACGCGGCCGTTCGACTTGGTGACCTTCTCAAGCTGGTCCTTCAGCCGCCGGAAGGCCGCCGACTGGCCCAGCATCTCGCCCGAATGCAGATCGCGCCGCCGCAGCGTGGAATTTTCCCGCCGCAGCCGCGCGGTTTCCATCGCGCGCGAGATCACCACCATCAACTGGTCGATATTGAAGGGCTTTTCGATGAAGTCATAGGCGCCCTGCTTGATCGCGGCCACCGCGATCTCGATATTGCCGTGGCCCGAGATGATGATGACCGGGATATCCGGATTGTCGCGCTTGACCGACTTGAGGATGTCGATCCCGTCCATCCGGCTGTCCTTCAGCCAGATGTCCAGCACCATCAGCGCCGGAGCCTCGGCATTGATCTGTTCCATGCATTCGTCGGAATTGCCGGCAAGCCGCGTGGCGAAACCTTCGTCCTTGAGAATGTCGGCGATCAGTTCGCGGATGTCCTTTTCATCGTCGACGATCAGAATGTCACTCATGGGTCACAGTATCCTTGTTGGCGCGTTGCGCGGCACGGGGGCCGGAGCGGGCGCGGGGCAGTCGGATTTCGGCAAGGGCGCCGCGATGGGCGCCGGGGTGGAATTCGGGCGCATCGGTCAGGATCAGCACCCCGCCGTGTTCCTCGATGATCTTCTTGACGATCGGCAGGCCAAGGCCGGTGCCCTTGGCCCGGGTCGTCACATAGGGCTCGAACAGGCGCGAGCGATCCTCGGGCAGGCCGATGCCATTGTCGGCGATGCGGATGGTGACGGCCTCGGGGCCGGTTTCCATGCTGACGCGGATTTCCGGCCGCCATCCTTCGGGCGCGCCCATTTCCTCAAGACTCTCAATCGCTTCCCCCGCATTCTTGATAAGATTGGTGACCGCTTGCGAAATCATCGTGGCGTCGAGTTCGACCACCACCGGCCCCTCGGGCAGATCGGCCAGCAGCGTCGCGCCATGCAGCGCGCCTTCCTGCAACAGCACCGCATCATGCATCAGCCGCACCAGATCATGGTCGCGCCGGTCCGGCTCCGGCATCCGGGCGAAGCGCGAAAATTCGTCAACGATGCGCCGCAAGTCATTGGTCTGGCGCACGATCACGCCGGTCAGCTGTTCAAGCGTCGCGGCATCCTCGCCCTGCACCAGACGTGTATATTTCCGCTTGATCCGTTCCGCCGACAGCTGGATCGGCGTCAGCGGGTTCTTGATCTCATGCGCGATGCGGCGCGCGACATCGCCCCAGGCGGCCATGCGCTGCGCGGACACCAGATCCGTCACATCGTCGAAGGCGACGACGAAGCCTTCGCGCGTGCCGTCCCCCGCGCGCCGTTCCGCCATCCGCACCAGCAGGCTTTCCAGCCGCCCGCCGCGCGAAATGCGGATCTCGTCCTGAACCACGGGATGAATAACGTCCTGCAAACGACCGAAAAGGGACGCGAATTCCGGAACGCAATCGCAGATGTCGCGGCCCTGTTCCTGCCCGGACAGGTCCAGCAGCTTCACCGCCGAACGGTTGAGGAAATCGATCCGCCCCTCGGCATCCAGCCCGATCACCCCCGAGGTGACCGAAGACAGCACCGAATCGAACATCCGCCGGCGTTCCTCGGTGCTCTGGTTGACGGAGATCAGGGCATCATGCTGGCCCTTGAGCTGCTTCGTCATGCGGTTGAACACCGAGCCGAGCGTGGCGATTTCGTCATCGCCCTTTTCCTCGATCACCTGCACGTCGAGGTCACCCGCCCCCACCCGCTCCGCCGCCGAGGCGAGCCGCCCTATCGGCCGAGACAGCCGTTCCGCGAACCACAGCCCGACCCAGACCGCCGCAAGGATCAGGATCAGCGCGAAGCCGACATAGACCAGACCGAATTCGAACAGCACCCGCCCGCGCGTGCGTTCGAGTTGTTGATACAGCCCCACCGTCGCCCGTGTGTCGTCCAGCAGCGACAGGATTTCCCCGTCCACCTTGCGCGAGACATACAGATAGCGGTCGACGAAACTGTCCAGATGCACCAGCGCCCGCAGTTCCGAATTGGGCCAGTCCTCGATCAGGATGGTGCCGCCCTTGCTGGCGGCGACGATGCGGTCGGGGGCCGGTTTCTCGAAATCGAACAGGTAGCTGCGCTCGCCCCGCGCGACGATCTGGCCGGTGCCGTCGATCACATAGGCTTCCTTCAGGCCGCGCTGGATGCCCGCCTGCCCGGCCACCAGCAATTCCCGCAGATCGCCATCCGACATGAAGACCGAAGCCTGCCGCCGCGCATTGAGGAAATTCGCCAGCGCCTGCGCATCCTGCACCAGATCCTGCCGGTGTTCCTCCTGATAGGCTTCGGCCGCGGCGAGCGAGGTGCCCAGAACCGACCGCACCCGGTCCGAGAACCAGCCCTCCAGCCCGATGTTCACCGTCAGCCCGGCGAACAGCGCCACCAGCACCGTCGGCACCAGCGCGATCCCGGCGAACACCGCCGTCAGCCGCAGCGCCAGCCGCGAGCCCGAGGCCCGCGCCCGCCGCGCCGCCAGCATCTGCATCAGCCGCATCACGATCATGCCGGCGAGCAGCAGGAAATAGATGAAATCCGCCAGCAGGATCAGCCGCAGCGCATTGGAATCCGCGCCCTGCTGCAATGGCCCCATGACCAGAAAGGTCAGCAGGGCCAGCAACGGACCAAGCAGCGTCAACCCGATTGTCAGGGTGTTCTGCACTCTGCGCTGTCGGCGCAATCGGGACAACCTGTCCCACGCCGTGCGTTCTGCCGCTGTCGTCAAGCCTTCCCCCGGTCGCCGGGCCGCCGATCCTGCGTCGGATCGGCAACAATGCCCTGTGACCAATTTACATCAGTTTGCGACGGCGTGTCACCTGAATATCAAGGTCGGTGATCTTTTTGCGCAAGGTATTGCGGTTGATCCCAAGCAGATCGGCACATTTGGCCTGATTTCCGCCGGTCGCATCCAGCGCGATCTCGATCAGCGGGGCCTCCATCTCGCGCAGGATCCGGTCGTATAGCCCCGGCGCGGGCAGGTTGCCGCCATGCAGGTCGAAATACCGCCGCAGGTGGCGGGCGATCGAGGCGGACAGCTTCTCCCCCTCGCCGCCCGAGCGCAGCGGCTCGATCGCCGGCTGGTTGCCGAGGACGAATTCCACCTCGGCGCGGGTGATCTCTTCCTCGGACGAGGTGACGACCAGCCGCCGCACGGTGTTTTCCAGCTGCCGCACATTGCCCGGCCAGGCGTAGGCCCGCACCAGCGCCAGCGCATCGCCGGAAAAGCGCCGCGTGCCCAGCCCGTCGCGTTCCGCCCGCGTCAGGAAGTGATCGGCGAGCAGCGGGATATCCTCGACCCTCTCGCGCAGCGCGGGAACCGCCAGCGTGACGCCGCCCAGACGGTAGAACAGGTCCTGCCGGAACTTGCCAGCCTCCATCAGCGAGGACAGGTCCACCTGCGTCGTCGCCATGATCCGCGGCGCCGGATCAGGCAGCGCGTCGAGCATCCGCACGATCCGGCCCTGCGTCTCGTCGTCGTAATCGCCGACCTCGTCAAAGACCAGCGATCCGCCCCGCGCCTTGGCCAACAGCGACGAAGGCCCGTCCGCCCCTTGCAGATCCGCCGCCTGCGCGACGACGAAGGGCAGCGTACGGCGATCCGAGAAATCATGGATCGCACGCGCGATCAGTGACTTGCCCGTGCCGCTCTCGCCCAGAATGAGCACCGGAAGATCGGCGTTCATCACCCGCGCGACCAGCCGATACAGCGCCTGCATCGCCGCCGTGCGGCCGACGAGGGGCAGATCCGTGCCCTCGGTCCGGGTCTCGACGATCTTGGGCGTGATCTGCGCCTTGCGCTTCTGTTCCAGCGCGCGCGCGGCTCGCTTCATCAGGTCGGGCAGGTCGAAGGGCTTCGGCAGATAGTCGAAGGCATCGGCCTCCGCCGCCTGAATGGCGGTCATGATCGTGTTTTGCGCCGAGATCACGATCACCGGCAGGCCCGGGCGTTCATGGGCGATGCGCGGCAGGGCCTCCAGCCCGTTGCCATCGGGCATGACGACATCGGAAATGACCAGATCGCCCTTCCCTTCCTCGACCCACCGCATCAGCGTCATCAGCGAGGCGGTGGCATGCACCTTGCACCCGGCGCGGGTCAGCGCCTGCGTCAGCACGGTGCGGATGGTGCGATCGTCATCTGCAACAAGAACAGTGCCGTCCATGGTCAGGTCTCCTTGGGCGCGATAGGCAGGGAAATGCGGAACACGGTGCGGCCGGGCACAGAATCGACGCTGATCCAGCCATCGTGTTCGGAAATGATCTTGGACACGAGCGCGAGGCCAAGCCCCGTGCCGTTTTCGCGCCCCGAGACGAAGGGTTCGAAGATCGAGCTGGCGATGTCGGGCGGGATGCCCGGGCCGTCGTCGATGATCTCGATCTGCAGGGGCAGCGCCTGCCCCTTGCCATCCGCGCGCCGCAGCCGCAGCGAAAAGTCGTAGAAGGTGCGCAGACGGATCTTGCCCTCGCCCTTCTGCGCCTCGGAGGCGTTCTTCAGCAGGTTCAGGAACACCTGCGTCAGTTGGTCTGCATCGCCCAGCGTCGATGGCAGCGAGGGGTCGTAGTTTTCCTCGATCGTCATGTGCATGCCAAAGCCCACGGCGGCGGATTTCCGCGCCCGGTCCAGCACGTCATGGATGTTTACCGCACGCTTTTCCGGCGGGCGGACATTGCCGAATTGCTCGACCTGTTCCAGCAGTTTCACGATCCGCCGCGTTTCATCGACGATCAGATCGGTCAGCTCCAGATCGTCGCCCGACAGGTTCATCGACAAAAGCTGCGCCGCCCCGGCGATGCCCGCCAGCGGGTTCTTGATCTCATGCGCCAGCATCTCGGCCATGCCGATGGCCGAGCGGGCGGCGGATTTCACCATGCTCGCCCTGCCTAGCCGGTCGGCCAGCTCGCGCGGCAGGATCAGCAGCAGCACCGTGAACGGGTCGTCGCCCATCGGCGCAGCCTGAAGGTTGCACTGCACCGGGGCCTTTTCGCCGGTCGTCAGGTCGACATCGTTGACGAACAGCGCCGAGCGGTTCTTGCGCACCCGCTCGAAAATCTCTTCCAGCGGGGCCGAGATCACCAGCCGTTCCAGCACCGGCTGACCCTTGAGCATCTTGGTCGACAGGTTGAGGAAGGCTTCGGCGGCGGGATTGATCTCGACCACGCGATCCGCCTTGTCGATCAGCAGCGCGGGAGTGGGGAGCGAGGACCAGATGGCCTCTGGGGCGGGCAGATTCATGCTGCGATCCTTTCGCCGAACGCCGCCCGGATCAGCCCGAGCGTCGCTTCCGGCGTGGTGGAAACCATCATCCCGGCTCGCAGTTCGGACGGCGCACCCGCCGCGTCGCAATACCAGCCAAGATGCTTGCGGGCGAGGCGCAGCCCGACATGCGCACCGTAGAACGACAAAATCGCCTCGTAATGTTCCGCGACCAGATCGGCGAGCGCATCGCCCGCGGGAATCCGGGGCGCGGGCGTGCCGTATAGGGCATGGGCGATCTCGGCCAGACGCCATGGCGCACCCTGCGCGCCGCGCCCGACCATCACCCCCGCCGCGCCGCTCTCGTCCAGCGCCTGCCGCGCCGTGGCCGTGTCCACGATGTCGCCATTCGCGATCACCGGGACCCGCACCGCCTCGCAAACCGCGCGGATCGCCGCCCAGTCGGCACGTCCCTTGTAGAACTGCATCCGGGTGCGGCCGTGGATGGCGATCATCCGCACCCCCGCCGCCTCCGCCCGCCGGGCGATCTCGGGCGCATTCAGGCAATCCGAATCCCAGCCGAGCCGCATCTTCAGCGTCACCGGCACATCGACCGCACCCACCACCGCCTCGATCAGGCTCAGCGCATGATCGGGCGCGCGCATCAGCGCGGATCCGGACCAGCCGCCCGTCACCTTCTTCGCCGGGCAGCCCATGTTGATGTCGATGATCTGCGCGCCCATGTCGGCCACGATCCGCGCGGCCTCGGCCATCGGCTGCGCCTCCCGCCCGGCAAGCTGCACCGAGCAGGGCAGGTCGAGACCCAGCTCCGTCCGCGCCTTCGCCCGGACCGAGGGCTTCGCCGTCAGCATCTCGCCCGAGGCGACCATTTCCGACACCACCAGCCCCGCGCCAAAACGCGCGACGATCCGCCGGAACGGCAGATCGGTGATCCCCGCCATGGGGGCCAGCAGGACCGGGGGGTCGATCCGCAGATGAGTCAGGGCCAATGTCACGTGAACTTCCATGCCAGTTTCCTCTGAGCTATCCATTCGCACAGGGAATCACAATTCCGGCGCAGCATTCAGGGCGGTAAAAATCGGCATATGCCTGCTTTTTAATCGTCAATTCGGCATTTCAGGTGGCAGATCGCGGATCGACGCCGCGGCTTGCGCGATTTTTGCACCGATTGCACCCCACGCAGGCTTGCCCTAAGCCTGTCGCGACAGGACGGAGGCATCATGACGGTTGCGGTCATCATCGTGGCGGCGGGGCGTGGCACGCGCGCGGGCGCGGGGGAACCCAAGCAATGGCGGATGCTGGCCGGGGAGCCGGTGCTCGCCCATACCGTGCGGGCGTTCCGGGGCGTGGGGCGCATCCTCGTCGTGCTGCATCCCGAAGACATGCGGCGGGGGCTCGACCTTTTCGGCGGCACGGTGACGCTGGTCGCGGGGGGTGCTGCGCGCGATGCCTCGGTCCGGGCGGCGCTCGATTGCCTTGAGGGGTCGGATGTGACGCGGGTGCTGATCCATGACGGGGCGCGGCCGTTGGTGCCCGCAGGGGTGATCCGCGATGTGCTGGCCGCGCTCGACGATTCCCCCGCCGCGGCCCCTGCCCTTTCGGTCACCGATGCGCTCTGGCGCGGGGCCGACGGGCTGGTGACCGGCACGCAGGACCGCAGCGGTCTTTACCGTGCGCAGACGCCGCAGGGCTTCCGCCTACCCGAGATCCTCGCGGCCTACCGTGCCCATCCGGGCGGCGCCGCGGATGATGTCGAGGTCGCCCGTGCGGCGGGCCTGCCCGTGCGCATCACCGAAGGCGCCGAGGACAATCTGAAGATCACCTGGCCGCGCGATTTCGCCCGCGCCGGGGCGATCCTGAAGCTCAGAAAGGATCACGAAATGGATATCCGCACCGGCAATGGCTTCGACGTCCATGCCTTCACCGAGGGCGATCACGTCACGCTCTGCGGCGTGAAGGTGCCGCATGCGCACGGCCTGCTCGGCCATTCCGACGCCGATGTGGGGATGCACGCGCTGACCGACGCGATCTATGGCGCGCTGGCCGAGGGCGACATTGGCCGCCATTTCCCGCCCTCGGATCCGCAATGGAAGGGCGCGGCCTCGCGCATCTTCCTCGAACATGCGGTCAGGCTGGCGGCGGAACGCGGCTACCGGATTTCCAACTGCGATGTCACGCTGATCTGCGAGAGGCCCAAGGTGGGTCCCCATGCGCTTGACATGGGGGCGGCGCTTGCGGGCATCATGGGGATCGAAACGGGGCGGGTGTCGGTCAAGGCGACGACCTCGGAACGGCTCGGCTTCACCGGCCGCGAGGAAGGCATCGCCGCCATCGCCACCGTCACCCTGATCGGAGAATGACCATGTCGCCTGCGGTTCTGCGCTTCATCAACACCTTCGGTTATATCGGCACGATCACCCCCGCGCCGGGCACATGGGGCTCGCTCGCGGCGGTGCTGCTGGGCTGGGCGATCTCGCATTTCCTCGGCTTCTGGGTCTTCGTCGCGGCATTGGTGGCGGTGATCGCGCTCGGCTTCTATACGGTGGCCGAGGGGCTGCGCGACACGCCGACCGAGGATCCTTCGGAAATCGTCATCGACGAGGTCGCGGGTCAGTGGATCGCGCTGCTGTTCCCGCTCGTCGGCTTCTGGATGCGCGGCGTGCCGATGGTCTGGCCGGGTCCCGTCGCGGCCTTCCTGCTGTTCCGGCTGTTCGACATCTGGAAGCCATGGCTCGTCGGACGGGCGGACCGCTGGCATACGCCGGCGGGGGTGATGCTCGACGACATCATCGCCGGGATCTTCGCCGGGATCGTGACGATCATCCTCGCCGGGCTCTATCACGGGGTGCTGATGCGATGAGCGCCACCGAGATCCTCGACCGCGCCAAGGCCAGGGGCTGGCGCATCGCCACCGCCGAAAGCTGCACCGGCGGCATGGTCGCCGCCGCGCTGACCGACATCCCGGGATCCTCCGCGGTGTTCGAGCGCGGCTTCGTCACCTATACCAACCTCGCCAAACAGCAGATGATCGGGGTGAGGGCCGAAACCCTCGCCGCCCATGGCGCGGTGTCCGAAGAGGTCGCGCGCGAAATGGCCGAGGGCGCGCTCGCCCATTCCGATACCCATCTGGCGGTCTCGATCACCGGTATCGCCGGCCCCGGCGGGTCCGAATTCAAGCCCGAGGGCCGGGTCTGCTTCGGTCTCGCCGTCACCGGACGACCAACCTTCACCGAAACGCGGGAATTCGGCGCGATCGGCCGGGCGAATGTGCGGGCAGCCTCACGCGACCACGCGCTCACCCTGTTGCTGGGCGCGCTCCGCGACGAATGATCTCCGGGCTGCTGCCGTCGTTTTTCCATAAATATCCCGGGGGTGAATTTGCGCTCTGGCGCAAAGAGGGGGCTGGCCCCCTTGAACCCGCATAGCAAACACTCTGCGGCAGTCATGTGGGCGGCGAACCTGTTCCCAGACCGAGGCGCTTGCGAAGATGGACAGGCGAAGAAGGGGGCCAGCCCCCTCGCGCGTTCCGCGCTCACCCCCGGGATATTTATGGAAACACGAAAGGGAGGAAGGCGCGGAGCTTCGGCCGGGTGAATGAGGAGGCGGCGTCTCAGGTGGCGGCCTTGCCGTAGAGCGCCTCGGCGCGTTCCTCGAAGGCGCGGACGATCTTCTTCATCGCCTGATCGAAGACCACGCCGATCACGCCCTGCAAGAGCGCGTTGCGGAATTCGAAATCGACGAAGAAATCGACGGTGCAGCCGCCTTCGGCGCGGTCGGTGAACTGCCACCAGCTTTTCATGTAACGGAACGGCCCGTCCAGATATTCCGTATCCACCCGGCACAGCATCGGGAACAGCGTCACGCGCGAACCGAATCTTTCGCGGAAGACCTTGAAGGAAATCACCAGATCGGCTTCGAGAATCTCGGACCCTGCCTCCGGCCCCGGCCGGCGCGAGCGGATCCGCGCCGCCGAATTCCACGGCAGGAACTGCGGATATTTCTGCACATCCGCCACAAGATCGTACATCTGCCGCGCCGTATAGGGCATCACGCGCTTTTCGGTATGTGTCGGCATCTGTCCCCCGTATCGGCGCGGTTTGCATCGTCCCTTTGTTGCGCTAAAGCGGAAGGGAAATGCAAGGGCCCGAGACCGCAGGAAAGGCAGATAGATGTTGCAGCACACCACCGATGGGCGGGTCTATGAAATCAGCCAGATGATCTCGGCCAAAAGGATCGCGGCGCGGGTCGAGGCCCTGGGGGCCGAGATCTCGGACAGTTTCGAGGGCACCGACCGGCTGGTGGTGATCGGGCTGCTGCGCGGCTCCTTCGTCTTCATCGCCGATCTGATCCGCGAGATATCGCTGCCCTGCGAGGTGGATTTCCTCGAGGCCTCCAGCTACGGCAACACCACGACCTCCTCGCGCGAGGTGCGCATCCTCAAGGACCTGCGCGGCAATATCGGCGGGCGCGACGTTCTGGTGGTCGAGGATATCGTCGACACCGGGCACACGATCTCGCAGGTGATGGAATTCCTGCGCTCGCGCGGGCCGCGGCGGATCGAATGCTGCGCCATGCTCGACAAGCCCTCGCGGCGCGAGGTGGACGTCCATGCGAAATGGACGGGCTTCGAGATCCCCGACAGGTTCGTGGTGGGCTACGGGCTTGATTTCGCGCAGAATCACCGCAACCTGCCCTATATCGGCACGGTGCGCTTCCTCGATTCGAGCGAAGAGGAGAGGTGATCTGTTCTGGCTGCTGAAGATGGCGGAATGGGTGCGCCATCCGCCCTCGAAGCGGCGGGTGATGATCGCCGCCGTCGTGCTGGCGATCGCGGTGGCGATCGTCGCGGCGGACGGGCTGGGGCTTTGGCCCGACTGGGCGCATATGACGCGCCCGCCAAGGACGCCGGCCGGCTACTGACTATTCGCCGTCGCCGGCGAGCAGCGGCTCGATCTGGTCCTCGGCCACTTCGGGGGTGACGGGACCGGCAAAGCGGAAGATCACCGTGCCCTCTCCGTCGACGACGAAGGTTTCGGGCACGCCGTAGACCCCCCAGTTCAGCGCCATCTGCCCCTTGGGATCGGCCCCCATCCGGGCGAAGGGATTGCCCATGTCGTCAAGGAAGCCCTGCGCCTTGTCGGGATCGTCCTTGTAGTTGACGCCAAGGATCGTGACCCCCTCCTTCGCCAGCGATTCCAGCTGCGGATGTTCCACCCGGCAGGGCGCGCACCACGAGGCCCAGAAGTTCACCAGCTTGATCTTGCCGTCGCGCAGGTCGGCATCGTCGAAGGTCTGCCCCTGCGGCAGCGGTTCCAGCCGCACCGCGGGGGCGGGTTTGCCCTGAAAGGCGGTCGGCAACTGCTCGGGGTTCTGCCGCTGCATCCCCCACCAGAAGGTCGCCGCCAGCCCGGCAAAGATCAGCGGCGGCAAAAACATCAAGGGTCTAGCCATCCTTGCGCATCCGTTCTTCCTGCGCGCCAAGCGCGCGTTTCGCCCGTGCCGCCTGCCACAGCGACACGCCCACCAGCACCGCCAGGAGCACCAGCGTCGCGCCCCATGCGGACAGCACCGTCATCGTGTATCGGCCAAGATCGGGCATCATGCCAGCCGCTCCCTCTGTTCCAGCGCGCGCAGGCGGCGCAGACGGATTTCGGTCCTTGTGCGCAGCAGGACAAGCGCCACGAACAGCAGCACGAAGCCCGCGATGCAGACAAGCAGCGGCACCCAGTAGACATTGGCGATATGCTGCTGCCGGTCGAGGCTGAGTGTCGCGCCCTGATGCAGCCCCTGATTCCAGAAATTCACCGCATAGCGGCTGAGCACGGCGAAGACCGATCCGACAAGGCACAGGACCGAGGTCAGATCGGCCGCCGTCTCTGTATTCTCGATCGCGGGCCAGAGCGCCATGTAACCCAGATAGAACAGGAACAGGATCAGGAACGAGGTCAGCCGCGGGTCCCAGGCCCACCACGTCCCCCACATCGGCTGGCCCCAGATCGCCCCGGTGATCAGCGCGATCAGCGTCATCACCGCGCCGATGGGCGCCGCGGCCTTGGCGGCCAGCGCCGAGACGTGATGGCGCCGCACCAGCCAGATCAGCGAGGCGACCAGCATCATCACCCAGATATTGATCGCCATCATCGCCGCCGGAACATGCACGTAGATCACCTTGACGGTGGAGCCGAAATTCTCGGCGTCAGGGGTGAAGAAAAAGCCCCAGACCAGTCCCACCGCCAGCGAGATCCCCGCGAGGATCGAGGCAACGGGCAACAGCCGGCCGGAAAGCCGCATGAACTTGACGGGGTTGGCGTAATCCCAGAGCGACATGGAAAATGGCTACCTTTCCGCTGGTGGCGCGACAAGTCACGAAAACGTTTCACTAGGTCTGCCGCAGGTTCATCCGGATCGCGGCGGCCGAGGCGAAGGGCATCAGCGCGATGGTCGCGGCGGTGATGCCCGCAAGCATCAGGAGCGGCACCTCGACCGTCCGCCCCTCGGCGCCCCGCCGCACGAGTTCGGCGCCGAAGATCAGCGTCGGCACGTAGAGCGGCAGCACGAGGAGCGAGAGCAGCAATCCTCCCCGCCGCAGCCCCACCGTCAGCGCCGCGCCGAAGGTGCCCAGCACCGACAGCGCCGGCGTGCCGACGAGCAGCGACAGCACCAGCCAGCCATAGGCGCCTTGCGGCAGATGCAGCAGCACCGCCAGCACCGGCGCCGCGATGGTCAGCGGCAGCCCCGTGGTCAGCCAGTGCGCCAGCGCCTTGATGGCGACCACCGCCTCCATCGGGATCGGCGCGGTGGCGAGCAGATCGAGCGATCCGTCCTCCTGATCCAGCGCGAAGATCCGGTCGAGCGACAGCAGGCAGGCGAGCAGCGCCCCGAGCCAGAGGATGCCGGGCGCGATCCGCGCCAGCACCCCGCCCTCGGGCCCGACGCCGAAGGGCACCAGCGTCACCACGATCAGGAAGAAGACAAGGCCGAGGCCAAAGCCGCCGCCCGCCCGCACCGCCAGCCGCAGATCCCGGAGAAGAAGGGCGATCATCCGAAGGCCTCGTCGAAACCATCCAGCCGCCGGATCCGGGCGCGGAACGGCGACAGGTCGAGCGTCCCGGCCGCCAGCCCCGGGTCGATATGCGTGGCGATCAGCGCGCCGCCGCCGCCCGCCAGATGGTCACGCACCACCTGCCCGAAGAGCGCAACCGAGTCAGCATCGAGCGAAACCGTCGGCTCGTCCATCACCCAGAGCGCCGCGCCGGTAACCAGAAGCCGCGCAAGGCCAAGGCGCCGCTTCTGCCCCGCCGAGAGGGTGGCGGCGGGCCTGTCCGCCAGCGCGTCGAGGTTCATTCGGGTGAGCGCCGGGGCAATGCCGGCGGTCCCGTGCAGCCGCGCCCAGAAGGTCAGGTTTTCCCGCACCGTCAGCGCACCCTTCAGCCCGTCCGCATGGGCGGCATAGGCAAGGCCCGCCGGGGCGGACACCGTTCCCGCGACAGGCGGCTGCAACCCGGCGATGGTGCGCAGGAGCGTCGTCTTGCCGATCCCGTTCGGCCCGCGCAGGATAAGCGCCGCGCCGGAGGCCAGCGTGAAATTCACCCCCTCCAGCACCGCCATGCCGCCGCGCGAGACGGTCAGGTCGCGGACGGTCAGCAGATCGGCCATCAGCGGCTCACGCGGCCGGGTCCGGCATCGGCAGAAGCGCCGTGGCGACGGCGCGCCCCTCGGACAGCAGCACGTTGTAGCTGCGCGCGGCGGAAGGCGAAGCCATCGGCTCGCACATCATCCCCACCGCGTCGAGCGCGGCGACGAAGGGCTTCGGCAAGAAGGCGATCTCCGCCCCCGTGCCGACGAACAGCAGGTCCACTTTGTCGGCAAGTTCGACCAGCGGGGCCAGATCGTCATAGCCACCCCATGAGGTGACCCCCTCGGCATGGACCACCACTCCGCCGCGCCAGACCACGCCGCCGACCCGGAAGAACCCCGGGCCGTAGCCGTCGATCGGCAGGGCCGAGCCGAAGTCAGCCTCGGTTATCGGCATCCAGCACCTCGACCTTGTTGCCGAAGATCTTCGCCGTGGGGTCGATCTTCTTCTTGTCGCGGTCGACGCCCAGCATCAGCACGATGTTCTTCGAGATGAAGATCGAGGAATAGGTGCCGACGAACACCCCCCAGATCATCGCGAAGACGAAGCCGCGGATCACGTCGCCGCCCAAAACCAGCAGCGGGATCAGCGCCAGCAGCGTGGTGACGCTGGTGGCCACGGTGCGCGACAGCGTTTCGTTGACCGAGAGGTTCATCACGTCGCGCAGCGGCATCGACTTGAACTTGACCAGATTTTCACGCAGCCGGTCGAAGACCACCACCTTGTCGTTGACCGAATAGCTGAGGATCGTCAGCAGTGCCGCGACGATGCTGAGGTCGAATTTCAGCTGCAGGGCGACGAACAGGCCGATGGTCAGGAACAGGTCATGGATCAGCCCCACCACCGTGCCGATGGCGAACTGCCATTCGAACCGGATCCAGATGTAGATCATGATGCCGATCACCGTGGCGATCGCCGACCACACGGCCGTCCAGATCAGCTCGCCCGAGACCTTGGGTCCGACCGATTCCGTCGAGACGATCCGCACGTCGGGATCGACGGCCTGCAACGCCTCGGCCACCCGGGCGATGCCGGTTTCGCCCATCGCACCGGGATGGTCGTCCTGCGCCTGGATGCGGATCGAGGCGACATGCTGGTCCGCGCGGAAGGCGGGGTCGAACACCTCGGAGATCAGCACGTCGCCGAAGTTCAGCGGTTCCAGCGCCGCGCGATAGGTTTCGATCTGCAACGGCTGCGAGGTTTCGGTGCGGATCGTCGTGCCGCCCTTGAAGTCGATGCCGAAGCTCAGTCCCGGCCAGAACATCGACAGCGCCGACAGCAC
Source organism: Paenirhodobacter populi (assembly GCF_004022215.1). Classification (GTDB taxonomy): domain Bacteria; phylum Pseudomonadota; class Alphaproteobacteria; order Rhodobacterales; family Rhodobacteraceae; genus Rhodobacter; species Rhodobacter populi. The sequence goes on from NZ_SAUZ01000018.1 coordinate 64,670, forward strand.
CGTCACCGCGATGGCCGCCCAGAAGGTCAGCCACTGGTGGCGGAAGAAGTCGAACTCGGTATGGGTGGGAACAAGTTTGAGACGGAATGCCATGATCTTCGCTCCTCACACGACCAGCGTTTTCGGCCGGCGCCAGTGATACCAGTCGGCGATCAGCATGCGCACCAGCCACAGCGCGGTGAAGACCGAGGCGACGATGCCGATCAGCAGCGTCACGGCGAAGCCGCGCACCGGACCCGCCCCCAGCACGAACAGGATCATGCCCACCATGAAATGGGTGACGTTCGCGTCGATGATGGCCGACATCGCCTTGTCGAAGCCCAGCTCGAAGGCGCGCACGGGGTTTCGCCCGCGTCGCAATTCCTCGCGCACACGTTCAAAGATCAGCACGTTGGCATCGACCGCGGTGCCGATGGTCAGCACGATCCCGGCGATGCCCGGCATGGTCAGCGTCGCGCCGATCAGCGACATGAAGGCGATGATGAAGATGATGTTGAACGCCAGCGCAAGCGAGGCGAAGACCCCGAAGAGGCCGTAGGAGGCGACCATGAAGGCCACCACCAGAATGAAGCCCGCGATCGAGGCGTAGATCCCCGCCTGCACCGTATCGGCGCCAAGCTCCGGCCCGATGGTGCGTTCCTCAAGGAAGGTCATTCCGGCGGGCAACGCCCCCGCGCGCAACAGCAGCGCCAGATCCGTCGCCTCCTGCACCGTGAAGCGGCCGGTGATGATCCCCGAGCCGCCCGCGATATGGGTCTGGATCACTGGGGCCGAGATCACCTTGCCGTCGAGCACGATGGCGAAGGGCTCGCCGATATGGTTCGCGGTATAGTCGCCGAAGGTGCGCGCGCCCGTGGTGTTGAAGCGGAAGCCCACGGCGGGCATGCCGTTCTGGTCGGTTTCCGGCCGCGCATCGGTCAGCTCGTCGCCCGAGACGACGGGCAGCGTGTTGAGGATATAGTAAAGCCCCTGCTCGTTCGCGTCGGGCAGCACTTCCTGCCCCGCGCCCGGCGTCTGCTCGGCCGAGGCGGCGCGCCCGACCACCTGATGGAAGGTCAGCTTCGCCGTGGTGCCGATCAGCGCCTTTAGTTCGGCGGCCGAGCCGATGCCGGGCACCTCGATCAGGATCCGGTCGGCGCCCTGCCGCATGATCGTCGGCTCGCGCGTGCCGGCCGCATCGACGCGGCGGCGCACGATTTCCAGCGACTGCTGCATCGTGCGGTCGTCGGCCGTGGCCTTTTCCGCGTCCGAAAGCCGGATGGTGATCGTGTCGCCCTGCCCGCTGACGTCGAGGTCGTTCTGCCCTACGCCGGTCAGCGTCACCACCGGCGTGGCCAGCGTGCGCGCCACCTCGACCGCGCGGGCAAGCCCCGCCGCATTGCCGATCTGGATCTTCAGCTCGCCCGGATCCGACGGCAGCCGCCGGATCGAGCCGATCTGCGCCCGTTCCGCCGCCAGCACCCGGCGCAGTTCCGGCCAGAGCGATTCCATCCGCGCCTTGTAGACATCGCCCAGATGCACCTCGGCCAGCAGATGGGCGCCGCCGCGCAGATCGAGGCCGAGGTTGACCAGCCCCGAGGGCAGCCAGCTCGGCCAGCCATCCACGGCGGCGGCCTGTTCGTCGGTCAGCGTGCCGCTGCGTTCCTGCGCCGCAAGCGCGTCGTTATGCGACTCGACCTTTCCGTAGAACAGGTTCGGCGCGCCGAGGATCAGCCCGATCACGCAAAGACCAAGGATGACGATACGCTTCCAGAGCGGGAACTGCAGCATGTGACTGGCCTTCCTGAGCCTTATTCGGCGGTGGCGGCCGGTTCGGTCTTCGACAGGACCTGGGTGATCGTCGATTTCACCACCCGCACCTTGACGCCCGAGGCGATTTCCACCTCAAGTTCGCCGTTTTCCTTGACCGAGGTCACCTTGCCGATGATGCCGCCCTGGGTCACGACCTGATCGCCGCGGCGCACCGCCTCGATCATCGCGCGGTGTTCCTTGACCTTCTTTTGCTGCGGACGGATCAGCAGGAAATACATGATGACGAAAATCAGGATCAGCGGCAGGAACTGACCGAAGGCGGCCATGCTGGAAGCGGCGCCACCGGCGTCCTGTGCGTAAGCGGGAGAAATGAACATGATATGGTCCTCTTGATTGGGGCCGTGTGGGGGGAATTGCCCCCGGATGGTCGGCGCGCACCCTATCCGCGGCCCCGGGATATGGCAAGGCACGAGCGGGCACCTCGCGGTTGTGTCAGCCGGACGTCATTTCGCCGGCAGCGCGCGCTCGACCAGACGGGCGAAATAGCTGGCGCCGATGGGCGCGGCCTCGTCGTTGAAGTCATAGGCCGGATGGTGCAGCCCCGCCCCCGGCCCGATGCCGAGGAAGACGAAGGCACCCGGCCGCGCCTCCAGCATGTAGGAGAAATCCTCGGCCCCCATGTCACGCTCCACATCGTCGCGCACGAGGTCTGGGCCGGAGATTTCACGCGCGACATCGGCGGCGAAGGCGGCGTTCGAGGCGGTGTTGACCGTGGGCGGGTAGCCGCGTTCGTAGCGGATGTCGACGCTGACGCCGAAGGCCGCCGCCTGCCCGTGAACGATGGTGCGGAAGCGGTCCTCGACCATGTCGCGCACCGCCGGATCGAAAGAGCGGATCGTCGCGCTGAACCAGCCGCTTTCGGGCACGACATTGTTCGCCGTGCCGACGTGGATTTCGTTGATCGAGACGACAAGCTGGTCGATCGCCGAGGTGTTGCGGCTGACGATGGTCTGCAGCGCCTGCACCATGGCGACGATGGACAGCACCGGATCGATGCAGACCTCGGGCGTGGCGCCGTGGCCGCCCTTGCCCGTGACCGTGACCCATGCGGTGTCGACGGCGGCCATCACCGGCCCCGGCCCGGTTTCAAAGGCGCCAAGCGTCAGGTTCGGCGCGTTGTGCATGCCGTAGACCTGACTGATGCCGAACCGTTCCATGATGCCGGCCTTCACCATCACCTCGCCGCCACCGCCCTCTTCCTCGGCGGGCTGGAAGATCAGCGCGACGGAGCCCGCGAAATTCCGCGTCTCGGCCAGATATTTCGCGGCGCCAAGCAGCATGGTCATATGCCCGTCATGACCGCAGGCATGCATTTTGCCGGGGTGTTCCGAAGCCCAGTCCTTGCCGGTCGTTTCCGCCAGCGGCAGCGCATCCATGTCCGACCGCAGCCCGATCACCGGCCCCGGCCCGCGCCCGTGGATCAGCGCCACGATCCCCGATGTGGCGATCCCTTCGTGAATCTCGTCGACGCCGAATTCGCGCAGCTTCCCGGCGACAAAGGCGGCGGTCTGCGGCAGATCGAATTCCAGTTCGGGATGCCGGTGCAGCCAGTGCCGCCACGCGGTCATTTCCGGCGCGAAGGCGGCAATGCGATTGATCACGGGCATGATGGACCTGTCGTAATGGAACGGTTAGACCCTATCTGGCCCCGAAACCGGGCTGGCACAAGAGAGAAGAGGCCCCCCGATGAGCGATCCGACCGATCCGATGCTGTTCGACGATAGCGGCGATGCGGGCGCGCAGATGCGCCGGCTGAAGGCGATCATGGCCTGCCTGCGCGATCCGCAATCGGGCTGCCCCTGGGATCTGGAACAGGATTTCGCCTCGATCGCGCCCTATACGATCGAAGAGGCGCATGAGGTCGCCGATGCGATCGAGCGCGGCGCCTGGGATGAGCTGGAGGGTGAGCTGGGCGATCTGGCGCTTCAGGTCGTCTATCACGCGCAGATGGCGGATGAGGCGGGGCATTTCGACCTGACCGCCGTGCTACGTGCGATCTGCGCCAAGATGATCGCCCGCCATCCGCATGTCTTCGGCAACGAAACCCGCGACAAATCCGCCGCGCAGCAGACCGAGGACTGGGAGAAGATCAAGGCCGCCGAACGCGCGGGCCGCGCGGAAAAGGGTGTCCTCGACGGCGTGGCCTTGGGCCTTCCGGCGCTGACCCGGGCGCTCAAGCTGCAAAAACGCGCGGCGCGGGTGGGCTTCGACTGGCCCACGACGAAAGAGGTGATCGCCAAGATCGCCGAGGAGGCGCGCGAACTCGAAGAGGCGCGCGAAGTCCTCGGCCCGGCCGAGATCGCCGAGGAATACGGCGATCTGCTGTTCGTGATGGTCAACCTCGGCCGGCATCTGGGGCTTGATCCCGAGGCCGCGCTGCGCGCCGCGAACGGCAAGTTCGCCCGCCGCTTCGGCCATATCGAAAGGGAACTCGCCAAGCGCGGCAAGACCCCCGCCGAAAGCGATCTGGCGGAAATGGACGCGCTCTGGGATGCGGCGAAAGCAACCGGGATCAAATGATCCCGCATGGCCCGATCGGCCAGCTTTCCCTGTATCCCCCTCGGCCCCCGAGGAGCGCTTTCCCGTCGGCTTTCCATAAATATCCTCGGGGGTGCGGGGGCAGACGGCCCCCGCCGCGACGGCCCGGCATGAAATCCCGCCGGGCTCCGGGCCGCCCGGCTCAGGCCGCCGCCCGGTCCACCTCGGCCAGCGCGAGATCGTAGAGCGCCAGCCCCGCGCCTTCGCGCGTCGCGCCCTCCGACAGCACCCGGCGCCAACCCCGCGCACCGCCGCGCCCGTGGAACAGGCCCAGCATGTGCCGCGTCACCTGATGCAGCCGCCCGCCGTGGGCCAGATGATCGGCGATATAGGGTTTCATCGCCTCGGCCACCCCAAAAGCCTCCGCCCCCGCGCCCTGCCCCCAGATCTCGCGATCCGCGGGGCCGAGAATATTCATCGGCTCCTGATAAGCCGCGCGGCCGATCATCACCCCGTCGAGCCCGGCGGCAAGCTGCGCCTTCGCCTCATCCAGACTGCGGATGCCGCCGTTGATCGAGATATGCAGATCCGGAAATTCCGCCTTCATCCGATGGACCAGCGGATAGTCGAGCGGCGGGATCTCGCGGTTGTCCTTGGGGCTCAGCCCCTGCAGCCAGGCCTTGCGGGCATGGATTATGACGCGCCGCACCCCCGCATCGCGGATCCGGCGCAGGAAATCGGGCAGCACCACGTCCGGGTCCTGATCGTCCACACCGATACGGCATTTCACCGTCACCTCGACCGGCGCGGCGGCGATCATCGCCGCCACCGCCCGCGCCACCAGATCGGGCGTCTTCATCAGCACCGCACCGAAACAGCCCGACTGCACCCGGTCCGAAGGGCAGCCGCAGTTCAGGTTGATCTCGTCATAGCCCCAGTCGGCGGCGATCCGCACCGCCTCGGCCAGCTCGCCGGGTTCCGATCCGCCGATCTGCAGGGCGACCGGATGCTCGGCGGGCGAGAAATCCAGCAGCCGCGCGCGGGAACCATGGATGATCGCCGGCGCGGTGATCATCTCGGTATACAAAAGCGCGCGCTGGCTGATCTGGCGGTGGAACATGCGGCAATGGCGATCCGTCCAGTCGATCATCGGCGCGACGGACAGGGTCATCGCCTTGCTTTCGCTGATATCCTTGCCACCGTTCCGCATGGGTTCCGCTTTGTTCCTTGCACCGCCATTGGTTCGCCGGTGTTCCAGCCCCGGCGCCAGACCGGCATATGGCCTTGTTCCCGGCATATCTCAAGACCGTCCTTGCGGGCCGTCCTCAGGCAGGACGGCCTCGTCGGCTCCGGTCCAGCTGCTTCAGAACCGCCGCCACGATCGCCTCGGGCCGGTCTTCCTGGACCAGATGCCCCGCGCCGGGAACCGCGATCACATCCCGATCCGAGATCAGCGCCGCAAGAGCCTCGCCCTTTTCAAAGGGAATCCAGTCGTCGTTCCGCCCCCAGAGAACCGTGACTGGACAATCCATCCGGGCGTATCGCCCCTCGACCTCATCCGTGTATCGCTGGTCCATCTGCGCGATCTGGCGATAGAACGCGGGCTGCCCCACCGGGCCGAGCCACGGCACGCTGTAGATCTCCAGCGCCTCTTCGGACAACGGATTCTTTGCGGCGGTTTGCAGATAGGCGCGCAACAGCGCCCGGTGCATATAATCCGGCATGCCCGAGAAGGCGGCTTCATGCAGCCGCACATGTCGGACGAAGGGCGAACCCCACGGCGCCAGCGCAACGGCATCGAAGATCGTCAGCGAGGCATATCGCAAGCCGTTCAGATAATAGGCGCGCAGCGCCGTCGCCCCGCCGAAATCATGCGCAAGGACATCCGGCCGCCCGATGTCCCATTCCGCGAACAGGGCCGCCAGAACCCGGTTCTGCATGGCAAGGGACACATCCTGCCCCGCGCGCATTTCGGACAGCCCGTAACCGACCAGATCGAAGTAATGGATCGTCCGGCGATCGGCGAGTTGCGGCACGATCCTGCGCCAGACCTGCGAGGAAAAGGGTGTGCCGTGAATGGCGACAAGCGGCGGGCCACTGCCGATCCTGCCCCAGCGGACGGCATTGCCTTCGATGATCGTGGTGTTCGGCAGTTCGAGCATTCCGATGCCTCACATCCGGCTGCACGACAATATGTGGAGGGTCGTGAACAGGTCAAACGCCGGGCGCGGTATCGGGATTTTCGGGGAGACAGACCGCAGGGTCATCTGGAGCGGGTAGCGGGAATCGAACCCGCGCCAAGAGCTTGGGAAGCTCGTGTGATACCATTTCACCATACCCGCATCACGAGGCGTTCTCTAACCAAACCCGCCCGGGATGGCAAGACGCCATCTGCCGGAGGTTGTGGCTTTTCTTCGTCCGCTCATCCGATCCGGGCGGCAGATCGGGCAGCAGGCGCCCGCTTTCGCACCGGATGATGGGATAATTGTGCATTATTCAGGCAGACGCGGAACGCCGCCGCGTTATTGCCGCGCTTCCGGCGCGGGCATTTCCAGAGGTTTTCCGGACCGCATAAGCTGGGAATTATCTGGTCCCCGGACCAAAAATCATTCCACGAGGAGGCGTTTCATGCCGCAGGTCCCCGATCCCGTCGAACAGAAGCTCCCGGTGAATCAGCTGATGCCGCTGGCGCTGCAACATGTGCTGGTGATGTATGCCGGCGCGGTGGCGGTGCCGCTGATCGTCGGGCGGGCGCTGAACCTGTCGCCGCAGGAGGTCGCCTTCCTCATCAGCGCCGATCTTTTCGCCTGCGGCATCGCGACGCTCATCCAGTCCTGGGGCTTTCCGGGGGTGGGCATCCGGCTGCCGGTGATGATGGGGGTGACCTTCGCCTCGCTCGGGCCGATGTTGTCGATCGCGGCAAGTTCGGACGCCGGGCTTCTGGGGATCTTCGGCTCGGTGATCGGGGCGGGGATCTTCGGCATCCTGATCGCGCCTTTCGTGTCACGGCTGCTGCCATTGTTTCCGCCGGTGGTGACCGGCACCATCATCCTGATCATCGGGGTGTCGCTGATGCGGGTGGGCATCAACTGGGCGGGCGGCGGACAGCCGACGATCACCCGGGTCGTCGACGGCGTGCCGGGCGCCTTCCCGAACCCGGATTACGCGGCGCCGCAGGGGCTGATGATCGCGGGCTTCGTGCTGCTGTTCATCCTCGCGCTGCTGAAATGGGCAAGGGGCTTCGTGCGCAATGTCGCGGTGCTTCTGGGCATCGTGGCGGGCTGCGTCGTTGCCAGCGTTCTGGGCCTGATGCATTTCGACCGGGTGGGACAGGCCGACTGGATCGGTCTGGTCATGCCCTTCCATTTCGGCATGCCGACCTTCCATCTGGTGCCGATCCTGACCATGTGCATCGTGATGATCGTGGTGATGATCGAATCGCTCGGCATGTTTCTGGCGCTTGGCGAGATGACCGGGCGCAAGGTCGACCGCGCCGCGCTGACCCGGGGGCTGCGCGCCGATGGTCTGGGCACGCTGATCGGCGGCATCTTCAACACCTTCCCCTACACGTCGTTTTCACAAAACGTCGGGCTGGTCGGCGTGACGGGGATCCGCTCGCGGTGGGTGACGGTGGCCGGCGGCGGGATCATGATCCTGCTCGGACTGATGCCCAAGATGTCGGCGCTGGTCGAATCGGTGCCGCAGGTGGTGCTGGGCGGCGCGGGTCTGGTGATGTTCGGGATGGTCGCGGCGACGGGGGCACGCATCCTCGGCACCGTGGATTTCAAGAAGAACCCGAACAACCTGTTCGTCGTGGCGATCTCGGTGGGCTTCGGGATGATCCCCATCGTCGCGCCGAACTTCTTCAGAAGCCTGCCGCACGACCTGCATCCGCTGCTGGAATCCGGCATCCTGCTGGCGGCGATCTCCTCCGTCCTGATGAACCTGTTCTTCAACGGGATCGTCAGCGAGAAAGAGGCGGAAGAAGAGGCAACGAAGGCCGCGACGACGGCCGAGCACGCCTGAAACGGAAAGGGCGGCCCTTGCGGCCGCCCCTGCGCGTTCAGGCCAGATGCGAGAGGAATTCCCCGACCTCTTCCTCGGTCGTCGCCCAGGAACAGACGAGCCGCGCGGCCAGCAATTCGTCATCGTCGCCATCCAGCGATTGCTCGAACGGCCAGAGGTAATATTGCGCCCCGGCATCGCGCAGGCTGCGATGCACCCGGCGCGGGAAGCGGGCAAAGACGGCGTTCGCCTCGGTCGGGTGCAGAAGCTCCGCCCCCGGAACGGCGGCGATCCCGTCCGACAGCCGCGCCGCCATCGCATTCGCATGCCGCGCAAGGCCCATCCAGAGCCCGCCCGCCAGATAGCCCAGCATTTGCGCCGCAAGGAAACGGTTCTTGGAGAACAGATGCCCGGCCCGCTTGCGCCGCAGCTCGAATTCATGGGCGCGGGCGGGATCGAAGATCACCACCGCCTCGACCCCCATGCAGCCGTTCTTGGTGCCGCCGAAGCTGAGCACGTCCACCCCGGATTTCCACGTCATCTCGGCCGGCGTCGCGCCGGTCGCGGCCAGCGCATTGGCAAAGCGCGCGCCGTCCATATGCACCGGCAGATCGTATTCCCGGGCAATCCCGGTCAGGACGCGGACCTCTTCGGGGGTGTAGACGGTGCCCGCCTCGGTCGCATTGGTGATCGAGAGCATGCCGCGCTGCACATGGTGGATGGCGCCGCCCGCATGGGCGATCACCGGGCGCATCAGCTCGGGGTCGATCTTGCCATGCGCGCCTTCCAGCAGCACGAGCTTCGCCCCGTCGGCAAAGAATTCCGGCGCGCCGCATTCGTCTTCCTGAATATGGGCATGCCGGTGGCAGAAGATCGCGCTCCACGGATCGGACAGCAGCGCGCAGGACAGCGCATTCGCCGCCGTGCCCGTCGCCACCAGATAGACCGCCGCCCCGGGCGCCTCGAACAGATCGCGGATCTTCGCCCGCACCGCGTCGCTCAGCGCATCGGCGCCGTAGGAGGGCACATGTCCCTCGTTCGCGGCCTGAAGCGCGGCCATCACCTGCGGCGCGACGCCGGCGGTATTGTCAGAAGCGAAATGCATCAGGGTTCCTCAATGACATATTGATCCCAGTCCTCTTCCGGGACCGCGGTTTCCGAAACGGTCCAGCCGCGCACCGAGGCCCCGGCCTCATGCACCGTCTCGCGCGAGCCGGAGATGAGGTAGTGCCATTCGGGCAGCGGCTTTCCCTCGAACCGCAGCCGGTAGGCGCAGGTCCGCGGCATCCAGTAGGCGATCTCGGCGATCGTCTTCGGCGTGAGCTGCACACATTCCGGCACGTATTTGTGGCGCGTTTCGTATTTCATGCAGCGGCAGGTCTCACCATCCAGTAAACGGCAGGAGACGCGGGTGAATTCCAGCTCGCCCGTATCCTCGTATTCCAGCTTGTTCAGGCAGCATTTGCCGCAGCCGTCGCACAGGGCTTCCCATTCGCCCGGAGTCAGCCGGTCGAGGGGCAGGGTCCAGAAATGCGGGCGCAGCGCGGTCATCGGCACAACCTGACGCATCGCGGGGCGAATGGAAAGCCCGCCCCTGTCACATGTCGGCGCATCACGTGGCGGAGAGGATGTCGCGCGCCCGCGCCACATCCCTGTCCATCTGGGCGATCAGCGCGGGCAGGCCGTCGAACGTCATTTCGGGCCGCAGGTAATCGACCAGCGCGATCGACAGGTGCTGGCCATACAGATCGCCGCGGAAATCCAGGATGAAGGTTTCAAGGTTGGGCGCATTCTCCCCGAACATCGGCCGCACGCCAAGGCTCGCCGCGCCCATGTAGCTGCCGGCATTCGGCCCGGTCAGCACATCGGCCTTGACCGCATAGACGCCGAGCTTCGGCAGATGCAGCCCCTGCAATCCCATGTTCGCCGTCGGAAACCCCAGATCCCGGCCGCGTTTGTCGCCGTGGATCACCGGCCCCTCGATGCGGTGCAGGTGGCCGAGCATCGCCGCCGCATCGCGCGGCCGCCCCTCGGACAGGGCCAGCCGGATCGCGGTCGAGGAAATCTCGATCCCGTCGAGCCGCTTCAGCGGCGCCACGGTGACGTCGAAGCCAAGCTGACGGCCGAGCACGGACAAAAGCTCGCTATCGCCCTGCCGCCGCGCGCCAAAGCGGAAATCGCGTCCGACGGCGACATGGCGGACACCCAGCCCCTCGGCCAGCACCTCGCGGGCGAAGGTCTCGGCGGTCATGCCGGCGAGTTCGCGGTCGAAGGGCAGCTGGAACAGATAGTCGACGCCCAGCTTTTCCAGACGGTTGGCCCGCGATTCGGCGTTCATCAGGCGAAAGGGTGGCCCGCCGGCGGCAAAGACCTCGCGCGGATGGGGCTCGAAGGTGATGATGCCCAAGGGCCCCCTGCCCCGCGCCAGATCGATCACCGACTGATGACCGAGATGCAGCCCGTCGAAATTGCCCATCGCCACCGAAGCGCCCCGCGCCGCCTCGGGGATGTCCCGCCACCGGGTGAATATCCGCATCCGTCCCCGCTTCCGGCCTGCCGGCCGGCTCGTCGTTCTTTGGCGGGCGCGCGAGCGGCGCCTCGCCCCTGACCCCCTATCGCTCAGCAGACCGGCGGTTTCAAGGGGCGGCGGCCCGGCAACCGGCATCCATGGCGCGCGGTTGCCGATCCTTTGGGCACAGGCTCAGCGCAGCATGCCGATCGCGTATTGCGGCGCCTGATCGCGCGTCCGCAGCCAGTCGTTCAGCAGCTCCTCATTCGGGTTTTCCGGATCCGGGCCGAATTGCCCCGTCGCCAGCCCGCCGGTCACGAAAAGCGCGTCGATATCCTCGCCGCGCGCACCGGAGATATCGGTGTTGATCCCGTCGCCGATCGCCAGCAGGTTCGGATCGCGCGGGCCGCCAAGCGCCGCAAGCCGCCGCCGCGCGAGATCGTAGATCGGCGGATGCGGCTTGCCGAAATACAGCGCCTCGCCGCCCATGTCCTGATACAGCGCCGCCAGCGCCCCGGCGCAATAGATCCGCCGCTCGCCCATGTCGACGACGACATCCGGATTGGCGCAGAGCATCTTCAGCCCGCGCCCCTTGGCCAGCAGGAACTGCGGACGGTAATCCTCGGGCACCTCGGTGATCTCGTCAAAGGGGCCTGTGCAGACGATCCCCTCGGCCTCGTCAAAGGGCACCCGCTCGATCGCCGCCTGACCCTGCCATTCGGGCGGGATGTCATCGAAGAAACCATCGTCCTTCGACGGGCCAAGGTGCCAGACCTTCTGCCCGACCGCACCCGCGAACATCGCATCCTGCGCCGCGTCGCCCGAGGTGACGACCAGATCGTAGGCATCCTTCGGCACGCCCATGCGGTCGAGCGAGGCGATCACATAGCGCGAGGGACGCGGCGCATTGGTCAGCAGCACAACCTTGCCGCCCCGCGCGCGGTATTCCTGCAACGCCGCCACGGCAGGGGCGAAGGGCGCGACGCCATTGTGCAGGCAGCCCCACAAATCGCAAAACAACGCATCATAGGGTTGGGAAATCGCGGCGAGCGAAGGAACGATCCGGGTCATGTCTGCCTCAACTGTCTGGAACGGCGGGCCTGAACCCGCGCTTTGCGTCTTGACGCACCGGATGTATGGCACGCTCCGCCCCAAAGGCAAAGCGGACAGACCGCGAAAAAGGCGGGAACCGACCGGCTGGGGAACGATCCGTCAGCCGCCGTTATGGATCGCCTCGTTCGCGATGACACGGGCGATCCCCGCCAGCACCAGCGACAGCACGATCAATCCCGCGACCGTCGCGAGAAAGCCGATGGCCGAGACCACCACGGCCAGCACCGCGATATTCAGAACGACGAGCGGCAGAATCCACCATCCCGGACGAAACTGCATGATTGTCTCCCCAAGCCAATACTCTTTACACAAACCGTCTTCGGCGCGGTGCCTCACCAAAGAATTAACAAAAACGCTTGAACAGGCTCTTACTGATAAGAGTTTGCGACAAAGGTTAACAAACGCAAAGCGAATATAGACGTCAGCCCCTGCGTTTGGCAGTTTCCCTGCATGATCAGGTCCCTCCTCACCCCCGTTTCCGGTTTTTCGATCCTCGCGCTGTGTCTTGGGGCACTGTGTTTCGGCTTTGCGCTGACGCCGGGGCTGGTGCCGCATCCGGGAACGGTGCAGGGCGCGCTGGCGGGGGCGAGTTTCGCGGCGGGTTATGGAATCGGGGTGGGGCTGGTGCTGCTGTGGCAGGCGTTGGGTCTGCGGGTCTGGCTGCGCCCCGGCCCGGCGGCCCGGCAGACGTTTTCGTGGCTGGTCCTCGCGGCGATCCTCGGGGCCACGTGGCTCCATGCCGATGCGCAGGAGGATCTGCGCGGCCTGATGGGGCTTCCGCCCGACGGGCCCTTGCGGATCGTGACGCTGTTGCTGACGGCGGTGCCGGTGGCGGCGGTGCTGCTGATCCTCGGGCGGCTGTTCCGCTCGGCGATGCTGACGGTGGCGCGCGGGCTTTCGCCGCTGCTGCCGGAACGTCTGGCGCTGCTGCTCGGTTTTCTGATCGCGGTGCTGCTGTTCAGCTTCATCGGCAATGACGTGATCGTGCGCCGCATCCTCGAAGCCTTCGACGCGAGCTATCAGGCGCTGGACGAAACCCTGCCCGCCAGCGCCGATCCGCCCTCGGACCCGCTGAAAACCGGCAGCGCCGCCTCGCTCATCCCCTGGGGCGGGATCGGGAACGAGGGGCGGCAGCGCGTGCTAGATCCGCTCGACGCGGCGGCCATCGGCGCGATCACCGGCGCGCCCGCGCGCGAACCGCTGCGGGTCTATGTCGGCCTCGGTTCCGCCGACACGCCCGAGGCGCGGGCGCGGCTGGCGCTGGACGAGGCGATCCGCATCGGCGCCTTCGACCGCAAGGTGCTGGTGATCGCGACGCCCACCGGCACCGGCTGGATCGACCCCTCGGCGATGATGCCGCTCGAGGTGCTGACGGGGGGCGATGTGGCGACGATCTCGGTCCAGTATTCCTACCTGCCCAGCTGGCTGTCGCTGCTGACCGTGCCCGAATACGGCGAGGAAACGGCCAAGGCCGTCTTTGCCGCGATCCACGAGCACTGGCGCGCCCTGCCCGAGGACCGCCGCCCGCAGCTCTACCTCTTCGGGCTGAGCCTCGGCGCGCGCAATTCGGATCTTTCGGCGGATTTCTACGACCTGATCGGCACGCCCTATCAGGGCGCCTTCTGGGCGGGGCCGCCGTTCGGTTCGCGCAGCTGGGTCGACATCACCCGCGCGCGCCTGCCCGACACGCCGCAATGGCTGCCCCGGTTCCGCGACGGTTCGGTGGTGCGGTTCCTGAACCAGTATGAGATGCCCGATCGCGGCAAGCCGTGGGGGCCGCTCAGGATCGTCTATCTGCAATATGCCTCGGACCCGATCACCTTCTTTTCGCCCTCGATCCTGTGGCAGGAGCCGGACTGGATGAAGCCGCCGCGCGGGCCGGACGTGAGCCCGGACCTGCGCTGGATCCCCGTCATCACCTTCCTGCAGATCGGCTTCGACGTGATGACCGCAACCACCACGCCGCGCGGCTTCGGCCATGTCTATGCCGGGACCGATTACCTGAACGGCTGGCTCGCGCTCCTGTCGCCCGAGGGGCTCAGCGGCACCTGGGACGATGCGGCGCTCACGCGGCTCCGGGCGGCGATCGCGGCACGCGGATTGTAGAACACCACCCGCCGCCGCCTCCCTTTCGTGTTTCCATAAATATCCCGGGGGTGAGCGGCAAAGCCGCGAGGGGGCTGGCCCCCTGCCGCCCTCTCAGCCCATGCCGGCGGTTTCGGTTTTGAAGCGCGTCTCCCGTCCAACCCGCAAAACCCGCCCGGCCAATATGGCAATGACCGAAGCGCCAAGGCTGAACAGCGCCCCCATCTTCGCCGCATCCTGCACCGCACCCGGCGCGAAGGCGACCGAGGCCACGAACAGCGCCACGGTGAACCCGATCGCCGCGACGCAGCCCAGAACGAACAGATCGCGCAGCGTCATCCCCTCGGGCAGGCCAAGCCGCAATCCCCGCGCGGCAAAGGTGCCCATCGCGAAGATGCCCATCGGCTTGCCGATCACCAGCGCCGCCAGCACGATCCATGTCGGCGCGGAAATCGCGCCGAATTCCACCCCGGCGTTGAGCAGACCGAACAGGAACAGCACCCCCTCGACCGGCGGCTTCAGCGCATGCTCGATGCGGTTGAGCAGATCCGGCCGATGGCTCTCCCCCGCCGCGAAAACGCCGAAGTCGGTATCGGCATGGGGAATCGTCGGCACGATCGGCAACAGGCCGAGCGCGGGATGGATGCCCGCCTGCTGGAAGCCATACCAGCTGATCGCCCCGGCGATCAGATAGGGCCAGAAGCCAAGCCGGTCGCGCACCCAGCTCGACACCGGCCGGTCCGCCCGCCCGGCGTCGAGCCGCCGCGGCAGCCGGTTCGCCAGCCCCCAGACCCCAAAGGCCGCGACCAGCGACAGCAGCAGCCACGCGGGCGCAAGATCACCCGACGGGTAGAAGATCGCCAGAATGATCAGCCCGCCCGCGTCATCGGCGATCGCCAGCAGCAGCAGAAACCCGATCGCCGGATGCCCCGCGCCAAAGACGATCCGCCCCACCAGATAGCTGAAGGCGATATCGGTCGCCGTCGGAATCGCCCAGCCATGCGCGATCTGCCCGAACAGCCCGAAGGCCGCCGCCAGCCCCAGATAGACCGCCACCGGCCCAGCCATGCCGCCAAGCGTGGCGATCAGCGGCGTCAGCGCCTTTTTCCCGCGCAGCGGGCCGCCCTTCAGGGCCACCGCCTCCCAGACCTCTTTCCCCGCCAGCGCGAAGAAAAAGGCCATGGCCATGTCGTTGACCAGATAATGCAGCGTCAGCACCCGCTGCCCCGTAGCCGCATCCATCGCGCCGATGGGCGATCCCGTCAGCAGCGGCAGATGCACCAGATGGTGGTAGCTTTCGGGCGCCACATTCGCCCAGACCAGCGCGACCCCGGCCCCGGCGATCAGCAGAACGGAATAGCGCGAAACGAAGGACCAGACTTTGTGCATGCGGCGTTCCCTTGGGTTTCCGACGAACCTAGCCGGAACCGCCCCGGCCGCAACCCGGAACTGAAACGGGGCTGGACAGTTGTCGCACGACGCCCGATCCTTGGGCGTCAATACGATACTGGAGAGTTCAAGATGAAAACTGCATGGATGGCGATGACCGCAAGTCTGGCCGGGGCCGCAAGTCTGGCGGGAGCCCCCGCGATGGCGGCCCTGTCCGGTTTTCACGACAGCGCCGCGCAGATCGCCGTCATCACCACCAGCACCCCTGTCGCCGACGCGATGAAGCAACTGCCGATCGAGGGGCTGAAGGCCACCGGCAAGCGCGGCGACGGCGGGATCGAGTGGCGGGTCTGGAGCAAGGGCTGCTCGATCAAGGTCGTGCTCACCCCGGTCGCGCCGCAAGGCATCGGGCGGACGGATTACCGGGTCGGCGAACTCACCCGTTGCCGCTGAACGGCTCTTTCACCGCGCCGTCCGCTCGGCTAAGGGTGCGGTATCTTTAACCGAAGGAGGGCCGGATGGCCGAAATCAAACGCATCGAAACGGGCGCGCGGATGAGCGGCGCCGTCGTCTTCAACGGGCTGATCTGGCTGGCCGGTCAGGTCGGCACCCCGGGGGCGAGCGTCGCCGATCAGACCAGGGCCGCGCTGGCCGAGGTGGACCGCCTGCTGGCCGAGGCCGGATCGGACAAGGAGCATATCCTGTCGGCGCAGATCTGGCTCGCCGACATGGCGGATTTCGCGGAAATGAACGCCGTCTGGGATGCCTGGGTGCCCGCGGGTCACACCCCCGCCCGTGCGACCGGCGAAGCCAAGCTCGCCGCGCCGGACTATCTGGTGGAAGTGATCGTCACCGCCGCGGTGAAGTGATCCCGCTGCGCCCGCCTTCGGGCGGGCGCGCTATTCCGCCGCCGCTTCCGCCGCCAGATGGCGGATGCGCCCGACCATCGCGCGCAGTCCGTTGGACCGCTGCTGCGACAGATGTTCATCCAGCCCCAGCCGCCCGAGTTCGGCGCCGGCATCGACCTTCAGCACATCCTCGACCGACAGCCCGGAATAGAGCGCATGCAGGATGGCGATCAGCCCGCGCACGATCAGCGCGTCGGATTCGCCCTCGAAGCTGAACACCGCCTGCGGACCGCTGCCCGCGATCCGCGGCAGAAGCCAGACCTGCGAGGCGCAGCCCTCGACCTTGGTCGCCGGGACCTTCAGCGCCTCGTCGAGCGGGGCCATCGCCTTGCCCAGTTCAATCACATGCCGGTAACGGTCTTCCCAATCGTCGAGGAAGTCGAAGGTGTCGGCGATATCTTCGAAGGCTTCGGTGGCCATCTGCCTCTCCTGTCGCTGTCTGGCGGTTGTCGTCCTAGCGCCGCTGCACGCGCGGGTCCAGTGGCAGAGGCGCTTTTCAAAGGCCGCGCGATCGGCTACCCAAGGGCTGCGCGCCAGATCGCGCCAGACAGGAAGACGCCATGACCCGTTCCGCCCGCACCCCGCTGCCGTTTCGCATGATCCTCGTGCCGATCGCGTTTTCGGTCGCGCTTGCCGGCTGCGGCTGGATGAATCCGATGAACTGGTTCGGCCCGTCGGAGCGGGTGCAGACGCTGGAACCCAAGGGCGGCTACGCCGCCGCGCTGCAGGACGACCGGCCCTTGGTGCCGCAGGTGACCGACCTGCGGATCGACCGGACGCTGACCGGGGCGATCGTCTCGGCCACCGGCCTGCCGCCGACGCAGGGCTGGTGGAACGCCGCGCTGGTGGCCGAGAATGGCGGGCTGCCGGTCGACGGGGTCATCACCTATCGCTTCGTCGCCGCGCCGCCGCCCACCGTATCGCCCGATGCGCATCGCGCCCTCAGCCCCGAATCGCGCGAACTGACCGCCGCGGCCAGCATCAATGCCACGCGGCTTGCGCAGACCCGCCGGGTGGTGGTGATCGGCGCCGAAAACAGCCGCGCCGTCACCCGCTGACCCCGCGCGGCACGATCAGACCATCACCAGCCGGACCGAGGCCCCCGCCGCCGTCAGCGCCACCTCGCCCTTGGCCAGACGCAGCGCATCCTTGCCGAAGACGTCGAGCCGCCAGCCGGTCAGCGCCGGCACGTCGCGCTTGCCCGCCGCGATCCGGTCGAGGTCCGAGGAACTGGCGATCAGCTTCGCCGCCACGCCGGTTTCCTCGGATTTCGCCTTGAGCAGCACCCGCAGCAGATCGGCCAGCGCGGTGTTGACCTGCAACTGCGCGCTTTCCTCGGACACATGCGGCACATCCTCGGGTCTGCAGTCGAGCCCCGCCCGCACGGCGGTGATGATCCCTTCGGCGATGTCGCCCCGGCGCGCCTCGCGCAGCAGCAGGCGCGACTTGTTCAGCTCATCCAGCGTCGCGGGCTTGGTCGAGGCCAGTTCCAGCAGCGCGTCATCCTTGAAGATGCGCGAGCGCGGGATGTTCTTGTTCTGCGCATAACCCTCGCGGAACCGCGCCAGTTCGCGCACGATCGCCAGAAACCGGCCCGAGGTGGTGCGCGTCTTGACCCGCTCCCACGCATCTTCCGGCCGGGTGATGTAGGTTTCCGGGTTGAGCAGGATGCCGAGTTCCTCCTGCACCCATTCCGCGCGGCCGGACTTTTCCAGCTCGCGCGACAGGAATTCGTAGATCACCCGCAGATGGGTGACATCGGCGATGGCATAGGTCTTCTGCGCCTCGGTCAGCGGACGGCGCGACCAGTCGGTGAAGCGCGAGGTCTTGTCCAGCGCCTGCCGCGCGATCTTGCGCACCAGCGTTTCATAGCCCACCTGTTCGCCAAAGCCGCAGACCATCGCCGCGACCTGCGTGTCGAACAGGGGCTTGGGGAACAGGTTCGCCTCGGTGAAGAAAATCTCAAGATCCTGCCGCGCGGCGTGGAACACCTTCACCGTCGCCTCGTGCCGGAACAGATCGTAGAGCGGTTCGAGCGACAGCCCCTCGGCCAGCGGATCGACCAGCACCGCCTCGCCGTCCTTCGCGGGCGGGATCGCAAGCTGCACGAGGCAGAGCTTGGACCAATAGGTCCTCTCGCGCAGGAACTCGGTATCGACGGTGACGTAGGGCTGGGTCTTCGCCCGGGCGCAGAATTCGGCCAAGGCTTCGGTGGTGGTAATGGTCTGCATCGCAATTCCTTGCCGCGGGCTGTCCCGCAATCACATTTTCTTTAGGCAGTCGCGTGCCGAAAGAAAAGCGGATGCAGGGCGGCGTGGGGCCGGAAATTCCCGGGTGATGCCGAAATCATCACAAAAGAACGGGGGTGCGGTCGCCTGCCGCGTAGCGGCGCAGCACCGCGGGGTAAAGCCGATGTTCCACGTTCAGCACCCGCGCGGCCAGACTGTCGGCGTCGTCGCCCGGTTCGATGGACACCCGCCCCTGTCCGAGGATCGGCCCGGCGTCGAGTTCGGCCGTGACCTCATGCACGGTGCAGCCGGCCTCGGCATCGCCCGCCGCGATCGCCCGCGCATGGGTGTGCAGGCCCGGATATTTCGGCAGGAGCGAAGGATGGATGTTCAGCATCCGCCCATCGAACCGGCGGACGAAATCGGGCGTCAGCACCCGCATGAAGCCGGCAAGGCAGAGGATATCCGGCTCGGCGGCCAGAAGCGGTTCCAGCAGCGCGGCCTCAAAGGCGGCGCGATCCTTGCCGAAGGCGCGATGATCGACGGCCGCCGCCGCGACGCCAAGCGCCCGCGCCTTCGCGAGCCCGCCCGCCGCCGGATCGTTCGAGGCGACCAGCACCGGCGCGGCATAGCCTTCGGCCTGCATCGTCTCGACCAGACGGACCATGTTCGACCCGCCGCCCGAGATCAGGATCGCGACCCGTTTCAAAGAAGGCTGCCCCGGTAGCTGACCCCCTGCCCCGCGGTCACGGTGCCGATCTGGGTAACCGTCTCGCCCGCCTCGCGCAGCAGCGCCGCAAGCGCGTCCGCCCGATCCGGCGCGACGACAAGGATCATCCCGATCCCGCAGTTGAAGGTCTTCAGCAGTTCCGGCTCGGCCATCTTCGCCGTCGTGGCGAGCCAGCCGAACACCCCCGGCAGCGTCCACGCATCGAGGTCGATCGTCGCGCCAAGCCCTTCGGGCAGGACGCGAGGCAGGTTCTCGGTCAGGCCGCCGCCGGTGATATGGGCCAGCGCATGGACGCCACCCGCCCGCACCGCCGCCAGCGCCTGTTTCACATAAAGCCGCGTCGGCGCCAGCAGCGCCGCGCCGAGCGTGCCCTCCGAGAACGGCGAGGCCGCATCCCAGCCGAGGCCCGAGACCTCCACCACCTTGCGCACGAAGCTGTAGCCGTTGGAATGCACGCCGTTCGAGCCGAGGCCCAGCAGCACGTCGCCTTCGCTCACCCCTGCGGGCAGGTCCGCGCCGCGCTCCATCGCGCCCACGGCAAAGCCCGCAAGGTCGAAATCGTCCTTCGCATACATGCCCGGCATCTCGGCCGTCTCGCCGCCGATCAGCGCGCAGCCCGATTGCGCGCAGCCCTCGGCGATGCCGTTGATGATCCGCGTGGCCTGATCGACATCGAGCTTGCCGGTGGCGAAATAGTCGAGGAAGAACAGCGGCTCCGCCCCCTGACACACGAGGTCGTTGACGCACATGGCCACGAGGTCGATGCCGATCGTATCGACATTGCCGGTGTCGATGGCGATGCGCAGCTTGGTGCCCACCCCATCGGTCGCGGCGACAAGGATCGGGTCGGTGTAGCCCGCGGCCTTCAGGTCGAACAGCGCGCCGAACCCGCCAAGCCCCGACACCGTGCCCGAACGCCCGGTGCGCTTCGCCGCCGGCTTGATGCGTTCGACCAGCGCATTGCCCGCGTCGATATCCACGCCCGCGTCGGCATAGGTCAGTCCGTTCCCGCCACTTTCGCCCTTGCCCTGCCCGGTGGTCATCGCCCCATCTCCGCCGTTGGAATCCTTCGACGGGCCTTAGCGCAAAGGCCGGACGGGAGCAACGGCAAGGGCCGCCGGCAGATGATTTCTTGACCCCGAACGGTTTCCTGCATAATCCAGAGAACGACGTTGAGGGCCTGTAGCTCAATGGTCAGAGCAGGGCGCTCATAACGCCTTGGTTGGGGGTTCAAGTCCCTCCGGGCCTACCAGTCACCATATATTTTCCTTATAAACCATCATATTACGGGAAATGTGTCCCATGTTAAATTGTGCCGTGGGACACTTGCCTTGAGAACGGACGATTCTGCTCGTCGTCTGGTCCCGATGGCTCACCGGACCATGGGCGGAGGCGCGGGATCTGCAACTCCCTTTGCCGGATGATGATCTGGCATTGATCGAGGACGCCTGAACCCCAAAAAACACCCCCGGCCACCACAAGGCGACCGGGGGCTTGATAAGACCTCAGGGACCGGCAAAGCCGCCGCCCGACTGCCTCCCGCCGAGCGGCTGCCCTACTCGTTAACCACAGCACTCTTAACGATTCGACTGTAGCCTCGGGCACGATGCGTGTCCTTGATATCGGGCAAGTCCGACGGAAGGCACGTAACGTCAGGCTGCGGCTGTGAGCGGGCGCATCACCCATATGGGGTATGAAAGACGCGGAAAGTCGCTTTGCTGAAACGGGCCATCCGCGACTAAACTCCGACCGGCCGAGGCCAGCCGGGGCAGAAGACGCATCGGGTCGTAAAACAGCCGCCCGGCCCCCTCAGGCTGGGCGGCTTTCACTCGCACATACGCCTGTAAAACGCTCATGACGGATGTGGGTTCCCAATCGCCCGCCACCGGTCCCGCACGGCGCGCTCGCTGCGTTCTAGTTCGTCGGCGATCGCCCACCAAGCGGAGCCGCTGGCGCACATCTCGGCAAGGGTTGCGTCGTCTTCCGGCGTCCAGCGCTGACCGGTTCGGCCGAAGGTGGGGATCTCGCGCCGGATGTCGGCGGGGATCTGGACCGGCGGGGTCTTGACCGGCTTTGGGAACTCGCCCTCGATCCGGTAGCCCTCGCCCCAGACGGTGACGACCCTGATGGCAGGCGGTAGCTTGCGGCGCAGGTTGTGGACGTGCGTCTTCGCGGTATCCGGAAACATCGGATCGGATGCGATGCCACCTGCCACCAGCGTGATGGCGTCGAACGGGACAACGCCGGGGCTTTTCCGCGTCAGGTAGGCCGCGATGCGCGCTTGGGTCGGCGAGAGTCCCAGTTCGCGATAGGCCGCGGCCATGCCGTTCTCCTCGCCCGTCAGGTCGCCGATCACCGCAAGCGCGGCGGGCAGGCGATCCTGCGGCGGCAGGGCCATGATGTCGGCGCGAATGGTCATCAATAGCCGCCTGCGCGCAGCGGGTAGCCTTTTTCCAAGGGGGTCATGTCGGTATCCATTACGATGGTGGCCCCCGGCTGGCTTTGGCCAGCCGGGGAACGGGTCATGCCAGCGGGTTAATGACCAGCCGCACAATGTTGGAACTCCACACCTTGCGCCCCACCGCGTCGATGGTTTCCGCCCCCAGTGGCCCGTCTGGGTATTCAAAGCCCATCTGGAATAGCTGCCCCGAGATTTGCACCGCTGTCAGATCCTGCGAATTTGGCGTGGTCACCATACGCTCTGGTTTGGACCACCACTGCATGCGAAGGTTACTGGACGCGAACGTGTAACCACGGCCAACACCGCCCCCCACCATCGTCAGAACGAGACTTCCGCTTTGGGCATCCGGCGCGGCGGGCACGGTCATGCTCGCATAGCTCGCTTCCGGGTCTGTGCCATCTTGGGCCTGCGATGCAGAGACAAAGCTGACGGTCGCGTCTCCCTTGACCACTACCGTCACCAGTAGCCCTGAAAGAGTATTGGTGGCTATGGTCTTCCCGATATTGTCCTCGGTGGCCGTAACCTGCACCATCGTGAAGGACCGGCGGTCATTGCCCCCGCTCGGCGTTAGGCCGCTGCGAACGGCCATGTTGACCTGACTGCTACCCCAGAAGGTTTTCCTGGCAACCTCGGCTTCCGCTTGAGAAGCGGCGTTATAGAACGGTGCGGTAGAATTTGCTGCCGTTACAGCAACCAAGACAACCCGGTCGCCCACCACAGTTTCAGGAGGAAACGCAAATGTGTAGGCGGCATTTACGGATTCATCCACCCGGAAGGCCCGCAGTTTATTCGCCCCAGTCCCGAGCCCGAGCACATTGAGGGCATCGGTGACGGCGGAAGCGTTGTCGGTTCCCACGGTAACGCTCCCCGCCGGGACGCCTGTGATGGCGTCGGGCATACTGAGCGCCGAGGCTGCCAATCCATTGGATGTCCTGACCTCGACGCTACCCGGGGTGCTTACGCCCACCCTGATGGTCTGCGCCGCAGGGGTGGCAGCCGCGATAGCCGGGTATGTCCACGTGTCGGTTAGGCCGGTATCCGTCCGCGCGGTGATGATGTCCCATACGAGGTCTACCAGCCACGCGCTGGTTTCCTCGCCGACCGAACCAGTGGTGCTGTTGGAATAGAAATCCGTGAACCGCATCCCAGTCGGCTTGCGTCGCCACACCGTGGCATAGTGCGCCAGAGTGATGAGATAAAGGCCGAGGTCTTTCATGTGCCCGTCATTGGGCGAACTACGCAAGAAAAATTGGCCCATCGACGTGATTTCGGCAGGGGCAGTTCCAGCCTCGATTGCGTCATAAATCGCCAGATACATGGGGAGGACGGGAATCACCCAGAGCGGCTTTGTCCCCGGAACACGATTCGCGTTGTAGTGCGCGAGCCATTCTTCCTTCTTTCTGAGGTTTTTCCGTGCATTATCGACCCAGAATGCGCGGAAGGTGTCCTGCGCCCCCGACACGGACCCGATGCTGGCGATCTCCGTATTGGTGGGCATGGTCGAATAGTGGATCATGTAAAAGTAGCGATCCGTAACGCCATTGCGAGTTGCGAGTTCATCCCACTGATACATCGCCTCGACCGTATCGAAGTCGTAGTATCCGCCGCTTTTGTCGCCGGTAATCAGCACTTTCCTGTCACCAACAGCAAGCGCGGTCTTGAGCGACGGTGCGCCACCGGGGCCAGCGGGGGCCGTTCCGGTGGTGTCGATGCCGTCATTATCCCAGATTTCCCGCAGCCCACTGGCCGAGCGGAACATATAGGTGAAATTGGTGCCGTCACCGCCTGCCAACGAAATGGCCCGGGGGATATTGAAATCGAGATTATTCGTCATGGAAGCGCCGAAATAGCACCACGGCTCATTAAGGTCACGTGACGTTGCCCCGGTATTCCCGACGAGGGCCTTTGCCTTGACTTCTTCGGTTCCTTTCTTGGCGGTAATCGTAAGTCCGCCCGGCGCAAGGTTGGAGATGGTCCAGTTTCTGCCAGACCCTGTGACAGCCTGAGCAGCCCCGTTGACAGTCGCCGTCAGGCTATCCACGGCAGTGGCGGTTGTTACCGTTACATTGTCCCCACGGTTCAGCGAAGTCCGGGACATGGTGAGTGGGGTAACTTCGGCGTCTTCCGCCCCACTCGTCGCACTTTTCGTCGCACTCGCCGCGCCCGGGCCCACCGCGTTCACCGCGCGCAGGGCGAAGGTGTAGCTGGTCCCCGCCGCGGGCATGGTCAGCGTCCGCGATCCGGTGCCGGCGCCGGTCAGCGCGGTCCACGTGCTGCCGCCGTCGACGGTGTACTGCAGCGCGGTGATCGTGCTGCCGCCGTCCGAGGGCAGAGCCGAGACGTTGAGCACGACCTGCGAAGCCGCGAGGCCGGTCGTGACGGACCAGTCGGAGGTGGAGAATTGGCCGGGCGCGGTGGGGGCAACCGGTTCCTCACGCACCTGCACCGTCCGGTTTGCCGTCAGCGGGTTGCCATCCGCATCCGCGCCGGTCGCGGTCACCACCAGCGGGCCAGCCTCGGCCGGGGCCGTGCCGGTGCGCGTGTTGCCAGAACCGGTCAGGGCGATGGGCGTGCCGCCGTCGGTCGCGGTGACCGTGGACAGGGTGCCGCCTGCGGGGACGGTCACCGTGATGGTGAACGCGCCGCCGACGTAGAGGGCCGAGGGGCTGACGGAGATGGAGATGCCGGCAATGAGGGTGCCGCCACCGGGGCGCCGACGGGGCCGGGGACGGCCGAAGGGCATGCGTGCCATTGGTATGTTCCTTGTTACTGGCAGATTGCGGAGGTTATTCCTGCTCCGCGACCGATCGGACCGCGGCGAGCTTGGAGTTGGCGCAGAGCCGCCCGGCCTGTTCGGCAGCGGCGGCTCTTGCGAAGGTACGTTCGGATGTCGGGGTGCCGCCGGTCCAGCCGGGGCAATCGCTCAGATCGAGCAGCGCCAGCGCCGGCGGATCACGGCCACAGCTTGCGAGCAGCATCAGACAGATAATCGCTGAGCGGCACATCTCCGCCTCCTGCTGTTATGAGGTAGGTATCGACCTCGGCCGCCTCACGGCGCAGCCGGGCGAGGTCGGCATCCTGCTTGGCGCGGATCTGCGCGGCCTCGACATAGGCGGCGACTTTGGCCTCGGCCGCATCGAGGCGGCTTTCGGCCTGCGACAGGCGCCACGATTGCAAAAGTGCGAACGCGGTGGCGAGGGCACCGAAGAACAGAAGGGCGCGGATCATTTCAGGGCCCTCTCGAACGACCAGGCGTACCCGGCGATCATCTCCGCCCGGTCGGTGCCGTTGATGACCCGGCGCGCACTGCGGTAATCCGGCGGGCGGCTCAGCAGGTAATCATCGAGCTTGCGCGTGGTGAACCAACCCTCGCAACTGCCCAGAACCATGATCCGCGCAGCGATCGGCCGGCGCAGCGCCGCGTCAGGATTGGCGATCAGGTCGATGCCGAGGGCCGCGCCGGCCTTGGCATAGTTCGTGCGTCCGGTGATCTGGACATAGCCGCGGCCGCGGAACAGGTATCCGTCCCCTGCCCGCGTGTTGCCAAGCCGGCGGCCGATCGCCGTGCCCGGCTCGTATTTGTCGAAATATGCCCGTGCGCCGCGTTCGGTGATCGGCTGCATGGTCTGCGCCGTCTCATGGAAGGCCGTCGCCAGCAGATAGGCCCGGTGCGCCAGCGGCAGGCCATCGACGGCGGCAAGGATGGCATTGATCCCTTCCACCTGTGACGATGTGAGCCGCCCCCCGAATAGGGGCCGGATGCGATCGAAATCCATGTCATTTCCCATGAAAAAGCCCGCGCGAGGCGGGCGTAGTTGTCGTCAGATCATCGAGGGTGTCAGCCGTCGGATTTCGGCGGGTCGTCGGCCTCGATCCGCGCGCGGACGAAGCAATCCTTCGCTTCGAGGAGTTTGCGCATTCCGGCAGTCTTCTCCGCGCTTTCGGGGAGAAGATCGTCCATCTGCTGCGCGAGATCGCCGAAATGCGCGCTGACCTCCTTCAGGCGGTCGGGAAGGTGCTTGAACTCGAACCATTTCAGCATGCGATTTGCCATGGTCGGTCTCCTCTATGTGGGGTGGCGGAACATCAGAAGGCCAGGTGCGCAGCGAGGAAGACCCCCACGGCGAAACCGATGCGCAGCCACATTGCCACTACGGGACATGTCGACTGCGGGCGCGGATCACGGATTGGTATCATGGGGCAGCCTCCCCGCGCGGATGCGCTGGATCACGACCTCAAAGATGGCAGCTCCGATCGAGCCGGTGAGATAGGCAACAGAGCCGCCGGCGGCGCCTCCGGTCATGGTCAGGGTCTCGGGCGGCATGCCGAGCCAGTAGCCGACGATCGGCGCACCGAGGCCACCGATCCCCGCGGCGAAAAGCGCGCCCAAGGCAATGTGCCGGACGGCCTCCCGGATCGTGGTGCGGATCACGAGCGCATTGGTAGCACCTCCGAGGGCGCCCCAGAGCGCCGCGGCAAACGCGCCAGACGCCAGCATCGCCGTCACAACTTCGCGCCAGAAGGGTTGAGGATCTTCAGTCAATCGCGCCTCCTGCGCATGAAAAAGCCCCGCCGGAGCGGGGCCGTGTCGTCGGATTTCAGGATGCGTCAGACCGGGAGTGGCACAGCGCCGGCACTGACGCTGACGGGCAACGGGAACCGCTGCGCCTCCGAGGCTTCTGGGCCGACCGGCAGGATCAGGGTCACATGAAGCTCCCCATCGACGCGCGTTGCCTGCCCGACGATCCAGTCAGAGCCCTCGAAATCCCGCGGATCCTCTGCGGTCACACTGGTCAGGTCGATCACCTCGTCATTGAGAGTGAGGATGTTGCCGTCGACGCTGGCGGACAGCATGTCGTCGCGGCGCTGCGGGCTGAATGTGATCTGCATCTTGATTCTCCTCAATACCAACGGCCGATGGCGGTAATTGCTACCATGATCGTTGCCCCCTCTGGGATGCTAGGTGCGCTGTTCCCCTTGTAGAGGTCCACAAGGCCACTTCCTGCGCCCATGAGATTTGGTGTTCCGATTGTCCCCCAATACCCTCGCGTGACAGAGGTGTCAGCATATCCAACGGCAGTCGTAAAGATGGGGGTCGCGGTGAGGGTCGGATTGCTTCCGGCCAAAAATGACGCGGGATGTGTCCAGATGCCGCGACACGAGATATCGAGGTTCCGGGTGAGCGTGAGCGTGCCGGTGCAGATCTGCGTGCCATCCGCCCACCGGGTGTAGTTGCCGTTGCTGTTGCTGCCGCGCTCGATGATAGCCCCGGTCGGCAATCCCCCCGACTGCGACACCGTACCGACAACCGGCCGCGTCCACTGCATCACGAGCGTCGCGGTGCCGCTGACATTTTGGTAAAGATTGCTGGCCCCGGTCGACGTGCTGATGACCAGAAAATAATCTCCGTTCGAAGTGCCTGCGATCCCACCTGCGGTCGTGCCATACGGACCCTTGATGCCGGACACACCCGCCGCCGTCATTGCGTTGATCTGACCCTGCAACAGGCCAAGAGCCGCCGCCATGGTGGCAGGCGAAACACCGCCGACCGGCAGAGCACCAGCAGCAAACGCCAGAAGGTTCGATTTGTCGAAAATGGTGCTCATTGGGTGATACCCCTCTCCACGATGATGGTCCCGGTCTTGCTGCGCCTGGTGACAGTGCCGACGGTCGCCTTGATATCGATTTGATGCTCGCCGAGGGGCAGGAGTGCGGTCTGCGTGGATGGCATCGCCACCTCAAACGTCCCCGCGGGCCGAGACACAAAGGCGACGGTCAGGGTCCGCATGGCTGCATCGGGCCCAAGCAGGGATGACGTGATCGTCACCCCCGTGAGATCGATGGGATGATAGTTCTCGTCTATCCACTGCATGCCGAGCGACAGCGTGTCGCCCCGCTTGATCCGGTGTGCCTTTGAAACGTCGGACGGCAGGCGCACTGGCAGCAGGTCAGCCAATGTATAAGGGCCGGCGCCGTTGATCGCGACGGGTCCAACTCTTTGCTCTACGGCCCGATCTGGGCCGACGGGGTTCAGGATCGAATACCTGTAGCTCACATCATAAACGGTGCCGATGGAACCGCTTGATGTTGTGAACAGCTCGACATCGATCACCCCCGCGGAAACCTGCGCGATAACGGGACCGCGCATAACGAGCGCGGTGTCCGTCTTGTCCCACGAACGCAGCTGGAAGATCACCAGCGTTCCGTCCATTGCGGGTGAGCCGTCCGGCAGGACAACGGGTCCGGTCACCCGGCTTCTCAAAACACTCATGTGTCACCTCAAATTGCCGCAGCGGCGTAGAAGGATAGATAATCAGGCCTTGAGCGCCGCGAGTTCGGCCTTCAGCGTTTCGACCTGCCCGGCCATCTGCTGGAGGGCGGCATAAAGCAGGGCCACAGGCGCACCCCAGTCACCAGCCTTGACATCCTTGATGACCGAGCCATCCGCCAGCGTCACCTCGGGAATGATCGATGCCGATCCGGGGATCGCTGCATCAATGTCATCCATCACGACCGACACGCGGAACTGTCCGTCACGTGCGTCGTGATAGGTCCCTGACCGCACCGTCAGCGCCTTGCTCAGGGCATCGCTGATGGGCTCCAGATCGGGCTTGAGCCTGATGTCCGAGCCGCTTGTCCATGCCCCTTTGAGGGCAAAACCGTTCCCGCTGACTGGATTGAAGAGCCATGCCGCATTTTGGCCTGAACCGTTGTCTGCGGTAATCACCGCATCCACTGCGCCATTGACGGTGGACTGAATGAAGAAATCGGCGATAACCCCTACGATCCCGGAACGCAGTCTCCCGCCGTAGTTGATCTCACCAGGGGTCGTGGTTTGGCTTGATCTTTGCCCCCTGAAACCGACCTCCGCAGATGAGGTCTGCATCGCGCTCCAGGTATTCGTCCCGGAAAGCAGGGGCACGGATCCGCCAGAGGATCCGATCGGATAGCCTGCCGCAACTGTGATCCAGGCCGTATTCGCTGAATTTCGCAGCTTTACCAGCCCGGTTGTCGTGTCTGCCCACAACATGTAAGGCCACGTCGTCGGCGGCGCAGATGGACCGCTGTTGAGCGTGGCCGTCGCGGAAATCGAATTGTTGAACCCCTGCCGGACGGCTGAGCCCGTGCCGTTCGGAACACTCAGGCTTGTCACCTGCGTCATGCTGCTACCTCGTCTGCTATCACCCGCAGCACGCTCACCACAGGTGCCACGTCCGCGCTTTTTGATGTGAGAATGGCGCGGGCCTGCACGCCCCGCGCCCGGTATTCGCCGGCATCCAGTCTCGACCAGTTACCCCAGATCGGCGAGCCTGCAGGATTGTCCGTTGTCGTGCGGACCTGCATCTCGACATCGGCTTCGCCCTGCGCATCGCCATCCCAGTCCTGAAAGGAATCGACGGTTTCGATGCGCCCGTCCCAGTCGTCGCTCAGAACAAGTGAGCTCATCTCGATCAGCGCCCGGAGGCGCACGAGCTTTGCCGCCCCCAAGTTCATTGTCGAACCGAAGGTATACATTCCCTCGGAAACCGGTCCCTCTGGAAAGTCCCAGTTCGGCAGGCTGTCCACATTGCCCGGAAGCGCGTCCCACAGCGTTGGCGAAGACAGCGTCAACTCGCCGTTTACCGCGACCGTTTTGTCATGCGTCCCGGCAAAGCTGGCGTCCGCCTGGAGGATTCCGGCATTCACGAACGCCACCACCTGCGCGCCCGACGCCGTCAGCTTTGTGATCGGCCCGAGTGTGCCAGAGCTATCGACCGCACGCACGAAATAGGTGCCCGGCATCAGCGGCACGACGGCGATCGTGCTGTTGCCAGGCACCTCGTCCAGCGAGACGCTGTTCGACCAGCCCGCATTCGGCACAGCCGAGTGCCGGATGACAATCCGCCCGCCATAACGCACGTCGAGATCCGACGGCAGCGCCCATTTGATGACGGCCAGACCGCCCGCGGTTTGCAGCGTGACATTCTGCAATTCCGATGGCTCACCGGCCATGCCATAGATCTCGGCTTGGTAATACGACCATTCGGACGTTGCGCCGAGGCGGGTGATGGCCTGAACCCGGAACTGCCAGAATCCTGGCATCGCGTCTTCGAAATAGGCCTGCGTATCGCGCGTGTCGGCAATCGTCACCCAGTTCTCGCCATCGGACGACCCCTGAAGGACATACCGATCGACATTGACGCTCTCGCTTTCCGACCAGACGATCAGCGCGCGGGACTTCACGCCGTCGCCCGTGCGGGTGACATAAAGCTCCTCGGACACCGACTGAATGCCGGACGGAGAAACCTGCCAGGCGTTTGGCAGATTGGTCCGCGGCGCCGCAGCGTAGATCTGCATCTCGCTGGCGTTGTGGTCGTAGACCAGCGGCGAGGTTTCCGACAGCGATAGCATCGGCATCAGGCCCAGACCATCCGCAACGGGCTGAAGCGACATGCCGGTCACGACGAACGGCTTGTTCGCCGCGCCCCACCGCGCCCGGGTAAGGGACACGGTATCGCCACAGGCCGCCTGAAGACAGCGCAGCCGACCCGGCCACGAAATCGACATCTGCCGCCGCGCCAGTTCCAGCTGGATCTTGGCGATCCGCTGCGCCGCATAAGCCGACGTGGTGAAAGGCAGCGTCAGATCCTTCCACGCCTCCCGGCCCCTGTCCTCAGCCAGATAGACCGCCGATTGAAAGGCCGGAAAGTCATCCGCCTGCCAGTCATTTTCCGGGCTGATGAACACGCCCCTCACGCCGTTGAAATTGTCCGACCGGCTCATCCGCGTCGTCAGCGTTACATTGCCCGCGGCGTCATCGTCGTTCAGCGCGAGCGACGGGATGCGGTAGGCGCCGGCATGGATGTTCCACGCCCCACCGGAATAGATCGCCTGCCCGCACATCGCGGTGAGCATCGCCTGAATGATCGTCTGCGGCGTCTGCGAAGTGTCGACAATACCATCGCAGCGATAGCGCTGTTCCGATCCGCCGTCTGGACGGGAAACCCATTCATCGCAGACATTCGCCGCCTCGATCAGGCGCCCTTGGCGAATTCCGGTCTCGACGCCCACAGTTGCGCCAAGCCCATATCGGCTGTCGGCCACATAGTCCGCGATACATAGCGCCGCGTTGTTCGTATAGCTTCGCTGTCCCGTGCGCGGATCGAGGATGTCGTTCTTGCCCCGAACGGTGACCGTGACGTTGGGCACGCCATTCGGAAACACCTCGTTCGAGCCGTACAGCATGATGTGGATGTAGGCCACGCCGCGCAGCCGATGATCCGCGGTCCATTTTCCGGGGAAATGATCCATCAGGCTTTGCATCGCGGGCTGATCCGACCCGCCCAGATGCTTCCACGCCCATGCGACAGTGCCACCTTTTTTTGTCAGCACACGGTCCGCCGGACTACCGTCGGCATTGAATGCGAGTTCGCCGTCGAAATAGATCTCGTCGATCCCCTCGACCTGGTGCCCCGCAAGCGCGATCACCAGATGCAGGCGCTTGTCGTCTGTGCTCAGAACCATCGACCCAAATCGATTCTCAAACCCGCCGGAGGTTCCCATGAACACGATGGTGCCCGCCTTGCGAACGCGGCCATAGACCAGCTCGCGCGCCGCAACCGGTTCTTTTGACGACACCTGCCGGGACCTGAGGGCATTGTCCGTTCCGGCCTGCTTCCCCATGAGCGCCGTTGAGACGCCGGACAGCAGCAGGGACGCGCCAAAGTTCGCGACAACGCCCACCCATGTGGTCGCAGCCAGCGCGGCGGCCACGCCGCCAGCCGACAGCGCGGCGCCGCCAAGGGCGATCGCACCGATGACTACCTGAGGCATCTCAAGCCCTCCACGCCGTCTGGCAGTCCGCCAACGGCACCAGCACAAATCCTTCCGGCCCGGCGAAAGCGGCAAGCTCGCCGATGCAGATCCCCATGGCGCCACGGAACATCACCACGTCACCGCGACGCGCCGCGAGGACGCGGGGCAGCGGATCACCCATGATGCCCGCCGCCAGCGCATCCAGATCGCGCCAGCCGTGCCGCTTCAGCCAGCGCCGTGCGCCGCGCGCCGTCGAATACTGGCCGCGCCATGCCTCTGCTGCACTCGGAAGGCCGGTCAGTGCAGCGCGCACGTCCATCGCCCAGGTGGCGCAGTCATGCGCACCCCATGAAAAAGGGCGCCGCCGGGCGCCCTCGATCTTCTCCACAAGGATGGTTTCCCATCCGTCGATCCGTGTCATGACATCTCCCAATCGAGATCCATGTCCTGAATGGTCGTGACGAACTCGAAGCCCCGGTCTCCGGGATAGAGCGTCTTCTGGCTTTCATCCGTGTAGCGCCACTCCCGCGCACGCTGGAGATCGATCAGCTGGTTCTCGTAGCTGATCGTCACCGTGCAGGTATCGGCCCCCTCTTCGATCTGCGGAACATCCAGCAGCCCGGCAAAGATCAGTTCTGGATCGGCCAGCAGCTGCCAGTCCTCGGACATGAAGCCGAGGTAAAGCCGTCCCGGCGCGCCCTGCTGCGCCTCGTCGATGGCGATCTGCACCAGATCCAGCGGCACGCCAGATAACGAGATCGAGGCACCGTTCGCGGTCACCTCATTCGTTTCCTCGATCGAGCCGATTCCCATCAGCGTTCCGGCACCCGCCCAGGTCCGTCCGCCCCAGACGAGACTACCCAGACCGGACCAGAGCCGCACCGTGCCGGACGCGAACTCTCCCTCGAACAGCGCGATGATGCGGACGCGATCAGCAGCCAGAGCCGCGGCATTGGCGGGAGAGAGATCGCGGCTCATAGTGCCTCCACGGCGGAGATGTCAAAAATCGTGACGACGAAACCGACGGGCGCAGAGACCTTGGACGAGGCCCGCAATGTTACTGCAGGAGCCTTGATTTCGACGAAAGTTCCATTCGATGGTGATGCCCGAAGACGCGGGACAAAGCGCAGAACGGCAGCCCCACCGGAAGTGGGAACCGCGTCCTCAGTCAGTTGATGGAGACGGTGATATCCTCCGATCTCGACCGAGAAGAAATCACCAGCGCGCAGGCTGATATCTCCCCATGCGCCCGCCACGTTCAGGCTGTTCCCGGATTGGTTCGCCCCAGACACGATGAGCGCGCCGGAACCGACACCCTCCTGCCAGTCGCGAAAGGTGAACGGGAGTTTCTTGTTCAGGATCGAATTCGCGAACACTTCGAATTCGCGGCCCCGGGCCTTTGCCTCGATCGTGAAGGACCAACGCTCCCCGCCGAAATCCTGCACCTGTTCGGCATA
The DNA here is from genome assembly GCF_004022215.1 of Paenirhodobacter populi. Lineage (GTDB taxonomy): Bacteria > Pseudomonadota > Alphaproteobacteria > Rhodobacterales > Rhodobacteraceae > Rhodobacter > Rhodobacter populi. The sequence continues at coordinate 97,640 of NZ_SAUZ01000018.1, forward strand.
GGAAAAAGGCGAGGAAGTCGACACGATCGCACTGTCCAGAGCGCGCGTGACACCCGTCACATAGGACTTCGGAAACTCGGCAACCATCAGGCCCCCCTTTTCTGCGCCATTTTCATGGCCGAGACCGACTGGGCGATGAGTGTTGGCGCTACCTCATTCAGCTTTCGCGCGATCAGATCAGCCGTTCCTTCGGTGGCGCCACGGGCGTCAACAGAGATACTGATCCCGCCTGATCCAGTCCCATCCATCATCCGTTTCGAAACGTCGTGTGGAATGATTCGCGAGCCGGAAGGAAGATCCACGATCTCACCGCCCCGCTCATTGATCGCCGTCAGTCCGCCGCGCCAGTTGTTGGTGCCATTCGCATTCGCGCCGATCCCGAAGCCCTTGAGGACGCTTCCCATCCATCCAGAGTTTTGCGTGAACATGTTCTGGAACGCGGCGTTCATCACCATCTCAGCGAGTTTGCCGATGATCTGCCCCACCATGTCCTTGAACGACGAAGCGCCGGTAAGAAACGACGAGAACGCCGACGAAATCGACGACTGCCATTCCTTCGTCGCATCCTTGAGGGACTGCATCCCGGCATTCATCTTTGTGATGGCGGCGATCTGCTTCCCGTCATTGCTGTCCGCCGAAACCCCCGCGTCACGCTGATTGCGCCACACGTCAGCATCGACATCCGACATGCTCATGGTCGCCTTCAGCTCGGCGTTCTGCTCTTTGAGCCGCTTCATCACCTCCTGAAGGCTGGAAAGCTTTGCCTTCGCCTTGTCGGAGGCGGAAGAGACCTGATCGAGGCCGCCGCCCAGACGATTGAAGCCACCCGCTGCGTCATCGGCAGCTTGTGCCGCCGCTCGTGCCGCCGCCGCTTGCTCCTCGGCGGCCAATTGCGCCGCGCCCAGCTCCTGCGTGATTACCGCACTTTGACCGGCGAAATCCGTGCCAAAGAGAGAGTTCATTCCGTCGGCTATGGTCCAGGTGAAATCGACCCACCGGCCAGCCATATCGCGCAAGACCTCGAAAAACTTCGCCTTGAACGTATACCACGCGGCAGACAGCCCACCGACGCTCCGCGTCCATTCCATAACCCGATAGGTTATTTCCCCAATTGCAACTGCGATCAGACCAATACCTGTAGCCGCAATTGCCCCCTTCATCGCGGCCAGCGCGCCGACAAGAGAAAACGTAGCCACGCGCGCCGCTGCGAACGCCGCGACCCATTTCGCCCCAATCACCGCGAGAAATGCTGTCACATAGGCCGTCATGTGCGGGATCTGCGCTGCTATCGCGCGCACCGTGTCACCGATAATGTTCCCCTCTTTCGACGCCTCAACGAAGGCATTGGCAAGGGCAGTCATCGCCGGAACAACCTGTTGCGCGATGATGTTTCGGAACCCGGAAAACGCCATCTGGACATCACTAAACGACTGCTTCGCACGAGCAAAAGCCGCGATAGTCTTATTGTCCAGAACGGCCCCGAGCGAAGCCGCCTTGGCGGCATACTCGGCCATGCCCTTTCCGCCATCCCTCAGGAGCGGCAGCAGCGCGGTGCTGTCGGACGCCATCGCCTCCATATAGAAGGTGAAATCCTGCTGGTTCACGTTCGCCTTTTTCAGGCTGTCCACGTAGAGTTGCAGCGCCTGTGGACCGGACAGATTGCGGAACTGCTCCGCCGTGACGCCGACTTTGGGGCCGATTACGTCGAAGAAATCCTTCATCGGGCCGCCTCCGGTCGAGATGAAATCCCCCACCCGGTCATTCACGTCCTTGAGGATATCCGCCAGCTTCTCCTGCTCGATGCCGACAGACTTGGCACCCGCAGACCAACCCTGGAACTCAACAGCCGACGCGTTGGAAAGCTGCGCGGCGCGCTGGATCTCCGCGCCCATATTCGCTGCCGCAACGCCAATCGCCGCCATAGCAGGGGCTGCGGCAGCAATGGCCCCACCCATGATCTTGCCAACCTGACCCGCGAAGGCCTTCGCCTGTGTCTGCGCCTGCTTGACGCCAGCGGTGAACGCCGCGCTGTCCAGTCCGAGCGAGACATAGAGGGCACCGATTGCGTCTGCCATACCGTATCTCCCAAAAGAAAGACCCACAGCAATCGCCATGGGTCTCTGATCGCACGCCTAATCAGTCAGGCTACTTTATTCGCATCATGTCCGGGGCGAATACGACTTCAAGCTGCTGCCACCAGCCGTATTTCTCAGCAGGAAGTGGAAAGCCGTCCGCTCCCGCTCGAATGACGGCGCGCCGCGCGGCCTCAAATGCCTGCATCGCCGCCGCGCCAGATCCGCCCGAATGTGCCGTCATTCTGATCGAGCTATTCACCGGACTGCCGTTCATCTGCATATCGAACTGCACCGTTATCGAGACTTTCATCGCCTCTGTGCTTAGCGATCCAACGTTCCACTGCCTCCGCAGGTCAACCAAAATGGCCTCTTTTTCGCCAGCAGTTAAGGGCGGCCCGCTGCGATCAGACCTCGGAACATGTAAACGCCAATCTCCCGTCGCGGTTTCCTTCGGGACAGCAGACACCGAAAACACCAGATCCCGACCTGCCGCTCTGTCCGGTAATTCTGGCAGCGGAAAGTCGAGATCAACGGCTTCACCTGGCTCTATGCCGCCAGCAACAGAAAAACTGCCGCCACTTCTTGCCCACGGGATTGAGCGCCCATCCTCTCCGACGACGACCACATACGTTAACGATCCGACAGCCTTATCTTCATTATTTGTCACGCTGCACTTTATAGACCGAGTTTCACGCCGACATTGTTCGGCACTCACGCCATCGGCTAGTGCCGGTAGAGAAATAGTAGCAGATACAACCAGTGCAATTGTCCTAAGCATCGTGACCTCCAATACAAAAGCATCAGAGGTGCAAACACTGGCATCGTCAAGTTGATGATCGCCGGGGCCACCACAGCCCCGGCTCGTGTTATGCGGCTTGCCCGACCAGCGCACGCACATTGACGATCCTGTGGAACCTTACTGCCGCCCCAACGCCCGATCGATCCGATCCCACGCCGCGTGGAAAGCCTTGACCCTCGCCGCGCGGGATTTCGGAGCTTCTTTCCGTCCAACGAAAGCCTTCAGCGTCACCGGCCTTTCGAGATAGGGGAGCATGGCACTGAACCAGACCATTTCCCGCTCGCGCTCCAGACGGATCGCCGCGCCCTCCATCTCGACGGCCATCAGGCGCGGCGTGATCGACCAGAACCGCTCCGGGGCCAGCCCGGCGCCGATGTAGAGAGCGCAGGCACGGGCGAGGTTCAGCGCTTCCGCTTCCCCGCCCCCACCGCGTTTCCCGATGCGTCCGGGAGTGCCGCCACCATGAGCCGCCCGATCAGTTCCGGATCGGCCGTCAGCATATCGTCGGCCAGATCGGAGGCCTCGATGGCCGGCATCTTTTCACCCTTGGCGAGCGCCTTCGCCGCGATGTCAATCATGAGCGCGAAGGGCGGCGTCTTGCCGTCCTGATTGCTCAGGCGATCAAGGAAGTCGTCCCCATGCGCGGCTTGGATCTCCGCGAGGACGCCCCACGTCAGCCGCAGGGTGTATTCCTTGCCGCCAAAGGTATGGTGCAATGCACCGGTCACATCAGCCATGGTTCACCTCACGGGGTCACGGGTCGCGGGTTCGTCGCCCGTCGCTCGAAGATCTTCAGGTTCAGCGTCACCATGCGTTTCTCGCCGACGGACGCCTGCGGGATGAAGGTGTTGACGTAACCGCGATAGGTGCGTCGGATGCCGCCCACGACGAACTCGATCAGGACGTTCTCATATTCGCCCGTCTCGGTCAGGGTGGCGAGGTTGTCGAGCAGGACCTGTGACGCATGCGTCGGCCAGAATTGCAGATCCTGCGACCAGTCTGCCGATCCCATCATGCCGGGAATCGTCTCGCGCGCGCGGCCCGGAGACTGCATGTGCGTCACGTCGATATCGTCGGGCGTGCGCTCGGGCGTGTTCAGCGTTTCGATCCCGTAGATCTGGGTCCATTCGGTGACCGTGGCGCCGGCCGGGCTCGTGGGCCCGATCCACAGTTCGTCATCCCAAGCCACCTCGGCTTGCGAAGCAAGTTCAGCCATGATCAGGCCTCCATGTTACAATGAAATCCTGCGAGAACCGGAAGGGGCGCCCCGCGGCGCCGTCCTCATAGATCTCGCGCTCTGCGTCGATCAGGATCAGCCGGATTTCCCCGGCGCGCTTCCCGTTCAATGCACCTAGAACCGCCCGCGACAACGCACGAGCTGCGGGACGGTCCGTGCCGTAGCTGTCCACCTGGACACGGTATTGCCAGAAGCCCCCTGCCCCCTGCATGTGCGGATTGTCGGTGGCGCTGATGACGGTCACGACCAGATATGACGGCACCGCATCCTGCGGCGCTACGCCCCAGAATACGCCAGCGGCCACGATCTCTTGCACCGCCGACGAACCAGTCAGCATCGCCCAGAAGGCCTCATCCATTTTCTCAGCCTTTCGCCCTGCGTTTCGCCTGCCGTTTCACGGCCTTATCGATCAGCACACGCATTTCCGTGCTGATGATGCGCAGAGCCTCATCCTTGTTGCCGTCCCATGCGGGCCGGATAAACGGCTGCGGCGCAGTTCCGGGATGATCCGCGCCCTTGAACATACCGCCCGCCTTGTGTGGGGCCGTGCCGAACTCTACCAGATGAGCATACGGTGCCTTCACGGATGGCCCGACGAACATCATCACCGGCGGCATGGTTCCCTTCGCAGCCCGCCTCGCATCGCGCATTTGCCGAACAGCCGCTGCTTTATCAAAACCTGCGCGCATCGCAGCAGCGTATGCTGCCTTGCCTGCCTCGCCCTTGATCTTAGTGCCAACCGTGATGCTGCGCTTAAGGCGGCCGCCGCCTTTGGCCCTCTCTGGCGCCTTCTGCTGCATGGCTTCCGCGATCGGTTGCCCTGCCTTCTTAAGCGCGTTTCGCACGACGGTCTTGCGTGTGACGGTTTTTTCGAGCTGCATCAACGCTGCCTCAAGATCTCTAAGCCCTTCGACCTTGACCGTCGCCATCAGTCCAGCCTCGCTTCTGCCGTGATCTCAAGATAGTCACGCCGACCCCTTTGCTTTACGCCCACAATGGAAAACGTCAGGCCCTCCGTCACAAATCGATCCTTCGGCTTGATGTCCCGCGAGAGCGTTGTTGATCTGACGACGAAACGGGAAACGACCGTCCCCTGAACCGTCCCGGCCGCGGCCTTTTCCGCATCCGAGATGTCCGACCGACCCGCCCATATCCGCCCGATCGGCTGCCAATCGGGTTTCCAGCCTGACGGCGTATTCTCGCCGGCGTCGCGCTCTATGGTGATGCGGCGGTCCAGCGCGCCGGCGGTCATATCCGCACCCACCGGATCGGCGCCAGCAGAGCGTTCACGGCCATCGGTAGCTCCGCGAAGCTCCCTTGGGTCACCGCTTCCCGATTCTCATACCAGTGGGCGACCATCAGCTTCACGATCATCTGCACGCTGGCGAGAATATCCTCCGGCGCTTGAGCGGTCAGCGTGACCGTCGCCGCTTCGGTCATCGTCACCAGAGAGCCGAGCGCGTCATGAGACAGTGTCGCTGTCCCTGCGTCGGCCCCGACCGTCTGCACGCCGGGAAACGGCAGCCGATAGGTGCCGGGCGCGTCATAGGTCACCTGCCACGTCTGCGGCATGATGCAGCGCCCCAAAACGCCGCGATACCCATCCAGCCACCCCACGGCAGCGGCCTGATAGGCGGTGATCAGCATGTCATCATCATCGCTGTCCACGCGCAGATGCGCCTTTAGGTCTTCCAAAGAAACAACGGGGTCGGCCGGGGCGACCGTGCGAACAGGGGTCATATCAGAACCTCAAATCGGCTTAATAAAGGGGCGGCTTCCCGCCCCTCAGGAAACCGATCACACGGCAATGTCGCCGTAGACGAAGGCTTCCGGGCGATACACGGCCAGCGCGAGACGCTCTTCGGCGAGGATCGTCACGAGGTTTTTCGTGAAGTCGTCGTTCTCGTAGCCCACCTCAATGCGCGCATCCCACCGATCGAACAGCTGGGCGCCAAGCTTGAAGGCGCCGGTCAGGAACTTGCCCGTGGCGATCGCATGCGTCTCGACGACCGGCAGGCCCCAGAGCGTCGGCTGGATGGAGCCCTGCGGATTCGCGATCAGATACCAGCCCGCCGTATCCTTCAGCCGCTCGATGTTCGACCAGTCGATCGGGTGCAGGACGTGGCCGGTCGCCGGGTATTCGGCAAGAACCGCCTGAAGCATGGCGATCCGCAGGACATCCAGCGTGGTTTCCGCAGCATCCGCACCGGCGGGCGGCGCATAGGCCGTCGCCTGAGGGATGATGCCATGCAGGTTCTGGCCGGTGCCGTCGCCGTTCAGGATCTGGGCTTCTTCCTTGAACCGAAGGCCGAAGATCAGGTGCTGGTCGATCAGGGATTGCAGCTGAGAAAAGTCCGACAGCGCCTGCTTGGGCGCCTTCATCCAGTGGGCGATGACCCTGGCCGTAGTGGTGACCAGGTCCAGCTGGATATCCGAGGACGGCTTCGCCGCGCCCTCGGCGACGGGGGCGGCATTGTTGTTGAACCCCTTCTCGATCACGTACTCCAGCGCATTCCCATCCATACGACCCGACGAGATCAGATCGCGAATGGTCAGCTTGCGCTGCGGGATTTCGAGGATGCCCGGCAGTCGGGTCGTGGGAATGGCGGCGCCGATGGACCCAGCGGCATCGGTGGTCGAGCTGGTCAGCGTCGCCTTGATGCGCACATCCGCACGGCCGACCGATTTCGCGAAGCCCGCTTCCGCGAAGGCCTTGAACCCGTCGCCCTCGACGAGCTGTTCGCCGATGGACTTGACCTGGCTGCGCGTGTCATCGCCGTCGCGCGCAAGTTTCTGTTCCAGCTCATCGAGCGCGGTCTTGAGTCCGTTCATCTTGAGGAGCGCCTCATCGGCCTTTTCCTTCACGCCGGAAGCCAGAGCTTCACCGGCCTTGGCTTTGCCAAGCGCCTCCTCGGCGATGCCCTTGACCTCGTTCAGGGACGCATCGAACGCAGCTTTCGTTTCGGCGGCAAGCTGCTCCGCCGTTTTGGTTTCCGCCATGGGAACCTCCAGTAATGTGTGGATGGGGCGTCAGCCCCGCATGGCCGCCCAGAACCGGGCCGCCTCGTCTTCCGCCTTGGCAGGTTCCCCCTGCCCCTTCAGGTGGACGCGCGCGGCACGCTCCGCCTGCGAATTCGAGAGGCCAAGACCCTTGGCCAGTCGCTCGAACTCTCGCTCAGTCAGCCGATCCCCGGCTGATAGCTTTTCGATAAGATCCTCGCATCCCTCGGACTTGGCCGAGGTGATCTTCGCCCGCTCATTCATCGGGAACGTGACCGGCGAGACCTCGTAGAGATCCACCGTCTTCAGCAGGCGGTAATTTCCGTCCGGCTCCGAGGATTTGGTGATGTAGCCGATCGACAGGCCACCGACGGCGCCAGCCTTCATCAGGGCGAGGGTCTCGCGGGCCTTCGGAACATCCATCACCAGACGCCCTTTGCCCCACAACCCCTTCGCATCCTCGGCCAGATCATCCCAGACCCCGATGGGCTGGCTCGGATCGTGATTCCAGAGCATCTTGACCGTCCGCCCGGTCTGCCGCGCCTTCGCGAGGCTCTCGACGAACGCGCCCGGCATCACCTTGTCACCGCCCTTGTCCACGTTGCCGAACGTCGAAGCGTAACCCTCGATCACGCCCTCATCCGACAGCGTCTTGATCTCAAGGCTAAAGTCCTTGGTTTCCATCGCTGGACCCTTCCGTTTGCGAGATCGGGATATTCTGCATCTGCATCCGAACCTCATCGCCTCCCGCTACCGGGGACAGATTTTCGAGTGCGCGAACCTCATTGATCGTCATCGCCCCGATCTGTGTCATGGTCTGGTAGAACGATGACCGGGCAACGCTGTCGCCGCGCAGGAGCCCCTCCAGGTTGAACTTGACGAACAGGCCAGCAGCCTTGTCATCGGCCGTCAGCAGCTGCTGCGCGATCGCCATCTCGATCCGCTTCAACCGACGACGAAGCGTGAACTTCTGGAACATCAGGACCTGCTGTTCCACGCTCGTCGGCCAGGCTGTCGATCCGCCCGAATGTCCGATCATCACCGGCGGGACGCCGAAGAACCGGCAGATCTCCTCAACGGAAAACTGACGGGTCTCCAACATCTGCGCATCTTCTGGCGTCAGCGAAAGCGGCGTGAAGGTCATGCCCCCTTCCGCAATCCACGGACGCCCCGCGTTCACAGCCCCGGCGTAACTTTCGGCCAGCGCCCGCGTCTGCTTTCGAAGATCCTCGGACAGCCACTCTTTGGTGGTGATGATGCCGCTCGGGCGCATGCCATTCCTGAATGTCGCCGACGCCGTCTTTTCGGCCGCCAGCGCGGCCGACAGGGTGTTGCGCGCGACGGTCAGCGTCGACATGCCTCCGAGAGGATCGCCGCCCGGCCCACGGACATGCAGGATATCGCGGTCGCGCAAGCGATAGGATTTCCCCTCATACGACCAGCTGTATTCCAGCGCGCCAGTATCGAGGCGGCGCACGAACACAAGATCCGGGCGCACCGGATAAAGCGCCACAACCTTCGCGCCGCTGCGCACAACGCGGGCATAGGCATTGCCCCACAGCTCCAACGACAGGCACATGAAGTCCCAGAAATCGAGCGCCGTCTGGTCGTAGTTCGGCGCATTGTGCAGTACCGCGTAAAGCGGATGGTCCGTCACTGCCGCAGGAACCCGGCCGGACTGCCGATATACCTCGCATGGCAACGAGGAAATCGTGCCGGAGATCAGGTTCGAACAGGCCCACGCCGCCGAAAGGCCGAGGGTCGATGTCGCACTGACCGGAATACCGGCATCGCCCATACCACCGCCAAGCACGTCGCGTCCGTCCGTCCACCGAACATTGCTCTCCGCTTTTCTTTGCAGGCCGATCAAAGACAAGGCCCGGTCCATCAGTGCCATAGGTCAAGCCTCCAGGCTGGCGAAGAAACCGGCCATCTTTACGTTGTTGTCGTTCGGTTGCGGGTTCAGAAACATCAGCATGGCGGCGTCGAAGGCGGCCATAAGGGGGTCGATCTTCGCCGCCCCGGACGCCTCTTTGGTCACCATGTAATTGTTCCTCACAAGCTCCTGCTTGGCATTGCCAACCGCCCAGTTCAGGAGCGGCTGATTACCGTGCAGGAGGCGTTTCGATTCCAGCTTCAGCGGCATCGTCGTGATCGCCGTCTGAAGCGCCCACCCCTGCTTGACGGCCTGCACGAGCGGTTCGCCCATCCCGAGATCGTTCAGGGCGTCGAACAGCAAGGCGATGCCCGCGCTGTCCAGACCGATGCCCGACGCCTCGGGCAGCAAGCCCGCCGACCAGATCTGAGCGCAGATGGCGGCGGCCTCGGCCGCCTGATCCTCGCCCGTCTGAACCACGCTCAGATGTCCGTCGGCCTCGAAATCGCGAAGGCGCGGCGCGATCTGCTCGCGCTGCGTGAAAACGCTCGGTCTCGCCCACGCCTTGGCCCAGAGAAGCCATGCCTTGTCCGACCGGCGCCGGCCGATCACCGCGAGTGCGGCGAGGTCATCAGCCCCGCCCCAGTCCACGCCGATCGTGCAGACCTCGCTCTCCTCCATCAGCGAATCGAGCGTCAGCCCCTCGCAGACGGCTCCTTCCCAGTGGATTGCCCCAGACCATGCGGCGCTGCCCAGGCCGACGCCAATTTCGATGTTCAGATGCTGGCTGGCCCAGATCTGTTCCGTCTCTTTCGACACCCGGCCGTTGTTGTCGTAATCGTCCTGCAGCGCCTGCTCGTCGATCGACAGGCCGAGGTTCGGAAGCACGAGGCGCCAGTTTTCGCGATCCTGCCAGAAGGCCTTGTTGCGCTGAAGCTCATCCGGGAACTCGTAGAGAACAGGCAGCATGATCGGGGACTTCCCGCCCTTGCCGTCGCGAATGTCCCGTGCCTTTTTCAGTTCCGATTTCCAGATGCCCGCCGGCGCCTCGTCGGACTGCGTCGTGATGAACAGCACCTTGCCGCGCTGCATGGTGATGCCGCCACCGCGGATCTGCTGCATCACCTTGGCCGCCTTGGCCTTCTTGCCCAACTCGTGCAGCTCATCGATGATCGTCAGCACGGGAATTTCGCCCGTGACGATCGAGGTGTCGAACGTCTTCACATCGAGCGCCGTGCCGGTCTTGCGCCGGGTGATCGTCTTCAGATGCTCCTGAACCTTGAAGATATCCTTCAACTGCTGATCCAGGTTGATCATGCCCTGCGCCTGACTGAACAGACGCTCGGAAATGTTCTGGCTCGGACCGACCAGCAGCATCTGCCTGTTCGGGGCTTCCTCCATGTAAAGAGCCGTCAGGGCCAGCGCCGCGACATAGGTCGACTTCGAGTTCTTCTTCGGGATCATGCAAAGCAGTTCCCAGACGATCTCCCGGCCGGTCTGCGGGTCCTCGCTCGCCATGAAGGCGCACAGCAGATCCTTGAACCAGTCCCCGCAGGCAACAGCCATCTTCGGATTCCCGGAGACGTCCGGGAGCCGCAGCCGGTTGAAGAACGCCAGAACCTTCGCTGCCTTCTCCTCATTGAGAGGAACCTCAGCCATCGGTGTTTCGCCGTTCTGGATTTTCCCCCACCAGTCCGGGCAGGCGAAGCGTGGCAGCGGGTCAGTTTGGCCGGACATTGTGCGTTGCCTCGAATTCGAGTTCGGCCATCAACGCCTCGTCGGCGTCGAGCGCCTTCTGTTCGTCGACCACCTTCTTGCCGACCTTCGGCGGCGGCTTCTCTTTGGCTTTCGCCGCGAAGGCCCGCTCGGCTTCCATGCGGTCGTTCTTTTCGAGCAGTTGGACGAACAGCCGCTCCGCACCGACATTGCCGGACTGCGCCTGCGTCCAGACGCGCATCAGGCGTTCAGCCTCAAGGCGGTCGCGAGCAGCATCCCGGATTTGCAGCTCGGATCTAAAATGCCGCTTCAGCGTCGGAACGGAAATCGCCTTCCCGGTCCTTGGGTCAAGGATCACCCCGGCGATCCTGTCGTTCGACCAGCCAGCCGCCAGCAACATGCTGACTTTGTTGGAGTTTTCCATAGTCCATTCGAAGGCGGGGCGGCCCCGCCTCTTGTTGGCAGCCGACCAGACCTCACCGAACAGGTTCCGGAACTGATCCGGGTCCGAATTTTCGTCGGTCATGAGAAAAAAATCCCTCGCTGAGGGGGACGCGGGTCCCTACGCGGGCGACCCCCAGACTTTCGATGCCCCCCCTTCGTCAGAGCCAGTACATCGTCACACCCTTGGTTGGCACGAATGTGAGCGTGATGGTCTTTTCGGCATCTGTCGCATCCGCATTGAGCGCGTCGAGCACCACCCTCATGACACGTACGCTGTCCGCGACATTCATCGACTCAACGCTTACCCGGGCGACCTCGCGACCGCGCCGATCAACGATGGCGCCACCCGGGGCCTCCACGAATTTAGGCTTGTCAGTCATTCCTCATCATCCTCCGATGTGCCTGAACGTATCTGATCACCCTTCGGCCTTGGCCCCTGGATCCAGCACCGTCATGCAGACGGCATCTGCATCGTCGATGCGCCGACCCGAGCTGCTCTCGACCCAGCCGAACTCGATCTCACCACGGCTATAGTGCTGATCGACCTCAATACGGCGGTCAAAACCGCGAAGGGTGAGGCGTCTGTCTTTACCGATACGATCCCACATTGCGCGGCATCGATCACGCGCATCGACCTGACTCTTGCATACGACCATGATGCGATCGCCCGACAATGCGCGTCGCACCAGATCAACAATATCCATTTCAGCTTTGATGTTACTCATGTCGATCCATTCCTTTCCTCCGCCTGCTTGACCCGGTCATGGCATTCCTTGCACAGGCATTGCAGGTTGCCCCGATCCCAAAACAGCGCGGGGTCACCGCGATGCGGGATCTTGTGGTCGGCCACCAGCTTGAAGGTGTTCCCCTCAAGCCTGCCGCAATAGGCGCAGGTGAACCGCGCATCTTCGAGCACTGACCAGCGCAGGTCCTTCCAGCGCGCCGTCTTGTACCAAGCCCGCCATGGCGTTCGAACGATCCGTTGCGCTGAACGCTCACGCTCATCACGCGGCGCATTGCCAAGGCGCACGGGCGCGGACCCGAAGCGCGACGGGATCTGTCGCAATCTGGTCATGGGATACCAACGCTAAGGGGAATGGACATGACAACGCCCGGCAGAGGGGTTCCTCTCCGGGCGCAATTATCGATGATGACAATTTATTGGCATGCGGAAGGGATAAGCGTCAATCCCCTTTTTACTCCGCGATCCACATACGATCCAGCGCGGCACCCAGTTGCGATTGAAGGGCTGGTCGGGTGACCTTGTCTGGCACCCATCCGAACCGGCGCAGCACCTGTGAAATCGTCAGTCCCTCGATACAGACCAGATCCACGAGCACCCGCACCGTGATCCCGCTGCGACCGCTGCTACCCGCGCGCTTCGGAACCAGAGCGACATCGTCGCCGATGGCGGCCCGGAGGGCTTGAATGCAACGCCCTTCCTGTATCAGGGCATCCATATAGCTACTTCCCGTTGCGGAGCCGCCTGCCCGGCCCGCCAGCATCGTTTCGATCGAGATTCCGCGAACACCTGCGGCATTGTGCTTCTCCACGAGGGCCGCATACCGGCGACCCATCCCCATCTGCCGATCCGAGAACGGCGGCCGGTATTCATCGCCGCCCTTACGCCGGGCCTGTCGATCCATGAGGTCGAAGGCATCGGCCATCCGCGCCGCGTCACGCCCCTTAAAGCCGACATGCCGGACATCCCAATCCTTATCCTTCGGTGTGACCAACAGCGGAGAGAACGCAACCATCGGACCCCGAGCGGGCGCCGCGATCATATCGGATCCACAGCGCTCCGGCGGCAATGCCCTGGCCTTCAGCAGCGCCACCCGATCGGCATCCGACACGAACGGATCTGGCAGACCGAAAGCCCGCGCCAGATCTGCCTGCACCCGCTTCTTCGCCAGAACCAGACGCTCAATCACCGCGCCGAACTCCGCCTCATACCCCGTCCTTACCACATCTTGCGCCATTCTTCTTTCCTTTCACCAGTTCTTGTTTCTCTAAGATTTTTGACGGGAGGATAGGGAGGATAATTGAAATTAACGGGAGGACATGAAGGAGGATGAAAGATGCGGATTATAACGTAATATCAACGCACTAACGATCATCACGGGAGGATAGGGAGGAACGGGAGGATAATTCTTGCTACGTCTGGAATACTCTCCCCCAGACCCCCTATTCCCTTCTCCTACACGTACGCGGGATTTATCCTCCCGTTCCTCCCTATCCTCCCGTCTTGGCTGGCAACCCATTGACGTTTCGACATTTCCCCCGCTCCCCTCGATTTCCCACGTCCTCCCGATTTCATCGTCCCGTCCTCCCTGTCCTCCCGCATTTCTGAGAAAATGGGGTGCGGGGCATCACTCGGGCGTCTCATACCGGCCCTTGATGATCGAGCCGTCATGCGCGCGCGGGGCCTCAAGGAACCGGGTTTTGAACGGCTCGCGGAACTGGATGCCGTCGTAGAACATGGAACTGTTCTTCCGGGCGACGAAAACCTGCCCCGTCCCCGGACTCTTCCAACGCCCGGACTTCTCCTTCAGGCGATTGTAGATCGTGCGCGGCTTCCATGCGCCTCGCCCGGCTTCATCCATCCAGAATGAAAATGCGTCGCTGAGCTGCTTTGCCGGGACACTGTGTGCCGGATCTCCGGTGACCGCACAGCACTCCACCAGGAATGTTGCCATCGGATCGCTGTCCTCGCGATACTCCGCCGTCGCCGCCGTGACTTCCTCTGGGATCTGTAGTCCGTGCTGAAGGTAATCCTTCAGCCCTTCGATCAGCCAGTTGAGGATGCCGGATCGCTCCTCCCACAGCTTGGCGCCGAGTTCAGGGTCGCGCTCATCCGGCGGGATCTGCACATCGAACGGCACCAGCATGACGCGCCGCCAGATCCCGTCGTCGCCGCCATGGATCTCAGGCTTGTGGTTGCCCGAGATCGTAAGCTTGAAGATCGGATAGATGGTGACGAAGTTCTCGTTGAGCGCCCGGACCATGATCGGCTCGCCGCCGGTCAGTTCCTTGATCAACCCTTCCTGAAGCTTTTCACCGGCGTTGGGCTCGGACGCCCGAACGAAACGAGCGCCGATCAGCGGCATCAGGTCCGGCGTGGCATCCCCGCCCCCCCGACGATTGCGGCCGGTAATGGATTCGATCTTGGCGGTGGCGGAGTAATCCCCGAACAGTTTCGCCATCAGGTCGACCAGAACGGACTTGCCGTTCGCCCCGCCCCCATAGAAGAAGGCGAACTTCTGTTCGTTCGTCAGCCCGGTCATCGAAAGCCCCATCCAGCGCTGAATGAAGCGGCGCATATCGGCCAACGGCTGCACGCGCTCCAGGAACATCAGGAACTGCGGGCATTTCGCCCTTTGGTCGTAGGTGACAGGCATGACCTTGGTCAGCAACTGCTCGCGCGCATGCGGAATGGCCTCGACCAAGGCCCGCGGAGGCGGAGGATTCATGCCCCCGTCGTCCTCACCCGGTTCGGTGCTGAAGCGCAGGACGCAGGACTCGGTATTGATCACCATCGGATCGGCATCGAGATCTTCCAGCGGCCGGGCAATGATCGCCGCCGCCTCCCCCATCAGGTTCTTGATCGCGTTCGAGTTGCCGGCATTCTTGGCGTGCGTGAGACGCCGCCCGATCGATCTGTCACGCTTTTCCTTGATCTTGTCGGCTGCACGTCGGAGCGAGGTCAGGAAATCAAAGCGCGCGCTTTCGGCCTCGGACCGAAGGTTTGCGAGTTTTCCGCGCAGCTCGGCGTATTCCGACTCGCTGGCCTCGACATCCTGAAGGACCGCCGCCTCGTCATCATCCATCGGGATGTGCCAGACTTCGCGCGCGATCAGATCGGAAAGCTGATGTGCCTTGCGCCGCACCGCAATATCATCCGGGTCGGTCAGCCACCGGGCATCCGCCCAAGTGAACCACCCGACCCGCGGGATGAACAGAAGGTCGTCGCCAAAGTGCTCCAGCAACCGTTTACCATTGCCGTAATCATTCAGCGGGAAGTCGACACATCTCTCTTCCGGGGGTGCGGGGCGGTCCCCTGCCCGATCATCCGGGCAGGGGCCGGGATCGAGGCCATCCCACGCATCATGGTCATCATCCCCATCGTGGACGGGTGTCACATTCGCCAGTGGATCGTTGTCGTCTCTCATGAGGATTTCCCCCTGAACCTTCCACTCGGATCGACGCGGCCAAGGAAGGCCCGACGGCTTGCGTCGTCGAAGCTCTCCCAAAGCGTGGCGAAGATCCGTTTCCGCGCCGCCTCACAGAATGCCTGGCGGCTGATTTTCCTCAGGCCTTCGGCAACGAAGACCTCGATTTCGACAGGCGTGGCGCAATCCGCCCAGAACGCCGCATCTTCCCGGATCCGGCCGAACAGCAGATCCGGCGATGGCATCCCCGCGCCCAGATCCTCCAGCGCAGCCGCCATGATCTGGACCGCGTCCTCGGGCTCGCAGGCGCGGATCGCAGCGGCCAGTATTCGCGTGGCCTCCGCCCGACGTTCGCGATCCGCCACCATCGCAGAGACGGCGCCATGATCATCCCCGTCCGGCATAGATGAACACCGGCACATTGTGCGCCACGGCGAACTGGACCTCAGTCCAGATGCCGTCGGACTGATCCCACCCGGGAATATCCGGCACGACGATCATCGCTGCGCTGTTCAGGATCGGCCGACACCAATCCATCCAGAAATCCCGGTCCAGAGGCGACAGGCGACGACCTGTTGTCGATGACTGCGCATGCAGCGCCTCCGAAGCCAGAACGATCGGACTGACCGCGGTGACACGTTCGCGCATCAAAAGCAGCATGTGCCGCGACGCCATCGCCGACAGCATGACGGAACGGTCGAAACTCCATTTCCCGCGGATTGTGACCTCGCGCGTGTAGGGCGTTGCCAGATAGGCGATCCCGACATTGTGCCGGGCCACGGTTCTGGCGTCCGCGCCGACATGAATCAGCGGGGCGAAATTGCCGTCGGGCGCCATCAATGCGGTCCAATCTTTCACGGTGGCGAGCATTCAGACCCTCACGCCGCTTTCCGCGAACGGATGGCCCGCGCCTTGAGCATCGTCCACAACCGCTGCTGACCATCGATGGTGACTTTGCCATAACGATCGAGAACGCATTCGCTCAGCGCACGAAACCGCTTTTTGAGCTGACCCGCATCAACATCGAGATCCAGGGCGAGCTGACCCAGTTTGGTTCCAGCCGCCAAACCGTCGACAAGGTCGAAGTCAAGCTCGGCGTCGAATCCCACCTCGTATCCGAGAGCGTCGAGGAACTGCCATATCCGCAAGTTCTCCCCGTGCAGATCCGATGCCAGCACCGCAGCGCTGCTTTCGGTGCTGGCATCGGCCGCCGAAGGCTCGCGAGGCGGGGCTGCGACGGAAATGGCGGCCTTCCCGGCAGTGGCAGCCACTTTCGCTGGCGTCGCTGCCGGCGCAGCGGATTTCCCGACGGTTTCCGCCTTCGGCCGGCGCTCTTGGCTGAGCAACAGCGCAACCGTCTGGGTCCTGCGGTTCAGGGTCTTGGCAATGCCGCTGGCGGTGAATCCCTTCGCAGCCATGTCGCGCACGGTAGCCTTTTCATCGTCGCTCAACGGCCCGGTGACAACAGGCGACGAAACAGGCTTGGGTGCAGTTCTCGGTGAGGGATTGGCCGAAGCCGCCAGCGGCTGGACTTCCTCCGAGGCAGACTGAACAGGCTCAAGCACCAGAGCCACGTCCTCGTCCCGTGCGTCCGCGTCGGCCAGCGCAAAACGCTCGTCGCCAGGCTGCGCCAAGGGGGTCTTGACGGTGCTCGGGATCTCATAGTGCGTCACGATAACAATCGGGCCTCCGGGGGCCATGTCGATCGCGAGTCTCTGCTCGCCGCGCACCGGCAATTCCGCCAGACAACCCGCGGCGCGGATGATCTTCTCCAGAACCTCGTGGAGTTCCACTGCGTCCTTCAGCGACATCTCACTCAAATTCATCTGGCTCCCCTTCTTTCGTTGGCGGCATCGACGGCATCGGCCAGCGCCCGCAGTTGATCGCCCATCCCGGGCTTGATGAAGTCGTTGAAAAGCGGCCCGCTCCACGGCTCACCGGGCGGGCCTCGATGCCACAGCAGATCCGCCGATCCGTCATTCTCGAAGATCGTCGCCGTGCAATCGCCCACCACCAGATCGGTGCGACGCGCGGCAAGCATGCCTTTCACAACTTCACCGATGCGCCTCATGCCGCGCGCCCCCATGCGTTCAGCCCAACCAACACGCGGCGGCGCAGGAGTTGCCCCTCAGCGCTCGACCGCGCCGCCGCGTCCTTCCGGGGGCACAGCAGCATTCGTGCCCGCACCGGAAACCGAATGAAAAGGGCGCGACGGCCGTGGGATGCCGCCGCGCAGGTGGACAGCGGCACAGGCAGGCCGCGGTCAAAACCGTTTGAGCGAAGCGCCGCCATCACCCGCGCCCCCGCTTCTGCTCAATCTTTCTGGTCAAAAAGTTTTGCAGCGGGATCAGCCACGTGGCTGCCTCCCTCGGGATGAAGGCCACCCCGTTCAGCGCGATAATCACGACACTCACACCGGCCTTGAGGCCTTCCAGAACCCAGACCATCACGCGCGCCGCTCCATGAAGTCCTGAAACCGGCGGCCCGCCAGCGCGACAACATCGCCGCTCGGGCGGTTGATGCCCTGCCACCAGTTGAGCGCGGTCTGATACCGGACGCCGAACGCGACCGAGACTTCCTCGGGGTTCCGATAGTTCTGGTGCAGGAAATCCGCCCAGCAATGCGCGAACCGAGCACGAAAAGCGCGCGGGTCCAAAACTTTTGACCATGACATTTGAGTGGGTCCTTCCCCATGTTGAGCACATGCAGACGGTTCAACTGGTGAGATTGAGGAAAGGCGGGACGGGGCGGGCTGTGTCATCAGCTCGCCTCTTTCTGCTGGCAGAGGAAGTTGAACAGATACTCAGGGCATGCGACGCCGTGAGCAGCGCACATATCCCGAAGTACGATATACCAACTCGGCGGAAAGGCGCCCTCAACAGCGGCGTTGCTCACCGCTGTCACGCTGCGACCTATACGCTCCGCGATCGCGCGCCGACCCAGCTGGTCGCACACATCCTTCGCGGTCATTCTGTTTTGTTCGCCAACACACATGACGGGGACATTAGTCCAGATAATCTGGATTTACAATATCCACATCGATCAAAGTTCAGGATTTCTGGATTATGGGTATCCTGCGCCCATGGATAGCGATGAAAAACATAGGCTTGCTAAGTTCGGAGAAGTTGGTCTTGAGGCCTGCGCGATACGTCTTCGTGCGTCCCGCAAAGTAACCGGCCTGCAACAGAAGGAAATGGCAGCCGCGGCTCATGTATCGAAATCAGTCCTAAACAACGCCGAGATGGGCCTGACATACCCAAACAGAGAGATCATGCAGTATCTCTACCGGGAGCATAGAATCGACTTCAACTTCATGATGGCGGGCCTTTACGCACAGCTCCCAGGTGATGTTCAGGAGCGCCTTTTCCCCGCTCTCGAAGTCGCCAGTAATGAATGGGATCAAAAAGAGCGTTCAGGTCGAAGCCGCACTTCGCAGCGACAAGCGCAATCACAAACAGCAACCTAGTCCTCATTCGCACCCCCGCACGCCACAGTAGAACATAGTAGGAACATTTTCTGATTCGGCAACCATAACGCGAGTTATTGCCTGCACCTTCTTGTGGAGAAGCTGGATAGTGCCATGACCCCCGAAGAACGCCTCGACGAACTGGAGCGCCGCCTCGATCAGTCCGAGACGGCCAACGAGATCATGTTCGGACTGCTGTTCATGATCGTGTCCGACCAGCGCTGGCGGGATGTGGTGAAGACGCCCGAGGACATGGCCGGATACCTGCGCATCGCCGCCGGATCGCGCGAGGATCAGGAAGACCACATCGCCGCCCAGATCCTCGACCGGATCGCGGCGAAGCTGGCGGACGGGTGAAGGCAAACACCGACTGGTCAAATCAACTTTATAAGGCAAGATATTGGAACCACTAGATTTCTTTGCGGCGGCCATCATCGCTGTATATGCTATGATCGGCGGCGCCGTCCTCAACGCATCGATCACCGCTCCAAGAGCATGTTTGGCAGTAATAGATGCCATGAAGGCATCAGTTAAGTTCTGCGCATGGTGGTCGTTCGCTCTTATTGCGCTCGCCGTTATACGCAGGTACTGGCTGCCAGATAGTGCCACACCACTGAAGACGGATGGCATCTGGAGAGACCCTCTCATCTGGATCTCCGGCGCAGGCTTTGCTGTGGTTGTCGTATTCCTTCTTGCGTCCATCTTCGCCGTCGCCGCTGAAAACGCCAACAGCCGCCACAAATAGAAGGCCGAGAGCCGCCCCGGACGCGAAGCCGTGCGCACCGATCAGGGCCATTTCCAAAGCAAACTTCCAAAGCCACCGTCGGATGCCTAGCCTTCTGATGTCTTCCACCTGACACTTCTCCCCAAGCCCGCCTTGCGCGGGCTTTTTGCTGTCCACCAGCCCTCTGCTGGCCGGGTGATTCTGGCACATCGCACAACTCAGTCACAAGACTAATCCAGTTATTATGGATTTTTCTGTTTACAGTCCATTTTATCTGGATTACTGATTTCTCCATTCCCGCCGCTGAAACCCACCCGGGCCGATCACGGAAACCTTAGAAGATGGAGAGACCATTGCTCGACAATTTCCACGATGCAGATGGCGAGGTCGTCCAACCCTACTTCGCAGCCTTCATGATTGAGCGCGGATATCGCCGGTCAAAGCACATCTTCGAGCGCGACGGACATGGCCTCGAATACCAGGATTGGAACCGCGCGCGGTGGCTCGAATTCAAGGTCCCCCGCGGCATCAGCCTGCATGTCACCAGCAAAGAAGACCACGCCGCTTTCAAGGAATGGCTTGAGCTTCGCTGCATCGACTTCGCCTGCCGCAACTCGGTCGAAGGCGTTCCTCTCGCGGCCTGACGTTTCGGTGAGGGGCGGACCGGCCAGCCGCCCAGATCCCAAGCGCCAGACGGTCAAACGGTTTTGACCCGGTGCCCGAAAGCCAAAAGAGGAACCCATGAACGCGATGACCAACATCACCGAAGATCCGGATCAGGATGGCGACCTGTACGCGCGCGCGGTGAAGATCGTCCGCGAAACCGATCGGGCGTCGACCACCTTTCTGCAGAAGCAGTTCGGCATCGGCTACAACAAGGCGGCGCGCATCATCGAACGGATGGAGCAGGCCGGCATCATCAGTGCCGCCAACCACGTCGGCAAGCGCGATGTCCTGCCCGTGGTGTCGGTGAGGGATGAGAACCCCAGCATCACGATCTCTGCCGGCGGCACCGATGTCACGACCACGCTCGATCAGATGCGGAAAGCGGCTGAAGAGCTGGACCGTCAGCACGGCAAGCCGCCGATGAAGAAGGATCCCGATTTTCAGAAGCACAACGACGCAGCCTACAGCGTTGCCGCCGACGAGCTGCGCCAGTTCATCGAGCAATTCGAGCAGCTTGAGGCCGAGAAAAAGGACATCGTCGAGCAGCAGAAAGAGGTGATGGCCGAGGCCAAGGGCCGCTTCTACGACACCAAGGTGATCCGGAAGATCATCGCCATCCGCAAGCGGGACAAGGATGACCTCGCCGAGGAAGAGGCGATCCTCGACCTCTACAAATTCGCCCTCGGCATGGCCTGACGATTTCCACCCTGCCCCGGCGGCGCCACCACTCACGATACCCGATGCCGCCGGGGCGCACAGAGAGATCCGGGCATGTCGCCCGGTGCGGGCGGGCTGACTTCGGCTGTCGCCTGCCCGCCAACCAACACCTGACATTTCCGGCAGCCGCCTGCGTCAGCAGCGGACGGCATCCCGAAAAGTCGAGGGAGTATCATGGAAAACCCGAATCCCACCGCCGCCGTCACCGAACTTCACATCCGCCTGAAACAGGCGCGCCGCCACACGCCGTTTGGCCGGCTGTTCCCGGAAGACCGAGACCCGATCTACCGTGCCGTCGCGCGTGACCACCACTGCACGGTCGAGGACTTGCACCACTGGACCGAAGGCGGTGCAGCATGAGCGGCCGACGATTCCTTCCCGGATGGTGGATCATCCCAGGACTGGTCGGAGGCGTCGTTCTTGTCTCGGCGCTGGCCACCTGTGCACATGCCGCGACGGGCGGCGCCGATACCCCGATCTACCAGTGCTTCGACCTGCCGCCCCTGTCTGCGAACGGTATCGGCCCGCGCGGTGAGCCGAGCGACACCTATCTGGCGATGGTTCAGGAGCGCAACGCCCGTGAACTGGTCGAATTCATCGACAGCCTGACGCCTGCCTACATCACCGGCGGATCGGGACGCGGAAATGGTTCTCCGGCCACCGCCGCCCCTGCTTCCCCGGCGCTGCCGTCTGTGGATCTGCCTCCCGGGGTCGGTCCTTTCGCGGCCTGCCTCATTGCCGTCTGCGGCATAGCCGCCATCGCACGGAAGAAGAAATGACCCAGTTTTTCCGCAAGATCCGTGACGCTCTTGATCGCGCAATCCGCACTCTGGCCGAGGGCATGGACCAATGACTGCCACCGTCACCCATATCCCGACGCGGGTCACGGCCCTAGCCATGGCCCGCCAGGCCGTTTATGGCCCGGCTCCGCTGACCGCTGCCGAAATGGCAGCGTGCTGCGACGTGCTGGCCCGCGGTGATGATCGCGATCAGATGATCGCACGCAACCTTCGCAAAATCCTGCGCCCTACCGACGTGGACGCCTTCCGGCGTGCCGATGGCGAAGAAATCCACGGGTCGGCCCCCTTGCCGATCTTCCCGGAAGAGCCTCCCGCGCCGCACTCGGAACCGATGATCCGCGTGAGATCCGCGATCTACCTCGCCGTGCTGACGGCGGCGCTGGCACTGATTGCCGCCCATGTCCTGCCAAAGGCCACAGCCGAAGCAGCGCGCGCCGCCAGTCCTTACTGCGACCCGGTCAAGTGCATCATGCCGATTGAAAGGATCGAAGGATGACCATGCACCAACCCATCACCGGCACCGCGTCGGCAATCCGCCTCAGCGCCACCATCGAGCTTGCCGAATTTCGGCGCGCGGCGCGGATTGCGTCGTCGGTCATCGAAAGACGCAACACCATCCCGGTCCTCGGATATGCGCACCTCGGGGTGTCGAAGGGCACCGTCACCCTGTGCGCGACCGATCTGGACAGCTATTTCACGACGCTGGTCGAGGCGAACACCGCGGGCGAGGGCACGGTGCTGATCAGCGGCAGGATGCTTTCGGCCTTCGCGGCGGCGGCGACCGGTCCGGTGACGATCGAGGTCCAGCAGGCCGAGAAAGGCCCGGACATGGTTGTGCTGCGCGACGGCGATCTGGTGCTGCGCGCCCACGAGCTGATCCAGACCGCGGATTTCCCGAAGCAGTTCGGCTTTGACGACAGTCCGGCCGCTACCTGGACCATGATGCAGGACGGCCTGTTGCGCATGATCCGGCTGTGCGAGCACTGCATCAGCCGCGAAGAGACGCGCTATTACCTCCAAGGCATCTTCCTGCATCAGAAGCCGGGCGGGGACACGCTGCGCGCCGTGGCGACGGATGGTCATCGCCTCGCCTGCATCGACAGCACCGATTCCGTGGACCTGTCCAGCCATGATCAGCGGGGCGTCATCGTGCCGCGCACCCTGATTGCCAAGATGAAGCCTCTCCTCGGCAAGGGCGGCAACGAGCCGGTCACCATCACCGTGCAGCGGCACAAGATCAGAATCGCCACCGGCGCGGTCGAGGTCATGGCGAAGACGATCGATGGCAAATATCCAGATTACTCGCGCGTCATCCCGGAACCGTCCGATCGTATTGCGGCAACGCTCTCGCGTGACATCCTCCAGCGCCTGACCCGGGCGGCCACCGGCCTCGATGGCGTGAAGAACGTGCGCATCGCCGCGAAGTTCGATCCGAAGGCCGGGCGGATCTCGGCGGGCCGGCACGACGGCGAGGTATCCCTCCCTGCGTCCATCTCAGCGTCCGACCCGGGCGCGGTGGAGCCCTTCGGCCTCGATCTCTCCTACCTGCGGGATCAGGTGCGGGTGACGCCGGTGTTTTCGCTGCGCGGGCAGCGCGCAGGCGATCCGTTCCGCATCTACGGCGAGGATCCCGACGCCCTCTTCATCCTGATGCCGATGCGCGTGTGAGGGGGGATCGATGACAACCGCCCTTCTCTTCGGCCTCGCCTTCACCGCCGCGCTGTTCGGCGCGCTCGTCTCCCTGATCCGGAGGGATAATCCATGACCCTCCGCGTCCTGATTGGCTGCGAACAGTCCGGCGTGATGCGTCGTGCCTTTGCCGCCCGCGGGCATGACGCATGGTCCTGTGACCTCCTGCCGGCCGAGGATGGCAGCAACAGGCACATCACTGGCGATGTGCGCGACCATCTTGATGATGGCTGGGACTTGCTCGTCGTCGCGCATCCGCCCTGCACCCGCCTGTGCAATTCCGGCGTCCGCTGGCTGCACCAGCCGCCACGAGGCCGGAGCATGGACGATATGTGGCGAGAGCTGGAGGACGGCGTATCCCTGTTCACCGCCTGCTGGGATGCCCCGGTGCAGCGCGTTGCTGTCGAAAACCCGGTGATGCATCGCCACGCCCGGGAGCGGATGCCGGCCAGTCTTCCGGCGCCGCAGATCGTGCAGCCGTGGTGGTTCGGTGAGCCTGCATTCAAGGCGACGGGCTTCTACCTGCGCGGCCTGCCGAAGCTGGCCCCGACGAACCGACTGATCCCGCCGCGCGCCAAGGAAGACCCAGAGGCACACAAAGCCTGGTCGGCGGTCCACCGCGCGCCGCCCGGTCCGGATCGGTGGAAGTTCCGCAGCCGAACATTTCAGGGCGTGGCCGAGGCCTGCGCCGACCAGTGGGGCAGCTACGCCCTTGATCAGATCAGGAGGTCAGCGTGACCGTAGAAGATGACATGAATCGTGTGACCGAGCGCATGGGTAGCAATCGATATGGGAAGGTAGAGAGAACCTACCCGACCCCGGACACCTGCGGTCACTCTCCGGACGGCCTGAACACCTGCGTGGATCACGACTGTCCCTGCGCGAAAGGGCAACGGGAGCGCGACAAAGCCCCAATGGTTGAGGCCGACGCGGATCCGGTGGCCTTGCAGATGGTCTACCCGCATCAGCCGGAGGAGCGACCAGACGATCTAGTGTCGCGGAAGGCGGCGATCCTTGCCGTATGCGCTGAGCGTAGTGGGATGGCCCACATCGCCGGCATGCCTTACGGCACCGTGACGCTGGAAGCCGCCTGCGACGCTATCCGCGCCCTCCCCACCGCAGGGCAGGACAAGGCGGAGGTGGACGGGCTGAGGGCGGAAGTCGAGCGCCTGACAATCAGTGAAGACGTATCGCGCGCATCTATCGACACGCTCAAGCACACCTACAACCAGCTGTTCGAGGCGATGCAGGCTGAGCAGGCGGATCACAAGAAGACCGCCACCGAGCGTGACGCTTTGCGCGCCGAGGTCGAGGAGATCGCGCCGCTTGAAGAGGCCCTGCGCACCACCCGGCGGGAACACCGTGCGGCGATGGCAGATGCCGACACTCTCCGCGCCGAGGTCGCCGCCCTGCGCGCGCAGGTGGAGGCGATGCGGGAGGCGCTGGTCGTCATTGCCGATGGTCGCGGCGTCTGCGGCTGCTGCGGAGCGCGGGCTGTCGGGCCGAATGGTGGCGTCTTGCAATGCGATTGCCCCGATCCGGTATGGGACCATCAGGATTCAGAGGCGATCGCACGCGCCGCCCTCTCCACGCCCGCAGCCGCATCGCCGCAGGGATGGATGCCGATCGATACCGCACCGAAGGATGGCCGAATGGTATTCCTGCTGGTCGACTATACGGACGGGGCCGCCCCGCTCGATGACGCTGAGATTGCCGCAACCATCGGCTTCAACTGTCTCGATGATACCGGCGAGGACGAGTGGCATCTGGTGGGCTGGAATTGGTCGCAAGACTGCTTCACCGATGGTCAAGGAACGGTGATTGGATGGACCGACTTTTCGCCTCCCGCTCCCGCCCTCCCGAACGCAGATAAGGAGGACGTGTGATGAAGCCGATCATCGGCGCCTTGGCCGGTGCGATTATCGCATATCTCGGCAGCGCGTTTGTCCTTTGGAATCTGAACCCCGGAGAATGGGCCGAAGCTCAGCGAGGGGCCACGGCGTTTTTTTCCGGTTTGTTCGCCTTCGTCGGGGCGCTATTCGCGAAAATTTCGGAGCTAATGCCATGACCGACCTCAACACCCAGATGACCCCAGAGGCGATGATGCAGGCGGAAATCGAGAGGTCGGCTCGCGACTACAACGACCTGCGAGATGCCTTCGATAAGGTAGTCGCCGAGCGTAATTGGGCGGATCACCGCGCCGAGAAAGCCGAACGCGAACTGGCGGAGCACTGCGCCCATACCGATGCGCTGATCGCAGCGGCGCGGGCCATCGAAGCGCATGACGCCTTTGAGCCAGCCTACCTTTCCGCCGATCTGAACGACAAGCTGGCTGACCTGTCCGAGGCTCTCCGCGCCTACCGGGACAGCAATCAGGCAGAGGGGGCGCGGTGATGGGGGTTCGGTCCGATTTCCACCGACATGCCAAGTCCAGCATAATAACGTACGGATGCGGGGCTTGGCTCTCGTGGATGACGGTTGGCGCAACGGTGTTCACTGATGCGGTTCCATTTTGGGTGATTAAGGGCGCGGTCTATTTCGGCGTGTTCATGCTTCCGGCGATGATAGCCGTGGATCTTGCAGTTGCGTGCCTGTGCGGTTTCCTGCGCCCCCGCGCCGCGCCGATACAGGAGGGCCGGGACGATGGGTAGGCCGCGCTCTGTTACGAGATCAGATCTCGACCGCGCCATGAAAGTTGCCCGGGCCGCCGGGCTTTCGATCCTTGAGGTTGTCGTCGAACCTGACCGATTTCGGCTGATCACCAGCCCACTTGCCGAGCAAAAGGAACCGGAGGATAACGTTGGACCGAAAGATTGGCCCTCTGCCGGGTGATGTTATGCGCATAGACTATCCCGGACTACTCCGCGAACCCATGCCATCAGGCGCGGTCCGGTGGCGTGTCAGGGTAGAAGGCGATAAGCGCCAGCGGGTGACGCTGACCGTAGCCCCGGACCATCCGCAGTTTCGCGAGTACTATTATGCCGCCCGAAAGGGCATCCAGTTGCCCGCGCCCGAAGAAACCAAAGCATCGAGCATCCGCGGTTCGGTCGGATGGCTCGTGGAACTATATGCCGCCGCCATGGATGGCATGGTTAAGGATGGCGCCATGGCAGAGGCGACGCAGCATCAGCGCGGCGTGTTCCTTGACTGGCTTCGGGCGGAAGTCGGCGAATACAAAGCATTGATGCCACAATGTGAGCTTGTGAAGCTCCGGGATAAGAAGACGGCAACGCCGGGGGCTGCGGACAACTTCATCAAAGCCGTGCGCGCGATGTACTCTTGGGGCTGTGATCGCGGGCACGTGTCAGCCAACCCAGCAACCGGAATCGCCAAGCTCAATCGCGATGGCAAAGGCGCAACGGCATGGACTGTTGCCGATCTGAAGCAATACCGTGAAAAGCATCCGCCTGGAACGATGGCGCATCTCGCGCTCACCCTGTTCATGTTCACGGCCTGCCGGATCAGTGATGTGGTGCTGCTCGGCAGGGGGAATGAGATCCAGCGAAAGGGTGTGACGTGGCTGGATTTTCAGCCGGTCAAGAAGGGCGCAAAGCGCGTCAGGATTCCGATGCTCCCGCCGCTCTTTGCAGCGACCCGGGCATCAACGATCGTCGGCAAGACCTATCTTCTGACAGCTCACGGCAGACCGTTTGCGTCGTCGACAGCTTTTGACAACAGATTTCGGTCCTGGGTGATCTCTGCGGGGTTCGTCGATGACGACGGGAAGGCCACCCGATCATCGCACGGAATACGAAAGGCTGCCGGCGAACTACTCGCCCTCGAAGGTGCGAGCCAGTATCAGATCATGGCAGTACATGGGCACGCCAGCCCCAAGACATCACAGATCTACACCGACGGTGTGGACCGAGACGAACTGGCCGCCGTTGCCATGTCCCTGCTGTCGGGGATGGACTGGTAGGCATGGGACACCACTAACCTAACTCATTGATTCCATTGACGCGCAAATGACCGTTTCGTGGGACACTCGGCGCTTGAAATCATGAATATTTTTGGCATGTCGATCGGCCCTCCGGGCCTACCAAACCCCTGCATTTTGTGCCAACGAGGCATAAGAATGCACACTTTGGCCGTTTTCATGCACACCCCTGTCAAGTGAAATCTTCGAGATCGGAATCAGGGCTGCGCAAACCGTCCTTAGGTGCCTTGCCACCTGGTCGCCGAACATCGCTTTGAGTCCATTGCGGATGGTGGCGCCAAACAATAGCTTACCATGATGACTACTTGGCGCCCCGCATCCAGAATTCGTTTCAAAGCCCTTGGCCTTCACTGGAGAGAAGGTCGCCTTCTTGCGGCCGAAGTTTTGGATGATGCCGGACGGGTGAAGGGGGTTCGCCCTCTGGGGGGCACGGTTGAATTTGGCGAAACGGCAGAGGCGGCTGTCATTCGTGAGTTTTGCGAAGAGCTGGGCGTTGCCATCGAGATCGTCGGGTCACCTGTTTTCATGGAGAATATTTATACCCATGAAGGTAGCCTTGGGCATGAAGTGCTCGCGATCTTCGATGTGAAATTTGCAGATACCGATTTCGTCAACGAAACTCGTATCGAGTTCCACGAGGATAGTGGCGCCCAATGCTTCGCGGAATGGTTTTCACTCGACGCACTAGATCAGCCGGATCAACCCCGCCTCTACCCAGATGGGCTGAAGGCGTATCTGCTGAAAGCTCGCTGACCGGCAGCTTTGTTCCGCAGAGTGACCACCGCTGGCCCGCTCCAGCGCGAGGGTGCGGTCAGGTCGGCGGGATCGACATGAAGAGCCCTTAGCTGACGGTGGTATCCCTAATAGCTTTGGAAGCCTTCGGCGCTGAACTGGCCGCACCACCAGTGCAGACGCCAAGGAAGAATAGTGACCTTCGCGCGGATGCCAGCCTGAGCGTAAGGATCGTCCCGCTCGAACCTTCTCGCCTCCTCTTCATCCTCGGTGTCCAGTAGGCTGGCTCCACCCGTAATTGTTTTTCCATCACCTCCAAGGATCGCACCAGATGCGAGGAGCTTTTTTCCAGCCGAAGCAAGGTGCGCACGATGCGCCTCTCTAACGGCTTCGCGCTCGATCTCCTTGCCTTCGTGATCTTCTGCGATAATCAGAAACGGCATCCCGGCCTCCGTCGTGTTGCTCATCGTCTTAAAGACATAGACCTGACTGACCGCTTTGTCCCGCATAGCCGCCCCTCCTGGTCATAGTGTGCATGCTTATGCCGTGGGTGTGCATGCTTTTGGTTCCGGCCCCTGGATCCGCGCCGTAAAGCGCTGTTTTTGAAAGAAAATATCCGCCAAAGAATCGGGCATTTTGCGGGGGGGGTGTGCAGCCTTATGCCGTATCGGCATTGCCAACGAGGCATAAGAATGCACACTTTGGCCGTTTCCATGCACACCCCTGTCAAGTGATATTTTCGTCACCGCTACCGAGGCGAGACTAGTCGTTTCTGGCAGCCCTTGTTGCAGAAAGCCAAACGATGCTCGGATTCTTGATCAGAGCCTCGCGCTGAGTGCGGCGCGAAACCAAGCTGCCATCGCAAAGATGTTTGCATTTAGCACCTCTTATTCCTAGGATATATGGAACGAACGGCTCTAAGAGGGCTCTGTTGCACAAATCAGCTGAAGTCCGAGGCTTGCCTTTCCGCGAACGGACTTATGCCTTGGGTTCCGTTACGGGGATTCCGAGCGCGGTGAAGCCGTTCAGGACGGCAACTCGGACTTGGAACTCCGCGACCTGACGGTCGAAGTCTCGGGCGGACAGGCGCTGGCCCAGCAGTTTCACGCAGTGCATTTTGGCCTCTACACGGCTTCG
>NZ_SAUZ01000019.1 GCF_004022215.1 Paenirhodobacter populi
CACGAGCCCGACCACCCGCACGGAGGATATCGTCGAGGCCTTCGACCGCGCAAGCCGCGGCCTCGTCGCCGAAATGACCGCCTGGGGACTGGCCGCAATGCAGATCAACACACAGAATTGTCGGCCCACGATGAAAGCCCGGCCCGACAAAGGCCGTGGCCCGATATCGTCGCGGATGAAGGTCTTCCGCGCAGCCGGCCTGCCGCCGGGTTTCGCACGCCCGGCGGCGAACCGGACCTGACGTGAGTCCCTGTCGAAAACATCGGGAAAATCCCGCCTAGCCCCCGTTTGGGCCGACGGGTGCCGAAATATGCTCTTTGCAGAGACGGATACGGAAGATGGTTTCCGATAATCGCTCCGCAACAGAATAGACAAGAATGACCAGTCCTTCTACCAAAGTAGGCAAGTTATCTCCCCTCCTCCGGGGCGGGTCACGACACGCCCGGGGTAACATGCCGCGGCAGCACAGGATGAACACATGACGGTCGACCTGATCCAGACCTGTACGACATCGCAGCCCTGAAGGGCTGCTCCGTCCCGCCCGCCCGGCGCCCGTCCGGGTCCATCAAAGACGATGATGCCACAGGGACCGCGCATCCGCCCGGCCCGAGGTGTCCGCACATCGCGGCGGGCGCATGATGTTGCGCACCCTGCCACCCGAACCCCCCCGTATCGGCAAAAGCTTCGCTGCGGCCGATGCGCGATACAACTTGAACTGACAGGATTTCCTCATGGCTGAACTCTTTTCCAAGGTCACCCTTTCCCGGCGCCGCCTGCTGGTCGCCTCGGCGGCCCTGACCTTCACCACGCTCGGGATGACGGCCGGTCACGCGCAGGCCAGCGAAGAGGACGGGGGGGACATCGTCTTCCTCATCGACTCGCTGGGGGATACCTGGATCCCGAACAACAGCGCGATTTCCAGCTTTCAGGGCCATATCTGGGGCCATGTGACCGACAAGCTCGTCTATGTCGATGCCGAAGGCAAGGCGAGCCCGTGGCTTGCCGAAAGCTGGGAACAGAACGACGACGCGACCGAATTCACGCTCCACCTCAAGAGCGGCGTGACCTTTTCCGACGGGGCGCCGCTGGATGCGGCGGCGGTCATCGCCAATCTCGACATCTGGTATGCCGGCCGCACGGGCGAGGGCATCAACCCGATCGGCCTGTTCCCCAAGACCTATGACCGGGCCGAGGCGGTGGATGCGGCGACCGTGAAGGTCTACTTCAAGGCGCCGACGCTCGGCTTCATTCCGACGCTCGGCTATCACGGGTCGATCCTCATTTCGCCCAACAGCATCGCGCAGCCCGCCTCGGATCAGGCGGATCTCGGCAAGACCGCGGGCAGCGGCCCCTATCTGGTCGAGGCGTGGAAAGAGGGCGATTTCGTCCGGCTGGTCAAGCGCGCGGATTACAACTGGGGTCCGCCCGCGGTGGGCCACACGGGGCCGGCCTTCCTCGATTCCATCACCTACAAGCTGGTGCCCGAGCCGTCGCTGCGGGTCGCCTCGGTCCAGTCGGGTCAGGCGGACGTGGCCTACAACGCCTCGCCCCAGGAACTGGAATCGCTTGGCGAAGAGGGCTTCACCGTCGCCACGCCGCGCTATCTGGGCTTCGTGAACGGCTGGGCGATCAACACGCAGGTCGCGCCGTTCGACGATGTGAAGGTCCGGCAGGCGCTTCAGGCCGGCATCGACCGGCAGGAGATCATCGACACCGTCTACACGCCCGACTGGCTGCTGGCGACCTCGTTCATCCAGAGCAACGTGCCCGGCGCGACCGATCACGGCGACCTGCTGGCCTATGATCCCGACAGGGCCGAGAAGCTTCTGGACGAGGCGGGCTGGGTCAAGGGGGCCGACGGCATCCGCGCCAAGGACGGCACCCAACTGACGCTGATCGTGCATTCCAACCCCTATCTGGCCACCTCGAAGTCGGTCGACGAACTGATCGCCCAGCAGCTTGGCAAGATCGGCTGGAAGGTCGTCATCCGCGCCTTCGACGTGGTGACCTTCGGCGAAAAGGTCCGTTACGCCAGCCCCACCGTTCCGGCCTATGAGGTGACGCGCAGCTTCATCGACGCGGGCACCGTGGCCAGCATCCTCACCGATGCCAACAAGGGCGAGAACTGGTTCGGTCTGGGTGAGAGCGACGCCAAGCTGAACGATCTGCGCGACAAAATCGCCAGCGCCGGTTCCGTGGAGATCCGCGATCCGCTGCTGGACGAGCTGCAGGCCTATGTCCTCGATCAGGGCTATTTCATCCCGCGCACGCAGATCGTCCAGCGCATCTACGTGCAGGCGCCGGAGCTGAAGGGCGAGGTCTACAACGGCGTCGCCTACGCCAGCTACTACACCGCCAGAAAAAGCAAGTAACGCAAGGGGGTGACCGGGATGAGAAATGCCTATCTGGTCTATGCCGCGAAACGTATCGTTCAGGCTGTCGTGGTCATCCTGCTGACCTATGTCTTCACCTTCATCGTCGTCAGCATCCTGCCGGGCGATCCGGTCACCAACGTCCTGCGCAACCCGCAGAACGGCTTCTCCGAGGAGGAGATACAGGCGATCATCGCCGCGCAGGGGCTGGACCGGCCGATCCCGGTGCAGCTGTGGGACGCGCTCTCGGGCTTCGTGACCGGCGATCTGGGGCTGTCGATGCGCTCCGGCCGGCCGGTGGCGACCATGATCGCCGAGGTTCTACCCTCGACGCTGATCCTCGCCTCGATGACGCTGGCCTTTTCGCTGATCATCGCGGGGCTGATCGGTTACGGCAGTCAGGCCCTGCCCAGAAAATACGGGCAGGGGATCGTGCGGGGGATTCCGTCGCTGTTCCTGTCGGTGCCGAATTTCGTGATCGGCCTGCTGCTGATCCATATCTTCGGCTTTCAGTTCGGCCTGTTCCGGGTGATCGACCCGAACAGCTTCTGGGCGACGTTCTTCGCCTCCGTGACGCTGGCCACCCCGATCTCCGCGCAGATCGCCGAGGTGCTTGTCGCCAACCTCGACAACGAATCCCGGCAGGAATACGCTGCCGTCGCCCGCGCGCGCGGATTGCGGCAGGTGCGGCTGTTCTTCCTCCACCTTCTGAAGCCCTCGTCGCTGCCGGTCGTCACCGTCATCGCGCTGATGGTGGGCGAGGTTCTGGGCAATGCGCTCATCACCGAGACGGTCTTCGGCCGCACCGGCATCGGCAGTCTGGTGCAGCGCTCCGTCTCGACGCAGGATCTGCCGGTGCTTCAGGCGATCGTCTCGCTCGCGGCGGTGGTCTTCGTGGTGGTCAACCTGATCGCCGATCTCGTCTATCCGCTGCTCGATCCGCGGGTGAAGCTGGTGGGCGCGGTTCGGCGTCCGACCACCGCGGACGAGGGTTCAGCCAACATTCCTTCGCGTGTGGTGACCGAATGACATTCTCCCTCAATCCCCTTGCCGCGCGCATCAGGACGGCACGCTGGTCCGAGACCTTTCCCCCGGCCGTCCTCCTGTCCTTCCTGATCGTCGCGCTGGTGCTGGCATGGGCGGTCGCGCCGGGCCTCTTCACCAGCCACAATCCCGCCAGCGGCGTCCCCGCCGACAAGCTGCTGGGCCCGAGCGCCGCGCATTGGTTCGGCACCGACCATCTGGGGCGCGATCTTTACGCCCGCGTCGTCTATGGCACCGCTTCCTCGGTCACCAGCGCCTTCATCGCCGTGGTCATCGGCCTTGTGGTGGGCGGTCTGATGGGCCTTCTGGCCGGGTTTCTGGGCGGATGGGTGGATGTCGTGCTCGCCCGGCTGGTCGATGTGCTGCTGGCGATCCCCAACTTCCTGCTGGCGGTGATCGTCGTCACCGCGCTTGGCTTCAACACCACCAATGCCGCGATCGCCACCGGCGTTTCGGCGGTGGCCGTCTTTGCCCGGGTGATGCGGTCCGAGGTGATCAAGACCCGGCAGGCGGCCTTTGTCGAGGCGTCGTTCCTGCTCGGCGGATCGCGCTGGCACATCCTGTTGCGGCATGTGCTGCCGAATGCCTCGCGCTCGGTGCTGCCGCTGGCGGTGCTGCGGTTCGGCCTGTCCATTCTGGTGATCGCCAGCCTCGCCTTCCTCGGCTATGGCGATCCGCCGCCCGCTTCCGACTGGGGTCTGCTGATCTCGATCGGCAAGGATTACCTCAAGTGGCCCTGGCTGGTCTATGCCCCCGCCTTCGTCACGATCGCGACCGTTCTTTCCGTGAACAGGATCAGCAGATGGCTTCGCAAGACAAACTGACCCCCCCGCTCACCCGCATCGTGACCGCCCCGCGCCGGGCCGGCCCCCTCCTGCGCGTCGAGGATCTGTCCGTCTCCTACGGCCCGCAAGAGGTCGTGACCGGCGTCGGCTTTGAACTGGGCCGCGGCGAAAGCCTCGCGCTCATCGGCGAATCCGGTTCCGGCAAATCGACCATCGCCCGGTCGGTGCTGCGGCTGCTGCCCGGCAACGCCCGGGCCACCGGCCGGATCACCTTTGACGGGCAGGAAATCCTTGCCCTGCCGGAGCGCCGCTTCCGGCCGCTGCGCGGGCGCGGGATCGGTTTCGTGCCGCAGGATCCGGGCAATGCGCTCAATCCGGTGCGCACGATCGGCGCGCAGGCGCAGGAGGCGGCGGCCCTGCTCGACGAACCCGACAAGGCCATCCGCAAGGAGTTGATCCTTGAAACCTTCGCGCAGGTCGGGCTCGACAATCCCGGGCGGGCCTATGAGTCCTATCCGCATCAGCTCTCGGGCGGGATGCTGCAACGGGTGCTGATCGGCCTTGCGGTGCTGCCGCGCCCGGCGCTGCTGGTTGCGGATGAACCCACCTCGGCGCTGGATGTGACGATCCAGAAGCGCATCCTCGAACTGCTGTCGCGGTTGCAGCAGGATCTGGACATCAGCCTGCTGCTCATCACTCATGACCTCGCGGTTGCTGCCGAGCGGACCGATGCGCTGGTGGTGCTCAAGGGCGGGTCGGTGCAGGAGGCGGGCAGCACGGCGGCGGTGTTCTCCGCGCCCTCCTCGGCCTATGCGCGCAAGCTGCGCGCCGATGTCCCGGCGCTGAACCCGGACCGTTACGCCGCGCTGCGCGATCCGGGCTTTGCCCGTCTGGCGGATGGAAAGGCGAAGATCGCCGTCAGCGGCGTGACCAAGACCTTTTCGGTCGACGGCAAGGTGCTGAAGGCGGTAGACGATGTGTCCTTCGCCGTTCCCGCCGGCACCACCCATGCGCTGGTGGGGGAATCCGGCTCGGGCAAGACCACGACGATCCGACTGCTGCTGGGCCTCGACCAGCCCGACCACGGGGATATCACCGTCGCGGGCACGCCGCTGGCTGGCCGTTCGCAACAGGCGCTGCATGCGGTCTGGCGGCATCTTCAGTTGGTCTACCAGAACCCGTTCACCTCGCTCGACCCGACATGGAAGGTCGAACATCTGGTGCGCGAGCCGCTGGACCGCTTCCGCATCGGAACGCCCAAGGAGCGGGGCGAGCAGGTCCGCGAGGCGCTGGCCAGCGTCGGTCTGGGCGAGCAGTTCCTGTCGCGCAGGCCCACGGCGCTTTCGGGCGGACAGCGGCAGCGCGTGGCGATCGCCCGGGCGCTGGTGCTGAAGCCCGACGTGATCGTTCTGGACGAGCCGACCTCGGCCCTCGATGTCAGCGTGCAGGCCGATATCGTCGAGGTGCTGCTGTCGCTGCAGGCGAAGCTCGGCCTGACCTATGTCTTCGTGTCGCATGACCTCGCGCTGGTGCGGCAGATCGCGCATACGGTTTCGGTGATGCATCGCGGGCGCATCGTCGAACACGGCACGGTGGGCGAGATCTTCGACAATCCCCGGCAGCCCTACACCCGGTCCCTGCTGAAATCGATCCCGTCGGGGATCGAGGGCGGCACCCACCGCAACCCGCACGCCTTTCCCCTCAAGGAACAGATCGCATGACCATCACCGTTCCCGCGAAAAACCCGCCCGTGTCGTTCCGGCCCAAGCGGCGGCTTGGCTTCAACACCCGCGTGTCGTTCAACGATGCCGACGGCCCGGCGCAGGGGTTGCGTGACGGGATCGAATTGTTCAGGGCGGCGGAGGAGCTTGGCTATCAGTCCGGCTGGGCCTATCAGCGGCATTTCGACCACTACCTGTCTTCGCCTCTGCCGTTCTTTGCCGCGGCGGGCCAGCACACGCGGCGGATCACGCTGGGATCGGCGGTCATCCCGATGCGCTATCAGGACCCGATCCTGCTGGCCGAGGCAGCGGGCACCACCGATCTGCTGATCGGCGGGCGTCTGGAACTGGCGATCGCCACCGGCAACAACGCGGCCTTCGACGCGGTGTTCGGCGCCGTCGATACCGATGCGCGGACCGAGGCGAAGCGCCGGCAGGCGCGCTTCCTTGCCGCCATCGCGGGTGAGGTGCTCTATACCGTCGACGGCCCCGGCCAAGGCGCGCCCGAGGGCACCGAACTGCGCGTGACGCCGCACAGCCCGACATTGCGCAACCGCATCCGGCAGGGGTCGGCAAGCCTTGCCTCGGCGATACAGGCGGCCGAGCTTGGCATCGGGCTGATCTCCGGCACCGTGCAGCACGACCACGACGAAGGGGAAAGCTTCGGCGCCTATCAGGCCCGCTGCATCGCGGCGTACCGCACCACCTGGCGCGAGACATGGGGAACCGAGCCGCCCCCCGTCGCCGTCGCGGCCTCGATCCTCGTTGGCACCACCGATGAGCTGCGGGCGAAATATGCGGCCTACGACCATGAGCGCCGCACCCAGGGCATCGCCGCCTCCCGCCCCGCGGGCGCGCTTGCGCCGACCGCGCGCACGACCCAGCCGCCGGGCAGCCAGATCTCGCCGGTCTTCCACGGCACGCCCGATCAGGTGCGCGAGGCGATCTTCAGCGATCCGGGCCTTGCGGCGGCGGATGAGCTTGTGCTGTTCCTGCCGCCCGCCTTCGGCCTGGCCGAGAATATTCGGCTGCTGGCCGATCTGGCGGAAACCGTTGCCCCGGATCTGGGCTGGTCGCCGGCGGGGTGATCCGGCATCCGCATGGCATATGTTCAAACCGAAACCTCGCGCGCGCGGAGAGGGAGGCAGGGGGCCAGCCCCCTCGCGCGTTCCGCGCTCACCCCCGGGATATTTCTGGAAACACGATGGGGAGAAGGAGCGTCCGGGGTGGTTCTGGAAGGCGCTCTTATGTATAAACGGTCGCTGACAATGGAATGAGGTCCGGATCCTGTCGCATATTCCTCCAGAGGTTGAATCAGAGGTCGCAGCTTTGCGGGCCCGTCACGCGACCCTGATGGGCGGTGCGCGATGAATGACGCGCCCTTCCGGTTCCACAGCAGCCATTGGGGGGCGTTCCGGGCGCGCGCGCAGGGCGCGGGGCTGGAGATACGGCCGCTCGACAGCGATCCCGATCCCTCGCCGATCATCCACAATCTTGCCACGGCGCTGAACCATCCTGCGCGGCTCGGCCGGCCGCTCGTGCGGCGGGGCTGGCTTGCGGATGGCCCCGGCCCCGACGACAGGCGCGGCCGCGATACCTATGTCGAGATGGACTGGGATCGGGCGCTGGATCTTGCGGCGGGTGAGCTTGCGCGTCTGGGCGCCGGTGCTCTGCCCGAGACGGGGCCGATGCCGGGCGCGCATGTCTTTGGCGGGTCCTATGGTTGGTCCTCGGCCGGGCGGTTCCATCATGCGCAGGGGCTGCTGCACCGCTTCCTGAATTCGGTTTTCGGGGGCTATGTCTCCTCGGTGAACACCTATTCCTCGGCGGCGGGCGAGGTGGTGATGGAAATCGTCTATGGCGCCGCCTCGCTGATGACGAAGGATGCGCCCTATTGGGACGAGATCGCAGAGCATTCGGACATGGTGCTGGCCTTCGGCGGCCTGCCCCTGAGGCCGATGCAGGTGGCGCCCGGCGGTGCCAGCGCGCATGTCGCCCGCGCGGCGATGGAACGCGCGGCCCGGCGCGGATGCCGCTTCGTCTGCGTCAGCCCGCTGTCCGACGATCTGCCCGACCTGCCCGGCGCGCGCTGGATCGCGCCGCGCCCGGCCACGGATGTGGCGCTGATGCTGGGCATGGCCTGGCATCTGGAAGAGCAGGATCTGGTCAACCGCGACTATCTGGCCCGCTACACCAGCGGCTATGACCGCTTCCTGCCCTATCTGAAGGGCGAAACCGACGGCATCCCCAAGACCCCGTCATGGGCCGCGGCGATCACGGGCATTCCGGCGGCGACGATCCGGGAACTGGCGGCGCAGGCGGCGGCGGGGCGCACCCATGTCAGCGTGACCTATTCCCTGCAACGCGCCGAGAATGGCGAACAGCCGATCTGGATGGCGCTGGTGCTGGCCTCGATGCTGGGGCAGGGGAAGCTGAAGGGCGCGGGCTTCACCTATTCGCTGGGGTCGATGGGGGATCGCGGGCGCCGCCCGCTTGCCGTGCCGTTGCCAAGGCTGCCGCAGGGGCGCAACCGCGTGCCCGACTTCATCCCCGTCGCGCGGATTTCCGAGCTGCTGCTGCATCCCGGCAAGGCCTATACCTACAAGGGCGAAACGCGCCATTACGCCGATATCCGCCTTGTCTACTGGGCCGGCGGCAATCCGTTCCACCACCATCAGGACCTGCAGCGCCTGACGCGGGCCTTTGCCCGGCCGGATACGATCATCGTGCATGACAGCGTGGGCACGGCGACGGCCGCCCATGCCGATATCATCTTCCCCGCGACGCTGACCGCCGAACGCGAAGACATCGGCGCGGCGGGCAACGACCCGCTGATGATCCCGATGCAGCGCCTCGCGCCGCCGTTCGGCGAAGCGCGGGACGATTACGACATCTTCGCCGCGCTCGCCCGCCGACTGGGCTGCGGTGAAGGATATACCGAGGGGCTCGACGCCCGCGGCTGGCAGGAACGGATCTATCAGCGCACGCGGGAGGCGCTGGCCCGCATGGGTCTGCCCGCGCCCGACTTCGCGGATTTCATGCGCGGCGGCCCGGTCGCCCTGCCGCTGTCCGACACGCCATCCCGCATGGACCGCTTTCACGCGGCCCCCGAAGGCAGCGCCCTGCCCACCGAAAGCGGCCGGATCGAGATCTTCTGCCCCCGCATCGCCCGCGCGGGCCTGCCCGGCCATCCGGTATGGATGGAGCCCGAGGAATGGCTGGGCGGCGCGCTGACCGACCGCTTCCCGTTCCAGCTTGTCGCGAACCAGCCGCAGGGCAAGCTGCACAGCCAGCTCGACTTCGGTGCGGTCAGCATGCAGACCAAGCGCCGTGGGCGCGAGGTGGCGCGGATGAACCCCACTGATGCCCTGCGGCTGGGGCTGGCCGGGGGCGATACGATCCTGCTGCGCAACGACCGGGGCGGCGCACTGGCCGTGCTGGAGCTGTCGCCCCGCGTCCGCGAACGGGTGATCCAGCTCTCGACCGGCGCGTGGTATGCGCCCCGCCGCCTGACACCCCCCGGCGAAAGCCGCGAGATGACGATCTGCGTGAACGGCAACCCGAACATCCTGACATCGGATCGCGGCGCCTCGATCCTCAGTCAGGGCTGCGCCGGACAGTTGACGCTGGTCGATGTAACGAAATGGACGGGGGAGGCGCCGGACCCGGTGCCGCATCGCGACATTCTGCCCCGGATGCCCGGTTAGGCGCCCCGGAAACCGCCCGCGCGCCCCCTCCCATTCATCTTTCCAAAAATATCCCGGGGGTGAGGGCCAAAGGCCCGAGGGGGCAGCGCCCCCTGCGCCGCGATCTCCTAACGCGCGCCCCCATGTGTCCGAAAGCCGGTATCCCCCGGGCCAGGGATCGGCGGGGTCGAGCATGTGCTGATGCGTCCCGGTGATCCAGCCGCGGCCCGAAATCTCGGGCAGGATCGCGGGAAGGCCGCCCATCTGCGTCTCACCCAGAATGCGGCCGGTGAAGGTCGAGTCGATCAGCGAAACGGCCGTCAGCCTGTCGCCCTCGCGCATCAGCCCGCGCCGGTGCAGCACCGCCATCCGCGCCGAAAGCGCCGTGCCGTCGCGGGCGATCCAGCGCGACTGTTCCCAGATCGTCGCGCCGGGGGGCGGGGCGACGCCGCCGACGATCACATCGCCGACCTCGCCTTCGGCATGGGCGGAAATCACATGGATGGTCTTGCTGGAACGCATGGGAACCTCAGGTCAGCCAGTCGGGGAGGGAAGGGGCAAGGCCGGTGCACGCCGCCGCGACGCAGGCGCGCAGGCTGCCGAAGCGGACGGCGCGGCCACTCAGCCCCGGGGCGTAATGGGCATATTTGCCGGAATTGGTCATCAGCACCCGCGCGGAGGGCGGAAACACGGGTTCCGAGATCGAGCACCAGCACAGGTCCGGCACGGTGCGGATGCCGAAGGTCGCGAAACGGTCCAGCAGCCCCTCGGCCCGCGCGGCCCGGAGCACGTCGCGACTAAGCGTGACGATCACCGCGACCCGATCCGCGCGGCGCCCGGTCAGCAGCCC
The DNA here is from genome assembly GCF_004022215.1 of Paenirhodobacter populi. Classification (GTDB taxonomy): domain Bacteria; phylum Pseudomonadota; class Alphaproteobacteria; order Rhodobacterales; family Rhodobacteraceae; genus Rhodobacter; species Rhodobacter populi. The sequence continues at coordinate 10,459 of NZ_SAUZ01000019.1, forward strand.
GGCCAGCGCCCGGCATTCGGTCAGGGAAAAATGCGGGCTGCCGAAGGCCACGAGGTCGATGGTCTCGGGCGCCCGGTTGAAGTCCTGCCAGACCTGCGCGAAATCGGCGCGGGTCAGGTCCACCCGAGACGCGCCCGGAAGCGGGGGCAGATGCGCCTCGGGCGTGTGGCCGGCGACATGCAGCATCGGCGCGGCGGAGGTGGTGCCGAAGGCCGCGCAAAGCGCCTTGAGGTCATCGCGGCTGGCGGGCAGGGCCTCAAGCCCCGTGATCAGCGGCACCACATCGGGCGCGTGCAGCCCGGCCAGATAGCCGAGTATCGGCCAGAAGGCATCATCCGCGCCCTTGGGCGGGGTGACATGCAGCACCTTGCCCGCCCGGCGCTGATCCGCCAGATAGACCCCGGACCGCGGCGCCCGCCCCGTCATGGCGATGCACAGGTCCAGAAAATCCGGGTGCTTGACCGTCCGCGCGCCCAGCACCGAATTGGCGAAGATCACCGCATTCGATTCCGCCCAGCCGACCGCCTCGTCCGCGCCGGGGGCGGTGTCCAGCAGGTAGGGTGCGCAGGTGAAGCTGGGGGCGGCGCCCATCTCGACATAGGCATCGGCGAGCCGGGCGGCGGCCGCGCCGAACGCCGCCGCGACGCCCTGCGCCCGCCAATGCGCGTGATCGACGGAAATCGCGTTCATCGTCGTCGGCACCCGGACCCGCGCGCCCTTGGCCAGCATCATCTCGGCGAAACTCAGGTTCGCGGGGCTGGCGTAGATGCAGCCGTCGATATGCGCCTGCGTCACGTCGATCAGTTCGGGCGCGCCCTGCTGCGCCGCCATGGCGATCAGGATTTCCATGGCAAGGCGCGCGGCCTCGCCCCCCGCGCCGTCGCGCAGCGCCCGGTCGTGGTCGGACAGCGCCAGATCGGACCGGGGCAGCGGCGACAGCGGGATGGACAGCGCCCCGATCCGCAGCCCGTCCTCCGTGACCTCCAGCCGGTCCGCACGCATCGCGGCGGCAAAGGCCGCCTCGTTCAGCCGGACCACCGCGATCCCGCGCCCGAACAGCAGCCCCGAGACGAGCGCGCCAAGCGTCAGCACATCCTCGCCCTCGCGGAAGATCAGCGCAGCGGGCGCGCGCCCGTTCAGCGCCAGATCCAGCAGCACGCCCGAGCCGGAACAGGAGCCGCGGCTGGTCGGCATGACCAGCACCCGGCCGCGAATATCCTCGCCCGCCCAGGGGTGATGCGCGTCGATCACGCGCGCCGTGGCGGGATCGACGCCGCCCCAGAAGCTCAGCCCCTGATCCGCCGCCAGAACGCGCCCCTCGGCGGGGCCCGTGACGATGAAGCGGCCGGCGGGCGCGAGCGTCATTTCACCACGAAGCCATGCGCGAAGGGGTCGCGGTCGTCGATCATGATGGTGTTGATCCCGGTCTGCCGCGCCCAGCCGGCGACCGAGGGGATGATCGCCGCGCGGTCGCCCACGGTGGTTTCGGCCTCGACCCGTCCCTTGAAGATCGAGCCGATGATCGATTCATGCCAGAATTCATCGCCGACCTTCAGCCTGCCCTTGGCCGCAAGCTGCGCGATCCGGGCCGAGGTGCCGGTGCCGCAGGGGCTGCGGTCGATCGCCTTGTCGCCATACAGAACGGCGTTGCGGGCATGCGCGCCGGGCTGCGTCGGCCTGCCGGTCCACTGGATATGATGGACGCCGTTGATTTCCGGATAGAGCGGATGAACGAATTCGTATTTCGCCGCGATCGCGTCGCGCAGGCGGTTGCCGTATTCGATCAGCTCGGACGCCGTGTAATCCGCCATGTCGCGGTAGTTCGGCTGTTCCTCGACGATGGCGTAGAAATTGCCGCCATAGGCCACGTCAAAGACGATCTCGCCCAGCCCCTCGACCACGCAGCTCAGCCCCTCGGCCATCAGGAAGGAGGGGACATTGGTCAGCCGCACCTCCTCGACGAAGCGGCCGTCCTGAACGTAGTCGATGTCGACCTTGCCGGCCGGCACCTCGATCGACAGGCGGCCGGGTTCGCGCGGGGTGATGAGGCCGTTCTCGATCCCCATGGTGATGGTGCCGATGGTGCCGTGGCCGCACATCGGCAGGCAGCCCGAGGTTTCGATGAACAGCACGGCCACCTCGCAATCCGGCCGGGTGGGCGGATAGAGGATGGTGCCCGACATCATGTCATGGCCGCGCGGCTCGAACATCAGGCCGGTGCGGATCCAGTCGAAGTCGCGCAGGAAATGGGCGCGCTTCTCGATCATGTTGGCGCCTTCGAGGCGCGGACCGCCGCCTGAAACCAGCCGGACGGGATTGCCACAGGTGTGGCCGTCGATGCAGCTGAAAGTATGCACAGCCATTGTCGGAACCTCCGCGGGCGCAGGCCCGCATCAAAAGCGTTGGGGAGAGAAGGGGGTGATGTCAATCGGGGGGCGCACCCCCGCAAGCAGGTCGGCCACGATCCGCGCCGTGCCCACTGATTGCGTCAGGCCCAGATGGCCGTGGCCGAAGGCATGGATCACGTTGCGGCTGACGCGGGAGGGGCCAAGCGCCGGAAGGCTGTCGGGCAGCGAGGGGCGGAACCCCATCCATTGCACACCGCCCGTGGTCCTCAGCCCCGGCAGGAAGGCGGCGGCCTTGCGCAGCATCGCCTCAGACCGTCTGAAGTTCGGCGGCAGGTTCAGCCCGCCAAGCTCGACCGCGCCGCCGACGCGCAGCCCCGTGGACAGGCTGCTGACGACGAAGCCATGACCGCCGAAGGTGACCTGACAGCGCAGGTCGAAGGCGTCAGGGGGCAGGGTGGTATTGTAGCCGCGCTCGGTCTCCAGGGGGATCTTCTCGCCGATGGTGCGGGCGATCCGGTGGGAAAAGGCGCCCGCCGCGATCACCACTTTGTCGGCGCGGAAGGGGCGGTCGGCCAGCACCTCGACCCCGCTGTCCGAGGGGCGCAGGGCGATGACCTCGCCCCGTTCGATCACCCCGCCGCGGGCGCGGAAATGATCGGCGAGCGCGAGGGTATAGAGCTTCGGATCGGCGATGGAATACCAGCCGGGGGTGAAGGTGCCATGGGTGAAGCGGGGCGCGAGGCCGGGCTGCACCTCGGGCATCTCCGCCGCCGTGAGATGGCGGAACGCGATCCCGTGGCGGGCGCGCGCCTCCCACCCCGGCAGGGATTTGCGGAACTGCGCCTCGCCCTCATAGACCTCAAGATTGCCGTTCTTGCGCAGCATCGGCAGGGTGCCGGTGGCGGTCAGGAAACCCTCAAGCACGGCCTTCGACAGATCCATTATCGCCGTCTGCGCGGCGACCGAGGCCGCGACGCGATCCGGCGCGCAGGCGCGGGTGAAACGCAGGAGCCACGGCAGGATGCGCAGCGCATAGGCAGGCGGCAGCGACAAGGGCCCCAAAGGGTCCATCAGCCATCGCGGCGCCTTGAGGAAGATCCGCGGCGAGGCCAGCGGAAAGATGTCGGTGAAGGCGAAGGCCCCGGCATTCCCGGCCGAGGCCCCGGCGGCGGGGCCTTCGCGGTCGATCACGGTGACCCGCATCCCGCGCGCCTGCGCCGCGATCGCCGCCGACAGCCCGACGACCCCTGCGCCAACAACGATGACAGAGTTTTGCATCAACGCACGCTCGCCAGGAATTTCCGCGTTTCGGGGTGTTGTGGGGCCGAAAAGATCGGCCCGGGCGTGCCGATTTCGGCCATCACCCCCTTGTCGAAGAAGGCGACCCGGTCCGACCCGTCACGGGCGAAGGCCATTTCATGGGTCACGCGGATCATCGTCATGCCTTCCTCGGCCAGCATCTTGAGGGTGTCCAGCACCTCGCCCACCAGTTGCGGATCGAGGGCCGAAGCCACCTCGTCGAACAGCATGTATTCGGGCGACATGGCAAGGGCGCGGGCGATGGCCATGCGCTGCTGCTGCCCGCCCGACAGGCGCGAAGGACAGGCCGACAGCTTGTCGCCCAGCCCGACATGCTTCAGGTTCTGCACGGTCAGGTCGATGCCTTTCAGCGCTTCGAGCTGGCCGAAGGATTTGCGGACATTCTCGATCTCAATCATTGGACCACCGTTTTTCGAGATACCCACCGAAACGGGCGATGGGGAAGGAGATGATGAAGTGGAAGGCGCCGCAGATCATCGGCAGGAAGAGCGGCTGCTGCAGGCGGGTGATGAGGATCTGGGTGGATTTCAGCAGTTCCGTCACCTGCACGACGTAGACCGGCGCGGAATCCTTCATCACGCCAATCGCGAGCCCGATCCATGACGGCAGGGCGACCCGCGTGGCCAGCGGCAGGACGATATAGGTCATGTCCTGGCAATTTCTCCGCTGTTGGATTTTGGTTCCTTGGTCAACTATGTGGCTGCTGCATCTGTCGCGCAATATAAAACACAATAAGTATACAAAATGTCCGGCGCGGCAGAAGGGGGCGCTGCCCCCGTCGCCGTACCGGCGACTCCCCCGGGATATTTATGGAAAAACGACGGCAGATCCGTTTTGCTCCATCGTCTTTCCTCAAATATCCCGGGGGTGAATTTGCCGACAGGCAAAGAGGGGGCGGCGCCCACTTTCCGCCCTGCCAGAGGCACGACGCGAAAGGTTCCGGCCGTCGGCGCCGTCCCGCGCCGGATCAGGCGGCGTATGTCTGCACCGCACCGGGCAGTTTGCTCCAGTCGGCATACCATGTCTCGAACAGCGCCAGTTGACGGGTCACGTAGCCCTTCTGGCTTTCGGTCAGCGCGTCGGTTTCGTTGAAGTGCAGCGCATATTCCGCCTCCCCCTTCAGCACGAGCATGTATTTGAAGAACAGCACCAGATCCGGGCCTTCGTCGAACGAGGAAAGCACCGCCAGCGCGGATTCGAGTTCCAGCGCGCGGGCGCGGGCCTCGGCGTCGCCCCTGGCGGCGGCTTCGCACAGGCGGACCAGATGCAGCACCTCTTTCGGCAGCACGTTGCCGATGCCGGTGATCGCGCCCGCCGCGCCGCAGTTGACGAAGCCGTGGAAGACGGCGGTATCGACGCCGATCATCAGCGTCACGTCATCATCGCGCGAGGTGATGTTTTCCGCCGCATAACGCATGTCGGCCGGGCCGCCGAATTCCTTGAAGCCGATCAGGTTCGGATGTTCGGCGCGCAGCGCAAAGAACAGGTCGGCGCGGGTGGCGAAGCCGTAATAGGGGCTGTTGTAGATCACCGCCGGCAGGTCGGGCGCCGCCGACAGGATGGCCTTGAAATGGTCCTTCTGCGCCGGGATGACCGAACCGCGCGACAACACCCGCGGGATCACCATCAGCCCCTTGGCCCCCACCTTCCGGGCATGCGCGGCATGGGCCACGGCGGTCCGGGTGTTGACGGCGCCGGTGCCGACGATCACCGGGATCCCGGCCCTGGCCAGACGTTCGACGCCTTCCATCCGCTCGGCATCGGTCAAAAGCGGCCAGTCCCCCATCGAGCCGCAATAGACCACGGCGGACATGCCCGCAGCGATCATCTGTTCGGCCTTGCGCACCAGCGCATCGTAATCCGGGGTGCGGTCCGCCCGGCAGGGCGTCATCAGGGCAGGAATGGTCCCGGTGAAGATCGTCGAATCCATCTGAAACTCCTCGTGTCGGGCAGGCAGCCGGAATCGGGCGGCTCCGCGCTGCGGTTGGCATGCGTCCATAATATCTTTTGTATTTTACTTGTCGACAAAATTTCCGCGCAATCGACATCATTTTCCGGGCCGCGCCTGCAGCATGAAACACGGGACGCGGGCGTTCGCCGGAAGAAACGGGGATCAGAGGGCGATCGGGTGGCGCCTGTCACGCGAGATCATCTTCTGGATCTGCGCCACGATCTGATCGGCGTGCTGCTGACCCAGTCGGTCGCACAGGTCAATGTCGCGCGCCTCGATCGCGGCGATCATCTGGTTGTGCTCCTCGACATATTCATGCGGCAGGCGATCGTCGTAGGATTGGTAATAGATGCGCAGAAGGCGGCGTCCCTCGTCTAGCAGGCGGCAGAACAGGCTGGTGTAATAGGGGTTGCGGCCCGCCTCGGCGATGGCGGCATGCAGGTCGCGGTTCGTCGCGATCATCGCCAGCGCGTCCTGCGCCGCGACGGCCTTGGAGAACGCCGCCTGATGCGCCTTGATGGCGATCAGATCGGCGGCAACATGGTTTTCGGCGGCCAGCCGCGTGGTAACGCGATACATCAGGGTCAGCGCATCGAAGAAGGTGTGCAGGTTCAGGAAATCGATGTTCGACACGATGGTCGAGCGGTTCGGCAGGGTGGAAACGAGCCCCTCGCTCGCCAGTCGCACCAACGCCTCGCGGATCGGGGTGCGCGACATCTTCAGCCGTTCCGACAGCTGGATCTCGTCGATCGGGCTGCCGGGCGGCAGGGTCAGGTCCAGGATCTCGTCGCGCAGCACGTCATAGACATATTTGACGCCCGAACCGCGCTTGCGTTCGACTGCCACCGTTTCGAGTTTCTTCGCGTTTCCGGTCATGACCCCACCCTTCATGTCCACCAGTTGCATACATGAATTGTGCTGACAAGAAGGGCGAGAGATCGGTCGCGCCGTCCGGTACCATGGAAAAAGCGGGCCGAAGCCCGCTTTCCGCATCCGCTGTACCTTGAAGAGAGCCGCATCCCCTTCATTCTTCCATAAATATCCCGGGGGTGAATGCCCGAAGGGCAGAGGGGGCGGCGCCCCCTGCGACCCATCGGCATCCGCCCGATCCCGGTTTGAAGCACGCCTTTACAGCGTGCGTTCGACTTCCTCACGCTCGAAGATCTCGATGACATCGCCGGGGCGGATGTCGTCGTAGTTCTCGAAGGCCATGCCGCATTCCTGACCGGACTGCACTTCCTTGACCTCGTCCTTGAAGCGCTTCAGCGTCTTCAGCGTGCCTTCGTGGACCACCACGTTGTCGCGCAGCAGGCGCACGCCGGCCGAGCGGCGGGCGACGCCTTCGGTGACCAGACAGCCCGCGACCTTGCCGACGCCGGAAACCTTGAAGACTTCCTTGATCTCGGCATAGCCGATGAAGTTCTCGCGCACTTCGTTCTTGAGCAGACCCGAGGCAGCCGCGCGGATGTCATCCACCAGATCGTAGATGATCGAGTAGTAGCGGATCTCGACCCCCTTCTGATGCGCCGAGGCGCGTGCCGGGGCATTGGCGCGGACGTTGAAGCCGATAACCGGTGCGCCCGACGCTTCTGCCAAACCGACGTCGCTTTCGGTGATCGCGCCGACGCCGTAATGGATGACGCGCACCCGCACTTCGTCGTTGCCGATCTTTTCCAACGCCTGAACGATCGCTTCGGCCGAACCCTGCACGTCCGCCTTCACGACGAGATGCAGTTCGGCGACCTTTTCATCGGCCTTGGCCTTGGCCATAAGCTGTTCCAGCGTCGTCGCGGCACCGGCAGCGGCGCGTTTGTCCTTGGCCGCATGTTCGCGGTAGGCGGTGATCTCGCGGGCCTGCGCCTCGGTTTCGACGACGTTCAGGACGTCGCCGGCCTCCGGCGTGCCGCCGATGCCCAGAACCTCGACCGGAACCGAGGGCGCGGCTTCATCGACGCGCTCGCCCTTGTCGTTGATCAGCGCGCGCACCTTGCCCCACTGCTCGCCGACGACGAAGATGTCGCCTTTGCGCAGCGTGCCGTTCTGCACCAGAACGGTGGCGACCGGGCCGCGGCCCACGTCGAGCTTGGCCTCGATCACCGCACCGAGCGCCGCCCGGTTCGGGTTGGCGCGCAGTTCGAGGATCTCGGCTTGCAGCGCGATCGCTTCGAGCAGCGTGTCGAGGCCCTGACCGGTCTTGGCCGAAACCTCGACGGTCTGCACGTCGCCGCCCATTTCCTCGACCACGACTTCATGCTGAAGCAGGTCGGTGCGGACCTTCTGTGCATTGGCGGAAGGCTTGTCGATCTTGTTGATGGCGACGATCATCGGCACCTTGGCGGCCTTGGCGTGGTTGATCGCCTCGATCGTCTGGGGCATGACCGCGTCATCCGCCGCCACGACCAGAACGACGATATCCGTCACCTGCGCGCCACGGGCCCGCATCGAGGTGAAGGCCGCGTGGCCGGGCGTGTCGAGGAAGGTCAGCACCGCCCCCGATTCCGTCGTCACCTGATAGGCGCCGATATGCTGGGTGATGCCGCCGGCCTCGCCCGAAACCACGTTCGCATGCCGGATCGCATCCAGAAGCGAGGTCTTGCCGTGGTCGACGTGGCCCATGATCGTGATGATCGGCGGGCGCGGCTGAAGATTCTCGGCGCTGTCCTGAACCTGATCGATGACCTGTTCGACGTCGGAATCCGAAACGCGCACCGCGCGATGACCGAATTCCTCGATCACCAGTTCGGCGGTGTCTGCGTCAACGGGTTGGTTCGCGGTGACCATCATGCCCATTTTCATCAGCGACTTGATGACGTCGGCGACCCGCTCCTTCATCCGGTTCGCCAGTTCCGACACCACGATGGTTTCCGGAAGCTGCACGTCGCGCGCCTGCTTTTCGGCCTTCTGGCCGTAGCCCATCGCCTTCTGGCGGGCCTTTTCCTGCTTGCGCTTCATCGCGGCGAGCGAACGCTGACGCCCGCCTTCGCCCTCGATGTCGCTCAGGCTGAGCTTGCCGGCGCGGCGGCCTTCGTCGCCGCCCTTGCCCTTGCGGCTGTCATTGCCACGGTCGCCGCCGCGATCATCACGGTCGCGGTCGGTCTTGCGCGGGCCGACGGTCGACACGCCCTTGGTCGCGGCGCGTGCCTCGACGGCCTCCGCGGCCGCCGGATCGGCGGGCTGCACGGATTTCGCCGCGGGTTTGGCGCGGACCTCTTCTTTTTTCTTCTCGCGCAGCTCGGCCTCGCGGGCCTTGCGCGCGTCTTCCTCCGCCTTCAGGCGCAGGGCTTCCTCGCGTTCGCGTTCCTCACGCTCCTTCGCCTCGATCTCGGCGCGGCGACGTTCGCGTTCTTCCTCGCGGGCCTTTTCATCGGCCACGCGCTGCGCGGCCTCTTCGACCTCACGCACCTTCGCGGCGCGCAGAGCGGCCAGGCGGCGCTCCATCTCGGCGTCGGAAATCCCTGCCGGGCGGCGCGACGGATCGCCCAGCCCGGAATGCCCCGGCTTGCCTCCGGCCTGGGCACCGGGTTTCGGCACCACGACCTTCTTGCGTTTCGTCTCGACCACGACGTTCTTCGTCCGCCCGTGGCTGAAGCTTTGCTTCACCGAACCGGGGCGCGCGCCGCCAAGGCCAAGAGGTTTTTTGCCGTCCGTATCGTTCATGCCGTCTTCGTATCCTTCAAGGCGGTCTTTCCGCCGTCCTGCTTGCGCAAGCCCGCAAGCCTTGCCGCTTCCGTAATCACGCGTGGGGTGAGTCCGCCCGCCGCAAGCGCGCCGTGTATCGCATGATCGCGACCGAAAGCCAAACCTAATTCCGCAGAGGTCAGACAGCCGAACCAGCGTCCGCCCGGAGGGGTCCACAATTTCCCCTTCCCCCGGTCGGAGCCGTCTGACGCCTGCAACAGGACCTTGGCCCTGCCTTCAGCCAGCCAGCTCTTGACCTTTTCAAAGCCGACAACAGCGTTGCCGGCCTTCCGTGCCAGAGAGATAAGCTCCACGACGCGATGTGCAAGCCCTTCCTCGACCAGATCGGCGAGGTTTTCGGGCGCTTTCGCCGGAGCCTTGGCCCCGCGGGCGAACATCCCCTTGGCAACGGCCTTGTCGATCAGGTCACGGTCCGCCGTGACCCAGATCCCCCGACCCGGCAGTTTCTCGGCCAGATCGGGGTAGATCATCCCGTCGGGGCCGAGCACGAATCGCACGAGCCCGGCCTTCGGCCCCACATCGCCCGTGACGATGCAGCGCCGTTCCGGCTCCTCGTTCGTATTTTCCCGGCCCCCGCGGCTCATTCTTCGTCAGCCTCTTCTTCTTCGGCGTCGTCCGCCTTCGGTTCCAGCTCCGTCGGATCGACCCAGCCAAGCTGGACCCGCGCGTGCATGATCAGGTCCTGCGCCTCTTCCAGCGTCATGCCGAATTTCTCCAGCAGGCCGTCGTCCTTCACGCGCTTGCCGTCAACCGTGGTCCAGCCGCCGGCCAGTTCCCAGTCGGCGCAGGTGGCGAAATCTTCCAGCGTCTTGACGTCGTCCTTGGCCAGCGCCTCGATCATCTGCGGGGTCAGGCCGTCGAAATCGAACAGCGACTGTTCGACGCCCATTTCCTTCGCGGCTTCGATCGCCTTGGCGTTCTGCGCCTCGATATGGTCGCGGGCGCGGGCCTGCAGTTCCTCGGCGGTGGCTTCGTCCACGCCCTCGATCGCCAAGAGCTCGTCCAGATCGACGTAGGCCACTTCCTCGAGGTTGGTGAAGCCCTCGGCCACCAGAAGCTGGGCGAAGAATTCGTCCAGATCCAGCGCATCGACGAACAGCTTGGTGCGTTCGGCGAATTCGGCCTGACGGCGCTGCGATTCCTCGGCCTCGGTCAGGATGTCGATGTCGAGCCCGGTGAGCTGCGAGGCCAGACGCACGTTCTGCCCGCGCCGCCCGATGGCGAGCGAAAGCTGCTCATCCGGCACCACGACCTCGATCTTGTGGGCGTCTTCGTCGACCACGACCTTGGAGACTTCGGCCGGTTGCAGCGCGTTCACGAGGAAGGTCGCCTGATCGGCGTTCCACGGGATGATGTCGATCTTTTCGCCCTGAAGCTCGCCCACCACGGCCTGCACGCGCGAGCCGCGCATACCGACGCAGGCGCCGACCGGATCGATCGAGCTGTCATGCGAGATCACGGCGATCTTCGCGCGGCTTCCCGGATCGCGGGCCACGGCCTTGATCTCGATGATGCCGTCGTAGATTTCCGGCACTTCCATCTTGAACAGTTCCGCCATGAACTGCGGATCGGTGCGGCTGAGGAAGATCTGCGGCCCGCGGGTTTCGCGGCGCACGTCCTTCACATAGGCGCGGATGCGGTCGTTCGGGCGATAGCTTTCGCGGCCGATCTTTTCGTTGCGGCGCAGGATCGCCTCGCCCCGGCCGATATCGACGATGATGTTGCCGTATTCCTCGCGCTTGACCACGCCGTTGATGATCGTGCCCTTGCGGTCGCGGAATTCGTCATACTGGCGATCGCGTTCCGCCTCGCGGACGCGCTGAAGGATCACCTGCTTGGCCGATTGCGCGGCGATGCGGCCCAGATCGACGGGGGGAACCTCGTCGATGATCTCGTCGCCCACCTGCGGATCGGCCTTGTATTGCTTCGCCTGCGCGACGGTCAGCTGCGCCTGATAGTTTTCCAGCTCCTCGTCCGGCACGACGGTGCGGACGCGGGTGAAGGCGGCGCGGCCCGTCTTGCGGTCGATATGGACGCGGATGTCCATTTCCGAGCCGTAGCGCGACTTCGCGGCCCGCGCGAGGCTGTCCTCCATGGCCTGGATCACCAGATCCGGGTCGATCATCTTCTCGCGCGCAACGGCTTCGGCGGTCTGCAGAAGCTCAAGCTGGTTGGCAGAGGTGATTGCCATGTCTCAGTTCTCCTCGTCGGGGGACGTGTCTTCTTCGATTTCGTCGAAGGCGGTCTCATCGACCGTCTCGGTGGCCTTCTTCTGGCGCAGCATCTCGGCGATCAGCTCATCGGTCAGGATCAGCTTGGCATCGGCCAGCCAGTCGAACTTCAGCCCGATGGTCACCGTCTCGCCACCCTGCTCGATCTCGATCAGCACCTCGTCGCCTTCGGTGCCGCGCAGCATGCCCTTGAAGCGGCGCTGGCCGTCGATCTGTTCGGTGGTCTCGATCCGCGCCTCGTAATCCGCCCAGATGTCGAAATCCTTCAGCCGGGTCAGCGGCCGGTCGATCCCGGGGGAGGACACCTCGAGCGTATATTTGTCCTCGATCGGATCGTCGACGTCCAGCACGGCCGAGACGGCGGTCGAGATCGCCGCGCAATCCTCGACGTCGATGCCGCCTTCGGGCTTGTCCGCCATGATCTGCAACAGGGGATGCCGCCCGCCCTGCATGCGCAGGCGGACGAGTTCATATCCCATCCCCTCGATCACGGGGGCGACGATCTCTGCCAGTCGGCGGTCGATCCCGGTCTTGGCGATCAGGTTCGGGGTAGAGGTGGGCAGGTCGGTCATGTCCGATCCTTCAGATAACAAAAAACGGGCCGAAGCGGCCCGTCGATATTTCCCGGTGGGCGCCGGGTTTGGACCCCGACACGCCGCTGTTGAAGGCCATATAGTCGAAACATCGCGACTCTGCAAGCCTTCACCTCGGGGCAGCTTCCCCGGTCCCTTTCTGCGTCCGCAGGAGCGAGGTGACGATCCCCGCGCCGAGGATGGCGAAGGTGATGCCCAGCGACCAGACGGGGGGAAACTTCTCCCACCCCAGCAGATCGGCGATGAACATCTTCGACCCGATGAAGATCAGCAGCACCGACAGCGCGTATTTCAGATAGGCGAAGCGGTGCAGCACGGCCGACAGCGCGAAATACAGCGCCCGCAGACCCAGAACCGCGAAGATGTTCGAGGTATAGACGATGAACGGATCCGTGGTGATGGTGAACACCGCCGGCACCGAATCCACCGCAAAGATCACGTCGGCGAATTCGATCATCACCAGCGCCATCAGCAGGGGCGTCGCATGCCGCACCAGCCGGCCCGAGGCATCCGGCAGCTTCAGCGTGAAGGCGTGCCCCTCGATCCGGTCGGTAACGCGGAAGAAGCGGCGGAACAGCCGCAGGACCGGGTTCTTCGACAGGTCGGGCTCCTTTTCCTCCTTCGTGAACAGCATCCTGATGCCGGTCAGGATCAGGAAGACCGCGAAGAGATACAGCACCCAGTGATATTGCGCGACGATCGTGGCGCCGAGCCCGATCATGATCCCGCGCAGCACGATCACCCCAAGGATGCCCCAGAACAGCACCCGGTGCTGATATTTGCGCGGGATGGCGAAGAAGCCGAAGATCAGCGCGATAACGAAGATATTATCCAGCGCCAGCGTCTTTTCGACGACGAAGGCGGTCAGATACTGCGCCGTCGCCTCGCCCCCCATCTGCCACCAGACGAAGCCCGAGAAGCCGAGGCCGAGCGCGATATACAGCGCCGACATCTTCAGGCTCTCGGTCACGCCGATCTCGTGATCCTCCCGGTTGAGGATGCCCAGATCCAGCACCAGCAGGCCAAGGACCAGACCAAGGAAGACGAGCCACATCCACACGGGCGTGCCCAGAAAAAGTATTGTGAGAAATTCCACCGCGACCTCTTGTTGCAACGCGCCGAGAGGTCAGCCAGTGCCGGGCAGACATCGAGCGCACTCGATGCGGTCCGACATCACGTTCACGAAACGTCAGAGGGGCCCGGCCCGCCCGTAACAGGTGGGGGCGGCGCGGAGCATTTCAAGGGCGGCGGGGCATTCGTATATCGGCGGGGCGGCGGCTGCGTTCTTGCGGGCATGGCCACCAGCGCCTGGAAGACCGCAGGGGGAAAAGGGGGCCAGCCCCCTCGCGCGTTCCGCGCTCACCCCCGGGATATTTATGGAAACACGATGGCAAAAGAGCCTTTCCGGGAGCTTTGAACCGCACTTTTGAAGCGGGTCCATAACCGCCGGAGCACCCTTTTGCCCGTCGTGTTTCCATAAATATCCCGGGGGTGAATTGGCCGAAGGCCAAGAGGGGGCTGGCCCCCTGCCAACCTCCGGGTTTGCGCGGCTTCGGTTTTGAAGCGCCCCCGGCGCATCCTGTCCATCGCACCGTCCAGTTCGGCGGAGACGGCGGGTTCGCTCGGGGCATGGCCCGAAGGCCCCCTAGCGCATCCTGTCCATCGCGCCCACCAGCGCGGCGGAGATGGCGGGTTCGCTCAGCGCATGGCCCGAGGCGGCGATGAAGCGCAGATCGGCGCGTTTCCAGCCCTGTGCCAGCTTCCATGCGGCGATCGGCGGGCAGATCATGTCCATCCGCCCCTGCACGATGGTTGCGGGGATATGCTCGATCCGGGCCCGGTCGCGCAGGATCTGATCGTCCACCTCAAGGAACGCTCCGTGGGAGAAATAGTGGTTTTCGAGGCGGGAAAAGGCGCGGGCATAATCCGCCGGCGCCTCGCCCGGGAAACCGTCGTAATCAACCGAGGCGAGCGCGTTTTCCCACAGGGCCCATCGCCGGCCAAAGCGGATTTCCGTCTGGTAATCGCCAGAGAACAGCCGCCGGTGATAGGCGGCGATCAGGTCGGTGCGTTCATTCTCGGGGATCGGGCGGGTGAAATCCTCCCACAGGTCGGGGAAGAACTGCCCCGCGCCGCCACCGTAGAACCAGCGCAATTCGGCCTGCGTCGCCAGGAACACACCGCGCAGCACCAGAGCATCGACCCGCTCGGGATGCGTCTCGGCATAGAGCAGCGCCAGCGTCGCCCCCCAACTGCCACCGAACAGGATCCAGTTCGGGATGCCCAGCTCGCGCCGGATCCGTTCCATATCGGCGACAAGGTCCCAGCTGGTGTTCGCCTCGACCGAGGCATGCGGCCGCGAATGGCCGCAGCCGCGCTGGTCGAACAGGATCACGCGGTAATGCGCCGGGTCGAAGAAGCGCCGCATCGCCGGGTTCGATCCGCCGCCCGGCCCGCCGTGGCAGACGATGACGGGTCGCCCCTGCGGATGGCCGGATTGCTCGACATAGATCCGGTGGCCGTCGCCCACATCCAGAAAGCGCTGGTCGAAGGGTTCGACCGGCGGATAAAGAAAGGCGCTGGCCGTGCGCTTTTGCCCTGCGTTTCTGTCCATGGGGGGACTATATAGCGTCGAAACGCAACCTGCCACGGGTAGCTTGCACCGAACCGCCCTTACCGGAGGCCCGCATGGAAACCACGACAACGATCGACCCCGCAGAGGTGGCGAAGTTCGAGGCGATGGCCGCCGAATGGTGGGACCCGGCGGGCAAGTTCAAGCCGCTGCACATGCTCAACCCCTGCCGGCTGGACTATATCACCGCGCAGATCGCGGCGCAGTTCGGGCGCGACCTGAAGGCGCCGGCCCCTTTCGCGGGGCTGCGCATCCTCGACATCGGCTGCGGCGGCGGGCTCCTGTCCGAACCGATGGCGCGGCTTGGGGCCGAGGTGGTGGGCGCCGACGCGGCAGAGCGCAACATCCCGGTGGCAAGGCTCCATGCCGAGCAATCCGGCCTGACCATCGACTACCGCCATTGCGCCGCCGAGGATCTGGCCGCGACGGGGGAACGGTTCGACGTGGTGCTGGCGATGGAGATCATCGAGCATGTCTCGGACCCGCAGGGCTTCACCGATACCTGCGCGGCGCTGCTGAAATCCGGCGGGCTGATGATCTGCTCGACGCTGAACCGCAATCCGAAAAGCTGGCTGATGGCGATCGTCGGGGCCGAACGGATCATGCGCTGGCTGCCGGTGGGCACGCATGACTGGACGAAATTCATCACGCCGGATGAGCTGTTCGGGCTGATCCGCAAGGCCGGGCTCGACCCGGTGGACCGCAAGGGCATGGTGTTCAACCCGGTGACCTGGGGCTGGAAGCTGTCGGACCGGGATCTGTCGGTGAATTATGTCACGGCCAGCGTGAAACGATGATCATCCATCTGAAACGTGCCTATGAACCGGCCCTGCCCGGGGATGGGGTGCGTGTCCTTGTCGACCGGCTCTGGCCGCGCGGCATCAGCAAGGAGGCGGCGCAGCTCGACGACTGGATGAAGGACGTGGCGCCCAGCACCGATCTGCGCAAATGGTTCGGCCATGATCCAGCGAAATGGCCGGAGTTCCAGCACCGCTATCGGGAGGAGCTTGCATCGCGGGGCGCGGATCTGGACCGCCTGCGTGATCTGGCGCGCAGGGGAACGCTGACCCTGATCTATGCCGCGCATGACGAGGCGCATAACGATGCCGTCGTTCTGCGCGATGTTCTGCTGGGTGTCAGGCCTTCGGGCGGAAGGCCGTGATTTTCGCGGGATCCGTCTCGATCCGGCCGGCGCCGATCAGGTCGAGGCAATAGGGCACGGCGGCGAAGACCGCGTTCAGGCAGGTGGCGATGGCCGCGGGCTTGCCGGGCAGGGTGATGATCAGGCTCTGCCCCGCGATCCCCGCCGTCTGGCGCGAGAGGATGGCGGTGGGCACCTCGGCGAGCGAGGCGCGGCGCATTTCCTCGCCGAAGCCCGCCAGTTCCTTTTCGATCACATCGGCCACGCCCTCGGGCGTTTCGTCGCGCGGCGCGGGGCCGGTGCCGCCGGTGACAAGGATCAGGCCCGCCTTTTCCGCGACAAGGACGCGCAGCATCTGCGCCACGCTGGCGCGGCCGTCCGGGATGATGTGGCGGGTGACGGTCAGCGGCGTGGTGACCACGCCGCGCAACCAGAATTCGCAGCCCGGGCCGCCCTTGTCCTCGTATTCCCCGGCGAAGGCGCGGTCGGATACGGTGACGATGGCGGCCCGCACCGTCATTTCTTCACCCGGGCGTTGCGCGCGGCGATCAGCTTCAGCCGCAGCGCGTTCAGGTGGATGAAGCCGTTCGCGTCCTTCTGGTCGTAGGCGCCGGCGTCATCCTCGAAGGTCACATGCTTTTCGCTGTAGAGCGAATAGTCCGACCAGCGGCCGACGCAATGGACCGACCCCTTGTAGAGCTTCAGCCGCACCGTGCCCGAAACGAATTCCTGCGACTTGTCGATCAGCGCCTGCAGCATCTCGCGTTCCGGGCTGAACCAGAAGCCGTTGTAGATCAGTTCCGCATAGCGCGGCATGATCGAATCCTTGAGGTGCCCGGCCCCGGCGTCGAGCGTGATCTGTTCGATGCCGCGATGCGCCTCCAGCAGGATGGTTCCGCCGGGGGTTTCGTAGATGCCGCGCGACTTCATGCCCACAAAGCGGTTTTCCACGAAATCGAGCCGCCCGATGCCGTGCTTGCCGCCATATTCGTTCAGCGCGGTGAGCAGGGTGGCGGGGGACATCGCCTCGCCGTTGATCGCCACGGCATCGCCTTTTTCAAAGGTGACCTCGATATATTCGGGCGTGTTCGGCGCGTCCTCGGGGTTCACCGTGCGCTGATAGACGTAGTCGGGCGCTTCCTCGGCCGGGTTTTCCAGCGCGCGGCCCTCGGACGAGGTGTGCAGCAGGTTCGCATCGACCGAGAAGGGCGCCTCGCCGCGCTTGTTCTTGGCGATCGGGATCTGGTTCTGTTCGGCGAATTCGATCAGTTTCGTGCGCGAGGTCAGCGACCATTCCCGCCACGGCGCGATCACCCGGATCGTCGGGTCGAGCGCCAGCGCCGACAGCTCGAACCGCACCTGATCGTTGCCCTTGCCGGTGGCGCCATGCGCGATCGCGTCGGCGCCGTATTTATGCGCAAGCTCCACCAGATGCTTGGAAATCAGCGGCCGCGCGATCGAGGTGCCCAGCAGATACAGCCCTTCATACAGCGCATTGGCCCGGAACATCGGGAAGACGAAATCGCGGACGAATTCCTCGCGCACGTCGACGATGTTGATGTTCTCGGGCTTGATGCCCAGCAGCTCCGCCTTGTGGCGCGCGGGTTCCAGTTCCTCCCCTTGGCCGAGATCGGCGGTGTAGGTGATGACCTCGCAGCCGTATTCGGTCTGCAGCCACTTCAGGATGATCGAGGTATCGAGGCCGCCAGAATAGGCCAGCACGACTTTTTTGGGCGCGGACATGGAGTGTCTCCGGGAAATGGGCATCTGGCGCGGGATAGAGCGTTTTCGCCTGCATCTCAAGGGCCGCGATGCCCCCGGCGGGGGCGGAATTGTGCCGGATACAAAGCGAATCCCCTTGCCTCGCGCCGCAAGCCGCGCCATCACCCGAAATCATGACCCAGTTCGCCCTTTCCGCCCTTGCCGCCACCCGTGCCCTGCGTTCGCTGTTCGAGCCGACGCCCCTGCAGCGCAACGAGTTCCTGTCGAAGCGCTACGGCGCGGATATCTGGCTGAAGCGCGAGGATCTGACCCCGGTGCGCAGCTACAAGCTGCGCGGCGCCTTCACCGCGATGCGCAAGCAGATCGAGGCGGATCCCGAGGCGGGCCATTTCGTCTGCGCCTCGGCGGGCAATCACGCGCAGGGCATGGCCTTTGCCTGCCGGCATTTCGGCGTGAAGGGCACGATCTTCATGCCGGTGACGACGCCGCAGCAGAAGATCGACAAGACCCGCACCTTCGGCGGCGACAAGGTCGAGATCGTGTTGACCGGCGACTATTTCGACCAGACGCTGGCGGCCTCCAAGACCTATTGCAGCGAGGCCGGGGCGCATTTCCTGGCGCCTTTCGACGACGAGGACGTGATTGAGGGGCAGGCCTCGGTGGCGGTCGAGATCCTCGACCAGCTCGGTTCGGCGCCCGATCTGGTGGTGATTCCGGTGGGCGGCGGCGGGCTCGCCTCGGGTGTCACCGGCTATCTGCGCGCGACGGCGCCCGAAACCGGCTTCCGCTTCGTCGAGCCGCAGGGCGGCGCCAGCCTGACCGCCGCGATCGACGCGGGCGGGCCGGTGACGATCGCCAAGGTCAACAGCTTCGTCGACGGGGCGGCGGTGGCGCGGATCGGCGATCTGCCCTTTGCCGCGCTCGACTGGGTGACGCCCGAACAGATCCTGCGCGCGCCCGAGGACCGGGTCTGCGTCACCATGATCCAGATGCTGAACGTCGAGGGGATCGTGCTCGAACCCGCGGGCGCGCTGTCGATCGACGTTCTGCCGGAACTGGGCGCCGATATCCGCGGCAAGACGGTGGTCTGCATCGTCTCGGGCGGCAATTTCGATTTCGAGCGCCTGCCCGAGGTGCGCGAACGCGCGCAACGGTTCTCGGGCATGAAGAAATATTTCATCCTGCGTCTGCCGCAGCGCCCCGGCGCCCTGCGCGAATTCCTGCAGATGCTGGGGCCGGAGGATGACGTCGCCCGGTTCGAGTATCTTAAGAAATCGGCGCGCAACTTCGGCTCCGTCCTGATCGGGATCGAGACCAAACGCCCCGAGGCCTTCGCCGAGCTGTTCCAGAAGCTCGACGCGGGCGGGTTCAGCTACCGCGACATCACGGAAGATGAAACCCTGGCGGAATTCCTGATCTGACGGGTTCCCCCGCCGGAACCGCGCGCAGGTAATGCCCGACGCGGGCGAGGAATTCGTTGCGGGACTGCACGAACGTGTCCTGCAACATGGCGCGGCGCATCCGGGCATCGGGGGCGTCGGCGTCGCGGCACAGCCCGGCCAGACCGACGAAGCCCAGATTCAGCGCCGAGCCCTTGAGGAAATGCAGCTCCTCGCTGCTCAGCGGGCCGGGGGTGATGGGGTTCAGGACATCCTCGACCTCCGACAGGAACAGCATCACGACTTCGGCGAAATCGGCGGTGCCGATATCCGCGTGCAGATCCTCGACCATCTTCCAGTCGATCAGCATCCCGTTCCACCTCTCGTTACCCGCGGGCGACTGTGCTCTGCCAAGATTGCGCATTGCTTAATCCACGCAGGAAAACCGTCGAAACGGCTTCTGGCCTTCGTTTTTCCATAAATATCCCGGGGAATGAGGCGGATCAGGCAGCCTTCCTGTGGAAGGATGCCCCGCCGAATGCGGATCAGGCAGCCTTCCTGTGGAAGGATGCCCCGCCGAATGCGGATCAGGCAGCCTTCCTGTGGAAGGATGCCCCGCCGAATGCGAACGCGCGAGGGGGCTGGCCCCCTCGCTCCCCCTCCGCTCCAAATCCATTCACCGGATCTTAAACCCTCGTGCCCAATATCCGCCGCGGGTCGTGGGTGCGGTATGGTAATGATGTCTCAGGCAATGCGCGCGGTGGAGGGAACGGCAACCGATGCGCTGAAGGTGCTGGTGGTGGATGACAGCCGCATGCAGCGCCGCATCCTGTCGGCGCAGCTTTCCCGCGCCGGCTATGAGGTGATCGAGGCCGCCTCGGCCGAAGAGGCGCTGCGCATCTGCGCGGCGCAGGAACCCGACATCATCCTGTCGGACTGGCTGATGCCGGGAATGTCGGGGATCGATTTCTGCCGCGTGTTCCGGCGGATGGAACGGTCCGCCTATGGCTACTTCATCCTGCTGACATCGAAGACCGAAAAGACCGATATCACGCTCGGCCTCGAAAGCGGGGCGGATGACTTTCTGGCGAAACCGACCAGCGCGGATGAATTGCGCGCCCGGCTGACGGCGGGCGAACGCATCCTGCGGATGGAACGGCAGCTCAAGGAAAAGAACCAGATGATCAGTTCGGCGCTGGCCGAATTGCAGGGGCTTTACGATTCGGTCGACCGCGACCTGATCGAGGCGCGCAAGCTGCAACAAAGCCTCGTGCGGGAACGGTTCCGCTCTTTCGGCAGCGCGCAGGTGTCGCTGCTGCTGCGGCCATCGGGGCATGTGGGGGGCGATCTGGTCGGCTTCTTTCCGATCAACGCGCGCCGGGTCGGGCTTTACGGGATCGACGTGGCGGGGCACGGGATCGCCTCGGCGCTGATGACGGCGCGGATCTCGGGCTATCTGTCCGGCGTCTCGCCCGATCAGAACGTCGCGATGATCCAGACGGAGCTGGGCCTCTATGACGCGCTGCCCCCGGCCGAGCTTGCCGCCACCCTGAACCGCATCGTGCCGCGGGAAATCCGCACCGACAGCTATTTCACCCTGATCTATGCCGATGTGGATCTGGTTTCGGGTGAGGTGGCGATGGTGCAGGCGGGCCATCCGATGCCCGCCGTGCTGCGCCGCGACGGCCGGGTGGAATACCTCGGCTCCGGCGGGCTGCCGATCGGGCTGATCGAGAATGCGCATTACGACACGATCACCACGCGGCTCCTGCCGGGGGACCGGCTGTTCCTCGGATCCGATGGCATCACCGAGGCCGCCAGCCCGGACGGCAGCTTTCTGGGGGATGAGGGGCTGAAACGCATCCTTCAGGCCGAAAGCCATCTGCGCGGGCCGGCCTTTCTCGACGCGGTGCAGGGCGATCTGGTGGCCTATGCCGAAGCCGCGCTGGCCGATGATGTCTCGGCGGTGTTCTTTGAATTCGACGGGCCGAAGCGGAATGCCGACTGAGGCGCTACAGCAGGCCCAGATCCCGCAATGCCCCGGCCATGAAATGCCGGTCGCCCTGATTCGCCAAAAGCTCCACCGCCGCCGCCGGTTCCGCCCAGATCGCCCGATGGCCGGGCTCCGACGGCGCGCCGTAGCGCAGGATCGGACGCGCCAGCCAGACGCTGCACAGCTTTTCCGCCCAGAGGTCGTATTCCGGCATGTAGGTGAACCGCCGGTAGACGCCCAGACGGCGCGGAGGCGAGATACTCCAGCCGGTTTCCTCGAAGGCCTCGCGGTGCAGCGCGGCGATCGGACCTTCGCCCGGATCGATGCCGCCGCCCGGCAGCTGGTATTCCGGAATCGGTTCCGCCTGATGGGTCAGCAGGACGGCTCCGTCGCGCAGCAGCACCGCATAGGCACCGGGCCGGCGCCGGTATGTCTGTCCCTTCACCAGCGCCTCGCCGAATCGTCTCATCTTGCCTGCCCCCTTGGGTGAACGGTTGCCGCCCCTATATAGGCACGGTATGCCAGCCTGAAGGCTGAACGAAACCCCCGGGAAAACGATGACCATTCTTTCGCAAATCGCATGGGACGATACAGTCCTTCCGTTTCAGCTTGACCGTTCGGATGTCCGCGGCCGCATCGCGCGGCTTGACGGCGTTCTGGAACAGGTCCTTGAACAACACGCCTATCCGCCTGTCGTCGAGGCGCTGGTGGCCGAGGCCGCCCTGCTGACCGCGCTGATCGGTCAGGCGATCAAACTGCGCTGGAAGCTGTCCCTGCAGATCCGCGGCAACGGGCCGATCCGGCTGATCGCTACCGACTATTTCAGCCCCTCGGCCGATGGCGAGCCCGCGCGCGTCCGGGGCTATGCCTCGTATGATGCCGACCGGCTCGACCCCGACGCGACGCCCTTTTCGCAGATCGGCGAGGGGTATTTCGCCATCCTGATCGATCAGGGCGAGGGCGCCCCCTATCAGGGGATCACGCCGCTGGACGGCGGCTCGCTTTCGGCCTGTGCGGAAACCTATTTCGCCCAGTCGGAACAATTGCCAACGCGGTTCGAGCTGGCCTATGCCCGCTCGGTCCTGCCGGGGCAGGGGGAGCATTGGCGCGCGGGCGGCGTGATGTTGCAGATGATGCCCGAAATGCCCGGCGTCGCGCGCGAAGGCTCGGGCGAGGGTGGCCTCTTGCGCCACACCGACATCCTTGCCGGCGAGGAGGATGAAAACTGGGTCCGCGCCAATGTGCTGCTGGATACCGTCGAGGATATCGAGCTGATCGGCCCAAGCGTCGAGCTGACCAGCCTGCTCGTCCGCCTGTTCCATGAGGAAGCCCCCCGCGTCTACGATCCGCAGCGGGTGGAATTCGGCTGCACCTGTTCCGAGGACCGCGTCCGCGACAGCCTTGCGATCTATTCGGCCAAGGATATCGCGACGATGACCACGGACGAGGGCCTCGTCACCGCCGATTGCCAGTTCTGCGGGGCGCATTACCGCTTCGATCCCGCGTCGCTCGGCTTCGAGGCGACGGTGAACCCGGATGGCACCCCGCGCGACAAGGGGGAGGAGACGCGGCCGAATGACTGATCCCTTCGCCCCGGTTCTGGCTGCCCTGGCCCGGCCGGGGCGGCCTTCGTCGGATTACGATCTGAATCCGGGGTTCAGCGCGCCGGAGAACGTCCGGCTGCGGCCCGCGGCGGTGCTGCTGGCCTTTCAGGACGGTCCCGGCGGGCTGCGGCTGCATCTGACCAAGCGCAGCTCGCAGCTGCGCCACCATCCCGGGCAGATCGCCCTGCCGGGGGGGAAGGTCGAAAGCGGCGATCCCGACCTGATCTGCACCGCCCTGCGCGAGGCGCAGGAGGAAATCGGCCTCGCCCCCGAGAATGTCGAGGTTCTGGGGATGCTCGCGCCGCATGAAACGGTGACGGGTTTTCAGGTGACCCCGGTCGTCGCCCGGCTGCGCGGGCCTTTCGCCCCCCGCCCCGATCCGGGTGAGGTGGAAGAGGTCTTCACCGTCCCCTTCGCCCATGTCGCCGATCCCCTCAGTTACCGGATCGAGAAACGCCGCTGGCGCGGCACCTGGCGCAGCTATCACGTCGCGCCCTACGGGCCCTATTACATCTGGGGCGCGACGGCGCGCATCCTGCGGGCCTTTTGCGACCGGGCCACGCCATGCGGATAACGGGCGACTGGATCCGGGCGGATCACGTTCAGCAGGTGCTGGGGATGATCGAGGCGGGCGGGTATCAGGCGCTGCTGGTCGGCGGCTGCGTGCGCAATGACCTGATCGGCGCGCCGGTTTCCGACATGGACATGGCGACGGATGCGCTGCCCGAAGAGGTCATGGATCTCGCCCGATCCGCGGGGCTGCGCGCGATCGGCACGGGGATCGAGCATGGCACCGTCACCGTCATGGCGGGCGGCAAGACGCATGAGATCACCACCTTCCGCCGCGATGTGACGACGAATGGCCGCCACGCCACCGTCGCCTTTTCCGCGCGGATCGAGGAAGACGCGGCCCGCCGCGACTTCACCGTCAATGCGCTTTACGCGCGGCGGGACGGCACGGTGCTGGATCCGCTCGGCACCGGGCTCACCGATCTGGCGCTGCGCCGGGTGCGTTTCGTCGGCGATCCCGAACGCCGCATCCGCGAGGATTACCTGCGCATCCTGCGCTTCTTCCGGTTCACCGCGCTCTATGGCGACCCGGAGCGCGGGCTGGATGCCGATGGCCTCGCCGCCTGCGCCGCTCTGGCCGATGGGGTGGACAGCCTGTCGCGCGAAAGGATCGGCCATGAAATGCGCCGTCTGCTGGCCGCGCCCGATCCCGCGCCGGTGATGGCGGCGATGCAGGCCAGCGGCGTGCTGGCCCATGTGCTGCCCGGTGCGGATGTCTCGGCGCTGGCCCCGCTGATCCATCTGGAAGGGGAGGCCGCGCCCGATTTCCTGCGCCGTCTGGCCGTGCTCGGGGCAGAGGATGCCGCATCGCGGCTGCGCCTGTCGCGGGCCGAGGCGCGCCGCCTCGACCTTCTCCGCCGTGCGGCGCTCGAAGGCGCGGAAGCGGCGGTCCTTGGCTATCGCCTCGGCGCGCGGGACGCGGGCGATGCGCTCCTCGTGCGTGCCGCGCTGATGGGGCAGCCACCTGCGCCGGACTGGTGCGCGCGGATCGCCTTTGGCGCGGCGCAGCGCTTTCCGGTCCGGGCCGCCGATCTGGCGCCGCACTACAGCGGCGCGGCCCTCGGCGCCCGGTTGCGAGAGCTGGAAGACCGCTGGATCGCCTCCGGCTTTGCGCTGGATCGCAAGGCTTTGCTGGCCTGATCCCCGTCCCGCCCCTATATCGTGGGTCAAGAGGTGCATGATGATCGACAGTTTCCGGCCCGCCGACGGGCCTCCGCCCCAGCGTCTGGGGGCATTCTTCCGCTGGTGCCTGACCGGGGCCTGGCCTGCGCTGTGGCTGGCGGGGCTTCTGTCGGCTGCCGCGGGCAGCATGGAGGTCGTCTCCGCCTGGCTCCTGGGCAAAGTGATCGACGGGGTGCTCGCCTCGGGGCCCGGGGAGGTGTTTTCGGAAAACGGCGGCATCATCCTCGCCTTCGCGGTGTTCTACCTGCTGATCCGGCCGGGCATCTTCGGGCTGTCCTCGGCGGCGTCGAACCTGCTGATCAATCCGAATGTCATGCCTCTCGTCCTGTCGCGGCTGCATCGCTGGACGATGGGACAGGCGGTGACCTTCTTCGACAACGACTTCGCCGGGCGCATCGCGCAAAAGCAGATGCAGACGGCGCGGGCGGTGACGGATACCGCCTCGGAAACGATCAACACGGGGATGTTCGCGCTGGCCTCGGTCATCGGGTCGGTGGCGCTGCTCTTGGGCGTCGATGTGTGGAGCGCGCTGGGCCTGACGCTGTGGCTGCTGGTCTACATGTGGGTCATCCGCGCCTTCCTGCCGAAGGTGCGGGCGCGATCCTCGGCCCGGGCGGCGGCGCGCGCGACGGTGACGGGGCAGGTCGTGGATACGATCACCAACATCAAGACGGTGAAGCTGTTCGCCCATGCGGATCACGAAGACCGCGCCGCGCTGGGCGCGATGGGGGAATTCCGCGAAAAGGCGCATGATTTCGGCGTCACCTCGACCTGGTATCGACTGGCGCAGATGGCCCTGTCGGGCGTGCTGCCGGTGATGCTGGTGGGGGGCGCGGTGCTGATGTGGCAGGCGGGCGCCGCGACGGCGGGCGATATCGCCGCCTCGGGCGCCATCGCCATGCGCATCGCGCAGATGTCGGGCTGGGTCAGCATGTCGCTGATGCAGATCTGGGGATCGGTGGGCGAGGTCGAGGATGGGATGAAAACGCTCACCCCCGCCCATGAACTGAACGATGCGCCGGATGCCGAAGTGCTGGGCCGGGTCGAGGGGGATATCGGCTTCGACCATGTGACCTTCGCCTACGGGCGGCAGGCGGGCGGGCTCGACGACATCACCTTGCATATCCGGCCGGGCGAAAGGATCGGCATCGTCGGCGCCTCGGGTGCGGGGAAATCGACGCTGGTGGCGCTGCTGCTGCGGCTTTACGACACCGAAAAGGGCGCGGTGACCATCGACTGTCACGACGTGCGATCCGTCACGCAGGAAAGCCTGCGCCGCCAGATCGGCATGGTCACGCAGGAAACCGCGATGTTCAACCGCTCGGCGCGGGAGAATATCCTCTATGGCCGCCCGGATGCCACCGAAGAGGAAATGATCGCCGCCGCCCAGGCCGCCGAGGCGCATGACTTCATCCTCGGTCTTGTCGATTTCAAAGGCAACCGGGGCTATGAGGCGACACTGGGCGAACGGGGGGTGAAGCTGTCCGGCGGCCAGCGGCAGCGGATCGCGCTCGCGCGCGCCTTCCTGAAGAACGCGCCGATCCTCGTGCTGGACGAGGCGACCTCGGCGCTCGACAGCGAGGTGGAGGCGCAGATCCAGGACGCCCTCCTGCGGGTGATGGAGGGCAAGACCGTGCTGGCCATCGCGCACCGGCTTTCGACCATCGCCGAGATGGACCGGATCGTCGTGATGGACCGCGGCCGGATCGTCGAACAGGGCAGCCATGCCGAGCTTCTGGCCGGGCGCGGGCTCTATGCCCGCTACTGGGAACGGCAGTCGGGCGGCTTCCTTGGCACCGAGGAAGCGGCGGAATAGCTGGCCCCGGCGCGCGCACTTTGCTAAGAGCACATCCCGAATCCACCCAAAGGAACCGCTTTCCCATCATCTTTCCAGAAATATCCCGGGGGTGAGCGCGGCACGCGCGAGGGGGCTGGCCCCCTCTGCCGACCGCGACGAAGCGATACCCGTTTCGTCATGCGGAAATCGCTGTCACGGGCGGATAGGGCGCAAGGGGGCCAGCCCCCTCGGCCTTCGGCCTCACCCCCGGGATATTTCTGGAAAGATGAATGGGAGGTGATCCGTTCCGGCGCGGATTGCGCCACCGTGGACCCGCCGCCGAAGGAGCTGCCATGACCACCCTGCCTCTGACGATCGAGCGTCTGTCGCTGCATGCCGATGGCGTCGCGTGCGGGCCGGACGGGGTGATCCATGTGGCGATGGCGCTGCCGGGTGAGGTGGTCGAGGGTGACGTTGTTGACGGGCGCATCGCCGCGCCGAAGATCCTCACCGCCTCGCCCGACCGGGTGCGGGCGCCGTGCCCGCATTACCGGGCTTGCGGGGGCTGCGTTCTGCAACACGGTTCGGACGCTTTCGCGGCGGGATGGAAGGCCGATGTGGTGCGGCAGGCGCTGGCGCAGCGGGGGATCGCGGCGGAGATCGCGGCTGTCGAGACCTCGCCCCTGCGCAGCCGCCGCCGGGCGACCTTCGCGGGGCGGCGTACGAAAAAGGGCACGCTGGTCGGGTTCCATGCCCGCGCTTCGGATACGCTGGTCGAGGTGCCGGGGTGCCTGATCCTGCGGCCCGAGCTTCTGTCGGCGGTGCCGGCGCTGCGCGAGGCGACCGCGCTTGGCGCGTCGCGCAAGGGCGAGGTGGGCTTTGCCCTGACGCTCTCGGGCTCCGGCATCGAGGTCGCGGCCAAGGGCGGCAAGGAGATGGACCCGCCGCTGTTCGAGACGCTGGCCGGTTTGGCGCGCCGTCACGATCTGGTGCGGCTGAGTTGGAATGGCGAAACCGTCGCCGCGCGGCGCCCGGCGGAGCAGAGCTTTGGCCGCGCCCGGGTCACGCCGCCGCCCGGCGCATTCCTGCAGGCGACAGCGGAGGGGGAGGCGGCGCTCGTCGCCTTTGTCCGCCGCGCGGTGGGCGACGCCGCGCGGGTGGCGGATCTGTTCGCGGGGTGCGGCACCTTTGCCCTGCCGCTGGCCGAACGGGCCGAGGTCCATGCCGTCGAGGGGTTCGCGCCGATGCTTGAGGCACTCGACCGCGGCTGGCGCGAGTCGCAGGGGCTGAAACGGGTGACGCATGAGGCGCGCGATCTGTTCCGCCGCCCGCTGCTGCCCGATGAGATCGACCGCCATGACGCAATCGTGATCGACCCGCCGCGCGCCGGGGCCGAGGCGCAGGTGCGCGAGATCGCGGCCTCGCACTGCGCCCGTCTTGCCTATGTTTCGTGCAATCCCGTCACCTTTGCCCGAGATGCGCGCCTTCTGACCGATGCGGGCTTCCGGCTGGAGCCGCTGATCGTCGTCGATCAGTTCCGCTGGTCCGATCACGTCGAGCTTGCGGCTTTGTTCCTGCGCG
The DNA here is from genome assembly GCF_004022215.1 of Paenirhodobacter populi. Taxonomy (GTDB): domain Bacteria; phylum Pseudomonadota; class Alphaproteobacteria; order Rhodobacterales; family Rhodobacteraceae; genus Rhodobacter; species Rhodobacter populi. Next base: position 38,182 of record NZ_SAUZ01000019.1, read on the forward strand.
ATTAACGGCTTCGCCATGGAATCGGGTTCTGCTAGAGTTCCAAAAAACGGGCAGTGGACATCAGGTAAATCATGCAGCGGCGAACGCTCATTTCGGGGCTTTCGAGCCTCGCCCTTCTTGCGGCTTGCGGCGATTCCATGCCGCATTCGAAATTCAAGATCTATACCGGCGCGCCGGTGACGCAGATTCAGGTCTTCAAGGGCAAGCGTCGGATGTATCTGTTGTCGGGCAGCACCGTGCTGAAGGAATACAAGTTCGCCCTTGGCGGCAACCCGATCGGGCCGAAGCGGTTCGAGGGGGACGGCAAGACGCCAGAGGGGCTGTATTACATCGACCGGCGCAATCCGAATTCATCCTATCACCTGTCTCTGGGGATTTCCTATCCGAACCCGCAGGACATCGCCTATGCGGAATCGATGGGCCGCAGGCCGGGGGGCGACATCTTCGTCCATGGTCGCGCGGGCAAGAACAAGGGCCGCGGCAAGGACTGGACCGCCGGCTGCATCGCCGTTACCGACAAGGAGATCGAGGAAATCTATTCCATGGTCGCCACCGGCACGCCGATCTGGATCTTCCCGTAAGGGCGCGTGCCAGCGGTTTCCGCGCCCGCCCATTGACACAAGGGCGGGGCCGCACTACCTGTCAGATGTTCCTCGGAACTATGGACATAAACGGGGATCACAATAGCTTTTCTGGACTCGGCTGCGAAGCCGACACCTCCACCAAATCTTCCCTTCATTGGGGGCGCATGGGGGTGAAATAGGATCGACAGGAAGTGAAAAGGTCTTACTTTGTCCCGGTGAGCTACCACCGTTATCGGTGCAAGCATGATAGTTGCCAATGACAACCGTGCTCCGGTGGCGCTGGCTGCGTAAGCAGTTCGCAAAACCAAAACTTAAGTCCTGAGGCCTAGCAGCTTCAGGCGGGGCCCGCAGGAGCCTGGCAACAGAATCCTGCACCTTCCCCTTTTCAGCTTTCGGCGATCAGTGGCGCGACCATGCCGGCGGTGGCCTGCACCGCGTCTTGCGGCGCCAGCACCACCATCATCCCGCGCTTGCCGCCGTTGATGACGACCGTCTCATGGACCATCGTGGTTTCCTCGAAGGCGACCGGCGCGCGGGAGCGTTGTCCAAAGGGGCTGATGCCGCCCTTGTGGTAGCCGGTCAGGCGCTCGGCCTTGGCGGTGTCCATCATCTGCGCGGATTTTCCACCGAAGGCATGGGCGACCTTCTTCATCGACAGCGAGTGGTCCGACTGGATCACGCAGCAGGCAGGCTTGCCGTCGACCTCGACCATCAGGGTTTTCAGCACCGTGTCCGGGTCGGCGCCGATCGCCTCGGCGGCATGGAGGGCGATATTGCTCTGCCCGCCGACGAAATCGTATTCGCGGGTGGCAAAGGTCACGCCGGCCTTGGTCAGCATCTGGGTGGCGGGGGTTTTGGTGCTCATCTGTCGTCCCGTTTCCTGTAACCCATCTCGCGGTCGATCCATGCGAGGATGACCGCCACGATCTGCGCCTGCTCCGCCTCCGTCAAGGCGCGGCCGGCGGGCAGACCGTGCCATTTCGCCAGACAGCCGCGGCAGCAGGTGCCCGTCGCGTGCTGCGCGATGAAGACGGGATGGCCGCGCATCGGCGTCTGCTTGCCATCGTTCGCCGGGGCCTCGGGCGCGAGCCGGGTGGCGATGAAATCCTGCGCATGGCGAGCGATGGTGCTGCGCCCCTTCTGGTCAGCATAATCCCGTTCGCGCGCGCCGAGGTGAAAGCGGGAGCGGAATTTCGACCGGGCGAGGCGCTCGAAAAGGTCACTTTCCGTCATGGGCCAGATCCTCCAGATAGATCCGCACGGCCTCCTGCACGTGGCGAAAGCGGTCGCCGCCCAGATGCTTGCCGCCGAACCAGCGGGTGACGACGATCAGATGGTCGCGCAGGTTTTCGCGTTCCAGCATCCGCAGGATCACCATGCCCGCGCCCGCCTCGCCGTCGTCGTTCTTCACCGGGCCGTCGGCGCCGATGAAGCCCCAGGTGTTATGCGTGGCCTTGGCGAATTTCTTCACCTTTTTCAGTTCGGCCACAAGGGCGCGGGCCTCTGCCTCGCTCCGGCAGGGGCCGCCCGCGACGGCGTATTTCGAGCCGCGGTCCGAGATGATGTTGTCCAGCACGCGCATGATCCGGGGTTAGGACGCGCGGGGCCGCTGCGCAAGCCGTCAGTGGCCGACGCCGCGCCGGATGCGCCGGATCATCAGCCAGACCGCCAGCACGACGACGGGTGTGGCCACGGCCAGCGTCACCTCTTTCGACCAGCCGGCCTGTTCCGCCAGCGGATGCGCCAGATAGGCCACAAGGCTGACGGCATAATAGCTGATCGCCACGACCGACAGCCCCTCGACCGTGTTTTGCAGCCGCAGCTGCAGGTCGGACCGGCGGTCCATGTTTTCCAGTATCTTCTGGTTCTGCGCCTGCCGCGCTACCTCCACCCGCGTGCGCAGCAGTTCGGCGGTGCGTGAGGCGCGTTCGAGCATCGCGTTCAACCGCACCTCGGCCGACTGGACGGTGCGCATCGCGGGATCGTAGCGGCGCAGCATGAATTCGGAAAACTTCTGCCGGCCTTCAAAGCGGCTTTCGCGCAGCACCTCGACCCGTTCGCGGACGATGGCGGCATAGGCATGGGTCGCGCCGAAGCGGAACGATACGCCGACCGCCAGCCCCTCAAGATCCGCCGCGACGGCGAGCAGGCGTTGCAGCGTCTCCTCGGCCGAATGGCCGTCATCGCCCATGCCCCGCACCAGCGCGGACAGTTCCGGGTCCAGCGCGTTCAGTCGCGCCGTCAGTTCCCGCGCGAGGCCAAGGCCCAGCATCGACATGGCGCGATACGTCTCCATCTCGCACAGGCGCTGCACCACACGGCCGATGCGGGCGGGGCCGGTGCCGGGGCGGGCGAAGACGGCGAAGCGCATCTGGCCGTTCGGGTCGATGCGGAAATCGGTGGCGACCACGACGTTTTCATCCAGCACCCAGGCGCAGACGAGGCTTTCGGGCACGAACCAGCCATCGATCAGCGGCAGGATGTCATCCGGATCCTCGGGCAGGGTGTCGATGCGGATATGCACCGCCGCGATCCGCCGCCCCGGCGCGGCGCCAAGCCAGTCGGCGGGGAACACCTCGGTCTCCGCCGGGTCGAAGGCGCGTTCGGCCATCATCGGCGATTGCGCGAAGTAGGTCACGAATTCGGTGTGGCTTTCCCATGTCAGCGTGTAGCGGCCCAGCACGCCCGCGTAATGCGTCGCATCGACGGCGGGCAGCGCCGCGCCGTTGCGCGCCAGCAGATCGCACAGATGGGCGTGATCCTTGCGGCGGTCGCGGTTGGCCGCATCCACCGTTTCCTTGATCGCCAGATAGACCACATGGGCCGGCGCGTCGAACGAGGGGAAGGGCCGGGCGTGAAGCTCGTTCACCAGGGTATAGCGCAGCGGATGGTCTTCGATCTGGGGCATGGCTGTCTCTGTCATTCCGTCTGTCGGCCGGATGATGATGGCGGGTTATGAACAAAATGACAGCGGGCTTTGTCCGGAACCGCCTGCCGGGTAGAAAAAGGGCCCCGCACCGGCGGGGCCCCCTGATCGTCGCGGCTGTTCTCAGCTCCGCAGGAGCTGCAGCAGGTTCTCGACGCTCTTTTTCGCATCGCCAAAGAACATGCGCGTGTTCTCCTTGTAGAACAGCGGGTTCTCGATCCCCGAATAGCCGGTGCCGGAGCCGCGCTTCAGCACGATCACATGCTTGGCCTTCCAGACTTCCAGAACCGGCATCCCGGCGATCGGGCTGTTCGGATCGTCCTCCGCCGCGGGGTTCACGATGTCGTTCGAGCCGATGACGATCGCTACGTCGGTATTGGGGAAGTCGCCGTTGATCTCGTCCATTTCCAGAACGATGTCGTAGGGCACCTTCGCCTCGGCCAGAAGCACGTTCATGTGGCCCGGCAGACGGCCCGCGACCGGGTGGATCGCGAAGCGGACTTCCTTGCCCTTGCCGCGCAGCAGCGAGGTCAGTTCCGACACCGCGCCCTGCGCCTGCGCCACCGCCATGCCGTAGCCCGGCACGATGATGATGCTGTGCGCCTCGGACAGCATGTCGGCCACGCCCTGCGCGTCGATCGGGACCTGTTCGCCCTCGACCGCCATCGCCGGGCCCTTGGCCCCGCCGAAGCCGCCAAGGATGACCGAGATGAACGAGCGGTTCATCGCCTTGCACATGATGTAGCTCAGGATCGCGCCCGAGGAACCGACCAGCGCGCCGGTGATGATCAGCAGGTCATTGCCGAGCGAGAAGCCGATCGCCGCCGCGGCCCACCCCGAATAGGAGTTGAGCATCGACACGACCACCGGCATGTCGGCGCCGCCGATGCCCATGATCAGGTGATAGCCGATGAACAGCGCGAAGATCGACATCAGCAGAACCGCCCACATCCCCGCGCCGTTCATGTAGGCGACGAGCAGCGCGAACGAGGCGATCGCCGCGCCGGCGTTCAGGAAATGCCCGCCCGGCAGCTTCTTCGCCTTGCCGTCGACCTTGCCCGCAAGCTTGCCGAAGGCGACGACCGATCCGGTGAAGGTCACCGCACCGATGAACACGCCGAGGAAGGATTCGACCTTGAGGATCGTCACCTCGGTCAGCGTCTTGCTGGCGACGATCTGGGCAAAGCCGGAAAGCCCGTCATAGGCCGCTGGCAGCACGCCCGTCGCCGCATGTTCCTGAATGATCGGCATCATCTGGTTCAGCACGATATCCGAGTTGAGCCCGATGAACACCGCCGCGAGGCCGACGAAGCTGTGCAGCGCCGCGACGAGCTGCGGCATCGAGGTCATCTCGACCGTCTTCGCCACATACCAGCCAAGGGAACCGCCGACGATGATCGCGATACCGATCAGCGGGTAATACCCCACGCCGTCGCCCAGAATGGTCGCGACAACGGCAAGAGCCATGCCCGCGATGCCGTACCAGACGGCGCGCTTGGCGCTTTCCTGCCCGGCGAGCCCGCCGAGGCAGAGGATGAACAGAATGGCAGCGGCGATATAGGCCGCTGAGATCAGTGCGAAATCCATGTCCGCCCCTCCTTACGATCTCTGGAACATCGCGAGCATGCGCCGCGTCACGAGGAACCCGCCCACGATGTTGATCGAGGCGATGAGGATCGCCAGCACCGACAGCAGGATGATGACGAAACCGCCGAAGCCGGTGCCGCCCGCGCCGATCTGCAACAGCGAGCCGAGGATGATGATCCCCGACACCGCGTTGGTCACCGACATCAGCGGCGTGTGCAGGCTGGGCGAGACGCCCCAGATCACCTGGAAGCCGACGAAGCAGGCCAGCGCGAAGACGACGAGGTGGGACATGAAGCTCGCCGGTGCGAAAAGCCCGATGGCGAACAGCACCACGGCCCCCACGACGAGGAGCGACACCTGCCGGACCGTCGCCTTGCGGTAGGCGGCCTTTTCGGCGGCCTTCTTTTCCTCGGGCGTCAGTTCCTTGGGCTTTTCCTTCGGCTTCTGCGCCGCGATCGCCTGGATCTTCAGCGGCGGCGGCGGGAAGGTGATGGTGCCTTCATGCGTGACCGTCGCGGTGCGGATCACGTCATCTTCCATGTTGTAGTTGATGACGCCGTCCTTGGCCGGGGTCAGGTCGCCGACCATCTGCCGCACGTTGGTCGAGTAAAGCTGCGAGGCCTGCGTGGCCATCCGGCTGGGCAGGTCGGTGTAGCCGATGATCGTCACGCCGTTGTCGGTGACGATCTTCTGGTCCTTCACCGTCAGTTCGCAGTTGCCACCGCGTTCCGCCGCAAGGTCGACGATGACCGAGCCGCGCTTCATCGACTCGACCATGTCCTTGGTCCACAGCACCGGGGCGTCGCGGCCCGGGATCAGCGCGGTGGAAATGACGATATCCATGTCGGGCGCAAGCTCGCGGAACTTCTTGAGCTGCGCTTCACGGAACTCGGGGCTCGACGGCGTGGCATAGCCGCCCGTCGCCGCGCCGTCCTGCTGTTCGCCGGCGAAGTCCAGATAGACGAATTCCGCACCCATCGAGGTGATCTGTTCCGCCACTTCGGGACGGACGTCGAAGGCGTAGGTGATCGCGCCGAGCGAGGTCGAGGCCCCGATCGCCGCCAGACCCGCGACGCCCGCGCCGATGACCAGCACCTTGGCGGGCGGAACCTTGCCCGCCGCCGTCACCTGCCCGGTGAAGAAGCGGCCGAAGTTGTTCGCCGCCTCGATCACCGCGCGGTAGCCGCCGATGTTCGCCATCGAGGACAGCGCGTCCATCTTTTGCGCGCGCGAGATGCGCGGCACCATGTCCATGGCGATGACGTTCGCGCCGGTCTTCTGCGCCTCTTCCAGCAGCTCCTTGTTCTGCGCCGGATAGAAGAAGGAGATCAGCGTCTGCCCCTTCTTCAGCCAGGCGACCTCCGCCTCGGTCGGCGGGCGCACCTTGACGACGAAATCGACCGCCTCGAACAGGGCCTGCGCCCCCTCGATCACGGTGACGCCCGCCTTCTGATAGGCGTCGTCGGTAAACCCGGCCAACATGCCGGCGCCGGACTGGATGAAACAGGTATGCCCAAGCTTTTGCAACTGGACTGCGGAGTCGGGCGTCAGCGCGACACGCGCCTCGCCTTCATAAATCTCTTTTGGTGCACCGATTTTCAATGTCGACCCCCTTTATCAGGCTGCCCGAAACGGACGCTTCATGGCTAAGTCCGGCCAAAGCGCGGATCCGGCCCGTTTACTTACCACCCGGAAATAATCCATCTCAAGCGCCAGATCGGCGGATCGACGTGGAAAGGGCCCGAAAACAGCCCCTTTTCCGAATGTATACTTGTGAATACCGCACTGTGCCGATTTAATCTGTTCTGTCAAACAGTTAGCGTCAATGCTTTCGCTGCGGCGCAGCATCGCGGCGCAAGCGACATTTCGTCTCAGGCCCGCGTGCGCCGGGGATCTTATCCGGCGAACAGGGCAACTTCGGGCAGATCGGTCAGGGAGGGCGTCAGCAGCCGCATCGTCGCCAGCGACATCTGCGCGTCATTGCCGCCGGAGGGCATCGGCAGCAGATCCACCTGAACCGAGGCGCCGGACCGCTTGTTCACCACCCGCCCCTTGACCGCGCGCGTGACCAAGGGCGTGCGGACCCAGAAACCGCCAAGCGTCGGATCGCCGAGGCTGGCCACCGAGTTGCCAAGTTCCGATTCCCCCGCGCGGGGGTGCAGGGCGGCGGCCAATGACATTTGCGCGACGCCCTCGGGGGCGCGAAAGGCGCTGGCGTCGGGGTCCGATGCCGGGGCGGCCCGCGTCAATCCGCAGCCCGACAGGCCCGCGCCCGCGACCGCCATGATGCAAACCCCCGTCCCGGCCCGTAACCCGCTGATCCGCATTCCGTTTGATCCCGCCCCATTTCAGGCCCCTGCGCCGCGGCGCGACGGGCTGCCCCTTGATAATTCACCGTAGGGCAGGGGCGGCGCGGTCGCAAGCGGCCTGCGAAAGCCGCCGGAGGAATCGGCTGCCTCTTGCCCCGGAGCCCCGGCTGCCCTAGCTGTTGAGGATGGAAAATGCGCCTCTCACAGATCCCTTTTCCCGCGCGATCAGCTATCTGCGGGTGTCTGTCACCGACAGGTGCGATTTCCGCTGCGTCTACTGCATGGCCGAGCATATGCAGTTCCTGCCGAAACGGGATCTGCTGTCGCTTGAGGAACTCGACCGGCTCTGTTCCTCGTTCATCGCGCTTGGGGTGCGCAAGCTGCGCGTCACCGGGGGGGAACCGCTGGTGCGGCGCGACATCATGACCTTTTTCCGCGCCATGGCGCGCCATCTGGACAGTGGCGCCTTGTCCGAGCTGACGGTGACCACCAACGGCTCGCAGCTTGCCCGCTTCGCGGCGGATCTGGCGGCGGTGGGGGTGCGGCGGATCAACGTTTCGCTCGACACGCTGGACGCCGACAAATTCGCCCGCGTCACCCGCTGGGGTCGGCTCGCGCAGGTGATGGAGGGGATCGCCGCCGCAAAGCGCGCGGGGCTGCGGGTCAAGATCAACACCGTCGCGCTGAAGGGCTTCAACGAGGATGAACTCTTCCGCCTGACCGACTGGTGCGCGGCCGAAGGCCATGACCTCACCTTCATCGAGGTGATGCCGATGGGCGAGATGGAAGAGGCCGAGCGGCTTGGCCAATACTGGGCGCTGACCGATCTGCGCGCCCGTCTGGCGGAACGCCATACCCTGCTCGACCTGACCGAACGCTCGGGCGGGCCGGCGCGCTATGTGCGGATCTTGGAAACCGGGCAGAAGATCGGTTTCATCACGCCGCTGAGCCATAATTTCTGCGAAAGCTGCAACCGCGTGCGGGTGACCTGCACCGGGGAGCTTTACATGTGCCTCGGACAGGAGGATCGTGCCGACCTGCGCGCGGTGCTGCGCGCCTCGCCCGAGGATGCACCCCTGCATGACGCGATCCGCGAGGCCATCGCACGCAAGCCGAAAGGCCACGATTTCGACTATTCCCGCGCCCATGTCTCGGGTCAGATGAGCCGCGCCATGAGCCATACCGGCGGCTGATCTGAATCATGGAGCCGCGGCCGGGAATGTCGCATTATGACTGGGATGGGGGCCGGACCGGCACCCGAATGACGGGAGATCGCCATGTATAAGAATATTCTTGTTCCGCTCGCCTTTGACGAGGAACACAAACCCGATGCCGCGATGAACGCGGTGCGGGCGCTTGCCTCGGAAGGGGCGAAGGTCACGCTTGTCCATGTGATGGCGGATGTGCCGGGCTATGCGATGTCCTACATGCCGCCCGGCTATACGGATGAGCTGAAAACGACGCTGCAATCCTCGCTCGACAGTCTGGCGAAGGATTTCGGCGGCGCCGCCACGATCCTGACCGAGGGCAGCCCGGCGAACGAAATCCTCCGCATCGCGGATGAGAACGGCGTGGATTGCGTCGTCATCGCCTCGCACCGGCCGGGGTTCGGGGATTATCTGATCGGCTCGACCGCCGCGCGCGTCGTGCGCCACGCGCATTGTTCGGTGCTGGTGCTGCGCTGAATTTTCCGGCCCGGCCCGTCAAAAGGTCGGGCCGAGTTCCATCTTAGACCCGTCGGTGAACCGCGACAGGCGGAAGCGCGTCAGGTCGTGCCCCGGCGCGCGGCCAAGCATCAGATCCGCCATCACCCGGCCGATCCCCGGCCCGATGCCGAAGCCATGCCCCGACAGGCCGGTGGCGACGAAGAACCCCCCGATCGCGGTTTCATCCAGCACCGGCACCGTATCGGGCATGACGTCGATCATCCCCGCCCAGCTGCGTTGCAGCTTCGGCAGGCCGATCTGCGGGAAGGCCCGGGCGAAGGCCTGCCGCACCGATTCCAGATATTTTATGTTCGGCGCGGGATCGAGGATGCGCATCGCCTCGAACGGGCCGGGCTGGTCGGCATCCCAGTGGCGCGGCGTGGTCCAGCCGTCCGGATAGCCCGGCTCCGGCGCGCGTGGACGCAGCGCGGTCTTCAACAGGTCGCGGCGCATCTGCGGGATGTAGAAGCGGAAATGGCGGAAGGCGTCGGGGCCGATGAACAGGTCATGCTCGGCCCCCGGCGCGAGCGTGTAGCCGCCATCGAGCCGCCGCCGCCACGCGAAATCGTCATCCACGCCCGAGGGGCCGAGCACGTTTTCCGGTAAAGGCGCCGTCTGCGCGACAGAGGCCCGGACCGACAGCTGCGGCAGATCCACCCCCTGCGCCCGCGCGAACAGCGAAGACCATGCCCCGCCCGCCAGCAGCACCTGCGGCGTCTTGATCCGCCCCGTTTCCGTGACGACGCCCGTCAGCCGGCCGCCTTCCAGATCCAGCGCCCGGACGGCGCAATTCTCGATGATCTCGACCCCCGCGCCCACGGCCAGATGCGCCAGCATCTTCACCGCGACCCAGGGCTCGGCCCGCCCGTCCGATGGGGTGATCAGCCCGCAGGCCCAGTTGGCGCTGTTCGGTATCATCCCGGCGATCTGCGATTTCGTCAGCACCCGGCTTTCCAACCCATGCTCCGCCGCGATCCTGACCCAGTTCTCATAGCCCGCCACTGCCTCGGGCCGGTCGCTCAGATAGGTCACCCCGCAGCGGTTGAACCCCAGTTCCGGGCCAAGCTGCGCGGCGAAGCCTTCCCACAGGCGGACGGCCTCCATCGTGATGGGCAGCTCCGCGGGGTCGCGGCCCTGCTGGCGGATCCAGCCCCAGTTGCGGCTGGACTGTTCCCCCGCGACCCGTCCCTTTTCGCACAGCACCACGCGCTGGCCGGCCTTGGCGAGGAAGTAGGCGGTCATGATCCCCGCCACGCCGCCGCCGATGACGACCGCATCCGCCTGCGCCGGGGGCGGGCCGGGATAGATGACGCGGTCCGCAAGTGAGATGACGAAGCTCATCGTTGCGCTCCGCCGCGAGGATGGCGCGCGCGCGTTGCGCGCAGGGAAGGTTCGTGTGCAGTGCGAAGGTCTGTCATGGGGTCTTTCCGCGAATTCCGGCGCAGCTTGCGCCCGATTGCGGCGAGGTCAAGGCCCGTTGCGGATCGTGCCGCCCGCAGGATCGCGAAATCGACTCATTCCCGCTTGCATTCCACGTCCCCAGCCGCTAAATCGCACCCGGATGCCGCCTTAGCTCAGCTGGTTAGAGCACCAGATTGTGGATCTGGGGGTCTCCCGTTCGAACCGGGAAGGCGGTACCACTTACCATCTTGTTATCCCTATCCTTTTTCTTTCCTGCCATTGCTGGCCTGTGCCGTGGTTTGCATCCGGTTTGCAAAAGCCGTTTCCGGTGCGTTCTCAAAGCGCAGAATCGCGGCCTTCGCGATCGCCTCGGTAGAGGCGAGATAGTGCCGCAAAATCCGGGTCGCGCTTTCCAGCGTATGACCGGTGATCGCGCAGATCTGCGGTATCTCGCATCCAGCCTCTGCCAGCAGCGTGACAGCGGTTCCGCGGAGGTCGTGAAAATGCAGGAAGCCCTGCTTTTCTTCCTTGGTCAGTTCCTCGAAAGGGCGGGGATAAAAGCACGCGGTCTCCATGTGCTTTCGCCATGCCTTCCCGAGCTCCTTATCGTTGCGCTCGGTATGCCACGGGCGGCCGTCGGCGCGAGTCAGAATGAACGGCCCTTGCCGCGCCATACCGTCCAGCATCCGTTTCAAGGCGGCGGAGACGGGCACCGGCACCTTTCTCTTGCCCTTTGACTGGACAAGCCGGATCACCGCCCCGTCATAGTCCTGCCAGCGCAGGCGGATCAGGTCGCCATATCGCTGCCCGGTGTGGATCGCGAGAATCAGCGCCTGTTGCAGTTCAAGCGGCGCGACGGCCATGAATTTCGCAATGTCGGCTTCGGTCCAGATCATTTCCGACCTGTCTGAGACATAGGCGCGCTCGAAGCCTTCCAGCGGGTTCCGCATGATCTGTCCACGCCGTTTTGCTTCATTGAGCACCGCGCAGAAAACTGTCATGCGGTTGTCTGCCTCGCGCGGCCGGTCCAAGGCGATTTCCTCGTGATAGTCGATGAACAGCGCGTTCACCTTCGGGCTTTCCAAGGCCTTGATGGGTAGGGTGCCAAAGCGCGCTTCGATCACCGTCAGAAGCCGAAGGTATTCCTTCATGGTCGAAGGCGCTTTCGGGCGTCCCTTCTTGGTATGGGTGAATTTGCGGCCGGTGGTATAGTCGCGGATCAGCGCGGCAATGGTGCCGGTATCGCGGGCCGGGATCTTCTCGGCTTCCAGCCAAGCGGCCAGAAACTCGGGGCTGCCCGGCTCCCCCGGAAGCAAGGTGCCGGTCGCCCGGTGATAGCGATACACCTTCACCTTGCCGCCCGAGAGCCGCTTACGAACCGTGTTAACGCCCTTGATTGTCACCCTAGCCATTGCGTTTCATCCAGCTTTCCAAGGCAGCGTCAGCGCTGTCGGCCTTTGCCACCTGCGTCTGGACATGAATGCTGCCATCCGGAGCGATCACAATGCCGGTGACGGGCAGGCCCATGTCTTGGGTCGCCTTCACCAGCCGCTTGAGATCAGGAACACGGAAGGGCAGCGGGGTTGCCATGTCAGGCCTCCGCCTCTTGCGCCATGTGCTGGCGAAGGATCGCGACGATTTCGCCGCCCTGCGAACGGATGTTCTTCACGGCCTGCATAGCCAGCCATTCCTTTACGTCTGCAGGAATGACCAGTTTGAACTGGACTGCGTTATTCACCGTTGCCCTCCCTCGCCATATTTTTTCCAATTTTTTCCAAGGCTTTCAGCACCGGATTTCCCGCCAGATCCGGTGGGAGCTTCACTTCTCGCTCTCTCAGCACTGCGAGAATGATCATTGTCTCGCGCTGAATGAGATCAATCGTCGCAGCCGCCTCGCTAAACACGTCTTTGATTTGGGCATCTGTCAGGCTTCGGGCCGCGTTCAAGGTCAGTTTGTTGTCAGGTTTCATGGTTGGTTCCTCTTTCGCATAAGACCTGTCCGAATGATGTCCTTTGGACTCTATTGAGTCAATCGCAATTTTATGTCCAATGGACACACTATGTCTGAAATCGAGAAGCGCACCCTTTCCGACAAGTTCATGCTCCGGCTCCCTGATGGGATGCGGGACCGGATCAAGGCGGCCTCAGAAGCGAACAACCGATCCATGAACGCGGAGATCGTCGCGATTCTGGAAGAGAAGTTCCCGCCGCCGAATCCACCTAGCATTGACGAAATCTTAGGCCATGCCGCGCTTCTCGACCTATTCAATACCTTGCCAGAAGATCGCCCCGCGAAGGTGCTGGCACTGAACGAGCGGCTTGCCGAGGCCGGAACAGTCGAACGGCTGACCCTGCGCAAAGGCAAAATCAAGACCGTAAGAATAGGCGAGCTCTGGGGCCCCGACATGGCGATAGAGCCCTAGCCCACCTTGACTTGAATGACGCTGGCGCTCGCCACTGCGGGTTCGGTCGCCACGCCGATCAGGGCGTTTCCGGTTGCCGTGGCCGTGGCGCGCTTAGTGGTCGCGTTCCAATACACCGCATCGCCGATCGCAAAAACGTCGTTTGCGGTCTTGTTGATCCAGAACACGCCGCGCGTGACCAGAACAACCCGATCGCCTGCGGTTGCGTCAGCCGAGGCCACGCCCACGAGCTTGCCGGCCACAACCACGTCGCCGGCCTTGGCATCAAAATCCACGGGCAGATAAAGGGAGTCGCCCGAATAGAGGTAGTTTTTCATCTTCAAAATCCCTTGTTGGTGGAGAACCGAACGCTGCCGGGGCGCGCGGAGGCGGCCGCGGCGATGCGTCGCTCGAGGTCAGTGATAGCCGCCGCCAGTTCCGCTCCGGTCATGTATTCGACCTTGCGGCCATCGGAGAAGGTCACGGAGCGGGTGCCCGAGGCGCGGGCGCGCAGCAGCGCGTCCCGCATGGAGATCAGTTCTTCGGCAGAAGGCATGGCCTCAGTCTTCCGTGCCGGCGAGAAGGCCAAAGATCATATCGCTGTCAGAAACAGGCAACTCGGTCGGGCTGATGATCAGCCGATGCCAGCCGCGCCAATCCACCCAGCCGGCGCCGAAATCGAGGCGGACCTTGGTCTGCACCCCGTCGATCTCGAAGCCGGTGCGGGTCTCGATCTGCGGGCCGGGGGCGCCCTCGAGGTAGGAATATTCCAGCCCTTCGACCTTGCTGGGGTCCGCCGCGAAATACCACGCATTGCTCGGCAGGCGGGGGTCCACCAGAAGTTTCAAGTCGGCCGGGAAGGCATTCGGGGCGCCGTAGAGGCTACCGCGCAGGTTGGAGATCATGCGCTCGAAGATATTCTCGAAGAGCGGATGCACCAGAACATAGCTCGGAGCCGCATCGATGAACTGCCCGCCCGGCCCCTTGCGCAGACGCATGGCGGTGCGGATCGCCGCGAGTGCGGTGAACGCCAGATTCTTCACGGTCGTGTCAGCCGAACCGGCGGTGATGGCATTGGCGATCACCTGCCAAAGGTCATCATCGGTATCGGCATTGTTCCGAGTCGCGTCGAACACCGGCATCCCGTCCGCCATTGCCGGGTTGCTGGAAACCATATTGGCAAGGTAGGCGTTCTCGAAGTCCCGCGCGGCCTCCCCCATCAACTTCGGCAGCGCGGAAAAGGCGCCGAGGTCATCGTTCACCAGCGCCTGACGCGAAATCCCGAAGATGCGGCCGAAGGTCTGGGCAGCGTATTTCTCGCCGGTTTCCGTCATGGTGCCGTGCGGGAACTCGCCAGCCTCGGGCACATGGATCAGGTTCGGCGCGGAGCCCAGCCCGACCTTGGATTTCGGCCGGAAATCGCGCACCGTGCTTTGCCGCGCGGCCTGGCGCACCCCGGCCGGGCCGGACTGATAAGACTGGCGAAGATTGCGCCCCACGGCATCGCCCAGGATCAGGCCAAAGTCGCCGTTCACGTGCAACGCGCGGGTGATGATGCCTTCCGCCGCAAGGCCGGTCAGGCTGACACCCGATCGACGCAACGAATCTCGGGCCAGGTCGATGAAGCTGGCATAGGCGAACTGCCGCGATTCGGGCGAGAGCTGATGTTCGGGATGCGAGCGGGCGAACAAAGCCTCGCCGGCGCGGGTGGCGATCACCGCTGGGTCGTCATGGCTGAACCCGACATGGGCGCGGGTGGTGCGCACATTCTGTTCCGCGCCGCGCTGGCGCATTGCCTCGAAGGCCGCGGCGCGGGCGGCCTCGACCGTGGTTTCGGCGTCGATCTGAGCATCGGTCCAAGCCTGATCGAGGCTGGCCGTCGCCGCGATGCTGCGGATTTCCGCGTTGATCTGGGCGCGCGTCATGGTGCCCGCATCATGGTTTTCCTGGGTTTCCGGCATGGGAATGTCCTCGCTCCTGAAGCCCGCTGCCGGATCTGCCGGCACAGGCACGATTGAAATTTCAATGGGTTGCCACTTGGCTGCGGTGCGGATGCGATCCTTGCCACGGCGGGTTTCCGTCCAGGTCTCGACGCTGTAGCCGATCGACAGGCCGCGCAGGGTGCCGTCCGCGATATCCGCCAGCACCGCCCTTGCGGCGTCATTTGAGCGGAAGCGCAGGCGGACCCAGAGCCCCTCTGGCCGGACCTCGGCCGCGTCAACGACGCCCAGTTGATCTTTGGTCGAGCTTGCGCGGTGCGCGTCCAGAACCGGAGCGCCGATCAAGCGGGACAGGTCAGCGCCGGCCAGGTCCAGGCGCTCGGTGAAGCCGCTGCGGCGCACCTCGGCCCCCGTGCTGGCGATCGCCTCAACGGTGCGGGCTTCCAGGTTGACGCTTGAAACGGCAGGCGCGGCGGCGCGCAGATGCAGGGTCATGGCTTCGGCTCCTGTTGCTGGCGCTCACGGTCGCGGGCGCGCTCCTCGTCCAGCTCGTCGATGTCTCGGCCGCGGGCGGCGACAGACTCTTCCCGGCTCTTTAGCCCCGCGCCGATCGCTGCAATCTCGGCCTCGACCTCGTTGCGAGGATCGACCCACTGCCAGCCGGGCGGCACGAACCGCACGGCCTTGTATTGCTCGGCCTGCTCGCGCTGAAAATCGCCCGCCAAGGCACGGACCTCGATCCAGCGCCGCCAGAGTGGCAGCAGAAATTGCGCCTCGATCAGGCTGCGTTGCAGCGCCTCACACCGCCGGCGGACTTCCAGGATACCGACTCTGGCCGATGAATAGTTAGTCTGCGACAGGTCGCCGCTCAGCATCTCGGCGGTTAACCCGGTTCCGGCTGCGATTTCGCGATCTTGGGTGCGCAGAAACTCAATGGCCTGTTGCAGTCCCTGACCGGGAGTCGAGAACGTGACATCAGCGCCAGGCGGCAACACCCGCATCGCACCAGGTTCGAGCGAAACGTTCAGCGCCCCGGCGGCGCCGTCACCATCGAACCCCGCCGATCCGCCTTCGGGGTCGCGGATGAAGCCAGTGATCAGCGACTGCACTTTCAGCGCCATCAACATGGCGTCGGAAGCCTCGTCCCGATCGCGGAGCTTCAACAGAACGGGCGACAGCCACGACAGGCCGCGCACCTGCCCCGGAAACTGCGTGTCATAGACATGCAGAATGTCCGATGCCGGCACCCGCACCGGCGCGCCATAGAAGCCAAAGGGCTGGTCGGGCGCATCGCGCAGAACATGATACGCGATCGGCTCGTCGTTCGGGTCCAGTTCCACCCCCGCCACGATCCGGCGCCCGGCGCCCAGGTCTCGGGTCAGGCTCGGATCGATCTGGTCGGCGGACAGCAATCTGACGCGAAACGTGCCGTCCGCTGCGACAAAGGTCTGCACGAAAGCCTCGCCATCGCGCACGAGACCGCGGGCCAGCGGCAGCATAAGCGGCCGAAAAAGCGCCTCGAACCCCTCGGCCAGAGATCGGCGGATTTCCGGGTCGGGATACTGCGGCCGGGCTTGCCAGCCCTTGCCGCCCACCAGGTTGGATGCCCAGACCTCGACAATCCGTTGCCCATAGGGCGTGTTCGCATAAACGCCCGATGCCCGCGCCTTGGCCGGGCCGCGCGCGCCAAGGGTCTGCGAAGCGGGCGCGGTCAGGGCAGATGCACCTTCCCATCTCCGGCCGCCCGCGCCAGCCTCGACGCCCACAGATCGTTTGAAGATGCGCCCCCAAAAGCCCATCAGAGCCCCCGAATGCGGCGAATCTGCATCTCGAAATCCGCCTTCGCAGCGGCATAAGCATCAGGGCCGCCATAGCCTGTTTCAGGATCGAGGGTTGCCGCAATATGGTGGCAAAACCAATCGGCCAGTTCGCGGCCGAAATCCTCAAGAGAAATCGCCTCAAGGCCCCCGATACCGGGCGGCGCGTGCAAAGGCGTCCCCTTCATAAAGGTCTCGAAAGCGTCTGCTCCATTCGCAAACGTCGCCGCCGTGATCGTGCTTGCTCCGGCCTCGATCAGCACTTTGGCAGCATATGCTTTCAGGCAGTCGCCGAAGCCCCATTCAGCGGTCTTGCCTTTCCCCGGCGCCTGATCAGGCAGCAGCCCGCCACGCTTGCGCCAAGTCTTGAAGGTTTCGAGCTTCACGCCCAGAAACGCGGCAAGGGCTTCGGTCGAAATTCTCTGTGTGCTGATCGTGCGCATTGACTGTCCGGAAAACGGGATAGAATCGAACCTTATTTGAGGTTCATCTGGGTTTTTTGTCAATGCGGAGCCTTCCGCCCCGTGCCTTGCGAGGGCTGGTGCCTGCCGCGCGCATGGAAATATGCGCCGCAGGCTCTCGGGGTTAAGCAGCACTCGCCGAGTTGCTGGCGGCTTTCGGGTGAATCAAGTAAGCCCCGAGGCGACGCAGCCTTATCCCGGATTCAGCTCACGCCAGAACACCGCGATCTTCTTGCGGAGGCAACTCGGGTCCGGTGTTTCACCGGTGTCCGATCGCCGCTCGAACCAGCCAAGCATTTCGTCCACCAGATCCTTTTGGTGCTCCGGCAGGCCATGATTATGGATTCGCATGATCAGGGCAGAATAGAACCCATCCCAATCCCAATTTGATTTCCCGCCGCGATAGTTCGGATTCCTCGGGACAAGCTCACACTCGATCTCGAACTTCTCGATCTCGCCGGCGGTGATCAGGATATCGCGCGCCTCAAGCACAATGGCTTCCTCGCGCGGAATGACTTTCCAGCCATCAGGCGATTCATCGGGCAGAAACATGCGGATTCGTGCCGGCCTAGCGATCGATCCGTCGCGGGGGAACAGATCGAAAACTTCCGAAGCCTGAATATGGGCAAGCCCGCAAAAATTGATCGCCTCGGAAAAAGGGATTCGGGCGGACAGCCTGATCCTGTCCATCATGGAAAATTCAATGATGTCCGCCGGCGCGCAGCGGAGGCGCGCAGCTATTTCAAAAACCGTGAACAGATATCTGCGGGGAAGCGTCATAATGTTATACCTCACAAAGGCTTAATTTCGTTTCATCCATGAAGACTGAAGAATTGGCGGCCTGACTTGCCCCGGAAGCGCGCCGACTGTCGCAAGATCGGATCGTCGCTGATCCGGGTTAATGTTCACCATCTGCCGGGCGGCGAAGGCGTAAACGGTGCAGTCCAGCGCCTCGGCGCGCTTGCCGGGGATGCGCTCGAAGTTCCGCACCGGCTGGCCTCGGGAATAGCGCACCACGGCGCGCTCCGACGCGACCTGTTCATACCATACGGCGGGCAGATCGGCTGAGAACCGCACGTGGCCCGCGCGCGGAAGGCGGGCGAAAAGCTGTATCTTCACCGTATCCACGCCGACAATCCAGAGCCGGGCGCCGGTCTTTGTCTTTGATCCGGCCCGTTCGATTACTGGCCTGTTTCCAGCTGCGCCCTTGATCGCAAAGATTTTTCGTGCGGTGCGGGGACGGCAGAAGGCCGTCACGGCGTTCATTGAGGTCCCGTCGCCCGCGTCGATCGCCGTGGCGTCGATCGCGATCTTGCCGCCAAGCGCATGCGGAAAGCGTTCGCGCAGGAGTATTTCCAATTCAGCCCATGTTTCATCGGCGTCGAACGCGCCCCAGATCACCCTATGGGCGAGGATCAGCATGCCGCCCGCCTCGGTCCAGCCGACATAGGTCAACTCAAGCCGGTCGTGCTGCACGTCGCATCCCACCGTCAGCGCCAGAACCTCGGCCGGAACCAATGTCAGCCCGAAGTCCTCGGCGCGCGCCGCCATGCCGCCTTCATCCAGTTCATCGCCCTCGGAGCGCCAGCCCTGCCCGAGGATCGTGTTGACGAAGGTTTGCAAGGTGGTCGGATCGTCCTTGGCCGACAGGAACTCGGTCGCCAGCTTGCCCCATGCGGCGTTCGCGTGAAGGCTGATCAGGGCGTTCATGCGGAAACCGGCGTGGCCCTGCACCTGCGGCGCCGTGGCGCGCCAGCGGCCTTCCTCGATCATCTGCGGCTTGTGGCGCTCCTCGATCTCCTCGGCGCAGTTCGGGCAGCGCCAGCACGCGGCCTCGGGTTGCCCCTCGGGCCATGTGATCTGATCCCAGGTGATTTCCTCGAAGATCCCGCAGCAGGGGCACGGCACCTCAAATATGCGCTGATCGGATTGGGCATAGGCGCGCAGGACGTGGCTCGTCTCCTCATGCACCGGGGTCGAGCCGAGGACGATCTTGCGATCCGGGAAGGACAGGGTTCGGCGTTCGGCCAGCAGGATGGGCGAGCCTTCGGCGGTCGGGGCCATGCCATCCACCTCGTCCATCATCAGCATGCGGACATTGTGCCGGCGCAGGTTGCGCGGGGCCTTGGCAGCGACGACCTTGAGCGAGCCGCCGGGGAAGCGGCGCGACAGCAGCGTATTGCGGCCTGCCTCGTCCAGATCACCGGACAGGGCGCTGGCGACGGCGGGCGAGGCGCTGAAGATCGGCTCGATATCCGAAACCACATAGTCGCGGCAGTCGGATTCGGCGGGCAGCAGGCAGAGAATGGGCGCAGGATCGTTGGCAACGAAGCTCGCAATGGCCGAGGTCAACAGCGTGGTGAAGCCGACACGCACAGGCTTCACCAGCGTTACGCGCTCTATCAGCGGATCGCCGATCGCGTCGGCAATCTCGCGCTGGAACGGCCAGAGGCGCACCGGGCCGGGCTGGCTCGATACGCCCTCGGGCAGACAAACTTCGCGCTCTATCCAGTCGGAAAGGCGCAGACGCGGCGGCGGCATCAGGGCGCGCAGGGCCTCGGTCCGGATCTGGTCAATCGTCGGCATGGGCAAGGTCCTCAAGAGCGGTGCGCAGTTCCCGGTCGATCGAGGCGACTTCGGAGGCATTGAGATGTGGCAAGGCGGAACGGATGCGGGATGGCACAGCGAGGACGCGGGATCGCACCTGTCGCAGCACCTCGGCCCATGCGCGGGTGACCTCCGAGGCGGAAACCATTTCGCCGCGAAGGGCCGCATTCTTCAATGCCTGGGCGTCGGCCTGTTCCTTGGCAAGGCGGGCGCGCTCCGCCGTCAGGCTTGCGGTATGTTCCTCGCCGCCCCGGCCCGAAGCAACACCCCGAAGATGCATGACATAGGCAGAGATGGTCGCGCCGAGATCATAGGAATCATGGCCGAGGCGAACCGCAATGCCACGTTTCTTCAGGTCCGAAAGGGCGGCGGGAGATATCGCTAAAAGTTCGCACATGTCAGGGCCGGAAATCCGGTGGGTGACCTCCCCGCCAAGCTCAAGTTCTGTTAATATTTTCAACAACTTGATTTAACCCCCTTACGGATTTCTGCATCGCCCGATATGCCGCGCCTCCGCGCCCCGCTACCATTTCAGTCGGGAAGGACCCGCCGGGCGCTCATCTCCACCGCGCCATGACCGCGCGAACCAGACGATCGCCGGCATCCCGCGTATCGCGAGCGAGGTCGATGCGCTTCTTCAGGCTGACTTGCGGCACAAGGAAGAATATGACCTCTGCCTTCTCGACAGTCTTCAACGCCTTGCGCCGTCTCCGCCGATCTGCCACGGCAGCGCCCTTCACGTTGATCCGCGCCTTGTCCAAGACCAGCCAGCTAGGCCCCGTGCGCCTCGGCACGAAACGGAGCTTGAGGCCCGTGCGCTTCTCCCAAAGCTGCGGCGTCATCCTCGCTCCGCGTGGGTTTCGGCCTGCCGCAGGGGTGGGGATCGCCAGGAACATGCCATGCTGCGATCGGATCAAGGCGCCCTTGTCAAAGGCATTTATCACATCGGCCGCACTGGCAGATTGCTTCCGGTTTGGCTGGGCATAGACCAGTGACGCCGCGGAAATGGAGTCGCCCTTATCCGGGAAATTGCGCTTGCGGATAGCCCGCGCTAGCCGATCGCCAAGACCCGCCGCAACTATTTGTCCGCGCCACCGTTTCTGCACGTGCTCGGCGGTATCTTTCACACCGGCCGTAATCGCACGTTCCGCCAAGCGGATTTCGTCCTCCATGATCCCCGAAATGGAGGCGTCGAGCTCAAACTTGATCCGCATATCTGTCCCCGATCTCATTTTCACTCGGGCGCAATGCCTCGGCAGCATCCATCAGCCGGTCAGCTGCGGCGGTGCTGGCGGAAGCGTGGTCGAGGTCGGTCAGTGCGGCGGGTTCGCTGGCTGCGTTCCTTGCCCTCTCGATATGCGCTTCGCTTTCAGCAATGCGCATTTCCGCTTGGGAAATGGCGGCGTCAAATGCCGCGTCCGAGGCTTTTTTCCAGCTTTTCTGTGCATCATTGCTCATATCGAGTCCTATCCTATGTTGCGCCCCATCCGAATGGTGAGGGTCTGAGCGAAGGTCAGAAAGCGGGTTAAGCAGCGGGGTTGAAAACCCGCCTCCCGCCCTGACCTTCACGATCTTGCCTGCTCATCCGAACGGAGCCGGGCCGTCGCTTAGGCCAGACCTGCCTTTCCCTCGGCATGGTCCGCTCTCCCATGTTCGCTGGCGTGAGGGGGCCAGCGGGGCCTTGGGGCTTGGAGAGACCGGCATTGCCGGAATAGCTGCCCCTGCGGATTTTCACCGCGCCGACAGGGCTATCGCCCTGACTGCTCGCGCCTTGGCCCGTTCCATCGGTTGCGCTTTAGGCTTGGCGGCCCATGTAACCCGTGAACCCCACCGCCAGCCGATGCGACGCCCGCGCGCCGCAAGTTACTTGCACCCGTTCAGCGGATCATGGCGTGTCCTCCGGGTCGATCGGGGACCATTCCTCGGCATCGCCGCCGCCCATCTCGGCCAGGGCGGCGCGCATCAGGAACTCTTGCTTGGGGGTCGGCATCCAGCCGGGGCGCTTACCCTGGCGAGCGATCGAGCATGCGAACTTCCGGCTCCATGCATCGCCCTCGGCCATCGCTCGCCTGACCACGGCCGGCCATTGCAAGGTGAGAATTTGATCGACCTCGACTTCGGTCATATCGCGACCGAGCCAATATAATGAAAGAACCGCGCCTGATCTGCCGGGGCCATGGCCTCGAAAGCGGCAAGGGCATAAGCCTTGAGTTCTTCCGCGCTCGCCCACTGTGACCAATTCCGCGCATCATGCATTCCACCGAGGAATGCGGGCAGTGGATCGCCGGCCGCACCGATAACCGCGGCGGCGATACTTGTGGCCTCGCCGTGGTCAAGGGTCGCGAGGACGACAGCCGCCAGCGCGGCGCGTTCGCCCGCGCTCAGTCGTGCCGCAGCGATAAGGCCGAAGGCTTGCCATGCCTCAGATGTGCCCAGAATAAGGCTGTAGCCCAGCATCCGCGACATGCGCTTGTGTCGGGGGGCCATCGCGCGGGAAATGATGTTGCCCGATTTCCGGCGGCTGGTTTCGGTTTGCAGGCTATTTATAACCTGTTGATCCGAAAGCCCTTTGCTTTTCGTCGGTTTGCAGGAAATCCCTTGTTTTTCAATATCCTCGCAAAAATTGTGGATCTGGGGGTCTCCCGTTCGAACCGGGAAGGCGGTACCACTCTCCTGAAACATGAGTTCACACCCTTATGGGTGTGCGGGTCGCGATCCGCGCCCGTTCGCGCGATCTTCCCCGGGATCTTCGGGTATTGTCGCGCCCGCTCGATGGAATGCCTCAACCCCTCCGAGCCCCCGCTTTCCCTTCATTCTTCCATAAATATCCCGGGGGTGAATTTGCGCGTCAGCGCAAAGAGGGGGCTGGCCCCCTGCCTCCCCTCCACCCGCGCGTCGATCCGGAGTCTGGAACGCCCCTTCAGCCGCTGCCAGCCGAATCCTCCGTCCCCCATGCGGAACGACTCGAAGCCGCCTCGGCGGCGAACATTTCCTGAATTTTGGAGAATTTGGTGAACCGGGAGGGTTTCGAACCCTCGACCCGCTGATTAAGAGTCAGCTGCTCTACCACTGAGCTACCGGTCCGACGCCCTTTTGTCAAAACTCGTTCCGGGTTGCAAGGGGCTGTCACAAGTTTTTCAGGAATCTTCTCGAACGGCCCTCCACAAACGAAAAGTGCCCACCCCGAGGGGTGAGCACCGATTTCGTCGAATTGTCCGGACGTCGCTTAGCCGCGGCGGTCGCCCATGAACTGCAGCAGGAACATGAACAGGTTCAGGAAGTCCAGATACAGTTGCAGCGCGCCAAGGATCGCGGCCTTGCCGATGAAGTCATGCTCGGTCGCGGCGAGTTGCAGGTAGGTGTTCTTGATGTTCTGCGTATCGTAGGCGGTCAGGCCCGCGAACAGCAGCACGCCGATCACCGAGATCGCGAATTGCAGCGCCGAGGAGGCGATAAAGATGTTTAGGATCGAGGCGACGATCAGGCCGATCAGGCCCATCATCAGGAACGAACCCACCGGGCTCAGGTCGCGCTTGGTCGTGTAGCCGTAAAGCGACAGGCCGGCAAAGGCGATCGCGGTGACAAGGAAGGTCTGCGCGATGGAAATGCCGGTATAGGCGGCGAAAATGAAACTGATCGACAGGCCCATCAGGGCGGAATAGCCGAGGAAGACCATCTGCGCCGTCGCCGTCGACATGCGATTGATCATCGCGCTGAAGGCGAACACCACCGCGAGCGGCGCCAGCATGACGACCCATTTCAGGCCCGATCCCCAGATCGCCGCGATCAGCTGCGGGTTCGACCCCACGCCATAGGCCACCACGCCGGTGATCAGCATGGCCACGGACATCAGCCCGTAGACCTTGTTCATATGTGCCCGCAGACCCTCATCGATCTGCGTCGCGCGCGTTGTCGCGGAGCTGGCGCGCATCGTGTTGAAATCAGGCATCCTTATCTCCCTCGGGCCATGTGCGGCGCGGATCGCCGCTCTTTCCGCCATGATATCGGGAAAGCAGGGGGTGATTTCAAGCATGGCATGGGCGGGAATCTGCGTAAAATCGCCGCGATCACCCAAAAAACGGCGGTCTGCCGTGTTTGGCTGCACAGATGTGTGGGCGGTGGCGGGCCTGCGAATCAGTCGGGCCTTCGTTCATGGGGCGATTCCGGTGCCCGGCGGCCCGCTTTGCATGCCGGATGGGCGCGATCCCGGGCGTTTTCATCACCGGGCCGGCCGCCACGTCCTTACCCCGGGGAAAACGGCGGGCAGGGGCGGCGGATTCTACACCCCATGCGTGTAAAATATCGGTTTTGAAGCACATTCGCAAAGACAGGCCCCGGCGGGCGGGTGGGAGCGGGCGCTCCTCCGGGGCGCCGATTCGCCTTTCGGCGGGGCGTGCGCCTTCCTCATTCGCGGATTTCCCCCCACGGAAACGGCGTATTTTTGCCGACGACCGACGATCCCTTCGTTCATGCAATGGCAAAGCTGTGTTACGCTGCCCTACGTATTTTGAATTGGTTGCCAGTATTTCGTGTTTAGGAAGGTGCAGATGGTACATCCCGTTGACGCTCATGTGGGCAAGCGCATCCGGCATCGCCGCTGGATGACCGGCGTAACCCAGCAACAACTTGCCGATCGTGTCGGCATCAAATTCCAGCAGATCCAGAAGTATGAAACCGGCATGAACCGGGTTTCCGCGTCCCGCCTGTGGGACATCGCGCATGCGCTTGGCGTGACCGTGTCCTTCTTCTTCGAGGGGTTCAACGAGGAAAACACCCATAGGGCGAATCTTTCGCGCGAGCTGGTCGGAGACAGCGAGGCTCTGGCGCTGGTGCGGTCCTATTACGCGATCCCCGCGCCGCAGCGCAGGCGGTTGTTCGAGCTGGCGAAGGTCCTGTCCGACGCGGCATGACTTGGGCGGAGCCCTGCCTCTGGCCGATGCAGCCTTGACCGGGGCATCGGGCAGGGGCTACCGCTTTCGGGACTGACCCGGAGGCAAGGCATGACCGTTTCCATCTCTCCCGCCGAACGCGAGGCGCTGATCGCTCTCGCCCAGGAGCTGGCCGATACGGCGCGGGTGGAAACCCTGCGCCATTTCCGCACCGCGGGCGGCCCGGAAACCAGCAACAAGCTGGCGGGCGGGTTCGACCCGGTGACCGTCGCGGATCGCGGCGCGGAAAAGGCGATGCGCGACCTGCTGGCAGAACGGCGCCCGCAGGATGGCATCTTCGGCGAGGAATATGGCGTGAAGCGCGGGGAAAGTGGCCTGACCTGGGTGCTGGACCCGATCGACGGCACGCGCGGCTACATGTCCGGCACGCCGACCTGGGGTGTGCTGATCTCCTTGTCCGAGGAACTGGCCGATGGCCCCGGCCGGCCGCTGATGGGTCTCGTCGATCAGCCCTATGTCGGAGAAAGGTTCCTTGGCGGCTTCGGCCGGTCCGAACTGTCCGGCCCACGCGGGGTGATGCCGCTGAGGGCCCGGCCGGCGCGGCCATTGTCCGAGGCGGTGCTGTTTTCCACCTTCCCCGAGGTCGGCACGGCCGAGGAGGGCGCGGCCTTCGCCCGGCTCTCGAAACAGGTGCGGCTGACGCGCTACGGGATGGATTGCTACGCCTATGCGCTGATCGCGGCGGGGCAGATCGACCTTGTGGTCGAGGCCGGCCTGCATCCCTATGACGTGGGCGGCCCGATCGCGGTGATCGAGGCGGCGGGCGGTATCGTCACCGACTGGACCGGTGGTCCCGCCTGGCGCGGTGGCCGGGTACTTGCCGCCGCCAACCACGAGATCCACGCCGAGGCGATGAAGGTTCTGAACGGCTGAGCCTGATTTCCGGGCGGAAGCTTTGGGCGGATAGCGGGCAGGGGGCCAGCCCCCTCGCGCGTTCCGCGCTCACCCCCGGGATATTTTCGGAAGGATGAATGGGAAAGGGGCGCGCGCGGTTTGGGCGCATCTCAGGGGAGGCCGGAGATGCCGGAAATACTGATTCGCGGGGCCGGGGTGGTCGTGACCATGGACGGGGCACGGCGCGAGCTTGCCGGGGCGGATGTGCTGATCCGTGACGGGCGGATCGCCGGGGTCGGGACCGGGCTCTTTGCCCCGGGGGCCGAGGAGATTCTGGCCGATGGCTGCGTGGTGACGCCCGGCCTGGTGAACACCCACCATCACCTTTTCCAGACGCTGACCCGCGCGGTTCCGGGCGGGCAGGATGCGCTGCTGTTCGGCTGGCTGCGGACGCTCTATCCCATCTGGGCGCGGATGGGGCCGGAAGAGATGCGCGTCTCGGCCCTGACGGGGCTGGCCGAACTGGCGCTGTCGGGCTGCACGATGAGTTCCGACCACCTTTACCTGTTCCCGAACGGCGCGCGGCTGGAGGATACGATCGACGCGGCGCGCGAGATCGGGCTGCGGTTCCATCCGACGCGAGGGGCCATGTCGATCGGCGAAAGCGCGGGCGGGCTGCCGCCAGACAGTCTGATCGAGAAGGAGGGGGCGATTCTGGACGATTGCCTCCGGCTGATCGACGCCTTTCACGATCCGCGGCCGGGGGCGATGCTGCGCATCGGCGTGGCGCCCTGTTCGCCGTTCTCGGTCAGCCGCGATCTGATGCGCGAGGCGGCGCTGCTGGCGCGTGACAAGGGCGTGATGCTGCACACCCATCTGGCCGAGAATGACGAGGATGTCGCCTGGTCGCAGGCGCATTTCGGCTGCCGCCCCGGTCAATATGCCGAGGATCTGGGTTGGACCGGGGCCGATGTCTGGCACGCGCATTGCGTCAAACTGGACGCGGCCGAGATCGACCTGTTCGCCGCATCGCGGACGGGGGTGGCGCATTGCCCGTGCTCGAACTGCCGGTTGGGGTCCGGCATCGCGCCGGTGCGGCAGATGCGCGACCGGGGGGTGAAGGTGGCGCTTGGCGTCGATGGCTCCGCCTCGAACGACGCGGGCAACCTGATCGGCGAGGCGCGGATGGCGATGCTGCTTCAGCGCGTGCAAAACGGCGCCGATGCGATGTCGGCGCGGGAAATGCTGGAAATCGCCACGCTTGGCGGGGCGCAGGTTCTGGGCCGGGACGACTGCGGCGCGATCGAGCCGGGCAAGCGCGCCGATCTGGCGATCTGGGATGTCTCGGGGCTGGAGGCGGCGGGGGCGTGGGACCCGGTCGCGGCGCTGCTGCTGTCCGGTCCCATGCGCGTCCGGCATCTGTTCGTCGAGGGGCGGCAGGTGGTCCGCGACGGGCAGATCACCACCATCGACCTGCCGCGGGTGATCGAGACGCAGAACCGTCTGGCGCGCGGCTTAGCGGGCTAGCCGGTCCGCCAGCAGCCGCGCCACCAGCACCGCAAGGATGATCCGCAGCGCGTGATGCGCGGTGACGTAGACGATGCTGATCTGCAACGACAGCGCGATCAGCGACATTTCCGTCAGCCCCCCCGGCGCGAAGGCCAGAAAGACCGCCGCCATCGGCTCGTCCACAAACCGATAGAGCGTGAAGGCGCAGATCACCGCCATCGTGATCGACACGCCCGTCGACAGCGCCGCCAGCCGGATCGCCAGACGGAAGCGGCGGATTTCCATCCCCGCGAACCGCACGCCGAGCGCCGCGCCGATCACCACCTGCGTCATGTTGACAAGGAAGGTGGGCGGGCTGCCCTGCACCAGCCCCGCCAGATGCACCACCGCCGACACGGCCAGCGGCCCGGTCACCATCGCGCCCGGCATCTTCAGCCATTTGCCGGCCAGCGCCCCGCTGACCCCGGCGATGACCAGCCAGGGAATGTCGGTCAGCGCCAGCGCCCCGTGCGACAGCGTGGCCCCGCCCGAGGAGCCGACCGCATGGCCGACCATGACCGAAAAGAACACCGGCACCGTCACGATGGTCACGATCAGCCGCAGGAACTGCAGCATGGTCAGCATCGGCACGTCGGCGCCCTTGTCCTCGCCCATCTGCACGGCGTCGATCAGCCCGCCGGGCGCGGTGCCGAAGAAGGCGGTGACCGGGTCGATCAGCCCGGTCGCCTTGACCGCGCGGAAGCAGACGTAATGCGCCGTCGGGATGAACAGCGCGATGGCCAGCAGCGAGGGCCACCATTGCGCCGCCTGCCGGACGATTTCTGGCGTGAAATTGGCCCCGATCGCCACGCCGACGATCGGCACGAAGCAGTTGCGCAGCCTCATCGGGAATTGCGGCAGCCGCCCGAACGGCCGCCATCCCGCCAGCGACACCGTGGCCACCACCAGAAGCGGCCCGAGCAGCATCGGCAGCGGCAGATGCACGAACCGCGCCGCCATCCCGCCCGCCGCGGCCAGAAGCACGGTCACGCAAAGGGTTGGCAGATGCAGGCTTTCGCGCGGGGTCATCGTCGTCCGTTCCGGTCCGGTGCCCGTGTGGCATTGCCGGAAGGCGGAGGCAAGGGGCAGGGGCGACAGCGTACCGCGGGACCGGAGGCCTGCGGGCGGGTGGAGGCGTGGCGAGGGGGCGCCGCCCCCTCGGGCCTTCGGCCCTCACCCCCGGGATATTTATGGAAGAATGAAGGCGGGAAAGGCCGGTGCGCGGGCGGTGAAGGGGGCTTTCACCAGTGCGGCGGCTTCTGGTCGGCCAGCGGAATCTGTCCGCCTTCGCCCACCTCGCGTTCGGCCTCGCGTTCCATCAGCATGCCCACCGACCGGCCGAGGCGGTCGATCTCCAGCGTCTGCCGGGCGACCACGTCGCTCAGCTCGTCCACGGTCTTGGTCAGGAAGGCCAGTTGTTCTTCCAGATGTTCGATCCGGTCCGTCATCTTTTCCTCCTCCTGTTTCATGGGGCGCAGCGGACTTGCCGCGGGGCACCCCATCCGTTACACCCTCGCGCGGGAAACGATCGGGTGCAAGACCATGGCCAGCGACAAGAAACCGCGCCGTCCGCGCGCGGAAACGCCGAAAGGGTTTCGCGATTACTTCGGCGCCGAGGTGACCGAGCGGACCGACATGCTCGCCACCATCGCCGAGGTCTACCGCGCCCACGGCTTCGATCCGCTGGAAACCAGCGCGGTCGAGACGGTCGAGGCCTTGGGGAAGTTCCTGCCCGATGTGGACCGCCCGAACGAGGGGGTCTTTGCCTGGCAGGACGAGGGCGGCGACTGGCTCGCCTTGCGCTACGACATGACGGCGCCGCTCGCCCGCGTCGCGGCGCAGTTCCGCAACGACCTGCCCAGCCCTTACCGGCGCTATACGATGGGGCCGGTCTGGCGCAACGAAAAGCCGGGGCCGGGGCGGTTCCGCCAGTTCTATCAATGCGATGCCGATACCGTGGGCGCGCCCACCGTGGCGGCGGATGCGGAAATCTGCGGCATGCTGTCCGACACGCTGGAAGCCGTCGGCATCCCGCGCGGCGACTATCTGATCCGCGTCAACAACCGCAAGGTGCTGAACGGCGTGATGGAGGTGGCGGGCGTGCTCGACCCCTCGGATCCCGCGAAATTCGCCGATGAACGCGGCATCGTGCTGCGCGCCATCGACAAGTTCGACAAGTTCGGCGAGGCGGGCGTGCGCGCGCTGATCGGCCCCGGGCGGCTGGACGAGTCGGGCGATTTCACCAAGGGCGCGGGCCTGTCGGACGAACAGGCCGATATCGTCATGGGCTTCATGGAGGCCAAGCGCGACACCGGCGCCGCGACCGCCGCGCGGCTGCGGGAACTGGTGACCGGCTCGGCGCTTGGCGCGGCGGGGGTCGATGAACTTGACCTGATCGCCACGCTGCTTGATGGGCAGGGCTACGGGGCGGACCGGATCGTGATCGACCCGTCCGTCGTGCGGGGCCTTGGCTATTACACCGGCCCGGTGTTCGAGGCGGAGCTGACCTTTGAGATCCTTGACGAAAAGGGGCGCAAGCGGTCCTTCGGCTCGGTCTCGGGCGGGGGGCGCTACGACGATCTGGTGAAACGCTTCACCGGGCAGGAGGTCCCCGCGACGGGCGTGTCCATCGGCGTGGACCGGCTGCTTGCGGCGCTGCGGGCCAAGGGGCGGATCGGCGGCAAGACCGAGGGGCCGGTCGTCGTCACCGTGATGGACCGCGACCGGATGGGCGATTACCTCGCCATGGCGTCTGAACTGCGCCGCGCCGGTATCCGGGCCGAGGTCTATCTGGGCAACCCGAAGAACTTCGGCAACCAACTCAAATACGCCGACAAGCGCGAAAGCCCGGTGGCCGTCATTCAGGGCACGGACGAGGCCGGGCGCGGCGTCGTGCAGATCAAGGATCTGGTGCTGGGGGCGAAGATCGCCGCCTCGGCCAGCCTTGAGGAATGGAAGAACCAGCCCGCGCAGGTCGAGGTGCCGCGCGCCGAGATGGTCGAGACCGTGCGCCGCATGCTGGGGCTGGGCGTCTGATGGCGACGAAGGCTCAGGCGCGGGAAACGGGCGAGAGGCTTCTGGGCGCCTTCCTGCGCGCGGGCGCGGTCGAGGTTACGCCCGACATGCTGCAGCCCGCCGGAACCCTGCTGGACCTGTATGGCGAAGACATCCGCGCGCGCGCCTATGTCACCTCGGACCCGCTGCGGGGCGAGATGATGCTGCGCCCCGACTTCACCGTTCCGGTGGTCGAGGCGCAAATGGCCGAGGGCGCCGAACCCGCCCGTTATTGCTACATGGGCGAGGTCTTCCGGCGGCAGGATCATCGCGGCGCGGCGCGGGCCAGTGAATATCTGCAGGCGGGATACGAGGTTTTCGACCGCACCGATCCGGTGACGGCGGATGCTGAGGTGTTCTCGCTCTTCGCGCGGCTGCTGGCGCATCTGCGGCTGAAGGCGACGATCGGCGACATCGGCATCCTGCGCGCGGCGGTGGACGGCATCGACACGATCGCGCCGCGCAAGGCGGCGCTGGCGCGGCACATCTGGCGCCCGCGCCGGTTCCACCGGCTGATGACCCGCTATGCCGGGCTGGAGCCGGTGCCCCCGCATCGCGCCGCCCTGCTGGCCGGGGAGGCCGCGAATGGCGCGCCGTGGATCGGCCTGCGCGGCCCCGCCGAGATGCGCGCCCGGATCGAGGTGCTGCGGCAGGACGCCGAAGCGGCGCCGATCCCCGCGGAGGTCGTGGCGCAGTTCGACGCGCTGTTTTCCCTCGCCTGTCCGGCGCATGAGGCGCCCGCGCGGCTGCGCGCGCTGTCGATGCCCGCGCTGAATATGGCGATCGACCGGCTGGAACGGCGGCTCGCGGCAATGGCGGCGCGGTCGATCGACACCTCGGACCTGATGTTCGAGGCCAGCCATGGCCGCACCTCGATGGAATATTACGACGGTTTCGTCTTCACCTTCTCGGCCGCCGATCCGGCGCTGCCGCCCATCGCCTCGGGCGGGCGCTACGACGCGCTGACCCGGCAACTGGGCGGCGGGCGTGAAATCCCGGCGGTGGGCGGGGTGATCCGCCCGGGCGTGGTGGCCGATCTGGAGGCTGGCGCATGACGATCAAGCTGGGCGTGCCCTCCAAGGGGCGGCTGATGGAAAAGACTTTCGACTGGTTCGCGGGGCGCGGCGTGACGCTGAAACGCACCGGGTCCGAGCGCGAATATGCCGGCGCGGTCGAGGGCGCGGACGGGATCGAGCTGGTGCTGCTTTCGGCCGGGGAAATCCCGCGCGAGCTGGCCTCGGGCCGGATCCATCTGGGCGTGACGGGCTCGGACCTCGTGCGCGACAAGCTGGCCGACTGGCAGGGGCAGGTGGCGGAACTGGCGCCGATGGGCTTCGGCCATGCCGACCTGATCATCGCGGTGCCGGCCTGCTGGGCGGATGTCGAGACGCTCGAAGACCTCGACGCCGTGGCGCATGCCTTCCGCGAAACCCACGGCCACCGGCTGCGGATCGCGACGAAATACCACCGGCTCGTGCGGGAATTCCTGACGCGCGAGGGCGTGGCCGACTGGCAGCTTGTCGACAGTCAGGGCGCGACCGAGGGCACGGTCAAGAACCTGACCGCCGAGGCGATCGCCGATATCACCTCTTCGGGCGAGACGCTGCGCGCCAATCACCTGAAGATCCTGTCGGACGGGATGATCCACCAGTCGCAGGCCACGCTCTTTGCCGCGCGGGCGGCGGACTGGACCGAAGGGCGCGATTGCCTTGCCGCGCTGACCGCGCAGCTTGGCCTGCCGGAGCCGGAGCTGCGGTAGCTTCGGGCTGCGGTCCAGAACCGCAGGTGGGCGGCAGAGGGGGCCAGCCCCCTCGCCCGTTCCGGGCTCACCCCCGGGATATTTATGGAAACACGAAAGATAAGTCGTGCGGTCGGGTGGCTTTGAAATCCGGGCTTAATAGCCCTTGTCTCGGTCCACGCGATGGAGGAAAGGCTCTCCCGCCTCGCCGCGGCGGATGTTTTCCGCGATCACCGCCGAGGCGGAGCCGGGCCGCGTCGCGGCCGCGATATGGGGCGTGACGGTGACGCGCGGATGCGCCCAGTAGGGGTGATCGGGGGGCAGGGGCTCGGTGCGGAACACATCCAGCGTCGCATGGCCGACCTGCCCGGCATCCAGCGCGGAGAGCAGTGCCGCATCGTCGATCAGCGTGCCGCGCCCGGGGTTCAGCACCACCGCGCCTTGGGGTAGAAGCGCCAGCGTTTCCGCATTCAGCAGGCCGTTGGTTTCCGGCGTGTCGGGCAGGATCGAGACGAGGATTTCGGCGCGCCGCAAAGCCTCATTCAGGCCCTCGGTCCCGTGCAGGCAGGCGATGCCCGGCACGTCCTTGGGGCTGCGGCTCCAGCCCGTCACGCGGAAGCCGAGTGTCGCAAGGGCCGTTGCGCAGGCGCGGCCAAGCACGCCGAGGCCAAGCACCGTCACCCCGCGTTCGGGGGCGAGCGGCGGCACCTGATCGTTGCGCCAGACGCCGTCCTGCCCGGTGATATGGCGGTCGAGCCCCAGATGATGGCGCAGCACCTGTCCCGCCACCCATTCGACCATGCCGCGTTCCAGCCCCTCGTCCACCATCCGGCACAAGGGCTGTGTCAGGGTCGGGTTGCCGACGACGCGCTCGACCCCGGCCCAGAGGCTCAGCACCGCCTTCGCCTGCCGGTAGGGGGTGAAATCGGTGACGGGGCCGGAGGGGGCAAAGACGATGTAGTCGACGCTTTCGGGCGCGGCTTCGCCCGGCAGGACGAGGCGCGCGGCAATGCCGGCCTCGCGCAGCGCGGCGGTCAGGGCGGGCCGATAGACGGGCCACAGATCGGGTTCACCGGAATAAAGGACTGTCAGCATCAGCGGGGCCTGTGGACGTTTGCGCTCTGGATAAGGCCGAAGGAGGCCAGGATGATGATCATCGCGCTGCCGCCATAGCTGACCAGCGGCAGGGGCGAGCCCTTGGCCGGCAACAGCCCCATGACGGTCGCCATGTTGATCGCGAAGTAGAAGAAGAAGGTCCCTGCCACGCCCATGATCAACAGGCTGGAAAAGCGGTCCTTGTTCACCAGCGCGGCGTGCAGGCAAAAGCCGATGATCGCGGTATAGAGCATCAGCAGCCCGAAGGCGCCGACGAAGCCGAATTCCTCGGCCAGCGTGTTGAAGATGAAGTCGGTGTGCTTCTCGGGCAGGAAGTTCAGCTGGCTCTGCGTGCCCTGCATGAAGCCCCGCCCCGCCCATCCGCCGGAGCCGAGCGCGATCTGCGCCTGAATGATGTTGTAGCCCGCGCCGAGCGGATCGGCCGTCGGGTCGAGGAAGGTGTCGATCCGGCGGAACTGGTAATCGTGCAGCAGCTGCCAGTCGGTGCCGCGGCTTTCCAGCACGACGAAGACCAGCCCGACGACCAGCGCCACCACCGTGCCGAAATACCACAGGCTGACGCCGGCGGCGAACATCACCACCGCGCCCCCCGCGATCAGCATGATCGATGTGCCAAGGTCTGGCTGCATCAGCACCAGCACCGTCGGCACCACGGTCAGCAGGATCGGGATCAGCACCCAGAGCGGGCGCGACACCTTTTCCACCGGCAGCCAGTCGTAATAGGCGGCCAGCAGCATCACCAGCGCCACCTTCATCATCTCGGAGGGCTGCACCCGCATCGGACCGATTTCCAGCCAGCGCTGCGCCCCCATGCCGATCACGCCGAAGAATTCCACCGCGACCAGCAGCAGCAGCGCCAGCAGATAGACCACCCCCGAGATGTTGCGCCAGAACCAGATCGGCGTGAAGGCGACGACCAGCATCACCACCATGCCGACGGCGAAACGCTTCATCTGCGGTTCGGCCCACAGCGTCGGATCCCCGCCCGCCACGGAATACAGCATCAGGAACCCCGCGCAGCACACCGCCGACAGCAGGATGATGAGCGGGTAGTTCAGATACAGGACCTTGCGGATGCCTGTGGGAACGGTCTTGAGGTTGCTTTCGAGGAAACTCATGCGTCAGGCCCGGCTCTTGATGCCGCTGCTGACGGCCTCGGGGTTCACCAGATCGAGCGCGTCGAAGCGCGCCTGCACCTCGTTGCGTTGGCCGGAGGGGTAGGCGTCCAGCGGCGGCAGCCCGTCCGCCAGCGCGAACAGCAGGATGTCGCGGGCGATCGGGGCGGCGGTGCTCGACCCGCCGGAGCCGTGCTCGACGATCAGGCTGACGGCATATTTCGGATTGTCGACCGGCGCGTAGCAGACGAACAGCGCATGGTCGCGCCGGTTCCACGGCAGCTGCGCGTTGGAAATCACCCCGCGCGCCCGTTCCGCCGCGGTGATGTTGCGCACCTGACTGGTGCCGGTCTTGCCCGCCATCTTCCAGTTCGACAGCACGATCCGCGCCTTGGCGGCGGTGCCGTGACGGCCGTTCATCACATCGTCCATCCCCTGCCGCACGCGGCGCAGCCAGCCTTCCGGCAGACCAAGGGAGGGCGGTTCCTCGACCGGCACTTCGACCCCGTTCTTCGCGCGCACCAGCCGCGGCACCACCACCTTGCCCGAGGCCAGCCGCGCCGTCATCACCGCCAGATGCAGGGGCGAGGCGAGCACATAGCCCTGCCCGATCGAGGCGTTGATCGTGTCGCCGATCAGCCATTCCTTGTTGTAGCGTTCCCGTTTCCATGCGCGGGTGGGGGCCAGCCCCTCGGCCACGGCGGACATCGGCAGGTCGTGGCGCACGCCCACCCCCATGCGATGTGCCATGTCGGCGATCTTGTCGATGCCGACGCGCTGCGATGCCTCGTAGAAGAACACGTCGCAGGATTGTTCCAGCGCCTGCTGCACGTTCAGCCGGCCGTGGCCGCCATGTTTCCAGCAATGGAAGCGGCGCCCGGCGACCTCGAAATAGCCGGGGCAATAGACGGTGTCGTCGGCCCCGATCGCGCCGCTTTCCAGCGCGGCGAGCGCGGTGACGACCTTGAACGTCGATCCCGGCGGATACAGCCCCTGCACCGATTTGTCCGCCAGCGGCCGGTGGTCGTTTTCCATCAGCGCCTTGTATTCGACCGAGCTGATCCCGCGCACGAACATGTTCGGATCGAAGGACGGGTCGGAGACGATGGCGAGGATGTCGCCGTTCGTCACATCCATCACCACGGCCGCCGCCGATTCGCCCTTCAGCCGCGCATGGGCAAAGTTTTGCAGCCGGTAATCCAGCGTCAGTTGCAGGTTCACGCCCGGGTCGCCCTCGCGCCGGCCCAGCTCGCGCATCTCGCGGCCGAGCGAGTTCACCTCGATCCGCCGCTGACCGGCGCTGCCGCGCAGCTCGTCTTCCAGCTTCGCCTCGACCCCGGTCTTGCCGATCTGGAATTTCGGGATGCGCAGCAGGGGATCGGGATCCTCGAGCTTCTTGAGGTCGTAATCCGACACCGCGCCGACATAGCCCAGCACATGGGCGAAATCCGGGCCGCGCGGATAGATGCGCGACAGGCCCACCTCGGGCGAGACGCCGGGCAGGGCGGGGGTGTTCACCGCGATGCGGGAAAACTCCTCCCAGCTCAGCCGTTCGGCGACGGTGATGGGCGCGTGGGGGGGCTGGCGGCGGATCTCGGTCAGGGTTTCCTCGGCCTGCGTATCGGTCACCGGGATGAGCTGGCGCAGATCGGCCAGAACATCTTCGACATTCCCGGCATCCTCGCGGGTGATGGTGACGCGGTAGTTCTGTTCGTTCCCGGCCAGCAGCACGCCGTTGCGGTCGTAGATCAGCCCGCGCGCCGGCGGGATCAGCCGGATCTTGACCGAATTGCCGTCGGCCAGCATCCGGTAGTCATCGGCCTGTTCGAGCTGCATCTTGCGCATCCGCATGCCCAGCACCGCGACGATCGCCACCTGCGCCGCACCCAGCATCAGCCCCCGGCGGGTGATCGAGGCGCGGCCGGCCTGCGTGTCCTTTTGCGATTTCGGCATCTGCTGCCCCCCTAAAGCCTGCGCCCGTAGCCCGCCGCCTCGCCCGGCACCGGGCGGCGCAGGCCAAAGGCGAGCCGCGAGAAAGCGGCAACGAAAGGATAGGCCATAAGCGTAATCACGAAACGCAAAAGTTCCAGCCCCAGAGACGGCTGTTCGACCAGCGCCAGCGCCAGAATCAGCCGGTTCACCAACAGCATCGCCAGCATGACGGATCCGACCATCGCCAGTTCCGCCGCCATCGGCAGGCTGCGCGAGCGCGGCGCCCGCCCGCGCAGGAACTCGGTGCCCAGCAGAACGATCAGCGGCCAGAGCCCGACCGGCCGCCAATAGACCAGATCGCCCAGAAAGAAGACCGTGACGATCAGCCAGGCGGGAATGTAGTCGGGCCGGCGCAGCAGCCAGACGAAGGTGAAGGCCAGCATCAGGTCCGGGCCGGGAATGCCGTCGGTCATCGGATTGATCGGCAGCAGCCGCAGGAACATCGTCACCGCCGTCAGCAGCAGGAACAGCGCCCAATGCGCAAGGCGCCTTGTGGTGCGGGGGTCAACCATTGGTGTCCCCGGCGGTGGTGTCGGGGGGGGCGCGGGGCGCCTCGGGCGCGATCAGCGGGCCGGCATCGCGGATCTGCTCCGCCGGATGCGACCGCAGGACGCGCAGGAAATCGAGCCGTTCGTAATCCGCCGCCAGCCGCACCCGCAGCCGCCGGTCATGGCCCTGCAACACCTGCCCGACCAAGAGCCCGGCCGGAAAGACCCCGCCGTCGCCCGAGGAAATCACCCGGTCGCCCGGTCGCACCTGATCGGCGTTTTCGAGGAAGGAGATCACTGGGAAGGGGGTGTTGTCGCCGGTCAGGATCGCGCGCTGGCCCGAGGGCTGGACGATGACCGGGATGCGGCTCGACGTGTCGGTCAGCAGGATCACCCGGCTGGTCGACCGGCCGACGCCGGAAATCCGCCCGACAAGGCCGAGCCCGTCCATCGTCGCCCAGCCGTCCACGATCCCGTCACGCGATCCCACGTTCAGCAGCACCGACTGCCGGAAGGGCGAGCCGCTGTCCACCAGCACCACGCCCGAGACGGAGGTCAGCTTGGGGTCCAGCCGCACCTGATTCTGCGCCAGCAGCTTGGCATTCTGCTGTTCCAGCTGGACCGCAGCCTCTTTCCACGCCTTCATCTGCTGCAACTCGCGCCGCAGTTCCTGGTTCTGTTCGTAGATCCGCGCGTAGGACTGAAAATTCTCGACCATGCCGAGGACCTTGGTGACCGGCACCATGGCCCAGTCGAAGGTCGGCACGAAACGGTCGATGAAGGCCAGCCGGAAGCGCTCGACCCGCGGGCTGTCGATGCGCCAGACAAGGAAGGTCGCAGCAAGCGACAACGCCAGAATCGCTATGACGATCCGGCGCAGCGGTCCTGCGTAATCTTCGTCGCGGTCTCTGGCCACATGTGCCTCCGGCGACCGGGGGTCCGGTCTCAGCTATCGTAGTCGATCACATGCCGAAGCTGTTTTTCATATTCCAGCGCCTTGCCGGTGCCAAGCGCAACACAATTCAGCGTCTGGTCGGCCACGGTGATCGAAAGCCCGGTCTGTTCGCGCAGGCTGAGGTCGAGATCGCCCAGCAACGCGCCGCCGCCGGTCAGCATCACGCCGCGATCGACGATATCGGCCGCCAGATCGGGGGGCGTGGCTTCCAGCGCCTGCATCACCGCGTCGCAGATCTGCTGCACGGGTTCGGCCAGCGCCTCGGCGATCTGGGCCTGCGTGATCTCGACTTCCTTCGGCACGCCGTTCAGGAGGTCGCGCCCCCGCACCAGCAGGCTGGAGCCGCGGCCGTCGTCGGGCATCCGCGCGGTGCCGATGGTGGTCTTGATCCGCTCGGCCGTGGCTTCGCCCACCAGAAGGTTCTGGTTGCGGCGCAGGTAGGAGATGATCGCCTCGTCCATCCGGTCGCCGCCGACACGGACCGACCGCGCATAAACGATGTCGCCAAGCGACAGCACCGCCACCTCGGTCGTGCCGCCGCCGATGTCGACGACCATCGAGCCCGTGGGGTCGGTGATCGGCATCCCCGCGCCGATGGCGGCGGCGATCGGCTCGGCGATCAGCCCGGCGCGGCGCGCCCCGGCCGACAGGACCGATTGCCGGATCGCCCGCTTTTCAACCGGCGTCGCGCCTTGCGGCACGCAGACGACGACCTTGGGCTTGGACAGGGTGGAGCGCTTGTGGACCTTGCGCATGAAATGCTTGATCATCTCTTCGGCGCTGTCGAAATCGGCGATGACGCCGTCGCGCATCGGGCGGATCGCCTCGATCGAGCCGGGGGTGCGGCCGAGCATCAGCTTGGCATCCTCACCGACGGCGAGCACCTGCTTCTTCCCGTCCTTGACGTGGTAGGCGACGACCGAGGGTTCGTTCAGCACGATCCCCTTGCCCTTCATGTAGATCAGCGTGTTCGCTGTTCCGAGGTCGATCGCCATATCCGAGGAGAAAATCCCGCCAAGTCCCATGATTTCGTGTCCCGCCTGCGCTGCGCCCGCGACTCGTGCCGAGTCCGGTTCCCGCCCATATATGCAAAGGCATGACAAGGCGAAAGCTGATTTACGTTACCGCTGCCGACGATGCGCGGGCTTCCGCAAGGGGGGATGAGGGGGCTTGCACTTTTGCGATATTCGGCCGGAAAATCGGCCGAAAACCAGGCTATAAAATGCACAAAGACAACATCTCACGTTGACGTGTGAAATATGGTCAATTGTGCATGTCTGCCGAGATGGCGGGGCGCCGGATCGCCGGTGCCCCGCCGCCCTGTCGGGAATGCGGATCAGATCTTGTAGCTGACCGTCTTCATATCGGCGTCCGGCGCGGTCTTTTGCGACCGCACGCGCAGCCGGTTCAGCGCGCCGACATAGGCCTTGACCGAGGCGAGGATCGTATCCGTATCCGCAGCCGAGCCGGTGACGATGCGGCCGTCTTCCTCCAGCCGGACGCTCACCGTCGCCTGCGCGTCGGTGCCCTGCGTCACCGCCTGCACCTGATAGACCTTCAGCCGGGCGTTGGTCGGGTAGATCGCCTTGACCGCCTTGAAGCAGGCGTCGACCGGCCCGTCGCCGGGCACGCGGGCGGATTTCTCGACCCCGTCCACCGTCATTTTCAGTTCCGCTTCCTGCCCGTCGGACCCGCAGACCACCCGCAGCCATTTCACCTGCAGATAGTCGCTGTCGGTATTGGCGGTGGAATCCGAGATCAGCGCGACCAGATCCTCGTCGTAGATCTCCTTCTTGCGGTCGGCCAGCGCCTTGAACCGCACGAAGACGTCGTTGAGCTGGTTGTCCGCCAGATCGAAGCCCAGATCCGACAGCTTCGAGCGCAGCGCCGCGCGGCCCGAATGCTTGCCCATCGCGATGTTGGTTTCGGTCAGGCCGATGTCGGCGGGCTTCATGATCTCGAAGGTCTCGACGTTCTTCAGCACGCCGTCCTGATGGATGCCGCTTTCGTGCAGGAAGGCGTTCTTGCCGACGACCGCCTTGTTGAACTGCACCGGAAAGCCCGAGACCTGCGAAACGCGGCGCGACAGGTTCATGATCTTGGTCGTGTCGATGCCGGTGGTGTAGGGCATCAGGTCGCGGCGCACCTTGATCGCCATCACGACCTCTTCCAGCGCGGTGTTGCCGGCGCGCTCACCCAGCCCGTTGATCGTGCATTCGATCTGCCGCGCGCCCGCCGATACGGCGGCCAGCGCGTTGGCCGTAGCCATGCCCAGATCGTTGTGGCAATGGGTGGCGAAGATGATCCGGTCGGCGCCCGGCACGCGCTCCAGCAGCATGCGGATGATCTCGGCGCTTTCCTGCGGCAGGGTGTAGCCGACGGTATCGGGGATGTTGATCGTGGTCGCGCCCGCCTTGATCGCCGTTTCGACGACACGGCAGAGGTAGTCGCGTTCCGTGCGGATCGCGTCCATCGCCGACCACTGCACATCCTCGCAATAATTGCGGGCATGGGTGACGGTCTGATAGATGCGCTCGATCATCTGGTCCTGATCGAGGTTGGTGATCCCCCGGTGACTGGGCGAGGTGCCGATGAAGGTATGGATGCGCGGCCGGCGCGCGTGCTTCACCGCCTCCCAGCAGCGGTCGATGTCCTTGAGGTTCGCGCGGCTCAGGCCGCAGATCACCGAATTCTTCGCATTCCGGGCGATGTCGGAAACCGCCTCGAAATCGCCTTCCGAGGCGATCGGGAAGCCCGCCTCGATGATGTCCACGCCCATTTCGTCAAGAGCCTGGGCGATCTCCAGCTTCTCGTCATGGGTCATGGTGGCGCCGGGCGATTGCTCGCCGTCGCGCAGGGTGGTGTCGAAAATCAGGACGCGGGTGTTGTCGGTCATCGGGATTGCCTTCTTCTGCTTGGCTGTCTGGGGAACCGAAGGCCAGCATCACGCCTGGGCTTCGGGAGCGTTGGGCGCTGGACACCTCTGAGCGGTCGCGCCCGAAGGCACGCTCAGAGGCTGCTAAGAAGAAAGAGACCGCGGACGGACGGGCCGGAGGGCAGGGCCCCGGTCAGGTGAATGGATATGGTCAGCGTCCGTGTCATGGCGCGGACTATGGCGCGGCCTTCCGTAAATGAAAAGCCCAAAAATATGGCAGTTTTGCTTACCTTCAGGCGGTTCGCGCCGCCCGTCCTGCTTTCATCTTTCCCTAAATATCCCGGGGGTGAATTTGCGCGCATGCGCAAAGAGGGGGCTGGCCCCCTGCGACCGCACGGCCGGGTGCCATCTTCAGGGGGAAGCCGCCGGATCTTCCGGCGCGGGGGCGGCTTCCGGCACGGGCGCGGTTTCTGGCGCGGTTTCGGGCGCGGGCTCGGCCGTGTCGCGGCGCAGCACGTTGTCCTGCCAGTCGCCCTCGGCCACCTGTCCGGTGCGATAGCGCATGATGCCCGGACCCTGCCGCTTGCCGGCGGCGAAATGGCCCTCGTAGACATCGCCGTTCGCATAGGTGGCGCGGCCTTCGCCGTCGATCTCGCCGTCCCGCCAGGCGCCTTCGTAGGTGAAGCCATCGGGCATCGTCAGCTTGCCCTGACCGGCGCGCTTGCCGCCCTCGAAGCCGCCCTCGTAGGTCGTGCCGTCCGGATAGGTGGCGCGGCCCTGTCCCTGCCGCTGGCCGTCGACCCAGTCGCCGTCGTAGACATAGCCGTCCGGATAGGTCATGCGGCCCTTGCCGTTGTTGCGCGCGCCGCGAAAGCCGCCCTCATAGACAAGGCCGTTGGCATAGCGCGCGGTGCCGGTGCCCTCGATCACTCCGGCGACCCAGCCGCCTTCGTAGCCCGATCCGTCGGGATAGGTGATCCGGCCCTGCCCATCGGGCTGGTCGTTGCGGAAGGCGCCCTCGTAGACCGAGCCGTCGGGATAGGTTACCTTGCCCTGTCCCTCGATCCGGCCCTGCATCCAGTCGCCGTCGTAGACATAACCGTCGGTGCCGCGGAAGACGCCCTTGCCCTGCCGCTGGTCGGCGATGAAACCGCCTTCGTAGATGTCGCCGTTGGCATAGGTGACGCGGCCTTCGCCCTGTCGCTTGCCGTCGACCATGCCGCCTTCGTAGATATCGCCGTTCGGCTGGGTCAGCTTGCCGGTGCCGTTCATCTGGCCGTTCGCCCACTGGCCTTCGTAGACCATGCCGTTCGCCAGCGTCAGCTTGCCGGTGCCGGAGCGCTGCCCCGCCTGCATCCCGCCTTCGTAGACGGCGCCGTCGGGATAGGTGATCCGGCCCTCGCCCTGCTTGGCGCCCTCGACCCAGTCGCCTTCGTAGCGATAGCCGTCGGCCCCGGTCAGCACGCCCTTGCCGTCATGCAGGGCGTTGCGGAACTGGCCGGTGTAGCTGGTGCCGTTGGGATATTCGGCGGTGCCCTCGCCGGTGATCTCGCCCGCCGTCCACTGGCCTTCGTAGGTGCCGCCATTGGCGAAGGTCATCCGGCCCTGTCCGTCCGGTTTGCCGGCGGTGAAATGGCCGGTGTAGACCGATCCGTTCGGGAACCGCGCCCGGCCCTGACCCACGATCTCGCCCGCCACCCATTCGCCTTCGTATTCGTAGCCCGAGGGCAGGCGATAGGTGCCGCGCCCGTCCTGCTTGCCATCCTTGAAGGTGCCCTCGTAGATGCCGCCATCCTCGTATTGCTTGGTGATCACGTTCTGCGCCATCGCCGTGGTCGCGGTCAGCGTCAGGGCAAGTCCAAGCCAGATGATCATGCGCTTCTTCGCCATATGTCCCCCAAGATCGGCGCGGGTCATCGCGTCCGGGCGCGGTCAGACTAGTGTGCGGGGGAACGGGAAACAAGTCGCCCGGCCCCTCTGGATGCCGTGGGTGCTTTTCACGGAACGGGGGAGGCGTTACATCGGACCTGCAAACCGAGGATTTCCGCATGGCCGATACCTTCCGCCTCACGCTGGCGCAGCTCAACCCCACCGTCGGCGCGTTCGAGGCGAATGCCGCCAAGGCGCTTGACGCATGGGAAGAGGGGCGCCGCGCCGGCGCCGACATGGTCATGCTGCCCGAGATGTTCCTGACCGGCTATCAGGCGCAGGATCTGGTGCTGAAACCCGCCTTCGTGCAGGACGCCATGGCGGCGATGGAGCGGCTGGCCGCGCGGATCACCGATGGCCCGGCGCTTGGCATCGGCGGGCCCTACTGGGACGAAACCGGCCATTACAACGCATGGTGGGTGCTGCGGGACGGCAAGGTCGCGGCGCGGATCCTCAAGCACAACCTGCCGCATGAAGATGTCTTCGACGAATACCGGCTGTTCGATTCGGGGCAGATCTCCGGTCCCGTCCGCATTGGTGCGGCGCGTGTCGGCATTCCGGTGTGCGAGGACAGCTGGCACCCGGAGGTGGCGGAAACGCTCCTGGAAACCGGGGCCGAGATCCTGATCGTGCCGAACGGCTCGCCCTATTTCCGCGACAAGCAGGACGTGCGGATGAATGTCATCGTGTCGCGCGTGGTCGAGACGGGCCTGCCCGTCGTCTATCTGAACACCGTGGGCGGGCAGGATGACCAGTTGTTCGACGGGGCGAGCTTCGTGCTGAACCCGCACGGCGAGATCGCGGCGCAGCTTCCGGCCTTTGAGGAATGCGTGACCCATGTCGATTTCACCCGTGGGGCCGAGGGCTGGCGCGCCGTGCCGCAGGCGCTGACCCCGCAGCCCGACGCATGGGAACAGGATTATCACGCGATGGTGCTGGGCCTGCGGGACTATCTGGGCAAGTCGGGCTTTCGCAAGGTCGTGCTGGGGCTGTCGGGCGGGGTCGATTCGGCGCTGGTCGCGGTGATCGCCGCCGATGCGATCGGTGCGGAGAACGTGCATTGCGTGATGCTGCCCTCGCGCCATACCTCGCAGGGATCGCTTGATGATGCGGCGGCGCTGGCGCACCGGATCGGCGCGCGGCTCGACACCGTGGAGATCGAGGGCAGCCGCGAGGCCGTCACCGGGGCGCTGGCGCATATCATGGCCGGCACCGAACCCGACAGCACCGAGGAAAACATCCAGTCCCGCCTGCGGGGCGTGATGCTGATGGCGATTTCCAACAAGTTCGGCGGGATGCTGCTGACCACCGGCAACAAGTCCGAGATGGCGGTCGGCTACTGCACCATCTACGGCGACATGTCGGGCGGCTACAACCCGCTGAAGGACCTGTATAAAACCCGCGTGTTCGAGACCTGCCGCTGGCGCAACGCCAACCACCGCCCGTGGATGAAGGGCCCGGCGGGCGAGGTGATCCCCACGGTGATCATCGACAAGCCCCCTTCGGCCGAGTTACGCGACAACCAGAAGGATCAGGACAGCCTGCCGCCCTACGAGGTGCTGGACGCGATCCTCGAACGGCTGGTCGAGGATGACCAGTCGGTGGCCGAGATCGTCGCGGCGGGCTTCGACCGGGCCACCGTGAAGCGGGTCGAGCATCTGCTGTATATCTCGGAATGGAAGCGCTTCCAGTCGGCGCCGGGGCCGCGGCTGACGCGCCGGGCCTTCTGGCTCGACCGGCGCTATCCGATGGTCAACTGCTGGCGCGACCAAAGCTGACCGCGGATTTTGCGGGGCGGGTTTGGAACCCGGACCGGAGCGCGGGCGGATGGGGTGCAGGGGGCCAGCCCCCTCGCGCGTTCCGCGCTCACCCCCGGGATATTTGTGGAAGAATGAAGGGGAAAGGGGCGCTTCGGAGAGGTTCCTCGCGTGGCGCTTGCCGGTCGAGGGGCGCGCGAATGGACGTTGGAACGCTTAGCCCCGGCGTTTCTGCATTTCCGCGAAATCCTCCAGCGCGCGGATCGTTTCGTCATAGCTGTGCAGCGATTTCGAATGATCCGCGCGGAGCTGCTTGTAGAAGTCGATCCAGCCATCGAGTTCTTCCAGCGGATAATCGTTGAACCACGCATCCCGCGCGATGCGGAAGGACGCGCCGTCCTCGAGCAGTGTAACTGTGCATTTCCCGGCCATGGACGGGGTTTTCCCGTTTCGTCCGGGATTCGCAAGGCCCTTCCGGCGGGTGTTGTGGCCTGATCCCCGCGTGGCGTCCGCGTGCCATTCTTGCTTTGCCTGTGAATCGGGCAGAATGCCGTGTTCCCGATCATGGGTGGCGGAGAGCCATGCCGTCCTGTCCCTCCGCCCCGGGAAATGACATTTGATTTCATGCATTTGTGTATGTCCCGGCATTGGGTTCGGAAAATCCGAAGCTCCGGCTCGGAAAATGTTTCTGC
The DNA here is from genome assembly GCF_004022215.1 of Paenirhodobacter populi. Lineage (GTDB taxonomy): Bacteria > Pseudomonadota > Alphaproteobacteria > Rhodobacterales > Rhodobacteraceae > Rhodobacter > Rhodobacter populi. The sequence continues at coordinate 82,964 of NZ_SAUZ01000019.1, forward strand.
ACCCTGTTCGGGATCCTGTCGCAGGATCCCGGTGGAAGGGAGAGACCGATGACTATGCAGCGCGACCTCGATTGCAGCATCAACGCGGCCGGATCACGTCCGTGCCGGACCGGGGCGCTGTTTGATTAGTCTTGGACTAATCAATGGTGATAAAGGATATTCTTTTTCTGAATATCAGCCTGCGCCATCTTCCCGCAACCGATGAGAGAGCCAGCCATGAACCGCCACGATCCTGTCGCAGACCTTGCCGCCTCGGTCGCCGTTCCGTTCGAACAGGCGCAGGCGATGCCGGTGTCGGTCTATACCTCGCCCGATTTCCTTGCGCTTGAGCAGGACCGGATCTTTGCGCGAAGCTGGCTTTGCGCCGGGCGCGCCGATGCGCTGAAGACGCCGGGCGACTATCTGACGCTGGAAATCGCCGGGGAGCCGGTGATCGTCCTGCGCGATCAGGAGGGCGCGCTGCGGGCGATGTCGAACGTCTGCCGGCACCGGATGTCGGTGCTGCTGGAGGGGCGCGGCCATGCGCGGGTCATCACCTGTCCCTATCACGCCTGGACCTACAGCCTTGACGGCAGCCTGCGCGGCGCCCCGGCGATGGAGTTGAACGCCAGCTTCTGCAAGCAGGACATCCGCCTGCCGGCGATCCGCTGCGTGGACTGGCAGGGGTGGATCATGATCACGCTAGATCCCGACCTGCCCGACCCCGCCGTGCAGTTCGCCGATGTGGACGGGCTGGTCGGCTATCTGGACATGGGCAGCTATGTCGAGACCTTCCGCGAGGAACATCGATGGAACACCAACTGGAAGATCCTCGCCGAGAATTTCATGGAAAGCTATCACCTGCCGATGTGCCATGGCGGCACCATCGGCGGGGCGGTGAAGCTGCGCGACATGACCTGTCCCGAAGGATTCGAGGCGTTCAACTACCACCACATTCTCAAGGACGATTCGGTGCCGCTGGCGCTGGCGCATCCGACGAACACGGCGCTGACGGGCGAGGAACGCAACCGCACCTGGCTGCTGTCGATCTATCCCTCGCTGCTGATCACGCTGACGCCGGGCTATTTCTGGTATCTGTCGCTGATGCCGGATGGGCCGGATCACGTGAAGATCCTGTATGGCGGCGGGCTGTCGCCCGATTTCATCGCCGATCCGCAGGCCGAGGCGCATTTCCGCGCGCTCAAGGCGCTGCTCGATGACGTGAACGACGAGGATCGCGGCTGCACCGAACGGGTCTGGCGGGGCATGCAGAGCCGCTTTGCCGCGCCCGGCGCGCTGTCGCATCTGGAACGCCCCAATTTCGAATTCGCCCGCTGGATCTTTGACAAGGTGCGGCAGGGCTGAGCCGTTCGCCGGGGACCGGCGCCCGATATCTGGAAGGATAGAAGATGGCAGTTGAGAAGACCGAGGTTCTGGTGATCGGCGCGGGTCAGGCGGGTGTCGCGATGAGCGAGCATCTGGGCCGGGCGGGGATTCCGCATCTGGTTCTGGAACGCGGGCGGGTGGCCGAGAAATGGCGCTCGGGCCGGTGGGATTCGCTGGTGGCGAACGGTCCGGCCTGGCATGACCGGTTTCCGGGGCTGGAATTCTCGGGCGATCCGGATGGTTTCGTGCCGAAGGAAGCGGTCGCGGATTATTTCGTCACCTATGCGGAACGGATCGGCGCGCCGATCCGCTGCGGGGTCGAGGTCACGCGGGTTGCCCGGCTGAACGGCAGGGCGGGCTTCCGGGTGGAAACCTCGCAAGGGCCGGTCGAGGCGGAGTATGTCGTGGCGGCGACGGGGGCGTTTCAGACGCCGGTGATCCCGCCGATCGTGCCGGACATTCCGGGCCTGACGCAGATGCATTCGGCCGATTACCGCAATCCCGGCCAGTTGCCCGAGGGGGCGGTGCTGGTGGTGGGGGCGGGCTCCTCGGGGGTGCAGATCGCCGACGAGCTGATGCAGGCGGGGCGGAAGGTCTGGCTTTCGGTCGGGCCGCATGACCGCCCGCCGCGGTCCTATCGCGGGCGCGATTTCGTCTGGTGGCTGGGCGTGCTGGACAAATGGGACATGGAGGCGACGCCGGGGGTCGAGCATACCACCATCGCGGTCAGCGGCGCGGGCGGTGGCCATACCGTCGATTTCCGCCGTCTGGCGGAGCGGGGGATGATGCTGGCGGGCCGGACCGAAGGCTGCGCCGATGGGGTGATGACCTTCGCCCCCGATCTGAAGCGCAATCTGGATGCGGGCGACGCGAATTACTTGTCGCTGCTGGCGGAGGCGGATGGCTATGTGGCGCGCAACGGCCTCGACCTGCCCGAGGAGCCGGAGGCGAAGGTCATCCCCGCCGATCCGCCCTGTGTGCGTGACCCGGTGCTGTCGCTGGACCTGAAGGCGGCGGGGGTGACGACGCTCCTCTGGGCCACGGGATATGAGAATGATTACAGCTGGATGGAGGTCGATGCCTTCGACGGCAACGGCCGGCCGCGGCACAAGCGCGGCGTCTCGACCGAGCCGGGGATCTATTTCCTTGGCCTGCCGTGGCAGTCGCGGCGGGGATCCTCGTTCATCTGGGGGGTCTGGCATGATGCGAAGTTCGTGGCGGATCATATCGCCAAGCAGCGCGGCTACCTGGCCTATCACCTGGATGCACTGACCCGCAGGCACGAGGCCGCCGAATGATTACTGGCGGTTTTCGCCGCCTTGCCTGATCCGATGGAGATGAGAATGGCACATAAACGCATCCGCCCCTTCAACACGAAGGAAACCTATCCCGAGCAGAACCTCGACAACGACCTGTGCCATGCGGTCGTGGCGCGGGGCACCACGGTCTTTCTGCGCGGCGCCTGCCCGCAGGATCTGGACACCTCGGCGAATATCGACAGCCACGATCCGGTGGCGCAGACGCACAAGGTGATGCAGAATATCCGGCAGCTGATCGAGGAGGCCGGTGGCTCGATGGAGCATCTGTGCAAGGTGGTGGTCTATCTGACCGATGTGCGCCACCGCGAGGCGGTCTACCGGACGATGGGCGAATATATCAAGGGCGTGCATCCGGTCTCGACCGGTGTCGTGGTGACAGCGCTGGCGCGGCCCGACTGGCTGGTGGAGATCGACGCCACCGCCGTCATCCCGGACTGAACCGGCGCAGCCGGGGGTTTTCCACCCCCGGACCCCCGGAGGATATTTATGGAAAGATGAAAGCCATGACCTTTTCCATCGTCGCGCGCTGTGCGCAAACAGGGCAGTTCGGGGTGGCGATCTCGTCATCCTCCCCGGCCGTGGCGGCGCGTTGCGCCTGGGTGCGGGCAGGGGTGGGCGCGGTGTCCACGCAGAACGTGACCAATCCGGCGCTTGGCCCGCTGATGCTCGATCGGATGGAGGCGGGCGCGGGCGCGCCGGAGGCGGTGGCAGGCGCGCGCGATGCCGACGGGTTTCCGGACTACCGGCAATTGCTGGCGGTGGATGCGCTTGGGCGGACGGCGGCTCATTCCGGGGCGCGCGCGCTTGGCATCTGGACCTCGGCGCAGGGGCGCGATTGCGCGGCGGGGGGCAACATGCTGGCGCATGCAGGCGTGCCCGCGGCGATGGTGGCGGCCTTCGAGGGGGCGGGGGGCGTGCTGGGTGACCGGCTGATCGCCGCGCTGCGCGCCGGGATCGCCGAGGGCGGCGAGGCCGGGCCGGTGCATTCGGCCGGGCTGCTGATCGCGGATCGCGAAAGCTGGCCCTATGCCGAGCTGCGGATCGACTGGATTGACGATGCCTGCCCGGTCGCGGCCGTCGCCCGCGCGTGGGAGGTCTACAAGCCGCAGGCCGATGATTACGTGACGCGCGCGCTGAACCCGGTGTCCGCGCCCTCTTACGGCGTTCCCGGAGACGCGTGACCCCGCACGTATTCCGTGCAGAAACCATCCGGATCGATATTGACGGGGCCGCGAAGGATCGGCAGCATTCTGCCGGGGCGGAGCTGACTTTTCTCCGATCGGATGGTGAATGGCCTTACGCATCACGTTGCGGCAACTGGAATATTTCGTCGCCGTTGGCGAGCATGGTTCAATCGCGCTGGCGGCGGAAAAGGTCAGCGTCTCCTCGCCCTCGATTTCAGCCGCCATCGCGCAGCTCGAGGCCGAGTTTGGATTGCAGCTTTTCATCCGCCGTCATGCGCATGGGCTGTCGCTGACCCAGGGTGGGGCGCGGTTCATGGAACATGCGCGCGAGGTGCTGGAACGGGCGCGGGCGCTGAACGATCTGGCGAATGACATCTCGGGCAAGGTGCGGGGGCCGCTGAACGTGGGCTGCCTTGTGACCTTCGCGCAGATCGTGCTGCCGCAACTGCGCCGCGGCTTCGTCGATCAATGGCCCGAGGTCGAGTTCCATCAGTTCGAGCGCGACCAGCAGGCGATTTTCGACGATCTGCGCAGCGCGCGGCTGGATATCGCGCTGACCTACGATCTGAACATTCCGGCCGATCTGGCCTTCATTCCGCTGATCGAGCTGCCGCCCTTCGCATTGCTGAACGAAACGCATGAGCTGGCGCATCGGGAGAGCCTCTCCCCGGCCGATCTGGCGGATTATCCGATGGTGCTGCTCGACCTGCCGATGAGCGCGGATTACTTCCTGTCGTTCTTCACCGCGATGGGGATCGATCCGATCATTGCGGAACGCACGCGCGACATCGCGGTGATGCGGTCTCTGGTGGCCAATGGATTCGGCTATTCGGTGGCGAATATCCGGCCTCTGTCGGACCTTGCGCCGGATGGGCGGCGGCTGCGGTTCGTGCCGCTGACCGGGCCGGTGAAGGCGCTGCATCTGGGGCTGTTGCTGCATGACACGGCGCGGCAGTCGCGCACGATCAGTGCCTTCATCGACCATGCGCAGGACCAGATCACGCCCCTGCGCGCGCCGGGATTGCAGGTGCGGGCGAATACGCCGCTGCGGCGGGCCTGAGGTGGTCACGGCACAGGCCGGCATCCCACCACTTTGATTTCACGTCATTTGTCGGGAGTGGTGGGTGACCCTGGAATCGAACCAGGCGTGGGTCTCCCCGGCGGAGTTACAGTCCGCTGCCGCACCTTGCAGCTCGTCACCCGACGGGGGGTGAATACTCATGGGGGCAGGGGGCGTCAAGCGGGTTTTTCGCCAAAGCCGGGGGGATGTTACGCCTGCCGTCACAGCCGCTCTTGCCAAAGTCCGCCCGGCGACGCAGTTAGGAGGGGACGAAAGGGATCATGATGAAAAAACCGGCTTGGGTGATCGACAAGGAGCGGGCGAAACGTGCGGCGGCGGCGGAAACCGTCTGGCTGTTCGGGCTGCATGCCGTGCGCGATGCGCTGATGAACCCGGCGCGGCAGAAACTGCGGCTGGTGCTGACCAAGAACGCCTCGGACAAGCTGACCGAGGCCATCGCCGCCGGCGGGCTGGAACCCGAGATCGTCGATCCCCGCAAGTTCGACGCGCATGTGCCGCTGGCGCCCGATTCTGTGCATCAGGGCGCCGCGCTGGAGGCGAAGCCGCTCGACTGGGGCAGCCTCGAGGATGTCGCGCTGACCGGGGCGGGGGCGCCGCTGGTCGTGCTGCTCGACCGGGTGACGGATCCGCATAACGTGGGCGCGGTGCTGCGCTCGGCCGAGGTGTTCGGGGCGCGCGCGGTGGTGGCCCCCGCCCGCCATTCCGCGCCGGAAACCGGGGCGCTGGCCAAGACCGCTTCGGGCGCGCTGGAACGGCAACCCTATCTGCGCGTCACCAATCTGGCCGATTCGATGGACGAACTGCGCAAGATGGGCTACATCCTGATCGGTCTTGCGGGTGAGGCCGAGGTGACGCTGGCCGAGGGGCTCGCCCAGGCCGGGACGCGGCCGGTGGCGCTGGTCCTTGGTGCCGAAGGGCCGGGTTTGCGCGAAAAGACCCGCGAAACCTGCGACGTGCTGGTGCGCATCCCCTTCGCCGGGGGGTTCGGGTCGCTGAATGTCTCGAACGCGGCGGCGGTATCGCTCTACGCCGCAACGAACCGCTGAGATCACGAAAACGGGATATTCGCTTGTCGCCCTTTAAATGGGCTGATTCCTTCCTACCTATAAGAGCAGAAACGCAGCTTTGGAACTGCTGTGTTTCAGTTCACTGTCCCTCGTTCCGCCACTGTGCGCCCGGCCTCTTGGCTCGGGCGCATTTTTCTGTGCAGGCTGCGCAGGAAGGAGGATGGCATGACCGACGACGAAATCCGCGACATACTCAAGTCCACCCGGGTGATCGCCATGGTGGGATATTCGGCCAATCCGGCGCGGCCCTCGCATGGGGTGGCGCGCTATATGCGGGCGCAGGGCTACCGGGTGATTCCGGTGAACCCCGGCCTTGCCGGGCAGGAGATCGAGGGAGAGCTGGTCTATCCCGACCTCGCCTCGATCCCCGAAACGGCGGGCGTCGACATGGTGGACATCTTCCGCGCGTCCGAGGCGGTGCCGGGGATCGTCGATGAAGCATTGGCGCATCTGCCCGGCGCCACGACGATCTGGATGCAGATCGGCGTGGTGAACGAACCCGCCGCGCAGGCCGCCCGCGCCGCCGGGAAAAAGGTCGTCATGGACCGCTGCCCCAAGATCGAACACGCGCGGCTGCTGCCGTGAGCGGGTCTGGCTTCATTCTTCCATAAATATCCCGGGGGTGAATTTGCGCGCATGCGCAAAGAGGGGGCTGGTCCCCTGCTCCCGGCCGTCAAACTCCCAGCCGGTCGCGCAGGGCATACCAGCTCATCCCCGCGACCAGCAGCGGCCAGCGCAGGTGGCTGCCGCCCGGGAACATGTGGCAGGGCAGGGCGGCCATCACGTCAAAGCCGTCGCCGGTGGCGGTGACGGCCTCGGCCATCAGCTTGCCCGCCAGCGTCGCCAGCGCCACCCCATGTCCCGAATAGCCCGAGGCCGACAGGCAGTTCGGCGCCGGCCGGCGAAAGCACGGCATCCGGTTCACCGTGATGCCAAGCGTGCCGCCCCAGGCATGGGTCAGCCGCACGCCTTTCAGTTGCGGATAGACCTGTTCCAGCGGCCGGCGCACCATGCCCGCGATGTCCTTCGGGAAGCGGTAGCCCAAAGTCTCGCCGCCGCCGAACAGCAGCCGGTCGCCTTCGGCATCGCGGTGCATCCGCCAGTAGTTCACCACGAATTTCGTGTCATGCGCGGCGATGTCTTCGGTCAGCACCTCGGACATCCGGGGCCCGAGCGGTTCGGTCGCCACGATGTAGTTGTTCAGCGGCATCACCCGTGCCGCGATCTGCGGTTCCAGATGGTCCAGATAGGCATTGGCGGCAAGGATGACGTGATCCGCCTCGACCTGGCCATCGGCGGTGGCGACGACGCTCGGCTCCCCCGTCCGGCCATGTTCGATATGGGTGACGGTGGATTTCTCAAGGATCACCGCTCCCGCCGCCTCGGCCAGACGGGCGAGGCCAAGGCAGTAGTTCAGCGGATGCACATGGCCCGCGCCCCGGTCGATGTCGCCGCCGACATACAGCGGCGAGGGCACCAGCGCCCTGAGCCCGTCGCGGTCCAGCGGCGTGATCTGGTCGTAACCGTAATTGGCCGCCAGATAGTCGGCCATGTGATGGGCATGGGCGACCTCGGATGGCCTCAACGCGCAATGGGCGATGCCGCGCCGGGTGGGCACGCCGGCGCGTTCGGCCAGCGCATAGGTCAGGGCCTTGGCCTCCTCGGCCATGTCCCACAGCCGGTGCGCGGCGGGCTTGCCCGCCATGCGTTCCAGATCGGTGACCTCCAGCCGCTGGCCCGAGCCGATCTGCCCGCCGTTGCGGCCCGAGGCGCCGAAACCCGCCCGGTGCGCCTCGAGCACGATGACCCGGCGCCCGGCCTCGGCCAGATGCAGCGCCGCCGACAGGCCGGTATAGCCCGCGCCGATGACGCAGACATCCGCCTGTTCCGCCCCGCGCAGCCCCGGCCGCTCGGGCGAGGGATCGCACGTCGCGGCATAGAAACTGGCGGGATATTCCCCAAGGCGGTCGTTTGCGAAAAGGAGCTTCATACGTTCAGCAGCAGGTGTTCACGTTCCCAGGGGCTGATGACCTGCAGGAATTCCTTGTATTCGTTGCGTTTGACGGCCTCGTAGACGGTGCAGAATTCCGGTCCCATCACCTCGCGCACCGGCGCGGATTCCGAGAAGACATCCAGCGCGTCGCCCAGATTGTAGGGCAGGTCGGTGTCGTTCATATAGGCGTCGCCGATGCATTCCGGGCGCGGCATGTCCTGCGCCTTGAGCCCCAGATACACACAGGCGAGCGAGGCCGCGAGCCCCAGATAGGGGTTGCAGTCCATCCCCGCCAGCCGGTTTTCGATCCGCCGGGCGGCGGGGCCGGAAATCGGCACGCGCAGCCCCGTGGTGCGGTTGTCGCGCCCCCATTCGAGGTTGATCGGCGCGGCGAAATCCGGAACGTAGCGGCGATAGCTGTTCACATAGGGCGCCAGCAGCGCGGTCACGGCGGGCAGGTGCTTTTGCAGCCCGGCGATGGCATGCATGAAGGCCGGCGTCTCGCCGCCATCGGCATCGGAAAAGATGTTCTTGCCGGTGCGCACATCCACCACCGACTGGTGGATATGCATGGCCGAACCGGGCTCACCCTCGATCGGTTTCGCCATGAAGGTGGCGAAACAGTCGTGGCGCAGCGCGGCCTCGCGGATCAGCCGCTTGAAGTAGAAGATCTGGTCCGCCAGATGCACCGGATCGCCGTGGGCGAGGTTGATTTCCACCTGACCCGCGCCGCCTTCCTGCAGGATGCCGTCGATCTCGAACCCCTGCGCCTCGGCGAAATCGTAGATGTCATCGATCACCTTGCCGTATTCGTCGACGGCGGACATGGAATAGGCCTGCTTGCCGGCGGCACGGCGGCCGGACCGGCCCATCGGCGGGATGATCGGCTGGTTCGGGTCCAGATTGCGCGCGACGAGGAAGAATTCCATCTCGGGCGCGACGATCGGACGCCAGCCTTCCGCCTCGAACAGCGCCAGCACGCGCTTGAGCACGTTGCGCGGCGCGACGGAGACGGGATTGCCCTGCTGGTCCTTGACGTCATGGATCACCATCAGGGTGATGTCCGCCGTCCAAGGCGCGGCGGCGGCCGTCGACCAGTCGGGCGTCAGGATCATGTCGGGCTCGGTGAACGCGCCCATCGGGTTGTCGGTCCATTCGCCGGTGATCGTCTGCAAGAAGATCGAGTTGGGCAGGAAGAAGCGGTCCTGATGCACGAATTTCGACGCGGGCATCGCCTTGCCCCGCGCGACGCCGGCGATATCGGCGACGATGCATTCCACCTCGTCAAGGCGGCGCCCGGCGATATAGTCGCGGGCCGCCTGCGGGATCAGGTCTTTCCAATCGGACATGATGGGCCTTCCGGGGCGTCAGCCCCTCGGTTTGAGAAAGAAACGCGCGATCCTGTCGCCCAGAAGCGCGGAGGATTTCGGATCGTGCAACCGGGCTCCGGCGCGGTCGAGAATGGCGTCCGGCACCACGCCGGGGCCGCGCTTTTCCAGCATCCCCCCGATGAAACCGTCGTCGAATTCCGGATGCGCCTGCACCGTCAGCGCCGTGTCGCCATAGACCAGCGCGGCGTTTTCGCAGAAATCGTTGCAGCCGATCACCTGCGCGCCTTCGGGCAGGCGGGTGACCTGATCCTGATGCCAGGCGTTCAGCGTGACCTCTTCGCCGTCCAGAACGTAATCCTGCGCGCCGACGGCCCATCCGCCTGGATATTTCTCGACCTTGCCGCCCATCGCCTGGGCGATGATCTGATGGCCGAAGCAGATCCCCACCATCGGCACCTTGGCGGCGATGGCGTGGCGGATGAAATCCTCGAGCGGGGCGATGAACGGATGATCCTCATAGACGCCAAAACGCGACCCGGTGATCAGCCAGCCGTCGCAATCGTGGACGTCTTGCGGAAAGTCCATCTCGGCCACGCGATAGGTGCGAAAGGTCAGCCCATGCCCGGCCAGAAGCCGTTCGAACATGTCGGGGTAATCGCCGTCCTTTGCCCGCAAGACTTCGGGCGACTGGCCGGTTTGCAGAATACCGATTTGCATGAATATCTCTTGATTTTCGTCGCGACAGGTTAGCCCCGGCCAGAATGGCGGGCAAGGGGGGCCGGTCACACGGTGTCGAGGTACAGTTCGGTCTGCTCTTCCTCCGAAAGCTCGGCCATGTAGTGGATTTCCTGCCGCTTGGTCATCAGGAAATTCTCGATCAGCTCGCGCTCGAAGATCCGGGGGATCAGCGCGCAATTGTCGAAGGCGTTGATCGCCAGGTTCCACGTCGCCGGCAGCTGCGGCAGGCTCTGGGCATAGGCGTTGCCGACGATCGGCGGATCGGCGGGCATCTCATCCTCGATCCCCACGAGGGCGGCGCCAAGGACCGCGGCGATCATCAGATAGGGGTTCACGTCGCCGCCGGCCACGCGATGCTCGATCCGCCGGGCAGCGGGGCCCGAGGCCGGGATGCGCAGCGCGGCGGTGCGGTTTTCATAGGCCCAGCCGATCGAGGTGGGCGCATGCGCATTGGGCACCAGCCGGTCATAGCTGTTCGCATGGGGCGCGAAGATCAGCGTCGAGCCGGGCAGGGCGGCCAGACATCCCGCCACCGCATGGCGCAGCGCGTCGGAGCCCTTTTCCGTCCCGTCGTTGAAGATGTTGTCCCCCGCCGCGTCGAGGATCGAGAAATGCGTGTGCATCCCGTTCCCGGCCCACAGCTCATAGGGTTTGGCCATGAAAGAGGCGGCGAAGCCATGCGTGCGGGCCAGCCCCTTGACCAGCATCTTGAACAGCCACGTGTCATCCGCGGCCTTCAGCGCGTCGCCCTGATGCATCAGGTTGATCTCGAACTGGCCCGGCCCCGCCTCGGAAATCGCGGTATCGGCGGGGATGTCCATTTCCTCGCAGGCGGCATAGAGCGCGCTGAAGAAGGTGTCGAAGGTGTCGAGCGCGCGCAGCGACAGCGTTTCCCCGCCCGAGCGGCGCTTGCCCGACCGGGGCGAGGGCGGCACCCGCAGCGTCTTGCCGGAATCGTCGATCAGGAAGAATTCAAGCTCGGTCGCCACCACCGGCGTCAGCCCGCGCGCCTTGTAGCGGTCCACCACCCGCGCCAGCGCCTGACGCGGATCGCCCGCATAGGGGCGGCCGTCCATGTGGAACATCCAGATCGGCAAAAGCGCCGTCGGCGCCGACAGCCAGGGCATGGGCATGAAGCCGCGTTCCGTCGGTATCAGCAGACCGTCGCAATCGCCGGTGGCAAAGACCAGCGGGCTGTCCTCGATATCCTCGCCCCAGATATCCAGATTCATCACCGAAAAGGGGAAGCGCGTCCCTTCGGAAAACACCTTGCCTGCGAAACGCACGGGGATGCGTTTTCCCCGCGGCACCCCGTTCAGATCCGCCGCCGCCACGCGAATGGTGCGCACTTCGGGGTGTTCTTTCAGCCAGTCCATAACCTCACCTGACAATTTGCGGCCTGATCCTCAGCTTGGCACGCCGCTCAGCGGGAAGATGGCGGTTCAGGCGGCGGTTGATCATCCCGAAGACCGTGATCAGCGTCAAGGTCAGCAGGATGAAGTAGAATGCCGCGATCGGATAGGCGATGAACGGGTTGAACGTCTTGTCGGCAAAGAACTTGGCGTAATAGAGCGCGTCGCCTCTTTGCTGAAAGGCGGGGAAACCCGAAAAGAACACCAGCGTCGTGGCGTGAAACAGAAAGATCGCCTCGTTCGTATAGGCTGGCCATGCAAGGCGCAAGGTCGTCGGCCAGATCACCCGCCGGAATTTCGCCCAGCCGGTCATGCCGTAGGCGTCGGCGGCCTCGATATCGCCCTTGGGCACGGCGCGGAGCGCGCCATAGAAGATCTCGGCGGAATAGGCCGAGGTGTTGAGGAACAGCACCAGCAGCGCCCCGGCCCAGGCCGAGGTCATCCAGTTCGTGGCGATCAGGATGCCGCCGAGCGTGATCCCGCCGCGCGGCAGCAGCACCAGCATTTCGTAGATGATGAAGAACTGGATGAAGAGCGGCGAGCCGCGGAAGATGAAGATGAACCATTCGGCGGGCTTGCGCAGCCACGGATTGCCCGACGCCTTCGCCACCGCCAGCGCGGTGGCGAAGCCAAAGCCGAACAGCAGCGACAGGACTCCGAAATAGACGTTCCAGATCAGGCCGGAGCCGATCAGGGTGAACTGCTCGCACAGGGTGAAGGTGCCGCGCGGCAGCACACGCTCGCCGAACCCGATGGAGCGCAGCCCGTAGTCGGCGATGGTCTGGAGGCAGGTGTTCATGCGCGGGCCTCTTTCATGTCTGGGCCTTTCGCATTGCTTCGCCCGCCATCGTCGCCTGCCCCTGCGCCAGCCGCGCGGTCAGCCGGCCGAGGATGATTTCCGAAATCCGCGTCATGCCGAGGTAAAAGACCAGCAGCGCGAGGAAATACCACAGCCGCCAGTCGGGGTGCGGATAGTCGTAGATCTGCGATTTCGTCGCGCCCAGCTCGCGCGCCCAGTAGACGATGTCGGGAACCCCCAGCAGGAACAGCAGCGGCGTCGCCTTGATCAGGATCAGCCACAGGTTCGACAGGCCGGGCAGGGCGTAGGTCCACATCTGCGGGATCAGGATCCGGCGGCGGACCTGCGCCGTCGACATGCCATAGGCCTCGGCGGTTTCAAGCTGCGCGCGGGGCACGGCGTTCATCGCGCCATAGAGCACATTGGCCGCGAAGGCGCCGAAGACGATGGCAAAGGCGATCACGGCCAGGAAGAAGCCGTAAACCTCATGGTAGATCTGCGGCGAGGAGGACAGGGGCAGCTTGGCCGCGGCGCAGACGTTGAATTCGTTGTTCGACCAGACCGGCGCGTCGGAGGGCGGGCAGACCATCTTGTAGCGCAGATATTCCAGCGCCTGATCCATCGCCACCGGCACGAACAGGAAGAAGATGATGTCGGGCACCCCGCGCACCATCGAGGTATAGCCCTTGCCGAACCAGCGCAGCGGCGCGAAATGCGCCCGCGCGGCCAGCGCCCCGCCGAAGCCGAACAGCAGCGCGACCGGCGCGACGATCAGCATCAGCGCGATCACCACGAAGAACGAGGTGTAGAACATCATGTGCTTGCCCGAAGTCAGGTAGCACAGGAGCCAGCTCAGCCCCTCGAGTTGGGATGGATCGGCACAGTTTGAAAACATGGCTCACGTCGGATGGGAGAAGGGGGCGGGCAGGGGCCCGCCCCGGAACGTCAGCCGAACCTCAGAAGGTTTTCGCGTCCGCGCCGAACCATTTGGTGATCAGCGCGTTCAGCTCGCCGTTTTCCTTCAGCGTGGTGATGCCGGCGTTGAACTTGTCCTTCAGCGCGGTATCCGACTTGCGCAGGCCGATGCCGATCCCGTCGCCAAGCGGCACGTCCTCGCCGGCGATCACCAGACCCGAGCCATCGCTGATGAAGGGGGTCAGCGCGTCCTTGTCGGCAAAGACCGCATCAGCCTCGCCGTTCTTGACGGCGGCGATCGTGTCGTCGAGCGTGGCGAATTCCAGCAGCGTGGCGCCCGACTGGGCGATGTAATCCGCCTGGATCGTGCCCACCTGCGCGGCGATCACCCCCTGCAGGTCGACATCCTCATTCTGCGCCACATAGGCCGAAGCGGCCGGCGGGAAGTAGTTCTGCGTGAAGTCGATGGTCTGCTTGCGTTCTTCGGTGATGCTCATCCCGGCAAGGATGGTGTCGTAGTTGCCCGACAGCAGGTTCGGGATGATCGAATCCCAGTCATTGGTGACCCAGGTGCAGTTGAGCGACGCCATCTCGCACAGCTTGTCGCCGAGTTCGCGCTCGAAACCGTCGACCTCGCCCTTGTCGTTGATGAAGTTGTAGGGAGGGTAGGCGCCCTCGGTGCCCATGCGCACGACATCCTGCGCCATCGCGACGCCCGCGGTCATGGCCAGAACCGCCCCCGTCAGGATCAGCTTCTTCATTTCAGTCCCCTGTATTGCTGGTTGAAGGTCATCTGTCAGTGCGCAAGCGTCGCCGACAGGAATTGCTTGAGCCGCTCGGATTTCGGCGCGCCGAACAGTTGCGCGGGCGGGCCCTCTTCCTCGATCAGGCCCTGATGCAGGAAGATGACATGGTCGGACACATCCGCCGCCAGCCGCATGTCATGGGTGACGATGATCATCGTGCGTTCCTCATTGGCGAGGTCCTTGATGACCTTGACCACCTCCTGCTGCAGTTCCGGATCGAGCGCCGAGGTCGGTTCGTCGAACAGAAGCGCCTCGGGCTGCATGCACAGGGCGCGGGCGATGGCGGCGCGCTGCTGCTGCCCGCCCGAAAGCTGCGCGGGCCAGGCGTCGGCCTTGGATCCGATCCCCACCTTGTCGAGCAGCCTGCGCGCCAGCGCCTCGACCTCTTTCGGGTCGCGCTTCAGCACGGTGAGCGGCGCTTCCATGACGTTTTGCAGGATGGTCATGTGCGACCACAGGTTGAACTGCTGGAACACCATCGACAGGTTGGTGCGGATGCGCACGACCTGCCCCCGGTCGGCGGGATGGCGGCGCAGGCCTTCGCCCGCCCATTTCACCGCCTCGCCGTTGAACAGGATGTCGCCCTGCTGGCTGTCCTCAAGCAGGTTGCAGCATCGCAGAAGCGTGGATTTGCCCGACCCCGAAGAGCCGATGAGCGAGATCACCTTGCCCTTGTCGGCGCGCAGGGAAACGCCTTTCAGCACTTCCAGCGAGCCGTAGCTCTTGTGAAGGTCGCGGATTTCGATGACGGCTGGATTGATTGGCACGTTGTTTTCTCTGGGTCCGTTACCGGAGCTTGGGCCGATTTCCGCCATCAATGCAATGACGAAGCAGGCTCGGCAAGAGGAAACCGCCTTATCCCTGAGCAGGTGGTGAAAATTCAGGCGTCAGGCCTTCACGAACGGCGCGCTTCGACCCGTTGCCGCGCCAGAGCCGATTCGCGATCGTTGATGCCCAGCAGATTTGCCGCCAGCCGGATCAGCGCATCCTCTTCGGCCGAGCGGGCGTCATCGACCAGCGCGACATCCCACAGCGCCTCGATCACGCCGATGCGGTCGTCATGCGGGATCCTGTCCTTGATCGTGCGGGTGAAGCGCACGGTGTCGGGGGCCTCGCGCTCGATCGCCTCGGCCTGCCGGCGCAGTTGCGCCGCCTCCCACGGGCCAAGATTGCCGCGGGCGGCCAGAACGCGATCGATGCGTTCCTTTTCAGAGGCTTCGTAGCTGTCATCGGCGCGCGCGAGCCGCACCAGAAGAACGGCGATGGCCAGCTCCGCCTCTTCGGCGGAAAGCGGCGCGGGGGCGGGATCGGACAGCCGGGACAGGAGAGATTTGAACATGATCCCAATTTAATCAGTGTCCGGCGCGGGACAAGCATTCCCCGCAGCCCGCGACGATCGCCGGATCAACTTACGGGGATCGTGCCCCGGAGGGATCACCTGTCCCTCCGGCAGGCACGCTCCGGCCGGGATCAGCCGCGCGAGGCCTTTTCCGTGATGCCCGACGTGCCCTCGCGCCGTTCGAGTTCCGCCAGCACCTCGTCCAGCGTCACGCCCTTCGCCGTCAGCATCACCAACAGGTGGTAGAGCACGTCGGCGGATTCATAGACAAGGTTGTCGCGGTCGTCGCTGGCGACGGCCATGCAGGCCTCGATCGCCTCTTCGCCGAATTTCTGCGCGCATTTGTTTGCGCCCTTGGAGAACAGCTTGGCGGTCCAGCTGCTGTCCGGGTCCGCGCCCTTGCGCGATTCGATCGTGGCGGCGAGCCGTTCGAGCGTGTTCATGAAAGCCTCACGGGGATGCCTGCGGCGGCCATGTGTTCCTTGGCCTCGCGGATGGTATAGGTGCCGAAATGAAAGATCGAGGCGGCGAGCACGGCGCTTGCATGGCCCTCGCTCACCCCCTCGACGAGATGGTCGAGCGTGCCGACCCCGCCCGAGGCGATCACGGGAATCTCGACCGCATCGGCGATGGCGCGGGTCAGCGGCAGGTTGAACCCCGCTCGCGTGCCGTCCCGGTCCATCGAGGTGAGCAGGATTTCCCCCGCCCCCTTCGCTTCGACCGTGCGGGCGAAGGCGACCGCGTCGATGCCGGTGGGCTTGCGCCCGCCGTGGGTAAAGATCTCCCACCGGCCGGGCGCGACGGTCTTGGCGTCGATGGCGACGACGATGCATTGCGCGCCGAAGCGGTCGGCGGCCTCGGCCACCACATCGGGGTCGGCGACGGCGGCGGAGTTGAACGAAACCTTGTCGGCCCCGGCGAGCAGCAGCTTGCGCACATCCTCATGGCTACGCACGCCGCCGCCCACGGTCAGCGGCATGAAGCATTGCTCGGCCGTGCGGGTCACGAGGTCATACATCGTGCCGCGGTTTTCATGCGTTGCATGGATGTCGAGAAAACACAGCTCATCCGCGCCCGCCGCGTCATAGGCCTTGGCCGCCTCGACCGGGTCACCCGCGTCGATCAGGTTGACGAAGTTGACGCCCTTGACCACGCGGCCATCGGCGACATCGAGGCAGGGAATGATGCGGGTTTTCAGCATGCGAAACTCCTTCGGCGCCTGAATACAGATCCGCGCCGCCCGTGGCCAGCGTCGATTGGGGGCGCTGCCCCCGTCCTTCGGACTCCCCCGGGATATTTATGGAAGAATGAAGACAAAACGGCCCGACCCGGGACGCTCGGCGAAGCCGGGCCAGACCTTCATCCTTCACGGTCATCGGCGTCCCCGCCTGTTCTGCATATCCAGAATTGCCCGGATCTGGTAACTGAAGACTTAATGGCCTTCATTCTTCCATAAATATCCCGGGGGTGAGCCCGGAACGGGCGAGGGGGCTGGCCCCCTATGCCCTCAGCGCCGCAAGCGCCTCCGTCAGGTCGAGGGCGCCGTCATAGATCGCCCGGCCCGAGATCGCCCCGGCGATGACGCCCGTATCGCGCAGCCGCGTCAGGTCGGCGAGCGACGAGACGCCGCCCGAGGCGATGACGGGGACGGAGACGGCGCGGGCGAGCGCCTCGGTCGCGGCGATGTTCGGGCCGGTCATCGCGCCGTCGCGCAGGATGTCGGTGTAGATGATCGCGGCGACGCCCGCGTCCTCGAAGCTGCGGGCTAGGTCGGTGACCATGACGTCGGTTTCCTCGGCCCAGCCACGGGTAGCGACGCGGCCGTTGCGCGCGTCGATGCCGACGGCGACCTGACCGGGGAAGGCGCGGGCCGCCTCGCGCACCAGATCGGGGTTCTCCACCGCCACGGTGCCGAGGATGACGCGCGCGAGGCCCTTGGACAGCCAGCGCTCGATCGTCGCCATGTCGCGGATGCCACCGCCGAGCTGCGCTGGGACCTTGATACGGGCGAGGATCGCCTCGACCGCTGCCCCATTCACCGGCGCGCCGGCGAAGGCGCCGTTCAGATCGACGAGGTGGACCCAGGCGCAGCCCGCGGCCTCGAACGCCGCCGCCTGCTCGGCCGGGTCGTCACCGAAGACCGTCGCCTTGTCCATGTCGCCGTGCAGGAGCCGCACGCAATGGCCGTCCTTGAGGTCGATCGCGGGATAAAGGATCATGCTGTTCTCTTCATCTGGGAAGTCAGGGTTTCCAGCGCAGGAAATTCGCGATGAGGCGCAGCCCCGTCGCCTGCGATTTTTCCGGGTGGAACTGCGTGCCGACGATATTGTCGCGCCCGACGATCGCGGTGATCGGCCCGGCATAATCGACATGCGCCAGCAGATGCGCGGGATCCGCCACGTTGAAATGGTAGGAATGGACGAAATAGGCGTGATCGCCGGTTTTGATGCCGTCCAGCACCGCGTGCGGCCGGTCCACTACCAGATCGTTCCAGCCCATATGCGGCACCTTCAGCGCGGGATCGGCGGGGGTGATGCGCACCACCTCGCCGGGGATCCAGCCGAAGCCCTCGGTCGGCTCGAACTCCAGCCCGCGCGTCGCCAGCATCTGCATCCCGATGCAGATGCCAAGGAAGGGCGTGCCGCGGCGGGTCACCGCATCGGCGATCGCCTCGAACAGGCCGGTGTGGCGGATCAGCGCCGCGCGGCAGGAGGGGAAAGCCCCGTCGCCCGGCAGGACGATCCGGTCGGCCTTTGCCACCACATCGGGGTCGGAGGTCACGGTGACGGTGCCCAGCCCCTCTTCGCGCGCCATGCGTTCGAATGCCTTGCGTGCGGAATGCAGGTTGCCCGAATCGTAATCGACCAGAGCCGTGAGTGACATCAGAGCGCCCCCTTGGTCGAGGGCAGCGCCTGAGCCATGCGCGGGTCGATCTCGACCGCCATACGCAGCGCGCGGGCGACGGATTTGAACGCCGCCTCGGCGATGTGGTGGCTGTTGATCCCGTGCACCTTGTCGACATGCAGGGTGATGCCGCCATTCGTGCTGAGCGCCTGAAAGAATTCGCGCACCAGTTCCGTGTCGAAGGTGCCGATCTTCGGCGTCGGGAAATCGACGTTCCACACCAGCCAGGGCCGCGCCGACAGGTCCAGCGCCGTCGCCACCTGCGTGTCGTCCATCGCCAGCGCGAAATGGCCGTAGCGGCGGATGCCCTTCTTGTCGCCGATCGCCTTCACCAGCGCCTGCCCAAGAGCGATGCCGGTATCCTCGACCGTGTGGTGATCGTCGATGTGATAATCGCCCTCGGCCCGGATCGTCATGTCGATCAGCGAATGGCGCGACAGCTGATCCAGCATGTGGTCGAAGAAGCCCACCCCCGTCTTGTTGTCATAAATGCCGGTGCCGTCGAGGTTGATCGTGACGGAAATCGCGGTCTCGGCGGTCTTGCGGGTGATGGTGGCGGTGCGCATCGGTTTCCCCTTCGGTTCTGCCGCCTTATAGGGCGCTCGGAAAGGGTTGCAAAGCGGCGGAAAACAAAAGGACCGCCGATGGCGGTCCCGTTTGGTTCGCTGGAGCGGGCGAGGCGATTCGAACGCCCGACCCTAACCTTGGCAAGGTTATGCTCTACCCCTGAGCTACGCCCGCATCAGCGACATCACCGAAATGGAGCGGGCGAGGCGATTCGAACGCCCGACCCTAACCTTGGCAAGGTTATGCTCTACCCCTGAGCTACGCCCGCGCTGCCGTTTCGGTGAGCGGGGATTTAGGGGATGCCGTCCCGCCCTGCAAGAGGAAAATTCGCGTCCGGCGAATTTCCCGCCCCGGTTCAGGGCCGGGATCAGGGGCGGGCGAGCGGCAGCCGTTCCATCAGCGTGGCGATCCCCTGCACATCGACATTGGCGAAGGCGATGCGGAACTGTTTCCGGCCCGAGGGGTCGTCCTCGGGCGTGAACATCGTGCCGGGCAGCAGCAGCACCCCGCCTTCGCGCACCAGCCGTTGCGCATAGGCGGGCGAATCGGTGATGTCGGGGTGCTCGACATAGGCGAAATAGGCGCCGCAGCCGAGCATCTTCCACCCTTCGAGCTTGCTGAACCCGTCCAGCATCGCGCTGCGGCGGGCCAGGATCTCGGCCCGTTCGCCGGCGACCCATTGGGAAAGGTTGCGCAGACCCCAGAGCGCGCCGATCTGGCCCAGCTGGTTCGGGCAGATCGCCACGGTATCAAGGAATTTCTCCACCTCCTTCAGCCGCGCCTTCGAGGCGATGGCCAGACCGACGCGGTGCCCGGTCAGCCGGTAGGCCTTGGAAAAGCTGTAAAGGTGGATCAGCGTATCGGCCCAGTCGGGGTCGGTGAACAGCTCATGCGGGCGGCCGTCGCGGCTGTCGAAATCGCGGTAGGTTTCATCGACGATCAGCGCGATGCCCCGGCTGCGGCACAGATCGAGGAAGCCGCGCAGCGTTTCCGCCGGATATTCCGCGCCGCCCGGATTGTTGGGCGAGATCAGCACGATCGCCTTGGTCGCCGGGGTAATCAGCCCCGCCGCGCGTTCCGGATCGGGGATCAGATCCGCTTCGGTCGGCAGCGGAACCGCCGTGACCGACGTCATGTCGAGCCACATCTTGTGATTGAAATACCACGGCGTCGGCAGGATCACCTCATCCCCCGGGCCGGCGAGCGTCGCCATGATCGCGCAGAAGGCCTGATTGCAGCCCTGCGTGATGACCACCTGATCTTCGCTCACAGCACCGCCATAGGCCACGGACCATTGCGCGGCGACTTCGGCGCGCAGTTCGGGCAGGCCGAGGACGGGGCCGTAAAGATGCGCCGCCGTCTGGGTCAGGCAGGCATCGGCGATGGCGCGGCGCAGACCCTCGGGCGGCGGATCGAGGGGCGCTGCCTGCGCGAGGTTGATCAGCGGACGATCCGGCGGGAAGGTGACACCATCCAGCCAATTGCGCGATTCCATGATCGGCGGGGCGAAGGTGCGGCTGAAGGCGGGGTTGATCGTGTTCAGGGTCATGGCGTCCTCGAAACTCGGCGCCTGACCGCGCCGACCGGAAATGGCTTGGCGGGCGGGTCAGTCCGTGCCGCGGAACGGCTGGACATATTGCAGCGCGGTGTCCCACGGAAAGAAGATCCAGGTGTCCTGGCTGACCTCGGTCACATAGGTATCGACCTGCATCTTGCCCTTGGGCTTGGCGTAGATCGTGGCGAAATGCGCGCGCGGGTAGAGCGAGCGGACAAGCTCCACCGTCCGGCCGGAATCGACCAGATCGTCGACCACCAGAATGCCTTCGCCATCGCCCATCAGATCGGCCTGCGGCGCCTTGATGACCTGCGGCGGGTGCTGCGTCTGGTGGTTGTAGCCCTTGACCGAGATCGTATCGATCACCCGGATGTTCAGCTCGCGCGCGACGATGGCCGCGGGCACCAGCCCGCCGCGGGTGATGCCGACGATCGCCCGCCAGCTACCCTCCGGGCCGGGGCCATGCCCGTCCAGACGCCACGACAGCGCCCGCGCATCGCGGTGCAGTTGATCCCAGCTTACAAGAAAGCCCTTTTCATGCGGCAGACGTTCCATTTGAGCCTCAGGTAAGTGCCAGTTTCAGACCAAGAAGGGCCAGAAGCCCCCCGAACACGCGCTCCAACGCGGTTTTCAGACCGACATAGGCCCGTCGCGTCCGTTCGAGCGAAAAAATACGCGCGACCAGCATGGCGCAGGCGCTGTCGTTGACAAGCACCATCAGCAGGATTGCCGGATAGGCCCAGCCGGGCGCGTCGGGCGGCAGGAAGGTCAGGAACACCGTGCCGAAAAAGATCGCAGGTTTGGGATTGGCCAGCTGGATCGCCAGCCCCAGCCGGAACAGCCCGGCGTTGCTGCGCCCGGCGGTCTTCGCATCGGTTTCGTCGATCGGATCGGGGGCATGGCGCCACATCTTCACCGCCATCCACAGCAGGTAGGCGGCACCGGCGAATTTCAGCGCCGTCAGCAGGGCAGGGGCGATGCGGAACAGGACCGACAGCCCGAACAGCGCGGCCAGCGCCCAGAACGCGGCCCCGAGCCCGATCCCCAGCGACAGCCAGACGCCGCGCGCGAAACCTTCGCGCAGGCCGGTGCGGGCGGCCATCAGGATGGCCGGCCCGGGCGAGATCGCCGCCGCGAGCTGCACGAAATAGATCGCGGCCAGCGCCCCGAGCGTCATCTTATTCCTTGCGCCCCGTCACCACGTCGATGTCGGGCGCATCCACCGCCTTCATGCCGACGATATGGTAGCCCGCATCGACATGCAGCGTCTCGCCCGTCGTGGCGGTGCCCAGATCGGACAGCAGGAACAGCGCGGCCTTGCCCACCTCTTCCTGCGTCACGTTGCGGCGCAGGGGGGAGTTCAGCTCGTTCCACTTCAGGATATAGCGGAAATCGCCGATGCCCGAGGAGGCCAGCGTCTTGATCGGCCCGGCCGAGATCGCGTTCACCCGGATGCCGTCCTTGCCCAGATCCTCGGCGATGTATTTGACCGAAGCCTCCAGCGCGGCCTTGGCGACGCCCATGACGTTGTAATGCGGCATCACCTGTTCGGCGCCGTAATAGGTCAGCGTCAGCAGCGAGCCGCCATCCGGCATCAGATCCGCCGCGCGCTTGCAGACGGCGGTGAAGGAATAGACGGAAATGTCCATCGTCATCGTAAAGTTCGAGAGCGACGTATCCACGTAACGGCCGCGCAGCTCGTTCTTGTCGGAGAAACCGATTGCATGGACCACGAAATCGATCTTGCCCCAGCGGTCCTTCAGCGCGGCGAAGAGCGCGTCGAGCGATGCCTGATCGCCGACGTTGCATTCGACGAGGAAATCGGACCCGATTTCGGCCACCAGCGGCTCGACCCGCTTTTTCAGCGCATCGCCGTAATAGGAAAACGCCAGCTCGGCCCCCGCGTCGGCGCAGGCTTTGGCGATGCCCCAGGCGATCGACTTGTCATTGGCCAGGCCCATGATCAGCCCGCGCTTGCCCGCCAAAAGCGTGTTCGTCATGTCAGGTTACCCCCGCTTCCCTCTGGTAAGTGGCACAGCATTAGGCGAAACCTCATGGTGCATCAAGGCCGCTTGACGGGCATCTCCTCTGCTTCGCCGCCCGTGTGGCCCCTGAACCGGAGGATGAGATGAGCGACAGAACCGGGATTTTCGCAGGAGACGATCCCT
This sequence comes from Paenirhodobacter populi, assembly GCF_004022215.1. GTDB lineage: Bacteria > Pseudomonadota > Alphaproteobacteria > Rhodobacterales > Rhodobacteraceae > Rhodobacter > Rhodobacter populi. The sequence goes on from NZ_SAUZ01000019.1 coordinate 105,507, forward strand.
TTGCCATCGCGGCGGCCTGGCTGAAAGAGGCCACCGCCACCGAACTCAACGACCCGAATGCGATCGCCCTTGCGACCGTCGACCCGACGGGGCTGCCGAATGTGCGGATGGTGCTGCTGAAGGAGATCGAGGGGCGGGACGCACCCTCGGGCGGGGCCTTCGTGTTCTACACCAACTACGGCTCGCGCAAGGGGCAGGAACTGGACGCCTCGGGCAAGGCGGCCTTCGTGATGCATTGGAAAAGCCTGCGCCGGCAGATCCGCGTGCGCGGGCTGGTGACGCGCGAAGAGGGGCCGCAGGCAGACGCCTATTACGCCTCGCGCTCGTTGCAGTCGCGACTCGGGGCCTGGGCCTCGCATCAGAGCCAGCCGCTGTCCTCGCGCGGGGCGCTGATGGCCGAAGTTGCAAAGGTGACGGCGCTGAAAGGCCCCAATCCGAAGCGCCCGCCGTTCTGGGGCGGCTACCGGATTACACCACTTGAGGTTGAATTCTGGGCGGATGGCGCCTTCCGGTTACATGACAGATTTCGATGGGAGCGGTCCGATTTTGCGTCTGATTGGCGCTGCGACCGGCTAAATCCGTGAATTTCAGGCCAAAATCGCCCATTAATTCAGCGCGAATACTGCAATCCGACAGGTTGTGGTCAGGAAAACCATACTTTTTTGCTTGAAACCTGCGCATAGCATGTGAGAGTGCGACGCGCCGGTCTCCGGTTGAGTTGAACTACCATAAAGTGTTTGGACGAGGAATGATGACGGATGAGAGGGCCGAGGCCCCAATCGTGCGCGGGCGTGTCAAATGGTTTGACCCCGCTAAAGGTTTCGGCTTCATTCTGAACGATCAGGGCGGCGCGGATATCCTGTTGCATGCGAATGTCCTGCGCAATTTTGGGCAAAGCTCCATCGCCGACAATGCTCAGGTGGTGGTTTCCGTGCAATCCACGCCGCGCGGCGTGCAGGCTGTGGAGGTGATAGAAATCATCCCGCCCGAAACCGAAAACCGTATGGTCCTGTCCGAGGATCTGGGCGGCGTGACGCTGGAGGTTCTGGCGCAGCTCCCCCTTTTGCCGGCACGGGTCAAATGGTTCGACAAGGGTAAGGGGTTCGGTTTCGCCAATGTCTTCGGCAAGCCCGAGGACATCTTCGTCCATATCGAGATCCTGCGTCGTTCCGGGCTTGCCGATCTTGCGGCGGGCGAGGCCATCTGCCTGCGCGTGATCGCAGGCAAGCGCGGCCAGATGGCGGTTGCGGTCTATTGCTGGGACGTGGCACAACAGACGCAGACCTCCGAAGGGACACCGGAGGCAGCGGGCAAAGAGGCGGAGAATGGTGATTTGCGGCTTGTGGGCCGCCGCTGAGCGGATGCCGGCCCCCCTTGGGGCCTTGGCGGCGCTGTTCGTTCTGGCCGCCGGGGCGGCGGGCGCGGCGCCCGTCTGCATGCCGGATCAGGCGATTCTGAGCGCCCCCGCCGGGCGCGAGGTCGCGCGGTTCCATGTCGAGATCGCCGATGACGCCGAGGAACGCGCCCAGGGGCTGATGGGGCGCGAACACCTGCCCACGGCATCGGGGATGCTGTTCGTCTATCCCGACGAGGAACCCGTCGCCTTCTGGATGCGCAACACGCTGATCCCGCTGGACATGCTGTTCATCGACGCTGCGGGGCGGATCGTCTCGATCCATTCCGAGGCGGTGCCGCTGGATGAAACGCCGATTCCATCCGGCGCCCCGGCGCAGTTCGTGCTGGAAATCAACGGCGGGCTTGCGCGGCGGATGCGGCTGGAACCGGGGATGGTGCTGTCGCATCCCGCGATTGACCCGTCGCAGGCCGCGATTCCCTGCGGCTGACCCCTTCCCTCCGCTGCGGCGCTTCTGTAGGAAGATCCCGTCGGGGCGTAGCGCAGCCTGGTAGCGCGACTGTTTTGGGTACAGTAGGTCGTGAGTTCGAATCTCGCCGCCCCGACCATCCGCCATAAAAGGCTCGAAACCCTCTCCGTCCTGCCCATATAGTGGCGCAACGGGCAGCGCCGCCTGCCTTGCGAACGGAAGGATCTCATCATGACAAACCCGCTTCTGGCCGACTGGACGGGGCCATTCGCGCTGCCGCCCTTTGCCGTGATCGGCGACGGGGATTTCGCCCCCGCCTTCGACGCCGCCCTGACCGAGGCCCGCGCCAATATCGCGCGGATCGCCGCGAATGCGGAACCCCCGACCTTCGCCAATACGATCGAGGCGATGGAGCAGGCCGAGACGCTGCTGGATCGCGTGTCGGGCGTTTTCTACAATCTGTCCAGCGCCGACAGCACCCCGGCGCGCGAGGCGCTGATGCGCGATCTGGCGCCGAAGATGGCGGCCTTCTCGTCCGAGGTGACGATGAACAAGGCGCTGTTCCGGCGCATCGACACGCTGTGGCAGGGGCGTGAGGCGCTGGACCTGACGCCCGAACAGCTCCGCGTGCTGGACCTGTATCACAAGATGTTCGTGCGCGCGGGGGCGGCGCTCGACGGGGCCGAGGCGCAGCGGATGGCGGCGATCCGCGAACGGCTCGCGGTGCTGTCGACCGCGTTCAGCCAGAACCTGCTGGCCGATGAACGCGACTGGTTCCGCCCGCTGTCGGAGGAAGACCTCGAAGGCCTGCCCGATTTCGTGGTCGAGGCCGCGCGCGAGGCCGGCCGCGAACGCGGGCAGGACGGGCCGGTGCTGACGCTGAACCGTTCGCTGATCGTGCCGTTCCTGCAATTCTCGCCCAAGCGCGAATTGCGCGAGATCGCCTATGAGGCATGGGGCGCGCGCGGCGCGAATGGCGGCGAGACGGACAACCGCGCCAATGCGGCGGAAATCCTCAAGCTGCGCGAGGAACGCGCGCATCTGCTGGGCTTCCCGAATTTCGCGGCCTTCAAGCTGGACGACGAGATGGCCAAGACCCCCGCGCAGGTGCGCGATCTGCTGATGCAGGTCTGGGCGCCCGCAAGGCGCAAGGCCGAGGCGGATGCAGAAACCCTGACCCGGATGATGCACGAAGACGGGGTGAACGGCGATCTTGAGGCATGGGACTGGCGCTACTATTCCGAAAAGCGTCGGGTGGCGGAATTCGATTTCGATGAATCGCTGCTGAAACCCTATCTGTCGCTGGATGCGATGATCGGCGCGGCGTTCGACACCGCGCACCGGCTGTTCGGGCTGGAATTCCGCGAACTCGACGGGCCGTTCTACCACCCGGATGTCCGCGGCTGGGAAGTGACCCGCAAGGGCCAACATGTCGCGGTCTTTCTGGGCGATTACTTCGCGCGTGGATCGAAACGCTCGGGCGCATGGTGCTCGGCCATGCGGTCGCAGAAAAAGCTCGGCGGCGAGACGCATGCGATCGTCGTCAACGTGTGCAACTTCACCAAGGGCAACCCGAGCCTGCTGTCCTACGACGATGCGCGCACGCTGTTCCACGAATTCGGCCATGCTTTGCATCAGATGCTGTCGGACGTGACCTATCAGTTCATCTCCGGCACCTCGGTTTCGCGCGATTTCGTCGAGCTGCCGAGCCAGCTTTACGAACACTGGCTGGAGGTGCCCGAGGTGCTGCAACGCCACGCGAGGCACTGGAAGACCGGCGAGCCGATGCCGCAGGCGCTGCTGGACAAGCTCTTGGCCGCGCAGACCTACGATCAGGGCTTCTCGACGGTGGAATATGTCGCCTCGGCGCTGGTCGATCTGGACTTCCACGACGGCCCCGCGCCGAAGGATCCGATGGCGCGGCAGGCGGAAATCCTGAAATCCATCGGCATGCCGCATGCGATCCGGATGCGCCACGCCACCCCGCATTTCAGCCATATCTTCTCGGGCGACGGCTATTCCTCGGGCTATTACAGCTACATGTGGTCCGAGGTGATGGATGCCGACGCCTTCGCCGCCTTCGAGGAACGCGGCGATGCCTTTGACCCGGAAACGGCGGAAAAGCTGGAGAAGTTCATCCTGTCGGCGGGCGGCTCGCGGCCGGCGGATGAATTGTGGCTGGCCTTCCGCGGCAAGAAGCCGGGGATCGAGGCGCTGCTGAAGGGGCGGGGGCTGCTGGAGACGGCCTGAGGGCCGTCAACCCTCCGGCTGCCAGACGTCCATGTGGATGATGACATCCGAATGGGGATAGGCCTCGATGATGCGGCGCTTCACCTCGGCGGCGATGGCATGGGCCTCGGACAGGGTCTGTCCGCCGTCGAGTTCGATATGCAGCTGCACGAACAGGATGGTTCCGGCGGTGCGGGTCTTCAGGTCGTGGAAGCCCCGCACGCCGGGGGTATCGCGCGCCAGACGCTCGATCTTCGCCAGAATGTCCTCGGGGGCGGAACGGTCCATCAGCGCGTGCCAGCCGCTGGCGCCGATGCGAACCGCGCCGCGAATCATGATCAGCGCGGCAAGGATGGCGACGATGCTGTCGACCCTGCTCCAGCCGAACCGCGCCGACAGGAACAGCGCGAGGATCGCGCCACAGGTGGGCAGCAGGTCGCCGACGTAATGCAGCATGTCGGCCGAAACGATCTTGTTCCCGGTCGAACGCGACACCCGCGCCTGCCACGCGACCAGCCCCATGGTGATCGCCGCCGAAATCGCCATGACCGCGACGCCCAGCCCCTCCTGCGCCAGCGGATGGGGTTCCGGGTTGACCAGCCGGTGCGCGGCGGTCCACAGGATCGCGCAGCCCGAGGCGAAGACAAAGATCGCCTGCCCGAGCGAGGTCAGATCCTCGACCGCCGCATGGCCGAAGGCATGGTCCTGATCGGCGGGCCGGGCGGCATAGATGATCGCCACCAGCCCGATGAGCGAGATCAGCAGATCCATCGAGGAATCGGCGAGCGAGGCCGCGATCGACAGCGCCCCCGTTGCCCAAAGCGCCCAGAGCTTGAGCAGCACCAGCGTGCTCGCCACGGCGACCGAGGCAAGCCCCGCCGAAACGTTCAGGCGGAGTTCGGAATCAAACTTGGGCATGGCCGCGATCCTGCGCGATTTGGCCGTCTCTGTCGGCGAACGCGCCCGGTCTAGTTGCGGATCTCGTCCGGATCAACACCCCAGATCTTGGTTTTCTCGATCCAGCCATCGGCTTTCTGGGCCGAAACCTTGCACCAGTCCTTGTTGCAATCGCCAAGCTTGGCGATCGATCCCGCCTCGGCCAGCGCGACGACCGTGGATTTTTCGTCCGGTCGGGAATGAAGCTGGGCCAGATCCTCGTCGATGATGACGGTGCGCGACCCGGACAGAAGCGAATAATGGACCCAGCCGCCCGCGCCGTCGCGATCCTCGACCCGGCGCCAGTTGCCGAATTCGGCGGTGACCTTCAGCGGCATCCCCGCATGCTTGAACACCCAGTCGATCCGGTGGGACAGCGAAGGCCCGCGCCGGGCGTTGCCCTCGGACCCCTTGAGCGACAGGAACCGCGGCAGCGGCAGGTTGGTCACCGGGCCGCGTCCCTGCTGGCCGGCCAGCGCCATCGACACATCCATGTCCGAGGGCGGGGGGCCGTCATCTCCGTCTTCCTGCGCGCGCGCCGGGGCCGTCAGGGCCAGCGTTGCCGCAAGGATCAGGACCGCGAATCGCGTCGGTTTGGCGCAACGGGATTGCGCACGGCTCGGATATGGTGCCATCTCTGCTCTCTCCGGGTCTTGTGTCTCGACCCTTTGGGCGGCAGTTTGCACGCAAGCCCGGGGCTTTGGAAGAGAGGAGTGCCGAATCCATGCCTGCACCCAAGCTCAGTGTTGTCGTGACGCGACGCCTGCCGGAGCCCGTCGAATCCCGCATGGATGAGCTTTTCGACGTCGAGCGCCGCGAAACCGATGAACCGATGACGCGCGAGGAATTGATCGCGGCGATGCAGCACGCCGATGTGCTGGTGCCGACGATCACCGACAGGATCGACGCCGAGCTTATCGCCGCCGCGGGGCCGCGCCTGCAGCTGATCGCGAATTACGGCGCCGGGGTGGACCATATCGACATTCCCGCCGCGCGCGGGCGGGGGATCCTTGTGTCCAATACCCCCGGCGTGGTGACCGAGGATACCGCGGACATGACCATGGGGCTGATTCTGGCGGTGACCCGACGCATCCCCGAGGGGCTGGCGCTGATGCAGTCGGGCGACTGGCAGGGCTGGTCGCCGAACGCGCTTCTGGGCGGGCGGATCGGCGGGCGGCGGCTCGGCATCCTCGGCATGGGGCGGATTGGGCAGGCGGTGGCGCGGCGGGCGCGGGCCTTCGGCATGCAGATCCATTACCACAACCGCCGACGCCTGCGGCACGAGGTCGAGGCCGCGCATGGCGCGACCTTCTGGGAAAGTCTCGATCAGATGATCGCCCGGATGGACGTGATTTCCATCAACTGCCCGCATACGCCCTCGACCTATCATCTGCTGAACGCGCGCCGGCTGAAGATGATGAAGCCGACCGCGGTGGTGGTGAACACCTCGCGCGGCGAGGTGATCGACGAAAACGCCCTGACCCGCGCCCTGCGCGCGGGCGAGATCGCGGGCGCCGGGCTCGACGTGTTCGAGGGGCGCCACCAGATCAACCCGCGCCTGCGCGCGCTGCCGAATGTGGTGCTGCTGCCGCATATGGGCTCCGCCACGGTCGAGGCACGGGTGGAGATGGGCGAAAAGGTCATCGTCAACATCCGCACCTTTGCCGACGGGCACCGGCCGCCGGATCTGGTCGTTCTGAGCATGATCTGAAATCATGCGGGGAAACGCCGGCCTGTGGTTGCCTTGGGGGCTGGGGGCTTATTTCCTCGCCCAGACGATCGTGCGCCTGTGGGTCGGCCCGGGCGTGCAGCTCGACGAGGCCGAGCTACTGGTCATGGCGCGCGATTTCCGCTGGGGCTACGGGCCGCAGGAGCCGCTGTACAACTGGTTGCAGGCCGGGGTGTTCTCGCTTCTGGGGGTGAATGTCGCCGCGCTGGTGGTGACCAAGAACGCCTGCCTGTGGCTGTTCTACATGCTGGTCTTCCTCGGACTGCGCCGGTTCTGCGATGCGCGGCGGGCGGCGGTGGCGGTGCTGAGCCTGCTGTTCGTGCCCACCATAGTGTGGGAGGCGCAGCGCACCCTGTCGCATTCCGTCGCGCTGATGGTCATGTCGGCGGCCTTCCTCTGGGCGGTCTGCGGGCTGCTGCGGCGGGACAGCTGGCGGGGGTGGCTGCTGCTTGGGCTGACGGCCGGTCTGGGCGGGCTGTCGAAGACGAATTTCTGGATCCTGCCGCCCGCGCTGGCGCTGGCGCTGTGGTCGCTGCCGCCGGCGCCGGGCCGCACGGGGCAGGGGCCGGGGGCGCTGCGCGGCGGGCTGCTGGCGGCGCTGGTGGCCGTGGCGATCCTGATCGGTCCGTTGCTCTGGGACATGGCGCATCCGGACCTTGCGCTGATGTCCGTCGGCAAGCTCTACCGCGACGAGGCGCCGGTTCTGGGCGGCCGATACCTTGGCGGCGTATTCGAGGTGATCGAGGCGGCGGTGCTGACCTTCGTCCTTCTGTTGCCGGTGGTCCTTGCCGCCCGCTGGTTCGCCCGGCGTGGGGCGCCGGAGGTGCCGCCCCCCGAGGCGGTCTGGATCCGGCGCCTGCTGCTGCGCAGCCTGTTCGTCGGGCTGGGGGTGCTGGCCGTGGCGATGACCATCGCCGGGGCGGCGCGGGTGTCGCCGCGCTGGCTGTTGCCGCTGGCGGTGCCGGGTGCGGCGGGCCTTGCGCTCTGGGCGCTCGAGGCCGGCGTGGTGCGTGTGGGCCGGGTGATCACCAGCGCCGCGGTGGTCGTTGCGCTCACGGTGCTGATCGGGATCGCGGTGGTCTTCGGCACCCGCCCCTCGCGGCTGAGCGACGATTACACCGCATTGCATGACCGTGTGCGGGAACTTGCCGCCGAAAACGGCGCGCATGTGACCGGCGCGATACGGGATCTGGGCGCGCTTCTGGCCGTAGGGCCGGATCTGCCCGTGGCGGCGGAACCGCCCCTGGGCCCCGCGTATCCGCCGGGCAGGCCGCTTCTGCGCGTCACACCGGGGCAGGGCGACGATACCCCGCCGGCACAGGGCGCGGAGCTGCGCGGGCACGAGATCCTGCCCGTTCCGAACCGGATCGATCCGGACCGGGCGCATGATTTCGCGGTGGAGATCTGGGATCTGCCCTGACGACAGGCCGCTGCGCGGAATGGATTCACCACCCGGAGCGGCCTTCTGGTCTTCATCTTTCCTTAAATATCCCGGGGGTGAATTTGCGCAGCAAAGAGGGGGCAGGGCCCCCTCGCCGGTCGTCACGGGCGCGTCCGGTTACTGTCGGCGCGCGGTCAGCCAGGCCCGCCAGACATCCGTCGACCCGGCAAAGGCGTTGATGTCGGAAATCCCGCCCACGCCCTGCACGACACCGGTGCCGGTCCATTGCCAGAAGCTCCAGCGTTCCCCCGGATAGCGTTCCGACGGATGCCCCGCGGTTGAGCGCAGCCAGAATTCCACGCCGCGCAGCCGGCCGAGGTCGTTTTCGGCATAGAAGTCCGGGGTGGTGTAGATCACCGCGCGGGTGCGGTAATAGGCCTCGACGATCGAGACATATTCCATGATCTCCGCCCGCGTCGTTGCCGGATCGGGGAAGCGGCGGCAGGACTTGGACTGGTGATTCCATTCGATGTCCAGCACCGGCGGCAGATCGCCCCGCACGCGAGGCACGTTCTTGATATACCAGTTCGCCTGTTCGCGCGGCGTGCGGCAGAAGTAATAGAAATGATAGGCGCCGACGGGCACGCCCGCCGCGCGCGCCAGCGGCGCGTTCAGCGCATAGCCCGGATCGACGTAATTGCCGCCCTCGGTCGCCTTCAGCCAGGCGAAATTCACCCCGCCCTCGCGCGCCGCGAACCAGTTGATCTTGCCCTGATAGCGGGCCGCGTCGATCCCGTGGATCGGCAACATGGAAGGGGAGATGTCCTTCCACTGATGCGGGCGCGTATCGCCGAATTGCGCGGGCACCCCCGGCGCGCGGTAATCGGCGGGATTCATCTGTGTCGGGCTCATCAATGTGCCCCGCTTCACCGCGCTGTCCCTGCCGCCGCAGGCTGCCAGAACGCCAAGAAGAACCACTGCCGCCATTGTTCTTATCGTTATCATCGAAGCACCCTCATATTTGCCGCAGAATCCGGCAAAACCCGGCCGTTGTCACGAGGGCGCGGCGCCAATCTTTGTGCCGATGCCGCCTTTCCGCCGGTGTGGGGGATGCGTGTGATTTTGGGGAATCTTCCGGATGGGGCGGGTTTGCGTGTCGGGGGGGGGCGGGGGGGGGGGGGGGGGGGGGGGGGGGGGGGGGGGGGGGGGGGGGGGGGGGGGGGGGGGGGGGGGGGGGGGGGGGGGGGGGGGGGGGGGGGGGGGGGGGGGGGGGGGGGGGGGGGGGGGGG
>NZ_SAUZ01000020.1 GCF_004022215.1 Paenirhodobacter populi
CCCTCTTGGCCTGCGGCCAATTAACCCCCGGGATATTTATGGAAACACGAAAGGGAGGGGCGCGCGATGGCTTCGTCAGGTCAGTAGCGACGCCGCGGCGCGGCCGGCGTGGCGGCCGGTGGCGAGGCAGCCGGTGAGCAGGTAGCCGCCCGTGGGTGCTTCCCAGTCCAGCATTTCGCCCGCGGCGAAGATGCCGGGCAGGGCGCGCAGTTCCAGATCGGCGGTCACCGCCTCGCGCCGGATGCCGCCGGCGGAGGAGATCGCCTCGGCCAGCGGGCGCGGCCCGCGATGCGGCACCATGAGCCCCTTGATCCGCCGCGCCAGTGCTGTCGGGTCCGAGGGCAGCGGCCGGCCCCATTCGTTCAGGAGCGCCAGTTTCACCGGGTCGAGCCCGAGCCCCTTGCGCAGCCGGTTCGCGGTGCTTTCCTTCGCCGGGATACGGGCGAGGCGCCGCGCGATCACGGCCTCCGTCGCGTCGGGCATCAGGTCGAGCGTCAGGGGGGCGCCGTCGCGCACTTCGGCCGAAAGGGCATAGACGCCGCCGCCCTCGATCCCCCGTGCGGACAGGACGAACTCGCCGCGCGACAGATGCCCCGGCGTGCGCAGCGCCACGCCTTTCACCGGCTGGCCCAGATGCGGGGTCATGTGTTCCGACCAAGGGATGACGAAGCCCATGTTGGCGGGGCGGAAGGGCGCGATCGCGATGCCGCGATCCGCGAGCCACGGCACCCATGCGGCGTCCGATCCGAGCCTTGGCCAGCTTGCGCCGCCAAGCGCCAGCACCGTCACTGCCGCCTGTTCCAAGACCGGGCCGCCCGGCGTGTCGAAGGTCAGCCTGTCGCCCTGAAACCCGGTCCAGCGCCAGCGGGTACGGATCTCGACCCCGAGGCCGGTCAGACGCAGGATCCATGCGCGCAGCATCGGCGAGGCCTTCATGCCCGTCGGGAAGACCCGGCCGGTGGAGCCGGTGAACAGCTCGATCCCCAGCCCGCGGGCGAAATCCATCGCCTCGGCCGGGCCGAAACCGGCGAGGATGTCGCCGAAATCGCCGCGATAGGCGGCATGGAAGGTGTCGGGGGCTTGGTCGCGCGTGAGGTTCAGCCCGGATTTCCCCGCCATCAGGAATTTGCGCGCGAGCGTCGGTTTTGCCTCGACCAGCACGGTGCGATGTCTGGCGCGGGCCAGTTCCTCGGCCGCCATCAGGCCCGCCGGACCGCCGCCGATCACCAAGGCCGTCATCGCCGCGCCCCCAGCATCGCCAGCCGCATCAGCGCCCGTTCCAAGAGCGCCATCTGCGGCGCCTTGGAGGCTGAGCGCAGCGTCAGGTCGGCCTCGACCAGCACTTTCAGCGCCTCTTCCAGCCGGAACATGCCCCAGCGTTGCGCCTGCGACAGAAGCTTGTCGCGGCGCGGGCCGAAGGCGGGTGGGCGCAGCCGGCCGATCCCCGCGCCCGGCCCGCCGGGGTCCGAGGCGACGATATGCAGCGACCGGAAATGCCGCAGCGCCTGAATCGCCAGCGCGACGGGCTGGATGCCCTGTCCCTCGATCCGGCGCATCATCGGGCCCAGTTCGCCGGGGCGCCCCTCTGCGACGATATCCAGCACGTCGTCCACATCCGCCTCGATCGTGGCGGGGGCGCAGGCGGCGACTTCGGATGACGCCAGCGGCGCCGGGTCGTTCCATTTGTACAGCGCGATCTTTTCCACCGTCTGACGGAAATCGCCGGGGTCGAGCATCCGTGCCAGCGCCAGCAGGTCGGTCATCGCGGCGGGGTCGATATGGCGCAGCCCGGCGCGGTGGAGGATGTCCTCGATCTCTTCGCGGCTTGGCGGATCGTCGTAGATACCGATCGCATAGGCGTTCGGATGCGCCTCGAAGATCTTGCGCAGGCCGGATTTCGCCGTCAGCGATCCGGCGGCGACGATGATCTGCGCATCGCCCTTCTGCCAGTCCTTCAGCGCGGCGGTGACGGCGGGGGTGGCGGTTTCGCTGGCGTCCTCGACAAACACCACGCGGGGGCCGGGGAAGAAGCCCACGGCCTTCACCGCATCGTTCAGCGCGGCGGGGTTCTTGCGCAATTCGCCGGCGGGCAGGCGGGTCAGGCGCATCTCGGCCTCGCCCTCCGGGCCGATCAGGGCGGCGATGACCTCCTGCCGGCGCAGGGCCACGCGCATCGCATCGGCGCCGAAGATCAGCAGGCCGGTGCGGTCCGCCTCCGGCCGTGCAAAGTAGCGCGCCGCTGCGACCCCGGTGAGCTTCATCGCGCCATCACTGCGGCAAAGAGCCCGCCTGAGCGAGCAGCCTTGTCACGATCTGATCGGCGAGGATCACCATCAGCCGCCGCCGCGCATCCTCGGAGGCGGTCTGCGTCGCCACCGCGGAACCCGAGGCCGACCACGAGGTGAAGGACGCCGCACGCCCGGTCAGCAGCACCGCATTCGTGCCGATGTCGCGCAGGGTGTAATCGACATTGCCCGACAGCGAATAGCGCGTCGTGGCGTTGTCGGGGGTGATAGCCTGACCCAGCACCTCGGTCCGGATGCCGTATTCCAGCCGGTAGCGCGGGTTGTCGGGCGGGCCGAGCCGTTCGGCAAGCTGTTCCGTCAGCGCGAATTCATCGCGCGTGCGCGGATCGGTGAAATCGACCTGCGACAGCAGCTTGCCGGCCCCGCCCGAAGGGCCATAGGCCGGGGTGAAGCCGCAGGCGGCAAGCCCCGCCCCGCCAAGCGCGACCGCGGCGAGGCGCAGGAAGGTTCTCCTGTCAGATGACGACATTGACGATCCGCCCCGGCACGACGATGAGCTTTCTGGGCTGGCCGCCGGCCAGCGCCTTGATGACAGCTTCGTCCGCCAGAACGATCTTTTCAACCTCGGATGCGGGCATGGTCTTGGGAACCGTCACCTCGCCCCGTTTCTTGCCGTTGATCTGGATCGGCAGGGTGACGTCATCCTCGACCAGCAGGGCGGGATCGGCCTTGGGCCAGCCCGCCTGCACGACGAAACCTTCGCCGCCAAGCGCGGCCCAGATGTCCTCGGCCAGATGCGGCACCATCGGCGCCATCAGCTGCGCCATGATCTGCATCGCCTCGCGCCGGGCCGGGTTCGCGGCCTGCGTCCGGGCCATCGCATTGGCCAGCCCGTAGATCGCCGCGACCGCCTTGTTGAAGGCGAATCCCTCGATCGAGCGGGTCACCTCGTCGATGGCGCGATGCGCGGCCTTGAGCAGGGCCAGATCCTCGGCCCCGCCCGGGCCGTCAGCCCCTTCGGCGATTTCCGAGGCGATGCGCCACACCCGGGCCAGGAATTTCGACGTGGCCTCGGCCCCCGCCGCCGTCCATTCGACGTCACGTTCGGGCGGGCTGTCGGACATGACGAAGAACCGCGCCGTATCCGCCCCGAAAGAGGCGATGATGTTCATCGGATCGACGACGTTCTTTTTCGACTTCGACATCTTGGCCGAGGGGATGATCTCGACCTTTTCGCCCGTCTCCTTCACCACGCCGGCTTCGCGGTCGATGTCCTCGGGCAGGTGATAGACCGGGCGGCCGTTGGTGTCGGTGGTCTTGTAGATCTCGTGCGTGACCATGCCCTGGGTGAAGAGCGCGTTGAACGGCTCGATCGCCTTGGCGGGCAGGTGGCCGGTCTTGTGCATCGCCCGGGCGAAGAAACGGGAATACAGGAGATGCAGGATCGCATGTTCGATGCCGCCGATATACTGGTCGACGTTCATCCAGTATTCGGTTTCCTCGGGGTCCGTCGGCGTCGTCGCATGGGGCGCGGTGAAGCGCGCGTAATACCAGGACGAATCGACGAACGTGTCCATCGTGTCCGTCTCGCGCCGCGCCGGGGCGCCGCAGTTCGGGCAGGTGGTGTCGCGCCAGGTCGGATGACGGTCGAGCGGATTGCCCGGCTTGTCGAAGGTCACGTCGTCGGGCAGGCGGACGGGCAGGTTTTCCTTCTTCTCCGGCACCACGCCGCAATTCGGGCAGTGGACGACCGGGATCGGACAGCCCCAGTAGCGCTGGCGCGACAGGCCCCAGTCGCGCAGGCGGTAGTTGGTGACGCCGCGGCCGATGCCGTTCGCCTCGCAGAAGGCGATGGCGGCGGCGATGGCATCCTCGCCGGTCTGCAGCTCGTCCCCGGCATAGCCGCGGATGTAGCGCACCTTTTCGGTCTTCGGCGGCACGTATTCGGCCTCGGGCGCGCCCTGCGGCGCGTCGGCGCCCGGCGCGATGAAGACCGGATTGATCGGCAGGCCGTATTTCGTGGCGAATTCAAAGTCGCGCGCGTCATGCGCCGGGCAGCCGAAGATCGCGCCGGTGCCGTAATCCATCAGGATGAAGTTGGCGATGTAGACCGGCAGCTCCCACGCCTCGTCCAGCGGATGGCGCACGCGGATGCCGGTATCGCGGCCGAGCTTCTCGCCCGTCTCGATGGCTTCCTCGGTGGTGCCGCCCTTGCGGCATTCGGCGATGAAGGCCGCCATGTCCGGGTCGGTCTTTTCCAGCGCCCGGGCGATCGGATGATCGGGGGAGATGCCCACGAAGCTCGCCCCCATCAGCGTGTCGGGGCGGGTGGTGTAGCATTCGATCCGGTCGAAGCCCTTGGGCGCGTTCACCGTGCCGAAGGCGAATTGCAACCCGCGCGACTGGCCGATCCAGTTCGCCTGCATCAGCCGCACCTTTTCCGGCCAGTCCTTGAGCCCGTCCAGCGCCTCCAGCAACTCGCCCGCGTAATCCGAGATGCGGAAGAACCACTGGGTCAGTTCCCTGCGCTCGACCAGCGCGCCGGAACGCCAGCCGCGCCCGTCGATCACCTGTTCATTCGCCAGAACGGTCATGTCGACCGGGTCCCAGTTCACCACCGCGTTCTTGCGGTAGACCAGCCCCGCATCCAGCATGTCGAGGAACATCGCCTGCTGCTGGCCGTAGTATTCCGGGTCGCAGGTGGCGAATTCGCGCGACCAGTCGATCGACAGGCCAAGCGGTTTCATCTGCCCGCGCATGTCGGCGATATTGCCGTAGGTCCATTCCTTCGGATGGCCGCCGCGTTCCATCGCCGCATTCTCGGCGGGCATCCCGAAGGCGTCCCAGCCCATTGGATGCAGCACGGAGAAACCGCAGCTCATCTTGTAGCGGGCCACCACGTCGCCCATCGTGTAGTTGCGCACATGGCCCATGTGGATGCGCCCCGAAGGATAGGGGAACATCTCCAGCACGTAGTATTTCGGCCTGAGGGGGTCGTGCCTGGCGGTAAAGACGCCCGCCGCGTTCCATGCGGCTTGCCACTTCTTTTCGGATTGCGCGGGTGCGTATGGCGTCATCTCGGCCTCTCGTTCTCGGTCCGCTGGCGGAATTCTGCGATGCGCTTGCTACACCGCAAGCGGGGCCGAGGTCCAGAGAGCCGGGCGTTCCCGCCCCGTTTTTCGGGGCCGGCGGCGGGTCAAAGCCTCGAATCGGCGATGCGCAGCTGCCGGGCGCGGGTCAGGATCGCATCCTCGACCGCGCGGACGGTGTCGGGCGAAACCGTGCCGCCGCGGCTTTCGAGCGATACCTTCAGGCTGCGCGCATCGAGCGCCGGATCCGTGATGTGGATCGTCGCGCGATAGGCGCGCCCGCCGCCCGGCGGCGTGCCGTAGCCCGTCACGATCAGCCCCGAGAACGGATCGACCGACTGGATCGGCAGGAAGTTCAGTACATCGAGCGAGGCGTTCCACAGATATTTGTTCACCGAGATCTGCACGTTCGGATCGGCATGATCGGTGAACAGGTCCCAGATCTTGCCCTCGCTCTGGTCGTTCGCGCCGGAACCGGACTGCGATCCCCCGCAGGCCACGAGCGAAAGCGTTCCACAGACAAGGATGCCCATGCGCAGGATATGTCGGATCATCATCGGTGGCTGTCCCCGGAACGTGTCTTCAGGCCTGTCTGTCTCTAGCCGAAGGGCCGGGGGGCGACAAGGATTTTCCCGTGCGCGCATAAGGCGAAGGCCGCAAGCCGCCGGTCGGGCCTACTGTGGCAAGACTGCACCATGACGGGGGGCATTCGGCGGGGACCGGACTGATTCCATTGCAATGCCGGGCGGCAGGCATGAAATTGCCGACATGCTCAGCACGGATCTCACCGGGCTGGGACTTACCTTAGATACAATGAGGGAAAACGATGAAAAAGGTTCTCTTCGCGACGACCGCGCTGGTCTTCTCGGCGGGTTTCGCGGCCGCTGAGGTCTCGATCTCGGGCTACGGCCGGTTCGGTGCTTCGTACGATTCGAGCGCTGATGACAACGACTCGCAAAAGTCGACCTCCTGGATCGAACAGCGCCTGCGTCTGAACATCGACGCTCTGACCACCACCGATGGTGGCGTCGAGTTCGGTGGTCGCATCCGTCTGCAGTTCGACGACGGCAACGACTCCACTGGCACTGCCCCGGCGCTGCTCTATGTCAGCTATGGCGGTCTGCGCGTCGAAGTCGGCAACGCCAACACCGCGTTCGACTCAGATCCGCTGGCCCAGAATTCGGAAATCGGCCTGACCGAACGTTCGTTCGGTGACCCGCGCAGCGCGTTCCTGTCTTATAACACCTATGCCTATGATACCGACAATCGTACGGGCATCTATGCGCAGTACAGCATTGCCGGTTTCACCGCGCGTGGTTCGTATGTCGACCCGGATCAGAAGTCGGATGATCAGCCGCTTAACGAGGATGGCATCGGTCTGGTAAGCGAAAAGTCGGTGTCGTTCAGCTACGAAACCGGCCCGCTGACCATCTCCGCTGCGGGCAACTGGGACAGCGCCGGCATCAAGAAGAACAATGTTTGGTTCATCGGCGGTCTTTATCAGTTCACCGATCAGTTCTCGGCTGGTCTGAACTACATCGATGAAGGCTACGAAGGCTGGAACAAGGAAGGCGATCTTGGCAAGACCGTCGTGGTCTACGGCACCTACGCCATCGACGCGGTCGCCCTGCACGCCTACATCGCCAACAACGATGCCGACGACAACAAGAGCGACACCACCTACGGTCTGGGCGCCGACTACGATCTGGGCGGCGGCACCAAGCTGCTCGGCTCGATCGAGCGCGGCTACGGCTCCAAGTCGAGCGACAAGGACGAAGAAACGATCGCCCAGTTCGGCGTGAAGTTCAACTTCTGATCCTTCGGGACCGGAACGGAAAGAGCGGGCCTTGGCCCGCTCTTTTCTTTTTGGCCGGGGTGTGGCTGACTCCGGCGCGCTATCGAAACGGAGTTTGCCATGGGATTGTCCGAAATCACCCGCCGTGTGGCCGAGGCCGAGGCAAGGGCCGGTCGTCCCGCCGGGGATGTCGCGCTGATCGCGGTGTCCAAGGTGCAGCCGGCCGAGCGGGTCGAGGCGGTCCTGCGTACCGGCCACCGCCTGTTCGGCGAGAATTACGTGCAGGAGGCCGAGGCCAAATGGCCCGCCTGGCGCGCGGAATATCCGGGCATCGCGGTGCATATGATCGGGCCATTGCAGACCAACAAGGCAAAGCTGGCGGTCGAGCTGTTCGAGGCGATCCATACGCTGGACCGGCCGTCGCTGGCGCAAAAGCTCGCGCGGCTCGCGCAGGCGCGGGGGCGGAGCCCCGATCTTTTCATTCAGGTGAACACCGGCGCCGAGCCGCAGAAGGCCGGCGTCCTGCCCGCCGATCTGGACGCTTTCGTCGCCGAGGCGCGGGGGATGGACCTGCCCGTCATTGGGCTGATGTGCATCCCGCCCGAAGGTATCGACCCCGCCCCCCATTTCACCATGCTGGCCGAAATGGCCGCGCGGAACGGCCTGACCGGCCTGTCGATGGGGATGAGCGCGGATTTCGAGATCGCCATCGCCCATGGGGCGACCCATGTGCGGGTGGGATCGGCGATCTTTGGCGCGCGCGATTACGCGCATCGCTGAACCGGGCCGGCGCAGGGGGCCAGCCCCCTCTTGGCCTTCGGCCAATTCACCCCCGGGATATTTATGGAAACACGAAAGAGAGACGGCGCTTCAACGCCGGGGGCCGCGGAAGCTGGCGAGGAGCGGGATCAGCACCTCGGTCCCGGGGCGGATCTGGCGCGCGAGGTCGATCAGGTCGCGGCGGCGGAAGGCGATGCAGCCCGCCGTCGGATGGCCCAGCCTCCGGCGCTGATGCAGGAAGATGGCGGAGCCCCGGCCCGGAACGGCCTTCGGGAAATTCCAGTCGGTGATCAGCACGATGTCATATTGCGGATCGCTGCGGCGCAGCCTTTCATGGCTGGCGCCGAAGGGGGCGCGGACGGGGTGGTTGTAGGCCGGATGGTCCGGCGCGTCGCACCACAGATCGCCCGGGCCGATCGGCCGGGCCCAGTCCGAGGGCCGGGGTAGCCGGTCAGCGCGATAGAGCATTCCGACGATCCGCAACCGTCCGACGGGCGTCGCGCCATCGCCTTCGTGTTTGTCCTGCGCAAGCCCGCCGCGGCCGATCTGCACCGGATAGCGCCGCCCCCGGAACAGCACGCCCGAGGGCGTCAGCCGCAGGCGCTCCCTCACAGCAGATGCCCCGACTTGGCGGCCTTGGTCGCCAGATAGCCGGCGTTGAAATGGTTCAGCCCGACCTTCAGGGGCACGCGCTCCACCACCTCGATCCCGTGCGATTCCAGCATCCTGACCTTGGCCGGGTTGTTGGTCAGCAGCCGCACCCTGTCGAAGCCCAGCCGGCGCAGCAGCGCCGCCCCGATGCGGAAGTCGCGCTCGTCATCCTCGAAGCCCAGCCGGTGGTTTGCCTCGACCGTGTCGAAGCCCTGATCCTGCAGTGAATAGGCACGCATCTTGTTGGCCAGCCCGATGCCGCGCCCCTCCTGATTGAGGTAGAGCAGAACCCCCGCGCCGTCGCGCCCCATGTGATCCAGCGCCGCATGCAGCTGCGGCCCGCAATCGCATTTGAGCGAGCCGAGGACGTCGCCCGTGAAACAGGCCGAATGCAGCCGCGCCAGCACCGGCTGCGCCCGGTCGGGGGCACCTATCTCGACCGCGTAATGTTCCTCGCCGCCGTCATCGGGGCGAAAGATGTGGAGCCGCCCCTTTTCCGCCGCCCGCATCGGCACCCGCGCGGCGGAGACCGGCGCCAGAACGGTTTCCGCCGAAAGCTCGCGCAGCGCCTCATCGGCATCGAGGCAGGTCAGCCCCTCGGGCACCGGGCCGTCGAGCGGCACCAGAAGTGCGGCGGGCAGCAGATGCGCCGTCTTCGCCAGCGCGATCGCCGCGCGCGCCACCGTCGCATCGCCGCCGCGTTCCGAGGCAAGCGGCCCCTTCATCGGCACGCGCAGGTCATCCGCCGGATCGGCCAGCGCCTGAAGCCAGGCCAGATCCGCATCCTCCGGCACCCGGATGCGCGCCAGATCGTTGTCGTAGACCCGCGCCTTCAGCGTTTCCGCCCGCCACGAGGTCAGCACCAGCGTCAGCGGCCCAAGCCCGCGCAGCGCCGCCAGCCGGTCCGCGCCAAGCGTTTCCACCGCCACCGC
Organism: Paenirhodobacter populi; assembly: GCF_004022215.1. Lineage (GTDB taxonomy): Bacteria > Pseudomonadota > Alphaproteobacteria > Rhodobacterales > Rhodobacteraceae > Rhodobacter > Rhodobacter populi. Next base: position 9,494 of record NZ_SAUZ01000020.1, read on the forward strand.
CAGCGTCCGGCGCGACAGCACGACGGGCAGGCCGATCCGCAGATCGGCACGGGCGCGGTTCAGGCGCTCGATCGGGGTGGGGCCAAGGGGCGACAGCATATCCATGCGACACAGATAGCGAGGCCTGAAACAAATTGAAACACACAGCCGCTGTGCGACACGTCCGCGTGAGAAAGATTTCAGCCCCCTTGCCGCGGGCGTGATCCGGCCTCAGCTTTCACGCGAGACAGAGGACCACAAGAAACGGAGGCCCCGAGATGGCTGGACTGAAGAAGATCCTTCTGGTGGACGACGAGGAAGACCTGCGCGAGGCGCTGGCCGAGCAGCTGACCGCCACCGACGAATTCGAGGTGTTCGAGGCGGGTTCGGGCGCCGAGGCGGTGGAAAAGGCCAAGTCGGGGCTTTACGATATCGTCGTGCTGGATGTCGGCTTGCCCGACACCGACGGGCGCGAGCTGTGCAAGAAGCTGCGCAAGCTCGGGGTGAAATGCCCGGTGGTCATGCTGACCGGCCACGATACCGATGCGGATACGATTCTTGGCCTCGATTCGGGGGCGAACGACTACATCACCAAGCCGTTCAAGTTCCCGGTGCTGCTGGCGCGGCTGCGCGCGCAACTGCGCACCCATGAACAATCCGAAGACGCGGTATTCCAGCTTGGGCCGTATACGTTCAAGCCGGCGATGAAGATGCTGATCGACGCCAAGGATCACAAGATCCGCCTGACCGAGAAGGAAACCAATATCCTGAAATTCCTGTATCGGGCGACGGATGGCGTGGTGGCGCGCGACGTACTGCTGCACGAGGTCTGGGGCTACAACGCGGGCGTGACGACGCATACGCTTGAAACCCATATCTACCGGCTGCGGCAGAAGATCGAACCAGATCCCGCCAATGCGCGGCTTCTGGTCACGGAATCGGGCGGCTACCGGCTGGTCGCCTGACGCATTCCGCACTCACGGAAGAAGGCGAAGGGGCGGGGGAAACCCCGCCTTTTTGCTGTTCACACGGAGCGGTCGAAATCTTCCTGAGCCTCGTCGAGCGTGATGCCCAGGGCGTTCAGTCCGTCTTCCAGATAATCGGCGAGCATCGGGATCCCCATCAGGTAATCCTCGGTCGGGGCCGAGGCCTCGGCCTTCGCGGTCTCGATCGCCTCGTCGATCTCCTCGGGCTCATAGGTCTCGCGACCGATCCACATCACGGCGGTCAGCGCGGCCTGTTCATCCTCGTTCAGCCCGGCGATGAAGGCGCGCAATTCGCGCCCCTGACCGGATCCGGGCACGTCCGCATCGAACTTGCGGGCGCGGATGATGACATGGGCGATTTTCTCCGGGCTGATCGGCAGCGACATGGAAACCTCCTCTGGATAAGCAATGTTGCGCGGCCCGGGCGATTTGCGCAAGCGGCAATAACGAGGTTCCAAACTCCCCCGACGGCCCCTTCCCTTCATTCTTCCCAAAATATCCCGGGGGTGAATTGGCCAAAGGCCAAGAGGGGGCTGGCCCCCTACTTCCTCTCCGCCTGGCTCAGGGTTTCACCTGCATCAGCTTCGGCGGCGTTTCCGGGGCCAGTTCCTCGAAATCGAAATTGTCGAGCCGGTGGGCGCGCTTGCCCGCCTTTTCGGCCGAGATCTTGATTTCCTCGATGTCCTTCGCCGCCTGACCGAAATGCCGGTCCAGATTCGCCACTCGCGCGCCGAGCCGGTCGACATCCTGATAGAGCGCCGCCAGTTCCTTGCGGATCGCACCCGCCTGTTCGCGCATCCTTGCATCCTTCAGCACCGCGCGCATCGTGTTCAGCACCGCCATGCAGGTGGTGGGGGAGACGATCCAGACCTTGGCGGCAAAGCCCTCACGCACCAGTTCGGGGAAATTGGCGTGAAGCTCGGCATAGACCGCCTCGGAGGGCAGGAACATCAGCGCGCCATCGGCGGTCTCGCCCTCGATCAGGTAGCGGTCCGAAATGGCGCGGATATGGCTGCGCACGGCGATGCGCATCATCCGCTGCGCCTCGATCACCTGCGACTGGTTTTCGGCGCGGCGCAGGGCCTCGTAGGCCTCAAGCGGGAATTTGCTGTCGATGACGATGGGGCCGGGCGGGTTCGGCAGATGCACGAGGCAATCGGCGCGCCGCCCGTTCGACAGCGTCGCCTGCATCGTGTAGCTGTCGGCGGGCAGCGCCTTGAGCACGATGTCATGGAGCTGGATTTCCCCGAACGCGCCGCGGGTCTGCTTGTTCGACAGGATGTCCTGCAGGCCCAGCACATTGCCCGACAGCTTCTCGATATTCGCCTGCGCCTTGTCGATGGCCTCCAGCCGCTGTTGCAGATCGCCCAGAGACCGCGCCGTGCGGGTGGCCGAGCCGTGCAGGCTTTCGACCATCTGCCGGTTCACCTGTCCGAGCCGTTGTTCCATCAGCGACAGCATCTTGGCCTGACTGGTCGCCTGCGCCTCGGACACGTGATGCAGGCCGCCCGCCATCTGCTGTTGCCCGTCGGACAGCGACTGCACCCTTTGGCCAAGCGCCACCAGCTGCGAGGTCAGCGGCACCACCGCCTGCGCCGAGCGCGCGGCCGACCGCAGCACGAGGATCAGCAGCACCACGATCAGCGCCACCACCGCAAGGCCGCCCAGAATCAGCGGATTGTTCAGATCAAGCTCCATCACGTCCGCCCGAACAGCCGCTCGATATCGGCGAGCTTGAGTTCCACATAGGTCGGGCGGCCGTGGTTGCACTGGCCGGAATGGGGCGTCGCCTCCATCTCGCGCAACAATGCGTTCATTTCGTCGACCTGCATCCGCCGCCCCGACCGGACCGAGCCGTGGCAGGCCATGCGCGACAGAACCGCGTCGATCCGCGCCAGCACCAGCTGGCTGTCGCCAAGGTCGGCCAGTTCGTCCAGCACGTCGCGCAGCAGCGCGGCGGCGTTGATCTGTCCAAGGATCGCCGGGGTTTCGCGCACGGCGATGGCGGTGCCGCCGAAGGGCTCGATCGTCAGGCCAAGACGCGACAGCGCGTCGGCATGTTCCAGCAGCAGCGCGGCATCGCCCGCCGACAGATCGACGATTTCGGGGATCAGCAGCGCCTGCGCCGCGATGCCCCTGTCCGCCATCTGCCGTTTCAGCCGTTCATAGACCAGCCGCTCATGCGCGGCATGCTGATCGACGATGACCATCCCGGTTTCGGTCTGGGCGATGATGTAGTTTTCATGCACCTGCGCGCGGGCGGCGCCAAGCGGGGTGTGCTGTAGCTGCCGGTCCTCGGGGGGCGGGGCCTCGGCCCGGGCGCTTGGCGCCTGCCAGACGGGGGCGGCTTCGTCAAAGGCCGGGGCCTGCGCGGCGTAACTCGTGCGGATCGCGCCAAGGGACGGGCGGTCCATCTGATACACCCGCGGCGGCATGTCGAGTCGCGCCTGCGCGGGTTCCGGCTCCGGCCGGAAGGCGCCAAGCGTCGCCGTCGCCACGGTGGAAGAGGCCCGGTGCCCCGCCTGCGCCAGCGCATGGCGGATCGCGGTGACGATCAGGCCGCGCGGGATGCCCGATTCGCGGAAACGGACCTCGGCCTTGGCGGGGTGGACGTTCACGTCCACGCGCTCGGTGTCGCAAGTCAGGAACAGCGCCGCCGCCGGATGCCGGTCGCGGCTGAGGAAATCCATATAGGCGGCCCGCAGCGCGCCGATCAGCATCTTGTCCCGCACCGGGCGGCCGTTGACGAACAGGAACTGCTCCACCGCCGCGCCGCGCGAATAGGTGGGCAGGGCCGCATAGCCGGTCAGGCGGATGCCCTCGCGGTCGGCGTCGATGGCCACGGCATTGTCGGTGAAGTCACGCCCGAGGATGCGCGCCAGACGCCCCGCCAGCGCGCCGAACAATTCGCCCTGTTCGGCATCGGCGCGGAAAACCTCCCGTCCGTCACCACCGCCCGAAACGTCGCGCAGGGTGAAGCTGACATAGGGTTCCGCCATCGCCAGCCGCTTCACCACATCGGCGATGGCCTGCGCCTCGGCCCGGTCGGTGCGCATGAATTTCAGCCGCGCGGGGGTGGCAAAGAACAGGTCGCGCAGCTCGACCAGCGTGCCGCGGTTCAGCGCGGCGGGCTTCACCGGGCCGATGGCGCCCCCGGAAACCGAGATCTGCGCCGCCTCGAACCCCTCGGCGCGCGAGGTGATGACCAGCCGCCCCACCGCGCCAAGCGAGGGCAGCGCCTCGCCGCGAAAGCCGAAGGTATGGATGTTCAGCAGGTCCGATCCGTCGATCTTGGACGTGGCATGGCGCGACAGCGCCAGCGGCAGATCGGCATCCGTCATGCCGCAGCCGTCGTCGCGGATGCGGATCAGCGTCTTGCCGCCGTCGGCATAGGCGATTTCCACCCGCGTCGCGCCGGCATCGAGCGCGTTTTCCACCAGTTCCTTCACCGCCGAGGCGGGGCGTTCCACGACCTCGCCCGCCGCGATCCGGTTCGCCGCCGATTCGTCAAGCTGGCGGATGACCGGGCGGGACTGGGGCCGGGACTGGCCGATATTGGGGGGCTGTGCGTTCATGCTACCAGAGTTAGCACAGCCCCGCCGAAAGCCCAACAGATTCCGGGCGCTTTGTTCGTGGTTTATTCCAGGCCGACGGGCGTGCCCACGACGACGAAATGCAGCCCCGCCGGGTCCATCAGCCTTTTGGCGACGCGGGCCACGTCTTCCTTCGTCACCGCCTCCACCTTGTCGTTGCGGGTGTCGATATAGTCGATGGGCATGCCGTTCAGCTGCATCCCGGCAAGGATGTCGGCGATGTTCGCATTGCCGTCGAAGCGCAGCGGATAGGCGCCGGTCAGGTAGGTCTTGGCGTCGTCCAGTTCCTGATCCGTCACTTCGCCTGTCGCGGCCCTGGCCCATTCCTCCTGCGTGATCTTCACCGCCTCGGCGACCTTTTCATTGGCCGAGGCGAAGCTGCCCTGCCAAGTGTCCGACAGGTCGCGGCTGACGAGGTAGGTGTAGATCCCGTAGGTCAGGCCGCGCTTTTCCCGCACCTCGTCCATCAGGCGCGAGGAAAACCCGCCCGCGCCAAGGATCTGGTTCAGCACATAGGCCGGGAAGAAGTCTGGATCGTCCAGCGCGATGCCCTTCTGCCCGAAGATCACCACCGATTGCGGGCTGTCGAAGGGGACGACGGTGACCCCGCCGCCGAGCGTGGGCGCGACCGGTTCGGGCAGGGGGGCGCCGGTGTCGGGCAGATCGCCCAGCAGGCGGTCGAGCATCTCGCCCAACTGCTCGGGCGTGATGTCGCCCACGGCGGAAACCACCATCCGGTCCTTGGCCATGACGCGGGCCTTGGCGTCGAACATGTCCTCGCGCGTCAGGGCCTTCACGCTGTCCGACGTGCCGTTCAGCGAGGAACCGTAGGGATGGTCGCCATAGGCGATCTTGCGGAAGGTCTGCGTGGCCAGCGCGCCCGGATCCTTGGCGTCCGAGGCGATGATCGACAGCACCTGCCCGCGCACCCGGTCGACCGAGGCCTGATCGAAATGCGGATCGGTCAGCGCGCCGCGCAGCAGATCCACCGCCTTGTCGCGGTTCTCGGTCAGCATCCGGGCGGACACGCTGAGCGTATCGTCATCGACGTCAAAGCCGAACCGCGCCGCCAGCATTTCCTGCGCGGCGGCGAAGCCCTGACTGTCGTGATTGCCGGAGCCTTCCTCCAGCGTGGCGGTCATCAGGTTGATCTCGCCGCGCTTGCCCGGCGCGTCGAGCGACGCCCCGCCGCGGAAGCGGATTTCCAGCGCGGTGAAGGGGATGTCATGCGCCTCGACCAGCCAGGCCCTGATCCCGCCGGGGGATGTGACCTCGCGGATGTCCAGCGCATGGGCGGGTATCGCCGCCATCAGCGCGACAAGCGCCATCGCAGCCAATCGGAGCGGGGTGCGGAGGACGGAACGGGTCATTGCACCACCTCCTGTCCGGCGGAGGCCGGAACCGCGGAGGCCGGAGCGGCCGGGTCCGATCTGTCCGGTTTCGTGATATAACCGGTGACCGAAGCCGCCGGATTGAGAAGGCTTTTCGCCGCCGCCATCACGTCATCCTCCGTCACCGACATCAGGATATCGGGCCAGTCCTGCACATCCTCGATGCTGAAGCCCGAGGCCAGCGCCTCGCCGTAGCGGCGGGCAAGGCCCTGCGTGTTGTCCTGCTGGTAGATCTGGCCGGCGCGGACCTGCGCGCGGATCCGCTCGAACTGGGCGGTGTCGATGCCTTCCTTGAGGAATTCGGCCAGCGCCGCGTCCAGCGCCTTTTCCGCATCCGGCAGCGACACATCCGGCGCCGGCATCAGCGAGATGGCGAAGGTCGTCTTGTCGATCGACATGCCGTCATAGGAGGTCGAGACATAGATCGCATCGCCCCGGTCGAACACCAGCTTGCGCGACAGGACCGAGGTCTGCGCATTGCCGCCGAGGATCGCCGACAGCACCGTCAGCGCGGCCGCCTGTTTCTGGTCGCCGGGATTGCGCTCGGGTGCCAGATAGGTGCGGCTCAGATAGGGCTGCGCCACCCGATCGTCACGGAAGTCGAGCCGCCGGGCCGCAAGCTGCGGCGGTTCCTGCGGGCGCAGGCGCGGCGGAATGTCGGAGGAGGGTTCGAGCGGGCCATAATATTTCTCGGCCAGCGCCTTCACCTCATCCGGGGTGACGTCGCCCGCCACCACCAGAACCGCGTTGTTCGGTGCGTAAAAGCGGTTGTACCAGGCCAGCGCGTCGTCACGGGTCAGGCCCTCCATCTCCTGCCGCCAGCCGATGACCGGCGTGCCGTAGGGGCTGTTGAGGTATTGTGCCGCGCGCGCCTGTTCGCCGTAAAGCGCGCCGGGATCGCTGTCGGTGCGTTGCGAGCGTTCTTCAAGGATCACCTCGCGTTCCGTCTTCCAGTCGTCGGGCGAGATCTGCAGATTCCGCATCCGGTCGGCTTCCATCTTCATCACCAGCTCCAGCCGGTCGGCGGCGATGCGCTGGAAATAGGCGGTGTAGTCGTAGGAGGTGAAGGCATTGTCCGACCCGCCATTGGCGGAGACGGTCTTGGACAGCTCGCCCGCCGCCATCGTGTCGGTGCCCTTGAACATCAGGTGTTCGAGGAAATGGGCGATGCCGGATTTGCCACGCTGTTCGTCCGCCGATCCGGTCTTGTACCAGACCATCTGGACGACGACGGGGGCGCGGTGATCCTCGATCACCACGGTTTCAAGGCCGTTGGGGAGGGTGAAGTGGCTTACGGGATCGGCATGGGCCGAGCCGATGGCGAAGACCGCGAAAACGGCGGCAAGGGATGCGCGCAACATGGGTTCCTCGTTGGTTCGGCGGGACTTTGCCGGTGCGCGCGGAAATGCGCAACCTTCCGCATTGCGGGTGACGGGGAGTTGATGGGGGCGGAGCGCATTTCGCGCCCCGGACCGGGATTGGTCCGACGGGAAAGGAAGAGGGCGGCTGACGCCGTTTTTGCCGTGTTTGCATGTCCGCAGGGGCGCCGGAAACCGGAATCGCGAACGGATGGGGCGCAGGGGGCCAGCCCCCTCGGGCCTGCGGCCCTCACCCCCGGGATATTTATGGAAAAACGAAGGCAGCCAAGCGTTCCGCGGCTATTTCATGTCGTCCGGAGGCGGCGCGCCCGGCGTCTTGGCCCCGGCGGCGCGCCAGCGTTCCAGTTCCGCGGCCTGACCCAGAGCCATCGGCTGATAGGCGTCGAAATAGCTGTTGATCGAGAACATCCGTTCCAGCAGCCGCGGCTTGTGCCGGCGCCGGTATTCCAGATCCTCGGCCGCAAGCTGCGTGCGGATCGAGGCATCCGTGCCATGCCGCGAGGCTTGCGCGATCAGCGCGCCATCCGCCGCGGGTATCGCGCCCGTCGTGCCGGCGGGCCGCCCGCCAAGTGCCACGGTGGCATCGGCCACGGGCGTCGGGTCGGTCAGATTGGCGCCGCCCGGCGTGGGTGTCGGCAGTTCGGACAGATTCGTCGGCATCTGCAGGGGCTTGGTCGGCAGGATGCCGAATTCGTCCGGCCCGCCGGTCGAGCGCAGATGCATCAGCCTGGGCTCTCCGCCCCCGCCACAGGCCGCGACCAGCGCCGCAATCGCCACTGCGATCCCGAGCTTTCCGATTGTCGCGCGCATGGGCCACTCCATCACCGTTTCGCCCCCTCTTAGCCTATCGGCACGGCGGCGTCACGCCCCTTGGCGCATCAGCGGCGGGCTTTCGCGTCCGATTTCGGGCGGGGCTTTTTCGCCGCGCCGTCGCCCTTGCCGGAAAACAGCACAAGCCCCACCGCCCCGGCAAAGATCGCGATATCGGCGACGTTGAACGACCACGGGTTGCGCCAGAACGGCAAGGACATGTTCAGGAAATCCGCCACCGCGCCATAGACCAGCCGGTCGATGACATTGCCGAGCGCGCCGCCGATCAGCAGCCCCGCCGACACCAGCATCAGCCGCGAATGCCGTTCGCGCCGCACCCAGATCCAGACCCAGCCGGTAATGACCAGCGACAGCGCGATCAGCACCCAGCGGGTCAGGTCGCCCTCGCCGGCCATCAGGCCGAAGTTCACCCCCTGATTCCACGCCATGTGGAAATTCAGCCAGGGCGGCAGCACCTCGATCACCAGCAGGCGGTCGAGGTTCATCAGATGGACAACGATGTATTTGGAAATCTGGTCGAGCAGGAAGACCCCCGCCGCGACCCATGCCGTCAGACGCATGGTGTCACCCTGTGCTGAGGAACCCCGCGCCCGCAGGCGCGGGGGGATGGCTCAGTGGCGGAAGTGCCGCATGCCGGTGAAGACCATGGCGAGCCCGCGTTCGTTCGCCGCGTCGATCACCTCTTGATCGCGCAGCGAGCCGCCCGGCTGGATCACCGCCGTGGCGCCCGCCTCGGCCGCGGTGATCAGCCCGTCGGCGAAGGGGAAGAAGGCGTCCGAGGCAACGACCGATCCCTTGGTCAGCGGCTCGCTCAGGCCCATCGCCTCGGCCATGTCCTGCGATTTCCGCGCGGCGATGCGGGTCGAATCGACGCGGCTCATCTGCCCCGCGCCGACGCCCACGGTGGCGCCGTCCTTGACGTAGATGATCGCGTTCGACTTGACGTGCTTGGCGACCGTCCAGGCAAAGAGCAGGTCCTTCAGTTCCTGTTCCGTGGGCACGCGCTTCGTCACCACCTGCAGGTCGTCCGGGGTGATCGTGCCGTTGTCCTTGTCCTGCACGAGGAAGCCGCCCGCCACCTGCCGGAAGGTGGTGATCGGCGCCTTCACATCGGGCAGCGCGCCGGTGGTCAGCAGGCGCAGGTTCTTTTTCACCGCGAAGACGGCCTTGGCCTCGTCGGTCGCGTCGGGGGCGATGACGACCTCGGTGAAGATCGCGGCGATCTCTTTCGCGGTGGCCTCGTCCAGCGTCTGGTTCAGCGCGATGATGCCGCCGAAGGCCGAGGTGCGGTCGCAGTCGAAGGCGCGGGAATAGGCCTCGGCCAGCGTCGCGCCGGTCGCCACGCCGCAGGGGTTGGCGTGCTTGATGATCGCGACGGCGGGCTGGTTCACCGGGAATTCGGCGACCAGTTCAAAGGCCGCGTCGGTGTCGTTGATGTTGTTGTAGGACAGTTCCTTGCCCTGCCATTGCTTCGCCGTGGCGACGCCCGGACGGTTCGAGCCGTCAAGGTAGAAGGCCGCCTTCTGGTGCGGGTTCTCGCCATAGCGCAGCGTCTGGGCGAGCTTGCCGGCAAAGGCGCGGCGGCGCGGCGTTTCCTCGTTGATCGCCTTGGCCATCCAGGTCGAAACGGCGGCGTCATAGGCGGCGGTGCGGGCATAGGCGATCTGCGCCTGCCGCTGGCGGAATTCATAGCTGGTCGCGCCGTCGTTGGCATCGAGTTCGGCCAGCAGCGCGGGGTAATCCTCGACATCGACGATGGTGGCGACGAAGGCGTGGTTCTTCGACGCCGCGCGGATCATCGCCGGACCGCCGATGTCGATGTTCTCGATGCAGTCGTCATAGGCGGCGCCCTTGGCGACGGTTTCCTCGAACGGATAGAGGTTCACCACCAAGAGGTCGATCGGCTGGATGTTGTGGGCCTCCATCGCGGCCAGATGTTCCTCGTTGTCGCGCAGCGCCAGAAGGCCGCCGTGGATGACCGGATGCAGCGTCTTGACCCGGCCGTCCATCATTTCCGGGAAACCCGTGACCTCGGCCACGTCGACGACCGACAGCCCGGCCTCGCGCAGCGCCTTGGCGGTGCCGCCGGTGGACAGGATCTCCACCCCGCGGGTGGCAAGCTCCTGCGCGAAGTCGATGAGCCCGGTCTTGTCGGAAACGGAAATGAGGGCGCGGGTGAGGGGGACGGGTCTGGTCATGGCTGGCAGTCCTTATGCTCAGATGTCTGGTCGCGGCGCGCGGGCGCCGCTGTCGCGGATGGTCGGGGGCCTAGCGCGAGCCTGCCCCAAGGTCCAGAGAATTTGGTGTTTGCGCCATCACGACGGGACGATCTGCCGCGTTTTCAGCGCGTGAAGGTCAGCGAGGCGATGAAGAAACCGTCCATGCCGCCCAGATCGGGCCAGTAGTCCGGCCGCAGCCGCAGCCCACCCGTCGGCGTGATCCAGCCGGGCTCGATCCCGGGCAGGTCGATCGTGGTGCAGCGCAGGCTGGGGTGACGGGCCAGCGCGGCCTCGATCTGCCGCTCGCCCTCCTCCGGCAGCAGCGAACAGGTGACGAAGACCAGCCTGCCGCCCGGGGCGAGCCATGTCAGCGCCCGGTCGAGCAACGCCGCCTGCAGGGCGACCAGCACCTTGATCCCGGCGGCATCCTTGACATAGGGCAGGTCGGGATGGCGCCGGATCGTGCCCGTAGCCGAACAGGGCGCGTCCAGCAGGATCGCATCGTATCGCTGTTCGGGTTGCCAGTCCAGCGCATCTGCCGCAACGGTCTGCACCTGCAACCCGCAACGCTCCAGATTCTCGCGCAGTCGCGCCAGCCGCGGCGCGGAAATGTCGAGCGCGGTGACCTCCGCCCCCGCCGCCGCAAGCTGCAACGTCTTGCCCCCCGGCGCGGCGCAAAGGTCCAGCACCTTTTCGCCCGCCCGCGGGGCTAGCGCGCGCGCCGCCATCGCCGCCGCCGCATCCTGCACCCACCAGTCGCCCTCGGCATAGCCGGGCAGGTCGGTCACATGCGCCCCGGGGGCGAGCCGCACAGATCCCGTCGGCAGCAGCAATCCCCCGAGCCGCGCGGCCAGCGCCGCCGGATCGCCCTTCGCCGTCAGGTCGGTGGGCGCGCCTGTCAGATGCGCGGCCTCCATCCGCTGCACGGCGACCTTGCCGTAAGCCGACATCAGCCGCCCGCGCAGCCAGCCGGGCAGGGCGGGCGGCGGCAGGGTATCCCATGCCGGGCGCGCCTCGGCCACCTTGCGCAGCACCGCGTTGACGAGGCCGGTGAACCCCTCCGTCCGCTGCCCGCCCGCGCGGGCAAGGCTGACGGCGGCATTGACCACGCCATGCGGCGCGGCATCCTCGGCGCAAAGCTCGGTCACCGCCAGCCGCAGCAGCGCGCGCAGATCGGGCGGCGGGGATTTGCGCAGATGCGGCTTCAGCATCGCGTCGGCGCGCGGCAGATTGCGCAGGGTGGTCTGCGCCAGCCGCTGCGCCCGGGCGCGTTCGGGCGGCGACAGCCCATCCAGCGCCCCGGCGCCGATCTGCTCGGACAGCGTCCGGTGTTCCTCGGTCACCCCGGTCAAAAGCGCGCAGGCGGCGCGGCGTGCAAGGTCGATCCCGCCCATCGGCGCTGTCCTCCGGCTTGTTGCAAGGTCCCGTGCGGCCTATAACAGGTGCATCCCGGAAACAAGGAGGCCGCCATGACAGAGACTCCGAAGGACCTGCCCCCCGCTGCACAACGCGCCCTGGCCGAGGCAGAGGAACGCCGCCGCAAGGCAAAGCCGCTGGGCCTGCCCGCCGAACTCGGCGGCCGCGACGGCCCGGAACCCGTGCGCTACGGCGATTGGGAAAAGAAGGGCATCGCGATCGATTTCTGACCCCGCGCTTCCCGCCCCGCACGACCGCGCGCGAAGAAATCGTCAAAGACCAACGCCCCGGTTCTTATGCATTTCATCTTTCCTTAAATATCCCGGGGGTGAATTTGCCGCAGGCAAAGAGGGGGCTGGCCCCCCTTCTTCCGTTCCGTTTGCACATCCGTGGGAGTTTTCGCCGGGAACGGGAATCCCCGTCGGATGGGGCGCAGGGGGCCAGCCCCCTCGGGCCTTCGGCCCTCACCCCCGGGATATTTATGGAAACACGAAAGTCATAAGAGTCCGGTGTGCCCGGGGGTGAACGAAGGTCACAGACCCAGCACGTCGATCATGTCGTAGCGCCCGGGCTTGCGGTCGAGGCCCCAGAGCGCCGCCTTCAGCGCGCCGCGGGCAAAGATGCCGCGGTCCGTCGCCATGTGGCGAAGCACTATGCGTTCGCCCGCCGTGGCGAAAAGCACGTCATGTTCACCCACGATATCGCCGCCGCGAATCGAGGAAAACCCGATCGCGCCCCGTTTGCGCGGCCCGGTGATGCCGTCGCGCCCGGCCTCGGTATTGCCTTCGAGGGAAATCCCCCGGCCCTCGGCGGCGGCCTCGCCCAGCATCAGCGCCGTGCCGGAAGGGGCGTCGACCTTGCGGTTGTGATGCGCCTCGACGATCTCGATGTCCCAGTCGGCATCCAGAGCCGCCGCCACCTTGCGGGTCAGCACCGTCAGCAAGTTGACGCCAAGGCTCATGTTGCCCGCCTGAATGATCACCGCGTGCCGCGCGCAGGGTTCCAGCGCGATGAGCTGTTCCTTCTCGAAGCCGGTGGTGCCGATGACATGGACGACGCGCGCCTGCGCGGCGAGCCGGGCGAATTCCAGCGTCGTGCGCGGGGTGGTGAAGTCGATCACCGCCCGGGCGCCGGCAAAGGCCTCCAGCGGGTCATCGGTCACGATCACGCCGTTCGGCGCGCCGCCCATGACCGTGCCCAGATCCTTGCCGACCCATTCGTGTCCGGGGCGCACCACCGCCCCCGAAAGCCGCGCCTTGTCCGAGTCCAGAACCGTCCGGACCAGCATCCGTCCCATCCGGCCGGAGGCCCCGGCGATCACGATTCCCGGCAGATCATCCATCTCTCTCTCCTTCTTTGCAGGTTTTCTTAGCCCCTGCGGCGTCGCGGGCAAAGGCCCGAGTTGCGGTGCGCCGCACAAGGCACTATGTGCGGGATATGGCAAAGAACCGTTTTTCATCGGGCGATGGCCCTTCGCAACGTCAGCTTCGGGTGGGGGAACTCATCCGGCGCACGCTTTCGGATGTGCTGCTTCGCGGCGAGGTCCATGATCCGGACCTGAACCGGATCTCGATCACCGTGGGGGAGGTGCGCACCTCTCCGGATCTGAAGGTGGCGACGGTCTATGTCGCCCCTCTCGGCGGCACGCTTGGCGGTGAGGGGGCGGAGGCGATGCTCGCCGCCCTGCGCCGTCACACGGGCGAGCTGCGCCATCATGTGGCGAAGGCGATGACGATCAAATACGCGCCCGATCTGCGCTTCCGCATCGATGAGACCTTCGACAGGCTGGACGAGACGCGCCGGATGTTCTCGGACGAGACGGTGCAGCGCGACATCGCCCGGCGCGACGATGAAGATCTGGGCTAGCCTGTTCGCCGCGCTCGCGCTGGTGGTGCCGCGTGTCGCTCTGGCGGAGGATCCCTGCCGCACGGTCACCTTCGAGGGCGTGCCCTTCACCGTCTGCGCGGCCACCGCCGCGGATGACGTGCGGGTCTGGCTGAGGGATGACAACGGGCGGCTGATCGGCACGCCGGGGCGGTTGCAGGCGCTGATGGCACCGGGAGAACGGCTGGTTTTCGCGATGAACGGCGGCATGTATGCGCCGGACCGCAGCCCCGTCGGGCTTTATGTCGAGAAGGGGCGCGAGGATCACCCGATCGTCACCGGCGCGGGCGAAGGCAATTTCGGCATGCTGCCGAACGGCGTCTTTTGCGTGGGCGACAGGCTGCGGGTGATCGAAAGCCGCCGCTTTGCCGCCGAACGCCCCGCCTGCCGCTATGCCACCCAATCCGGGCCGATGCTGGTGATCGACGGGGCGCTGCACCCGCGTTTCATCCCCGACAGCGACAGCACCTATATCCGCAACGGCGTCGGCGTTTCGCCCGATGGCGAAACCGCCTGGTTCGTGATCTCCGACCGGCCGGTGAACTTCCATCGCCTCGCCCGGTTCTTCCGCGACGAACTCGGCGCGCGCGATGCGCTGTATCTCGACGGCTCGATCTCGCGGCTGATGGTTCCGGCGCAGGGGCGTTCCGATTTCGGCTGGCCGATGGGGCCGATCGTCGGCATGGTCGCGCGGGACTGACCCTTTTCCCTTCATTCTTCCATAAATATCCTCGGGGGTGCGGGGGCAGACAGCCCCCGCCGCGACGGTCCCACCCCCGCCGCGATTGACCATCGCGCCCGATCGGGGTAGCAGGCGGGCCTTCTGATAGGGAGAACGGCATGGGCCGCAAGAAGGGCCGCGACATTTCGGGCTGGATCATCGTCGACAAGCCGGCGGGGGTGACCTCGACCTCGGTCGTGGGCAAGGTGCGCTGGGCGCTGGACGCGAAGAAGGCGGGCCATGCCGGCACGCTCGACCCGGCGGCGACCGGGGTTCTGGCCGTCGCGTTGGGCGAGGCGACGAAGACCGTGCCCTACATCACCGACGCGCTGAAATGCTACCGCTTCCAGATCACGCTTGGCGCCGCGACCAATACCGACGATGCCGAGGGCGAGGTGATCGAGACCTCGGCCCTGCGCCCGACGGATGACCAGATCGCCGCCGCGCTGGCGGATTTCCGGGGGGACATCATGCAGGTGCCGCCGCAGTTCTCCGCCGTGAAGGTGGATGGCGAGCGCGCCTATGACCTTGCCCGCGAGGGCGAGGCGATGGATCTCGCGGCGCGGCCCCTGTTCGTCGAAAGCCTGATCATGCTGGCGCGGCCCGATGCGGATACGGTCGAACTGGAAATGGTCTGCGGCAAGGGCGGTTACGTGCGCTCCATCGCCCGGGATCTCGGGCGTAAACTCGGCTGCCTCGGCCATGTGAAATGGCTGCGGCGCGACTGGTCCGGCCCGTTCGAGGCGGACAAGGGGCTGAGCCTTGAGGATATCGAGCGCATGGCGCGGACGCCGGAACTGGATGCGCATCTGCTGCCGCTGGAACTGGGGCTTGAGGATCTGCCCGAGGTGAAGGCGACGGCCGAGGGCGCGGTGCGGCTGCGCCACGGCAATCCGGGCATGGTCATCGCGCCGCGCGACGTGGAATATGGCGAAGAGGTCTGGGCGAGCTTCGACGGCCGCGCCGTCGCCGTCGGCCGTTACATGGGCGGCGAGCTGCATCCGGCGCGGGTCTTCGTCACCCCGGAATGACCCCGGACCGGGCACAAGGCCATCGCACAGGTAAGAGGCACGAATGATTATCAGGGAGCATGTGAAGGGCGACGCCCCGTCAATCGCGGTCTATTCGGATTGCGAGAGGTATCGTTACCTGCTCACCCGGGTCTGGGACGTGTCGGGGCCGCGGGCGCTGTTCGTGATGCTCAATCCTTCGACCGCGACGGAGGTGCAGAACGACCCGACCGTGGAGCGGTGCGAGCGCCGCGCCCGGACGCTGGGATTCGGCAGCTTCCGCGTCACCAATATCTTTGCCTGGCGCGCGACGGACCCCAAGGAGATGCGCGCCCAACCCGATCCGGTCGGGCCGGAAAACGACCGCGCCATTCTGGACAGCGTGGCCTGGGCCGAGGGGCCGGGGGCGCGGATCGTCTGCGCCTGGGGGGCGCACGGCGCGCATCTGGGCCGGGGTGCGGCGGTCGAGCGGCTGTTGCGCGGCACGGGGCGCGAGCTGTTCCACCTTGGCCTGACGCGGGCGGGCGCGCCGAAGCATCCGCTGTATATCGGCTACGACCGCCAGCCGGAGCCGTGGGTCTTCGCGGACGAGCTTAACCATAGGTAAATTTCGCCGCGTCTTTACCATGCCATCGCTTTGGCGGGCATGGATTTCATGCGACACAGGCCCCGTAGTGTAAGGGGTGCGGGCATGTTCATGATGACGGGACTGTTGGGCCTGCTGATGGCAGGCGCGACGATCGCGCTGGTCCCTTCCGTCGACGGCAAGACCGGCGAGGATGAGACCGACGGGATCGCGGAAACCGGGCTGCGGCCCGATTCCCCCGCGGAAATGGACCTGCCCGGTTTCGGTGATCCGTCCCTGCCCGAAACCGGGGCGGGGACGGTCGCGCCGACCGGCGGCTGGCCGGAGCCCGGTCGCCCGGTCTCGCCCGCCGCGACGGAGGGGAACGACACGCTCTGGGGTGATCTCGGGGATGACGAGATCTCGGGCGGCGGCGGTATCAACCAGATCAACGGCTATGAGGGCGACGATACGCTGTCGGGCGGCGAAGGGCGGGATTTCATCTTCGGCGGCGCGGGAAACGACAGCATCACGGGCGGCGCGGGGGACGACAGTCTGGACGGCGGCACCGGCGACGACCGCCTGTCGGGCGGTGAGGGGAACGATTACCTTGCGGGCGGCATGGGCGACGACACGCTTGCCGGGGGTGACGGTGACGACACGGTGCTGGGCGGCGCGGGCGACGATCTGCTGTGGGGCGGCGCGGGAAATGACGCGCTGATGGGCAATGACGGCGACGATACGCTGATCGGCGGTCTGGGCAACGACACGCTGATGGGCGGGGCGGGGGACGATCTGCTGGACGGCAGGGCGCTGGTCGACGGCAAGGACATCGACGGGCGCGACTATCTGAACGGCGGGCTGGGCGACGACCGGCTGATCGCCGGGTCGGACGACCGGGCCAGCGGCAACGAGGGCGCGGACGACTTTGCCATCGGCGACTGGATCGACCCGGCGCATCCCGCGACCATCGCCGATTTCACCAAGGGAGAGGATCGTCTGGTCGTGCTCTGGGACGGGGAGGAGCCGCCCGAACTCGGCATCGAGGCGGGCGCGGGCGATGCGCGCTGGATCACCGTCAACGGCGACCGTCTGGCCGAGGTGCTGCATGGCGCGGACCTGACCCCGGGCGATCTGCTGCTGATGCGGCCCGCGGAATTCGCCGCCATCGCCGGCTGAAGCCTGCGAATCGGGCTTCCCATCCGGGCGGTTTTCCCTTATGGGCAGCCATCTGCCGGAGACGGCGGACTCAACGGGCCTTGCTGGACGACATCCCGGCTTGCGCCATCCACCCCTGAAAAAGGAGATCCCGATGTCGATCACCGTCGAAGACAAGAACCGCATTCTGAAAGAATATGCCACCAAGGAAGGTGACACCGGTTCGCCGGAAGTCCAGGTCGCGCTGCTGTCGACCCGTATTGCCAACCTGACCGAGCATTTCAAGATCCACAAGAAGGACAACCACTCCCGCCGTGGCCTTCTGATGCTGGTTGCGCAACGGCGCAAGCTGCTCGACTACCTGAAGAAGAACGACGTGGCGCGTTACCAGTCGCTGATCGAGCGTCTCGGCCTGCGTCGCTGAACTGCGGACCTTCCGAAGACCGGGCGCCCGCGTCGCAAGACGCGGGCGTTCTGCTTTTGTGGGTCAGCGACGGGCGCGACGCCGCAGCAGCGCCCCGGCCGCCAGCGCCGACAGCAGCATGCCGCCGGTCGCCGGCAGCGGCACGGCTGGCAGCGAAACCTCGGTGATGCGGTAGATCGTGCCGAACCGTTCCGAGATGGCTCCGACCGATCCGTCGGCGAAGGTGAAGAAGCGCAGGTCCGGCCTGCGATTCCCCAGATACTCATACATCGAGACGAGCGCGCCCGTCGGGCTCTGCACCCAGACCTTGTAAACATCATTCAGCACACTTTCGCTGGCATCGGCGAGGGTGGCGAAAAGGTTGCCGGTGCCCAGATCCGCAAAGAGAAAGCCGATGCTGCTGAAGGAGATATCCGAGGCGATGGGGCCGGAGCTGGCGAAATAGCTGTCGAAGGTGCCGCCCTCGCGGGTGAACTGCGCATAGGGCTGAAGAAAGCCTTCCTCCCCCAGCGGCGCTTCGCCCAGAATTGCGGCGTTCTGTTCCTTGGTGCCGGTGCCGTCATAACCTACGTAGAAGGTGCCCTCGCGGGCCAGCCCGTCGCTGGCGATGCCCCAGCCGAAATTCTCGACGGTCGTGGTGTCGGTCAGGGTCGCGGTGTCGATGACGTTGATTTCCTCGGCCGCGCGCCAGCCGATATCGGCAAAGGCGATCGTGGTCCGGCTGTTGTCGGCGTAGATCAGCTGCTGGACATTGCGCACGCCCGTCGCGGCCACGGTGACCTCGCCCGAGGTGCCGTCCACGATGAGCAGCTTGGCCACCGTGTTGTCCGGCGCCTGCGCCCCGGTTCCGCCGTAATCGTTGCCGCCAAGATTGTCTCCGCGCGCGATGAGCAGATTGCCGTCGGGCAGCACCAGCATGCCGCCGCCGAAATGGCCACCGGAGACGGTTGAGGTTTCGAAGGCGGCAAGCGGCTGCGGATCGGTCAGTGATCCGTCCGCCTGCTGGGTGTAGGAATAGACGAGCTGATAGGTCGAGACGGTCCCGTATTTCGGATCTTCCGGCAAGGCTTCGACATTCGCGAACCCTGTTGGCAGTATGGAGGAGGTATAGGCGACGTAGATGCGTCCGTCCGCCCCGGCGATGTTGACAAGCGCGTTCGCTCCGGTCGGCGAGACGCCTTCGGGGATGCCGCCGGAAGGGGAGATCACGCTCGTCATCGTGCCGTCGCCGGTGTGGATCGAGAGCGTGCCGCCGCGCTGGTTGACGATATAGAGATGGTCTCCAATGGTGACGGGGGAGGCGTAGTTGTTGGTTCCCGCCGGTGCGGCGAATGTTCCGACCTGGGTGACGCTGACAGTCAGGCCGATGTCGAGCACGGCGGCTGGCCCGAGGGTGGCGGAATGGGCGGGCAGGACGGGGGAAAACAGGCACAGAGCAGCGAGCGATACTGCGTGAAATCGAATGGTCATGATGGATTCCGTAAAAAGGATGGGCTCAGAATTCAGGGGTGCGATACCGTCTGTCAATCGTCCCTCGCGCTCATCCGGGCGAAATGCCGCGTGTATGGCCGCGGCGGCCCAATCTCCGTGCTTTCCAAAGGCCGTATTTTCGTGTATGGGCCATCGCCATCTGCGATGTGACGCCCTCGGCCCCCGGGCGCATGCAAAGGATGGGGGCGGCGGCAATGGGGCCGCCATATGACCGGGGGACACGGGATGGGCCCGTGGGTGCCTCCAGATAGGATACGCTGAATGTTCAACGTTACGAAAAAATCGATCCAGTGGGGCGGTGAAACGCTGACGCTGGAAACGGGCAAGGTCGCCCGTCAGGCCGACGGCTCGGTCATCGCCACGCTCGGCGAAACCTCCGTCATGGCCAACGTGACCTTTGCCAAGACGGCGAAGGAAGGCCAGGACTTCTTCCCGCTGACCGTGCATTACCAGGAAAAATACTACGCCGCCGGCAAGATCCCCGGTGGCTTCTTCAAACGTGAAGCCCGCCCCTCCGAACGCGAAACGCTGGTCTCGCGCCTGATCGACCGTCCCTGCCGCCCGCTGTTCGTCGACGGCTTCAAGAACGAAGTTCTGGTCATGGCGACGGTCCTGTCGTGCGACCTTGAAAACGACCCGGACATCCTTGCGATGATCGCGGCCTCGGCGGCGCTGACCATTTCGGGCGTGCCGTTCATGGGCCCGATCGCGGCGGCCCGCGTCGGCTTCAAGAACGGCGCCTATGTCCTGAATCCGAAGATGGACGAGATGGTCAACCTCCGGAACAACCCGGAGCAGCGGCTCGATCTGGTCATCGCGGGCACCAAGGACGCGGTGATGATGGTCGAATCCGAAGCCTATGAGCTGTCGGAAGACGAGATGCTGGGCGCGGTCAAGTTCGGCCACGAACAGATGCAGCCGGTGATCGACCTGATCGTTTCGCTGGCCGAGGATGCGGCGAAGGAACCCTTCGACTTCACCCCGCCGGATTATTCCGACCTCTACGCCAAGGTGAAGGCCGCGGGCGAGGAAGACATGCGCGCCGCTTTCGCGATCCGCGACAAGCTGGCCCGTCAGGATGCGATCGCCGCGACCATCGAGAAGGTCAAGACTTCGCTGTCGGAAGACGATCTGGCGGACAAGAACCTCGGTTCGGCGATCAAGAAGCTGGAAAGCGCGATCCTGCGCGGCGACATCATCAACGGTGGCGCGCGCATCGACGGCCGCGACAACAAGACGGTGCGCCCGATCACCTCGGAAACCACGGTCCTGCCGCGCACCCACGGCTCGGCGCTGTTCACCCGCGGTGAAACGCAGGCGCTGGTGGTGACCACGCTCGGCACCGGCGACGACGAACAGATCATCGACGCGCTGAACGGCAATTTCCGTTCGAACTTCCTGCTGCACTACAACTTCCCGCCCTATTCGGTCGGCGAGGTTGGCCGCGTGGGTTCGCCCGGCCGGCGTGAGATCGGCCACGGCAAGCTCGCATGGCGCGCGCTGCAGGCGGTGCTTCCGGCGCCGACCGACTTCCCCTACACGATCCGCGTCGTGTCGGAGATCACCGAATCGAACGGTTCGTCCTCGATGGCGACGGTCTGCGGGTCTTCGCTGTCGATGATGGATGCGGGCGTGCCGCTGAAGGCGCCGGTCGCCGGTGTGGCGATGGGCCTGATCCTTGAAGACGACGGCCGTTGGGCGGTTCTGACCGACATCCTCGGCGACGAGGATCACCTCGGCGACATGGACTTCAAGGTCGCGGGCACGTCGAACGGCATCACCTCGCTGCAGATGGACATCAAGGTCGCGGGCATCACCCCGGCGATCATGGAGCAGGCGCTTGCGCAGGCGAAGGATGGCCGGATGCATATCCTTGGCGAGATGTCGAAGGCCATTTCCGCGCCGCAGGGCTTCAGCGAATATGCGCCGAAGATCGAGACGATGCAGATCCCGACCGACAAGATCCGCGAAGTGATCGGCTCGGGCGGCAAGGTGATCCGCGAGATCGTGGAAACCTCGGGCGCCAAGGTCGACATCAACGACGACGGCATGATCAAGATCGCGTCCTCGGATGCGGCGGCGATCAAGAAGGCCTACGACCTGATCTGGTCGATCGTGGCGGAACCGGAAGAAGGCAAGATCTACACCGGCAAGGTGGTGAAGCTGGTCGACTTCGGCGCCTTCGTGAACTTCTTCGGCAAGCGCGACGGTCTGGTCCACGTGTCCCAGATCGCCAACAAGCGCCTGAACCACCCGAACGAAGTGCTGAAGGAAGGTCAGGAAGTGAAGGTCAAGCTTCTGGGCTTCGACGATCGCGGCAAGGTCCGGCTCGGCATGAAGATGGTCGATCAGGACACCGGCGCGGAAATCGCCCCGGAAAAGAAGGAAGAGAAGAGCGAAGGCGCTGAAGCCTGAGCAATTCTGCGCTTGTCGGAAACGGCCCCGGAACATCCGGGGTCGTTTTTTGTTGTGATAGCGGGGAATGATATGATGCGAACCCAGTCACGCCATCCGCAGGTTCGCAGCCGCAGGGGGAGACAGCCATGAACGCGATCTATCTTGTGACGGATGACCGGCTTGCCGATGTTGCAAGTGCTCAGGCGCTCCATCTTCATCGAATGTGGGGCGTGGACGTCCATTTATTCATTGAGCGGAAAGATCCCTCGATTGATATCACGGAAGTTTTGTCGCCCGGGGTATTCTATCACTATGATCGATTGTCCCCTCTTCTTCCGGCAGGACTCCCCGGCGACAAGAAATGGCCCAATATTGTCTATCTGCGCCTTTTCGTACCGAGCTTCCTGAAGCAGTATGATCGCCTGATCTACGTGGATGTCGATATACTCTCGATGAGGGCGGATCATCGGATCTGGTCCGTGCCGTTGCCGTCAGGTCTGGGAATGGTTGCTGATATCGCAACACTGGACAAGGTTCCGCATGTATTCAAGGGTATGACGCGCGGAGAATGGTTCGATACTATTGGCGTAAAATCGGGTCGGTATGCAAATTCTGGAGTTCTTCTAATAGATCCAAAGAAATTTTCCGAATATGACTTTGGGAGGCTTTTGCTGGAATATTTTCGCAAGCATCCGACGGCCAAGACGTTCGATCAGGATTTTCTGAATTGGCTGTTTGATGGACAATGGACCGAGATCAGTCCGCGCTTTAATTTTCAGGCGCATGTGTTGGAACTTGGTCTGACTCGCTCCATTCAACCGATTTTCGTGCATCTTTGCCGTTCGCAGAAGCCTTGGTGGGGCATTCAGGAGGAGTATGCGTCGCCGACGGATCCATACTATCTTCGAGCCTTCGCAAAGAACTTGAAAGATGCAGGTTTCAACCCGGATAAGTATTGCAGGAAAGTTCCTGTGAAAAGTGTCCGCAAGATGAAATTCCACATTTATAGATGGCTGTCATCTATCGGTGTTCCGTCCCGTCGCGAGCGTCAGGAGCTTCGTAAATGGCGGGAACTTTCAGATCGGTTCAGGGACAGATTCAATGAACGAGCAAGCACGGGATGCTATGCAGATGACCTGTCTGGGATACGGGCGCAACGTTCTGGTGAGCCAGAGTTCAACGGACGTTATGTCAAAGTAGCATCCGACTATTGAATAGGTTGGATAATCTCTGGAAGTCGATTCTATGCATGCAGAACCCGTCCTGATCCTGACGATGAAATGGGGCACGCTCTATGGCCCCGACTATGTGAACAATCTGGCGCGCGGGGTGCGGGAGAATCTGGCCCGTCCGCATCGCTTCATCTGCTTCACCGACGATGCGGCGGGGCTGGATGAGGGCGTGGAGGCGCTGCCTCTGCCCGATCTTGGCCTGCCGCCGGGGCACAAGGACTCGCGCTGGCGCAAGCTGGCGCTGTTCCGCCGCGATCTGGGGCTTGAGGGGACGGCGCTGTTCCTCGATCTCGATCAGGTGATCGTCGACAGCCTTGATCCGTTCTTCGACCTGCCGGGCGATTTCTACATCATCCGCGACGACGATCTGTTCCGGGCAAAGCCCTTGCGCCGGGTGAATCCGGAACGCGATGCCTTTCTGCATTCGGTGGGCAATTCCTCGGTGTTCCGCTACCGGGTGGGGGAGCATGCCTATATCCTCGACGCCTTTCTGGCCGATCCGGCGGCGGCAACGGCGAAATATGAAATCAGCCAGCAGTTCCAGTCGGCGCAGCTGGCCGCGCACGGGCATCTGAACTACTGGCCCAGGGGCTGGTGTGTCAGCTTCAAGAACGATTGCGTGCCGCGCGGGTTCTCCAGCTATTTCCGCGATCCCACGCTGCCGCCGGGGGCGAAGATCGTGGTCTTTGCCGGCAATCCGAAAATGGACGTGGCTCTGCGCGGCGGCGGGCAGAAATGGTATCGCCGCATCGGCGACGTAAGCTGGCTGCGCAAGCTGTGGGAGCAGGGCCGTGGCTGACTGGTTCCGCGCGCTGAAGCGGCGCTGGCGGGTGTCGCGTGCTTTGCGGGAGATCGCCGCGCGGCAGGTGGTGTCGCGCCCGCATGGGCTGGCGGTGCCGCTGATCGTTTCGCTGACATCCTACCCGCCGCGCTATCCCGTGCTGGCGATCACGCTCAGGGCGCTGTTGCGGCAAAGCGTGCAGCCGGACCGGGTGATCCTGTGGATCGCGGAGCCGGATCTGGAAGCGCTGCCCGCCGATGTGCTGGCGCTGAAATCCGAGGGGCTGGAGATCCGCTCTTGCGAGAATCTGCGCTCCTACACGAAATTCGCGCCCGCGCTGGCGGAGTTCCCCGGGGCGGCGATCGTCACGGCGGATGATGACATGTATTACGGGCCGGACTGGCTCGCCGGGCTGGCCGATGTGGCACGGGCGCATCCGGGGCGGATCGTCTCGCATCGCGCACATCGGGTGAAATGGCTGCCCGAAGGCGGGCTCGCCCCCTATGAAAGCTGGGACAAGAACATCGCCGGCGCGGTCGAGGGGCCGGAGATTTTCGGCACCGGCGTCGGCGGCGTGCTCTATCCGCCCGGCAGCCTCGCGCCCGAGGCGGGGCGGGCCGATCTGTTCATGGAACTTGCGCCAAGCGCCGATGATGTCTGGCTCTACTGGATGGCGCGGCGCGCGGGCAGCATCGTGCGCCATGTCGGCGCGCCGATGCGGATCATCGAATGGCCGGGATCGCAGGAACAGAGCCTCCGGGCCGGAAATCTGGGCGTGGGGGCGGGAAACGACCGGGCCATCGCGGCGCTGACGGCGCATTTCGGCCCACCGCCGCGCTGACGGAGAGGGCGCAGGGGCGCTGCCCCTCTTTTGCCTGCCGGCAAAATTCACCCCGGGATATTTAAGGAAAGATGATGGGAGAAATCGCTCTGCCGTCGTTTTTCCATAAATATCCCGGGGGTGAGCCCGGAACGGGCGAGGGGGCGGCGCCCCCTCGGCAACAGTCGGTTCAGGCGGGCAGCTTGACGAAACGCAGATAGGGCAGTTTCGTCTCGACATGGCCATACTTCTTCTCGCCATCCTCGGTCGAGACCGAGAGCGCGAGGATCACGTCCTGCCCGGGCACCCAGTTCGCGGGCGCGGCGAAGGGCTTGCCGTCCGTCGCCTGCACGGCATCGAGCGCGCGCAGGATTTCCGCGAAGTTGCGCCCGACCGACATCGGGTAGGAAATCGTCAGGCGGATCTTCTTGTCCGGGCCGATGATGTAGACGGTGCGCACGGTGGCCGAATGGGCCGGGGTGCGGCCCTCGGTCGGCAGATAGTAGTCCGCGGGCAGCATGTCATAGGCCTTCGACACGGTCAGCGAGGTGTCGTCGATGATCGGGAAGTCGGCCGGGTTGCCGGCGAGCGACTCGATGTCGTGCTTCCATTTCTCATGTTCCGCGACGGTATCGACCGAGACGCCGATCACCTTGGTGTTCCGCTTCGCCCATTCCGGGGCGAGCTGCGCGACGGCGCTGAATTCCGTGGTGCAGACCGGGGTGAAATCGCGCGGATGCGAAAACAGGATGGCGTAATGGCCATCGAGCCAGTCGTGGAACCTGATCTCGCCGGCCGTCGAATTCGCGGTGAAATCGGGGGCGGTGTCGTTGATGCGCAGACCCATCGGAGATCTCCTTGTCCGTTCTGTTCGCGGGGAATCTACGGGATGCGGAACGGAATTTCAGCCCCCCGCGGTTGCCGCATGGAAAATCGGGATAAACATGTGCCGCTGTCTTCGCGCGTAGGATATTCTTCTCTTTTTCGGTTCTGGCGGAAAATCGCGTCGTTGCGGAAGGGGGCGGTGACGGCTCTGGCGGGGCGGGTTTTCCATGATAGAGTCCGCGCCGATGGCCGAACGGGCCGAAGAACAGGAAGGGTCGCAGCATGATCGAAAAACGCGAATTCTACATCAACGGTGAATGGGTCGCGCCGCAGGCCGGACGGGACTACGCGGTGATCGACCCCTCGACCGAGGAACCCTGCGCGGTGATCTCGCTTGGCGGAACGGCGGATGCCGAGGCGGGGATCGCCGCCGCGAAGGCCGCGCTGCCCGCATGGCGCGCGACGCCGCCCGGGGAACGCATCGCCCATGTCGAAAAGATCCTGTCGATCTATCAAGCCCGCGTGCATGAGATGGCCGAGGCGATCAGCCTTGAAATGGGCGCGCCGATCGACTTCG
The DNA here is from genome assembly GCF_004022215.1 of Paenirhodobacter populi. Classification (GTDB taxonomy): domain Bacteria; phylum Pseudomonadota; class Alphaproteobacteria; order Rhodobacterales; family Rhodobacteraceae; genus Rhodobacter; species Rhodobacter populi. The sequence continues at coordinate 35,173 of NZ_SAUZ01000020.1, forward strand.
CGCTGGCCGAGCAGGCCGGTGCGGGCAGCTGGCACATCCAGAACTTCATCGAGGCGGCGCGGGAATTCCAGTGGGTGCATCCTCTGGGCGACGGCACGCCGGGGGCGATGATCTCCTACGAGCCGGTGGGCGTCGTCGGGCTGATCACGCCGTGGAACTGGCCGATGAACCAGGTCACGCTGAAGGTCATCCCGGCGCTGATCGCGGGCTGCACGATGGTGCTGAAGCCTTCGGAGGAGGCGCCGCTGTCGTCGCTGCTCTTCGCCGAATTCGTGGCGCAGGCCGGGGTGCCGGCCGGGGTGTTCAACCTCGTGAACGGCGACGGGGCCGGGGTCGGCACGGTGCTGTCGGGTCATCCGGATGTCGAGATGATCTCCTTCACCGGCTCGACCCGCGCCGGGCGGGCGATTTCCAAAAATGCGGCCGAGACGCTGAAGCGCGTCTGCCTCGAGCTTGGGGGCAAGGGCGCGAATGTCATCTTTGCCGATGCCGACGAGGATGCGGTGCGCCGCGGTGTCGTCCACATGTTCGAGAACGCCGGGCAGTCGTGCAACGCGCCCAGCCGGATGCTGGTCCAGCGCCCGGTCTACGATCAGGCGCTGAGCATCGCCAAGGCGACGGCCGAGGCGACGAAGGTCGGCTCTCCGCGCGAAAGCGGCGATCACATCGGCCCGGTCATCAATCAGGCGCAGTTCGAGAAGATCCAGGGCCTGATCGAAACCGGCATCAAGGAGGGGGCGACGCTTCTGGCGGGCGGTCTTGGCCGGCCCGAGGGGCTGAACAAGGGCTATTACGTGCGCCCGACGATCTTTGCCGACTGCACCCCCGACATGACGATCATGCGCGAGGAGATCTTTGGCCCGGTGCTGTCGATCATGCCCTTCGACACCGAGGAAGAGGCGCTGACCGTCGCCAACGACACGCCCTATGGCCTGACGAACTACGTGCAGGGGCAGAATGGCGAACAGGTGAACCGGGTGCTGCGTGCCTTCCATTCCGGCATGGCGGTGGCGAACGGTAAGAGCCGCGGCGCCGGCGCGCCCTTCGGCGGGGTCTCGGCCTCGGGCCGGGCGCGCGAGGGCGGCCGCTGGGGAATCGAGGAATTCTGCGATTCGAAATCGATCGGCGGCTGGTTCGAGTAACCGGACCGGGGGAGGTTCCCTCTTCGCGGATCACGCCTGAACGGAAAGCCGCCCCAAAGGGCGGCTTTCGCGTTTCGGGGGTTACCAGCGCCCGCGCGGGCCACCGGGGCCGCCCGGGCCATGCGGGCCGCCATGGGGCGGGCCGTATCCGCCGCCGCCCGACTGGACGACGACCTGCGTCGACCCGCCGTAGCCATAGCCGCCGCCGCAGCTTGCGCCGTCGACGGTGCTGCCAAGGACCGCGCCCGATGTGCCGCCGATCAGCGCGCCGGTAGCCGAGTCGATCGCGCCGCCGCGCCGGCGCGAGGTATCGCCGATCGCCGCGCCCGCGACGGTGCCGAGCAAGGCGCCCTCGACCGTCGATTGCCCGCAGCCCGCGTTCGGCGGCGGCATGCAGCCCGCCAGCGCCGATACCAGCGCGCCCGCCGTCAGCAGGCAGGAGGTCTTGCCGATGCGGCGCGGATTGAACTTGAAAGTGGCCATTTGCCCACCCCTTGAGAACGAAGATTCCTTCAACGCCGGATATGCGGCTTTCCTGCGGCGCCGGCGATGACAAATCGGTGATCGGCGCATCACCCCCGCCTTGCCCTTCGCGGCGGACCGGGCCAGTATCGCGCCGCCCTTCAAGGAGAATCCCATGGCCTTCACCCTCGCCACATGGAACATCAACTCGGTCCGGCTGCGCGAGGGCCTCGTGCAGCGCCTGATGCGCGAGGAAATGCCCGATATCCTGTGCCTGCAGGAATGCAAGAGCCCGGTCGAGAAGATCCCGGTCGAGGGCTTCCGCGCGCTTGGCTACAACTGGATGGTGGCGCGCGGGCAGAAGGGCTACAATGGCGTCGCGATCCTGTCGAAGCTGCCGATCAGTGAGGCGGGGGCGGGCGATTACGCGGCCCTCGGCCATGCGCGGCATGTGGCGGCGCGGCTGGAAAACGGCGTCACGATCCACAACTTCTACGTTCCGGCGGGCGGCGACATTCCGGACCGCGAGGTGAATGTGAAATTCGGGCAGAAGCTCGATTTCCTCACCCATATGCGCGACGAATTCCACGAAAGCCGGCCGGAGAAGGCGATCCTCGTGGGCGATCTGAACATCGCCCCGCGCGAGGATGACGTGTGGAACCACAAGGCGCTGCTGAAGATCGTCTCGCATACGCCGGTCGAGGTCGCGCAACTGGGCGAAACGCAGGAGGCCGGGCAATGGGTCGATGTCACCCGGCAGGACGTGCCGGAGGGGCGGCTTTATTCGTGGTGGTCCTATCGCTCGCCCGACTGGGATGCGGCGGACAAGGGGCGCCGGCTCGATCACGTCTGGGCGACGCCCGATATCTCCAACGCCGCGCATGGATCGCGCGTGCTGCGCGCGGCCCGGGGATGGGAACAGCCGTCGGACCACGCGCCGGTCTTTGCGACTTTCGATCTGTAGCCCTTGGCGAAGCGCCCCTGCCGTCGCATATAGGGGGCAAAGGAATTCCGGGAGATACCGATGATGTTCGGCACCGATACCCAGGCCGCCCCCGCGGCGGACCTGATCAAGGATGTGAACGAAGCGAATTTCATGGCCGAGGTCGTGGACAAATCCATGACCGTGCCGGTGATCGTCGATTTCTGGGCGCCATGGTGCGGGCCGTGCAAGACGCTCGGGCCGCAGCTCGAGGCCGAGGTCAAGGCCGCCAAGGGCAAGGTCGTCATGGCCAAGGTCAATGTCGACGAAAACCAGATGATCGCGGGGCAGTTGCGGATCCAGTCGATCCCCACCGTCTATGCCTTCTGGCAGGGCCAGCCGGTCGATGCCTTTCAGGGCGCGCTGCCGGGGTCCGAGATCAAGGCCTTCGTCGACAAGCTTGCGGCGCTGGCAGGTGACGGCGGCCTTGCGGATGCGATCACCGCGGCCGAGGAAATGCTGACCGAGGGCGCCGCGGCCGATGCCGCCGAAACCTTCGCCGCGATCCTTGGCGAGGAACCCGAGAATGCCGAGGCCTATGGCGGCCTGATCCGCGCCCATATCGCGGCGGACAATCTGGAACAGGCGGAAAAGATCCTGACCGCCGCCCCGGCGAAGATCGCCACTTCGGCCCCGGTCGAGGCCGCGCGCGCCCAGCTCCAGCTTGCGAAGCAGGCGGCGAAAGCCGGGCCTCTGGACCAGCTCCGCGCGAAGGTCGAGGCCGATCCGGACGATCATCAGGCCCGCTTCGACTATGCCACCGCGCTCCACGCCGCCGGGAATGTCGAGGAGGCGGTGAACCAGCTTCTCGAGCTGTTCCGTCGGGACCGCGAATGGAACGACGGCGCGGCGAAGGCGCAGCTCTTCACCATTTTCGACGCGCTGAAGCCGAATGATCCGATCGTGGCCAAGGGGCGGCGTCGGCTGGCCTCGATGATCCTCGTCTGAACGCGGGAGCGGGCTAGATCATGCGTATGATGAAGCCCATGGACCTGCCCGACCAGATCCCGCTGTTTCCGCTGCCGGGGGCGCTCCTGCTGCCCCGGGGGCGGCTGCCGCTGCATATCTTTGAGCCGCGCTACCTGCAGATGATCGAGGATTGCCTGAAGACCGAACGGCGGCTGATCGGCATGATCCAGCCGTGCAAGGCACGCGACGGCAGCGACGGGCTCAGCAGGATCGGCTGTGCCGGGCGGCTGACCGGCTTTTCGGAAACCGAGGACGGCCGCTACATGATCACCCTGTCGGGCGTGTCGCGGTTTCGCCTGCTGGGCGAGGTGGACGGCTTTTGCCCCTACCGGCGCGGGCGCGTCCGCTGGGACGATTTCGCCCGCGACCTGAGCCGCGCCGAAGAGGATCCGGGCTTTGACCGCGACGCCTTTCTGGGGCTGCTGGCGCGGTTCTTCCATTCGCAGGGGCTGGATACGGACTGGGCCTCGCTCAAGGATGCCGAGGATGAACTGCTGATCAACTCGCTGTCGATGCTGCTGCCGCTCGACCCCGAGGACAAGCAGGCATTGCTTGAGGCACCGGATCTGGTGACGCGGCGCGAAACGCTGGTGACATTGCTGGAATTCCGCCTGCGCGGCGGGCCGGGGGACATCCGGCAATGACCGAACCGCGCGAGGCGAGCCGCCCCCCCTTCGATCCGCGCATGCTTGAGGCGCTCGTCTGCCCGCTGACGCAGGGGCCTTTGCATTACGACGCCGCGGCGCAGGAGCTGATCTCGAAATCCGCGCATCTCGCCTATCCGATCCGCGGCGGCATCCCGATCATGATCGCCGACGAGGCCCGCAGGATCGACTAGCCCCGGTCACGAAACTGCGCGGGTTTCTGCCCATCATTCTTCCCTAAATATCCCGGGGGTGAATTTGCGCGTTAGCGCAAAGAGGGGGCTGGCCCCCATTATCGCTCTCGATTGGCGCGGCGGTTGTGTTCTGTAACCCGACCTCCGGGCGGAGCCGTCGCAGGGGGCCAGCCCCCTCGGCGCAAGCGCCTCACCCCCGGGATATTTAGGGAAGAATGAAGGGCAAAGCGAAGGTGAGGCCTGCGCTAGGGGCGGCGGCCTTGCAGCAGGCGCGGCAGCGGGCCGGACAGTCCCGCCGCCTGCCGCATGAAGCCGCGCCGCAGCGGGCCGATGGCCTGCACGATCCCCATGCCCAGATCCCGGACCGGCCTCAGGACCGGGTTGTCGTTCGAGAACAGCCGGTTGACCGTATCCATGCCAAGCGCGAGCGTGGTGCCGTTGAACCGCCGCCAGCTCTGGTAGCGTTCCAGCACGTCGATGGCGCCGATGTCTTCGCCGCGTCGCCGGGCCTCGACCAGCACTTCGGCCAGCGCCGCCACGTCGCGCAGGCCGAGGTTCAGCCCCTGTCCCGCGATCGGATGCACCCCATGCGCCGCATCGCCGATCAGCGCGACACGCGGCGCGACGTAGGATTTCGCCAGCGTCAGATCCAGCGGATAGCTGAAGCGCGGCCCGGCAAGGCTGATCCGGCCGAGGAAATCGCCGAAGCGCGGCCGCAGCACGGCGAGGAAATCCTCGTCCGACAGGGCGGCGGCGATGCGGGCGTTCTCCGCTGTCTCGCTCCAGACGATCGAGGAGCGGTTCCCCGGCAGCGGCAGGATCGCCAGCGGGCCGGTGGGCATGAAGAACTGATGGGCGATGCCCTCATGCGGCAATTCATGCGCGATGGCGGCGACAAGGGCGGTCTGGCCGTAGCCCCAGCCCTCGCGCGCGATGCCGGCCCGTTCGGCGGTGGCCGAGCGGCGTCCGTCCGCGCCGACGAGCAGCGCGCCCGACAGGGTGCGCCCGTCGGACAGGGTGACGGTGACGCCGCCCGGCGCGACCTGTTGCGCGGTGACGGCGGTGCCGCGGATCAGCGTCAGGTTCGGTTCGGCCTCCATCGCGTCGAGGAAGGCGGCATAAAGGAAGCGGTCCTCGATCATGTAGCCGACGGGGGACTGGTCCAACTCGCGGCTGTCGAAATGCAGGAACAGCGGCGCGGCGCCTTCGCCCGGGCGCCCGTCCGAGGCCTTCACCTCCATCATTGGCTGGGTCCGGTCGGCGATGGCGGGCCAGACGCCCGTCGCCGCCAGCAGCTTTTGCGAGGCGAGCGCCAGCGCATAGGCCCGTCCGTCGAAGGCGGGTTCGGCCCGTGCGCGCGGCGGGGCCGCGTCGATCACGGTGACCGTCAGCCCCGCCTGCGCCAGCGCAAGCGCAAGCGCCGGGCCATTCAGCCCGCCACCGGCGATGAGAACGTCTGAATCGTGTTTCATGGCGCTGAATATGGCGCGTCGGGCGGGATTGTCCATGCGCGGGATTGTCCGCTGTGCATGGCGGCGCTAGCTTCGGGAAAACGACAGGAGGGGCGGATGCTCGAACGGTTCTGGACGGCGGCGCAGCAGGGGAGGGCGATCGCGGCGGGTGACCTCGATCCCGTCGACATCACCGAGGCCTATCTGGAAGCCGCATCGCAGGAACCCGAGATCTATGCCCGGCTGACGCCCGTGCGGGCGCGGGGCGAGGCGATGGCCGCGCGGGGCCGGGCGCGGGCCGGGTTGCTGCGAGGGCCGCTCGACGGTGTGCCGATCAGCTGGAAGGATCTGTTCGACACGGCGGGCGTGGCGACCGAGGCCGGATCGCGCCTGTTGCAGGGCCGGGTGCCCGAGCGCGACGCCGAGGTTCTGGCGCAGGCGACGCTGAACGGCACGGTCTGTCTGGGCAAGACGCATATGACGGAGCTGGCGTTTTCCGGCCTCGGGCTGAACCCGATGACCGCGACGCCGCGCAATGCGGTGACCGGGGGGCTGGCCCCGGGCGGGTCGAGTTCCGGCGCGGCGGTATCGGTCAAACTTGGCCTCGCGGCGGCGGCGGTGGGGTCGGATACCGGCGGGTCGGTGCGGCTGCCGGCGGCGTGGAGCGATCTGGTCGGGCTGAAGACCACGCATGGGCGGGTGTCGACCAAGGGGGTGGTGCCGCTCTGCACCCGCTTCGACACGGTTGGTCCGCTGGCCCGCACGGTCGAGGATTGCGCCCTGCTGCTGGCGGCGATCGAGGGCGGCAAGGCCCCCGATCTGCGCGACGCGACGCTGGCGGGAACGCGGCTTCTGGTGCTGGAGGGCGTGCCCTTCGGCGATGCGCGCGAGGCGCCGGTGACGGCCTTCGAGGCGGCGGTGGAGCGGCTGGCGCAGGCCGGCGCGAAGATCGAGCGCAAGGCCCTGCCGATGGTGGCGCCGGCGATGTCTCTGGCCGGGCTGCTGTATGCGCCCGAGGCCTATGGGCTGTGGAAAGCGGTGATCGAGGCGCATCCCGAGCGGATGTGGAAGCCGATCCTTGATCGATTCCGGGGCGGGCGGACGGTACTGGCGGCGGATTACGTCGCGGGCTGGGCAAAGCTCGACGCGCTCCGCGCCGAATGGGCGGTGGCGGTGGCGGGCTATGATGCGGTGCTGGTGCCGACGGCGCCGATCCTGCCGCCCGATGCGCGCCGGCTGTTGGTCGATCCCGATTACTTCTCGGCCGAGAACCTGCTGGCGCTGCGCAACACCCGGATCGGCAACCTGTTCGGCCTGTGCGTGCTGACCCTGCCGACGGGCGAGCCGATGTGCGGCATTTCCCTGATGGCCGCGCCTTTCACCGAGGAACGGCTCTTGCGCCTTGGGCAGGCGGCCGAGGCGGCGCTTGCCTGATTCTCCGGCGCAAATGTCACAACTGCGGCCGTCAACCCTTGGCGGCCGCTTCCTTTTTCTGGACGCGGGCGCGCGGCTTGGGTAACTTCGGGCCAAACGGGGCGCGACGACTCCGACCATGAGGCACAGATGAATACTCCCGAGCGGTTCTCGAACCTGCCCGAATATGCGTTTCCGCGCCTGCGGAGGCTGCTTGATTCGACGCCCCCGGGCGGCGAGGTGGTGCAGTTCACCCTTGGCGAACCGCGTCATCCGATGCCGGATTTCGTGGCCGGGGTGCTGGCGGAAAACATCGCGGGATTCGGGAAATATCCGCCCGCGAATGGCACGCCGGAATTGCTGGACGCGATTTCGGGCTGGATCGGGCGGCGTTATGGCGTCGATGTCGGGCCGGATCGGCTGATGGTGCTGAACGGCACGAAGGAGGGGTTGTTCAACGCCGCCGTCGCGCTGGCGCCGGAAACCAAGAACGGCAAGAAGCCCGTCGTTCTGGTGCCCAATCCGTTCTTCCCGGTCTATGCGGTCGCCGCGCGCGAGGTGCGGGCCGAGACGGTCTATGTTCCCGCGACCGGCGAAACAGGGTTCCTGCCCGATTACGCCGCCCTGCCGCCCGAGATTTTGGAACGCACGGTCATCGCCTATATCTGTTCGCCCGCCAATCCGCAGGGGTCCGTCGCCTCGCGCGACTATCTGGCGCGGCTGCTGCATCTGGCCGAGAAATACGATTTCCGCGTCTTTGCCGATGAATGCTACTGCGAGCTGTATCTTGGCGATCCGCCGCCCGGCGCGCTCGAGGTCGCGGCGGCCGAGGGGATTGATCCCGAACGGGTCGTGGCATTCCATTCCCTGTCCAAGCGTTCCAACCTGCCGGGGCTGCGGTCGGGGTTCGTGGCCTCGGGGACGGATGCCATCGCCCGCATCCGGCAGCTGCGCGCCTATGCGGGCGCGGCGGTGCCGCTGCCGTTGCAACGGGTGTCGGAACGGGTCTGGGCGGATGAGAGCCATGTGGTTGCCAACCGCGCGCTCTATGCGGAAAAATACGCCGACGCCGCGCGGATCTTCGCGGGCGTCAACAGCTTCAAGCTGCCCGATGGCGGCTTCTTCCTGTGGCTGCCGGTCGAGGACGGCGAACAGGCGGCGCTGAAGCTGTGGCGCGAGACGGGTGTGCGGGTCCTGCCCGGCGCCTATCTGGCGCAGGAGGTGAACGGGCAAAACCCCGGGAAAGGCTATATCCGGGTGGCTCTCGTCGCCCCAAGAGAAGAAACGCAGCGCGGGCTGATCCGGCTCCGCGACTGCCTGTATACGTAAGGACGGTTGGGCATGGCTTCTTATCAGGCACGGCAACGCGATCCGCTTCTGGACCAGAACACGCAAGCGGCGCTGGAACGGCGGTTCAAGGAATTGCTCGGGGCGGCGCTGGTCGTCATCGGGGTTCTGGCGCTGATGCTGCTGGGAAGCTATTCGCCCGAGGATCCGAGCTGGATGGCCGTTTCCGACCAGCCGGTGCACAACTGGCTGGGCCGGATCGGGGCGGGCATCGCCTCGCCGCTGTTCGTCATCATCGGGCGGGGCGCGTGGCTCTTGCCGGTGGGGCTGATCGTCTGGGGCGTGCGGCTGATCCTGCACCGGGGGGAGGAACGGCTGTCCTCGCGCGTCATCTTTTTCCCGATCGGGATCGCGCTGGCCTCGGTCTATGCCGCGCTGCTGGTGCCGAATGACGACTGGGGGCAGGCCTTCGGCCTTGGCGGGCATTTCGGCGACATGGTGGCCGGGTCGCTTTTGGGCATGTCGCCGGTGTCAGGCTCGATCGGGCTGAAGCTGATGTCGGTGATTCTGGCGGTGGCGACGGTGGCCATGGGCCTGTTCGTGCTGGGCTTCGAGCGGGCCGAACTGCGCGCCATCGCCCGGTTCCTGATGCTGGGCACGGCGGCGGCCTATGCCGGGGTGATGATGATGCTGGGACGCGGGGCGCAGGCCTCGGTCGTGGCGGCGCAGGCGGCGGCGGAACGGATCCGCCAGCGGCGCGAAGAGGCCGCGCAGCGCGCCCGCGAACTGGCGGAATGGGAGGCGAACCAGACCGCGCAGGCGAACTGGGCCGATTCCTATGACCAGGGAAACGATCCGCAATATCAATATGATGACTATGCGCCCGCGCCGGCGAAGGGCTCGCTCATGTCGCGCATCCGCCGCGCGGTGGATCCGATGGACCCGCCCGCGGAAACGGCGCAACTGATCGACACCGATGACCGCTGGCATCAGCCGGTGGTCGAGGAAACGGTGCCCGAAGACCGTATCCGCGCCCGCATCGCCCGCGCCGTGCAGACCCGCGCCGAGGCGCCGATGATCCATGCCGAACCGGAGCCCGCGCCTTTGGCCGCGCCGCGCCGCGCCGAGATGCCGGTGGCCGAGCCTGCGCCCGTGGTCAGCACGCCGGCCTCGGTCCTTGCCGCGGTGGCGAAACGGCTGGCGGGTGGGGCGCGCAAGGTGGCGCAACCCGCCCCGCCGCTGCGCCGGGCCGAGCCGCCTTTGCAGGCGCGCCCGCGCTACATGCCCGGCATGGCCCCTGTGGTCGAGGCCACGCCGGAATGGCATGAACCGGAAGAACCCGTCGATGCGGTCGAGGCGTGGGAAGGGGAGCCGGAGATTCCGCCCGTCCCCGCCCGCCGCGCCGCGCCCGAATGGGTCGAGGAAGACGATTTCGACCGCAACGCCTTTGCCGCGCTGGACGAGGATGACGACGGCGACGAGATCCCGCCGCTGCCCTCGGCGCTTGCGGGCACGGGCGGCCGCGCGCCGGGGATCCAGCTTGACCGTCGGGTGATCCCGCCCGCGCCGGAACGCCGCGTCGTCGCGCCGCCGAAAAAGGCGCCGGCGCCCTCGAAACAGGCGGTGGCCGAGGCGCAGCCGAAGCTCGCCTTCGAGGCGCCGAAACATCCGGACTACGAAACCCCGCCGCTGAGCCTGCTGACCAATCCGGCGACGATCCAGCGCCATCAGCTTTCGGACGAAGCGTTGGAGGAGAACGCCCGGATGCTGGAATCGGTGCTCGACGATTACGGCGTGAAGGGGGAAATCGTCTCGGTCCGGCCCGGGCCGGTGGTGACGATGTACGAACTCGAACCCGCGCCGGGGCTGAAGGCCAGCCGGGTGATCGGTCTGGCGGACGATATCGCGCGGTCGATGTCGGCGCTGTCGGCGCGTGTGTCCACGGTGCCGGGCCGCTCGGTGATCGGGATCGAACTGCCGAACGCGCATCGGGAAAAGGTCGTGCTGCGGGAAATCCTGTCCGCGCGCGATTTCGGCGACAGCAACATGCGGCTGCCGCTTGCGCTCGGCAAGGATATCGGCGGCGAGCCGGTGATCGCCAACCTCGCCAAGATGCCCCACCTGCTGATCGCCGGGACGACGGGCTCGGGCAAGTCGGTGGCGATCAACACGATGATCCTGTCGCTGCTGTACAAGCTGTCGCCCGAGGAATGCCGGCTGATCATGATCGACCCAAAGATGCTGGAACTGTCGGTCTATGACGGCATCCCGCATCTGCTGTCGCCCGTCGTCACCGATCCGAAAAAGGCGGTCGTCGCGCTGAAATGGGTCGTCGGCGAGATGGAGGAACGCTACCGCCGCATGTCCAAGATGGGCGTGCGCAACATCGAGGGCTACAACGGCCGCGTCCGCGAGGCGATGGCCAAGAACGAGATGTTCAAGCGCACCGTCCAGACCGGCTTCGACGAGGAAACCGGCGAGCCGGTGTTCGAGACCGAGGAATTCCAGCCGCAGCCCTTCCCCTATATCGTCGTCATCGTCGACGAGATGGCCGACCTGATGATGGTCGCGGGGAAAGAGATCGAGGCCTGCATCCAGCGTCTGGCACAGATGGCGCGGGCGAGCGGAATCCACCTGATCATGGCGACGCAGCGGCCCTCGGTCGATGTCATCACCGGCACGATCAAGGCGAACTTCCCCACCCGGATCTCCTTCCAGGTGACATCCAAGATCGACAGCCGCACCATTCTGGGCGAGCAGGGGGCCGAGCAGCTTCTGGGCATGGGCGACATGCTCTACATGGGCACCGGCTCGCGCATCACCCGTATCCACGGCCCCTTCGTCAGCGACGAGGAGGTCGAGGAAATCGTCAACCATCTGAAGAGCTTCGGCCCGCCGGAATACATGTCGGGCGTGGTCGAGGGGCCGGACGAGGAAGCCGCAAGCGACATCGACGCGGTGCTGGGCCTTGGCGGCAACACGGATGGCGAGGACGCGCTTTACGATCAGGCGGTGGCGATCGTCATCAAGGATCGCAAATGCTCCACCTCCTACATCCAGCGCAAGCTGGGCATCGGCTACAACAAGGCCGCCCGCCTGGTCGAGCAGATGGAGGACGAAGGCGTCGTCAGTGCCGCCAACCATGTCGGCAAACGCGAGATCCTCGTGCCCGAACAGTAAGGCCGCGCGAAAGTGATGAAAGCCCCGCCCGAGTTGAACCGGCGGGGCTTTTGCTTTCCGGCACTTGCGCTATCTTTGCGCCATGAGAATGCTTCGCTTCGCCCTTGCGCCCGTCTTCGCCCTTTGTCTCGCGGTGCCCGCCTTCGCGCAGGCCATACCGCTGAACGAGCTTTCGCGCTATCTGAACAGCATCGACAGCGCGAAGTCGGGCTTCACCCAGGTGAATGCGGATGGCACGACCGCGACCGGCACGGTCTATATCAAGCGGCCGGGGCGGGTGCGGTTCGAATACGACAAGGACAAGACGCTGGTGATGGCCTCGGCCGGACAGGTGGCGGTTTTCGATCCGAAGTCGAACCAGCCGGCCACGCAATATCCGCTGTCGCGCACGCCGCTGAGCGTGATCCTTGCGCCCACGGTCAACCTGTCGCAGGCAAGGATGGTGGTGGGTCACACCACCGACGGCAAGACCACCACGGTCGTCGCGCAGGACCCCCAGCACCCGGAATACGGCACGATCAGCCTTGTCTTCGCGGCCAATCCGACGCGGCTGGAACGCTGGATCATCAGCGACGATTCCGGCGCCAAGACGGTGGTGATGCTGAACGGGCTGCAGAATGGCGTGACGCTTGGCCCGCGGCTGTTCAGCATCGAATCCGAGATCACCGCGCGGAAGTGACTTAGCGGCGGCAGCCCGCCAGCTGCGTCTGATACATGTTGGCGCGCTGCTGCACCCGGGTCGCGGTGGACAGAAGCCAGCCCTTGGAATTGTGCGAGCCGTTGGCAAAGCCGGAGCGGCCCTCGTGATAGGCCAGATACTGGTTGCGCGCGTCCTGCTTGGAAATGCCAAGCGACCGGGTCGTGCCGTCCATGTACCAGCCCATGAAATCGGCCGCGTCCTGAAATTTGGTCCGCCGCGCGCTGCGCTTGCCGGTCGCCTGCTGGTAATCCTTCCAGGTTGAATCGATCGCCTGACTGTAGCCAAGCGCGGAACTCTGCCGGCCAAGCGGAATGATGCCGAGCGCGTAGCGGTGCGGCGTCTTGGCATTGCCGATGAACTTCGATTCCTGATGGAAGGTCGCCATCTGCACATGGACGGGCACGCCCCAACGCGCCTCCGTCCGCTTCATCGCGGCGAAATATTGAGGCTTTTCACGGGCTAGAAGGCAGGCGTTGTCCAGATTCCGGGGCGCCTGCGATCCTCCTCCCCCGCAGGAGGCGACCATCAGCAAGATGGCCAGTTTCAGGAATTTGTTCATTGCTGCTCTGCCTGCATGGCTTTGTTTTGTTATATTTTACGTGAATTCGGCAGGGGGGGAAATGACAAAGACATGATTTGACTGCGCGGCGGAACGGACACATATGCGCGATTTCCGCGCTCTTCCATTCGGGAAAAGCTGGACGGACGGGATCGCAGGCGCTAGGGACCGGCGCGGAGGCCAAACATGCTGACCACGAGCGCCAAATACCATCTGGGGCAGATTGTCCGGCACCGGAAGCATCCCTTCCGGGGGGTGGTTTTCGACGTCGATCCGAGCTTCGCCAATACCGAGGAATGGTATGAGGCGATCCCCGAGGAAAGCCGTCCCGCCCGGAACCAGCCCTTTTACCACCTGCTGGCCGAGAATGACGACAATTTCTACGTCGCCTATGTGTCCGAGCAGAATCTGGAGGCCGACGATTCCGGCGAGCCGGTCGAGCATCCCGACCTGATCGAGCTGTTCGGCGATTTCTCGGACGGACGCTATCCGTTGCAGTTCCAGTTGAACTGACGGGCGTCAGGCGGGATTCGCCAGCGGAAAGCGCAGGGTGAGTCGGTTGCGGCCCTCTTCCCGGTCGTAATGCAGGTCCTGCGCCAGATCCCGGATCAGAAACCAGCCGAAGCCGCCATCCGGCAGATCGCCCGGATCGGGCGGCGGCCGTTCGCCGTTCAGGCAGGCGGTCGGCAGCTCTGGCCCGAAATCGCCGACGGTGCAGACGAGGTCGTTGCCCTGCAATGTCAGGGTAAGGAAGATCGTGCCCTCATCCCCCTCGCCATAGCCGTGTTCGACGATGTTGTTCATGATCTCGGCCAGGACCAGTTCCAGTGCCCATGCGTCGTCAATGAGCAGGAGCCGTTCGGTCGTGGCCCGGGCCGCGTATAGCGCGTCGCGCACGGCAAAGGGATTGGCGCGGAAGCTGTGCAGGTGGATATGCCGGGCGGGTTCCGGCGGGGCGACGTCTTCGGGAGGGCCTTGCGCTGCGCCGTCCCGGGCCGGGGTCAGGCCGCCGGGACCTGTCTGGCCTTCGCCGTGGCGGCGATCGTCGAAGCTGCGGGAGGAGGAGTGCTGTTCAACCCACATCCCGCAACCTCCCCACCGCATGATCGACATCGGGGTGGATCCTGATGACGGTATTCATCCGGGTCAGGTGCAGGACCTTTTCCACATGCGGGCGCAGCCCGGCCAGTTCCAGCCTGCGGCGGGGCCCCAGCTCCTTCATCACCGACACCAGCGCGCCAAGGCCGGAGCTGTCCAGAAAGGTCACCTGCGACAGGTCCAGCACCACATGCGGCGCGGGTTGTTCGGTCAGTTCGCGCATCCGGTCCTTGAAGCGGATGGCGCCGGCGGCATCCAGCCGGTCTTCCGCCAGATGAATGACGAGGGCGTCGTTGATGATCTCGGCGTAAAGATTCATGGGCCCTCCGCGCGGCTGCCCCCGAAGCCTATCGGCAGAATCTTACCAATCCGTATCCGGCGCCCCGGCGGGGGCGAAACCGTCCAGCGGCTGCGCCGCCACCTGCCGCAGCAGGGCGATGAACCCCGCCACCTGATGGGCGCAGGTGGCGCGGCCCTTCTCCGCGCTGGCGGCGGCGGCATTGCCGACCGGCCCCGCCGGGTTCAGGTCGGAGGCGATCCAGCCGTAGGACACCGGCCCGATCGGGGGAATGCCGCCCCGTTCGGCGCTGGAACCGAAATCCCGCGCCTGCGCCATATCCACCGTTTCCGGCGCGAAATGCAGCATCAGCGAGGTCTCCATGTCACCGCCGTGGATGCCGAAGGCCTGCTCGCGCGCGGGATACATCCCCTCGGGCGTGCCGAAGCCGGTCCACTGGCACTTCACCGCGAACATCCCCGCGCGCACCCGCAATTCCCGCGACAGGATCGAGATCAGGTCCAGATTGCCGCCGTGGCTGTTGACCAGAACGATCTTGCGCAGCCCGGCGCGGGCGACCGACAGGCCGATCTCCGTCCAGACCCGCAGCGCGTTTTCCGCCGACAGCGTCAGCGTGCCCTGTGCCCAGAGATGCTCGTTCGACTTGCCCACCGCCTGCACCGGCAGGATGCGCACCTCGGGCGCGTCGGGCAGGGCCGCTAGCTGGCGGCGCAGTTCGGCCAGCATGCCTTCCATGATCGTCGTGTCGGTGCCGACGGGCAGGTGGGGCCCGTGCTGTTCCACCGCCGCCGTGGGCAGGATGGCGATCACCCGTTCCGGGTCGAGCCCGCGAAACTCCGGCGCGCGATACTGCGTCCAGTCGAAACGGGTCATATCCGGATCTCCTTAGCATGGGGCAAGGGGCCGATCAGCCGGTCCATCCGCTGCGCGACGCGGCGCAGGTGGCGGGCGCGGCTTGCGGCGGTGGAGCTGTCCATCAGGTAGTGCATGGCGAAGGCCGTGCGCCGCCCCGGCGCGCACAGCGCCCCCACACCGCGCAGCAGCGTGCGCTTGCCCGGCGCGCCGACGAACAGCGTCAGCCACCGCGAGGCCCCGCCCGTGGTGAAGACGCCAAGCCGCGTGACATGGTGCAGCCCCGGCCGGATCGTGGCATTCCCGGCATCCGGCATCAGAAAGGCCACGTCGGGCAAAAGCACCCGGTCGAGCCAGCCCTTGAGCATCGCGGGCAGGCCATACCACCATGTCGGATAGACGAAGATCAGCGTGTCGCACCAACGCAGCGCCGCCACGTCATCGGCCACCGGGCCGGCATTGCCCGGACAGTCCAGATAGCCCTGCCATTCGTCCCGGCTCAGCACCGGGCGGAAATCGCGGGCGTAAAGGTCAAGGAGCTGCACCTCCGCCCCGGCGGCACGCAGCCTGTCCCGCACGACATCGCGCACCGCGGCGGTGAAGCTGCCGGGATCGGGGTGGCAATAGACGATCAGGGCGCGCATCAGATCATCTCCATTTCCTTGCGGACCTTGTCGAGAAAGGCCTCCCGCCGCGCGGGGCTGGCGCGGTTCATGTCATAGAGCGCCAGATAGCGCATCCGCGCCGGAGAGGTCGTGCGGCGCAGCACCCGGGTGACGAGCTTGCGTGGCGGATCGCCCGCCCAGACCGCCCGCAGCCGCGAGCCGCCATAGGTGGTGACCGCGCACAGGCGCGAGATATGCGTCAGCGCCGGCCATGTCTGGCCGCCCATCATGCGAAACGACACGCCGGGCAGGAACACCCGGTCGAAGAACCCCTTGAGGATCGCCGGAAACCCGTAGTTCCACACCGGCGCGATGATGATCAGCGCGTCGGCATTGCGCAGCCGTTGCACGTAATCCGCCACGGGGCGCAGATTGGCGCCGATGTCGTGATAGGCGCGCCGCTCGGTGGCCGTCATCACCGGGTCGAACCTTTCGGCGTAAAGGTCGCAGTCGTCCACCTGCCAGCCCCGCGCGGCCAGCGTGGCGCACACCAGCCCATGCAGCGCGGCGGCAAAGCTGTCGTCGCAGGGATGGGCATAGAGGATCAACACGCGGGTCATGGTGTGGGCCTCATGGCGCGGGCCTCAGCCCGGCATAGCTGTAGATCGTGCGGTAATCCCAGTCGGGCGTATCCCAGGCGATCATCTTGCCGGGGTTCAGCAGCCCCTTGGGGTCGGCCTCGCGCTTGAAGGCCAGTTGCCGCGCATCGGTGGACTGCCGCCCGCCTTCCTCCAGCGTGTAGCGGTGGGGGTTGAAGATCATCGCGCCGAGGTCCTCGTGGATGCGGATGATCTCGTCCAGCCGTTCCTCGGTGGTGAAGCGCACGAGGGTCAGCCCGGCATAGATCGTGCGGCCGTTTTCGCGCATCGCCTCCAGATGCTGGATCAGCTCGGGGCCGAAGCGCGCGCGGATACGTTCGATCGTGCTGAGGAAATCCGGCCCGTGGTAGCGCACCTGCAGATAGGTGATCGCGGGATCGACCTTGATCGCGCGCAGGGTGGTGTGGTTCCAGCCGTATTCATAGGCGACGCCGGGGTCGCGCGGCCAGTCGGGCGCGTCCGAGCGGTAGATCATCCGCCCCGTGGGCCAGCGGGTCAGGAACGTGCCGAAGGCCGGCATGGCATGCGGCGCGACCATCACCAGCACCACATGGTCGCCTTCGCCGACATGGCCGCGAAAGCGCTGGAAATAGCGGCTGGCGGTCGGCGCCTCGCATATGGTGATGAGCTTGACGAGGATGCCGTCCTCATCGGCGAGCCGCGCGCCGAACTCCGCCGCCGTGGGGAAATCCGGAAAGGCGACGAAGGTGCTGATCCAGTCGTAGGCGGGGGCGAGGGGCAGCTCGATCTCCGTGATGACGCCGTTGGTGCCATAGGCGTGGGAAACGCGGTGCAGCTCCTCCCCGGTGAAGTCGTGGATCCGGGGGTCCGCCTCCATCGACACGACGCGCAGCCGGATCAGGTTGCCGAGGTCGCGCAACGCCCCCCAGCGGACCGAGCCGACGCCCCCCGAGCCGCCCGCGACGAACCCGCCGATCGAGGCGGTGGCCGCCGTCGAAGGGGTCATGCGCAGCTCCTGCCCCGATTGCGCGCGGGTGATCGCGTCAAGGTCGCGGATCACGATGCCGGGTTCGCAGATCACCCGGCCCGGATGGATTTCCTTCACCCCGGCCATGTTCTTCATGTGCATCACGCAGCCGCCCGCCAGCGGCATCGCCTGCCCGTAATTGCCGGTGCCCGCGCCGCGCAGGGTGACGGGCACGTCATGGGCATGGCAGATGCGCAGGACCTCGATCACCTCGGCCTCGTTTCGGGGCGAGACGACGAAATCCGCCACGACATGATCCAGCCGGGCCTTGAGCACCGGCGAATACCAGAAGAAATCGCGGCTTTTCGCGCGGACCGAGGCGGGGTTGTCGTCAAGCTCCAGATGCGCGAGGGCGGCCTTTGCCGCGTCGAGGTTCATGGGATCAATCCGTCGAGTTCGGCATAGTCGGGCAGGCTGCGGTCGATCTGCGCACCCTTGCGGATCACGATCCGGTCGGATTGCGGGCGGGCGAAAAGCTCGCTCCAGCTTCGGGCGCGGGTGATGACCAGATCGGCGGGCGCGCCGGGGGCAAGGCCGGGCGCGGCAAAGCCGCAGGCGCGGGCGGGGTTCAGGGTGAAGGCGGCGGGCCAGTCCGTGCCCGCGTGGTCCAGATGGGCGATCCGGGTCGCCTCGCGCATTACCTCGATCATGTCGAGGTCGCCATAGGCGTAGAACGGATCGCGGGTGTTGTCCGAGGCGAAAGAGACGTTGATCCCCCGCGCCGCCATTTCATGCACCAGCGTCACGCCCCGCCAGCGCGGGGTGCGATGCGCGGTCCGGTCTTGCAGATACATGTTGCACATCGGCAGCGACACGACGTTCAGCCGCGCCCGCGCCACGAGGTCGAGCGTGCGCAGCGCCTCGGCCTCCGGCTGGGTGGCGAGGGAACAGCAATGCCCCACCGTCACCGGCGCGTCGAAGCCGGTTTCCAGCACGGTTTCCGCGATCACCCGCAGCGTCGCGACCGAAGGATCGCCCGTTTCATCGACATGCAGGTCCACCGGCAGCCCGCGCCGCCGCGCATGGTCGAGGAACACCCGCAGCCGCCGGCGCAGATCCGGGATGGGGAAGGTGACGCAGCCCAGCACGCCGCCCGCCCGTGCGGTGATGGTGGCGGTGCGGGCAAAGGGGCCGCCTTCCTCGATGATGTCGACGGGGACGAGGCAGACGGCCTGCATCTCGATCCGCCCGGCCCATTCGGCGCGCATCTCGGTGAAGACGGGGAAGGAGATGTCGTCCTGCGGTGCCAGCGCATCCAGATGCGTGCGGATCGCCCGCGTGCCATGCGCCCATGCGCAGCGCAGGGCGAAATCCATCCGGGCACGGACGTCTTCGGCGGTCCAGTGCCTGCGGCGGTCGGCCTCCACCGTGGCCAGCGCCGCGTCGAAGGTGCCGTCCGGGTTGGGCGCGCGGGGCCAGATATGGCCCTTGTCCAGATGGGTGTGCATGTCGATGAAGGCCGGAAAGACCATCGCGCCCTTCATGTCGATCGGCGGGCTGGCGACATCGGGGACGATGCGGCCGTTCTCGATGCAGATCCTGACGGGCATCAGATCGCCCGGCCGCCCGATCAGGCAGGCGGGCGTTTGCAGGTTCACCAGCCGCAGCGGACCGGGGGGCAGGGTCAGGAAATCGCTCATTCCGTCCTCCTGACGGCGCTTTCGTGCCATTTGCGCAGGGCCAGATGGCTGATCAGGCTGAGCGCGGCGAAGATGACGATCCCGGTCAGCGCGATCAGCGCGAGCGCCGCGAACATCCGGGGAATGTTGAGCCGGTAGCCCGCCTCGAGGATGCGGAAGGCGAGGCCGGATCCGATCCCGCCGGTGCCCGCCACATATTCCGCGACGACCGCGCCGATCAGGCTCAGCCCGCCCGCGATGCGCAGCCCGCCAAGGAAATAGGGCAGCGCGGTGGGCAGTTGCAGGTAGCGCAGCCTTTGCCAGCGGCTGGCGCCGTAGATCGTGTAAAGGTCGCGCAGGTTCGGATCGGTCGAGCGCAGGCCAAGCGAGGTGTTCGACAGGATCGGGAAGAAGGCGACGATCCATGCGCAGAGCAGCAGCCCCACCAGCCGGTTTTCCACATAGATGAAGATCAGCGGCGCGATGGCGACGACGGGCGTGACCTGCAGGATCACCGCGAAGGGGTAGAAGCACATCTCGGTCCAGCGGCTGAGGCTGAAGAGCACGGCGAGCCCGACCCCGCCGATCACCGCGACGGCAAGCGCCATCAGCGTGATCTGCAACGTAACCAGAAGCGCCGGGAACAGGATCGGCGCATCCTGCACCAGCGTCCGCGCCACCAGCCCCGGCCCGGGCAGGATGTAATGTGGAATGGCGTTCCACACCACGATCCGGTCCCACAGCACCAGCGCTGCGATCACCGTCAGCATGGGCAGGAGCCAGCGCAGCACCCGCTCGCGCCGCCGGGCGGTGAGGCGCGCCTGTTCGCCCGCGTCGATCAGCGGCTCGGTGGTATCGGTCACGGTCATGCGGACTCTCCCATCGCGTGATGCAATGTATCCGATGCGGTGCGGCACAGCGCGGCATAATCGGCGGAGGTGCGGAATTCCTCGCCGCGCGGATAGGGGGCGGGGACGGCCAGTTCCCGAAACACCCGGCCCGGACGCGCGGCCATCACCACGATCCGGTCCGACAGGAAGACCGATTCGAACACCGAATGGGTGACGAAGATCACCGTCGAGGAAATCTTCTCCTTCAACTCCAGCAGGTCCTTGTTCAGCTTGTGGCGGGTGATTTCATCGAGCGCGGCGAAGGGTTCGTCCATCAGGATCAGTTTCGGCCGCGTCACCATCGCCCGCGCGATCGACACCCGCATCTTCATCCCGCCCGAGAGTTCGCGCGGATAGGCGCGGGCGAACCCTTCGAGCCCGACGAGCCGCAGGGCCAGCCGGATGTCCTCGGCCACCTGCACGAAGCGGCGGTGCTTCAGGCGGAAGGGCAGGTAGACGTTCTCCTCGACCGTGGCCCAGGGCATCAGGGTGGGTTCCTGAAACACCACGCCGATCTCGGCCGTGCCTTCCCAGCGGATTTCCCCCCGCGTCGGCTGCATCAGCCCCGCGATCAGCCGCAGCGCCGTGGACTTGCCGCAGCCCGACGGCCCGAGGAGGGAGACGAAATCCCCCTCGTTCACCTGCAGGGTCATGTCGTGCAGCGCGCGGATGCCGCCGGGAAAGACCTTGTCCACGCCGTCCATCCGCATCAGGGGCGGGCGCTGTCCCACGGGTTTCGGTTTGCGCCAGGTCACCACCATGACGGACCTATTTCTTCAGATCCATCCCCACGCCCTGCCCGATGAAGTCGAGCGTATAGGCCTTGCCATAGTCCAGATCGGCGGGGACGACGCCGGCCTCGACCATCTTGTCGAAGAAATCCTTCACATGGGCGTCGTTCATCACGCCGATGCCCTTTTCCAGCGCCTCGCCGGAATCGACGATGCCCTTGTCCTTCATCTCGGCGATGCCGAAGGCGATCTGTTCGTCGGTCATGTCGGGATTGTCGGTCTTGATCATCGCCGTCGCGGCGGTGTTGTCGCCGTAAAGGAAATTATACCAGCCGATGATCGAGCCATCGACAAAGCATTTCACCACCTCGGGCTTCGTCGCGATCGTGTCGGCCATCGTCTCGACCAGCGTGGAATAGGTCGAATAGCCCGCATCGGCCAGCAGCCAGACATCGGGTTTGAAGCCGCCCTCCTTTTCCACCATCAGCGGTTCCGAGGACAGGTAGCCCTGCATCCCCGAGTCCGGATCGGCGATGAAGGGTGCGGGGTTGAAGGTGTAGACGGCGCGCTGCGCCTCGGTGAAGCCATAGGCCTTCATCATCCACTGGTAGAAGCTCGCATAGCCCGCGTCGCCGATGAACAGCTTGAGCTTCTTCAGATCCTCGAAGCTTTGCGCCTTGCCCGGATGGGACAGGATCACCTGCGGCTCTTTCTGGAAGGTGGCCATGACGGCGACGACCGGGATGCCTTCCTGCACCGCCGAGAATTCCTCGAGCAGGTTGCCGCCCATGTTGAAGTCGATCCGCCCCGCCAGCATCAGCGCACGGTTGTTCACCTGCGGCCCGCCCGGCTGGATCGTCACGTCGAGCCCGCAGGCCGCATAGGTGCCGTCGGCGACCGCCTGATAGAAGCCGCCGTGTTCCGCCTGCGCCAGCCAGTTGGTCCCGAAGGTCACCGCCGTATTGGCGGAGGCGGCGCCTGCCGAGGCGATCAGGACGAGGGAAAGGGCGGTTCTGCGCATCGGGATCTCCGGGATGATTCTGTGACAAGCCTAAGACCAGCCGCGCGGCGCGGATCGGGGCGCGGAGGCGGCGTCCCCCGCAAAGCATGGAAGGCCGATCGAACGGGCAGATTTCCGCGGGATTTGCCTGAAGGTTGGGCATATGGTGAGAAAACCACCCGTCGCCGCGGGTTTGCGGGCAAGGCATTGGGCAAATCCCGGTGCGGGCGGCACCGTGCGGACGAGCAATCGGGAGCGCGGCGCGTGCGGAGAGGGAGGCAGGGGGCCAGCCCCCTCGCGCGTGCCGCGCTCACCCCCGGGATATTTGTGGAAGAATGAAGGCAGGAGGGAGCTTCGGGTGGTTTTGAAATGCTTTTGACGGCCGGGCGGGCGAATGGACAGGAGGATCATGATGCGCATGCTTGAGCCAGCGGCGATCCGGCCGCCCTTCGGACGCTATGCGCATGGGGTCGAGGTGCCGGCGGGCTGGCGGATGGTGATGACCTCGGGGCAGCTCGGGCTGGGGGTGGATGACGTGGCGCCGATTTCGGTCCGGGGGCAGGCGCGGCTGTGCTTTGCCAATTGCGCGGCGATTCTGGCCGAGGCCGGGATGGGACCCCGGGATGTGATCCGGATCAACGCCTTCGTCACCGACCGCAGCCATTTCGCCGGCTACATGGCGGCGCGGGATGAATGGCTGGCGGGGGTGGAGAGGCTGCCGGCCTCGACCCTCGTGATCGTGTCGGGCTTCACCCGGCCGGAGTTTCTGGTCGAAGTCGAGGTGACGGCGGCCGCGCCCTAGGCTAGAGCTGGCGCCGACTCAGGAGGCAAGAATGCTCGATACCCTCATGGCCTTTCCGCCGGCGACGCTGGTGGCGTTTCTGCTGGGCGCCTTGGTGCTGAACTTCACGCCGGGGGCGGATGTGCTGTTCGCCACAGCCTCGGGCATTCAGGGCGGACCGAAGGCCGGTGCCGCGGCGGGGCTGGGTGTCGGCATCGGCGGGATCTTTCACACCTGCGCGACGGCCTTTGGGCTGGGGGCGCTGGTGGCGGCGCATCCCGGCGCGCTGGATGTGGTGCGCTGGTTCGGCGCGGCCTATCTGCTGTATATCGCCTGGCGCAGCTGGCAGGCGGGACGGCCCGATACCGCGGCGGCGGGCGCGGCGCTGACCCCGCGCGAGGCGTTCCGGCGCGGCACGCTGACCAACCTGCTGAATCCCAAGGTGATGCTGTTCATGCTGGCCTATCTGCCGCAGTTCACCGATCCGGCGATCGGCCCGATCTGGCAGCAGATGCTGATTCTGGGCGGGATCGTCTTTTGCACCGGGACGCTGGTGACGATGGGTTACGGCGTGACGGCGGGCTGGCTGGGCGCGCGGCTGGCGGGGCGGATGGGCGTTCTCAACCGTGTCGCGGCGGTGATGTTCGGCGGGCTGGCGGCGAAGCTGGTGCTTGACTAGCCCGCCGATCACCCCCATCCCGGCGGCATGAGCGATTTCGTCTATACCCCCACCAGCGAACAGCCCCGGATCCTGCATGAGGATCACGAGATCCTTGTGGTCGACAAGCCCGCGGGGCTGTTGTCCGTGCCGGGCAAGGGCGAGGATCGCGCCGATTGCCTGATCGCGCGGCTGCGCGGGCCCTGGCCCACGGTGCTGCTGGTGCATCGGCTGGATCTGGATACCTCGGGCGTGATGGTCTTTGCGCTGACGCCCCATGCGCAGCGCCATCTGGGCCTGCAGTTCGAGCACCGGCAGACGAAGAAGCAATATGTCGCGCGGCTCTGGGGCCGGCTGGAGCCGAAGGAGGGGCGGGTGGACCTGCCGCTTTGCGTCGACTGGCCGAACCGTCCGCGCCAGCATGTGGATTTCGAGAATGGCCGCGCGGCGCAGACCGACTGGCGGGTGATGCGGTATGAGGGCGACACGACGCGGGTGCGGCTGACGCCGCTGACCGGGCGCAGCCATCAGTTGCGGGTGCATATGTGCGAACTCGGCCATCCGATCCTTGGCGATCCGCTGTATGCCGAAGGCCCGGCGGGCGATTTCCCGCGCCTGATGCTGCATGCCGAGAGCCTGCGCCTGCGCCATCCGGACGGCGGGAAGCACATGACCTTCAGCGCGCCCTGCCCGTTCTAGGGGGTGGTTTCCGGGCGCGGTTGGTGCTGGCGGATGGGTGGGAAAGGGGGCGCCGCCCCCTCGGCCTTCGGCCTCACCCCCGGGATATTTTCGGAAAGATGAATGGGAGACTGCCCCGAGGGCGGTTTCAGCTTGGCCGGGGACCGGCAACGTATTCCTCGGTCAGGGAATAGCCGCGGCGTTGGGCCCCCCTGCGCCAGTGGTCGGCGGCCTGTGCCGCCTCGCGCAGGTTGCCGTAAAGGCGGATGCGCAGGCCGAGGCTGCGCCCCTGCCGCCCCCATTCGCGCGCGACGCTGTATTCGCCGAACAGGTTGTTGGTCAGATCGACGCGGTAGAAGCCCTGCGTGGGCGCGCGGTGCAGGATCAGGGACAGCATGGCAGGGCTCCGAGGGACTGCCCTATCGAATCACACACGGGGCATCGGCGCAAGCCTGCGGTGAGGCGGAATGTGGCGGAGGCACATTTCGCGTGAGGTCGCTTTGCCGTCTTGGCATCAGCCGGGGAGGGCCGCGATGTTTCGGAAAGCTCCGGGTGTCCATGACGAAAAGGCCGCATGGTTTCCCATGCGGCCCGGAATTCGTCGCTGCAAGCGATATCAGCCCTGACGGGCCTTGAACCGCTTTTGCGTCTTGTTGATCACGTAGACGCGGCCTTTGCGGCGCACGATCTGGCAATCGCGATGACGCTGCTTGAGCGAGCGGAGCGAGTTGCGGACCTTCATCGGTCTTCCTCCTGGTCGCGGCGCGCGTGCGCCTTGAAACAGATGTGCCCCCCGGAGGGAGCGGTGAATGGTGGGCGGTACTGGGATCGAACCAGTGGCCACTACGATGTCAACGTAGTGCTCTACCGCTGAGCTAACCGCCCACAACCTTGGCGATCGGGCGGAGGAACCGCTCAACCTCTTCGGTTTGGGGGTCTATAAAAGGACTCCGGGCGGCTTGCAAGAGGGTATTGGAAGGAAATCAAAACGGTGTAGTCTGCCGTTGTAAGGAGTGATCATGGCCCCCGTGCAACACGACAGGCTGCCCTATATCCTGCAGCGACCGGCGCGGGTGACGGCGCCGGTGATCTTTTCCTCGCCCCATTCCGGGCGGGACTATCCGGAAGGCATGATCAGCCGTTCCATCCTTGACGAAAGGCGGCTGCGGTCTTCCGAGGATGCCTTTGTGGACGATCTGCTGGCTTCGGCCCCGGCGCGGGGGGCGGCGCTTCTGGCGGCGCGCTATCCGCGCGCCTATGTCGACCTGAACCGGGCCGAGGATGAACTCGACCCCGCATTGATCGAGGGGTTGCTGCGGCCGCCGCGCGGGGCGCGGGTGATGGCGGGGCTTGGGGTGATTCCCCGCGTCGTCGCCGGCAACCGCCCGATCTATGCCGGCAAGCTGCCCCGCGCCGAGGCCGAGGCCCGCCTTGCCGCCGTCTGGCGCCCCTATCACGCCGTGCTCGCCGCCCTCCTGGGCGAGGTGCGCCGCCGATTCGGCCGGGTGATCCTGTTCGACATGCATTCGATGCCCTCCGAGGCGGTGGACCAGATGGGCGAGCGCCGCCCGGACATCGTGCTGGGCGATCGCTTCGGCGTCGCCGCGCGGTCCGAAACCACCGCGCAGGTGGAGGCGGTGTTCAGTTCGCTCGGCCTGCGGGTGGCGCGCAACGCGCCCTTTGCCGGGGCCTATATCACTCAACGCTATGGCCGCCCCGCCGAGGGAATCGAGGTCGTGCAGATCGAGATCAACCGCGGCCTCTACATGGACGAGGCGCATGTCATCCGGTCCGAAAGCTACGACGTCTTCGCCGCGCTGATGGAGGATGCGGTGGCAAGGCTGCTGGACATCTGGCGCGAGCCGGGGCGGATGGCGGCGGAATGATCAGTCCGGCGGCGTGAAGCCGCGCCCGCGCAGGATCGCATCCTTGCCGAATTTCTCGCGGATCCGATCCATCGCGCGTTCCGCCCCGGCACGGCGCCCGGCCTGCGGGTCGAGCAGATCGCCCACCGGGTCGCGCCCGTCGGCGGGTGTGAGGTCCGAATAGCCCGCGCCGATCAGCCGGAAAGGCCCCTTCTCCGGCAATGCCGACAGCAGCCCCTGCGCGGCGCGGAACAGCGTATCGGCAAGCTGCGCGGGTTCATCCAGCCGCACCTGCCGCGACAGCGCCGAAAAATCCGCCCGACGCAGTTTCAGCGTCACGGTGCGGCCCTGAAGCTCCTTCGCCTTCATCCGCGCCGCGGTCTTTTCGCACATCAGCCACAGATGCGTTTCCAGCAGGCCGCGGTCGGCAATGTCCTCGTCGAAGGTCGTCTCGCTCGACACCGACTTGACCGGCGCATCGGGGGTGACGCGGCGGTGATCCTCGCCCTGCGCCAGCGCGTAAAGCCGCGCACCCGAGGGGCCGAGCCGCTCGACCAGCCGCCGTTCCCCGGCGCGGCGCAGGTCGGCCAATGTCCGCAGCCCGGCACGCGCCAGCACCGTCCGCGTCGCCTCGCCCACGCCCCACAGC
Organism: Paenirhodobacter populi; assembly: GCF_004022215.1. Classification (GTDB taxonomy): domain Bacteria; phylum Pseudomonadota; class Alphaproteobacteria; order Rhodobacterales; family Rhodobacteraceae; genus Rhodobacter; species Rhodobacter populi. The sequence goes on from NZ_SAUZ01000020.1 coordinate 61,527, forward strand.
AGCGACACCGGCTTGTCGCGCAGGAAATCCGCCGTCTCGGCCCGGCCGATCACCGAAAAGCCGCGCGGCTTGTCGAGATCCGAGGCGATCTTCGCCAGAAACTTGTTGTGCGACAGCCCGATGGAAACGGTGACGCCGATCTCCGCCTCGATCTCGCGGGCGAGGCGGGCCATCTGCGCGGCGGGCGGCGCGTGATGCAGCCGCTCCGTCCCGCCGAGGTCAAGGAAGGCCTCGTCCAGCGACAGCGGCTCGATCAGCGGGGTCAGCGCCTCCATCTTCGCCCGGATCTCGCGCGAGACGGCGGCGTAATGCGCCATGCGCGGCGGCAGGACCACCGCATCGGGGCACAGCTTCAGCGCCTGAAACATCGGCATGGCCGAGCGCACGCCGGAAATCCGCGCGATATAGCAGCAGGTCGAGACCACGCCCCGCTTGCCGCCGCCGACGATGAGCGGGCGCGAGGACAGGGCGGGGTTGTCGCGCTTCTCGACCGAGGCATAGAAACTGTCGCAGTCCAGATGCGCGATCGTCAGCGAGAACAGTTCGGGATGCGACAGCACCCGCGGCCCGCCGCAGTTCGGGCAGCGGGCCGGCGCGGTATCAAACGGGGTAAGGCAATCGCGGCACAGGCTGGGCATGGGGGCAAGGCATCAGGGACATGACCAGTCTAGCGCCTTGCGCCGCGCTGCGCGAGGGATCACTCCGCCGCGTGGCGCTCGCTGCGGTCGACCGGACGCGGGCGCCCGTCTTCATCGACGGCGACCATGGTGAAGCGCGCCTCTGTCACCTTTTCGCGCAGCGCGGTGTAGCAGCGCCGCGCCCAGACCTCGATCCGGATGACCATGGAGGTGCGGCCGATCTGATCGACGGCGGTATAGACGCACAGCGTGTCGCCGACCTTGACCGGCTTCTTGAAAACGATCTCGTTCGCGGCGATGGTGACGGTGCGGCCGTTGCTGCGTTCATTGGCGCGGATCGCCGCGGCCAGATCCATCTGCGACATCACCCAGCCGCCAAAGATATCCCCCGCCGCGTTGGTGTCGGCAGGCATGGCAAGGGTGCGCAGGGTCAGTTCCATCCCCTCGGGGGCAGTGCTCTCGCTCATTTTCAGGCTCCTGTCAGGACCTCCCGTCCCGCCTATGACATGGTGTCGCATCGCGACTCAACCCCCCGCAAAGGAAATGCTGCATTGCAGAAAGATCAAAAGGGGCGCTCGCGCGCCCCTTCCAGCCGTTCTCCGGCTGTCGTTTTTCCATAAATATCCCGGGGGTGAGCGGCCCCAGCCGAAGGATGGGGCCGCGAGGGGGCAGCGCCCCCTGCGCCGGTCATTGCAGGGTGGCATCCTCCGGGATCTTGGCGGTGGGGGCAAGCTTGCCGTCCACCACCAGACCGTCGGCACTCGCCGTGACCCGCACCGTCGATCCGTCGAGCACTTCGCCCGACAGGATCAGCTCGGCCAGCGGGTCCTGCAGACTGCGCTGGATCACCCGCTTCAGCGGACGCGCGCCATAGACCGGATCGTAGCCTTCGTCGGCCAGCCATTTCAGCGCCTCGGAGCTGAGGTCGAGCGTGATCTTCCGCGCCGCCAGACGTTTCTCAAGCCGACGGAGCTGGATCTTGACGATCCCGTCCATGTTGGCCCGCGTCAGCCGGTCGAAGATCACCATCTCGTCCAGACGGTTCAGGAATTCCGGGCGGAAATGCGCCCGGACCGCCTGCATCACCTCGGCCTTCGCCTGCGCGCTGTCGGCGCCTTCGGGCAGTTCGCTCAGCGCCTGCGACCCGAGGTTCGAGGTCAGCACGATCAGCGTCTGCTTGAAGTCCACCGTGCGGCCCTGACCATCGGTCAACTGACCGTCGTCCAGCACCTGCAACAGCACGTTGAACACATCCGGGTGGGCCTTTTCGACCTCGTCGAACAGCACGACCTGATAGGGGCGGCGACGGACGGCCTCGGTCAGGACGCCGCCTTCGTCATAGCCCACATATCCCGGCGGGGCACCGATCAGCCGCGCCACGGAGTGTTTCTCCATGAACTCGGACATGTCGATCCGCACCATCGCCGTGTCGTCGTCGAACAGATATTCGGCCACGGCCTTGGTCAGCTCGGTCTTGCCCACGCCGGTCGGCCCGAGGAACAGGAACGACCCGAGCGGACGGTTCTCATCGTTCAGCCCGGCCCGCGCACGCCGCACAGCGTTCGCGACGGCGGTGATCGCCTTGTCCTGACCGATGACGCGCTTGTGCAGTTCCTCCTCCATCTTGAGGAGCTTTTCACGCTCGCCCTCCAGCATCTTGGTCGTCGGAATGCCGGTCCAGCGTTCCACGACCTCGGCGATCTGTTCGGGGCGCACCGCCTCGGTCACCATCGAGCCTTCGGATTGGTCCGCTTCGGCGAGCTTCTTCTCCAGATCCGGGATGCGGCCATATTGCAGCTCCCCGGCCTTGGCGAAATTGCCCTCGCGCTTGGCCTGATCCAGTTCGGCGCGGGCCTTGTCCAGTTCCCCCTTCAGGTCGCGGGCCGATTCCAGCTTGTCGCGTTCGGCCTGCCATTTGGCGGTCATCGCCGAAGCCTTGTCGTTCAGTTCCGACAGTTCCTTTTCAAGGGTTTCGAGCCGGTCGCGCGACGCGGCATCGTCTTCCTTCTTCAGGGCCTCGGCCTCGATCTGCTTTTGCAGGATCTCGCGGTCCAGCGCATCGAGTTCCTCGGGCTTGCTGTCCACTTCCATGCGCAGACGGCTCGCCGCCTCGTCCACAAGGTCGATGGCCTTGTCAGGCAGGAAACGGTCGGTGATGTAGCGATGCGACAGCGTCGCCGCCGCCACCAGCGCCGAGTCGGAAATCTTCACCCCGTGGTGGAGTTCATATTTCTCCTTGATGCCGCGCAGGATCGAGATCGTATCCTCGACCGTCGGTTCCTCGACCATCACCGGCTGGAACCGGCGGGCAAGGGCCGCGTCCTTTTCCACATATTTGCGGTATTCATCGAGCGTCGTCGCGCCGATGCAGTGCAGCTCGCCCCGCGCCAGCGCAGGTTTGATCAGGTTCGCCGCATCCATCGCGCCTTCGGATTTCCCGGCACCCACAAGGGTGTGGATCTCGTCGATGAAGAGGATGATCTCACCCGCCGCGGCCTCGATCTCCTTCAGGATGCTCTTCAGCCGTTCCTCGAATTCGCCGCGGTATTTCGCCCCGGCGATCAGCGAGCCCATGTCCAAGGCCATCAGCTTCTTGTTGCGCAGGCTTTCCGGCACGTCGCCGTTGACGATACGCAGCGCCAGACCCTCGGCGATCGCCGTTTTACCGACGCCGGGTTCACCGATCAGGATCGGGTTGTTCTTGGTGCGGCGCGACAGGACCTGCATGGCGCGGCGGATTTCCTCGTCGCGGCCGATGATCGGGTCGATCTTGCCTTCCTCGGCGGCCTCGGTCAGGTCGCGGGCATATTTCTTGAGCGCGTCATAGCCTTCTTCGGCCGTGGCGCTGTCGGCGGTGCGGCCCTTGCGCAGGTCGTTGATCGCGGTGTTCAGCTTCTGCGCGGTGACGGCGCCCTGATCGAGGCAGTCCTTCGCCCGCGTGTTCACCACGGCCAAAGCCATCAGCATCCGTTCAACGGGAACGAAGCTGTCACCGGCCTTCTGGGCGATCTTCTCGGCCTCGTCCAGCACGCGGACGAGCGATTGTTCGACATAGACCTGACCGTCGCCGCCCGACACCTTGGGCAGCTTCGACACCGCCAGATCGACGGCCTCCTGTACCCGCTGGGGTTCGCCCCCGGCACGGCGGATCAGGTTCGAGGACAGGCCCTGATCGTCATCCATCAGCGCCTTGAGCAGATGTTCGGGAACGACACGCTGATGCCCCTCGCGCATCGCGATGGTCTGGGCAGCCTGAATGAAACCGCGCGACCGCTCCGTGAACTTTTCCATGTTCATGCGGAATTCTCCTTTTCCAAGCCCCCGGCTGGTTGGGCACCCGCGATGGCGGCATGCCCCGGCTCCGGGTCTTGTTTCAGAGGTGGTTTTTCCGCGCGGCGCTTCAAGAGGGCAGGGCGGGTCAAGCTGAAAAAATGTGCGCGGAAAGGGGCGCTGCCCCTCTTGGCGTCGTGCCGACGCCAATTCATCCCGGGATATTTCTGGAAAAACGACGGCAGGCCGGGGGCGCGGCTTGACCCCGGGCGGGGACGGAGGCAGAAGGCGTCCGTTTGTCCCCGTCCCATTCATACCCGGAGCCCGCCATGACCGACCTGCCCGCAGACGACCGGCTGATCGTCGCCCTCGATGTGCCGCATGCGATTGCCGCGCTGGATCTGGCGCGGACGCTCGGGGACAGCGTGTCCTTCTACAAGATCGGGCTGGGCATGCTGACGGGCGGCGGGCTCGCGCTGGCGAATGAGCTGAAGGGCGAGATGGGGAAACGGATCTTCCTCGACATGAAGCTGTTCGACATCGGCGCGACGGTCGAGGCGGCGGTGCGCGGCATCGCGCAATACGATCTGGATTTCCTGACCGTGCATGGCGACCCCTATGTGGTCCGCGCGGCGAAGGAAGGGGCGGCGGGAACCGGGCTGAAGGTTCTGGCGGTGACGATCCTGACCTCGCTCGACCGCGGCGATCTGGACGGGGCGCTGATCCGCGAAGGCGATGTGCAGGATCTGGTGGCCGAGCGCGCCGGCCGGGCGTTCGAGGCCGGGGCGGACGGCGTGATCGCCTCGCCCCGCGAGGCGGCCGCGATCCGCGCCCTGCCCGAGGCCGCGGGCCGGCTGATCGTGACGCCCGGCGTGCGCCCGGCAGGCGCGGCGCGGGACGACCAGAAGCGGGTGGAAACGCCCGCCTCGGCGCTGAAATCGGGGGCGGATCATCTGGTCGTCGGGCGGCCGATCTGGCAGGCCGCGGATCCGAAAGCCGCGGCGCAGGCCATCCTGTCTGAGATCCGGGGCATCTGATGGCCGACTACATCATCCTGCCGGGATATACCGGCTCGGGCGAGGGCCACTGGCAGAGCCTGTGGCAAAAGGCGGAACCGGAGATGCGCCGCTTTGCCCCCGCAAGCTGGGACAGGCCGGACAGCGACGACTGGATCGCGGCGCTGGACCGTGCCGTCGAGGAGGCGCAGGGGCCAACCGTTCTTGTCGCGCACAGCCTCGGCTGCCTCCTCGTCGCGCAATGGAGCGCGCTTCCCGGCCGCTCGGTCGCGGGCGCCTTTCTGGTCGCGCCGCCCGATCCCGAGGCACCGGATTTCCCGCGCGCCGAGGCGCCGGGCTTCGTCACTGTGCCGCAGGGGCGGCTCGGCTTTCCGGCGCTGATCGTGGCGAGTTCCAACGACCCCTATGCGACCCTCGACCGGCAGCACCGCTATGCGGCGGACTGGGGTGCCGGGATCGTCGGGATCGGCGCGCGCGGCCATATCAACAGCGCGAGCGGGCTGGGCGACTGGCCGGAAGGTCGGAACCTGCTCCGGGCCTTCATTGCTGGGCTGGCTATCTGAACGCGCGCTTCCGCAATCTCTCCCTTTCGTGTTTCCATAAATATCCCGGGGGTGAATTGGCCGCAGGCCAAGAGGGGGCTGGCCCCCTGCGCCCTGTCCGCCCGAACATCCGCTCCCTAATCCTCGTTGATGTCGCGGTGCCAGAGCGTCTTCTGCCCCCGGCGCACGCCCGCGATGCGGCGCAGGGCGAGCCATGCCGCCACCGCCGCGATGGCGAGGGTGAAGAGCATGGCGGGCAGGGTGGCGATCAGCCCGGCCCACGCCAGCACGCCGGTCACGATCGCGCCGATGGCAAAGCCGAGCAGGTAGAAACCGGGCAGCAGCATCTCCAGCAGCGCCAGAACCACCCCCGCGACAATCCACACCCAGGGCTGGAGCCAGAGCATCACGCCTTGCCCTTCAGCAGGCCGAAGGCATCGCGGAACGCATCCAGCGCCGCCGAGGGCAGCAGCACCGTCTGGTTGCCCGCGCCGCGGCCGACCTCGGCCAGCGCCTCGACCTGTTTCAGCGCCACCTGAAACTGCGCCGCCTCAAGGCCGTTTTTCGCGATCGCCTCGGCGATGACGGAGGTGGCGTAGGCCTCGGCATCGGCGGTGACGCGGCGGGCCTTGGCCTGCTGCTCGGCGGCGTAAAGGTCGGCGTCGGCGGACAGTTCGACGGCGCGCTTGCGGCCCTCGGCCTCGGTCACCTGGGCGCGGCGGGCGCGTTCGGCGTTGAGCTGTTGCAGCATCGCGGCGCGGGTGGCCTCGTCGAGGTTGACGTCGATGATCTCGACCCGCGTGACCTCGATCCCCCAGTCGTCGACCATGTTGGCGAGGTTTTCCTGAATCGTGGCGATCAGGCTGGAGCGGTTCGACTGCACCGCGTCCAGTTCCATCTTGCCGATCTCGGCGCGGACGATGCCGGCGACGGTGGTGGCGATGGCACCATCCACGTCGCGGATGCGGTAGACGGTCTTTTCCGGCTCGATGATGCGATAGAAGACCGAGGTTTCCACCTGCACCAGCACGTTGTCGGCGGTGATCGCATCTTGCCGACTGGTGGGCAGCTGCCGTTCAAGGACGGATACCCGATGCGCGACCCGGTCGAGGAAGGGCACGATGAAGTTGATCCCCGGCCCCAGAACGGCATGCAGGCGGCCGAAACGCTCGACCACGTGCTTTTCCGATTGCGGCACAATGCGCACGCCCAGAAAGACCGCGAGGATCAGGAAGATCGCGATGGCGATCAGGATGGCGTTGTCGCCGATGAAATCTTCGAAATACATGGCACCTCCGGAAACAGGGCCGAGTATAGGGCCCGGCGGCGGGGAAGGGTATCAATTACCGGCGGGGGCGGGGAACAGCTTCACTCCCACAAGCACCGCCGCCGCCAGAACGGCCCATCCGCCCGGCCGCATCAGCAGCCAGAAGGCAATCGCGGCGAGCCACAGGCCAAGCCGCGTCGTCGCCGTGCCGGCAAGGCCAAGGAGCAGGCCGCGCATCTAGCGACGCGGCCCGTAGGTGCGCCACAGCCACAGCAGCACGAGCGCGCCGAGCACCGCACCGACGAAGCCCGCCGCCCAGCCCATGAGCGTGAGCAGGAAGCGCAGCGTCAGCCCGCCGATGATCGCTCCGATCACGCCGATGGCGATGGTCGTGGGGATATTCGTTTCCATCCGCATCATGCGGGTGGCGATGAAGCCCGCCGCAGCGCCGATGATGATGAGGGCCAGAAGGGGCATGGGTCATCTCCGCTCGTGCCGCATCTTACGGCCTGTGTGGGGCGGGGCAAAGGGGGCTCTGCCCCCGCGTGTACCACGCTCCCCCGGGATATTTATGGAAGAATGAAGATCAGAGCAGGTCCGGGAGCGTCAGGCCGCGCAGGATATCCGCCACGGGAAGGGGACGCTTGCCCTCGCGTTGGGCTTCGAGGACGGTGAGCGCGCCGGTTCCGCAGGCGATGGTGAAATCGTGCAGCACCGTGCCCGGGGGGGCGGCGCCTTCGGCGGGGGCGGCGCGCAGCAGCTTGATCCTTTCGCCGTGGATCTCGCACCAGGCGCCGGGGAAGGGGGACAGGCCATTGATGTGGCGCACGAGTTCCGCCGCCGGGCGGGACCAGTCGATCCGCGCCTCGGCCTTGTCGATCTTGGCCGCATAGGTGACGCCGGTTTCGGGCTGCGGCTGCGCGATCAGGTCGGGCAGCCGGTCGAGCGCGTCGATGATCATCCGCGCGCCCATCGCCGAAAGCCGGTCGTGCAGGTCGCCGGTGGTGTCGGTCGGGCCGATCGGCGTCGCCTCGCGCAACAGGACGGGGCCGGTGTCCAGCCCCGCCTCCATCCGCATGACGCAGATGCCGGTTTCCGTATCGCCCGCCATGATCGCGCGGTGGATCGGCGCGGCGCCGCGCCAGCGCGGCAGCAGCGAGGCGTGGATGTTCAGGCAGCCCTGCCGCGGCGCGTCCAGCACCGCCTGCGGCAGGATCAGCCCATAGGCCACCACCACCGCCACATCCGCATCGAGGGCGGCAAGCGCGGCGCGATCCTCGGCCGATTTCAGGTTGCGCGGGGTGCGCACCGGCAGGCCCAGTTCCTCCGCCCGCGCATGGACGGGCGAGGGGCGATCCTTCTTGCCGCGACCGGCGGGGCGGGGCGGCTGGGAATAGACGGCGGCGATCTCGTGCCGCGCGGCCAGCGCCTCGAGCACCGGGACGGAAAATTCCGGCGTTCCCATGAAGATCACGCGCATCCCTACCTCCTTGCCAGTTTCTTCGCCTTCTGCAGCAGCATCTTGCGGCGCAGGGGCGACAGATGGTCCAGATAGGTCATGCCGTTCAGGTGGTCGATCTGGTGCTGCACCGAGGTCGCCCAGAGGCCGACGAAATCGCGGTCCTCGATCTCTCCCTGATCGTTGAGGAATCGCACCGTCACGGCGCGGGGCCGCTCGATGATCGCCGAGATGCCGGGGATGTTGGGCGAGGCCTCGTCATGCTTGCGCGTCTGGGTCGAGGCGTGCAGCAGCTCCGGATTGGCCATCCGCACCGCCTGACCGCGCTTGTCCGAGGCATCGACCACGGCGAGCCGCATCATGATCCCGATCTGCGGCGCCGCAAGGCCGACGCCGGGCATGGCGTCCATCGTCTCGATCATGTCGTCCCAGAGCATGCGGACGGTTTCGGTGACGGCGGCCACCGGCTCCGCCGGGACATGCAGGCGGCGGTCTTCGTAGGGGATGAAAGGGCGAACGGTCATGGGGGTATCCTTGCGGGGCCTGCCCGTCTCAGACGAGGCCCTTTTCCTTCGCCGCCCGCGCGCGTTCGCGTTTCAGCTTTTCCATCTTGCGGGTGATCATCTGCCGCTTCAGCGGGCCGAGGTAGTCGATGAACAGCTTGCCGTCGAGGTGGTCGTTCTCATGCTGCACGCAGGTGGCCCAGAGGCCGTCGAACTGTTCCTCATGCGTCTTGCCGTCAAGGCCGAGCCAGCGGAAGCGAACTTCCTTGGGGCGGGTCACCTCGGCATATTGGTCGGGGATCGAGAGGCAGCCTTCCTCATAGGTGTTCGTCTCTTCCGAGGTCCAGGTGATCTCGGGGTTGATCAGCACCATCGGATGCGGCGCGGCGTCCTTGTCCTTCACGCAGTCCATGACGAACAGGCGCTTGAGCACGCCGACCTGCGGCGCGGCGAGGCCAACGCCCGGCGCTTCGTACATCGTGGCGAGCATGTCGTCGGCCAGCTTGCGGATTTCGTCGTCGACGGAGGCGACGGGGGCGCAAAGCTTCTTCAGCCGGGGGTCGGGGTGGATGATGATAGGGCGGATTGTCATGACCAAGATTTAGGCGAAGCCCGGCTTGCGTGCAATGGGTCGGGGTCTTGTGCGGGGCACAAATGCGGGTTTGCAGCAGCCCGCGCTGCGTGGTCAATAGGGGGCGACGAAACAAGGACGACCATGATGACCCAGCAACCGGACTTCGACGAGATCATCGACCGCATCGGCACCCATTCCAACAAGTGGGACGATATGGAGCGGGTTTTCGGAGTCAGCCCCCGCGACGGCATTCCGATGTGGGTGGCGGACATGGATTTCCGTCCCCCCGCCTGTGTGCAGGAGGCGCTGGTCGCGATGACCCGGCAGGGCATCTACGGCTATTGGGGCGACAACCGCGCCTATAACGCCGCGATCCGGTGGTGGATGGCGAACCGGCACGGCTGGCAGGTGGAGGATGACTGGATCTTCACCACCCACGGGCTGGTCAACGGAACGGCGGTCTGCGTCGATGCCTTCACCCGGCCGGGCGACGGGGTGGTGCTGATGACGCCGGTCTACCACGCCTTCGCGCGGGTGATCCGCGCGGCGGGGCGCAAGGTGGTGGAATGTCCGCTGAAGAACGTCGATGGCCGCTACGAGATGGACTTCGACGCCTGGGAGGGGATCGTCGATGCCTCGGCCAAGATGCTGATCCTGTGTTCGCCGCACAATCCGGGCGGCCGGGTCTGGACGCCCGGGGAGTTGAAGGCCGTGGCCGATTTCGCGCGGCGGCATGATCTGGTGCTGGTCTCGGACGAGATCCACCACGATCTGGTGATGCCGGGGCATCACCATACGGTCATGGCCAATGTCACGGATTATCCCGTGGTGATGATGACGGCGACGACCAAGACCTTCAACATCGCGGGCACGCATTCGGGCAATGTCATCATCGCCGATCCCGACCTGCGCGCGGCATTCGCCGGGCGGATGGCGGCGCTTGGCCTGTCGCCGAACAGCTTCGGGCTGGCGATGGCGACGGCGGCCTACAGCCCCGAAGGGGCGGAATGGGTCGATGCGCTGGTGGCCTATCTGGACGGCAACCGGAAGATCTTCGACGCGGGGGTGAATGCCATTCCGGGGCTGCGCTCGATGCCGCTGGAGGCCACCTATCTGGCCTGGGTCGATTTTTCCGGCACCGGCATGACGCAGGAGGAATTCACCGCCCGGGTGGAAAGCCAGGCGAAGATCGCCGCGAACCACGGCCCGACCTTCGGCAATGGGGGCGAGGGCTGGCTGCGCTTCAACCTCGCCACCCCGCGCGCCCGGGTCGAGGAGGCCGTCGCCCGCCTGACCCGCGCCTTCGGCGATCTGCAATAGGTGCGCAGGCGGGGGGTGCGCAGGCTGGCGGAGCTGTTTTCCGTCCTGACGCTGATCGCGCTGGCGATCGGGGTCTGGATCATGTTCCGCCCGCTGCCCCCCGCGCCACCCGTGGCGGAAGCACCGCTGAGCGGCGCGGTCAGCCGGATCGTGGTCGAGAAATCCCTGCGCCGGATGACCGTCTATGTGGGGGATCGCGCCGAAAGGGTCTGGCCCGTCGCGCTCGGCTTCGCGCCCGAGGGGCACAAGGCGCGCGAAGGTGACGGCCGCACGCCCGAGGGGTTTTATCACATCGACCGGCGCAATGCGGCCAGCGCCTATCACCTGTCGCTGGGACTGGACTATCCGCGCCCCGAGGATCGCGCCCGCGCCCGCGCGGCGGGAGTAAGCCCGGGTGGAGACATCTTCCTGCACGGCCAGCCGAACGAGCGTCCGGAAGGCGAGAACCTGCCCGGCGACTGGACGGCGGGCTGCATCGCATTGGCCGATGCGCGGATCGCCGAACTGTTCGCCGCCACGCCGATCGGCACCGTGGTCGAGATCCGTCCCTGACCCTTCAGGATCGGGATCGGGGCGCCAGGGGATGGTGCAAGGGGCCAGCCCCCTCGCGCGTGCCGCGCATTCGGCGGGACATCCTTCCACTGGAAGGATGCCGCCTCATCCGGGGATATATGGAAAGATGAGAGAAGAAAGCCGGTTCGCAAATCCCGGCCCCGCGGCCTCAAAAGGCATTCGGGGCCGACCGGACGGCGACTTTTCATTTCATCTTTCCATAAATATCCCGGGGGTGAATTTGCTGTCAGGCAAAGAGGGGGCGGCGCCCCCTGCTGCCTCCGGGTTCAGGAGCGCGCGCTCAGTATCGCGGGATCAGGGCGAGGGGAGCGTTTTCCTCGCGCGCGAAATCCAGCGCGGCGTGATCCTGCACGGGGGTTTCGCGCTTCACGGTGCAGATCAGATCGTCCCCCTCGATTTCCGAGGCGACGATCAGCAGCGTCGACAGGTGGCGCCCGCCATCGTAAAGATCCACGAGCCCGCGCAGATGCGAGATGTCGGCCGCGTCCAGCACCAGATAGTCCTGGCCGCGGTGCAGCACCGGCCAGACCTGATCCTCGGTGCGGATCCGCAGGCGGGCGCGGCGCCGGCTGGTCTTCTGTTCGGCGGAACGGAGCTTCTCGATCAGGTGTTCGGGCAGGATTTCCATCGGCGCCTCCAGGGTTCGGGTGGTCGGTGCGCTGGTCACCTAAAGATGAGTGTGATCCGCATTTGCGGAAAATCAAGGACGGACTGCGGATTCCCGCCGCCCCGGCGCGGGAAATCCGCAAGGGCATGCAGCGCATCGGGAAAGCCTCGTGGCGTGGGCATTTTCGATCCCCATATCAGCGCAGGTATCATGCCATTTTGATGACACCCGATTGGTTTTTGCACCCGGCTCGCCTTGTTTCTCCGTCATCGCGCCCTTAATGCTATGCGGCGGGGTCATGTCCCGATCACGAAGCGAGGGGGCGTTCCGGCAAGGTCCGGCGCCGGATAGCCGGGCGAGGATGCGAATGTTGGGCAAGGGATTGTGCGGAGCGGTGATCACGGCGGTCGCTCTTGGCGGCTGTGGCGTGCAGACCCCGCAACCGTCCGGAATCGACGATCCCTATGAAAGCAGCAACCGCAGCATCCATGCGTTCAACAAGGGCTTCGACGAAGTCGTCTTCAAGGCGCCGCCGGGCAAGCCGCGGTCGATCGACAACCGCTTCACGCGGTCGGTGTCGAACGTGGGATCGAACCTCGGGCTGCCGGGGAAGGTCGTCAACTCCGTGCTTCAGGGGCGGCCGGAACCGGCGGTGAAGAACACCTTCCGGTTCTTGCTGAACTCGACGATCGGCATCGCCGGAATCTTCGACCCGGCCGGCGCGGCCTTCGGCCTGCCGGCGGAATACACCGATTTCGGGGAAACGCTGGCGGTCTGGGGGGTGCACGAAGGCTCCTATGTCGAGCTGCCCTTCTACGGTCCCTCGACGACGCGCGACGCCATCGGGACGGCGGTCGATATCGTGATGAATCCCGTCGGCTCGGTCTTCCGCGGATCGGATGCCGTCGGGGCGACGACGGCGCAGGTCGCCGGCAAGGCCGCTGACCGGAAGATCTACGGGGATGCGGTCGAATCCATCCTTTATGACAGTGCCGACAGCTATGCGCAGGCGCGCCTGCTGTATCTGCAGAACCGGCGCTACCACCTGGCAGGACAGGAGAACAACGATGCAGATGCCTGGGACCCTTATTCCGATCCCGACAACTGAGCCGCGCGCCGGTCGCCGGGCCTTCATGGCCTCGGCGCTGGCCGGAGCCGTGCTGCTGGCGATGCCGAAAGGTGCTTTCGCCGCGCTCGACAACGCGCAGGCCTCGGCGTTGATCACGCAGGCGGTCAATGACGTCAATGCCGCCATCGCGTCCGGCCGCACCGGCCCGGCGCTTTATTCGCAGTTCGAGGCGATCTTCAACAAATATGCCGACGTGCCGACGATCGCGCGTTCGGCGCTTGGCCCGGCGGCGCGTCAGGCGACGCCCGCGCAGATGAGCGCCTTCACCACCGCCTTCCGTGGCTATCTGTCGCGGAAATACGGGCAGCGCTTCCGCGAGTTCAAGGGCGCCAAGTTCGAGGTGCAGGGTTCGCGGCAGGTCAAGACCTTCTACGAGGTGGCCTCGGTCGCCCACCTGCCGGGGCAGCAGCCCTTCCAGGTGCAGTGGCAGGTGTCGGACCGTTCCGGCAAGAACCTGTTCTTCAACATCATCGTCGAGGGGGTGAACATGCTCGCCTCGGAACGGACGGAGATCGGCGCGATGCTGGACCAGCAACGGGGCAACATCGACGGGCTGATCGCGGTGCTGAACAAGGCGAGCTGATCGGTCCGCACGGAAACGGAAAGGCGCGGTCCGCAGGGGCCGCGCCTTTTGCTTTGGGCTATTGCGTCAGCGATTGCAGCAGGTCGTTGATCTTGTCGCCGAGGGTTTCCTGCTTCTTCGGCGCGGGGGCGGGCTTCACCAGCTGTCCGTTGACAACCGGCACGCCGCCCTCGGGGATCGGATCGCCGGCCTGCCATGCCTCCCCGGGGGTCGCGTTCGGGCCGGCGGGTGCGCCCATGCCGCGCCATTCCGAGGGATCGGCCATCGGCAGCGGGGTCGATGGCTCGCCCGCCTCGACGCGGGTCATCACCTCGTGCCAGATCTCGGCGGGCAGGCCGCCGCCGGTGACGCCGGTCAGCGGGCGGTTGTCGTCATAGCCCATCCAGACGCCGGTGACGTAATCGGCGGTGAAGCCGATGAACCAGGCGTCGCGCGCGGCCTGCGTGGTGCCGGTCTTGCCCGCGACCTCATGCCCCTTCAGGTCGGCGCGGCGGCTGGTGCCCTGCAAGACGCCCTGCCGCATCATCCAGATCAGCTCGCGCGCGGCCTTTTCGGAAATCACCCGCTCGCCGATGCCGCCGTCCGCGCCGAAGAGGGGCGCGTCGTCGCCCTTGAGCTTCAGCTCCGTCAGCCCGTAGGGCTTGACCGAGGAGCCGCCGTTCAGGATCCCCGCATAGGCGCCGGTCATTTCCAGCAGCGTCGATTCCGACACGCCAAGCGCCACCGCAGGTCCCGCCGCCAGACTGGAGGCGAAGCCGAAATCCGTTGCCACCTTGCGCACGGCATCCAGCCCCACCGATTGCGCCACGCGCACCGTCGCGGTGTTGATCGAATGCGCCAGCGCCAGCCACAGCGGGATCGAGCCGCGATAGTTGTTGGTGTAGTTCTTCGGCGACCACGGCCCGGAACCCTTGACGTTGATCGTCAGCGGCGCGTCCAGAACCTGCGTGTCGGGCGTCCAGCCCAGATCCAGCGCCGCCGCATAGACGAAGGGCTTGAAGGTCGAGCCGGTCTGCCGCATCGCCTGCGTCGCGCGGTTGAACGCGCCCGAGACCTTGGTCTTGCGCCCGCCGACCATCGCCCGCACCGCTCCGTCCGAGGACATGACGATGACCGCGGCCTCGGCGGCGGAGCTGTCCTTCACCTTGCGCTCGAACACGTCCTGCAGGGCCTGTTCGGCGGCGATCTGCAGGCGCTGGTCCAGCGTCGTCTCGATCCGGACGTCCTCGGTCGTGCCCTTGGCGAGGAATTCGGGCAGGCTGTCCATCACCCAGTCGGCGAAATAGCCGCCGGCGCGGGCCTGTGCGGCGTCGGACAGCGTGGCTGGATGGGCGAGCGCCTCGGCATATTGCGCATCGGTCAGGTAGTTCTGTTCGTGCATCAGCGCCAGCACCGTCGCCGCCCGGTCCTGGCTGCGTTTCAGGTTGTTCGTCGGCGCATAGAGCGAGGGCGCCTTCAGCAGCCCGGCCAGCATCGCCGCCTGGCTCGGGTTCACGTCCCTGGCCGGAACGCCGAAATAGCGTTGCGCCGCGGCCTCGAACCCGCGCGCCCCGGCGCCCAGATAGGCGCGGTTCAGGTAGATCGTCAGGATCTGCGACTTGGTGTATTTGAATTCCATCGCCAGCGCGTAGGGAATTTCCTTCACCTTGCGCCACACACCGCCGGAGCGGCAGTCGTTTTCATAGGCGGCCTCGGTCTTCCATTGCTTCGGATCGTATTTCACGCCGAGGCACAGGAGTTTCGCCACCTGCTGCGTGATGGTCGAGCCGCCGTTGCCTTCCAGCGGGCCGCGCCCCTGCGAAAGGTTGATCCGCACCGCCGAGGCGACGCCGCGCGGCGAGACGCCGAGGTGGTTGTAGAAGCGGCGGTCCTCGGTCGCGATGATGGCGTTGCGCAGGTTGGGCGAGACGCTGTCGGCGGTGACATTGCCGCCATAGGTTTCGCCGCGCCAGGCAAAGACCTCGCCGTGGCGGTCATACATGGTGACCGAGCCGCGGTTCCGCCCGTCCAGCAGCGCGGTATATTCCGGCAGTTGCGAAAAGAAGTAGAAGGTCGCCACGCCCAGAATCAGCAGCACCACCGTCGTCGTGCGCCAGGCGATGCCCCAGATGACCCGGTAGAAAAGCTGCATCAGTCCGACCAGCGCGCCCGAGATCAGGCCGCGCTTCGGCTTGCGCGGCCCGCCGGAGCCTGTGCGCGCCGGCGCAGGTTTCGCCGCCTTCTTGCCTTTCGACGACGTGGTGGCGGCGGGACGCCTGTCCGCCACCAGCGACCTGTGCCGCCCGCCTGTTTCCGCCATTGCCCGATCCGTTCTTGTGTTTCATGACAACTTACAGGCAAAGCACATATTTGTGGAGCGGGAAGCGTTCACGTTTCCGTCCGCAACGTGCCTGTTATTTGCGCGTATTGCCTAAAAAACCGCGCCATAAGTGACTGAAGGACAGGCAGTTCGCATCTAAAAGGGCCACATAGCTTGTCTGGAACGCG
Organism: Paenirhodobacter populi; assembly: GCF_004022215.1. GTDB lineage: Bacteria > Pseudomonadota > Alphaproteobacteria > Rhodobacterales > Rhodobacteraceae > Rhodobacter > Rhodobacter populi. The sequence goes on from NZ_SAUZ01000020.1 coordinate 77,495, forward strand.
CCTTGGGCGCCTTGATGCGGCGTGCGGTGCCCGTACTGGCATCAACGCTGCTGACCTATAGAGAAGGGATATCCAGTGAAACTGATCATTGCAGCAGTCAAGCCGTTCAAGCTCGAAGAGGTGCGCGAGGCGCTTACCGCAATCGGCGTGCGCGGCATGATGGTGACGGAAATCAAGGGCTTCGGTGCTCAGTCGGGCCACACCGAAATTTACCGCGGAGCAGAATACGCGGTCAATTTCGTGCCGAAGGTCAAACTGGAAATCGTCGTGCCCGATGCGCTGGCAGACGAGGTTGTCGATACGATTCTGAAAGCGGCGAAGACCGACAAGATCGGCGACGGCAAGATCTTCGTGCTCGACGTGGCGCAGGCTGTCCGGGTCCGGACCGGCGAAGCCGGCGACGACGCGCTCTAGGAAACGCTCAGGGGATGTGAACGAAATGAAAAAACTCTCAATGATTACGGGGCTCGCTTCGGCGTTTGCCCTCGCGGCGCTGCCGGCGCTGGCGCAGGACGCCGAGGTGGTCGAAGCCGTGGTCGACACCATCGACAGCGGTGATACCGCGTGGATGCTGATGTCGACGGCCCTCGTGGCCTTCATGATCTTCCCGGGCATCGCGCTGTTCTATTCGGGCCTCGTGCGCGCCAAAAGCGCGCTGTCGCTGATCGTCCAGACCGCCCTGATCGCCTGCACCGTGATGGTGATCTGGGTCGTCTACGGCTATTCCTTTGCCTTCGGCCCGTCGGAAGGCATGTTCTTCGGCGGCTTCGGCAAGGTCTTCCTGTCCGGCGTGACCGCCGATTCGCTTTCGGGCACGATCCCGGAATATCTGTTCATCGCCTTCCAGATGACCTTCGCGGCGCTGACCCCCGCGCTGATCATCGGCGGCTTCGTCGAACGTGTGAAGCTGTCGGGCGCGGTGCTGTTCTGCGCGCTGTGGGTGACCTTCGTCTACTTCCCGATCGCCCACATGGCCTGGGGCGGCGGTCTGTTCGGGACCTGGGGCGTGATGGACTTCGCCGGCGGCACCGTGGTTCACATCAACGCCGGTATCGCCGCGCTGGTCGGTGCCTATGTCATCGGGCCGCGCATCGGCCTGGGCAAGGATCTGATGGCGCCGCATTCGCTGCCGCTGACCTTCATCGGCACGTCGATCCTGTTCGTCGGCTGGTTCGGGTTCAACGCCGGTTCGGCTGCCGCCGCTGACGGTAGCGCTTCGCTGGCGATGCTGAACACCTTCACCGCGACCGCCGGTGCGACGCTGGCCTGGTGCCTCGTGGAAACCCTGACGCGCGGCAAGGCCTCGGCGCTTGGTGCCTGCTCGGGCGTCATCGCCGGTCTCGTGGCCGTCACCCCGGCCGCCGGCTTCGTCGGCCCGGTCGGCGCGATCTTCCTCGGCGCGATCGGTTCGATCATCTCCTTCTTCTTCGTCGCCGTGGTGAAGAACAAGTTCGGCTATGACGACAGCCTCGACGTCTTCGGCATCCACGGTGTCGCGGGCTTCGTCGGCGCCATCCTGACCGGCGTCTTCGCGGCTCCGTCGCTTGGCGGCGTGGGCTTTGAGGAAGGCGTGACGATGGGCGCCCAGGTCTGGGTGCAGATCAAGTCGGTCGCCGTGACGATCGTCTGGGGCGTGGTGGTGTCGTTCATCCTCTACAAGATCACCGACGTGATCGTGGGGCTGCGCGTTTCCGCGGATGACGAGCGTCAGGGCCTTGACCAGACCTCGCATGGCGAAAGCGCCTACCACCTGTGATTCTTCACAGAAGGACGAAACGGAAAGGCCCGGGAAACCCCCGGGCCTTTTCATGTCAGTCGATATGCTGGGCGGCGGCGGTTCCGGCCTCGCGCGCACCGGGACGGCGGAGGAACACGACAAGCGGGATCGCCGCCAGCGTCATCCACATCATCGCCTTGAAGTCGTCGATATAGCCGATCATCGAGGCCTGCTGCGTGACGATCTGGTTGATCATCGTCCAGAAGGCACCCTCGCCATATTGCATCTCGATCGCGCGGATCGTGCCGGCAAGGGATCCCCCGGTCAGCGCCGAGAAGTTCGGATCGTAGGCCGAGATGCTCTGCGCCAGTTCCGCATGGTTGATCTGCGTATTGCGCGTCAGCAGCAGCGTCACCACCGAGATCCCGATGGAGGAGCCGATATTGCGCACCAGACTGAACAGCGCCGTGGCGTCGCCCCGGAAGCGCGCCTCGATCGTGGCGAAGGCGACGGTGGACAGCGGCACGAACACCAGCCCCAGCCCGAAGCCCTGCACGAGGCCAGACACGATGATCAGGTGCGAATCCATCTCGGGGCCGAAGCCGGTCATGATCTGCAACGACCACGCCGTCAGCAAGAGCCCCGCCACCACCATCAGGCGCGGATCGACGACGCGCACCAGCCGCCCGGCCAGAATCATGGTGATCATCGTGCCGACACCGCGCGGCGCCATGACCAGCCCGGTGGTGATGACCGGATAGCCGAAGATCCCCGACAGCATCGGCGGCAGCAACGCCAGCGACGCCAGCAGGATGATCCCGACGATGAAGATGAAGATCAGCCCGAGCACGAAATTCCGGTCGCGGAACATCTTTGGGTCGAGGAACGGATGTTCCACCCCCATGATCCAGATGACGAAGACCCAGAAGCCGCAGAGCGCCAGCGCCAGCTCGATCCAGATCTCGACGGCGTTGAACCAGTCGACCTCGCCGCCGCGGTCGAGCATCAGTTGCAGCGACCCGACGCCGATCGCCAGCGCCGCGAAGCCGATGAAGTCGAAGCGCCGGATGCGCCGGGGCATCTCCGGCAGGGACAGCAGGCAGCCCGTCAGCGCCAGCGCCCCGAGCGGCACGTTGATGTAGAACACCCAACGCCAGTTGAGCGTGTCGGTCAGGTAACCGCCGAGCGTCGGCCCGATGATCGGCCCGATCATGATCCCCGCGCCCCAGAGCGCCATCGCCTGCCCGTGCTTCTCGGGCGGGTTGATGTCCAGCAGGAAGGTCTGCGACAGCGGCACGATGGCGGCGCCGAACAGGCCCTGCACCATGCGGAAGAACACCATCGATTCGATGTTCCAGGCGATGCCGCAGAGCATCGAGGTGACGACGAAGCCGATGGTCGAGACGATGAACACCTCGCGCCGGCCGAACCGTTCCGACATCCAGCCGGTCAGCGGCGTGGCGATGGCGGCGGCGACGATGTAGGAGGTCAGCACCCAGTTGATCGTATCCGCCGAGGCGCCCAGATCGGCGCGCATCGAGGGCAGCGCGACATTGGCGATGGTGGTGTCGAGCACCTGCATGATCGTCGCCAGCATCAGCGACAGGGTGATCAGGCCGTGCCGCCGGACCTCGACCAGTGGGGCGGATCCGGACATGGGGTCACTCCTTCACGGTGCCGCCCTCGGCACGCGAAATCAGCTGGTCGAGCCGGGTGGCGGCGCGGGTGTCGACGGTCACCTCGGCCGACAGGCCGGTGCGCAGGCCGGTCAGGTCGCTGCCCTCGGTGAAACGCAGCTTGACCGGGACCCGTTGGGTGACCTTGACCCAGTTGCCGGTGGCGTTCTGCGCGGGCAGGACCGAAAACTCGGCCCCCGTTCCGGCGCCGATCGATTCGATCACCGCCTCGAACTTGCGGCCCGGCAGGCCGTCGAAGCGGATTGTGGCGGTCTGGCCGGGGCGCATCCGGTCGATCTGGGTTTCCTTGAAATTCGCCGTCACCCAGCTGTCGCCGGTCTCGACGAGGGTGAACAGGGTGGCGCCCGCGGACACGAACTGCCCCTGTTTGAAGCTGTCGGCCTTGTAGACGATCCCGTCCGCCGGGGCCTTCACCGTGGCGAGCGTCAGGTCATAGGCCGCCTTGTCGCGGGCGACGATGGCGGCGCGCACGCTGGGATGGTCGTCGGTGATGATTTCGGCATTGCCGCCAAGGGCGGCCAGCGCCGCCTCGGCCGCCTGCTGCGCGGCGGCCAGCGATTCTCGGGCGGCATTGGCATTGTGGCGCGCGCTGTCCAGAAGCGCCTCGGTCCCGGCACCACGGCCGCTCAGCGCCTGCTGACGCTTCAGTTCGCTTTCGTAGTAGCTCAGGCTGTCCTGCTCGGCCTTTTGCTGCGCGAGCGACTGGCGATAGCTGGCGCGGAGCTGTTCGACCCCGAGCCGGGCCTGCGCCAGCGCCGCCTCGGCCTGCGCGAGCGCGAGGTCATAGGGCTGCGGATCGACCCGGAACAGCGGCGTTCCGGCGGTGACCGTCTGGCTGTCGGTCACATAGGCATCGCTGACCCGGCCCGACAGTTCCGAGGCGACAACGATGCGGGCCTGCTGGAAATTGGCGTTGTCGGTCTTTTCATACCGGCCGGAGGACAGCCAGAACCACAGCCCGCCGGCGACGATCACCAGAGGCAGCGCGGCCATCAGCAGTTTCCGGGGGGACTTCTTCTTCTCGGTCTTCTCGGGTTCGTCAGTCATGATCTGTGCCGGGGCTGAGGTTGTTCGTGATCGCCTTCAGGATGGCGATCAGCGTTTCGCGCGTTCCGGGGGGCGTCCCGGCGAGCGCATCGGCATAAAGGGCGTCGGCGATGGATCGTGCCTCGGCAAAGGCGGCTGTCGCCTTGTCGGTGGGGGCGACGAGCTTGATGCGCCGGTCGTGGGGGTCCGCCTCGCGCCGGATCCAGCCGGCCTTTTCCATCCGTTCGGCCAGACGCGAGACGGAGATCGGCTCGATTTCCATGTATTCGGCCAGTCGCGCCTGCGGCAGGGGGCCATGTCTGTGCAATTGCGCGATCACCCGCCATTGCGCGGCGCTGAGGCCAAGCTCCGCCGCGCGCAGTTCGAACCGGCGGCGCACCGCCCGGCCCGCGTCGATCAGCAGAAATCCCAGACTTTCACGGGATGGGTCAGGCATGGCTGTGCTCCTCAGCGGTCAATATCGTGAGCGGGCTTACGATTTCAAGGGCGCAAAGGCGGGGAGGGCCGTGCCTTCCCCGCGGGCAGGCGGGTCAGACGCCCGCCGCGACGATCGCCCGTGCCAGAACCGGAACGCTTTGATCGTTCAGCCCGGCGATGTTCATACGGGAATCGCCGACGATGTAGATGGCGCTGTCGCGGCGCATCTGTTCGACCTGTTCGGGCGTCGCGCCGAGGCGCGAGAACATCCCCCGGTGCCGGGCGAGAAAGTCGAAACGGTCGGAATTGGTCAGCAGGCGGAGTTCATCCGCGAGTTGCCGGCGCAGCGCCAGCATGCCCGAACGGACCTGTTCCAGTTCCGATTCCCATTCCGCGCGGAGCGCCGGGTCCGTCAGGATCGTCGTCACCACGCGGGCGCCGTGATCTGGGGCGAAGGAATAGGTCTGCCGGTTGAGCCAGGCGAGCGTGCCCTGCGTCACCGCGCGATCGGCGGCATCGGAGAGCACCAGCAGGCAGCCGGTCCGCTCGCGGTAGATGCCGAAGTTCTTGGAGCAGGAGGCGGCGATGAACACCTCGGGCAGGCGGGAGGCGATCAGGCGCGCGCCCGCCGCATCCTCGGCCAGACCGTCGCCGAAGCCCTGATAGGCGAGGTCGATCAGCGGCAGCGCCCCCTTTGCGGCCAGCAGGTCGGCGATGGCCAGCCATTGATCCGCCGTCAGGTTCGCCCCGGTCGGGTTGTGGCAGCAGCCGTGCAGCAGCACGACGTCGCCGGGCTTCAGTCCCTGCAGATCCGCCAGCATCGCCTGAAAATCGACGCTGCGGGTCGCGGCGTCGAAATAGCGGTAGGGGCGATGCGCCATGCCGAGGTAATCGAGGATCGACAGGTGGTTCGGCCATGTCGGATCCGAGGTCCAGACCGTGGCGCCCGGATTGGCGAGACGTGCGAGCTCGAACCCCATGCGGCAGGCGCCGGTGCCGCCCACGGTCTGCAGGGCCGACAGCCGATCCTTGGGATAGTCGGAGCCGAGCACCAGATCCGCCATCGCCGCGTGAAAGGCCGGTTCGCCCGCCAGCGCGGTATAGGTCTTGGTGGTTTCGTCTTCCCAGATCCGCTTTTCGGCGGCACGGACGGCGCGCATGACGGGCGTGAGGCCCTGCGCATCCTTGTAGACGCCGACGCCGAGGTCGATCTTGCCCGGGCGCGGATCGTCGCGGAACATCCCCATCAGCGCGAGGATCTTGTCCGGCGCCTGCGGTTTGAGGGCATTGAGCATCATGCTTCTCCGGTGGCGACCTTGAGGTCGTTGTACATGCCCCATTCGGCCCAGGATCCGTCGTAGACGGACCAGTCGTGATGGCCCGCGCGTTCCAGCGCGAAGGCGAGGATCGAGGCGGTGATGCCCGACCCGCAGCTGGTGATGACGGGTTTCGACAGATCGACGCCCGCGGATTCAAAGGCCGCGCGGATCTGGTCGGGGGATTTCATCGTGCCGTCGGGGTTGAGGACCTGACCGAAGGGCAGGTTCTTCGCCCCCGGAATATGGCCCGAGCGCAGGCCGGGGCGCGGTTCGGGCACCGATCCGGTGAAGCGGTCATGCGCGCGGGCATCGACGATTTCATGATCGCCGAGCTTCGAGGCGCGGGCCACCTGCGTCACGTCCTGCACGCGCTGCGGTTGGCGGTTCACGGTCATGTGCCGGTCCTTGATGACCGGGGGCAGGGCGTCGACCGGGCGCCCCTCGGCCAGCCATTTCGGCAGGCCGCCGTCGAGCACGGCCACATCCGTCTTGCCCATCAGGCGGAAGGTCCACCATGCCCGCGGGGCGGAGAAGATGCCGCTCTGATCGTAGATCACCACCTGATGGCCGTCGCCCACGCCCATCGCCCGCAGGCGCGAGATGAACTTTTCCGGTGGCGGCGCCATATGCGGCAGCGAGGAGCGGGTATCCGCGATCTCGTCGATGTCGAAGAACCGCGCACCGGGGATATGCCCGGCGGCGAAGGCGGCCTTCGCATTCCTGTCCGAACCGGGCATGAACCAGCTTGCATCCAGAATCCGCAGATCCGGGTCATGCAGATGCGCTTCGAGCCAGTCGGTCGAAACCAGTGTCTTGGGGTCATCCACGGCCATCACGCCCTCCTGATCACGCCTTTGGGGCGGTATTCAGGCGATTGCTTAGCCTTCCGGGAGGATGCGGGCAAGGGATATGGGTCAGCCCTGCTGCTTCAAAAGGCGCTGTTTCTGCCGGTTCCAGTCGCGTTTGGCCTCCGTCTCGCGCTTGTCGGCGAGCTTCTTGCCCTTGGCGACGCCGATGGCGAGCTTCACCCGTCCGCGGTCGTTGAAATACATCTTCAGCGGCACGATGGTCATGCCCTCGCGCCGGACGGCGTTCCACAGGTCCGACAGCTGGCGTTTCGACACCAGCAGCTTGCGGCGGCGGCGTTCCTCATGCCCGAAGACGCCGGCTTCCTTGTAGGCGGCGATGTAGCCGTTGATCAGCCACAGCTCGCCATTCTCGACCGAGGCATAGCTTTCCGCGATGTTGGCCCCGCCGCGGCGGAGCGATTTCACCTCGGACCCGGTCAGCACGATGCCCGCCTCCAGATCGCTCTGGATCGCGTAATGGTAGCGCGCCTGCCGGTTTTCGGCGATCAGCTTGGAATTCGGGTCGGATTTCTTGGCCATGATCCGGTGGAGATAGGCGACAGGGGGCCTTCTGTCCAGTGCCGCGGCGGGCGATCACTTTTATGCAGGGGAACCGGATCGGTGATGCCGGCGCGCGACATTGCGCTATCATCCGGGAAAAGGAGGCCGGCATGGCGCGAAACTCCAGTCATCCCGGGTGGGCAGATGTCACGCCCCGGGCGATGTTCCTGAACCGGCGCGCGCTGATGGGCGGGGCGTTGGCGGCGGGGTTCGTCGGCCCGGCGGCGGCGCGGATCGCGGCCACCCCGTCGCCCTATTCGACCGATGCGGCGCCGAATACTCTGGAAGAGATCACCTCCTACAACAACTTCTACGAATTCGGCTGGAACAAGGGCGACCCCAAGGCCAATGCCGGGCGGCTGACCATCGACCCGTGGTCGGTGGAGATCGGCGGTCTGGTCGAGCGCCCGGGCAGCTATCCGCTGGACGATGTTCTGCGCGCCGCCCCGGCCGAGGAGCGCATTTACCGTTTCCGCTGCGTCGAGGCATGGTCGATGGTGATCCCGTGGATCGGCTTTCCGTTGTCGGCGCTGCTCGACCGGGCGGGGGTGCAGCCGGGGGCGAAATATGTGGCCTTCCAGACGCTCTATCGTCCGGCCGAGATGAACAACCAGACGGCTCTGAGCGGAATCGACTGGCCCTATGTCGAGGGGCTGCGGATCGACGAGGCGATGCATCCGCTGACGATTCTGGCCTCGGGGCTGTATGGCGATCCGCTGCCGCGGCAGAACGGCGCGCCGCTGCGGCTGGTGGTGCCGTGGAAATACGGCTTCAAGTCGATCAAGAGCATCGTGAAGATCACCCTGACCGAGGCGCCTCCTCCCACCACATGGCAACGACTGCAGCCGCAGGAATACGGCTTCTATGCCAATGTGAACCCGCAGGTGGATCATCCGCGCTGGTCGCAGGCGACGGAGCGGCGGATCGGCGGCGGGCTGTTCGCCTTTGCCAGCCGGCAGCCGACGCAGATGTTCAACGGCTATGGCGAAGAGGTCGCGGCGCTGTATGCCGGGATGGATCTGCGGAAGTTCTATTGATGCGGAAGGTTCCGGTGGGCGCGGTCTATCTGGCGGGGCTGGTGCCCTTGGGGTGGATCGTCTGGCTGGTCGTCTCGGGCGGGATCGGCGTCGATCCGGTGAAGGAGATCGAGCACCGTCTGGGCAAGATCGCGCTGTGGTTCCTGTTCGGCGGGCTGGCGATCACGCCGCTGCGGCGTTTCCTGCGGGTCGATCTCATGCGCTATCGCCGCGCGGTGGGGTTGGTGGCGTTCTTCTACGTGGGGTTGCACGTTCTGGTCTGGCTGGTGCTGGACATGGGGATGCTGTGGGCGCAGGCCTTGGGCGATCTGGTGCGGCGGCCCTATTTGTTTTTCGGGCTCGCGGCGTTGTTGCTGCTGCTGCCGCTGGCGCTGACCTCGAATACCGCGTCGATCCGCCGGCTGGGGCGGAACTGGCGGCGGCTGCATCTGCTGGTCTACCCCGCGGTGGCGTTGGCCGTGGTGCATTACCTCTGGCAGATGAAGGTGGTGCAGCCGCAGGGATGGCTCTGGCTGGCGGGATTCGGGGTGCTGATGGCGCTGCGCGCGGTGCCGCGGCGGCGGTGACGCGGTTTCCGTTTCGCGGAATCAGGGGATTCCGGACAGTTTCTTGCGCAGGGGGGGGCGGGCTGATCCGGCGGAATCGCGTCGTAAGATTTATTCTTATATATCATGTGGTTGCGGAATAATTCCGGGGCTCCATGACATTTTTTTAAAATCAGGGTTGCGCGTTGTCTGCGCAGGCCCTAGATAGCCCCTCACCGAAGCGGCGCAGGTTGCTGAGGCGGGACGGCGGCGGTGACGCGGTTGGTTCTGGAGATGGTGGATGTTGGCTGGGTCGCCAAGGGATTGGCGGACTGGTTGCTTTTGTTGTCTTGGCTCTTTGACATTGATGGA
>NZ_SAUZ01000002.1 GCF_004022215.1 Paenirhodobacter populi
CATACAGACATCTGACGACGACTGGCCCGGACGGGCCAGTGCGCCATGCCACGCGCCGGCTACGTGGAAAACGCGCGCGCCATGGCGCACATCCTCACCAACTGGCCTGGTTTTGCTCCGCCGCCGTTGCCGACTTTTGCGCCGCCGTTGACACTTGTGCCGCCCTTCACTTTGGAATATATTAAACAATTTCAGCATGTTGCACTGCCCGCAATCTTGCGGCGCGTTTCCGTTGCACAAATCACCTGACAGCTGTGTCCTTAGCTGCAAATGGTAGGCCTCATGCCTGTCTGTCGATGAACACCGTGACGCTGCCGGCCGGACCGCTCCACCTCACCCCACAAGCTCGGGCCGCTCTGGCCAGAGTGATCCGGCGACGGCCCTTCGCATAGCAGCCGCAAATCCGCATCGTTGTCGATATGGCGGTCGAAGGGCCAAGCGGCGTGATCTTGCGGGCACATCGCAGATACCGCGCCACGGTGGCGCTGGCTGGCCTGCGACTGTTACCCATGACGAACAGGCTCGATATATCGCCCGAATGCGGCGACAATTTCCGTGTCATCTCTCCCGAACCGGTCGGCGGGCGGGCCGCGGAAATCGACGTGGGCGCGGGTTAGCCAATAGCAGAGCCGAAGGTTGCTGATGCGGGCCGGCTTGTCCTTCAGGATGGCGCCGATCACATCGAAAACACGGCCATTTCTCACGTCGAACTGGAACAGCGGCAACCTGATTTCGCCATTTTTCACAACTGTTACGATGACATCGTCCCGGGCCAAAGCCTGCATGGCACCTTCCGGGTCATCCGTTTCGATGCGCAACAGCACGCATGCCTGCGACGCATTGATCAGGTCGATTCTGGCCAGGAGGCGCGCCTCGACGCTGGATTTGTCGGTGGAGTTTTCCGGTGTCATCCTATTTCTCCCTGGGAACGGCGCGGTTCCGCGTCTCATCGAAGCTGAATCCGGCCGGCAGCGTGACCTCCCTGACGGAAAGATAGCCGCCGATGCATTCGTAAGCGTTCTCAGACGACCACGGGCTGCTTAGCTTGACGGCCTGAAGTTCCATGGGAGGAGATCGTCTAGTCGCCAAGGCTCTGTCTTTGGCCTCCTGGAGAGGAGGTCGGACAAAACGCGAAGCCGGGCCTGATATGGTCCGGAAGGGCATATCGGAACCGACATCCCGCCAAGCTGCGTTGTCAGCCTGAACTTCGGCGCGTCGGCTATTCCTTCGAATAGCTACCCAAAGCATGGCGGATCTTGCTCGATGAAGGCGATGACAGGTCCGGCCCGGAAGGTGCCGCCCGCACCATGTGTCGTCATTCGTCCTCTTCATCTGGCGGCACATCCGGAACCACCCGGTTCAGGATATGGAGGGCGGCATCGACATTGTCACGTGCGGCGCGGCGGCGCATCAGTTCATGGCCTTCTGCGTCTTTGAGCAGGACCGGAACCTCGGAAAGGCTTCGGATCCGACCTGGGGCCGGCACCGCCATTGACAGCGCCAGATGCAGGGTGGGCATCCCGGCCGCCGCCGCGCCCCGAATATCGGAACCGAGGCTGTCGCCAATCATGAGAATCCTTGAGGCGGGCAGGCCCAGCCTGGTTCGCAGCACCTCGAAGAATTCGCGCTCCCGCTTCAGCGCCCGCATATCCGGATCGCAGGAGAAACAGGTGACGTCGACCCGATCGCCCAGCAGCCGTTCCACGGCCGGAACATAGGCCGGAGCCAGATTGCTGGCCAGCGCCAGTCGGAACCCGGTTGCTCGCAGGCGACGAAGAACATCGGGGGCATCCGGCGCCACCTCGATCGATGCGATTTCGGCATCCAGATCGCGGCCCCATTCCGGTCGGAATTCCACCCCGCAGGCCGCAGCAAACGCCTCGATCGTGGGGATGGGCTCGCGGCGCGGGTCGAGTTTCAGGCTACCGCCTTTTCGGCGCGCTTCGGCCAGCAGCGCTTTCCAGGGATTTCGGGGAGAGCGGATATGCAGGAGCGTGCCGAAGCAGTCGAAGGCCACGGCGCGGATAGCTTTCATCGGCATATCGGGTCTCCCTTGGGAAGGCTCAATTCATATGGTCGCCATGAAGACGGAGACCCGATAAGGTCATCTCCCTGATCAGGAGATATTCCCCAATTGGGGGCGATAACACCGACGCCTATCAAAATCATCACGGCGCACTTCGTGGCTCGACCTGATGCCAATGCGCGTTTACCGGCAAGCGTTCGGCCCGCCGCTCGATCTCCGGCAGCGTGACTGGCCGGAAATCCCAGACATCGACCCCGACATTGACGCTGTTTCGCGACCCCTGCCAGTTCTGATGGACATGGCCGAAAAGCTGCAGACCCTGGTGCCGGGCACCGGGCCAGGTGATCATCGGGTAATGGCAGAGGAACAGCCGCCGGCCATCGACGGTGATGTCCGCCGTCTCCGTCACGCTGCCCCACGGCAGGTCGCAGACCCATGGCTGATCGTGGTTGCCGCAGATCAGGTGCTTTCGGGCGGGAATGGCGTGGAATATAGTCCGGACTTCGCGCCGCTGCGCATCCGTCGCCTTGCCCGCGCTGAAATCCCCCAGAATCCAGAGATCGTCATCTGGCTGAACCCGCGCGCGGCATTCACCCAGAAGACGGGCATTCATCGCGGCAATATTTACGAAAGGACGATCACAGAAGCCAATGATCCTGTCATGGGCGTAGTGCGGATCTGCGGTGAACCAATGCATGTCAGCGCTCATCTTCAGAGGCGGCGATCGCGTTCAGCAACTTGTCATACCAGATGCGCTGGTCGGGGGAGGGTTTCATAGGGGTGTTCCTGCGTGGCAAATGAATAAACACCGCGCCGCTTCACTGCAGCAACGGTCGCTGTTGCATCTGTTCGGCCCGGTCGAGCATGCGCAGCACGGTGCGCAGGGTCGGCAGGCGATCCTGCCGTTCGGCCCATTCCAGCGCGGCCCGGATAGCGTCGATCGCCTCGGGCGAGAGGCCCCGCCGTGCGCCCTCATGGGCCGCAAACCCCAAAAGGTGTGCCAATGTCGGCGAAGCGAGCCGGATCGGCGGGCATCGGCTGAGCAGCGGATCCGGCAGCAGGCGGTAATTGTTCGAGGTCAGCACCCAGATGATCCAGCCCATGTCGAACGGCAGCTCGAAATAGGGGCAGGTCCAGTTCCGGGCGCTGAGCGGCTCGAGCAGCGGCAGCAGCGCCGCGGTCAGATCGAACGACCGGCCCTTGTCGGACTGCGCCGTTCCGGCCTTTTCCACCTCGTCGACCACCACAACCGGGTTCGCCACCCGCTCGGTCAGGATCAGGTTCACAAGCCGCCCCGGCGCCGAATTGCCCCAGCCGCGCTGGCTGCCGACCAGGCCGAAGGAGGCGTTCTCGGTGGTGGCGTCATAGACCATGCCCGGCACGCCGATCAGCGATCCGAGACGCCGGGCCCAGTGGCTCTTGCCGATCCCCGGTGGACCGTCGAGCAGGATCGGCGGCAGCCGCAACCCCGCATCGCCACGCTGGACCGAGCGCCGCATCGCATGCCAGACCACCTCGGTCGCCGGGCCCATCCAAGGGAATTCCGCATGCAGCGCGGCGGCCAATTCATCCGCCCGGTGCTCGTTCGGGACGCCGATCAGAGCGACCCCGTCGCGCAGGGGCATGATCCGTTTCCGGTCCTCGGCCTTCATCCGCGACAGGGGCGATTTCGCGGTCCGGCGCTCAACGATCCTCTCGGCGCGCTCGCGCAGGCGCTTGGTCTTTGAATAAGGTAGATCGATGCTCTCCAGCATCACTTCGTGCCCGGCCTCATCAATGGTGCCATTGGCGTTCAGGGGCGGCTCGATGCCGATCTTCGTGGCAATCAGCCTGACAAGATGCTGGCGCAAGCGCCGCTCGATCACGTCGGCGGAGAGGTTCGGATCCGGAAAGGGGAACAGGGCGAAGGGAATGCGGGTCATGGCGAATCTCCGGACATGAGGGGGCCGTCAGTCGGGGGATCCCGCCTGCGCAAAAGAGTTGGGATCGGGAACGTCAGGCGCCGGTGAAGATCAGGCCGCGCAGCAGGAGGTCTGTCTCCTCGCCTTCGGGCACCTCGTCGGGCGTGCCGAGCGAGACGTTGATGACCGGCACGCCGTGGATCTGGGCGGAGAGCGGCCGATGCGTGTGGCCGAAGAACCAGTAATCGGGCCGGTGCGCGCCAATCCAGTCCTCCAGCTCGGAGGCAAAGGCCGGGCTGAGGCCCGAGAGCGGCCCCGAAACGGTTGCGCTCGGAGCGTGGTGCGTGACGATGACCGTCTGGCCGGGCCAGGGTTTGGTAATCTCCCGGGTCAACCAGTGGAGATGATCGTGGTGGATCGCGGCAGTATCCTCGGGGGTGAGGAGTTCACCGTCTGCCCCGCAGATCCGGGCATAATCCGGCATTGCCATCGCGGCCCGTGCCATGGCCGTCTCGGTGTCGCCCATCAGCGCAAAATCGGTCCAGAGCGTGCAGCACAGAAGGCGCGTGGTGCCGAAGGTCAGGACCTGATTCTGGGCGAAGTTCGCCCCGGCGCCCTCAGTAATCCGAAGCAGCAGCCTGTCGTCGAGCCTGGCGCCATAATAATCGTGATTGCCCGGAATGACCCTGATCCGTTCCGTCGCGACCAGCCGCGTGAGCCGGGCCAGCGCCGGAGACCAGTTCCGGTGCGGATTGTCTGCAAGGTCACCCGCGACGATCAGCGCGTCCAGATCGCGCAGCACCGGAACGATCCCGGCGAACGGATCACGCCCCGCTCGGGCCCAAAGGTCGAGGTGCAGATCGGCGGTGATCAGGATGTTCATTGGTCTCGCGCCTCCGCAGCCAGACGGCGGATCTCGTCCGCGTGGGCAGCCAAGGCTGCGGCCAGAACATCTGGATTCGCCAGCGGGCGGAAACCGAACGGGTCGGGGAACTCCCCTTTATCAGGGGCGAGCGGCCGCCCGAGCCGATACCAGCGGCTGAGCGTTCGCGCCCAGCCCGCCTTGGCGTCGATTCCGAACAGCTGCGACGTGACGATGCCGGTGTCGTGCAGGAGCGGGTGCCCGGTCACGTCGCCGAAGAGCACGATCCGGCCAGTGAACTCCCGCATCGTGATCCAGCGGTCGAGATAGGGGGCGTTGGTCAGGTCAGCGACGGTGGGACCGGCCTCGACCGAGGCGATGACGGGGAGATGGGCGGCGACCAAGTCGCGCAGGTGTTCGGGGAGCATGGCGGATCTCCGATGCGGGTATGAGGCTCCGATCCGGAAAGCGGGGCTTTCCGGGCGGTGTGTTGCGAAGGGTGGCGGACCCCGGATCGGCCAGGCTCGGGGGGTTGCGGCCGGTTCGAGGAGTGATCCGGACGATGCGGAGAGGGGGTGGGGTCGTCAAGGTGGGCGAGTTGCCAGCTCTGGTGGCAGGGTGCTGTGACGGGTCGGCTATGCCGTTTTGGAGGGATTCCGGCAACTTATTGAATCATAATAAGATTTCTGGTTCCTCGCCAAGGGTGGGCGATAACTGCCTTGGAAATGGTCGCCGAAATCCCGAAAATGGGTCTCAACTGGCTGTCGTTTCAAAAAGTCGCAACCGTCCGCCGTTTCGCGCGCAAAACGCCTCGAAATTTGGGGTGCTTTGATACCTATATTTTAAATAACTGATTCTGAATGAAAAAAATGCGCGCTTGGCCCTTGATTTTCACACCCGGATCGCGGAAAAGCCCCCATCTGAATTCCACAACCCTTCAAAGGGCGATCGACAATGAAAACCTATACCGCGAAACCTGCGGAGATCGAAAAGAAGTGGATCCTGATCGACGCCGAGGGCGTCGTTCTGGGCCGCCTCGCTTCGATCGTCGCCATGCGTCTGCGTGGCAAGCACAAACCGACCTTCACGCCGCACATGGACATGGGCGACAACGTGATCATCATCAACGCCGACAAGGTGCAGATGACCGGCACGAAGCGTGAAGACAAGCGCTACTACTGGCACACCGGCCACCCGGGCGGGATCAAGTTCCGCACCGCGCGTCAGGTGCTGGAAGGCAACCACCCCGAGCGTGTGGTGATCAAGGCGGTCGAACGCATGATCTCGCGCAACCGTCTGGGCCGCGAACAGATGTCGAACCTGCGTGTCTACGCCGGTGCCGCGCATCCGCATGAAGCCCAGCAGCCCGAAGTTCTCGACGTCAAGTCGCTGAACAAAAAGAACACCCGGAGCTAATCATGGCCGAAGAACTCAAATCCCTCGACGATCTGAAGTCGGCCGTTGCTGGCACCCCGGCCGCCGTGGTCGAAGACGCCGCCCCGCGTGAGCCGGTGCGTGACGCGCAGGGCCGCGCCTATGCGACCGGCAAGCGCAAGGACGCCGTGGCCCGTGTGTGGGTCAAGGCCGGTTCGGGCAAGATCGTGGTCAACGGCAAGGACATGACGGCCTATTTCGCCCGTCCGGTGCTGCAGCTGATCGTGAACCAGCCGTTCTCGGTCGCCGGTGTCGAAGGCCAGTACGACGTCTACGCCACCGTTGCCGGTGGTGGTCTGTCGGGCCAGGCCGGTGCGGTGAAGCACGGCATCTCGAAGGCGCTGCAACTGCACGAGCCCGCGCTGCGCGCGCCGCTCAAGGCTGCGGGCTTCCTGACCCGCGACTCGCGCGTCGTCGAACGGAAGAAATACGGCAAGGCGAAGGCCCGCCGGTCCTTCCAGTTCTCGAAGCGCTGATCCTTCGGAACAGAACATCGGAAACGCGGTCCTTCGGGGCCGCGTTTTCATTTGGCGGGATGTGATGCGGGCATGAAAAAGGGGCGCGAAACCGCGCCCCTTCATTTTCCGGTGGGGAAGGGCTCACCAGTAGCCCAGAACCTTCCACCACAGCCCGCCGATCACCGCGAAGACCAGCAGCTCGACCAGGCACATCACCAGACCGACGCCCCACCAGCGGCCCATCGAGACATAGCCCGAGCCGAAGATGATCGGCGAGGTCCCCGTCGCGTAATGCGTCAGCGTCATCATGATGCCCGAGGCGGCGACCATCATCAGGATGAAATAGCCCTGATATTCGCCGGGGATCAGCGCCACGCCCACCGTCAGGAAGGCCAGCATCATCGCGCTGATATGCGCCGTGGTGGAGGCAAAGATGTAGTGCGTCAGCGTGAAGACCAGCACCAGCACCGCCGCGATCATCTCCCACCCCATGCCGGAGGAGGCGATGGCCACCTTCATCCCGTCCGAGAACCAGGCGATCACGCCGAGCTTGTTGAGCTGTTCGGCCATCATCACCAGCGCGCCGAACCAGATCAGCGTGTCCCAGGCGCTTTTCTCGCCAAGGGCGTCCTGCCAGGTGATCGTGCCCGTGATGAGCATCGTGAACAGGCCGATCATCGCCACCGCCGTCGGGTCGAGCGTGAAGGCCGGCCCGAAGATCATCGCCGGCACGTTCGCCCAGAGCAGCAGCAGCATGACGAAGGTCAGCAGCATGATGATTTCCTTGGGCGCAAGCGGCCCCATCTGCTGAAGCTCGCCACGGGCGAAGGTCACCGCATCGGGCGTCTTCTTGATGTCGGGCGGCGAGATCAGATAGATCACCAGCGGCATCAGGAACAGCGCGCAGACACCCGGGACCAGCATCGCCACCGCCCAGCTCGTCCAGGTCAGGTGCACCGCGCCGTTCGTCGCCGTGGCGACGAAATTCTGCACCAGCGGGTTCGGCGCCGTCGCCGTCAGGAACATGGCCGAGGTGATCGGGTTGGCGTGGTAGTTCACCAGCGCCAGATAGGTGCCGACCTTCTTTTCCGTGCTCTTCGCGGGATCGGAATCGAAGGCATTGGCGATCGACTTCATGATCGGGTGGATGATCCCGCCGCCGCGCGCCGTGTTCGAGGGCGTCACCGGCGCCAGCAGCAGCTCGCAGAACGCCAGCCCGTAGCCGATGCCGATCGTGCGCTTGCCGAGCGCGGCGATGAACATCATCCCCAGCCGCCGCCCGAGCCCCGTCTTCTTCAGCCCAAGGGAAATCAGGATGGCGACCACGATCAGCCAGATCAGCGGGTTCGACAGGCTGCCGAGCGCATCGGCCACCGCGCCCTTCGACGTGTCCGAGGTCACCTGCGACAGCGAGACGATCACCATCGCCATCAGCGCCATCACCCCGATCGGCATGACCTTGAGGATGATCGCCACGATCGTCGTCAGGAAGATGGCGAGCATCGCCCAGCCGTTGCTCGTCAGCCCCTCGGGAACGGGCAATGCCAGAAGGGTGAACAGCACAATGGTGGTAATGATCGCCGGGACGATGCGGAAGGGAACCGCCTCGTAGATATGTACAAGCAATGATTTTATGCGTTCATCCATCTTTCTGTCCTCGACTGGAGGGAGGGGCGCGCCGCGTCCGTCTCATGGGTCGGCATTTATGCCTTATCGGGCGCGAATGTCATGATGCAGATCAACTTTATCGGCCGCGTGACGAAAGTTGGCGCAGTGTCTCTTTCCGGTTCCACGCGGCTAGGGGCGCGTGCGGGCATCGTCCCTGCGCAGCCGGGCGACGATCTTTTCCAGAACGTGGTGACGTCCGACGGCCTGCGCCGCGCGGTCCTTCTGCGCCGCTGCCGCATCGTCGATCCGATGCTCCTGCACCGCGATCGCCGCCTGCCGCGCGCGCGTCCAGCGGCCGAACCGTTCCGCCGCTAGCGCCACGGCCGGTGCGTCGGTGCCCGCCCGCAACGCCTCGGCGGTCTGGCGCTGCAACGCCTCCCGTTCCCGGGCCAGTTCGCGCCTGCGGGCGTTGAGCCGCGCCAGTTCCGCAAGCTCCAGCTCCCGTTTCATCCGGGCGATGCCGTCCAGCGCCGCCAGCTTGCCATGCCGGGTCAATAGCCCCTCCTTTCGCGCGCGATGCGGCGCATGCGTTCGGCAAAGCGGATCGCCGCCGCGACCGCCTGATAATGTTCGGTGCTGATCTCGTCGCCGATGTCGAGCGCCTTGTGAAGCGCCCGCGCGGTCGGCGGATCGGGATGGATCGGCACGCCCGCCTCGATCGCCGCGGCGCGGATCCGGGCCGCCACCTCGTCGACGCCCTTCGCCACGCAGACCGGCGCGCGCTTCGCCGCGCGGTCCCATTTCAGCGCGACGGCGTAATGGGTCGGGTTGACGATCACCACATCGGCCTTGCCCACCTCGGCGATCATCTGTTTCGAGGCGATCTCCATCCCGCGCTGACGCCGCTGCGCCTTCATGTGCGGATCGCCCTCGGACCGTTTCATGTCGTCCATCAGTTCCTTGCGGCTCATCCGGTTGCGGCGCAGGAATTCCATGCGCTGCCACAGATAATCCGCCGCGCCGATGACCAGCGCCGTGACCACCAGCAACGCGAGGAACTCGACCAGCATCCGCAGCATTTCGGCGATGGCCGGGCGCACCTCCATCGCCTGCGTGCTCAGCACCCTTTGCACATGGGCGGACAGGAAGAGGCCGAGGATGACCGCGATGATGACCAGCTTGACGAAGCTTTTGGCAAATTCGAACAGGCCGGAGCGGCCGAATTTCTGCCCGGCATTCTTGATCGGGTCGATGCGGCTGAGCTGCGGGGCAAGCTTTTCCGGCGCGAAGACCAGCGAGCGTTGCACCGCGACGACGATCAGCACGAAGATCGCCGGGACGAGGAACCACGGCAGGACCGACAGCCCGACCCACAGCAGCGTCGCCCCGTAGACCGGCCCGGCGCCGCGGATGGACTGCCGGTCGAAGGAATTCGCCTGATCCCAGAAGATCATCAGATGCTCCCCGAGGGACAGGAGGCTCCAGCCGCCGCCCGCCACCGCGACGACAAGCAGCGCGGCATAGCCCGCCGCCACGTTGAGATCGGCCGAGCGGACCACATCCCCCTTGCGGCGCGCCTCCTCCAGCTTTTGCGGGGTCGGGTCGAAGGAGCGTTCGGCGGCTTCCTCCTCGCTCATGGCGGGATCCTGAACGGATCGGCGAGGAAAGCGTCGAACGACCCGAGCCAGAGCGCAAGACCGGCGGGTGCCGCGAGCGCGAGCAGGATCAGCCCGCCGAAGGTCAGCGCCGGCGCCCCGACGAAGGCGACCATCAGCTGCGGCATCGCCCGGTTGATGGCGCCGAGCGCGATATTGTAGACCAGCCCGCCCAGCACGAAGGGCATGGCGATCGAGAAGGCCAGCATGAAGGTCTGGCTGACCCCCGCGACCCCCCAGGCCCGCAGGACGTCCGCATCCGGCAGCCGGCCAAGCGGCATGACCTCATAGGAGGCGATCAGCAGCATCGCCACCTTGACATGCAGCCCCATATGCGTCGCCAGCGCGAGCCCCCCCATCAGCAGCATCTGGCCCACGGCAGGCTGCGGCTGCCCCTCGGTCCCGCCGAAAAGCTGGGAGAGCGAGATGGATTGCGCGATCATCATCCCCGCCGTCTGCAGCGCCAGAATGAACAGCCGCAGCATGGTGCCGATCGCCAGACCCACCAGCGCCTCGCCGAAATAGCCGGGGCGGAAGGCGGGGCCGGTGGGCAGTTCCGTGACCGGCAGGCCGCCGAAGACGATCATGGTGAAGGCGAAGGTCAGGAACAGCCTGACCCGCGCCGGCAGGGATTGCTCGCCAAAGCCGGGCAGCAGAGCCATCGCGCCGCCGACCCGCAGGAAGACCGGGAAGATCATCCCCAGATAGGTCTGGATCTGGTTCAGCAGCTCGGCCGCGGTCTCGTTCACGCCGGCACCATCCCGATCATCGCCGGACGCGCATCGGTGCCAAGCTCGTCATAGCTGAGCACCGGCGTCGCGATCCCCTTGGCCTCCAGCACCGTATGCAGGAACCGGCGCCGGCGGGTCGAGGTGATGACGGCGGGGTAGGTGCCGCTTTCGCCCGCTTTCGAGATCCTGTCCGCGACATTGGCGGCGAGGCGGTTGAACTTGTCGGGCGGCAGGGCGACATCCACCTGCCCGCGGTCGCCGGTGACCTGATAGCTGGTGAACGCCTCCTCCCATTCCGGGGCCAGCTGCAGCAGGGGAATGGTGCCGTCGGGGCGGCGCAGGTCGGCGACGAGCTGGAATCCCAGCCTCTGGCGCACATGTTCGCAGATCGCCTCGGGCGTTTGCAGGGGGCGCCCCTCGGCGATCGCCTCGATGATCAGCAGCAGGTTGCGGATCGACACACGTTCGGCCAAGAGCAGCCGCAGCACCGAGAGCAGCAGATCCACGGGCACCTTTTCCGGTACCAGTTCGTCGCGGATGCGGCGGTTCGATTCCGCCCGCGCCGGGTCCGACAGGTTGACCGTTTCATCCAGCAGCCGGCGCAGCGCGCGCAGGGTCATCAGCCGCGGGAAATTGCGTTTGATCACCTCGAGCAGATGGGTGGCCAGCACCTCGGACGGGCTGACGACGGTCGAGCCGGATAGCGACGCCTCCTCCCGGCTCGCCTGCGGCAGCCAGCGGGCGGGGGCGCCGTAGACCGGCTCGCGCACATCCTCGCCATGCGGCAGGATGTCGGCATTGTCGGAAATCAGCGCCAGCACCCGGTCGGGGCGCAGGCTGTCGCGCGCCTGTTCGACGCCCTGGATGCGGATGCGGTAGCTGCCGGGGGGCAGGGTGGCGTCATCGGTCAGGCGGATCTCCGGCAGGATCAGCCCGAAGCTCGCCGCGACATGGTTGCGCATGTTCGAGATACGGGAATCGAGCCCCGTCGCCGGGTCGAGCGCCATCGCCACCAGATCGGGGGCGAATTCGACATGGATATCGTCGACGTCGAGCACATCGCCGATCCGCTTGGCGCGGCTGGCCTCGGGGGTGGCGGTCATCTTCATCGCCTCCAGCCGCCGCGCCTTCAGCGCGCTTTGCCGGATCGCATAGGCCGCGCCGACCAGCACGAGCCCGGCGGTGGCGAAGGGGACGAAGGGCAGGCCGGGGACGATCCCGAACAGCGCCATCAGGATGCCCACGGCGACCAGCGCCGCCGGATAGCGGCCGAACTGCTGCAACAGGTCGATGTCGGCCGAGCTGCGCGCCCCGCCGCGCGACAGCAGGATCGCCGCCGCGATCGAGATGATGACCGCCGGGATCTGCGTCGTCAGCCCGTCGCCCACCGTCAGGATCGCGTAGGTTTCAAAGGCGGAACCGAGGCTCAGCCCGTGCAGCAGCACGCCGACCGCGATGCCCACCACGAGGTTCAGCAGCGTGATGAGCAGCCCCGCCACCGCATCGCCCTTGACGAATTTCGACGCGCCGTCGAGCGAGCCGAAGAACGTCGTTTCCGCCTGTTCGCGTTCGCGCCTCTCGCGCGCCTCGGCATGGTCGATGGCGCCCGCGCTCATGTCGCTGTCGATGGCGAGCTGCTTGCCCGGCATCGCATCCAGCGCGAAGCGCGCGCTGACCTCGGCCATCCGGCCGGCGCCCTTGGTGATGACGACGAAATTGACGATCATGATGACGCCGAAGATCACCAGACCGACCAGCACCGAGCCGCCCATGATGAAATCGGCGAATCCCTCGATGACATGGCCCGCGGCGGAGGTGCCGGTATGCCCCTCGCCGATGATCAGCTTGGTCGAGGAGACGTTGAGCGACAGCCGCAGCATCAGCGAGCCGAGCAGCACCGTCGGGAAGGCCGAGAAATCCAGCGGCCGTTCGATGAACAGCGTGATGGTGAAGATCAGGATCGCCAGCGCGAAAGAGGCGGCGAGCCCGATATCCATCACCCAGGGCGGCACCGGCAGGATCATCATCACGATGATCGCCATCAGCGCCATGGCGAGCAGGATCGTCGGGTGAAAGACCGTCGCGAAGGTCAGGCGCGGCATCATTCGGTCCCTTCGGGGGCGGCGGCGCGCAGCAGCGATCCGGGGGCCGCGCCCGCCGCGCTGCCCGAGCCGGTGAACAGGCTGGCCGGGGCGGGTGACAGGCCGGCTTGCGGCGCGGGGGCATCGTCCGATGTGGGCGGGGCCTCGGCGGGTTCCATTCCGGTGAACAGGCTCGCCCGCGGCGCGACGCCCGAAGGGGGGCGGATCTCGGCCTGACGCAGTAACAGCGGATAGGTGTTTTCGCGCGGCGCGCGGGGCTGCGCCCCGGCGGGCGTCAGCATGGCGACGATATCCGGGATCTCGGGAATGTCGGACCCGGACGGCGTGTCGAAATTCAGGCTGGCGATCGCCGAAAGCGGCGCATCCGCAGCCAAGCGGGTCCGGGTGACGGAGAGCGGGCCGCCGCCGGTATCCTCGGTCATGAAACGCTGACGGAACTGCGCGAACCGCGCGGCATATTTGTCGGCAAAGCTCTTGGTGCGGGAATGATAGGCGCCCGCCGCGTCGTTCCAGTTGCCCGTCTCGGCGTAAAGCTCGGACAGGAAGCGCGCGGCGTACAGCGCATTGGGCAAGGGCTCGAACATCTGGTCGATCGAGGAAAACGCCTCCCCATGCCAGCGATAATTGATCTGGAAACAGCCGA
This sequence comes from Paenirhodobacter populi, assembly GCF_004022215.1. GTDB lineage: Bacteria > Pseudomonadota > Alphaproteobacteria > Rhodobacterales > Rhodobacteraceae > Rhodobacter > Rhodobacter populi. The sequence goes on from NZ_SAUZ01000002.1 coordinate 13,421, forward strand.
TGTCGAAGCTCTGCGCCCCGCGGGCGTTCTCGCGTTGGACATAGGCGCGCGCCTCGGCCAGCGTCTCGAACCAGTGGCCCGCGCCTTCCATGTTCACGGTCCAGGGCCAGGGGCGAAAGCCGCCCGCCGCCTTGCGCCCGGTTTCGGTCAGCGAAATCGCCTTCAGCACCGAAACCGGCACGCCCGAGCGGCGCGCCGCCTCTTCCGCCGCGCGTTCGCAGACCGAGGCGACCATCTCATCATTCGTCCGCGCCTCCGCCATCGGCGACAGCACGAGCGAAAGGATCAGCATGGCGAGCGAACGCCAAAGGGAAGGCATGGGATTCTCCCGCGCGGCACTTCTGTTCCGCGCAGGTTACGGATCGAATCTTTACAAGCGGTAAGTGCCGTCCGGGATCAGGGCAGGGGCAGGGGCCGGATGCGGCGGATATATTCCGCATGCAGCACCGGCGGTGCCACGACGAGCCCGTTCATCTGCGCCGAAGGAGTGTTGAAATGCAAGGGCTTGCCCTTGCGGTCGGTCGCCAGCACCCCGGCGCGTTCGGCGATCAGGCTGGCCGCCGCGATGTCCCATTCCCACGCCCCGCGCAGCGAGATCGTCGCGTCGAACCGCCCCTCGGCCACCAGACACAGCCGGTAGGCCAGCGACGGGCGGAAGCTGCGCCGGTAATCGGGGATCTCGCCCTCCCACTGGCGCGGATCGTCCGACAGGCGCGAGGTCAGCACCGTGCTGCCGTCGATCTGGGTGGTCTGGCTCGGGTGGATCGGGCGGCCGTTCAGCAGCGAATGGCCGTCCGCCACGGCGGTGTAGTTCAGGTTCATCACCGGCAGATAGACCACCGCGGCGATGACATGGCCGTTCTCGGCCACGGCAAGCGCGTGGGAAAAGCTGCCCTCGTCGTTCAGGAAGGCGCGGGTGCCGTCGATCGGGTCGATGATGAAGATGCGCTTCGCCGACAGGCGGGCGGGATCGTCGACGCTTTCCTCGGACAGCCAGCCGTAATCCGGGCGGGCGCCGCGCAGGCGGCTTTCGAGCAGGTCGTTGACCGCCAGATCGGCGACGGACACCGGCCCCGCGCCATCGGCCTTTTCCCACGCACTCGGCGCGTGTTTCCAGTAGCGCAGCGCAACCTCTCCCGCCGCCTCGGCCGCCTCGGACAGCAGCGCCAGCTCTTCCAGATAGTCATTCGCCGGCAAGGGTGAGCCCTTCCAGCAGAAGCGACGGGACGACATGGCTCAGATGCGGGCGGGCGTCGTTGGCGGGGGTGATGCGGGTCAGCATCTCGCGCAGGTTGCCGGCGATGGTGCATTCGTTGACGGGATACAGCGGCACGCCCCCCTCGACCCAGTACCCCGAGGCGCCGCGCGAATAATCCCCGTTCGTCGGGTTGATCGTCGCGCCGATGAAGGAGGTGACCACCAGCCCGGTGCCCATCTCGGCCAGCAACTCGGCCTGACTGCGCAGCCCCTGCGTCAGCGCGATGTTGCCGACACCGGGCGCGGGCGGCGAAGAGGTCCCGCGCGTGGCGTTCCCGGTGCTTTGCAGGCCAAGCTTGCGCGCCGTCGCCAGATCCAGCGTCCAGCCTTGCAGCACGCCATCCTCGACGATGGCGCGGCGGATGGCGGGCAGTCCCTCGGCGTCGAAGGGGCGGGAACCCGAGACACGCGGGCGACGCGGATCCTCGATCAGCGAGATGCCTTTGGGCAGCACCTGTTCCCCCATCGCGTCGCGCAGCCAGGATGCCCCGCGCGCCACCGCCTGACCGTTGATCGCGCCCAGCAGATGGCCGATCAGGCTGCCGGCGATGCGTTCGTCGAACAGCACCGGAAAGGCGCCGGTCTTCGGGCGGCGCGGATTGGCGCGGGCGACGGCGCGTTCGCCGGCCTGCCGGCCGATGTCCTCGGCATCGGGGAGGTCGGCCTGAAAGACGCGCGATTCCGAGGCCCAGTCCCGTTCCATCCCCAGCCCCTCGCCGGAAATGGCGACGACCGAGGTGGAGCGCGAGGTCCGCGCATAGCCGCCCTCAAAACCATTGGTCGCCGCGATATGCACCCGCCGCCCGGACCATGAGGCCGAGGCCGCCTGCACCTGCGCCACGCCGGACACGGCCAGCGCCGCGGCTTCGGCGCGCAGGGCATCCTCCTCCAGCGCGGCGGCCTGCGGTTCCTCGGACGGATCGGCGAGTTCCAGCGCGGCGGCATCCCGGTCCCGCGTCAGTTGGTCCGGGGCGGCAAGGCCGATGAACGGATCCTCGGGCGCGAGCCGCGCCATTGTCACCGCGCGCTCGGCCATTTCGGCGATGGTGCGCGGCGAGATGTCCGAGGCCGAAACGCAGGCCTGCCGCCGCCCGATCAGCACGCGCAGGCCGACCTCGACCCCCTCCGACCGTTCGGCCTGTTCAAGCGCGCCCTGCCGCACGTCGATCGAGACGGCGCGGCCGTCCACGGCGATGGCATCGGCGGCCTCGGCCCCCGCGCGCGTGGCGGCGGACAGAAGCGATCGGGTCAGATCGGACAGGCGGGTATCGGGCATGGGTCTTCCTTGGTGGGGGATCGCCCGAAACCCGGGCGGTCCGCTGGAATCGTCTTAGCGGATCCGCTGGCCATTGGCGAGGATTTCACCGGATGGTCGGAATTCGATCTGCGAGCTGTAGGCATCATCGCCCGAGGGCACCGCGTAAAGGCCAAGCAGCATCCGCGCCAGCATGATCTGATCGCGCTGCACGAGGCCCATTTCCGACAGGCTTTCCAGAAGCTTGACACCTCCGGTCAGCGACAGGTCCACGGTGCCGTCGGGCACCGGCAGGCCCTGCGAATTGTCGAAGCTGAGCGCCCCGGTCCCGGTCAGTTCCGCCCCCGCCGCATTGGCGTGCAGGGTGTTGATGTCCAGCTGGCTGACCTCGACCGGCAGGCCCTGCGCCGGCGCGGCGGGGCCTTGCGCGAACAGATCGACCAGCGGCCGCGCCATGCCGGTCAGGTCCAGCGTCACCGTGGCCGGGTCATGCGGCAGCCGCCCCGCCTGATCGAGGATCTGCCACGCGGTATCCGAAAGCCGCAGATCCGTCAGACCCAGCTTGGCGGTGAAGGGCTGCGGCGTGTCGGATTTCGCCAGCGGCCCCGACAGGTCGAAATTCGTGGAGGCGAGCGTCGCGCTCAGCGGCGCGGGCAACTTGCTACTGGTCATTTCCAGCGTTGTATCGGTGTTGGTGCCCGCGTAGCGCATCGCCTGCGGCGACAACGCCATGTCGAGGCTGCCGCCCGCCGCCCGTGCCCGGATCGTCATCGGCCCCTCGTCGGAGGTCGTCTCGACGGTGAAATCGCTGGCGCCATAGCGCATGTCGGCATCCATCTGCATCCCGGCGGACAAGGCCGCATCCATGTCCGTGGACATCGCGCCACGCGGCAAAAGGTTCCGCCCCGACATGACCAGATCGGCGACCGCGCCGGTCAGGGTGAAGCCATTGTCCGAATCCGCGTCGGCGCCCGAGGCGTCGATCTGCACCGATTTCACGGTGACCTGCGATTGCTGCTGCTGCTGCGCGTCGCCGGTCAGAAGGTGATTGCCGACAATGTCTTGCGCGGTGATCTTCGTCCTGAGCCTCGGGCTCGCATCGGGCGAAAGCTGCGCCGGCGCGCCATCCGCGCCGGGGGTCGGTGCGGGCGGGGTCTCGGTCATTTCCACCGAAACCTCGGGCGAGGTCACGTCATAGCCCAAGTTGTCGGGCGTGCCCGAGACGATCGCCATGCTGTCGCGCTGCTGCCAGACCATGTCCATCGTGACAGGCGTGCCATCCTCGGGGGTGGCGGTGCTCTGGCCGCGCGCCTCGGGGGAGAAGGTCACCTCGACCCGGCCATCGCCGATCTCGCGCAGGCGGATTTCCGGAACGGTCATGTCGAACTGCGCGGAATCGGTGTGGCTCGACAGCGCGACGTCGCGCAGCACCAGCGTGTCGCCCTGCCGGTCCCGCGCCGCGGCGGCGACGGAATACCCCGCGCCGGAATATTGTCTTTGCCAGATGTCCCAGACTTCGTCGGCGGTGACCGCCTGCGCCGCGCCGCCCGCAAGCGCCATCACGATGGCCGCAGCCGCCGCCGGGGTGAACCGCTGTGCCATGGACCGATCTCCTTTTCCGAACAGCGCGCGAATCATCCTTTGGCGGGGGGGAATGGTCAAGGCCCCCGGCCTTCGCGGTTTCTGTCTTCTCGATTTGTTGTGTATGCGTGAACAAGCCCGGAGGCAGGGCCGCCGGGCCACCGAAACAGGGCAGGGGCCCGGCCGCAAGGGTCAGGCGTAGACCGATTCCTTGCCGAAATGCTTCACCAGCAGGTAGTAGAACACCGCGCGATACTTGTTCCGCTCGGACCGGCCGTAGGTCTCGATCGCCGCCTCGATCGCGTCGGTCAGTTCCGGCCCGTCGGTCAGGCCGAGCTTCCTGATCAGGAAATTCCTGCGCACCGTTTCAAGCTCGTCCGGGCTCGACGAGGCCACCGTTTCCGCATCCGCATCGTAGATGGCCGGGCCGCAGCCGATGGTGACCTTGGTCAGCAGGTCGAGGTCGGGGGTCATGCCGCATTTGTTCGTCAGGTCCGCGGCATATTTCGCGATCAGTTCGTCTCTCTTGCCCATGATCTTTCCTTGCGGTTCGTTTCGTGCGTTTCGGGCGAAGCCTAGGCCAGCCGGCACCGATTACAACCGAAATCTTGGGGTATCGGGGCAGGGCGCGGGTCCCGCAGGCGGAACCCGGCCAGCCGCCCCGCAGGCGATCAGTAGCGGTAGTGATCGGGCTTGTAGGGCCCCTCGACCGGCACGTCGATATAGGCGGCCTGATCGGGGCGCAGTTCGGTCAGCTTGACGCCGATCTTCTTCAGATGCAGGCGGGCGACCTTTTCGTCCAGCACCTTGGGCAGGATGTAGACGCCGGGCTTGTACTCGCCATTCTTGGTGAACAGCTCGATCTGCGCCAGCGTCTGGTTGGTGAACGAGGCCGACATCACGAAGCTCGGATGCCCCGTCGCATTGCCGAGGTTCAGCAGGCGCCCCTCGGACAGCAGGATGATCCGGTTGCCCGAGGGCATCTCGATCATGTCCACCTGTTCCTTGACGTTCGTCCATTTCAGGTTCTTCAGGTTGGCGACCTGAATTTCATTGTCGAAATGGCCGATGTTGCCGACGATGGCCATGTCCTTCATCTCGCGCATATGCTCGATGCGGATGATGTCCTTGTTGCCGGTGGTGGTGATGAAGATGTCGGCGGTGGCGACCTCATCCTCCAGCAGGGTGACCTCGTAGCCGTCCATCGCGGCCTGCAGCGCGCAGATCGGATCGACCTCGGTCACCTTCACCCGCGCGCCCGCGCCGCGCAGGGATGCCGCCGAGCCCTTGCCCACGTCGCCATAGCCGCAGACGACCGCGACCTTGCCCGCCATCATCACGTCGGTCGCACGGCGGATGCCGTCGACGAGCGATTCCTTGCAGCCGTATTTGTTGTCGAATTTCGACTTGGTGACGGAATCGTTGACGTTGATCGCCGGGAAGGGCAGCAGCCCCTTCTTGTGCAGCTCATACAGGCGATGCACGCCGGTGGTGGTTTCCTCGCTGACACCCTTGATCGCGTCGCGCTGTCTGGTGAACCAGCCGGGGGTTTCCGCCAGACGCTTCTTGATCTGCGCGAAGAGCGCCACTTCCTCGTCCGAATGCGGGGTGGCGATCAGATCCGTCTCGCCCGCCTCGACCCGCGCGCCGAGCAGCACATACAGCGTCGCATCGCCGCCATCGTCGAGGATCATGTTCGCCGTGCCTTCCGGGAACTGGAAGATGCGGTCGGTATAGGACCAGTATTCCTCCAGCGTCTCGCCCTTCACGGCAAAGACCGGCGTGCCCGTCGCGGCGATGGCGGCAGCGGCATGGTCCTGCGTCGAGAAGATGTTGCACGACGCCCACCGCACATCGGCGCCAAGCGCCTTGAGCGTTTCGATCAGCACGGCGGTCTGGATCGTCATGTGCAGCGAACCGGCGATGCGCGCGCCCTTGAGCGGCTGCTTCGGGCCGAATTCCGCGCGGCAGGCCATCAGGCCGGGCATCTCGGTTTCGGCGATGTCCAGTTCCTTGCGACCGAAATCGGCCAATCCGATATCCTTGACGATATAATCAGCCATTCCGGCCCCCTTTTTCCGCTTTCGGGCAAGCCTTAGCACCTTGCTCCGGGGGCGGCAATCGGTGGGGGGTCAGGCTTGGGGCAGCAGGCCCTCTTCACGCAGAAGGGCTATGGGATCGGTGCCGCCCTGCCAGCCGATGCCCGAGGATATGACGCAGGAAATCCCGTCCGCGCGGGTATAGACCGCCGTCCAGGTGCCCATTTCCTCGGATGCCCAGAGCGAGACCGACCGGCCCTGCGGCATCTGCGTCTGATGGCGCGGACTTTCGCCGAAATCGTCGCGCAGGACGGTGCTCAGCGTGGCGGGCTGGTCGCAATAGGGGACATCCTCGGCCTGCGCCTCGCCATGTTCGGTGATCGCGTCGAAGACGGACAGGTCGCCATAGAGCGGCCCACCGTGGTCATCCATCGGACGGCCCCAGCCGGGATCGGTGGAATACGGCGCATAGGCGACCGGATCCGGCACCGGATCGGCGGGCGGCAGGGCGCCGCCAAGCGGCAGAAACGCGACGGCGGCCGCCGCGGCGGTCAGGGGGATCTGACTCATCGGCATGGGATCTCCTTTCCGTGCAGGCTGCGCATACAGGGTCCAAACGCCCGTCGCCGTAATCCGGTTCCGCAAACGCCTTGGATGCGTTTACAGCCGCGCCCGGTTTGGGTAGCAGAAGGGCCGGAACAGGAGCACAGGATGAAACGGGCTTGGCAAAGGATGCTGTCGGGGCGCAGGCTGGACCTGCTGGACCCGACCCCTTTCGACATCGAGATCGAGGACATCGCCCACGGCCTTGCCTTCGTCGCGCGCTGGAACGGGCAGACGACGGGCGACTATGCCTATTCGGTCGCGGAACATTGCCTGCTGGTCGAGGAAATCTTCACCCGCCAGAACCCCGCGGCGCCGCAGCAATGGCGGCTGGCGGCGCTGCTGCATGACGCGCCCGAATATGTGCTGGGGGACATGATCAGCCCGGTCAAGGCCGCGATCGGCGAGGGGTACGGCGATCTGGACCGGCGGCTGGCGACGGCGGTGCATCTGCGCTTCGGCCTGCCGGCCGCGCTGCCCGCGACGATCAAGAAGGCGATCAAGCGGGCCGACATCCTGTCGGCGCGGCTGGAGGCGGAACAGATCGCGGGGTTCAGCGCCAAGGAGGCGGACCGGATCTTTGGCCGGGCGAAGCCGGAACTGGTCGAGGGGCTGGCGATTCGGCTGCGTCCCCCGGCGGAGGTGCGCGCGGATTACCTTGCGCGGCACCGGTTGTTGCTGGACCGGATCAGCGGTTGAACGTATATTCGCCCTTGTGCGGGGCGCGGGGAGCATAGCCGCCCATGGCAAGGGTCATGATCTCTGCAAGCATACGGATCATTGTTCGATCTCCTGTTTTTCAATCTGCACGGTATTTAAGCTCTTTTTGTCTGGTTCACGAGTCAGGAATTTTGGTTCTTATGTTAGATAATCTTTACTATGGGTGAAATTGACTGGAAGCACATGCCAGCGCTGACCGCGTTGCGCGCCTTTTGCTGCACCGCGCGCGAAGGTGGTTTCAGCGCGGCGGCGCGCAAGCTCAACGTCACCCATGCGGCGGTCCAGCAGCAGGTCCGGGCGCTTGAGGCCGAACTGGGCGTGGCGCTTTTGTGGCGCGAGGGACGGCATCTGCATCTGACGGCGGAAGGCGAACGGCTGGCCTCGGCGCTGTCCGACGGCTTCTCGATGATGCAATCGGCGATCGAGGGGCTGCGCGGCCTGCACGCCGACCGGCCCCTGACGGTGACGCTGCCGCCCGCCTTCGCCGCTGAATGGCTGATGCCGCGGCTGTCGGGTTTCTGGAAGAAACATCCGGAAATCGCCCTGTCGCTGCTGCCCGAACAGCGGATCACCGACCCGCGCGAGGTGGGGGCGAACCTCGGGATCCGGTTCGGTGCCGGCAACTGGTCGGGGGTGGTGTCCGAATATCTGACGGCGGCACCGCAGGTGGTGGTGGCGGCGCCCGAGCTTCTGGGCGGGCGCACCAAGCTGTCGCTGCGCGAGATGTCGGTGCTGCCCTGGATCCGCGAAGGCGACTGGCCGGAGCAGATGCAACTGCTGGAATCCATCGGGCTGAAGCCGGCGGCGCTGAAATTCGTCGATTTCCCGAACGAGGAACTGGCGCTGTCCGCCGCGCGCGAAGGGATCGGCCTGCATCTGGAGACCGAGGCGCTGATCGGCGAGGACGTCAAGCTGGGCTGGCTGGTGCGGATTCACGAACTGAACGATGAAAGCCTTGGTTACTATCTGATATGGCCGCCGGGACCGCTGTCGCCCGCGGCCCGGATCTTCATCGACTGGCTGAAGGCCGAGGTGCAGAAGGGCTGAGACTCTTTGCGTTCCGGATCCTGTGCTCTATTGTCCCTGCGGCATGCAGAAGGAGAATGACATGAGCGATGGCGCGGCTGGCGATGGTGCGAGGATCGAACAGGCGTTGGAGCGGGCCGAGGATCGTGCCGCCCGGACCGGCCCGGCGGTCGATCCCCGGCAGTTCCGCGATGCGCTTGGCCGCTTCGCGACGGGGGTGACGCTGATCACCGCCTGCGAGGAAGGTGGCGACCATCCGGTGGGGATCACGGTGAACAGCTTCGCTTCGGTCTCGCTCGATCCGGCGCTGGTCCTGTGGTCAGCGGCGCGCAGCTCGCTGCGCCACCGGCATTTCTCGGCGGCGCGGCATTTCGCGATACATGTCCTGAACGAGGATCAGGCGGATCTGGCGCGCCGCTTCACCAAGGACGGCGCGGCTTTCGAGGGGCTGTCTTGGCATGCGGGGCCGCAGGGCGTGCCGCTGATCGACGGCGTGCTCGCGCGCTTCGAATGCGAGACCGAGGCCCGCTACGAAGGCGGTGACCACACGATCATCGTGGGCAAGGTACTGCGCTTCGCGATCGACCGCGCGGCGGCGCCCCTGCTGTTCTTCGGCGGTCGCTTCGGCCGGATCGAGACGGTTCAGGGCTAGCCGCGCGGGGCGCGCCTCCGACTCGTCCGGGTCGATATCGTCTTTCTCCGACCCTTCTGCCTTTCATCTTTCCGAAAGTATCCCGGGGGTGAGCGCGGAACGCGCGAGGGGGCTGGCCCCCTTTCTTCCCGCCCGTTCGCACGACATCGGCTTTGCAGCGCATTCTCGGTAAGCATTTCTGAAGCGGAGAGGTGGAAGGGGGCCAGCCCCCTCGGCGCAAGCGCCTCACCCCCGGGATATTTTCGGAAAGATGAAAAGCAGAAGGGGCTCTGGATGGAAGGGGCCGGGCGGGCCGGCCCCGGGAGGTCAGCCGGCGAGCTTGGCGTCGAGGATGGCCTTCAGTTCCGGATAGCCCATGTTCGAATGCTTCTCGCCGTTGATGACGAGCGTCGGCGTCGCGTCGATCGCATCCTTCTGGGCGTTCTGCTGGAAGGTGTAGACCATCTGCTCGGCCCGTTTCTGATCGTTCAGGCAGGTGTCGAGCTGTTCGTTCGTCAGCCCCGCCTTCAGCCCGATCTTGCGCAGGTTGGCCGCGACGGTCGCATCCTTCATGTCGCCGAGCCAGTCGCGCTGGCCGTCGAAGAGCATGTCCGAGATGCCGTAGTATTTCGGCGCGCCGCCGCATTGCGCGACCATCCCGGCCCAGAGGCCGAACTTGTCGAAATAGACCTCGCGGAGGATGAAACGCACCTTGCCGGTGTCGATATAGTCGCGCTTCAGGCTGGGGTAGACGGTCTCGTGGAAATGCGCGCAATGCGGGCAGGTGAAGGAGGCGTATTCGATCAGCGTCACCGGCGCGTTTTCGCTGCCCTGAACATTGTCGGGAAGGATCGTGCCGGCATCTTGCGCGGCGGCGGGCGTGACGAAGCCAGTCTGGCCCGCCGTGCGGCGGGAGACGAGCCAGTTCCCGGCCACGGCGAGCGCGGCGGCCCCGGCCGTGCCGAGGAGGAGGGAGCGTCGGTTCATGGTCAACCTTTCTTCTGTGGGGACCGCGCGGCGGCCCGTGTCAGCACATTCTGCGCCAGTTGTTCGAGCGCCGCACGCAGCGAATCGTCGCGGCATCCGGCGGCGGTGTCGCGCGCCTCGGCCTGAACGGCGGGGGAGGGCGCGGGGCGCGCCTTTGGCGCCGGGGTGAATTGCGCCTGTCCCTCGGCGAAGCCGGTGGCGGCGGTCTGGGTCAGCACCACGCGGGCGATGGCGTTATAGCCGTAGCAAGCGTTGACCTTTTCGCGGATCTTCTCGCGGCTCATGTCGACGATGGGGGCGGCGGCGCCTTCGACCAGCAGGGTCAGCGTGGCGCCGAAGCCGTTCCGCCCATAGCCGACCTTGACCGGGCGCGAGATGCGGGCCAGTTCCTCGCCCACCACCTCGGGCCAGTGGGTCAGCAGGCGCGCGACAGCGAAACCGCGCGCTTCGCCCGCGGTCCGGATCCGTTCCTTCAGCAGGCGCGAGGCGGCCTCGAAGCCGCGGTTGCGCCGTGATGCATTGGGAGCAGAGGGAAACTCCGCGCTCATCCCTGTCCTTCCATTCGTTTGCCGCTATTCTAGGCGACTTCAGGGCCGATGCCACCGGATAGATGACAGGGAGCATAAAGATTGCGTGACGGGGAAGAGGCAAGGGCGGCTCAGGCCTTGCTGGACTGGTATGACGTCCATGCGCGGGAAATGCCCTGGCGGGTCGGTCCGGCGCGGCGGGCGGCGGGGGAACGGCCCGATCCCTATCGCGTCTGGCTGTCCGAGGTGATGTTGCAGCAGACGACCGTGGCGGCGGTGCGGGACTATTTCCGCCGGTTCACCGCGCGCTGGCCGGATGTGGCGGCGCTGGCGGCGGCGCCGGATGCCGATGTGATGGCTGAATGGGCGGGGCTTGGCTATTACGCCCGCGCCCGGAACCTGCTGAAATGCGCCCGCGCGGTGGTGGCGGATCATGGCGGGGTCTTTCCCGACACGGCCGAGGGGCTGCGCGCCCTGCCGGGGATCGGTCCCTACACGGCGGCGGCGGTGGCGGCGATCGCCTGCGACGAGCCCGCCGTGGTGGTGGACGGCAATGTCGAGCGGGTGGTGGCGCGGCTCTGGGCGGTGCGCACGCCGCTGCCGGCGGCAAAGCCGGAACTGGTGCGGCTTGCCGGACGGCTGACGCCCGCGCTGCGGCCCGGCGATCATGCGCAGGCGATGATGGATCTGGGTGCGACGATCTGCACGCCGCGCAATCCGGTCTGCGCGCTCTGCCCGGTGTCGGATTTCTGCGACGCAAGGGCCGAAGGGATCGCCGCCGATCTGCCGCGCAAGGCGCCGAAGGCCGAAAAGCCGCAGCGCCTGGGGTTCGCCTATGTCGCCGTCGATGCGCAGGGCGGCGTTCTGCTGGAACGCCGACCGGAAAAGGGGCTTCTGGGCGGGATGGCGGGGTTTCCCGGCTCGGCTTGGGAGGCCGCGCCCGCGCCCGCGCCGCCATTCGCGGCGGACTGGCGCGAGGCGCCCTCTGCCGTGCGCCACACGTTCACGCATTTCCACCTGACATTGCGGGTTTTCGTCGCTAATGTCGGCGGCGCCGGCTTCACCCCCCGAGCCGATTTCCATCCCGCCGCCTTGCCGACGGTGATGCGCAAGGTCTGGGATGCCGCGCAGGCTGTTCTTGTGCCGCAGCGGAGCGTTTAGATCCCCGGCGCCGAGGGAGGTTTCATGTCCACGCGCGAAGAGATCCGCCGTCCCGCCCGGGCGCTGCCCTTCTGGATGTCGCTGGGGATGATTCCGATCGCCGTTCTGGGCGCGGTGGCGGGCGGCTGGACGGTGGTTCTGCTGCCGGTCTACGGCTGGGTGATGGTGACGGTTCTGGACGGGGTGCTGGGCCTGAACGAGGATCAGCCCGACACCCAGACGCCCGAGGCGGATCTGTTCTGGTATCGGCTGATCACGCTGATCTGGTTCCCGGTGCAGGTCGTGACGATCTACGCGATGATCTGGTGGGTGACGCATACGGACCACCTGTCCACGCTGGAAACCGTTGTGCTGTTCTTTGGCGTCGGAGTGATTTCCGGAACGATCGGGCTGGTTTACGCGCATGAGCTGATGCATCAGAAGAACCGGCTGGAACGGTGGATGGCCGATCTGCTGCTGGGGACGGTGCTCTATTCGCATTTCCGCTCGGAGCATCTTTTGGTGCATCACCTCTGGGTCGGCACGCCGCGCGACGCGGTGACGGCGCGCTATAACGAAGGCTTCCACCGCTATTTCGTCCGCGTCCTGCGCGATTGCCCGCGTTCCGCATGGAAGGCGGAGCGGATGAAGCTTGCCCGTGCGGGGCGGCCGGTCTGGCACCGCTCGAATCCGTTCTGGCGCTATGCGGCGTTGCAGGGCGGGTGCCTGTTGCTGGCCTTCCTGATCGGCGGATGGGCGGGGCTCGGGCTATTCGCGTTTCAGGCTTTCGTCGCGGTCTGGCAGCTGGAGCTGACGAATTACGTCGAACATTACGGGCTGACGCGGGAATACCGGGGAGAGGGGCGCTATGAACATGTCCTGCCCCGGCATAGCTGGAACGCGACGCAAAAGGCCTCGAACTGGCTGCTGATCAACCTGCAGCGCCATTCGGATCATCACTACAAGCCCGACCGGCGCTTCCCCCTCTTGCAGACCTATTCCGAGGACGAGGCCCCGCAACTGCCTTTCGGCTATCCGGCGATGACCGCGATGGCGATGATCCCGCCCCTGTGGCGGCGGCGGATGAATCCGCGTGTGCGGGCGTGGCGGCGCAGATATTACCCGCAGGTCGAGGACTGGAAGCCCTACAACAAGGGTCTCACCCCCATGCCGCGCGGATCCGTCTGACGGCGCAGGGGGCCAGCCCCCTCGCGGCTGCGCCGCTCACCCCCGGGATATTTTTGGAAGAATGAAGGGGATAGATGTTTTGCATCCCTCGGTTCATTCTGAAAGCCACCCGTCTCCCACCATTTTTCCATGAGTATCCCGGGAAGTGAGGCGGGCCAGACGGCCTTCCAGTGGAAGGACGTCCCGTCGAATGCTGAAAGAGATGGGGGCAGCGCCCCCCTGCGGGAGTGACGTTCGCGGAACCTTCGTCAGGTGACGACGCGCAGGGTCAGGTTGATCCGTCCCGGTCTGTCGAGCAGCGTCGATGTTCCCGGCGCGATGCGGTCGATGCCGTGGTGGAGGAGCCGCGCCTCGTTTCCCATCACCATCACGTCGCCGGAGCGGAGCCAAAGGCTTTGCGTGCGCCCGCCGCGGGTGGTGTTGCCGATGCGGAACAGCCCGTCGTCGCCGAGGCTGATCGAGACCACGGGTTGGGTGAAATCCGCTTCGTCGCGGTCCTGATGCAGGCTCATGCGGGCATCCGGGCCATAAAAGTTGATCAGGCAGCATTCCGGTTCGCGGGCGCCCGGCGCGACGGCGCGCCAGACGGTCAGGATGCTTTCGGGAATCGCGGGCCAGGGCTGGCCGTTCGGATGGGTCTCGCTGTAGCGATAGCCCCGGCGGTCGGAGAGCCAGCCGAAGCGCCCGGCCGAGGTCATCCGCACCGACATCGGCCTGCCATGGGGCGTCATCGGCGAGAAGAGCGGCGCCTTTGCCACCAGCGCGCGCAGCTCGGCGACGATCCGCTGCTGCCCGGAAACCTCAAGCCAGCCTGGATAATGCAGGAAATGCCGGACCTCGACCGGCGCGGGGCGTGGGGGGATTTCCGTCATTTGTTCCAACTCTCTCCGCGCGGGTGCTTGCAGCGCGATTTTGGCCTTCTTATATACGGCGGGAAGCCCGAAACGGACAGGGTCCGCGGACGGGCGTCAATCGAAACCCAGGGATAGGGGGCGGGGGCCTCATGGGACCCGACCCCGCCAAATCGCCGAAAGAAGAGGTAATTCATATGGCCAAAGTCATCGGTATCGACCTCGGGACCACGAACTCCTGCGTCGCCATCATGGATGGTTCGCAGCCGCGTGTGATCGAGAATTCCGAAGGGGCGCGCACGACGCCGTCGATCGTCGCCTACACCGACAGCGAACGGCTTGTCGGTCAGCCCGCGAAGCGGCAGGCCGTCACCAACCCGACCAACACCATTTTCGCCGTGAAGCGCCTGATCGGGCGCAAGGTGAGCGATGCGGAAGTCCAGAAGGACAAGAAGCTCGTTCCCTATGCCATCGTCGATGGCGGCAATGGCGATGCGTGGGTCGAGGTGCACGGAGAGAAATATTCCCCCGCGCAGGTTTCCGCCGTCATCCTGCAAAAGATGAAGGAAACCGCCGAAAGCTATCTGGGCGAGTCGGTGACGCAGGCCGTCATCACGGTGCCCGCCTATTTCAACGACGCGCAGCGTCAGGCCACCAAGGACGCGGGCAAGATCGCGGGTCTGGAAGTCCTGCGCATCATCAACGAACCCACGGCCGCCGCGCTGGCCTACGGGCTCGACAAGAAGGAAACCAAGACGATCGCGGTCTATGACCTCGGCGGCGGGACCTTCGATATCACCATTCTGGAAATCGACGACGGTCTGTTCGAAGTGAAATCGACCAACGGGGACACGTTCCTTGGCGGTGAAGACTTCGACATGCGCATCGTCAACTATCTGGCCGACGAGTTCAAAAAGGAACACGGGGTCGATCTGACCAAGGACAAGATGGCGCTGCAACGGCTGAAGGAAGCCGCTGAAAAGGCGAAGATCGAACTGTCCTCGAGCCAGCAGACGGAAATCAACCAGCCGTTCATCTCGATGGATGCGTCCTCGGGCACGCCGCTGCACCTGGTCATGAAGCTGACCCGGGCGAAGCTGGAAAGCCTTGTCGGCGATCTGATCAAGAAGTCGCTGAAGCCCTGTGAAGCCGCGCTGAAGGATGCGGGCGTTTCCAAGGCCGACATCGACGAGGTGGTTCTGGTCGGCGGTATGACCCGTATGCCCAAGGTCGTCGAAGCGGTGACCGACTTCTTCGGCAAGGAACCCCACAAGGGCGTGAACCCGGACGAAGTCGTGGCGCTTGGCGCGGCCATTCAGGCCGGCGTGCTGCAAGGCGACGTGAAGGACGTGGTTCTGCTCGACGTGACGCCGCTGTCGCTGGGCATCGAGACGCTGGGCGGCGTGTTCACCCGGCTGATCGACCGCAACACGACGATCCCGACGAAGAAGTCGCAGATCTTCTCGACCGCCGAGGACAACCAGTCGGCCGTGACCATCCGCGTCTTCCAGGGCGAACGGGAAATGGCGGCGGACAACAAGCTGCTGGGCCAGTTCAACCTTGAACAGATCCCGCCGGCTCCGCGTGGCGTGCCGCAGATCGAAGTGACCTTCGACATCGACGCGAACGGCATCGTGTCCGTCAGCGCCAAGGACAAGGGCACCGGCAAGTCGCAGAACATCACGATCCAGGCGTCCGGCGGTCTGTCGGATGAAGAGATCGAGAAGATGGTCAAGGACGCCGAGGCCAATGCCGAAGCGGACAAGAAGCGCAAGGAACTGGTCGAGGCGAAGAACCAGGGCGAAAGCCTGCTGGATTCGACCAGGAAGTCGCTGACCGAGCATGGCGACAAGGTCGACCCCTCGACCGTCGAGGCCATCGAGCTTGCCTGCAACGCGCTGGAAGAAACGCTCAAGTCGGATGACGCCGGCAAGATCAAGGGTGCCATCAGCAACCTGACCGATGCGGCGATGAAGCTGGGCGAGGCGATCTACAAGGCGAACCAGGCCGAAGGCGAACATGCCGAGGATGGCGAGACCGCGCGTCGCGACGACGATGACATCGTCGATGCCGATTTCGAGGACATGGGCGACAACAAGCGCAAGTAAGCGCACTG
Source organism: Paenirhodobacter populi (assembly GCF_004022215.1). Classification (GTDB taxonomy): domain Bacteria; phylum Pseudomonadota; class Alphaproteobacteria; order Rhodobacterales; family Rhodobacteraceae; genus Rhodobacter; species Rhodobacter populi. The sequence continues at coordinate 29,342 of NZ_SAUZ01000002.1, forward strand.
GAAACGGCGGAGCGGGCCCTGCGGGGCCCGCTCCCTGTTCCCCGAGGGGACTTCTGAATGGCAAAACGTGATTTCTACGAGGTTCTGGGCGTTGTCCGGACGGCCACCACCGAAGAGATCAAGAAGGCCTATCGCACCAAGGCGAAGGAACTTCACCCCGATCGGAACAAGGACGATCCCGACGCGGAGGCCAGGTTCAAGGAAGTGAACGAGGCCTATGACTGTCTGAAGGACGCGGACCGGAAGGCGGCCTACGACCGTTACGGACATGCGGCCTTTGAAGGCGGTATGGGCGGCGGTGCGCGGGGCGGCTTTGGCGGCGGGGCCGATTTCTCCTCGGCCTTCTCGGATGTGTTCGAGGATCTGTTCGGCGATTTCATGGGCGGGCGCAGCCCGGGCGGACGGTCGCGCGCGACGCGCGGGTCCGATTTGCGCTACAATATGGGCATCACGCTGGAAGAGGCGTTCCGCGGCGTGCAGAAGACCATCTCGGTTCCGGGATCGGCGAGCTGCACCGCCTGCAACGGCACCGGCGCCGAAGGCGGGGCCGAGCCGCAGACCTGCCCGACCTGTTCGGGCATGGGCAAGGTGCGGGCACAGAACGGCTTTTTCACCGTCGAGCGCACCTGTCCGACCTGCGGCGGCGCGGGGCAGGTGGTCAAGAACCCCTGCCGGGTCTGCCACGGTGCGGGCCGGATCGAGAAGGAACGCAACCTGTCCGTCAACATCCCCGCGGGGGTGGAGACCGGCACCCGCATCCGTCTGGCGGGTGAGGGTGAGGCGGGGCTGCGCGGCGGTCCTTCGGGCGATCTCTATATCTTCATCGAGGTGCGCGAGCATGCGCTGTTCCAGCGTGAGGGCGTGCATCTGTTCTGCCGCGTGCCGGTGAGCATGGCGGCGGCCGCGCTTGGCGGCGAGGTCGAGGTGCCGACGATCGATGGCGGCCGGTCGCGCGTCAAGGTGCCGGCGGGCAGCCAGTCCGGGCGGCAGATGCGCCTGCGCGGCAAGGGAATGCCGGCGCTGCGCGGTGGCGGCTCGGGCGACATGGTGATCGAGCTGGCGGTCGAAACGCCGGTCAACCTGACCGCGCGGCAAAAGGAACTGCTGCGCGAGTTCGAGAAGATCGAGGCGTCGAACAACCCGGAAGGCGACAGTTTCTTCAAGAAAGTGAAGAACTTCTGGGACAGCATGACGGGCTGACGGCCAGTGGGAAGGACGATGGGGACGGGCGCTTTCGGGCGCCCGTTTTCATTCGTGCGCGTTGCCTTTGGCAGATGGTAGGGCTAGGAATTGGGGCAGAATCCCGGGGCAGCCGAAGCAGGGGGCGCTGCCCCCTCTTTGCGCCTTCGCGCAAATTCACCCCTGGGATATTTATGGAAGAATGAAGGCAGGAGCAGGTTCGATACCTCGGCCTGGCCATGAAAGGAAACCGCCATGCCCGTCGTCACCTGCATTCAGGATCTGAAGGATCTGCACCGCAAGCGGACCCCGAAGATGTTTTACGATTATTGCGAAAGCGGGTCGTATACCGAACAGACCTTCCGCGAGAACACCTCGGATTTCGCGCAGATCCGGTTGCGGCAGAAGGTGGCGGTGGACATGTCGGGCCGCACGACCGAGGGCACGATGCTTGGCCGCAAGGTGGCGATGCCGCTGGCGCTGTCGCCCGTGGGCATGACCGGGATGCAGCGCGCGGACGGCGAGATCAAGGCGGCGCGGGCGGCGGCGAAATTCGGCGTGCCCTACACGCTGTCCACCATGTCGATCTGTTCGATCGAGGATGTGCATGCGGCCTCGCCCGAGCCGTTCTGGTTCCAGCTTTACGTGATGAAGGACGCGGAGTTCGTCGATGCGATCGTCGAGCGGGCGAAGCGCGCGCAATGTTCGGCGCTGGTGCTGACGCTGGATCTGCAGATCCTCGGGCAGCGGCACAAGGATCTGAAGAACGGGCTGTCGGCGCCGCCGCGGCTGACCTTGCCGAACATCGTCAACATGGCGACGAAGGTGCAATGGGGGCTGGAGATGCTGGGCACCCGGCGGCGCTTCTTTGGCAATATCGTCGGCCATGCCAAGGGGGTGTCGGATGCGGCCTCGCTGATGACCTGGACGAGCGAGCAGTTCGATCCGCAGCTCGACTGGGCCAAGGTGGCGCGGATCCGCGATCAATGGGGCGGGAAGTTCATCCTCAAGGGCATTCTGGATGCCGAGGATGCGCGTATCGCTGCCGATTTCGGGGCCGATGCGATCATCGTGTCGAACCACGGCGGGCGGCAGCTGGATGGGGCGCTGTCCTCGATCCGCATGCTGCCACAGGTTCTGGAGGCTGTGGGCGGCCGGTGCGAGGTCTATCTGGACAGCGGCATCCGGCAGGGGCAGGACATCCTCAAGGCGCTGGCGCTTGGCGCGACGGGGACGATGATCGGCCGCGCCTATATCCACGGGCTGGGCGCGATGGGGCAGCAGGGGGTGGAAACCGCCCTCGAGATCCTGCGCAGGGAACTGGACACCTCGATGGCGCTGTGCGGTGAACGCGACGTGGCCAATCTGCGGCGTGGGAATCTGATGATTCCGAAGGGCTTCTTCGACCATTACATCTGAGGCGATGCGCGCGCCGGGGGACCGCATGACCCCGCCCGGATCCGGGCGGGGATTGTTTTTCTGTTCCGTTCAGGGATTTTTCAGGACTTGCCGGCAAATCTTCGCCGGCGGGGAATGGGCGTTGGCTGTTTCCCGCCTGTCGAAAATCCCGGGGCTTTTTTCCGGGAACCGAATCTGGAAAACATTTGCGTGCGCGATTTGTTACCTCGTCGCGCCAATCGCAAAACATAACGGACCTGGGACGAATGGGCTTCAAAAACCGCCTGCTGGCCGCGCTTTGCGGGGGCATGATCGTGATGTCTGCGTTTTCTCCGGCAAGGGCGCAGGCCGTGCCGCAGCCGGTGATGATCGCCGCGCTCGACCCGGCGGAGGTCAAGGCGAATGTCGCGCGGACGAGCGCGGTGACGAAGAGCACGAAGGGGCGGATCTGGTGCGTGCCCTTTGCCCGCGAGGTGACGGGGATCAACATTCAGGGCAATGCCTCGACCTGGTGGCGCAGCGCGGAAAACGTCTATCCGAAGGGGAAGAAGCCCGTCGTCGGTTCGGTGCTGAACTTCCGTTCGACCAAGAAGATGCCGATGGGGCATGTGGCCGTGGTCTCGAAGGTCATATCGGAACGCAAGATCCTTGTGGATCACGCCAACTGGCAGCGCAACAAGGTGTCGCTGAACATGGCGGTGGTCGATGTGTCGCCGAAGAACGACTGGTCGGCGGTGCGGGTCGAGTCGCTGCCGAACACGCTGGGAAGCGTCTATCCGACCTATGGGTTCATCTATCGCGTCGCCGACAACGGCTGAGCGGACGGACAGGCTGTTTGCGGGGCGTTTCCGGAAGGGACGCCCTTTTGCATGCCCGGCGCACGGCGGCGTTCTGCGCGCCGGGAGCCGGGGGCGTTGCACCCATTGCGCCCTGCGTGTATCAGGTGCCGGATGGAGATCACGCTGAAGAGGTAGAGCATGCGTCGCGTCGTCGTTACAGGTCTGGGTCTGGTCACGCCCCTGGCCTGCGGTGTCGAGGAAACCTGGTCGCGGCTGATCGCCGGGCAATCCGGCGCGGGTCCGATCACGCGGTTCGATGCCTCGAACGTTCTGACGAAATATGCCTGCGAGATTCCGCGCGGCGACGGCAGCGACGGGACGTTCAATCCCGACGACTGGATGGAGCCCAAGGATCAGCGCAAGGTCGATGATTTCATCCTCTACGGGATGGCGGCCGCGGTGCAGGCGGTGAAGGATTCCGGCTGGGAACCGTCGGGCGAAGAGGATCGGGAACGCACCGGCGTGATGATCGGATCGGGCATCGGCGGATTGCAGGCGATCGCCGATACCGCGGTGCTGATCAAGGAGCGCGGCGTGAAGCGGGTGAGCCCGTTCTTCATCCCCTCGGCGCTGATCAACCTTGTTTCCGGGCAGGTGTCGATCCGCTTCGGCTTCAAGGGGCCGAACCATTCGGTGGTGACGGCCTGCGCGACCGGCGCCCATGCGATCGGCGATGCGGCGCGGCTGATCATGCTGGGGGATGCCGACGTGATGGTGGCGGGCGGCGCGGAAAGCCCGATCTGCGAGATCGGCATCGCCGGGTTCAACGCCTGCAAGGCCTTGTCCACCCATGCCGAGGATCCGACGAAGGCGAGCCGGCCCTATGACAGGGACCGCGACGGTTTCGTCATGGGCGAAGGCGCGGGCGTGGTGATCCTTGAGGAATATGAACACGCCAAGGCGCGCGGCGCCAAGATCTATGCCGAGGTTCTGGGCTACGGGCTTTCGGGCGATGCCTATCACATCACGGCGGTGGCCGAGGATGGCAGCGGCGGTTTCCGCGCGATGAAGGCGGCGGTGGACCGGGCCGGGCTGCAACCGTCGGACATCGATTACGTGAACGCGCATGGCACCTCGACCATGGCGGATACGATCGAGATGCGCGCGGTGGAGAGGTTCCTCGGCGATGCGGCGGCGAAGGCCACGATGTCCTCGACCAAATCGGCGACGGGGCATCTGCTGGGGGCCGCGGGCGCGGTGGAGGCGATCTTCTGCATTCTCGCGATCCGCGATCAGGTGGCGCCGCCGACGTTGAACCTTGAGAATCCCGAGGAGGAGCCGGTGATCGATCTGGCCCCGAAGACCGCGGTGAAGCGCAAGATCGATGTGGCGCTGTCGAACAGCTTCGGCTTTGGCGGCACCAATGCGAGCCTTGTGATCGGCAGGGTTCGGGACTGATGTGGCGCCATATCGCCTCCAACTTCCTGACGCTGCTGATCGTGGTGCTGGTGGCCCTGGGCGGGCTGATCGCCTGGGGGAAAAAGCAGTATGACGGGCCGGGTCCGCTGACGCAGGGGGTTTGCCTGCGCGTCGAGCAGGGGGCGAATTTCGCCCGCGTGTCCGAGGATTTGCGGGCGAAGGGGGCGATTTCCTCGGCCTATATCTTTCGGGTCGGGGCGAGTTACGAGGACAAGACCAGTCAGCTGAAGTTCGGGTCCTATCTGATCGAGCCGGGCAGCTCGATGCAGCGGATCATCGGGCAGATCACTGCGGGCGGGCCGTCGACCTGCGGGACGGAGCTGAACTATCTGATCGGGGTGAACGGGCAGCAGATGATCCTGCGCGAGCTGGACGCGGCGACCGGGCTGTATGTCGAGGCGGCGAAGTTCGACCCGACGGCCGACACGGCGCCGGAGGGCTTTGCTGCGGCGGCCGGGCAGGCGGATGTGCGGTTGCGGGTGACGCTGGTCGAGGGGGCGACGAGTTGGCGCGTGGCCGAGGCGCTGAAAGCGGCGGATTTCCTAGAAGGCACGATCCGCGCGGTTCCGGATGAGGGCAGCCTTGCGCCCGACAGCTACGATCTGCGGCGCGGTTCCGACCGGGCGGCGCTGATCGCCGAGATGCAGCGGCGTCAGGCGGCGATTCTGGCGGCGGCCTGGGAAGGCCGGGACCCGGGATTGCCCTATGACACGCCGGAAGAGGCGCTGGTCATGGCCTCGCTGATCGAGAAGGAAACCGGGGTGCCGGAGGAGCGGACCCGGGTGGCGAGCGTCTTCGTCAACCGGCTGGAACAGGGCATGCGGTTGCAGACCGATCCGACGGTGATCTATGGCGTGACCGGCGGCAAGGGCGTGTTGGGGCGCGGTATCCGGCAGTCGGAATTGCAGCGGCGCACGCCCTACAACACCTATGTCATCGCCGGGTTGCCGCCGACGCCCATCGCGAATCCGGGGCGGGCCTCGATTCTGGCGGCGATGCATCCGGACAAGACGCCTTATCTGTATTTCGTGGCGGACGGATCGGGCGGCCATGCCTTTGCCGAGACGCTGGAGGCGCATAATGCCAACGTGGCAAGGTGGCGGGCACTGGAAAGAGGCCAGCCGCAACAGCAGGGCGTGCAGAACTGAGCCACCGGGAGTGCCGCGAAGGTTGACGATATCCTAAAGGATCGCGCGCAAGGCATTGAGTGCAAAGGATTTTCCGATTGACTTAGCGGACGGTCCAATGTAGACCTTGTGACATGCTAGGAGAAGTGGGCAAGCGCCGCGGTGAAACCGTCGGCGCTTTTTCATTTCGCTCGTGCGGAACAGGCATGAGAGGCGGGTTCAGGATATATGGATGAGGACTTCTCGGGTGGGAAAAATTCTCCGGCGGATTTGCTGGAGGAGACCGAAGCCCTTTATCGGGAAATGGCCGAAGAACTTGCCCGGGCGCTGAAGGGGGCGCGCCGGGGCGAGGCGAAGGATGCCAAGGTCGCCGTGCAGGCGGTCAAGGACATGCGATCGGCCTTTCAGCTATTGATGGAAGAAAGGACGCGTGTTGAAAAACTCCGCAAACAGGTTGCCGGGGCGGTCGGGGGGCGTGAGCTCGATTTCGACGCCGCGCGGGCTGAAATCGGGCGCCGCCTGGCTCGCCTGCGCGACGCAGGAGACGGTTGATGCGTTTCTGGAGGGTCTGGACGAGAATGCCTTGCTGGCGTTGCCGTGGGTGTTCGAGTTCTGGGCGCTGCCACATCAGCTGCCGCCCGAGGGAGCGTGGAAAAGCTGGGTGATCATGGGCGGGCGCGGCGCGGGCAAGACCCGCGCCGGGGCAGAATGGGTGCGCGCGCAGGTCGAGGGCGCGGGGCCGGTCGATCCGGGCCGGGCGCGGCGGGTGGCGCTGGTGGGCGAGACCTTCGATCAGGTGCGCGATGTGATGATTTTCGGTGACAGCGGGATTCTGGCCTGTTCGCCGCCCGACCGGCGCCCGGAATGGGAGGCGGGGCGGCGCAGGCTGGTCTGGCCGAACGGGGCGGTGGCGACGGCCTTTTCGGCGCATGAGCCGGAGGCCCTGCGGGGGCCGCAGTTCGATGCCGCCTGGGTCGATGAGCTGGCCAAGTGGAAGAAGGCCGGGGAGACCTGGGACATGCTGCAGTTCGCGCTGCGGCTGGGGGAGCATCCGCAGCAGGTGATCACCACGACGCCGCGCAATGTCGGTGTGCTGAAGGCGATCCTGAACAACCCCTCGACCGTGGTGACGCATGCGCCGACCGAGGCGAACCGGGCCTATCTGGCGGCCTCGTTCCTTGAGGAGGTGACGGCGCGGTATGGCGGCACGCGGCTGGGGCGGCAGGAGCTGGAGGGGGTGTTGCTTGACGATGTGGAAGGGGCGCTGTGGACGACGGCGGGGCTTGAGGCCGCGCGGGTCGAGACGGCGCCCGAGCTGGACCGGATCGTCGTGGCGCTGGATCCCTCGGTTACCGGGAATTCCGGGTCGGACGAATGCGGGATCATCGTTGCGGGGGCGGTGACGCGCGGGCCGGTGCAGGACTGGCGGGTCTGGGTGCTGGACGACTGCACGGCGCGCGGCCGTCCGACGGATTGGGCGCGGGCGGCGATCGCGGCGATGGAGGCATGGGGGGCGGAAAAGCTGGTGGCCGAGGTCAATCAGGGCGGCGACCTGATCGAGAGCGTGTTGCGGCAGGTCGATCCGCTGGTGCCGTTCCGGGCTTTGCGGGCCGCGCGCGGCAAGGCGGCACGGGCGGAGCCGGTGGCTGCTTTGTATGAGCAGGGCAGGGTGAAGCATCTGCGGGGCGGTCGGCTGGGCACGCTGGAGGATCAGATGTGCCGGATGACCACGCGCGGCTTCGAGGGGCGCGGCTCGCCCGACCGGGTGGATGCGCTGGTCTGGGCAGTGACGGAACTGATCATCGAGCCCGCGGCGCATTGGCGAAGGCCGCAGGTGCGGGTGCTTTGAACATTCCAGACGGGACGGAAGGCCGGGGTTTCCCCGGCCTTTTTCATGTGCGGGCAGAACGGGGCGGGACGAATGGCCTTCAATCTATTTCGAAAATCCGGGAAGGCGGCGCCGGAGCGCAAGGCCTCGGTCACCGGGCGGATCGTGGCGATGGCGACGGGGACGGGGCGCACGGTCTGGGGCGCGCGCGATACCGGGTCGCTGACGCGGCTGGGGTTCACTGGCAATCCGGTGGGCTTTCGATGTGTCAAGCTGATCGCCGAGGCGGCGGCGGCGGTGCCGCTGATCTGTCAGGATTGCGAGCAGCGTTACGACAGCCATCCGATGCTGTCGCTGATCCGGCGGCCCAACATGGGTCAGGGGCAGGCGGAGCTGTTCGAGGCGCTGTATGGGCAGATCCTGCTGTCGGGGAACGGCTATCTGGAGGCGGTGTCGCCGGAGCCGGGCGTACCGCGGGAGCTGCATGTGCTGCGTTCGGACCGTATGTCGGTGGTGCCGGGGGCGGATGGCTGGCCGGTTGCCTATGACTATGAGGTCGCCGGGCGCAAGCATCGGTTCGACATGTCGGGCCATCCCGATCCGATCTGCCACATCAAGAGCTTTCACCCGCAGGACGACCATTACGGGCTGAGCCCGATGCAGGCGGCGGCGGTGGCGCTGGACGTGCACAACGCGGCGAGCGGCTGGTCCAAGGCGCTTCTGGACAATGCGGCGCGGCCCTCGGGGGCGATCATCTACAAGGGGGCGGACGGGCAGGGCACGCTGTCGCCGGAGCAATACGACCGGCTGGTGTTCGAGATGGAGACGCACCATCAGGGCGCGCGGAACGCCGGGCGGCCGATGTTGCTGGAAGGCGGGCTCGACTGGAAGCCGATGGGGTTCAGCCCCTCGGACATGGAGTTCCACGAGACCAAGGCGGCGGCGGCGCGGGAGATCGCGGTGGCCTTCGGGGTGCCGCCGATGCTTTTGGGGATTCCGGGGGATGCGACCTATGCGAATTACGCCGAGGCGCACCGGGCGTTTTACCGGCTGACGGTGCTGCCGCTGGCGACGCGGGTCAGCGCGGCGATCGCCTGGTGGCTTTCGGGGTTCTGCGGCAGCGAGATGACCTTGCGGCCGGATCTGGACCTGATCCCGGCGCTGGCCTCGGAGCGCGAGCAGCTTTGGCAGCGGATCAGCGCGGCGGATTTCCTGACCGAGGGGGAAAAGCGGCGGCTGCTTGGCCTGCCGCCGGTGAGTGATGAGTGAGATGACCGGGGGCGGGTCGCGGTTCCTCAAGGAGCCTTTCGAGGCGCATGAACGCCGGTTCGAGGTGACCGAGCGGATCATGGAATTGCAGTTCGGCCATCTGGAGAAGCGGCTCGAAAAGATCGAGGCGCTGATCGAGGGGCTGGAGAAGCGGTTGTGGATGACCGTCTACGGCGTCGTGGCGGTGATCCTGACGCAGGCGATACAGGGCATTTTGCAATACGCGCCGAATTAGGGAAATGGCATGGAAACAATGGATTATCGCCTTGAGCGAAAGTTTTGCGCAAGGGATGGCGCGCTGGTGCGGGATGGCACCCGGATCGTCGGCTACGCGAGCCTGTTCGACGAGACCGATCAGGGCGGCGACCGGGTGGCGCCGGGGGCCTATGCCGCCTCGCTCGCGCGGCTGAAGGCGGAGGGGCTGTCGGTCAAGATGCTGTGGCAGCACGATCCGACGGAGCCGATCGGCCTGTGGGACGTGATCCGGGAGGATGCGCGGGGCCTCTATGTCGAGGGGCGTTTGCTGCCCGAGGTCGCCCGGGCGCGGGAGGCGGCGGCGCTGATCGGGGCCGGGGCGATCGACGGTTTGTCGATCGGCTACCGGGCGGTGCGGGCGACGAAGGACGCTGCCGGGCGGCGGGTGCTGCATGAGATCGAGCTTTGGGAGGTGTCGCTGGTCACCTTCCCGATGCAGCGCACGGCGCGGGTGGCGGCGAAATCCGAGGGCGGCGATCTGCGTGCCCTTGCGCAGGCGCTGCGGGCGGCGACGGCGGATCTGGCCGCGCTGCGATCCGCGGAAAACGGGGTTCAGAAAGCGAGGCGGAAATGAGCCGGAACGATCCGACGCAAGCAGATGGAGAGGCCGTCGAGGTGACGGAAGCTCTTCAAGGGTTTCTGAGGGAAATCAGGTCCTTTCAGGACGAAGTGAAATCACGGGTTCAACAACAGGATGAGCGTTTGACCATGATGCAGACCAAGACCGCCTTCGGGCGTCCCGCCCTTTCCGCCGCCGCTTCGGAAGAAGCGCCGCATCAGAAGGCCTTTGCGGCCTATGTCCGCACCGGCGATGACGACGGGCTGCGTGGGCTGGTGCTGGAAGGCAAGGCGATGAACACGACCGTCGCCGCCGAGGGGGGCTATCTGGTCGATCCGCAGACCTCGGAGACGATCCGGTCGGTACTGCGCTCGACCGCCTCGATCCGGCAGATCGCCTCGGTGGTGAATGTCGAGGCGACCTCGTTCGACGTGCTGATCGACCGTTCGGATCTGGGCTCGGGCTGGGCCACGGAAACCGCCGCGCTGACCGAGACGGCGACGCCGCAGATCGAGCGGATCTCGATCCCGCTGTTCGAGCTGGCGGCGATGCCGAAGGCGTCGCAGCGGCTGCTGGACGATTCCGCCTTTGACATCGAGGGCTGGCTGGCGGGGCGCATCGCCGAGAAATTCGCGCGTGCGGAGGCGGCGGCCTTTGTCTCGGGCGATGGTGTCGACAAGCCGAAGGGGTTCCTTGCGCATGAAAAGGCGGCCAATGCCGCCTGGGTGTGGGGCAAGCTCGGCTATGTCGCGACCGGCGCGAACGGGGATTTCGCGGCCTCGAACCAGGCGGATGCGATCGTCGATCTGGTCTATGCGCTGAACGCGGAATACCGTGCCAATGCGAGCTTCGTGATGAATTCCAAGACCGCTGGCGCGGTGCGCAAGATGAAGGATGCAGACGGCCGTTTCCTGTGGTCGGACGGTCTGGCGGCGGGCGAGCCCGCGCGGCTGATGGGCTATCCGGTGCTGATCGCCGAGGACATGCCGGATATCGCCGCGGGCAGCTATGCCATCGCGTTCGGCGATTTCTCGGCCGGGTATACGGTGGCGGAGCGCCCGGATCTGCGCATCCTGCGAGATCCCTTTTCGGCCAAGCCGCATGTGCTGTTCTACGCCAGCAAGCGCGTGGGCGGTGATGTCAGCGATTTCGCGGCGATCAAGCTGCTGAAGTTCGCCGCCTCGTAAGGGCGGCGGAGGCCGGGGAATCCGGTCCGGGCGCGGGGCGTTTTCGCCGCCTAGCTGCTCCCTCCGTCCGAGCGGCGAAGGGGTCCCGCGCCCGATCCGGCCGGCTGGCGTCTGGCGGGAATATTGCGGAGAAAACATATGTTTCTGAAAGAACTGACCGCCGTTCCGGAGACGGCGCTGCCGGTGGGTGCGTTGCGCGATCATCTGCGGCTTGGCACCGGGTTCGCGGATGCCGGGGCGCAGGATGTGGCGCTGGCGGCCTATCTGCGGGCGGCGATCGCGGCGATCGAGGGGCGCACGGCCAAGGCGCTGCTGGCGCGGGATTACCGGCTGCGGCTGTCGGGCTGGCGGGGGGCGCAGCTGGCGCTGCCGCTGGCGCCGGTGGCGGAGGTGCGCGCGGTCCGGTTGATCGACGCGGCGGATGCGGAGCAGATCGTGGCGCCTGCGCGCTACCGGCTGGTGCAGGATCTGGCGCGGCCGCGGATCGCGCCGCGCGGCGGTGTGTTGCCTGCCGTTCCCGATGGCGGCGCGGTCGAGGTGGATTTCACCGCCGGGTTCGGCCCGTTCTGGTCTGATCTGCCGGCCGATCTGGCGCAGGCGGTGATGCTGCTGGCGGCGCAATATTACGAATTGCGCCATGACGGGGCGGGTGCCGTGGCGGCCATGCCCTTTGGCGTCGCGGCGCTGATCGAGCCCTGGCGCACGGTGCGCGTGCTGGGGGGACGGGGATGAGCGTGCCGCGTCTGAACCGTCTGCTGGTGCTGGAGGAAGCGGCGCGCAGCCCCGATGACGGCGGTGGACATCGGCTGAGCTGGCAGGTGCTGGGGCAGCTCTGGGCCGAGGTGACGCCGGGCACCGGGGTCGAGCGGGCGGGGGAATTCGTCACGCTGGCCTCGGTGCCGTTCCGGATCGTGGTGCGGGCGGCGCCGGTCGGATCGCCGGCGCGGCCGCGGCCTGAGCAACGGTTTCGCGATGGCAGCCGGATCTTTCGCATCCTTGCCGTCGCCGAGGCGGACCCGGGTCAGCGTTACCTGACCTGCTTTGCCCGCGAGGAGGTGGTGGCATGAGCTATGGCACGGCGGCCGCATTGCAGGCGGCGGTCTATCAATGCCTGCGGGATGCGCCCGGGGTGGCGGCGCTGGTGGGCGCGGACATTTACGACGCGGTGCCGCCTGGCACGGTCACGGGGACCTATGTGGCGCTTGGGCCGGAGGATGTGGTCGATGCCTCGGACAAGACCGGGCGGGGCGCGCAGCATGATTTCATCGTCTCGGTGGTGACGGACGAGGCGGGATTTTCGGCGGCGAAAGAGGTGGCGGTGGCGATCTCGGACGCGCTGACGGGCGCGCGTCTGGTGCTGTCGCGTGGGTCGCTGGTGGCGATCTGGTTTCTGAAGGCGCGGGCGCGGCGGGTCGAGAAGGGCGCCGTGCGGCGGGTCGATCTGACGTTCCGGGCGCGGGTCGAGGACGATCCCGCCACGATCTGATCGGCGGGGCTGATCGGCGGCCTGATCGGCGGATTTCAATTCATTGGAGAAAGACATGGCGGCGCAGAATGGCAAGGATCTTCTGATCAAGCTCGACCTCAACGGATCGGGCCTGTTCGAGACCATCGCGGGGCTGAGGGCCTCGCGCATCAGCTTCAATGCGGAGACGGTGGATGTGACCTCGCTCGAAAGCCCCGGGGGGTGGCGCGAGCTGCTGGGGGGTGCGGGGGTGCGGTCGGCGGCGATCTCGGGCTCGGGGGTGTTCAAGGATGCCTCGACCGACGAGCGGGCGCGGCAGATCTTTTTCGACGGTGAGATGCCGCGGTTTCAGGTGATCGTGCCGGATTTCGGCATCGTCGAGGGGCCGTTCCTGATCACCGCGATCGAATATTCGGGCAGCTACAACGGCGAGGCGACCTATGAGATGAGCATGGCCTCGGCCGGGGCGCTGACGTTTACGGCGCTGTGATGGCGAATCCGATGGCGGGAGAGGTCGTGATCCGGCTGGACGGCCGCAAGCGGGTGGCGCGGCTGACACTGGGCGCCTTGGCCGAGGTGGAGGCGGAACTGGGCGGATCGGTTCTGGATCTGGTACGGCGGTTCGAGAGCGGGGCGTTTTCGGCGCGCGACATTCTGGTGCTGCTGTTCGCGGCGCTGAAGGCGGGCGGCTGGAAGGGCAGCGAGGAGGATCTGCGGCAGGCCGAGATCGGGGGCGGGCCGCTGGAAGCCGCGCGCATCGCGGCGACGTTGCTGGTGCGGGCCTTTACCGTGCCGGGGCAGGAATGAGCGGGCTGGACTGGCCCGGTCTGATGCGGGCCGGGATGCATGGGCTGGGCCTGAAGCCACGCGATTTCTGGGCGCTGACGCCCGCCGAGCTGGCGCTGATGCTGGGGCGGGAGGCGGGGAGGCCGCCTCTGTCCCGGGCGCGTCTGGCGGAACTTGCGCGGAAATGGCCGGACCGGGCGGCCTCGGGTGAACCTTTGGAAGGATGAACGGATGATCGAGGTGGACGGGCTCGACACCCTCGGCCGGCAGGCCGCGGAGCTGGAGCGCAATCTGGGCGGCGCGGGGGAGAACGCCGGGGCGTTCAACGACGAACTCACCCGGATGCGGGAGGGGATGGTCTATACCTCGCGCGAGATGGCGCAGTTGGGGGACCGGATCGGACGCTCGCTCGGCCGTGCGTTCGACGATGTGGTGTTCGACGGGATGAAGCTGTCGGACGCGCTGAAACAGGTATCGCAGACGATGGCGGACAGCGCCTATCGCATCGCCATGCGGCCGGTCGAGCAGGCTGCCGGCGGGGCGATGGCGACGGGGATCAACAATCTGCTGAGCGGGATGTTGCCCTTTGCCGATGGCTCGGCGTTCAGTCAGGGGCGGGTGGTGCCGTTCGCCTCGGGCGGGGTGGTCAGCGCGCCGGTGGCCTTTCCGATGCGCGGCGCCACCGGCCTGATGGGCGAGGCGGGGCCGGAGGCGATCATGCCGCTGACCCGTGGGGCCGATGGGCGGCTGGGCGTGCAGGCGCAAGGCGGCCGTTCGGTCAATGTGACGATGAACATCTCGACCCCCGATGTCGCGGCTTTCGCGCGCAGCCAGAGCCAGATCGCCGCGCAGGTGAACCGGGCGCTGTCGCGCGGACAGCGGAACGCCTGAGGAGGAAACATGGCTTTTCATGAGGTTCGATTTCCCGCCAATCTGAGCTTCGGCTCGGTCGGCGGGCCGGAGCGGCGCACGGAGATCGTGACGCTGACGAACGGGTTCGAGGAACGCAACAGCCCCTGGGCGCATTCGCGGCGCAGCTATGACGCGGGGGTGGGGCTGCGGTCGCTGGACGACGTGGAGCGGCTGATCGCCTTTTTCGAGGCGCGCGGCGGGCAGTTGCACGGGTTCCGCTGGAAGGACTGGGCGGATTACAAGAGTTGCCCGGCCTCGCAGGAGGTCGGTTTCGAGGATCAGGTGATCGGCACGGGGGACGGGCAGACCCGGACCTTTGCGCTGGCAAAGACCTATCGGTCGGGCGATTTCAGCTATGTGCGCCCGATCCTGAAGCCCGTGGCGGGCACGGTGGTGACGGGCATTCAGGGGCATCACCAGTCCGAGGGGGACGCCTTTACGCTGGATACCGCGCGGGGTGAGGTGACATTCGCCGTCGCGCCGGGCGCGGGTGCGGTGGTGACGGCGGGGTTCGAGTTCGACGTTCCGGTGCGGTTCGACACCGACCGGATACAGGTTTCGGTGCAGTCCTTCCGGGCGGGCGATCTGCCGCAGGTGCCGGTGGTGGAGGTGCGGATATGACGGGCTACCCGGAGGCCTTTCAGGCCCATCTGGACACCGGCTGCACGACCATTGCCCGTGCCTGGGCGGTGACGCGGCAGGACGGGGTCACGCTGGGTTTTACCGATCATGACCGGGCGCTGGACTTCGCGGGTATCCGGTTCGAGCCGGACAGCGGCATGACGGCCAAGGCGCTGACGCAGGGCACGGGGCTGTCGGTCGACAATACCGAGGGCTATGGCGCGCTGAATTCCGATGCGATCAGCGAGGCCGATCTGCTGGCGGGCCGCTATGACGGGGCGGAGATCCGCAGCTGGCTGGTGAACTGGGCGGAGCCCACGTCGCATGTGCTGATCTTTCGCGGCACATTCGGCGAGGTCAGCCGGGGCGCGGGAGCCTTTACCGTTGAGCTTCGGGGATTGAGCGAGCCTTTGGGGCAGGCGACCGGGCGGGTCTATCATCCGCGTTGTTCGGCGGTGCTGGGGGACGGGGCCTGCCGGTTCGATCTGACGCGCACTGGGTATTTCCGCGAAACCGTGGTCGAGACGGTCGAGGATGCGCTGGTGTTCCGTTTCGCGCCGTTCGACGGGTTCGAGGACCGCTGGTTCGAGAAGGGGCGGCTCAGGGTGCTGGGCGGTGCCGCTGTCGGGCTGATCGGCATGGTGAAGAACGACCGCATCCAGACGGATGGCACGCGCCGGATCGAGCTGTGGCAGCGTCTGGGGGCGGAGGTCGCGCCGGGCGACGTGATCCGGCTTGAGGCGGGATGCGATCGCCGGGGCGAGACCTGCCGGTTGAAGTTCGACAATTTCATGAATTTTCGTGGGTTTCCGCATGTGCCGGGGGAGGATTGGATGAGCTCCTACCCGGTGAAGGCGGGCACGAACGACGGGGGGAGCCTGTTCAAGTGACCGGAACGGACAACGGCATCGGGCTGCGCGCGGTTGGCATCGCGCGGCAATGGATCGGGACGCCCTATCTGCATCAGGCCTCGGTCCGGGGGGTGGGGACGGATTGTCTTGGGCTGCTGCGCGGCATCTGGCGCGCGCTTTACGGCGAAGAACCGGAGGCCGTGCCGCCCTATACCGCCGACTGGGCGGAACCCGCGCGGCAGGAGCGTCTCTGGCAGGCGGCGGAGCGGCATCTGCTGCGCGCCCCGGACGGCGTGCCTGCCCCGGGACAGGTGCTGTTGTTCCGGATGCGTGCGGGATCCATCGCCAAACATCTGGGCATTTCGGCGGAGCCGGCGCCGGGCCGTAAAAGCTTCATCCATGCCTATACCGGGCATGGCGTGATCGAGAGCCCGCTTTCCACACCATGGCAGCGCCGCATCGTGGCGCGCTTCACCTTTCCCGCAGGAGCCTGACCATGGCGACGATCCTTCTTTCCGCGGCAGGCGGCGCGATCGGGGCCGGGTTCGGCGGCACGATCCTTGGGCTTTCGGGCGCGGTGATCGGCCGGGCGGCAGGCGCCGTCGTCGGTCATGCGATCGACCAGCGGCTGCTTGGCTCGGGCTCGCAGAGCGTGGAGACCGGGCGGGTCGAGCGGCTGCGCATGACCAGCGCCGCCGAGGGCGAGGCGGTTGGCATCCTTTGGGGGCGGATGCGGGTTGCCGGGCAGGTGATCTGGGCGACGCGCTTTTTCGAGAGCGCGGTGACGACGAAGCAGTCCTCGGGCGGCAAGGGGTCGAGCCGGTCTGGCGGCAGCGTCACGACGACGAGCTACAGCTATTCCGTCAGTCTGGCGATCGCGCTGTGCGAGGGGGAGATCCTGCGCGTCGGGCGGATCTGGGCGGATGGGACGGAGGTCGACCGCTCGACCCTGAACATGCGGGTCTATCGCGGATCCGAGGATCAGTTGCCCGACCCGAAGATCGCCGCGGTGGAGGGGGCCGAGGAGGCACCGGCCTATCGCGGCATCGCCTATGTGGTCATCGAGGATCTGCAGCTTGCGCCCTTCGGCAATCGCGTGCCGATCTTTTCGTTCGAGGTGATGCGGGCGTCGGGCGGCGCGGGGCTGCCCGCATTGCCGGACCTGACCCGCGCCGTTCGGGGCGTGTCGATGATCCCGGGGACGGGGGAATATTCCCTTGCGACGACGCGGGTCTATCAGCCGGGCGCGGATGGCCAGACGGTCGCGGTGAATGAGAACGCGCCGGGCGGGATCACCGATTTCAGCCAGTCGGTGCAGGCGCTGGACGAGGAACTGCCCGCCTGCGGCTCGGTTTCGCTTGTCGTGTCGTGGTTCGGGACCGATCTGCGTTGCGGGGAATGCCTGATCCGGCCCGAGGTTTCGGAAAAGACCGCGGATGGCAGCAACATGCCGTGGCGGGTCTCGGGGCTGACGCGGCAGACGGCGTTGCAACTTCCGCAGCTGGACGGTGGGGCGGTCTATGGGGGAACGCCGGCGGATGCCTCGGTCATCGAGGCGATCCGTGCCTTGCGGGAGGCGGGGAAGGCGGTGACCTTCTATCCGTTCATCCTGATGGAGCAGATGGCGGGCAATACCTTGCCAGATCCCTGGAGCGGGGCGGTGGGGCAGGCCCCCTTGCCTTGGCGGGGGCGGATCACCCTGTCCGCGGCGCCGGGGCGCGACGATAGCCCGGATGGCACTGCCGCTGCCGAGGCCGAGGTGGCGGCGTTCTTTGGCGCGGCCGTGCCGGGGGATTATCATGTCCGGACCGATACCGTCGATTACGCCGGGCCGCAGGAATGGTCGATGCGGCGCTTCATCCTGCATTACGCGCATCTGTGCGCACTGGCGGGTGGGGTCGATGCCTTCTGTATCGGCACCGAGATGGTCGCGCTGACGCAGATACGGGGACCGGGGAACAGCTTTCCGGCGGTCGCCGCGTTGCGCGCGCTGGCACGGGATGTGCGCGAGATCCTCGGCCCGGACTGCAAGATCGGCTATGCGGCCGACTGGTCGGAATATTTCGGCTATCATCCGGGAGATGGGGAGTGCTTCTTCCACCTCGATCCGCTCTGGGCCGATCCCGAGATCGACTTCATCGGCATCGACAATTACATGCCGCTGTCGGACTGGCGCGACGGGATCGGGCATCTGGATGCGGGATGGCGCTCGATCTACAACCCCGATTATCTGAAGGCGAATATCGAGGCCGGGGAGGGCTTCGACTGGTATTACGCGCATCCCGAGCATCGGGATGCGCAGATCCGGACACCGATCACCGATGGCGAGGGGGAGCCGTGGCTCTGGCGCTACAAGGACATTCGCAACTGGTGGACGAATTTCCATTATCAGCGGGTAGGGGGTGTGCGCGATCCGGACCCGACGGAATGGGTGCCGCAATCAAAGCCCATCTGGTTCACCGAGCTTGGCTGTGCGGCGGTCGACAAGGGGACGAACCAGCCGAACAAGTTCCATGATCCCAAAAGCTCTGAATCCGCGCTGCCCTATTATTCCAACGGCCGGCGGGACGAGCTGATCCAGATGCAATATCTGCGTGCGATGCTGTCATACTGGGAGGATCCCGCGCGCAATCCGGTATCGCCGGTCTACGGCGGTCCGATGATCGACATGGGACGGGCGCATGTCTGGGCCTGGGACGCGCGGCCCTATCCGCAGTTTCCGCAACGCTCGGATCTGTGGGCGGACAGCGACAATTACGCGCGCGGACACTGGATTTCCGGCCGGGCGGTGTCGCAGCCGCTGGATTGCGTGGTGGCCGAGATCTGCCATCGGTCCGGAGTGAGGGATGTCGATACGCGCGCGGTCCATGGCGTCGTGCGGGGCTTTGTCATGGAAGGGGGACAGAGCGGGCGGGCCGCGCTGCAATCGCTGTGCCTCGCCTATGGGATGGAAGCGGTCGAGCGCGACGGGACGCTGGCTTTCCGCATGCGGGACGGGTTGCCCGTGGCGCGGCTGACGGCGGAGGATATGGCGCTGGGCGAAAATGACGGCGCGGTCGAGACCATCCGGGCGCCCGAGGCCGAAAGCTCGGGGCGGGTGCGATTCACTTATGTCGAGGCGGACGGGGATTTCGAGACGGCTTCGGTCGAGGCGGTCTTCCCCGACGAGGAGGCCGGAGGCATCACCGGATCCGAGATCCCGGTGGCGCTGACGCGCGCGTTGGCGCAGGGCACGGCGGAACGCTGGCTGGCCGAGGCGCGCGTGGCGCGGGACACGGCGCGTTTCGTATTGCCGCCCTCGCGGGGGCATCTGGGCGCGGGGGATGTGGTCACGCTCGATGCGGAGGAGGGTCATCGCCATTACCGGATCGACCGGGTGGAGCGCGCGGAAGCCGTGAGCATTGAGGCGGTGCGGGTCGAGGCCGGGGTTTACGAAGCCTCGGACGAGGCGGACGTTCGGGTGATCGGGCGGCCCTTCGCCGCGCCGGTGCCGGTGACGACGGTCTTCCTCGACCTGCCGCTGATGACCGGGGAGGAGGACCCGGTCGCCCCGCATCTGGCGGTCAATGCGACGCCGTGGCCGGGATCGGTGGCGGTCTATGCCGCGGTCGAGGATGCGGGCTATGCGCTCGATCAGGTGATCGACACGCGCGCCGCGATGGGGGTAACGCTGTCGCCGCTGCACCGGGCGCAGGCGGGCGTGTGGGATCGCGGAGCGCCGTTGCGGGTGCGGATGGATTGGGGGTCTCTGGCCTCGGTCTCGCCCTTGCAGCTGTTTTCGGGCGACAATCTGATGGCGATCGGCGACGGGCTTGGAAATTCGGATTGGGAATTGTTCCAGTTCGCCGGGGCCACGCCGGTCGCGCCGGGGGAATGGGAGCTGACGATGCGTCTGCGCGGGCAGCTTGGCACGGACGGGATCATGCCGGATGTCTGGCCGGAGGGAAGCCGGGTGGTGGTGGTCGATGCCGCCTTGCGGCAGATCTCGCTGCCCGCTTCGGCAAGGGGGCTGATGCGGCATTACCGCATCGGGCCGGCGCTGCAAGGCTATGACGATCCGTCCTATGTGCATCGTGAAGAGGCTTTCTTCGGCATCGGCCAGCGCCCGCTGAGCCCGTGCCATCTGCGGGGCGAGACTGTCGGGGAAGGCGTGCGGTTTCGCTGGACACGGCGGACGCGGATCGATGGGGACAGCTGGGAGGGCTATGACGTTCCCCTTGGCGAAACGCGGGAGGCCTATCTGGTGCGTGTCCTGACGGATGGGGTGATCCGCCGCGAGGTGGTGGTGACGGAGCCGGTCTGGCTGTATTCCACCACGGCGCGTCTGGCCGATGGGGTGGGCGGCGCGTATCGGGTGGAGGTGGCGCAGATCTCGGACGCATTCGGGGTGGGGCCTGCCGCACGCTGGCAGGCTTCGGAATGATCCGGCCCGTGCGGGCACTGGTCGCCTGCCGCGTCCTGTGCTAGTTTGGCCGCCAAAATTCAGGAGAACCGCCATGGCCGAGATGCGCCCCAAGATTGCAGCCGTTGATCCCGTCTGGGGCCGGATCTGTGCCGAGGCGGTCGAGGCCGTGCGCGATGAACCTTTGCTGGGGGCGCTGATCCACGCGGGGCTGCTGCACCATGCGACGATGGAAAGGGCGCTGGCCTATCGCTTTTCGCTCAAGCTGGCCTCGGGCGAGATGAGTGAGCAGATCCTGCGCGAGATCGCCGACGAGGCCTATGGCTCCACGGCGGAACTGGGTGTCGCGGCGCGGGCGGATCTGGTCGCGGTCTTTGAACGCGATCCGGCCTGCCATCGGTTCCTGCAGCCGATCCTGTTCTTCAAGGGCTATCAGGCGTTACAGGCCTATCGCATCGCGCATTGGCTCTGGCAGCGGGGGCGGCGCGACATGGCCTATTTCGTGCAGATGCGCACCTCGGAGATGTTCGGCGTCGATATCCATCCGGCGGCGAAGATCGGCAAGGCGGTGATGATCGACCATGCCCATTCCATCGTCATCGGGGAAACCGCGGTGGTCGGGGACAATGTCTCGATGCTGCATTCGGTGACGCTTGGCGGCACCGGCAAGGAAGAACAGGACCGCCATCCGAAGATCGGCGATGGCGTCCTGATCGGGGCCGGGGCAAAGGTGCTTGGCAATATCAAGGTCGGCAACAACAGCCGGATCGCCGCGGGGTCGGTGGTGCTGAGCGATGTGCCCCCGTGCAAGACCGTGGCCGGCGTGCCCGCGAAGATCGTGGGGGAGGCGGGATGCGATCAGCCCTCGGTCAAGATGGACCATCGTCTCAAGAACTGTGCCGGCGGCGAGTGATTTCCGCCGCCCGCCGATGGGGTGGGCGAACCGGAATTGCGAGCCGTCAGGCGGGGTTGCCTGCGGTGGGGAGAGGGAACCTTCTGCCTGCGACCGCGTTTGACGATCGACATGCGCCGCCATGCGGGGATATGCTCCGCCTCGGGCGACGCGCTGTCTGCGAGCCGGAATGAAGGAGCGATTCAATGGCCTCCAAGACCACCCATGCGACCAAGAACGATGTGCCTTCCAATGCGAAGGCCACGGTGATCGCATTGCTGAACAAGAACCTTACGGCGATGATCGACCTCGCGCTTGTGACCAAGCAGGCGCATTGGAACCTCAAGGGGATCCAGTTCATCGCCATTCACGAGATGCTGGACGATTTCCGCGCGATGATCGACGAACATGCCGATACGATCGCGGAACGCGCCATCCAGTTGGGGGGAACGGCCTATGGCACCGCGCAGACCGTCGCGGAAACCACGGAGCTGAAGCCCTATCCCACCGATATCTATGCGATCCGCGATCATCTGGATGCGCTGATCGATCGCTATGGCGCGGTGGCGAACCTGCTGCGCAAGTCGATCGACGATTCCGATGAAGCGGGCGATGCCGATGCGGCCGATATTTTCACCGCCGCCTCGCGGGCGGTGGACAAGGCGCTGTGGTTCCTCGAGGCACATATTCAGGAATGATCCGGCGGGATCGCCTGTGAATTGCAAAACCCGGCGGGATGTTCCCGCCGGGTTTTTTCATGTGGCGGGCGAGGTTTCGTGCCTCGCCCCGTGTTTCAGGCGATCTCGACCAGCAGATCCTTGGCGTCGATCTGCGCGCCGGGCGCGACGTGGAGCGCCTTGATCGTGCCGGCCTTGTCGGCCTGCAAACCCGTCTCCATCTTCATCGCCTCGATCGTCAGCAGCAGATCGCCCGGCTTCACCGACTGACCGACCGTGACCGCCACCGAGGCGACCGAACCGGGCATCGGTGCGCCGATCTGGCCGGGGTCGGCGGGATCCGCCTTCGGCCGCGCCTTGACCGCCGATTTCGCCGCGCGGTTCGGCACGCGGGCGGAACGCGGCTGGCCGTTCAGTTCAAAGAAGACCTTCACCTCGCCGTTGTCGTCGGTTTCCGACTTGGTCTGGAACCGGATTTCCAGCGTCTTGCCGGGATCGATCTCGACCGAGATCTCATCCCCCTGGGTCATGCCATAGAAGAAGACCGGCGTGGGCAGGGTCCGCACCGGGCCATAGGTGCGGTGCCGCCCCATGTAGTCGAGGAAGACCTTCGGATACATGAGATAGGAGGCCAGCTCCTCGTCCGAGACCTCGTATCCTTCAAGCTCTTCACGCAGCTTTTGCCGCGTGGCATCCAGATCGACGGCGGGCAGGTGCTTGCCGGGCCGCTCGGTCGAGGGCTGCTCACCCTTCAGCACCTTGGCGGTGATGCCCTCGGGCCAGCCGCCCGGAGGCTGGCCGAGATTGCCCTTGAGCATGTCGGCGACCGAATCCGGGAAGGAGACGTCCTTTGCCGGGTCGAGCACGTCCTCCTTGGTCAGGTTCTGCGCCACCATCATCAGCGCCATGTCGCCCACCACCTTGGACGAAGGCGTGACCTTGACGATATCCCCGAAAATCTGGTTCGCATCGGCATAGGCCTGCGCGACCTCGTGCCAGCGTTCCTCAAGCCCGAGGGAGCGCGCCTGCGCCTTGAGGTTGGTGAACTGGCCGCCGGGCATTTCGTGCAGATAGACCTCGGAGGCCGGGGCCTGAAGGCCGCTTTCGAAGGCCGCGTATTGCGTCCGCACCGCTTCCCAGTAGTTCGAGATCCGCCGGATCGTGCCGATGTCGAGCCCGGTGTCGCGGTCGGTATGGGCAAGCGCCTCGACGATAGACCCGAGGCAGGGCTGCGACGTGCCGCCCGAGAAGGCATCCATGGACGCATCGACCGCATCCACCCCCGCTTCGGCGGCGGCGAGGATCGAGGCCCCGGAAATCCCCGAGGTGTCATGCGTGTGGAAGTGGATCGGCAGGTCGACCTCTTCCTTCAGCGCCTTGATCAGCACCCTGGCCGAGGCGGGCTTCAACAGCCCCGCCATGTCCTTCAGGCCAAGGACATGGGCGCCCGCGGCCTCCAGCTCCTTCGCCATTCCGACATAGTATTTCAGGTCGTATTTCGCCCGGTCGGGGTTCAGGATGTCGCCGGTGTAACAGATCGTGCCTTCGCAGATCTTGCCCGAGGCGATCACCGCATCCATCGCGACGCGCATGTTCTCGACCCAGTTCAGGCTGTCGAAGACGCGGAACACGTCGACCCCGGATTTCGCCGCACGATCGACGAAATAGGTCACCACGTTGTCGGGATAGTTGGTGTAGCCCACCCCGTTCGAGGCGCGCAGCAGCATCTGCGTCATGATGTTGGGCATCTTTTCGCGGATCTGGTGCAGCCGGTTCCACGGGCATTCCTGCAAGAAGCGATAGGCCACGTCGAAGGTCGCGCCGCCCCAGCATTCGACCGAGAACAGATCCCCCAGATTGGCCGCATAGACCGGCGCCGCCTTGACCATGTCGATCGAGCGCATCCGCGTCGCCAGCAACGACTGATGCCCGTCGCGCATCGTCGTGTCGGTGATCAGCAGTTTCTTCTGCGCCTTCATCCAGTCGGCGACGGCTTTAGGGCCTTTTTCGTCCAGCAACTGCCGCGTGCCGGGCTTCACCTCGCCCTTGAGCGGCGGCAGTTGCGGCGGCTTCGCATCCGCCGGAGGCTTGGCGCGCCCCGTGGTTTCGGGATGACCGTTGACCGAGATATCCGCGATATAGGTCAGGATCTTGGTCGCGCGGTCGGCGCGGCGGGCGAATTTGAACAGATCCGGCGTCGTGTCGATGAACTTCGTCGTATAGCTCATGTCCAGGAAGGTCGGATGCTTGAGCAGGTTGACGACGAATTCGATATTGGTGCTGACGCCTCGGATTCGGAATTCGCGCAGGGCGCGGTCCATCCGGTGGATCGCCTGATCGGGCGTCTGCGCCCAGGCGGTGACCTTCACCAGCAGGGAATCATAGTAGCGCGTGACGACGCCGCCCGCATAGGCCGTGCCGCCATCCAGACGGATGCCCATGCCGGTCGCGGTGCGATAGGCGGTGATCCGGCCGTAGTCGGGGATGAAGTTGTTCTGCGGATCCTCGGTCGTCACCCGGCATTGGAGCGCATGGCCCGACAGATGCACATCCGCCTGGCTGGCGGCGCCGGTCGCTTCGGCCAAGGTCGCGCCCTCGGCGATCTTGATCTGCGCCTGCACGATGTCGATGCCGGTGACCTCTTCGGTGACCGTATGTTCGACCTGCACGCGGGGGTTCACCTCGATGAAGTAGAACTTGCCCGTGTCCATATCCATCAGGAATTCGACGGTGCCCGCGCATTCGTAGTTCACATGGGCGCAGATGCGGCGGCCCATCTCGCAGACTTCGGCACGCTGTTCGTCGGTCAGGTAGGGGGCGGGGGCGCGTTCGACGACCTTCTGGTTGCGCCGCTGCACGGTGCAGTCGCGTTCGTAGAGGTGGTAAATGTGGCCGTATTTGTCGCCAAGGATCTGCACCTCGACATGCCGGGCGCGGATGATCATCTTTTCCAGATAACCCTCGCCATTGCCGAAGGCGGCCTCAGCCTCGCGCCGGCCTTCGCGCACCTTGGCCTCAAGCTCGTCGGGGCCGAGAATCGGGCGCATGCCGCGTCCGCCGCCGCCCCAGGACGCCTTGAGCATCAGCGGATAGCCGACCTCGGCGGCCTCCTTGCGGATCGCGTCGAAATCCTCGCCCAGAACCTCGGTCGCGGGAATCACCGGCACGCCCGCCTCGATCGCCACCCGGCGGGCCGAGGCCTTGTCGCCCAATGCCCGCATCGTCGCGGCCTTCGGCCCGATGAAGGTGATTCCGGCGGCGTCGCAAGCCTCGACGAAATCGGGGTTTTCCGACAGCAGGCCATAGCCCGGGTGAATCGCATCCGCGCCCGATTCTTTCGCGACCCGAATGATTTCCGGAATGCTCAGATAGGCGCCGACGGGGCTCAGCCCCGCGCCGATCCGGTAGGCCTCATCCGCCTTGAAACGGTGCAGGGAAAGCTTGTCCTCCTCAGCATAGACCGCAACGGTTTTCTTGCCCAATTCGTTCGCCGCGCGCATCACCCGGATGGCGATTTCCCCGCGATTGGCGATTAGAATTTTGCTGAACATTTCCTGAACCCTCTCCCTCGGTCAATGTATGGAGCCTTATCTATGCCGCGTTGCAGCGCAAGATAGAAATGAACAAGGCTATGCAATTTCTGTTGCAGGGCCATTGCAGTCCGTTGCAGGCGGCGAAATCAGCCGGGTTGCCGCGATTCAGCGCAACCGACGCGCACGGTGATCGCCGCCGCCCGGCGGGCGAGTTCGGCGGGCGCAAGATCCGCCGCCTGCGCGGGGGAGGCGGCCGGGCTGAGGCCGCGGGCCCGCAGCGCCTCGGCCACGGGTTTCGCCTGCACCGCCTCGCCCAGTCCCTCGGGCAGGATCCGGTCGGGGGTGGCGGGCAGGGCCATGCCCAGCACCGCGCCCGCCGCATCCAGCACCGGCCCGCCCGCGTCGCCGGGCAGCATCCGCACAGAAAGCCGGGCGTTCTGCGGCTGGCCGTCGATCCCGCTCGCCGCGCTGAGCGTGCCGAGGGTGACGACCGGCGCGGTCATCGCCTCGGGATAGGAAAAGCCGGCCAGCGCGATCTTGCCGCCGGGGGCGGGCAGGGGCGCGCGCAGCGCGGCGATGCCGGGCGGCACATGCGCCTGTTCCGGGGTCAGCACCGCGATGCCCAGATCCGGGTCGCGGAAGGTGATCTTCGCGGGCAGATCCTCGATCAGCGGGGTTTCGCACTGCGCGATCCCGGCGGCGGCGGTCAGCACCGCGCCCGAAGCGTCGATATAGAATCCCGATTGCGCCGGATGCGCGGGCGCGGGCAGGGTGCCGCGCGTCAGATCTTCCCGCCCGACGGACAGCGCCGGGCCGAGCGCGGGGTCCAGCGCCGCGGACCCGACGGGCCGGAAGCTCGCCTTCATCGCGGCCAGCGTGCGGCCCATCTGCGCCTCGGCGCTGGCGGGATAGGAAATCAGAAAGCCCTTGATCAGCCCGCCCGACAGGCCCGCCTGCGCATGGGCGTGGCGGTGGTCATCCGCGCCCTCCAGCGTGAAACCGTCGCGGTCGAGCTTCCGCTCCCCCGTCACCGGCATCAGCGACAGACTTTGCAGCGTGTCGTAAAGCCCGGCCAGCGCCGCCCGGTCGCCGGTGCGCGAGATCAGCAGCACCGTGACATCCGGGCCGGTGTAAAAGGCGAAGGGCGGGTCGTAACGGTCGAAATGCACCTGCGTCATCGGCAGGTCGATGCTGATCCCGGCCTTGTCGTCCACGATGGTTTGCAGGCCGAGCGCGGCACGCTCCGTCGTGACCCGCGCCAGCAGATCGTCGCGCTGCGCGGCCGAGAATACCCCCGTCGCCGGTGCCCCCTGCGCGTTTTGCCAACGGGCGATCGCGGCGCGCGTCCCCGGCCCATAGGCCCCGTCGATCGCGCCGTCATAGAAGCCCAGCCATTGCAGCGCCGATTGCAGCTCCATCCGCGCAGAGCGGCCCATCCGTGCCTCCGCCGCCTGCGATTCGGCGAGCGTTTCCGCGGGGACGCTGCCCTGCGGGACCACCGGCGCCGCCGGGGAGGCGGTTTCCAGCGGTTGGGGGGGCTCCTCCGGCGCGGGCCAGAACTGTTCCCGATAGCCCGCCTGATCGGCCAGATAGCTGTCCTCGGGAATCAGTCCTGCCGCGCGCAACGCGTCCAGCCGTGCCTGCGCCTCGGCGGGGTCCGCGAAGGGGCCGAGCGCCAGCGCATACCAGCCGGTGCGCATCCGGAAGCCGCCCAGATCGGAGAACCCCTCCGCCCAGTCCCGCGCCCGGTCGGCGGCGCGCGGCAGGTCGGGCTTCGCCTCGATCTGGATCCATGTCGGCTCGGCCCAGACCGACCCCGTCCAGATCATCCCCGCCGCCACGCCCGCCAGAATGCGGCCGACCGTCCGCCGAATGCCCGCCATCTGCTTCGTCCTCCTGCCCTTTGGCGGACAGGTTAGCAGGCCCCGTGGTGGCGTCATCCGAAAAGCGCCGAATTAAAGCCCCGAATTCCGGTGGCTTCTGACGGTGCGGAGGGTCAAGGCCCGTTGACCCCCGCGCCCCCCTTGCCTATGGAAAGGGCGCTTTCTTTCAGAGGTGGACCCCATGTCGAACCCGGCCCCGACGAACCCGGCCACATCGAACCCCGCCGCCCCCCGGTCGTTTCAGGACATCATCCTGCGACTGATGAACTACTGGGCGTCGAAGGGCTGCGCGATCCTGCAACCCTATGACATGGAGGTGGGCGCGGGCACCTTCCACCCGGCGACGACGCTGCGCTCGCTTGGATCCACGCCCTGGGCCGCGGCCTATGTGCAGCCCTCGCGCCGGCCGACCGACGGACGCTATGGCGAAAACCCGAACCGGCTGCAGCACTACTATCAATATCAGGTGCTGATCAAACCCTCGCCCGCGAACCTGCAGGAGCTTTACCTCGGCTCGCTCGCGGCCATCGGCATCGACCTCGCGCTGCACGATATCCGCTTTGTCGAGGATGACTGGGAATCCCCGACCCTCGGCGCCTGGGGCCTTGGGTGGGAGGTCTGGTGCGACGGCATGGAAGTCAGCCAGTTCACCTATTTCCAGCAGGTCGGCGGGCATGACTGCAAACCCGTCTCGGGCGAGCTGACCTATGGCCTCGAACGCCTTGCGATGTATGTGCTTGGCGTCGATCACGTCATGAACATGCCGTTCAACGACCCCGAGGCGCCGATCCCCCTGACCTATGGCGATGTCTTCCGGCAGGCGGAGGAACAATATTCCCGCTACAACTTCGACGCGGCGGATACCGAAATCCTGCTGCGCCATTTCGAGGATGCGGAGAAGGAATGCGAACACCTGCTGTCCTTCCCGGCCGAGGACCCGAATTCCGGCAAGCGTATCGTCATGGCCCAGCCCGCCTATGACCAGTGCATCAAGGCCTCGCATCTGTTCAACCTGCTCGACGCGCGGGGGGTGATCTCGGTCACCGAACGGCAGGCCTATATCGGCCGCGTCCGCGCGCTGGCGAAGAAATGCGCCGATGCCTTCGTGCAGACCCCGGCCGGCGGCTGGACCCCGGATACTTCCAAGGCCCCGGATACTTCAAAGGCGGAGAACTGATCATGCCCGATCTTCTGATTGAACTCTTCTCCGAGGAAATCCCCGCCCGGATGCAGGGGACCGCACGCGAAACCCTGCGCAAGATGGTGACCGATGGTCTGGTCGAGGCCGGCCTGATCTATGCCCATGCCGCCGCCTTTTCCACGCCCCGCCGCCTGACGCTGGCGATCGAGGGCCTGACCGCCGAAAGCCCGACGCTCCGCGAGGAACGCAAGGGCCCGCAGACCACCGCCCCCGAAAAGGCGATCGAGGGCTTCCTGCGCTCGACCGGCCTGACGCGCGACCAGCTTGAGATCCGCGACGACAAGAAGGGCCAGGTCTATTTCGCCGTGGTGACCAGACCCGGCCGGCAGGCGCCCGGGATCATCGCCGAGGTGCTGGAAAAGACGATCCGCACCTTCCCCTGGCCGAAATCCATGCGGTGGGGCGCGGGCAGCCTGCGGTGGGTGCGCCCGCTGCACGGCATCCTGTGCCTGCTGACCTCGGAGGCCGGGGCCGAGGTCGTGCCGCTCGACATCGACGGCATCCGCGCGGGCAACACCACGCGCGGCCACCGCTTCATGGCGCCGGACGAATTTTCCGTAACCTCCTTCGAGGATTATGCGGCAAAGCTGAAGTCCGCGAAGGTCGTGCTCGACAGCGCCGAGCGCGAAGAGATCATCTGGAACGAGGCGAAGACGCTCGCCTTCGCCCGTGGCCTCGAAGTGGTCGAGGACCGGGGCCTGCTGACCGAGGTCGCGGGGCTGGTCGAATGGCCCGTCGCGCTGATGGGCGACATCGCCGAGGATTTCCTCGCCCTGCCGCCCGAGGTGCTGCAAACCTCGATGAAGGAGCACCAGAAGTTCTTCTCGGTCCGCAATCCCGCCACCGGCCGGATCGAGGGCTTCGTCACCGTCGCCAACCGCGAGACCGCGGATAACGGCGCGACCATCCTCAAGGGCAATCTCAAGGTCCTGTCGGCGCGGCTCTCGGATGCGAAATTCTTCTGGGAACACGACCTGCGCGTGGTCCGGACCGAAGGGCTCGAAGGCATGGGCGCGGGGCTTGCGCATGTGACCTTCCACAACAAGCTCGGGAGCCAGGCCGAACGCATCGCCCGGATCGAGGCGCTGGCGCGCGAGATCGCCCCCCTGACCGGCGCGGCCCCCGATCTCGCGGCGCAGGCCGCGCGGGTGGTGAAATCCGACCTGCGCTCCGCCATGGTCGGTGAATTTCCCGAGCTTCAGGGCCTGATGGGCAGCTATTACGCCCGCGCCGAGGGCCTGCCCGATGCCGTCGCCGACGCCTGCAAAGGCCACTATTCGCCCCTCGGCCCCTCGGACGAGGTGCCGACGGACCCTGTGACCGTCGCCGTGGCGCTCGCCGACAAGATCGACACGCTCACCGGCTTCTGGGCGATCGACGAGAAACCCACGGGCTCCAAAGACCCCTTCGCGCTGCGCCGCGCCGCCCTTGGCGTAATCCGGCTGGTGCTTGGGAATGGGCTGCGGGTAAAGCTGGCGGACGTTTTCGCACCTAGGATTTCAGCTCATGTGGTAAATCGGTATTATTCTGGAAAGCTGGACGTATTGTCTGCTCTTTCAGATCTCCAGATTCCTGAAGACTTCAAGGAAGGAGCCGAGCTGCAGTTTAGCGGAAGTGTGAAAGCGATTGATCCAGATGACTATGCAAGTGCAGTTGAGCATTTCCCTGATCTCGCTGATAAGCTGCAAGACCTCCTCTCCTTCTTCCACGACCGCCTCAAGGTCTTCCTGAAGGAACAGAACATCCCCTATGACGTCATCGATGCGGTGCTGTCGATGCCCGGCGCCGATGACCTCACCCTCGTCGTGAAACGGGCCGAGGCGCTCACCGCCTTCCTCAAGACCGACGACGGCACCAACCTCATTCAGGGCTTCAAGCGCGCGAACAACATCCTCACGCAGGCCGAGGAAAAGGACGGCGTCGAATACAGCTTCGGCGCCGATCCGAAATTCGCCGACACGGCCGAGGAAAAGGCGCTCTTCGCCGCGCTCGACAGGGCCGAGGCCGCCATCGCCCCCGCTATGCAGGCCGAGGATTTCGCCGCCGCCATGGCCGCGATGGCCGCCCTGCGCGCGCCGATCGACGCCTTCTTCACCGCGGTGCAGATCAATGCCGATAACCAGATCCTCCGGCGCAACCGGCTGAACCTGCTGTCGCGCATCCGCCAGATCTGCCTCTCGGTCGCCGATCTGACGAAGGTCGAGGGCTGACCGGGCCCCCCCGTCGGCTTTCCATAAATATCCTCGGGGGGCGGGGCGAAGCCCCGGCGGGGGGCAGACGGCCCCCCGGCGACGGCGGGTCCGGGAGATGACCGCCGAACGGCGCGCGTGCCGGCGCGGTTTCCGGGCATCATGCGGGTGTCATACTTGCGAAACCCGCGGTTGTGCCTATCCTGCCCGCAGGACGGGAAGCGGGGACGGGGAGAAGGCTGCAATGCAGAAGCACGCGGATTTCGCCGAGTTCACCGAACTCGTGCCGACGGCGGCCATCAGGACGGAACGCCACGGCTGGCGGGCGAAATGCCTCCAGCGGCTGATCCGGCTTGATCTGCCGGTGCCACAGACGGTGGCGCTGCCCACCGAAACCGTGCGCGCCATCGCGGCCGGGCAGATGCCCGATACCGCCGGCATCGCGGCGATCTTCGGGCCGGATTTCCTCGTCTCGGTGCGATCGAGCCCGGAAAAGCCCGAATGGGGCGGGCCGGGAACGGTGCTGAACGTCGGCATGAACGACGCGGTCCACGCGCAACTGATCGATAGCCACGGGAAAGAGGCGGCCGATGCGCTCTACCTTCGGTTCGTGCAGATCTATGCGGTCAATGTCGCGCGGCTCGACCCGGACATGTTCCACGATGATCCCGGCCCGAAGGCGCTGGAAACCGCGCTGGCCCTCTACCGGGCCGAGACGGACGAGCCTTTCCCGCAATCCCCCGCCCGGCAGCTGGCCGAGGTGCTCCGCTCCATGGCCCGTGCGTGGGAAGGCACGACCGCGCGGCTTTTGCGGCAGGCCAAGGGCGCTCCGGCCGAGGCGCCGCTCGGCCTCGTGATCCAGCGCATGGCGCTTGGCATCGGGCCGGGGCTGTCGGGGTCCGGCGAAATCCAGTTCGTCGATTCCGTCACCGGCCTGCCGCGGATCACCGGCCGCTTCCGGGGGCAGAGCCAGGGGCGCAAGGCCTCGGAGGAGACGCTCTATCTGGTCCATGACCCGCGCGGCGCCTCGCTCGAAGAGGCGGATCCCGCGCTGTTCGCCCGGCTGGTCGAATATGGCGCGCGCTGCCGCGAACATCTGCGCGAGGAGATGCAGATCGAGTTCACCATCGAAAGCGGCGCGCCGATGCTGATCGACGCGGTGCGGGTGCGGCGCTCGGGCCGGGCCGCGGTGCGGATCGCGGTGACGCTGGCCGAAGAGGGCATCATCTCGCGCGAGGATGCGCTGTTGCGGGTCGAACCGCGCGCCCTGACCGAACTGCTGCACTATCAGGTCGATCCGCGCGGCGCGCAGGACCTGCTGGCGCGGGGCATCGCCGCCTCGCCCGGCGCGGCGACGGGGCGGATCGTCTTCACCGCAAGCGATGCGCAGGCCTCGGCGGCGCGGGACGAACCCTGCATCCTCGTGCGGCGCGAAACCGTGCCCGAGGACGTGCGCGGCATGCACGCGGCGGTGGCGGTGCTGACCGAGCGTGGCGGCATGACCAGCCATGCGGCGGTGATCGCGCGCGGGCTGGGTCTGCCCTGCATCGTCGGCTGCGCCGATCTGGCGGTCAATCCGCGCGACCGCACGGTGACGGCGCCCGACGGCCGGATCTTCCGCGAAGGCGATGTCTTCACCGTCGACGGCACCAATGGCACGGTGCTGGCCGGCGCGGCGGAGATGCTGGAACCCGCGCTCGACGACGGGTTCCGCACCTTGCTGCGATGGGCGGACAATGTGCGTGACATCGGCATCCGCGCCAATGCCGACACGCCGGACGACGCCCGCACCGCCCGGATGTTCGAGGCGGAGGGCATCGGCCTTGCCCGCACGGAACACATGTTCTTCGACGACGACCGCCTGACGCTGATGCGCGAGATGATCTTTGCCGACACGCCGAACGACCGGCGCATCGCGCTGGAACGTCTGCTGCCGATGCAGCGCGCCGATTTCACCGCGCTGTTCGAGATCATGGCGGGCCTGCCGGTCTGCATCCGTCTGTTCGACCCGCCCCTGCACGAATTCCTGCCGCATGACCGCGAAGGCATGCGCGAACTGGCCGAGGCGCTCGACCGCCCGCTCTCCGAAGTCACCCGCCGCTGCGAGGCGTTGCGCGAGTTCAACCCGATGCTCGGCATGCGCGGGGTGCGGCTTGGCGTCACCGTGCCGGAAATCTACGACATGCAGGCCCGCGCGATTTTCGAGGCCGCGGTCGAGGCCGGCCGGCGCGGCGCGCCCATCGTGCCCGAGGTGATGATCCCCCTCGTCTCCGCCGCGCGCGAGGTGGAAATCGTCAAGACCCGGATCGACGCCGTGGCCTCCGCCGTGCGGACCGAGATGAAGGCCGAATTCACCTGGCGGCTCGGCGTGATGGTGGAAACGCCGCGCGCTGCGCTGCGCGCCGGGGAAATCGCCCATCACGCGCATTTTTTATCATTCGGAACCAATGACCTGACGCAGATGACCTACGGGCTGTCGCGCGACGATGCCGGGCGTTTCATGTCGACCTATGTGAAACAGGGCGTCTACGCCGAGGATCCTTTCCACATTCTTGACGTCGAAGGGGTGGGGGAACTCTTGCTGATCGGCGCGAGCCGGGGCCGCGCGGCGCGCAGGGAGGTGACGATTTCGGTCTGCGGCGAACATGGCGGCAACCCCGAATCGATCGCCTTCTGCCGGGCGGCGGGGTTCGACTACGTCTCCTGCTCGCCCTTCCGGGTGCCGGTCGCACGGCTTGCGGCGGCCCATTTCGCCATTTTGGCGCCGAAGCCGAAAAAGCGTTCTTGACCGCCGAAAGCGCTCTGATTCCAGTGGTGTTTTCAGACGGTTGTCCTTAGCGTCGAAAAGGTGATCCCGATTTGATTCGGGTCTGGCAGGCCGCCGCGTCCGGCGGATTTCTGCCTGTTTTATGGTCGATAAGTGGACGGGGCACCCGGGTTCGGGTATTGCCCCCGGGTTCCGGTCGTTTGGGCCGGGGCGACGATCTTATCGGAAGATAAACATGTCAGTGCTGAAGAGCTGGACGGGGGGCGTCGTTGTCCTCCTTGCCCTTGCCGGAGGCTTGCGTGCCGAAGTTACGGTAAGCCAGTCCAACCTGCCCGAGGGTGTGATGCAATCGGGTCTCGTCTCCGTTCTGGTGCAGGAACGCGCCGGACTCGATGCGGTTCCGGATGATCATCTGTCGACGATGATGATTTCCGCCGCAGAAACCGAAGATACGCCGACCGCGCGGCTGACCGAGGCATGGCTGGCCCGCCAGCCCGATCCGGAAACCGAGACGCAGGTCGCCTGCCTCGCCAATGCGCTCTACCACGAGGCGCGGGGCGAAGGCGTCACCGGCCAGCAGGCGGTGGCCGAGGTCATCCTGAACCGCGTCGACGACAGCGCCTTTCCGCGCACCGTCTGCGGCGTGGTCAATCAGCGCGGCGGCGGCAGCTGCCAGTTCAGCTTCGTCTGCGACGGCCGGCCCGATACGCCGACCAATGCCGCGGCTTATCGGCAATCGCTGAAGATCGCGCGGGCGATGCTGGACGGGGCGCCGCGCACGCTCACCGACGGGGCCACCTATTTCCATACCAAGGCCGTCCGTCCGGTCTGGTCGAAGCGTTTCGTCAACACCGCGCAGATCGGCGCGCATCTGTTCTACCGAAAATCCCTGCGGACGGCATCGAACTGAGGTCGTTTGTCACCACTCATATGACGTTTCGGGGTGGGCTTCGGCCCGCCCCGTTTCTATATCGTGCGGGTCTAACCTGCAGGACGCCCAGCCGATGACCAATCCCGACACCACCCTTGCCTTCGCGCATCCCGAGGAACGGGCGATCGCCTCGGCCCCCACCGATCCGCGCGACCGGATCAGCCTGCGCGATCATGTCGTCAGCGCGGACATCGGCGCGTTTCAGCAGGAACGCGGGCATGGCCAGCGGTTGCGCTTCAACGTGGTGGTGGAGGTGCGCCCCGCGCCCGAGCCGCTGGACGACGACGTGGACCGCATCCTGTCCTATGACCGGATCACCGAGGCGATCTCGGCCGAGCTGGCGGCGGAGCGGCTGAACCTGCTCGAAACCCTCGCCGCGCGGGTGGCCGAGCGTATCTTGGCCGAACCGCAGGCGATGCGCGTTTTTGTCCGGATCGAAAAGCTCGACCGCGGCCCCGGCGCGCTCGGGGTGGAAATCGCGCGCTCGCGCGCCTCGGTCCCGGTGCAGGCGGGCGAAGGGCAGGAGACGCTGCATCCCGTCGTCGCCTGGCTGTCGAACGATGT
The DNA here is from genome assembly GCF_004022215.1 of Paenirhodobacter populi. Taxonomy (GTDB): domain Bacteria; phylum Pseudomonadota; class Alphaproteobacteria; order Rhodobacterales; family Rhodobacteraceae; genus Rhodobacter; species Rhodobacter populi. Next base: position 64,076 of record NZ_SAUZ01000002.1, read on the forward strand.
GATCGCGGCACCCGACCTTCCGGCGCGGCTCGACCGGCTTGAGGCCTCCGGCGCGCCGGTGATCCTGGCCGTGGGCCTGCCCGAAGGCGCCGTGCCGGTCAGCGGGCAGAAGCCCACGCAGCGGCGCATCGACCTCCTGGCGATCGAGCAGAACGCCTGGGTGCTGGCCGCGCGCGATCCGCGCTGTGTCGTCGTGGCGACGCGCACGGAAATCGACTGGGCGATGCGGCGGCGGCAGATGGTGGTCTGGGCGCCGTCGAAGATCGTGCTCGACGCCGTCGACGGGCCGAAGGGCGCGGTGCGCGACGGGGTGGCGCTGGCGCTGTGGCTGGCCGAGCAGATGGCCGCCGCGCGGCTGGAGCTTCACGGCGATGTTTCAGCCCCGGCAGGAAGCCGCGTGCCGGTGGTGCCCGTCGCCGCCTGAGACTTGCCAAGCCGGGTCCCCGGCGCGATAGGGGGCGGCATGAAGCTCTATTACCGACCGATCGTCCAGACCGATGCTTCGCGTCCCGCGGATGCCCTGCCGCTGGCGGGGGGCTGGGGCTGGTTCACCCATGCCGAAAAGCTGAGCCGTGAGGGCAGCCTCGGCCTGATCCCCGCGCGCGATTTGCCCGAGGAGGTCGCCTTCCGCCTGAGCGCGCCACGCGCGCCGGTGGCGGGGCTGGATCTTTCCCGCCCGCGGATCATGGGTATCCTGAATGTGACGCCCGACAGTTTCTCGGACGGGGGGCGGTTCGACGCGGCGCAGGCGGCCATCGCGCGGGCGCGCGATCTGGCGGCGGCGGGGGCGGATATTCTGGACATCGGCGGGGAATCCACCCGCCCCGGCGCGGCCAAGGTTCCGGTCGCCGAAGAAATCGCCCGCACCGCGCCGGTGATCGCCGCGCTGCGTGACGGCGGGTATCGCACGCCGGTTTCCATCGACACGCGCAAGGCCGCCGTGGCCGCAGCGGCGCTGACCGCCGGAGCCGGTCTGGTGAATGACGTGACCGCGATGGACTTCGACCCGGCGATGGCGGCGACCGTCGCGGGGCAGGGGGCGCCCGTCTGCCTGATGCACGCACAGGGCGATCCCGCGACGATGCAGATCGCGCCGCATTACGAGGATGTGCTCCTCGACGTCTACGACTATCTGGAAGCCCGGATCGCGGCGGCCGAGGCGGCGGGCATCCCACGCGACCGGATCCTGACCGACCCCGGCATCGGCTTCGGCAAGACAATCGGGCACAACCTGACGCTCCTGCGCGGGCTGAGCCTGTTCCACGGGCTGGGCTGCGCGATCCTTCTGGGCGTGTCGCGCAAGGGCTTCATCGGCCGGATCGGTGGGGCTGGCGAGGCGCGCGACCGGATGCCCGGCACACTGGCCGTGACGCTTGCGGGGATCGCACAGGGGGCGCAGATCCACCGGGTCCATGACGTGGCGGAGATCGCGCAGGGGCTGCGGCTGTGGACCGCCATCAATCATAAAAACGAGGGGAACGAGCAATGACGCGGAAACTTTTCGGCACCGACGGCGTGCGCGGCGAGGCGAACAGCTGGCCGATGACGGCGGAAATGGCGCTCAAGCTCGGCGCGGCGGCGGGGCGGTATTTCCGCGTCGATCGCGGCAACGGGCACCGGGTGGTGATCGGCAAGGACACGCGCCTGTCCGGCTACATGCTGGAAAACGCGCTGACGGCGGGGCTGACCTCGACGGGGATGAACGTGCTGCTGCTCGGCCCGGTGCCGACGCCGGCGGTGGGCTATCTCACGCGCTCGATGCGGGCGGATCTGGGGATCATGATCTCGGCCAGCCACAATCCCTCGCAGGACAACGGCATCAAGTTCTTCGGCCCCGACGGGTTCAAGCTGTCGGACGAGGCCGAGGCCGAGATCGAGGCGATGGTCGCGGGCGAGATCCGTCTGGCGCAGCCGCAGAACATCGGCCGGGCGAAGCGCATCGACGATGGCGTCGGGCGCTATGTCGAATATGCCAAGACCACCTTCCCGGCGCGCGGCCGGCTGTCGGGGATGAAGGTGGTGATCGATTGCGCCAACGGTGCGGCCTACAAGGCGGCGCCCGAGGTGCTGTGGGAACTGGGCTGCGAGGTGATCCCCGTGGGCGTCACCCCGAACGGGCGCAACATCAACGAACGCTGCGGCTCGACCCATACCCGCACGGCGGCCGAGGCGGTGGTGGCGCATGGCGCGGATCTGGGCATCTCGCTCGATGGCGATGCCGACCGGGTGATGATCATCGACGAGAATGGCGAGGTCGCGGACGGCGACCAGATCATGGCGCTGTTCGCCGCGCGTTGGGCGGATGCGGGCAAGCTGCGCGGCGGCGCGCTGGTGGCGACGGTGATGTCGAACCTCGGGCTCGAACGGTTCCTGACGGCGCGCGGGCTGCGGCTCGAACGGACCAAGGTGGGCGACCGCTACGTGGTCGAACGGATGCGCGAGGGGGGCTTCAACCTCGGCGGCGAACAGTCGGGCCATATCGTCATGACGGATTACGCGACGACGGGCGACGGTCTGATGGCGGGGGTGCAGTTCCTTGCCGCGATGGCCGAGACGGGACAGAAGGCCTCGGAACTCGCGCGCCAGTTCGAGACGGTGCCGCAACTGCTGAAGAACGTGCGCTATGCCGCGGGGCAGGAGCCGCTGGACGCCGAGCCGGTCAAACAGGCGATCGCCGCGGCCGAGGAGCGCCTGAAAGGCCGGGGCCGCCTGCTGATCCGAAAATCCGGGACCGAGCCGCTGATCCGCGTCATGGCGGAATGCGGCGACGAAACGATCCTGAACGAGGTGGTGGACGATATCGTCGCGGCCGTCGAAAAGGCCGCCTGACGGCGCGAGTCATGCATCGAAGAGAGGGGGCCAGCCCCCTCTTGCCCGTGCCGGGCAATTCACCCCCGGGATATTTATGGAAAGATGAAGACGCATGAATTCGGCCGAGGTTGTGTCAAACCCGGATTCGGCGTCGCAACCGAGAATGCGGTTCTCCACAGTGGCGCCTGTGTCCAGATCGACGCTAGGGCCCGAGGTTGGCCTCACGAGGGAACTCGTTCTGCGTCACTGTCATGACGGCGCATTTTGAGGCAGCCCCGGCCCGGATGGTCTGCGGGACATGGCCCGGACCCTTCGTCCTTCACGATTGTCGGCCTTCCTGCCCGGAGCGCAGGCGCATCGCGGCGACCGAAACCTCCCTGCCCGTCGTTTTTCCATAAATATCCCGGGGGAGTCTCTGAAAGAGACGGGGGCAGCGCCCCCATCTCCGGTGCCGCAGCGATCAGTTGCGGTTCTTGTCGACCAGCTTGCCCTTGCCGATCCACGGCATCATGGCGCGCAGCTTTTCACCGATCTGTTCGATCGGATGCTCGTCGTTGATGCGGCGGGTCGCCTTGAAATAGGGCTGGCCGACGGCGTTTTCCTGCATGAAGTCGCGCACGAACTTGCCGTTCTGGATGTCGGTCAGCACGGCCTTCATGTTCTTCTTCGTCTCTTCGTAGGGCAGCACGCGCGGGCCGGAGACGTATTCGCCATATTCCGCGGTGTTGGAGATCGAATAGTTCATGTTGGCGATGCCGCCTTCGTAGATCAGGTCCACGATCAGCTTCATCTCGTGCAGGCATTCGAAATAGGCCATTTCCGGTTCGTAGCCGGCCTCGACCAGCGTCTCGAAGCCCATGCGGATCAGTTCGACCAGACCGCCGCAGAGCACCGCCTGTTCGCCGAACAGGTCGGTTTCGCATTCCTGCCGGAAGCTGGTCTCGATGATGCCCGAGCGGCCGCCGCCGATCGCCGAGGTGTAGGACAGCGCGATGTCCATCGCCTTGCCGGTCGCATCCTGCGCCACGGCCACGAGGCAGGGCACGCCGCCGCCCTTGACATATTCGCCGCGCACGGTGTGGCCCGGGCCTTTCGGCGCCATCATGATGACATCGACGCCCTTCTTCGGCTCGATCAGGCCGAAATGCACGTTGAGGCCGTGGGCGAAGGCGATCGCCGCGCCTTCGCGCAGGTTGTCGTGGACGTATTTCTTGTAGGTCTCGGCCTGCAGTTCGTCGGGCATGGTGAACATGATCAGGTCGGCCCAGGCGGCGGCTTCGGCGATGCCCATGACCTTCAGGCCCTCGCCCTCGGCCTTCTTCGCCGAGGCGCTGCCCTCGCGCAGCGCGACGACGACATTCTTCGCCCCCGAGTCGCGCAGGTTCAGCGCATGGGCATGGCCCTGCGAGCCGTAGCCCAGAATGGCGACCTTCTTGTCCTTGATCAGGTTCACATCGCAATCGCGATCGTAATAGACGCGCATGGCGTTCCTCCGTTGATGTTCTGCATGCAGGATAGGCGGAACGCGAAAGGGATCAGATCAATGATTGAGGAAATCGTCCTTCTGAGATAAAAATCATTCGCTAAAGAATGGAAAAGTGAAACGTTCATGCAACTGGACGATACCGACCGGCGCATCCTGCGCCATCTGCTGGCCGAACCGGGCATGGCGACGGCCGATCTGGCCGAGCGCGCGGGGCTGACCACGGCCACCTGCTGGCGCCGGATCGAGAGGCTGCGCGAGGGCGGCGTCATCAAGGGGATGCGCGCGGTGATCGACTGGCGCCGCTTGGGGTGGGAGGTGGAGGTCTCGCTGCGCTTCACCCTCGACAAGACCCATCCGCGCGCCTTCGACGAATTCCTCGCCGCCGCGCGCGAGGTGCCCGAGGTGCTGGAAATCCAGACCTTCCTCGGCCAGACCGACGTCCGCCTCAACGCCATCGCCCGCGACATGGCACATTGGCAGGAGATCTATCGTGAACGCATCCTCAACCTGCCGCATATCCAGGACACCGAGGCGCTGATGCTGATCTCCGCCATCAAGGATTCGGCGGAGCTGCCGCTGTGATCGCGCTTGACGACATGGACCGGGCGATCCTGCGGGCGCTGGAGGCGGATGCGACGCTGTCGGCGGGCGCGCTCGGGCGCAGGCTCGGTCTGTCGCAGCCGGCCTGCTGGCGCCGCATCCGGCGGCTGGAGGAGGAGGGCATCATCGCCGGGCGGCGGCTGGTGCTGGATCATGCGGCGGCGGGCTTCGGCGTGACGGTGTTCCTTGGCGTCAAGCTGGCGACCAAGGGCCGCGTCAGCCTTGAGGATTTCGAACGCGCCGTTACCGCCATCCCCGAGGTGCAGGTGGTGCAGCATGTGCTGGGCCTTTTCGACTACCGCCTGAAGGTCCGCGCCCGCGACATCGCGGATTTCGAGCGTGTCTTGCGCCGCCGGATCATGACCCTGCCGGGGCTGGGTCAGGTCGAGGCCAACGTGCTGCTGTCCGAGGAACGCCTGCCGGGCCCACTCGGCTGACTGCCTGTTTTTTCGGCATGCTGCCTCTGGCGCGGCGCGGAAGGCGGCTGCGGGATGGACGCCCCCGGCCTTCGCTTGTAGACCGGGGACGAGGGGAAGCGATGTTCGACACCACCAGCCAGACCGTCATGCAACGCGCCGAGGGCGAAGCCGCCGTGGCTTTCGCCGGCGGGCGGCTGTGCGGTCTGCGCCAGCGCGGCTGCGGCAAGGCGCTGCTGCCACGGGTGCGCGATGCGGTGCCCGAGGCGGTGTTCCTGAACACGGCGGGGGGGCTGACCTCGGGCGACCGGCTGTCCTACCGCACGGAGATCGCGGGCGGGCGGTTGATCACCACGACGCAGGCGGCGGAGCGCGCCTATCGCGCCGATCACGGCCCGGCGCGGGTCGCGGTGCGGCACGAGGTCGGGCCGGGCGGCTGGCTCGACTGGCTGCCGCAGGAAACCATCCTGTTCGACCGCGCCGATCTGGTGCGCGAGACGGTGATCTCGCTCGCGCCCGATGCTGGCTGCCTGATGCTGGAATCCGTCGTCCTCGGCCGTGCCGCGATGGGGGAGGTGGTGCGCGACCTGCGTTTCCATGACACCCGCCGGATCGAGCGGGCCGGGCGCCCGGTCTTCCTTGAACCGTTCCGGCTGGGCACCGCGCTGCTGACCGGCCCGCGCACCGCGATCCTTGGCCCGGCACGGGCCTTTGCGACGCTGGTGCTGTGCGCGCGGGGGGGCGAGGATGCGCTGGCCCCCGCCCGCGCCGCCCTGACGGTCGAGGGGGTCGAGGCCGCCGCCTCGGCCTTTGACGGCAAATGCGTGGTGCGGCTGCTGGCCCCCGACGGCTGGCCCCTGCGCAAGCAGATCCTGAAACTGATGGCGGTGTTGCGGCAGGGCGCCGCACCCCCCCGTGTCTGGCAAATATAGAGGGACAAGATGAACCTGAGCCCCCGCGAAAAGGAAAAGCTGCTGATCAGCCTTGCCGCGATGGTCGCGCGCAACCGGCTCGACCGCGGCGTCAAGCTGAACCACCCCGAGGCGATCGCCATCATCTCGGATTTCGTGGTCGAGGGGGCGCGCGACGGCCGCTCGGTCGCCGATCTGATGGAGGCGGGTGCCCATGTCATCACCCGCGACCAGTGCATGGAAGGCATCCCCGAGATGATCCATTCGATCCAGATCGAGGCGACCTTCCCCGACGGCACCAAGCTCGTCACCGTCCACCATCCCATCCGCTGAGGAGGCGCCCGTGATCCCCGGAGAAATCATTCCCGCCGCCGGCGACATCACCCTGAACGAGGGGCTGGACGCCATCACCCTGACCGTATCCAACACCGGCGACCGGCCGGTGCAGGTCGGCTCGCATTACCATTTCGCCGAGACGAACCCGGGGCTGGCCTTCGACCGCGATGCCGCGCGGGGGATGCGGCTTGATATCGCCGCCGGGACCGCCGTGCGCTTTGAACCGGGCCAGACGCGCGAGGTGCGGCTGGTGCCCTATCGCGGCGCGCGCGAGGTCTATGGGTTCAACCAGACCGTGATGGGCAAGCTGTGATCGGCCGGGCCGCCCTTGCCGTCCTGCTCGTGGCGCCCCTGCCGGCGCTGGCGCAGGGGGATTGTTCAAACGCCACCCAGCAGGTCGAGATGAACGCCTGCGCCGCCGCGGCCTACACTCAGGCCGACGAGGCGCTCAACGCCATCTACAAGCAGGCCGTCGCCGTGGCCAAGGGGCAGGGCGACGATGGGCCGAAGCTCCTGCTTGCGGCGCAGCGCGCCTGGATCGCCTACCGCGATGCCGCCTGCGCGGCCGAGGTTGCCCCCTATGCGGGCGGCTCGATCCAGCCGCTCGTGCAGGCGCAATGCCTGGAACGCCTGACCCGCGCGCGCAGCGAGGATCTGCGCGCCGCCTATCTTTCGAACTGAGAGGAAACCGGCATGCCCACGACCATTTCCCGCGGCACCTATGCCGACATGTACGGCCCCACCACCGGCGACCGGGTGCGGCTCGGCGATACCGACCTGATCATCGAGGTCGAGAAGGACTTCACCACCTATGGCGAAGAGGTGAAGTTCGGCGGTGGCAAGGTGATCCGCGACGGCATGGGCCAGTCGCAGATCTCCCGCGCGGGCGGCGCGGTGGATACCGTCATCACCAATGCGCTGATCGTCGACCATACCGGCATCTACAAGGCCGATGTGGGCCTGCGCGGCGGGCTGATCCATGCGATCGGCAAGGCCGGCAACCCCGACACGCAGCCGGGCGTCACCATCATCATCGGCCCGGGGACCGAGATCATCGCGGGCGAGGGCCGGATCCTCACCGCAGGCGGCATGGACGCCCACATCCACTTCATCGCGCCGCAGCAGGTCGAGGATTCGCTCTATTCCGGCGTCACCTGCATGCTGGGCGGCGGCACCGGCCCGGCGCACGGGACGCTCGCCACCACCTGCACGCCGGGGCCGTGGCATATGGAACGGATGCTTCAGGCGCTCGACGGGCTGCCGATGAACTTCGCGCTGGCGGGGAAGGGCAATGCCTCGCTGCCCGAGGCGTTGGTCGAGCAGGTGCGGGCCGGGGCCTCGTCGCTGAAACTGCATGAGGACTGGGGCACCACCCCCGGCGCCATCGACTGCTGCCTGTCGGTCGCTGACGACATGGACGTGCAGGTGATGATCCACACCGACACGCTGAATGAATCGGGCTTCGTGGAAAACACCCTCGCCGCCTTCAAGGGCCGCACCATCCACGCCTTCCACACCGAGGGCGCGGGCGGCGGCCATGCGCCCGACATCCTGCGTGTCGTGGGCGCGCCGAATGTCATCCCGTCCTCCACCAACCCGACGCGGCCCTATACCGGCAACACGCTGGAAGAGCACCTCGACATGCTGATGGTGTGCCACCACCTCGACAACAAAGTGCCCGAGGACGTGGCCTTCGCCGAAAGCCGCATCCGCAAGGAAACCATCGCGGCCGAGGATATCCTGCACGACATGGGGGCGATCTCGATCATCTCGTCCGACAGTCAGGCGATGGGCCGGGTGGGCGAGGTCATCACCCGCTGCTGGCAGACCGCCGACAAGATGAAGAAGCAGCGGGGACGACTGGCCGAGGAAACGGGCGAGAACGACAACCTCCGCGTCCGCCGCTATGTGGCGAAATACACGATCAATCCGGCGATCGCGCATGGCATGTCGCGGCACATCGGTTCGGTCGAGGTGGGCAAGCGCGCGGATCTGGTGCTCTGGGATCCGGCGTTCTTTGGCGCCAAGCCCGAGATGGTGCTGATCGGCGGCATGATCGTCGCGGCGCAGATGGGCGATCCGAACGGCTCGATCCCGGCGCAGCCGTTTTACATGCGGCCGATGTTCGGCGCCTTCGGCAAGGCGCTTGGGGCGACCTGCGCCACCTTCGTCTCGGCGGCGGCAGAGGCGGATGGGGTGAAGGCGCGGCTTGGCCTCGACAAGGCGGTGCTGGCTGTCGAGGGCACGCGCGGCATCGGCAAGGCGGACATGAAGCTGAACGCCGCATTGCCGAAGATCGAGGTGAACCCCGAAACCTACGAGGTCCGCGCCGACGGCGAATTGCTGACCTGCGAGCCGGCCCAAAGCCTGCCGCTCGCGCAGCGCTATTTCCTCTACTGAGGCGATCATGACGATACTTCCCAAAGCCGGGCGGGTGCTGCCCGCCGGCACATGGCAGGGCGCGGCGGATATCGTCGCGCTGGACTACGAGGGGCGCTTCCTGCGCCGCAAGCGGCTGGAAACGGCGGGCGGGATCGCGTTTCTGGTCGATCTGCCCGAAGTGACCAACCTGACGGGGGGCGAGGCCTTCGCGCTCGATGACGGCCGCCTGATCGAGGTGCGCCCGGGGCTGGAGCCCGTGCTGTCCGTCACCGGCGATCTGGTGCGGCTCGCGTGGCATATCGGCAACCGCCACACGCCCTGCCAGATCGAGCCCACGCGGCTGGTCATCCGGCAGGACCATGTGCTGAAGGCGATGCTGGAACAGCTTGGCGCCCGGGTGCGCGAGACGATCGAACCCTTCCGCCCCGAAGGCGGCGCCTATGGCATGGGCCGCACCATGGGTCATGACCATGGGGGGCACGACCATGGAGGCCATGATCTTGCGGGGCACGGCCATTCCCACGGGCCGGGGCATTTCCATGTCCATCCCTGAACAGGGCGGACCGCTGGGGCTGATGAGCCTTGTGCAATGGCTCTCCCCGGCGTTTCCGACCGGCGCCTATGCCTACAGCCACGGGCTGGAACAGGCGGTGGCGGCGGGGGATGTGCGCGATGCCGGGGGGCTGGAAAACTGGCTGTCGGACATCCTCGCCTGGGGAACGGGGTGGAATGACGCGGTGCTGATCGCCTGCGCGATGCGCGGCGAGGATCTGGCCGGGCTTGCCGATCTGGCCCGCGCGCTGTCGGGTTCGGCGGAACGCCTGCGCGAGACCGAGGAGCAGGGCGCCGCCTTTGCCGTCGCCCGCGCCGCCCTGACCGGCGAGGAGGCCGTGCCGCTGCCGCTGCCTCTGGCCGTCGCGCGGGCGGCGGCGGGGGTGGGGTTGCCGCGCCAGCAGGTGATCGCGCTCTATCTGCATGCCTTCGCCTCGAACCTCGTTTCGGCGGGAGTGCGGTTCATTCCGCTGGGGCAGGCGGCGGGGCAGAAGGTGCTTGCGGCGCTGCATCCGCTGATCGGCATCCTGTCGGAACGCGCGGTCGATGCGGGGCGCGACGATCTGGCGACCGCGGCCTTTCGCGCCGATCTGGGCGCGATGGCGCATGAAACGATGGATGTGAGGATTTTCAAGACATGAGCAACGGACCTTTGCGTGTGGGCATCGGCGGCCCCGTCGGGGTCGGCAAGACGACGCTGACCGAACAGCTGTGCCGCGCGCTGGCGGGGCGGCTTTCCATGGCGGTGGTGACGAACGACATCTACACCCGCGAGGATGCCGAGGCGCTGATGCGCGCGCAGGTGCTTCCGGCCGAACGGATCCGGGGGGTGGAAACCGGCGGCTGCCCGCATACGGCGATCCGCGAGGATGCCTCGATCAACCTCTCCGCCATTGCCGAGCTGAACCGGGAATTTCCCGATCTCGACCTCGTGCTGATCGAATCCGGGGGCGACAATCTTGCCGCCACCTTCAGCCCGGAACTCGCCGATCTGACGATCTATGTGATCGACACGGCGGCGGGGCAGGACATCCCGCGCAAGCGCGGCCCCGGCGTCACGCGGTCCGACCTGCTGATCGTGAACAAGACCGACCTTGCGCCCTATGTGGGCGTCGATCCGGTGCTGCTGGAAAGCGATACCCGCAAGGCGCGCGGCACGCGACCCTATGTCATGGCGCGGCTGCGGCAGGGGCAGGGGATCGACGAAGTCGTCGGCTTCCTCGAACGCGAAGGCGGGCTGCAACTGGCGCCGATTCCCGGCTGAAATCCGCCGTTTATTGACTGGCCGGTCAAGTTCAGATCAAAAAACAGGCGGATAACGGCGCTGTGTCTATTTGTAACGCATTTGCGACTATGTGTTCGGCCGCGCCTTGAGTCCTTTGCATGGCCGCCTTGCAGGGGTCCGGCAGACCCGGTTGAGTGACCCCACGGAGCCGCCCATGGCCCGTCGCACCAGCCGGTGCGGACGGAACACGAGAGGCGGGATGAGGGATAACCCAAGGGGAAACATGATGATAGGGATGCGGAATACATTCGCGGGCGCCGTGCTCGCCTCGTTGCTGGCAAGCGGCGCGGCCTGGGCCGAAGGCGACACGATCAAGATCGGCGTGCTGCATTCGCTTTCGGGCACCATGGCGATTTCGGAAACCACGCTGAAGGACACCGTCCTGATGCTGATCGACGAACAGAACAAGAAGGGCGGCATCAACGGCAAGAAGCTGGAAGCCGTCGTTGTCGACCCGGCGTCGGACTGGCCGCTTTTCGCCGAAAAGGCGCGCGAGCTTCTGACCGTCGACAAGGTGGACGTGATCTTCGGCTGCTGGACCTCGGTCAGCCGCAAGTCGGTCCTGCCGGTGATCGAGGAACTCAACGGCCTGCTGTTCTATCCGGTGCAGTATGAGGGCGAGGAATCCTCGAAGAACGTCTTCTACACCGGCGCCGCGCCGAACCAGCAGGCGATCCCGGCCACGGATTACTTCCTCGACGAACTGGGCGTCGAGAAATTCGCGCTCCTCGGCACCGACTACGTCTATCCGCGCACGACGAACAACATCCTGACCGCCTATCTGGAATCCAAGGGCATTCCGGAAAGCGACATCTTCGTCAACTACACCCCGTTCGGCCAGTCCGACTGGTCGAAGATCGTGGCGGACGTCAAGGCGCTCGGCGCGGACGGCAAGAAGGTCGGCGTGATCTCGACCATCAACGGCGACGCGAACATCGGCTTCTACAAGGAACTGGCGGCCTCGGGCATCTCGGCCGAGGATATTCCCGTCGTCGCCTTCTCGGTCGGCGAAGAGGAACTGTCGGGTCTGGGCGAGGGCGACCTCAAGAACCTCGTCGGCCAGCTTGCCGCGTGGAACTACTTCGAATCCGCCGACACGCCGGAAAATGCCGCCTTCATCGAACAGTGGCACGCCTTCACCGGCAATCCGAACCGCGTGACCAATGACCCGATGGAAGCCACCTATATCGGCTTCAACATGTGGGTGCAGGCGGTCGAACAGGCGGGCACCACCGATGTCGACAAGGTGTCCGAGGCGATGATCGGCCAGACCTTCCCGAACCTGACCGGCTCCACCGCCGAGATGCTGCCGAACCACCACCTGACCAAGCCGGTCCTGATCGGCGAGATCAAGGCAGACGGTCAGTTCGACATCATCAGCCAGACCGACCCGGTGCCGGGCGACGCCTGGACCGACTTCCTGCCCGAATCCGCCGTCCTTGAATCGGACTGGAAGGACCTGAAGTGCGGAATGTACAACACGGAAACCAAGTCCTGCGTGCAGCTCAAGTCGAACTATTGATCCTGTGACGGCGGCTTCGGCCGCCGCCCCTCCCCATTACCCGGGACCAGCCATGCGCAGCTTTCTTCTGGCGTTGACCGCGGGTCTGTGCCTTCTTTCCGTGCCCGCCGCCGTGCCCGCCTTTGCGCAGGATACCACGCCGCCCGCCGCCGAGACGGCCCCCCCGAGCGGACTTGCCAAGGTCATCGCCGACAATGCCGATGCGATTTCCCGCCCCTCGCGCCAGACCATCGGCCCGGTGGTCGATGCGATCGGCGCCTCGGGCGATCCGGGCACGGTCACCTTCCTGCAGGCCTGGGGCGCGCGCCAACTGGGCCTGCGCAAGTCCGACGGCGCGATCTTCCGCCTGTCGCCCTCGCCCGAGGGCTTCGCGCTGGCCGATCCCGTCACCGGCGCCGATGCCGGGACAGCGCCGAAATCCGACATCACCGAGATCAAGCCGAATGCCGGCGTGCAGGGGCTGATCGCCTCGGCGCTGGTGCGGTTCCAGCTGTCCGACCCCGATCCGGCCAAGCGGCGCGCCGCGCTCGACACGCTGGCGCGGCGGGGATCGGCGGAGAACCTCGAGCCGCTGCTTGAATCGATCGACGACGAACCCGATCCCGCGATCAAGGCGCAAAAGCAGCGCGTGGCCGGGCTGATGACCATCACCCACGGCGCGACGCCCGAAGCCCGCATCGCCGCGATCGAAAGTTTCGGCGGCGACATGGCGCTTGATTTCCGCGCCGCGCTGAACCCGATCCTCGCGACGACGCGCAAGGTCTTCACCGGCGCGCCCGAGGGAAATGTGGCGGCCGAGCTGAAACCCGGCCAAAGCGGCTTCAGCGCCGAGAATGCCTATGCCGTGCTGGTGGCCGACGGGCTCGCCCCCAAACGGCTGACCCGCACCGATCAGCGCGCCGCGCTGGAATCCCATATCGAGAACGGCATGGTCGGCGGCGTGCCGGTCGCCGCGCTGAACGATCCGGTGCAGCGCGACCGCGCCTATACCGTGCTCGAGGCGGCAGGCGACGTGCCCGCCGCCGCGACGGATGACGAGGTGGCGACGCTTGTCGCCGCGCACCGCTATGCCGATATCTACAACGAACCCGACAGCGCCGTCACCGACGCCGCCCGCAACGCGCTGAAATCCGTCTCGGTCAAGGTCGGCGCGATGCAGGGGCTGGACCTCGGGCTGGATGCGCTGTCGCTCGCCTCGATCTATTTCCTCGCGGCCATCGGGCTTGCAATCACCTTCGGGGTGATGCGGGTGATCAACATGGCGCATGGCGAATTCATCACCATGGGCGCCTATACGGGTTACGTGGTGCAGCAGCACATCACCGATTACACCCTGTCGATCATCGTCGCCCTGCCGCTCGCCTTCGCGGTCACCTTCGCGGCCGGCGTGGCGATGGAGCGGCTGGTGATCCGCTACCTCTACAAGCGTCCGCTGGAAACCCTGCTTGCCACCTTCGGGATCTCGATCGCGCTGCAGCAGGTGTTCAAGAACATCTTCGGCACGCAGGCACGGCCGCTGACGGCGCCCGGCTGGCTCGACGGCGCCTGGTCGCTGAACGACATCGTCTCGATCAGCTATATCCGCATCGCGATCTTCGTGCTGGCGCTGATCTTCCTCGCCGTCTTCCTGTTCATCATGAACCGCACCCGGCTGGGGCTTGAGGTCCGCGCGGTGACGCAGAACCCGTCGATGGCCGCCTCGATGGGCATCAACCCGGACCGGATCAACATGCTCTGCTTCGGGCTCGGCTCCGGCATCGCCGGCATCGCCGGCGTCGCCATCGGCCTCTTCGCCAAGGTCACCTCCGAGCTTGGATCCGAATATATCGTGCAGAGCTTCATGACCGTCGTGGTCGGTGGCGTCGGCAACATCTGGGGCACGCTCGCGGGCGCCACGCTGGTGGGCTTCCTGCAAAAGGGGATCGAGTGGTTCAACCCCTCGAACACGCTCGCCGCGCAGACCTACATGATCCTGTTCATCATCATCTTCATCCAGTTCCGGCCAAGGGGCATCATCGCCCTCAGGGGCCGCGCGGCGGGGGACTGATCATGCGGCACCTTTCCCCTTCATTCTTCCAAAAATATCCCACGGGGGTGCGGGGGTGTGAAACCCCCGCCTTGCAACGGCAGCCAAGATCGGAGGCACAGGCATGAAACCCGGCTTCATCGCAAAGAACCCCTCGGTTCTGATCTTCATCCTGATCCTCGCGCTGTTCACGCTTGGCGTGACGCTGCTGTCGAACGCCTATGGCACGGGGTTCGTCTCGACCTCGATGGTCAAGACCTTGGGCAAGACGTTGTGCCTGTGCCTCATCGCCATCGCGATGGATCTGGTCTGGGGCTATACCGGGATCCTCAGCCTCGGCCATTTCGCTTTCTTCGGGCTTGGCGGCTACATGATCGGCATGTGGCTGATGTATGCCCGCACCCGCGAGATCGTCGTATCCTCCGCCTCCGGCGCCCTGCCCATGACCCCGCAGGAGTTGAACGACGCCATCGCCTCGCAGGTCTTCGGGGTGGTGGGGTCAAGCCAGCTACCGTCGATCTGGCATTTCGCCGGATCGCTGCCGATGCAGCTGCTGTTCGTCGTGCTGGTGCCGGGGCTGCTCGCCTTCGTCTTCGGCTGGCTGGCGTTCCGTTCGCGCGTCACCGGGGTCTATCTCTCGATCCTGACGCAGGCGATGACGCTGGCGCTGTCGCTCTACCTGTTCCAGAACGATTCCGGCCTGCGCGGCAACAACGGCCTGTCGGGGCTGCAGAACATCCCCGGTGTCACGGCGGGGCAGGATGCGCTGTCGGTGTGGTTCCTCTGGGCCTCCGCCGTCGCGCTCGGGCTTGGCTATGTGCTGTCGGCTTTCATCGTCTCGGGCAAGTTCGGCTCGGTCATGCGCGGCATCCGCGATGACGAGGCCCGCGTGCGCTTCCTCGGCTATTCGGTCGAGACCTACAAGCTCTTCGTCTTCACCCTGACGGCGGTGATCGCGGCGCTGGCGGGCGCGCTCTATTACCCGCAGGCGGGGATCATCAACCCGGCCGAGATGTCCACCGTCGCCTCGATCTACCTTGCCGTTTGGGTGGCCATCGGCGGGCGCGGGCGGCTGTATGGCGCGGTGATCGGCGCGGCCTTCGTCTCGATCATCTCCACCTGGTTCACCGGCGGGCGGGTGCCGAACATCAACCTCGGATTCTACACGATCAACTGGGTGGACTGGTGGCAGGTGCTGCTGGGGCTCAGCTTCGTTCTGGTCACGCTCTTCGCGCCACGCGGCCTGTCCGGCCTGATCGACCTGATCGACGGCCTGCGCGCGCCGAAACGCGGCGGCGATCCGCTCGGCCCCGATGACGGCGCCCTGCAGGAGAAGGAAGCCGAGGCATGAGCGCGCTTCTGGAAGTCACCGGTATTTCCGTCAGCTTCGACGGCTTCAAGGCGATCAACAACCTGTCGTTCGAGATCGGCCCGGCCGAGCTGCGCGCCGTGATCGGCCCGAACGGCGCCGGCAAGACCACCTTCATGGACATCGTCACCGGCAAGACCCGCCCGGACGAAGGCCGCGTCCTCTGGGGCGAGAAATCCATCAACCTGCTGAAACTGAACGAGGCGCAGATCGCCCGCGAAGGCGTCGGCCGCAAGTTCCAGCGCCCCACGGTGTTCGAGGACCAGACCGTCACCGAAAACCTGATGATGGCGCTGAAGGCGCGGCGCAACCCGTTCTCGGTGCTGTTCTGGCGCCCTTCCGGCGAGGATCACGCCCGCGTCGCGGCGGTGGCGAAACAGGTGGGGCTGGGCGATCAGCTCGACCGCAAGTCGGGCGAACTCAGCCACGGGCAAAAGCAATGGCTGGAAATCGGCATGCTGCTGGCGCAGGAACCGCGCCTGCTCTTGGTCGATGAACCGGCGGCCGGGATGACGCTGGCCGAACGCGAACAGACCACGGCGCTGCTGGTCGAGCTGTCGAAAACGCGCGCCGTCGTCGTGGTGGAACATGACATGGAATTCGTCCGGCGGCTCGATTGCCGGGTGACGGTGCTGCACGAGGGATCGGTTCTGGCGGAAGGGTCGCTTGACCACGTCACCTCGGATCCGAAGGTCATCGAAGTTTATCTGGGGCGCTGAGATGCTGCAAACCAAGGGATTGACGCTCCATTACGGCGGGTCGCAGATCCTCTACGGGATCGACATGGAGGCGAAGGCCGGCGAGGTGACCTGCATCATGGGCACCAACGGCGTGGGCAAGACCTCGCTGCTCAAGGCGATTTCCGGCACCCATCCGCGCTCGGGCGGGGAGCTGATCCTTGACGGGGAAAGCGTGCCGAAGGTGCCGCCGCAGGGCATGGCGCGGCGGGGCCTGGGCTATGTGCCGCAGGGGCGGATGATCTTTCCCCTGCTGACGGTCGAGGAGAACATGGAAACCGCCTTCGCGGTGCTGCCGCGGTCCGAGCATTTCATCCCCGACGAGATCTACGACCTGTTCCCGATCCTGAAGAACTTCCTGCACCGGCGCGGCGGCGACCTGTCGGGTGGGCAGCAGCAGCAGCTTGCCATCGCCCGCGCCATGCTGATGAAGCCGAAGGTGCTGCTGCTGGACGAGCCGACCGAGGGGATCCAGCCCAATATCATCCAGCAGATCGGCCGGGTGATCGCCTATCTGCGCTCAAAGGGCGACATGGCGATCATCCTTGTCGAGCAGTATTTCGATTTCGCGCATGAGCTTGGCGACCGTTTCTATGTGCTGAAACGCGGCGCCGTGGCGATGGAGGGAACCAAGACCACCCTGACCCGTGAGGCGCTGCGCGAGGTGGTCAGCGTGTAAGGGGGCCAGCCCCCTCGCGCGTTCCGCGCTCACCCCCGGGATATTTAAGGAAAGATGATGGCAGGAAGTCTGCAATCATTCATATGAGAGCGCTTTCGACGACCACTCAAACCGCATTTGGCCTTTCGTGTTTCCATAAATATCCCGGGGGAGTCTCTGAAAGAGACGGGGGCAGCGCCCCCTTTCGCCGCCGCGGGGAGGCGCGCCTCAGCGGATGCCGAGGCCCGCGCGCATCAGGGCACGGCGGACCGGCGGCAGCCCGTAGAGCGCGCCGAGGACGCCCGCGCGCAGGTCGCGCAGCGGGCGCGGTGCGAGCATCGACGTGCGGTTGAGTGCGTCGATGCCGATCTCGCGCAGGAGCACCTCGGGGCGGCGGCGGCGGGCATAGGCGGAGAGCATCGCTTCCTCACCCAGGGTTTCGGGGGAGTTGCGGGACAGATCCAGCAGGCAGGCCAGATCGGCGAGCGACATGTTCAGCCCCTGCGCCCCGATCGGGGGGATGACATGCGCCGCCTCGGCGATCAGGGCCACGCGCTGCGCCGAGAAGCGCGCGGCGATCTGCGTCATCATCGGCCAGACCGCGCGCCGGGTGACGAGGGTCAGGGGGCCGAGGATCCCGGTCGAGCGTTCGGTCATCGCCGCCTCGAATTCCGGAACGGGCAGGGCGGCGAGGCGTTCGGCCTCGGCCGCGCGCTCCATCCAGACGATGGCCGAAGAGGGCAGGCCGTCGCGATCCGGCAGCGGCACCAGCGTGAAGGGGCCGCCGGAGCGGTGGATCTCGGTCGAGACATTCTCATGCGGGATCGGATGGGTGACGGCGAAGGCCAGCGCCTTTTGCCCGTAGCGCGTGGTCCGCACCGGGATTCCCGTCGCCTCGCGCACGAAGGAATTCCGCCCGTCGGCGGCCACCACCAGCCGGGCGTGGATGCGGGCACCATCGGACAGCGTGACCTCGGCCCCCGTGGTGCGGGTCAGCAGGCCCGCGACCGCGATGCCGGGGCGGAAATCCGCAAGCGGCAGGTCGGCCAGGCGGGCCACCATCTCGCGCCGCAGGAGCCAGTTGGGGAAGTTCCAGCCGAAGGGTTGGTCCGACAGTTCTGATGCGTCGAAATCCCGCGTCAGCCGGGCCACCGGCTCGGCCCCGCCTGCGTCGACGATGCGCATGATCCGCAGGGGTGCCGCATGGGGGGCGAGGCGCTCCCACAGGCCCGCCGCCTCCAGCACCCGGCGCGAGGGTTGCAGGAAGGCGGTGGAGCGCATGTCCGCGCCAGCCGCGCCCTCGGATGTCACCGGGGGGGTGGGGTCAACGCAGATCGTGCGGAACCCCGCTGCGGCGAAGGCCGCCGCCGCCGTCAGCCCCGCGACTCCGCCGCCGGAAATCAGGATGTCGGTGTCTTCTGCGCTCATGACGGGTCTCCGGTATTTCGCTGCCAGTCTAGCGCGCCCGCTGGCATTGGCCAGAGCGATCAGCCGCCCGACCGCAGCCGGCCGAGGAAACCGGCCAGATCGTCGGTGTGGTAGCCGATATGCGGCGCGGGGGACGCCTCGGGCGCCACATGCACGGTGCGCATCCCCATCGCGTGCGGGGCGGCGAGGTTGCGCGGGTCATCCTCGAACATCGCGGCGACGGTGTGGCGGATCCCGGCCTTGGCGAAGACCGTCTCGAAGGCGGCGGGGTGGGGCTTCGGGTGGAACAGCGCATCCTCGACGCCATAAACGCCGTCGAACAGCCCGCTCAGCCCGCGCGCTTCAAGCACCCGTTCGGCATAGGGGGCGGAGCCGTTGGTGAAGACGATCTTGCGCCCGGGCAGGTCCGAGATGGCGCCGCGCAACGCGGGATCGGGGCGCAGCACCGAAAACGAAATGTCGTGCACATCGGCCAGATAGGGGATCGGATCGACGCCATGTTCATGCATCAGCCCGGCGAGCGTCGTGCCGTAAAGCTGCCAGTAGTGATCGCGCAGCCGGTCGGCCTCGGGCGCCTCGACATTGAGGATGCGCATCACATAGGCGGTCATCTTGCGCTCGATCTGATCGAAGAGCCGCATCGATGGCGGATAGAGCGTGTTGTCGAGATCGAAAACCCAATCCGAGACGGCCGAGAAGGCGTCTGAAAGATCGGTCCGGGCGGGAATGGGGGGCTGCATGGCGGCAAATTAGCGCGCCCCGCGCCGGGCGGCAAGCCGCGATGAATTGTCCGGCGCCGAAGTTTGTCCTTGTCAGGACCGGGATCGGTCCGTAACGATCGGATTTCATTCCCATTCCCGAAGATCCGCGAGAGGTCATGACGAAAGACGCCTATACGATGATCCTCGAAGCGATCGACGCCGGGGTCTACCGGCCGGGGGATCGTCTGGTCGAATCCGAACTGGCCGAGCGGTTCGGCGTGTCGCGCACCCCGGTGCGGGAGGCGTTGCAGCGGCTGGAGACCCAAAGCATGCTGGCGCGCGACGGGCGCAGCCTGATCGTCGCCTCGCTCGATCACAACCAACTGGCCGAGCTTTATGTCGTGCGCGCCGAGCTGGAGGCGCTGGCCGCGGCGCTCGCCGCCAAACATGCCGCGCCCGAAGAAGTCCGGGTGCTGGAGGACATGGTCGCGCGGGACTGGGAACAGATGACCGACGCCTTTGAACTCGCCCGGTCGAACAAGCTGTTCCACCGGCAGATCCACCTCGCCTCGCACAACCGCTATCTGGTGCAGCAACTCGACCTCGTGCATCGGTCGATGGCGCTTCTGGCGAGCACGTCGCTGGCGGCGGACGGGCGGCGCGATGCGGCCCTGCGCGAGCATCAGGCGATCGTCGAGGCGATCCGCACGGGCGACGAGGCCGGCGCCGCAGCGGCGCTGCGGGCGCATATCTCGAACGCCTTCGAGACGCGGCTGAAGCTTGACGCCGCGGCGGGGCGCAAGGACCGTTACTGAAGCGTCTTGCGCTGCGCTGCCTCGACCGTCAGCGGAATGGCCTCGGGTTCGTGCTCGAAGATGCCGTGGGCGGTCTTTTCCCAATGGAACGGGCGGGTGACGGCCTCGTAGATCGCGCGCCAGGCGGCCAGCGCGCCGAGCGGGAAATACAGGTTCATCGTCACCGTCCAGGGCAGCAGATGCCGGTGCGCCGGGCCCCGAACCGCCCAGGCGGCCGCGACGACGTTGACCAGTTCGCTGGCCACCAGCACGGCGACAAGCATCGGGATT
The DNA here is from genome assembly GCF_004022215.1 of Paenirhodobacter populi. Classification (GTDB taxonomy): domain Bacteria; phylum Pseudomonadota; class Alphaproteobacteria; order Rhodobacterales; family Rhodobacteraceae; genus Rhodobacter; species Rhodobacter populi. The sequence continues at coordinate 84,381 of NZ_SAUZ01000002.1, forward strand.
GCGCCCCCGGGCAGCACCGCGCCGACCGGATGGGGCAGGCTGAACAGCAGCAGCCAGCAGCTCCACAGCACCGGGGCCAGCAGATATTGCGACAGCGAGGCGAGGAACACGATCTGCACGCCGATGAAGCGCTTCGGCCCCAGATCGCGCCACAGCGCCGCCGGGTTGCGCATATGCACGGCCCAGGTCATCGCATAGCCCTTGAGCCAGCGGGAACGTTGCCTGATCCAGGGCAGGGGGCGGCAGTTCGCCTCTTCATGCGTGACGGTGGGCACCATCTCTGTCCGGTAGCCGTGGCGGGCAAGGCGCAGGCCCAGATCGGCATCCTCGGTCACGTTATGCGCGTCCCATGCGCCGAGTTCTTCCAGCGCGTCGCGGCGGAAGAACAGTGTCGTCCCCCCAAGCGGCAGCACGAGGCCGAGCCGCGCCATCCCCGGCAGCATCACCCGGAACCATGTCGCATATTCGATGGTGAAGCAGCGCGCCAGCCAGTTGGTCCGCGGGTTGTAATAATCGAGGATGCCCTGCAGGCAGGCGACCTCGGGCGGTGCGGCGGCAAAGCGCCGGGCGATGACATGAAGCTGTTCGGGGTCGGGCCGGTCCTCGGCGTCATAGACCCCGATGATCGAGCCGCGGCAGAAGTTCAGCGCATAGTTCATCGCGCGCGGCTTCGTCCGGATCGGCCCGCCCGGCACGGTGACGACGCGCATCCAGCGCGGCAGGCGGGTGCGGGCCAGCGCGTCGCGGGTGGTGTCGTCATCCGCCTCGACGATCAGCAGCACGTCGAGCAGCTCGCGCGGATAGTTCAGCTGGCCGATCCGCGCGACCAGCTTGCCGGCGATGTCGGGCTCGTGCAGGAGCGGCAACAGGATGGACACGACCGGCAGCCGCGCCGGGGTGGTCGTGTCGGGCGGCGGGGCGGCCCTGCGCTTGCGATGCGCCCAGATCTCGGCCCCGCAGGCCACCAGCTTCAGCCCCATCGCGGCGATCAGGGTCAGGATCGTCCAGCCGAAGATCAGCGAGAAGGTCGCCAGCGGCAATGCCATCAGCCCGAGCGCCAGCGCGAAGATCAGCCCGAGCGCGATGTTCGAGGCGACGGCGGGGCTGCTGGTGCGACAGCTTTCGACGACCGGCACGCGATGTTCCGCCCGCCGGATCAGCGCCGTCTGCCGCCGCGACAGCAGCGCCGCATGGATCGCGGTTTCCGAGGCGATCACCATCCGGCAGGGCAGGAAGGACCCCGGAAGCCGTTCGCGCAGGGCGGCGAAATCCTCGGGTCGGGCGGTGGCGATGACGACCGTATCGCCGATCCGGCGCCAGGGCAGGATCGTCTCTTTCAGGCAGGTCTCGGCGCCGATCTCGTCGATCAGGCGCGGGTCGGGCCGATCGCGCGACAGATCGACCGCCGAGGCCGACCATTGCCGCGCCAGCGCGGTCATCAGGTCGTCCTCGCGCACCCAGCCATGGGCCAGAAGGATATCGCCCAGCCGGACATCCTCGCGCGCGCGGATCGCCACGGCCTTGAGCAGGTTACCCGGATCGACAGCCTGCATCTCGGTCAGGATCTGGCCGAGCGGCGGGCGCCGTCCGGCACGCGCGGCCGCCGGTTGCGGGCGGGCGGCATTGCCGATCCGCTGAAACTCTTTTCCACCGACGACGCGGAGCCTGCCTCGCGCTTCCATTCTGCCCTCATGACTCGCAACAGGCCTGTGGCCTCGTCGGGCGAGGTTCTGCGGGAAGTGGTTAAAGGAAGATTAACAACGCCTTAAATACACGGATAAAATCCGCCTATTCGACACATTCGTGCCTTCGGTTTTCCATAAACCCCGGGGGGGCCGACAGATCTCAGGCGTCGCGGCGTTCGCGCATGGCCTGGGCGAAGCGGTCGAACAGATAGTAGCTGTCCTGCGGACCGGGGCTGGCCTCGGGGTGGTATTGCACGGAAAACACCGGCCGACCCTCCAGCGCGATGCCGCAATTCGACCCGTCGAAGAGCGAGACATGCGTTTCCGCGACACCCACGGGCAGGGTCTGCGCATCGACGGTGAAACCGTGGTTCATCGAGGTGATCTCGACCTTGCCGGTGGTCAGGTCCTTCACCGGATGGTTCGCGCCGTGATGGCCGTGGTTCATCTTGATCGTCTTCGCCCCAAGCGCCAGCGCCAGCATCTGGTGGCCAAGGCAGATGCCGAAGACCGGCAGTTCCTTTTCCAGCACGCCGCGGATCATCGGCACGGCATATTCGCCCGTCGCCGCCGGATCGCCCGGACCGTTCGACAGGAAGACGCCCTCGGGGTTCAGCGCCAGCACATCCTCGGCCGTCGCCGTCGCCGGCAGAACGGTCACGTCACACCCCGCCGACGCAAGGCAGCGCAGGATGTTGCGTTTCGCGCCATAGTCGATGGCAACGACCCGCAGCCCGTCGCCCTTGCGCTTCACATAGCCCTCGGGCCAGGCCCAACGCATCTCGTCCCAGTGGTAGCTCTGCGCGCAGGTCACCTCTTTGGCGAGGTCGAGCCCCACCAGCCCCTTCCACGCGCGCGCCTTTTTCACCAGCGCCTCGATGTCGAAGCGGCCTTCCGGGTCATGGGCGATGGCGACATGCGGCGCGCCCTGCTGGCGGATCGCGCGGGTCAGGCGGCGGGTATCGACCCCGCCGACGCCGATCCGGCCCTTTTTCGTCATCCAGTCGACCAGATCGTCCGTGGCGCGCCAGTTCGAGGGCTCCGTCGGATCCCATTTCACCACCATCCCCGCGGCGACCGGCTCGGCCGTTTCGTCGTCGTCGAGGTTCACGCCGACATTGCCGACATGCGGGAAGGTGAAGGTGACGACCTGACCCGCATAGCTCGGGTCCGTCATGATCTCCTGATAGCCGGTCATCGCGGTGTTGAACACGAGTTCCGCGACCGTATCCCCCGTGGCGCCGAAGCCCTTTCCGTAGAACAGCTGGCCGTCCGACAGGGCGATCAGCGCGGTGGGTTTATCCGATGACGGGTGACTGACTGGCATGGCGCGACTCCCCGGGGCAAAATCTGCCGGAAACTACGAGCCGCCGCCGCCCGGGTCAATACCCTTGGCTCAAAACTTCTTGTCCATATAAATCAATGTCTTACATCTGTTGCTCCGGGCGGGTATCCGGTCTATTGTGCGGGCTTGGACCGAAATCGGGAGAAATGCAGATGCAGATGCGCGAGCGGCTTGCCGCGGCTCTGAAGGATGCGATGAAGGCGAAGGATGCCGACCGTCTGTCGACGCTGCGCCTGATCAATGCGGCCATCAAGGATCGGGAAATCGCGCTCCGCGCGACGCCGGATGCGCCGGGGGTGAGCGACGCGGACATCCTCGCGATCCTCGGCAAGATGGTGAAACAACGCCAGGAATCGGCGCGCGCCTATGAAGAGGGCGGGCGGCTGGAACTGGCGGAAAAGGAACTGGCCGAAGTCAAGGTGATCGAGGAATTCCTGCCCCGCCAACTGACGCCCGAAGAGGTCTCGGCCGCGGTGGATGCGGCGGTGACGGCGCTTGGCGCCACCTCGATCCGCGACATGGGCCGGGTGATGGGCGAACTTAAGGCGAAATACACCGGGCAGATGGATTTCGGCGCCGTCGGCCCGATGGTGAAGGCAAAGCTGGGCTGACCCCGCCCGGACCCCGAGCAGGAGTCAGCGACGGTGAGCGGAGCGATCTTTCAGGGAAAGTGGCGGCGGCTGCGCGACAGGGCGACCGCCGCGACGCAGGACGCGGCGGCCTCCGCCATCGCCGTCGGGCTGTCGTGGCTGCTGGCGCGCTGGCTGGCCGGGCATGAACGGCCGATGTTCGCGGTGGTGACGGCGGTGATCTGCCTCGCCCCCGGCCTGCCGAACCACGGGCGGCAGGCGGTCTCCATGCTGATGGGGGTCTTCACCGGCATCGCGGTGGGGGAACTGAGCCTGCTTTTGCCCATCGGCGACAGTCTGGGGGCGACCTCGCTGCGGCTGACGGGGGTGACCTTTCTGGCGATCGTGCTGGCCTCGCTCTGGGGGCAAAGCGCGGTGACGGTGATCCAGGCCGGGGTCTCGGCGCTGATGGTGCTGACGATGGGGCCTGTCGCCGCGGGGCCGGAGCGGCTGATCGACGTGCTGATCGGCACGGCGGTCGGGCTGTTCTTCAGTCAGGTGCTGCTGACCCCCGATCCGCTGAAGATGCTGGAAACCGGCGCGCGCAGCCTGCTGAGCGAGCTGGCGCAAGGCATGTTGCTGGCCGAAAAGGCGGTGCGGACGGGCGATGTGAAACAGGCGCAGCAGGCGGCGCAGCAGCTTGGTGCCGCGCGGGTCAAGCTGATGGCGCTGGACGGCGGCATCAGTCTGGCGCGGGACAGCGCCCACTGGACCCTGCGCGGCTGGCGCGCGGGCCCGAAGGTCGCGGAACTCGCCGCCCGATACGACCGGCACGCGGCGCGGATCTATGCGCAGGGGCTGATCCTCGGCGATGAGCTGTATCACGCGCTCCGCGACGAACCGGGCAAGGCGCCCGCCCCGATCGCCGATCTTCTGCATCTCGCGGCGAACAACCTCGCCGATCCAGACCATGCCCATCCGATGGATCGCGCGCGGCTGGCGGAAATCGTCTCGGTCATCGACCCGAAGGCGGAACACTGGCGCGCCGTCGCGACGCAGGCCGTGGCACTCAGCGCCGCCGGCCGCCAGCTTCTGGCGCTCCCGGCCGAGGCCCGCTCCGCCGCCCGCGCAAGCGCGTCAAACTGAAAAGGGCGGCGAAATGACCGCCGCCCGCTTCCCTCATCAGCCTTCCCGGAATCGCTCCGGTCCAACGGGCATCGGTCCCGAAACAGGTTCCGTATCGACGCGGCCTGCTGCCTTCATTCTTCCATAAATATCCCGGGGGTGAGCCCGGAACGGGCGAGGGGGCTGGCCCCCTCTTCCCTCTCCGCAATCCCGCCCTTACTTCGGCAGCTCGCCCGAAACCCCTTCGACGAAGAAGTTCATCCCGGCCAGTTCGCCGTCCTCGGGCGTGGCACCCTCGGCCAGCCATTCGGATCCGTCCTGCTTCTTCAGCGGGCCGGTGAAGGGGTGGTATTCGCCCGAGGCGATCCTGTCCTTCAGCGCCAGCGCCTCCTCCTTCACCTCGGCGGGCACGGCGTCGGAAATCTCGCCGATGCCCACCATGCCGGTGCCGATGCCGCCCCAGGTGGCTTCGGGCTTCCAGGTGCCGTCCAGCGCCTCGCCGATGCGCTTGATGTAGTAGGGGTCCCAGTGGTCGATGGTCGAGGAAACGCGCGGCTTCGGCGCGAAGGCGATCATGTCCGAGGCCTGCCCGAAGGTGAAGACGTTGCCCGCCTCCTGCGCCTTGGCCTGCGGCGCGGTGGAATCGGTGTGTTGCAGGACGAAATCGCAGCCTTCGGCGATCAGCGCGGCGGCGGCGTCGGCCTCTTTCGCCGGGTCGAACCAGGTGTAGGCCCAGACCACCTTGATCTCGACATCCGGGTTGACCTTCTTCGCGTGGATGTAGACGGCGTTGATGCCCTGCACGACCTCGGGGATCGGGAAGGAGCCGATATAGCCGATCTTGTTGGTCTTGGTCATCCGCCCGGCGATGGTGCCCTGAATCGCGCGGCCTTCGTAGAAGCGCGCGTCATAGGTGGCGAGGTTCTCGGCCTGCTTGTAGCCGGTGGCATGCTCGAACTTCACGTTCGGGAATTTCTTCGCCACATTGACCGTCGCATCCATGAAACCGAAGGAGGTGGCGAAGATCAGCTGGTTCCCCTGCAGCGCAAGCTGCGTCAGCGCGCGTTCGGCATCCGGGCCTTCGGGCACGTTCTCGATGTAGGAGGTGACGATCCTGTCGCCATATTCCTGCTGCGCGGCAAGGCGCGCCTGATCGTGCTGGTAGGACCAGCCCATGTCACCCACCGGGCCGACATAGATGAAACCGACCTTCAGCGGATCGGCGGCGCGGGCCGGCAGGCCGGAGGCGGCGACGACGGCGGTGGCCGCCGTGCTGGTCAGAAAGGATCTGCGGTTCATGGGGATCTCCCGTAGTTGAGGGCGGCGCGGCGCGCCACCCGGATGGGCGCAAGGATCAGCTTGCGGCATGAAAGGACCGGCCGAGGGCCGCAGGCGCGGCCTGCACCCCCCGCCGGTGAACGACGGACAGCAGCACCAGCACGACGATGGTCAGCACATAGGGCGCCATCGACAGCAGATGCACCGGAATGGCATAGCCCGCCGCCTGCAATTGCAGTTGCAGCGCGGTGATGCCGCCGAAGAGATAGGCGCCGATCAGCGCGCGTTCGGGCCGCCAGCTGGCGAAGACGACGATGGCCAGCGCGATCCAGCCCGCGCCCGCGGTCATCCCCTCGGTCCATTGCGGCACGCGGATCAGGCTGAGGTAAGCCCCGCCAAGCCCCGCCAGCGCGCCGCCAAAGGCCAGCGCCGCGCAACGCACCGCGATGACCCGATAGCCAAGCGCATGCGCCGCGTCGTGGTTTTCACCGACGGCGCGCAGGATCAGCCCGGCGCGGGTGAACTTCAGAAAGGCCCATGTCACCGCGACCAGCAGCAGCGACAGATAGACCACCCAGTCATGCGAGAACAGGATCCGCCCCAGCACCGGAATGTCGGACAAGGGCCCGAACGGCACCTTGCCGGTGGCGGGGGGGCGCACGCCCTCGAACGGTTTGCCGATCAGCGCCGAAAGGCCCAGCCCGAACAGCGTCAGCGCCAGCCCCGTCGCCGTCTGGTTCGACAGGAACACCTGCGTCAGGATGGCGAACAGCATCGCCATCGCCGCCCCGGCCAGCGCGCCGCCGACAAAGCCCAGAACCGGGCTGCCGGTGCTGACCGCGGTGGCAAAGCCCGCCACGGCGCCGGTGATCATCATCCCCTCGACCCCAAGGTTCAGCACGCCGGACTTCTCGGCCACCAGTTCCCCCGTCGCCGCCAGCAGCACCGGCGTCGATGCCACCATCAGCATCGAGATCAGCGTGATGATGTCGATTCCCCCGATGATCATGCGCGCGCGCCTCCGATGCGGATACGGTAATTGGTCAGCAGGTCGAACCCCAGCAGAAAGAACAGCAGCATCCCCTGGAACACCTGGATCGCCGCCGACGGCAGGCCGAGCATGAGCTGCGCCATGTCGCCGCCGATATAGGTCAGCGCCATCAACAGCCCCGCGAGCAGAATGCCCACCGGATGCAGCCGCCCGAGGAAGGCCACGATGATCGCGGTATAGCCGTAGCCCACGTTGAAGCTGTCGGTGATCTGTCCCGAGGGGCCGGAGACCTCGAACAGCCCCGCCATCCCGGCAAGCGCGCCGGACAGGCACAGGCAGAACACGATCAGCCGCGCCGGAACCACGCCCGCGTAACGCGCGGCGCGCGGCGCCTCGCCGGCCACCCGGATGCGGAAGCCCGCGATATGGCGCTGCATCAGCACATAGATCGCCACCACCGCGCCAAGCGCCGCAAGCACGCCCCAATGGACGCCGGTCCCCGCCATCAGCTCGTCATTGAAGGCCGAGGGATAGCCCTGCAGGTTGCGCGAGCCGGGAAAGCCGTAGCCCTCCGGGTTCTTCAGCGGGCCGAAGGCCATATAGGCCAGCAGGTTCTGCGCCACATAGACCAGCATCAGCGAGACGAGGATTTCCGACGTGCCGAAGACCACCTTCAGCAGCGCCGGGATCAGCCCCCAGAGCAGCCCGCCGATCGCGCCCAGCACGACCATCGCCGGAAACAGGAACCAGCTTTCGGCCGGATAGACGGCCAGCGCCAGCGACGCGCCGAAGATCGCGCCGATGATATACTGCCCCTCGGCCCCGATGTTCCAGATCCCGGCGCGGAAGCCCACGGCCAGACCGCAGGCGATCAGGATCAGCGGCGCCGCCTTGACCAGAAGCTGGCTGCGGAAATAATCCGCGTTCGGACCGAAGAGCGGATCCCAGAAGATCACCCGGATCGCCTCGACCGGGTTCTTGCCCAGAATCGCGAACAGCAGACCGCCCGCGATCATCGTGGCGATCACCGCGACGAGGGGCGTTGTCCAGGACCAGAATTTCGACGGCATCGGGCGCTTGACGAGCCGGATCATGCGGGCACCTCCATGCCATGCGCACCGCCGAGCATCAGGCCGATCTCGTCGATCGTCAGGCCCTCGGTCGGGCGCGGCGCGCTGATCCGCCCTTCGTTCAGCGCGCAGAAGCGGTCGGCGATTTCCATCAGTTCGTCAAGGTCTTGCGAAATCACGATCAGCGCCGCCCCCTTTTCCGCAAGGCGCAGCAGCGCGCGCCGGATCGCCGCCGCCGCGGCCGCATCGACGCCCCATGTGGGCTGGTTGACGATCAGCACCTCGGGCTTTTGCAGGACCTCGCGGCCGATCACGAATTTCTGCAGGTTGCCGCCCGACAGCGCCCGCGCCGCGACCCAGGGGCCGGGGGTGCGCACGTCGAATTCGCGGATGATGTCCTCGGCGAAGGCCTTGGCCTCGGCCATGTTCAGAAAGCCGTTCTTCACCAGCGGCATGCGGATCGTGCCGGTCAGCAGGGTGTTGTCGGTCAGGCTCATGTTCGGCACGGCGGCATGGCCGAGCCGTTCCTCGGGCGCCGACATCAGGCCGAGCGCGCGGCGCGGATTGGGGCCGAGCGCGGAGATATCGGCGCCCTTCATCCACACCGTCCCGGGGGCCGAGGGGCGTTCCCCCGACAGCGTCGCCAGCAATTCCTCCTGCCCGTTGCCGGCGACCCCGCCGATGCCAAGGATCTCGCCCGCCGCGATGCTCAGGCTGATGTCTTTCAGCGAGGGGCCGAATTGCGACAGCGGGGCGAGGCTCAGGCCCTTCACCTCCAGCATGGGCGCGCCGAAAGGGCGCGAGACACGCTCGGTCGCGGCGAATTCGCCGCCCACCATCATCTCGGCCAGTTCGCGGGCCGATTTCTCGCGCGGGATGCAGGACCCCACCACCTTGCCGCCGCGCAGGATCGTCGCCCCGTCGCAGATCGTGCGGATTTCTTCCAGCTTGTGGCTGATATAGAGGATCGCCGTCCCCTCGGACGACAGCTTGCGCAGGGTGCGGAACAGGATCTCCACCTCCTGCGGCGTCAGCACCGAGGTGGGCTCGTCCATGATCAGCAGTTTCGGGTCCTGAAGCAGGCAGCGCACGATTTCCACCCGCTGCCGTTCGCCCGCCGACAGATCACCCACCAGCCGCGCGGGGTCCAGCGGCAGGCCGTAGGCCTGCGAAATCTCGCGGATGCGTTTCGCCAGATCGCGCATCGGCGGCGGGTTTTCCATGCCAAGCGCGACGTTTTCCGCGACATTCAGCGCCTCGAACAGCGAGAAATGCTGAAACACCATCGCCACGCCCGCAGCCCTCGCGGCCCGCGGCTCCGCCGGGGTGTAGGGACGGCCAAGGAATTCCATCGTGCCGCTGTCGGGTTTGACGAGGCCGTAGATCATCTTGACCAGCGTCGATTTCCCCGCGCCGTTCTCGCCCAGAAGGGCATGAACCTCCCCCGGTGCGACGGAAAAGCCGACGTGGTCATTCGCCACCACACCCGGGTAAGCCTTTGTCAGGCCGTCGATCTTCAACAATATTTCGGTCACGCCGTGCGTTCCTCTCTGGCTGCGGCCTGGTCGGCGCGGCTCGCACACAAGTCCCTGAGTAGCGCGGCCCCCACGGAAATCGCAATGGCCTGCGGTGCTTTTCCAAGGGTCGGATCGCCTATCGGGCAGGCAATGCGTAAAATTTGGGCGTCCGTGTGGCCGAGGTCGCGCAGCCGGTGCCGGAAGCGCGCCCATTTCGTCGCCGATCCGATCAGCCCGCAGGCGGCAAAGCCCCGCGTCAGCAGCCGGTGGCAGAGTTCCAGATCCAGCGCATGCGAATAGGTCAGGATCAGGTGGCGCGCCGTGACGGGGGCGAGGCTGACCAGATCGGCAGGGTTTTCCGCGATCAGCGGCGTGACCGGATCGGGCAGGCTTTCGGGAAACCGCGCGGCATCGGTATCGGCCCAGCAGATGCGCAGATCGGGCAATGGGGACAGCACATCGACCAGCGCCCGGCCCACGTGACCGGCGCCCCAGATCCACAGCTCGTCCGGGGTGCGGGCGACCTCCTCGATCAGCCAGCCGTCGATCAGCATTGCCGGACGCTCGCCCCGGTCACGCGCACGGGCAAGGGCACGGCGCACCGACATGGGCATCTGCGCCCCGCCGTCCAGCGGGCGGGCGTGCCAGCCGGGGTCCAGCGCGGCGAACCCGGCCGAGGGTTCGTAGGCCAGCGCCACCGCGCCACCGCAGCATTGCCCCATCGCCGGGCCAAGCGCGATCCGTTCCAGCCGGGGCGCGTGCGTCGCGCGGGCGCGGGCGATGGCCTCGTATTCCAGCCGTCCGCCGCCGATCGTGCCCTCGATGCGGTCGGGCCAGACCAGCATCGCCGCGCCGGGTTCGCGCGGGGCAGATCCCCGCACCTCGGCCACGACGACGCGCACGAACGGCCCGCGCGACCGGGCGCGGGCAAGGGCTCCGGGGTCGATGCTCATTCCAGGTCCCCCCGGGCACGGGCGCAGGCGGCCAGAACCGCCTCGGCCGTGGCGGGGGCGCGCAGCGCGGGCCAGTGCGGGCCGCAGGCGGCGCAGGCCTCCTGCAGCGCGAGCAGCGTCGAGATGCCCAGCATGAAGGGCGGCTCCCCCACCGCCTTGGAGCGATAGATCGTTTCCTCGCGGTTCGGCTCGTCCCACAGATCGACGTTGAAGACCGGCGGGCGGTCGGAACAGGCGGGGATCTTGTAGGTCGAGGGGGCGTGGGTCGTCAGCCGCCCCTTGCCGTCCCAGACCAGTTCCTCGGTCGTCAGCCAGCCGGAACCCTGGACATAGGCGCCCTCGACCTGACCGATGTCGATGGCCGGGTTCAGGCTGTCGCCCGCGTCATGCACGATGTCGGCGCGCAGGATGCGGTTTTCGCCGGTCAGGGTGTCAATCACCACCTCGGTCACCGCCGCGCCATAGGCGAAGTAGAAGAACGGCCGCCCGCGCCCCTCGATCCTGTCCCAGCTGATCTTCGGCGTGGCGTAGAAGCCGGTCGAGGACAGGCTCACCCGCGCCGTATAGGCGTCATGGGCGACCTCGTCGAAGGTGAGTTCGCGCGCGCCCACATGCACCTTGCCGCCGCAGAAGCGGATCGCCTCGGGCGGGCAGCCCTCGCGCGTGGCGAGAAAGTCGCGCAGCCGCGCCTTGATCGTCTCGCACGCGGCCTTCACCGCCATGCCGTTCATGTCTGCGCCCGACGAGGCCGCCGTGGCCGAGGTGTTCGGCACCTTCGACGTATCGGTCGCGGTGATCCGCACCCGGTCCGGCGCGATGCCGAAGACCCGCGCCGCGACCTGACAGCATTTGCGGTGCAGGCCCTGTCCCATCTCTGTCCCGCCGTGATTGATCAGCACCGAGCCGTCGGCATAGACATGCGCGAGCGCCCCGGCCTGATTGAGATGCGTCAGCGTGAAGGAGATGCCGAATTTCACCGGGCTCATCGCGATGCCTCGCTTCAGCGTGCGGTTCGCGGCGTTCCATTCGGCGATGGCGGCCTTGCGCGCGGCGTAATGCGACCGTTCCAGCAGCCGCGGCACCAGACGGTCGAGGATGGAATCGTCCACCTCCTGCCCATAGTGCGTGGAAAGGAAGGGCGCCTCGGCCGGGTAGTAGTTGCGCGCCCGCAGATCGGTGGGCTCCAGCCCCATGACATGGGCGAGATGTTCGACCGCCACCTCGCAGCCCAGCATCCCCTGCGGCCCGCCGAAGCCGCGATAGGCGGTGTTCGACTGGGTGTTGGTGCGGAGCCGGTGGCTCTCGATCCGGATCGCGGGGATGTAATAGGAGCTGTCCGAATGCAGCATCGCCCGGTCGCAGACCGGCAGGCTGAGGTCGGGCGACCAGCCGCAACGGGCGAGATGCAGGAATTCCGCGCCAAGGATCCGGCCCCGCGCATCCGCGCCGATCCGGTAGCGGATCTTGAAATCATGCCGCTTGCCGGTGATGACCATGTCGTCGTCGCGGTCGTAGCGCATCTTACAGGTCCGCCCGGTGGCCTGCGCGGCGATGGCGCAGGCGATGGCGAGGTGATTGCCCTGCGATTCCTTGCCGCCGAAGCCGCCACCCATGCGGCGCATCTCCACCCGCACGTCGTGCATATGGAGGCCAAGCGCCTCCGCCACCTTGTGCTGGATTTCCGTCGGATGCTGGGATGAGCACTGGATCAGCACGCCCTGATCCAGCGGATGGGCGATGGCCGCCTGACCTTCGAGGTAGAAATGTTCCTGCCCGCCCATCTCGAATTCGCCCTCGGCGATGTGGACGGCATGGGAAAGCGCCTCTGCCGCATCGCCGCGCGACCAGATCACCGGGCCACCCTCGAACAGGCTGCCGGCCTCATGGGCCGCGTCGATGGTCAGAAGCGCGGGGCGCGGCGTGTAGGCGATCTTCGCGCGCCGCGCCGCGATGCGCGCGGCACGATGCGAAGTGGCGACGACGAGGAAGATCGGCTGGCCGACATAATGCACCTCTCCCTCCGCCAGAACGGGTTCCGGCAGCGGCGCGGGCGAGGCGTTGTTTTCATGCGGCATGTCGGCGGCGGTCAGCACCTTCACCACGCCGGGGCTTTGGCGAACGGGCGTGAGGTCGATCGCGTCGATCGTGGCACTCGCCTCGGTCGACAGGCCGAAGGCGAGGTGTAGCGTGCCCGCGGGCACCGGCATGTCATCGACATAGCGCGCCTGTCCGGTGACATGCAGTTCGGCTGAATCGTGCGGAAGCGAAAGGCCGGGGATCTTGAGATGAGTGGTCATGCCCGCACCTCCAGCACCGAAACGGCTTCGCCCTCGGCCTCGCGCACATAGCGCAGCGCCATCGCCTGCGCGGTCCGCATCCGGTAGGCGGAGGAGGCGCGCATGTCGCTGAGCGGCTGGAAATCCACCGCCATTTCGGGCAGGGCGCGGGCGATGGCGGCCTCGGTGAAGGGCTGGCCGGTGATCGCTGCCTCGAAGGTGCGGGCGCGTTTGGGCGTCGCGGCCATGCCGCCGAAGGCCACGCGCGCGGCGGTGACGGTGCCGTCCTCGACCGTCAGGTTGAAGCAGCCGCAGACCGCCGAGATGTCCTGATCGAAGCGTTTGGACAGCTTGTAGCAGGCGAGAGCCGGCGCGGTTTTGGGCAGCGTCACGCTTTCGACGAATTCGCCGGGCTGGCGGTCCTGCTTGCGGTAGTCGAGGAAGAAATCCTCAAGCGGGATGGTGCGGCGCGCATCGCCCCGGCGCAGGGTCAGCCGCGCGCCCATGGCGATCAGCGCGGGCGGCCCGTCGCCGATGGGCGAGCCATTGGCGATGTTGCCGCCGATGGTCGCCGATTGCCGCACCTGTTCCGAGGCGAAGCGGCGCAGAAGGGCGGCCAGCGCGGGGTGTGGCCCTTCGGCCCATGCGCGCAGGCGGGCGATGGTGACGCCCGCGCCGATGGTGAACCCGTCCGGGGTTTCCCCGATCCGCTGCAGATCGCGGCAGCCGCCGAGGAAGGCGACCTCGGGCAGGTCGCGGAGCTGTTTCGTCACCCAGAGCGCCACATCCGTCGCGCCGGCGACCAGCGTGGCCTGTGGATGGGCCAGATACCATGTGGCAAGCTCGTCGCTGCTGGCGGGCGTGGCTGGGGGGGCTGTCTGCCCCCCCGCGGCTGCGCCGCTGCCCCCCGAGGATATTTCTGGAAGAATGAAGGCGCCATCCGCCGCGATCCAGTCGGGCACGGGGGCCGGGGCGGCGGCCTCGGCGGCGCGGATGATGGGGGCGTAGCCCGTGCAGCGGCAGAGGTTGCCGGCGAGGATGTCGTCATGGTCGGTGCGGCCGTTCAGATGCGCGACGGCCATCGAGACGATGAAGCCCGGGGTGCAGAAGCCGCACTGGCTGCCGTGTTTTTCCACCATCGCGCATTGCACGGGGTGGAGCGTGCCGTCGGGAGCGGAGATCCCCTCGACCGTACGCAGCGCCTTGCCGGCGATCTGCGGCATCATCAGGATGCAGGCGTTCAGCGCGCGCGACCCGGTGTCGTCGCTGACCATCACGGTGCAGGCGCCGCAATCGCCCTCGTTGCAGCCTTCCTTGGTGCCGGTCAACCCTTCGGAACGCAGCCAGTCAAGCACGCTCAGGGTCGGGCGATCAATAAGCGCGACCCGGGTTTCTCCGTTCAGAAGAAACGAGATTTCCATATGTCTTGTCCGCCGCGTTACACCTTTTGCGGGCGCCCGCCCGATGCGGCGTAGAACGGGGCCTCTCCCACCCCTGATGGAATGTCAGAGCGCCGGTCTTTGCAAGTCACGGAATCGAAATGGCGCCGGTCTGGGCGCGAGTGCCTGATTATTGGGCGGAACTCGCCCCTTCCGCCCGGCGCGGACGCGCCTTATCCTTGCGGCATGGTTCAGCCCCGATTCATCCATCTGCGCGTGCACAGCGAATATTCGCTCCTTGAAGGGGCGGTGCATGCCAAGCAGATCATCAAGCTGTGCGACAAGGCGAAGATGCCCGCCGTCGCGCTGACCGATACCAATGTCATGTTCGGCGCCTTCGAGTTTTCGAGCTATGCGACCGAGGCGGGATTGCAGCCGATCGTCGGTTGCCAGCTGGCGCTGACGGTCGAGGAAACGCGCCCGGGCGACCGGCCGAAGACCCCGGCGCCCGTCGTGCTGCTGGCGCAGAACGAAGAGGGCTATTTCAGCCTGATGGCGCTGTCGACCTGCATGTACAGCGACAACCGGGGCATGATCCCGCAGGTGACGCTGGAACAATTGGCCGCCCATGCGGAAGGGCTGATCTGTCTGACGGGCGGGCCGGGCGGGCCGGTGGGAAAGCTGGTGCAGGGCGGGCAGGCGCCGAAGGCGCGGGCCTATATGGAGAGGCTGGCGGAGATCTTTCCGGACCGGCTTTATGTCGAATTGCAGCGCCATCCGGGCGAGGGCGGGCGGCTGATGGAGGGCGAACGCGCGACCGAGCGCGCCTTTGTCGAGATGGCCTATGACATGGGCCTGCCGCTGGTGGCGACCAATGACGTCTATTTCCCCACCGCCGACATGTATGAGGCGCATGACGCGATGCTGTGCATCGCCGATGGCGCCTATGTCGATCAGGCCGAGCCGCGCCGCCGCCTGACGCCGCAGCACTACTTCAAGTCCGAAGCCGAGATGTGCGCGCTTTTCGCCGATCTGCCCGAGGCCTTGGAGAATACCGTCGAGATCGCGCGGCGCTGCGCCTTCGCCGTGACCAAGCGCAAGCCGCTGTTGCCGAAATTCGCCCCCGACGAGGTGGAGGAACTGCGCCGTCAGGCGTGGGACGGGCTCAAGCGCCGGCTGGACGTGATCCCCCATGCGGTGCCCGTCGCGGAATACGAGGAACGGTTGCGGTTCGAGCTGGGCATCATCGAGCAGATGGGCTTTCCGGGCTATTTCCTGATCGTTGCCGATTTCATCAAATGGGCCAAGGCGCATGACATTCCGGTGGGGCCGGGGCGGGGTTCGGGCGCGGGCTCGCTCGTCGCCTATGCGCTGACGGTCACCGACCTCGACCCGATCCGCTTTTCGCTGCTGTTTGAACGGTTCCTGAACCCCGAGCGCGTCTCGATGCCCGACTTCGACATCGACTTCTGCATGGACCGGCGGGAAGAGGTGATCAAATACGTCCAGCACAAATACGGGGCGGAAAAGGTCGGGCAGATCTCGGCCTTCGGGGCGCTCTTGTCCAAGGCGGCAGTGCGCGACGTGGGCCGCGTGTTGCAGATGTCCTACGGGCAGGTCGACAAGCTGGCCAAGATGATCCCGCTGGAAGGGGTGAAGCCGGTTTCGATCCAGAAGGCGCTGGCGGATGAGCCGCGCCTGCGCGAGGCCGCGAAGAACGAGGAGGTCGTGGGCCGTCTGCTCGGCTATGCCCAGCAGGTCGAGGGGCTGTTGCGCAACGCCTCGACCCATGCCGCGGGGGTGGTGATCGGGGACCGGCCGCTGAACCGGCTGGTGCCCCTGTATCAGGATCCGCGATCCGACTGGCCTGCCACCCAGTACAACATGAAATGGGTGGAAAAGACCGGGTTGATCAAGTTCGACTTCCTCGGGCTCAAAACGCTGACGGTGATCCAGAACGCGGTGAATCTGGTGCTGAAGTCGGGGCGGCCTTTGCATGTCGATGCGGCGGGCAACACGCTCTATGAACCGGCCGAGGGGGCGGAAAACCTGATCGGCGCGATCCCGATCGACGACGCCAAGACCTATGACCTTTATACCAAGGCCCATACCGTCGCCGTGTTCCAGGTGGAATCCACCGGCATGATGGATGCGCTGCGGCGCATGAAGCCCACCTGCATCGAGGATATCGTGGCGCTCGTGGCGCTGTATCGCCCCGGCCCGATGGAGAATATCCCTGTCTATTGCGAGGTCAAACACGGGCTGCGGCCGCTGGAATCCCTGCATCCGACCATCGACCCAATCCTGAAAGAAACGCAGGGCATCATCGTCTATCAGGAACAGGTGATGCAGATCGCGCAGGTCATGGGGGGCTATTCGCTTGGCGGCGCCGACCTCTTGCGCCGCGCCATGGGCAAGAAGATCGCCGAGGAAATGGCGAAGGAGCGGCCGAAGTTCATCGAAGGCGCCAAGAAGACCCACGGGATCGACGCGAAAAAGGCCGGTGAAGTCTTTGACCTTCTGGAGAAATTCGCGAACTACGGGTTCAACAAGTCGCACGCAGCCGCCTATGCGATCGTGTCCTACCAGACCGCCTGGATGAAGGCGAACCACCCCGTCGAATTCATGGCGGGCGTGATGAACTGCGATATCCATCTGACCGACAAGCTGGCGACCTACATGGGCGAGGTGCGCCGCGCGCTGAATATCGAGGTGGTGCCGCCCTGCGTGAACCGTTCTATCGCCACGTTCGACGTGGTGGACCAGAAGCTGGTCTATGCACTCGGCGCGCTGAAGAACGTGGGCGTCGAGGCGATGAACCTGATCGTCAACGCCCGCAACGGCGAGCCTTTCGCCGATCTCTTCGATTTCGCGCGGCGGTGCGACCTGAAACGGATCGGCAAGCGGCCGATGGAAATGCTCGCCCGCGCGGGGGCCTTCGACCAGATCGACCCGAACCGCAAACGCGTGTTCGAAAGCATCGAAAGCCTGATGGCATGGTCGGCGGCGGTGATCGAGGCGAAGACCTCGGCGCAGGTGTCGCTGTTCGGCGATGCGGGCGACGATCTGCCGCCGCCGCGTCTGGCCGATACCGACGACTGGCTGCCCGCCGAACGTCTGGCCGAGGAACACAAGGCCATCGGCTTCTACCTTTCCGGCCATCCGCTGGACGATTACCTGCCCGCGCTGAAACGCAAGAAGGTGCTGACCTTCGCCGAGGTGCAGGACAAGGCGCAGAACGGCCCCTTCATCGGCAAGATCGCCGGTCAGGTCGCGGTGCGGCAGGAACGCAAATCGGCCAAGGGCAACCGCTTCGCCTTCGTCTCGCTGTCCGATCCGACGGGGCCGTTCGAGGTGACGGTGTTTTCCGACACGCTGGAAGCGACGCGGCAGTTCCTCGAACCCGGGCAGGGGGTGATCCTGACAGTCAAGGTCGATGTCGAGGGCGAGACGGTCAAGATGCTGGCGCAGGGCGCGCAGCCGATCGATTCCGTCACGCAGGATGCGGGGGCGACGGGGCTGATGATCCATGTCGACACGCCCGAGGCGATCGGCTCCATCGCCGCGCTGCTGCAAAGGCTGTCGGATGAGGGCAAGGTCCGGTCCCGGGGGCCGATCCATTTCTCGGTCACCGATCCCGCCTCGGGCAACCGCTTCACGCTGAACGCCGGGGCGGAATTTCCGGTCAATCCGCAGGTCAAGGGCGCGATCCGCAGCCTGCGCGGCGTGGCGATGGTCGAAGAGGTCTGATCCCGTGACGCTTTGGTGACCGGGGCGGGTTTTCGCGTCTTCCCCCTGTCGCCTTCCCGGATCCGCCGCTATGGTGCGCCCAATATCGGAACGGGGGCGTCATGACGGAAAACCATGCGATCGTACAGGCCGGGGACGACGGGCGCGAGGAAGAGGATTACGCGCTCAACCACGAGCTTGTCGAGCGCATCCTCAAGGCCGCGCACGAAGGCGAGGCCGACCGGCTGAAGGCGCTGATGGCGCCGCTGCACGCGGCCGACATCGCCGACCTTCTGGAACAGGTCTCCCCCGCCGAACGGCGCGAGATCCTGCTGCTCTGGGGGTCCGAGATGGACGGCGACGTGCTGTCCGAACTCGACGATTCGATCCGCGAAGAGGTCATCTCGACCCTGCCGAAGCACATCCTTGCCGAGGCGGTGCGGGAGCTGGATTCGGACGATGTGGTCGATCTGATCGAGGATCTGGAAGAACCGCAGCAGGAAGCGATCCTCGGCATTCTGGACGACAGCGACCGTGCGGCGGTCGAACAGTCGCTGACCTATCCGGAATATTCCGCCGGCCGCCTGATGCAGCGCGAGGTGGTGAGCGCCCCGGAATACTGGACGGTGGGCGAGACGATCGATTTCCTGCGCCGCGATCAGGAATTGCCCGATCAGTTCTATCACGTCATCCTTGTCGATCCGGGGCATCATCCGGTGGGCTATGTGACGCTTGGCAAGCTTCTGTCCTCGCGCCGGGACCTGACGCTGAAAAGCATCACCGAGGACAGTTTCCGCACCATCTCCGCCACCCAGCCCGAGGCCGACGTGGCCTATGCCTTCAACCAGTATCACCTGATCTCGGCCCCGGTGGTCGATGACCACGACCGGCTGGTGGGGGTCATCACCATCGACGATGCGATGACGGTCCTTGACGAGGAACACGAGGAAGACATGCTTCGTCTCGCCGGCGTGAACGACGAAAGCCACGTTTCCGACGGGCCGGTGACCACCGCGCGCCAGCGTCTGCCGTGGCTGGTGATCAACCTGTTCACCGCCTCGCTGTCGGCGGTGGTGATCTCGCAGTTCGAGCATACCATCTCTTCGCTGGTGGCGCTGGCGGCGCTGATGCCGATCGTCGCCTCGACCGGCGGGATCGCGGGAACGCAGTCGCTGGCGGTGGCGGTGCGGGCGCTGGCGGCGCGCGACCTGAACGCCTCGAACGCGCGGCGGGTTGTGCGGCGCGAGCTGCTGGCCGGGGTGCTGAACGGGCTGGGGCTGGCGCTGATCCTCGGCATCGCGGGGACGGTGATCTTCGGCGATCCGAAACTTGGCGTGGTGCTCGGCATGGCGATGATCGTGAACCAGATCGTCGCCGCGCTCGGCGGCGTTCTGGTGCCGCTGACGCTGGACCGGATGGGGCTCGACCCGGCGCTGGCCTCGGGAACCTTCGTGACGACGCTGACCGATGTGATGGGCTTCTTCGCCTTCCTCGGTCTTGCGACGCTGGTCCTGCTGTGACCAAGGAGGCCGCGCGCAAGGCGGCCTTCGCGGCCCGCCGGAACGCCCATGCGGCGGGGGCGGGGCAGGGCGCGGCCTGCGATCACCTGACGCGAGCCCTACGGGCTTTCGGCCCGGCGCCGCTTGCCGGCTACATGCCGATCCGGACCGAGCTGGACCCCCGCCCGGTGATG
Organism: Paenirhodobacter populi; assembly: GCF_004022215.1. Taxonomy (GTDB): domain Bacteria; phylum Pseudomonadota; class Alphaproteobacteria; order Rhodobacterales; family Rhodobacteraceae; genus Rhodobacter; species Rhodobacter populi. The sequence goes on from NZ_SAUZ01000002.1 coordinate 103,991, forward strand.
GCCGCGCATCGGGGCCCGGTTGCCGTGCCGGTGGTGACGGCGCCGGGCGCGCCGCTGGAATTCCACCGCTGGCACCCCGACATGCCGATGGTTCCCGGCGCCTTCGGCGCCCCGGTGCCGCAGATCGCGGAGCGGATCACGCCCCGCGTCCTGATCGTGCCGCTGCTGGCCTTCGACCGGCGCGGCTTCCGGCTCGGCTATGGCGGCGGGTTCTACGACCGCACCCTCGAGGCGTTGCGCCGCGCCGGTCCCGTCACCGCCATCGGCTTCGCCTTCGCCGCGCAGGAAATCCCCGTGGTGCCGACCGAGCCGACGGACCAGCCCCTCGACCTGATCGTGACCGAGAACGGCGTCCTCATCCCCGCGCAAGCCTGATCCTGCTGCCGTCGTTTTTCCATAAATATCCCAGGGGTGAATTGGCCGCAGGCCAAGAGGGGGCAGCGCCCCCTGCCGACGCAAACAGGGGCGCTGCCCTCTTGCACTGATGCCCGGCGTGGCCACGGTCCGCGCGATCGCCGGGGCACGTCCTTCCACCGGAAGGCCGCTGGCTCCCGGCAACAGGGGCGCTGCCCTCTTGCACTGATGCCCGGCGCGGCCACGGACCGCGCGTTCGCCAAGGGCACGTCCTTCCACCGGAAAGCCGCTTTCCCCGGCTCACCTTGGGATATTTATGCAAGAACCGACGGCAAATGATTTGCCCTTTCGCGGCATTGGGCCTATGGCCTTCCGCCATGAAAATGCTTTTCCTCGGGGATGTCATGGGGCGCGCCGGGCGCGCTGCCATTCAGGAACGCCTGCCGAAGTTGCGGGCCGATCTCGGGCTGGATTTCGTCGTGGTGAACGGGGAAAACGCCTCGGGCGGCATGGGGCTGACGGGGGATCATGCGAAACTGATCCTTGCCGCGGGCGCGGATGTGGTCACGCTTGGCGACCATGCCTTCGACCAGAAGGACATGCTGCGCTTCATCGAGACCGAGCCGCGCATCATCCGTCCGCTGAACTATGCGAAAGAGGCGCCGGGGCGCGGCGCGCGGCTGTTCGAGGACCGGCGTGGCCGCAAGGTTCTGGTGACGCAGGTGCTGGGGCAGGTGTTCATGAAACGGCCCTTCGACGATCCCTTCTCGGCGGTGGATGCGGTCTTGCGGGCGCATCCTCTGGGCGGGATGGCGCAGGCCATCCTTGTCGATGTGCATTGCGAGGCGACATCCGAGAAGATGGCGATCGGGCATTGGTGCGACGGGCGGGCCTCGGTCGTCGTCGGCACGCATACCCATGTGCCGACGGCCGATGTGACGGTCCTGTCGGGCGGCACGGCCTATATGACCGATGCCGGCATGTGCGGCGACTATGATTCCGTCATCGGCATGGACAAGGCCGAACCGATGCGCCGCTTCATCACCGGCATGGTGCGCGAACGCTTCACCCCCGCGAGCGGCGAGGCGACGCTGAGCGGCATCTATGTCGAGACGGACGACCGCACCGGCAAGGCGAAACTGGCGAAACCCCTGCGCATCGGCGGCCGTCTGCCCGAGGCGTGGCCGATCTGACCAATCCTCGATCTGACCGGCCCCCGGCCTGACCCCGGCCGGGATCAGAATTCCTCGTAGGTCGCGGGATCCTGTCCCTTGGTGCGGCCATCGGGACGGGCAAGCGTCGCGATGCGGGCCATGTCATCCTCGGTCAGCTCGAAATCGAAGATCGAGCGGTTCTCGATCTGCCGCGTGGCGGAGGAGGATTTCGGCACCGGCGCCGCGCCGATCTGCAGATGCCAGCGCAGGATCACCTGCCCGACGCTGCGCCGCAGCCGCGCCGCGATGTCCAGCAGGATCGGCTCCTGCAGGATCGAATTGGCCCGGCCGAGCGGGCTCCAGCTCTGCGTGACGATGCGATGCGCCTTGTCATAGGCGCGCTGTTCGTCCTGCGGGAAATAAGGGTGCAGCTCGACCTGATTCAGCACCGGGGTCACGCCGGTCTTTTCGATCAGCCGGTCGATATGTTCGGGCAGGAAGTTGCACACGCCGATCGACTTCACATAGCCGCGCTTGCGCGCCTCGATCAGGGCTTCCCATGCCTCGACATACAGCCCCTGTCGCGGGTTCGGCCAGTGGATCAGGTAGAAGTCGTAGTAATCCAGTTGCGCGCGGTAGAGCGATTCCTCGACCGTCGCGATCGCCTCGTCGAAATGCTGGTGCCGGCCGGGCAGTTTCGAGGTGATGCGCAGTTCGTCGCGCGGCACGCCCGACTTGCGCACCGCCATGCCGAGCGCGCCCTCGTTCTCGTAGTTGAAGGCGGAATCCAGCAGGTGGTAGCCATTGCGGATCGCGCTGACGATGGCCTCGACCCCGTCCGCGCCATTCAGTTTGTAGGTCCCGAAGCCGAGCACGGGCATCGTATGTCCATCGTTCAGGGTCAGGTCCGGAATCCGGCTGTCGATCATCATGCACTCCTTCCGTTCCATTTTGGCCGTTCCGTTGCGGTCCGTTCCGTCATGTAGCGCGATCGGGAATATGGCAATCGCGCGACGGCGCCGGGCGCGGTGTTGTGAAGCGGCCCGGCGTCATTGCGCCGCCTGCGCCGGTGTGGCGACCCCGCCGGTGCGCACCGAAGACACCAGACGATGCACGAACCCCAGCTTTTCCTGCACCGGCAGGGGCAGGGCGAAGGGGTAGCTGTCCGACTGCCCCATCGAGCGGTTCAGCGCGTTCAGCGCCACGGTCAGCGGCATCCATGCGGCGATCAGCCGTTCGGCCTTGCGCACCCGGTAGGGGTCGAAGTCGATGTCGGCCGACATCTCGCCCTCGTCGTCGATATCGGGGTCGATATGCATGCCGAAGGCCGCCGCGGTTTCCAGCGTGTCGATCATGTGCAGGTAATGCGCCCATGTCTCGGCCCAGTCCTCCCACGGGTGCATCGTCGCGTAGGAGGACACGAAATGCAGCGGCCAGTCGGGCGGCGCGCCGTTCAGGTAATGGTTCTGCAATGCCTGTCCGTAATCGGCCCGTTCGTCGCCGAACATCTCGCGGAACGGTTCCAGCGCGCCGCCGTCGCGCACGAGGATATCCCAGTAGTAATGGCCGACCTCATGGCGGAAATGGCCAAGGAGGGTGCGGTAGTTCTCGCCCATCTCGGTGCGCATCTTTTCGCGGATGGCATCGTCGGCCTCGGTCAGGGCGATGGTGACGACGCCATCGGCATGGCCGGTCAGCACCCTTTGCGCCGCATCCGGCGGATCGGCGAGGAAGTCGAAGACCAGCGGCTCCGGATGGCCGTCGCCCGCCACCGGCATCGGCAGGCCAAGGTGGATCAGCGTGTAGATCAGCCGCCGCTTGGCCGCCTCGATCTTCAGCCATTTCTCCATGTTGCCCGGATCCGACAGGTCGGGCACCGTGCGGTTGTGGCGGCAGGCGAGGCAATATTCGTCATGCGCATCCTCTTTCGTCGCGGGGACCATCCAGTTGCAGGCGCTCAGTTCCCAGTTCTTGCAAAAGCGCCAGCGGTCGGGGCCGGGCATGGTGCCGGGCAGGGAACCGTCGGGCAGGGCGGCGGACCAGACCGGGCCATCCGGCTCGACGGCGATCATCTCGTCCTTTTCCGGGGCGTAGCCCAGCTTGCGTCCGCAGCGCAGGCATTCGGTGTTTTCGAAATGCAGAACCTGCCCGCAGCATTGGCATTGAAACAACTTCACGGCGACCTCCTGATCGAACCGGTAACGAAACCCATGCCGCTACATTGCGTGACTATACGCCCGGGTTCCACGGTCTTGCAAAGTTATCGGCGGCCCGTTGCGGGGCCGCCTCTGCCGTCAGTGGCTGGAGGCCAGCAGCGCGGCATTGCCGCCGGCCGCCGTGGTGTCGACGCAGAGGTGCCGTTCATGCAGCACATGGGCGGCATCCGGGCGCGCGGTGATCAGCGGCACGATCGGCCCCGCGCGGCGCGCCAGCGCCTGCGCAAAGGCGCGCCCGGTTTCCGCATCGCCCCACCAGATCGCGGCCGAGAAACCGGCGAGCGTTTCCAGCGCACCGGGTGCCACCGCACCCTCGGCCTTGACCGCCCGCCCGCCAAGCGCCGTCACCGCCGAGGCCTGTTCCGCCTCCGCCGCAGCACCGGGGCCAAGGCACAGGACCGGCGGACGGGCGAGGAAGGACAGACGGTCGAGTTCCCCGGTCGGGCCGGGCATGTCCAGAGGCGCGCGCCCCGTCCCGGCCGGAGCCGCCGCCAGACGCCCCGCCAGCGCCGCGGGTTCGACCTCGGGGCCGGTTTCGGCGGCGGCGGTGGTGGCGCCGACCGGCTCGGCCAGACGCGCGAGATACAGGGGTCCGCCCGCCTTCGGCCCGGTGCCCGAAAGCCCCTCGCCGCCGAAGGGCTGCGAGCCCACGACCGCGCCGATCTGGTTGCGGTTGACGTAAAGATTGCCCGCCTCGACCGAGCCCGCGACTTCCTGCACGCGGGAATCGATCCGCGTGTGCAGGCCGAAGGTCAGGCCGTAGCCGGTGGCGTTGATCGCCTCGATCACCTGCGGGATTTCGCCCGCGCGCCAGGTGGCGACATGCAGCACGGGGCCGAAGATTTCGCGTTCCATCTCGGCGATGCCGCTGACGCGGATCAGGGTGGGGGGGACGAAGAGGCCGGCTTCGGGCGTGTCCAGACGGTGCAGGATCTGGCCCTTCTTCGCCGTCAGATAGGCGTCGATCCCGGCCTTCGCCTCGGCGTCGATCACCGGGCCGACGTCGGTGGTCAGCTCCCACGGATCGCCAAGCGTCAGCAGGTCCATCGCGCCGGTGAGCATCTCGATCAGCTTGTCGGCCACATCCTCCTGCACATACAGGCAGCGCAGCGCCGAACAGCGTTGCCCGGCAGAGCGGAAGGCCGAGGCGACGATGTCACGCACCGCCTGTTCCGGCAGCGCGGTCGAATCGACGATCATCGCGTTCAGCCCGCCGGTTTCCGCGATCAGCGGCGCACCGGGCGCGAGGTTTTCCGCCATCGCCTTGCGGATCGCCCGCGCCGTATCGGTCGAGCCGGTGAACACCACCCCCGCGATGCGCGGGTCCGAGGTGAGCGCCCGCCCCACCGTTTCCCCGTCCCCCGGCAGCAGTTGCAGCGCATCCACAGGCACCCCGGCCCGATGCAGGAGCCCCACCGCCATCGCGGCGATCAGCGGCGTCTGTTCCGCGGGTTTCGCCAGAACCGCATTGCCATCCGCCAGCGCCGCGGCGATCTGCCCGGTGAAGATCGCCAGCGGGAAGTTCCACGGGCTGATCGCCGTCACAAGACCGATGGGCTCGGGATTCGCGGCCTCGGCCTCATGCGCGTAATAGCGCAGGAAATCGCAGGCTTCCCGCAGTTCGGCCACCGCATCGCCAAGCGTCTTGCCCGCCTCGCGCGCCAACGCCGCGAAAAGGGGGCCGAAGTCTTCCTCATACAGATCCGCCGCGCGGCGCAGGATCTCGGCGCGTTCCGCGACCGGCGCCTGCCAGAGCACGGCGCCCGCGATCGCCGCCTCGACGGTGGCCGCATCGGCCTCGGTCACCTCGGCGATCGTCTCGCCCGTCGCGGGGTTGGTCACCGGGCGGGTGGTGCCGCCCGCCGTGCCGGAGGCGATGATCGGCGCTGCATCGGGCAGCGCCGTGTCGCGGGCGGCCGCGATCCGGGCCAGAACCTCGCTGTCGCTCAGATCGAAGCCCTTCGAGTTCTTGCGCACCGGCTCGAACAGCTCGGCCGGATCGCGCAGCGCCGCGGGCGGCTGCGCCGTGGCAAGCTGCTCGAACGGGTCCTGCGCGATGGTTTCGGGGGCGATATTCTCGTCGACGATCTGATGCACGAAGGAGGAGTTCGCGCCGTTCTCCAGAAGCCGCCGCACCAGATAGGCCAGCAGGTCGCGATGCGCGCCGACGGGCGCATAGATCCGGCAGCGGCCCTTGGTTTCACGCAGCACGATGTCATGCAGCCTTTCGCCCATGCCATGCAGGCGCTGGAATTCGAACGGCCGCCCCTCGGCCAGTTCGAGGATGGTCGAGACGGTATGCGCGTTATGCCCGGCGAATTGCGGATAGATCCGGTCCGACAGGCCGAACAGCTTCTGCGCGAGGCAGGCATAGCTGACATCCGTCTGCACTTTTGACGTATAGAGCGGGAAGCCCGGATGCCCTTCCATCTGTGCGACCTTCATCTCGCTGTCCCAGTAGGCGCCCTTCACCAGCCGGATGTTCAGCTTCTGGTCGTAGCGCCCGGCCATCGCGTAAAGCGCGTCGATCGCGGCGCCGGCGCGCTTGCCATAGGCCTGCACGACGATGCCCATCCCGTCCCAGCCGCGCAACGTCGGGTCCGACAGCACCGCGTCGATGACCTTGAACGAGAGCGTCAGGCGGTTCTGTTCCTCGGCGTCGACATGGATGCCGATGCCGCGATCCTTCGCCATGTGGACGAGCTTCGACACCACCGGCACCAGCTCCGCCATCACCCGCGCTTCCTGCGCCACCTCATAGCGCGGATGCAGCGCCGACAGCTTGATCGAGATGCCGGGATTCGCGGTGACCGAGCCATGCGTCGCCACCTTGCCGATCGCCTCGATCGCGCGTTCGTAGTCGCGCGCGTAGCGGGCGGCGTCGGCCGCGGTCATCGCCGCCTCGCCCAGCATGTCGTAGCTATAAGTGAAGCCGACGGCTTCCAGCTCCTTGGCGTTGTCGAGCGCCTGTTCGATGGTCTGGCCCAGAACGAACTGGCGGCCCATCTCCTTCATCGCGCGGCCCACGGCGGCGCGGATCACCGGCTCGCCCAGACGCTTGATCGCGCCGCGCAGCACGCCCGCCATGCCCGGCGCGTCGTCGTCCAGCACCTTGCCCGTCAGCAGCAGCGCCCAGGTCGAGGCATTGACCAGCGACGAGGCCGCTTGCCCAAGATGCCGGCCCCAGTCGGCGGGGGCGATCTTGTCCTCGATCAGCGCGTCGATGGTGCTGTTGTCGGGCACGCGCAGCATCGCCTCGGCCAGACACATCAGGGCGATTCCCTCGCGCGTGGACAGCCCGTATTCGGCCAGGAATTTCTCCATCAGCCCCGGATTGGCGCTGGACCGGATGCGCCGGATCAGCCCGGCGGCATTGGCGGCGATCTTCGCGCGGGTGTCGGCGGGGATCGCGGCGTCGGCGATGAGGCGGTCAAGGATCTCGCGTTCAGGTGCGAATTTCGCGGCCTCGCCTTCGAGCGCATCCAGTTCGGGAAATGAGGTGGGGGGCATGTCGGTTCTCCTGTTCAGGGCAATCTACACAGGTTTCCCTGGGCCTTTCGCCCGAAGATGATATGTATCATGGTCCGATCGACCAATTTGACGCAAGAGGACAGGCCGAATGACTGTTGAGCTGGACGCGATAGACCGCCGGATCCTTGCCGCGCTGGTGCGTGACGCGCGCCAGCCCGTGGCCGAGATCGCCCGCCATGTCGGCCTGTCGAAAACCCCGGTCGCGCAAAGGATCCGCCGGCTTGAGGACGGCGGCTTCATCACCGGCTACCGGGCCGAGCTGAGCCCCGCGCGCCTCGGCCTGACCCATGTGGCCTTCGTCGAGGTGCGGCTGTCCGACACCCGCGAATCGGCGCTGCGCAAGTTCAACATCGCGGTGCGGGCGATTCCCGAGATCGAGGAATGCCACATGATCGCGGGGGGATTCGACTATCTGCTGAAGGTGCGCTCGCACGATATCGCGGATTACCGCCGGGTGATGGGGGAACGGATCTCGGCGCTGCCCTATGTCAACGCGACCTCGACCTATGTGGCGATGGAAACGGTGTTCGAGGCCGGCAACAAGACCGCCGACATGATCTGATGCCTCTTGCATGGCAGGGGCGCGGCAGGTATCAACGCCGCAGCGCGGGTGTTGTGTAGTGGTAAGACCTTAGCCTTCCAAGCTAATGACGCGGGTTCGATTCCCGCCACCCGCTCCAGTCTCTTTCCCCGGAGGTTTTCGATCCGGGGCACACGATCGCGTCATCCTTGCCGTAAGTTTGCTCCGGGGCTTTATCCAGAAGCCGCCGGGTGCGATCTGGTGATTGTCCTGCGCTGCGCCATGTGCTAAACACATCTCGGCATTGTCGTTGTCGTTACTGATCCTTCACGGTCCAGCATTCGAACATCTGCTGTGCCAAGCTGCCGCAATGAAGCGGGCAGACTGATTGAAGAAGGATATACACGAGATGGCCACCGGCACCGTGAAATGGTTCAACTCTACCAAAGGCTACGGCTTCATCGCGCCGGAAAATGGCGGGGCTGATGTGTTCGTTCACATCTCCGCCGTGGAACGCGCCGGGCTGCGCGGCCTGAACGACGGCCAGGCTGTCAGCTTCGAGCTGGAAACCGGCCGCAATGGCAAGCAATCGGCCGTCAACCTGAAGATCGCCTGATCTTCGGTCGACCCGATGTAGCGGAGCCGCCCCCCGGGCGGCTCTTTTCGTTTGTGTTTCAGGCTTTCCCGGGCCGCGATCGCGCGACGCGGCGAAAGGCCAGCAGCGACAGGAACAGCACGCCGGCGGCGATGAAATAGGCCATGTCCGGGGACCGGAACGGCGCCGCGTCGGACAGGAAATAGCCGAAGATCTGCGTGAAAAACAGCGTCCCCGTCACCATCGCAAGGTTCATCAGCGCCGAGATCCCGCCCTGCAACGCGCCCTGCGCGCTTTCGGGCACGGCGCGCGACATCAGCGCGCTGAACATCGGATAGACGAATCCCTCGGGCGCGTGCAGCACCAGCAGCAGCGAGACGGTGGCGATGCCGGTGGCGAATCCGTAGCCGACGCAGACCACGACGCCCACCACAAGCCCGATCAGCGCCACCCGCCATTCGCCGAATCGGTTGACCATCGGGCCGGTCAGCGTGCCCTGCACCAGCGCCATCACCAGCCCGAAGGCGGCGAGGCTCAGCCCGACCATGATCTCGGACCAGCCGAATTTGGCGATGCCCCAGAAGGCCCAGATCGCCGGATAGACGGCCGAGCCGAACAGGTAGATGAACAGCACCGCCGCAAGGCCCAGCACCCCGGGATGCTGGCGGAACACCAGCAGCACGCCGAGCGGATTGGCCTCGCGCCAGCGGAAGCGGCGGCGCTTTTCGGGGGGCAGGGTCTCGGGCAGGGCGATCAGGCCAAAGATGAAATTGGCGAGAGCCAACGCCGCGGCGACCCAGAACGGCACCCGCGGGCCGAAGGCACCCAGCAGGCCGCCAAGCGCCGGGCCGAGCACGAAGCCCAGCCCGAAGGCCGCCCCGATCCAGCCGAAGGCGCGGGCGCGCTGTTCCGGCGCGGTGACATCGGCGATCAGCGCATTGGCGATGACAAAGGACGATCCGCAGATCCCGGCGATGATCCGCCCGACGAACAGCCACAGCAGCGAGGGCGCGACCGCGTGCAGGATATAGTCCACCCCCAGCCCGCCGATCGCCGCCAGCAGCAGCGGCCGCCGCCCGATCCGGTCCGACAGCGCCCCCGCCAGCGGCGCGCACAGGAACTGCGCAAGGCTGAACGAGGCAAACAGCCAGCCGCCGATTCGCGCCGCATCGTCCAGCCCGATATGGCCCACTTCCTCGATCAGCCGCGGCAGCACCGGCAGGATCAGGCCGAGGCCCGCGATGTCGATGAACACGACCAGAAGGGCGAACGGGATGGCGCGGCGCGAAGCGGCCGTTGGCGTTACGGAGGTCATGGAAGATCCTGTCAGATGGGCAGCAGTCGTTCGGCCAACTCTGGCAGTTCCGCGTAATAGTTCAGCAATGCCTCGGGGGCAAGGCGGGCGATGTCGCGCCCCTCGGGGCCGAAGGTCACCAGAACGCTGGCGACGCCCGCATTTCGTGCGGTGTCGCGGTCCGTCGCCGTGTCGCCGATGAGGAAGGAGCGGGCCACCGTGCCGCCCGCCCCCTCGACCGCGGCGCGGTAGGGTGTGGGGTCGGGCTTGCGCACCGGCAGCGTATCCGCCCCGATCAGCGCCCCGAACAGATCCGCGATGCCCAGATCGGCGACCAGCCTGCGGGCGTGCCATTCCGGCTTGTTGGTGCAGATGGCGGTGCGGAACCCCTGCGCGCGCAACGCCTCGACCGCCGCGAGGGCGCCGGGGTAAAGCGTCGTGTGGCGGCAGATGTCTTCGGCGTAGAAATCCAGAAGTTTCGGGAAATCCTCCTCGACGATGTCATCCGTCAGCCCCGCGCGCCCGGATCCCAGCCGCAGCATCGCCCGCCCGCCGTGAAAGGCGGTCAGCGCATCGGCCTGAGGATCGAGCAGATCGCCCAGCCCGCGCGCCCGGAAACAGGCATTCGCCGCCGCGATCAGATCGCCCGAGGTGTCGGCCAGCGTGCCGTCGAGGTCGAAAACCACCGTATCGGTTCCGTTGCGCATCTTCCTGCCGTCTCCTGCCTTGCCGTAACACCGCGAAAGATAGTGTGATGGACATAGCCTTGCGGCCAGATAGGGTATCGGTAAAACGGCTGCGAGCAGAAGAAAAGGCATCAACATGGCCATTGCGCTGATCGTTCTCGCCGCGGGACAGGGCACCCGCATGAATTCCGACCTGCCGAAGGTGCTGCACCGGATCGGGGCCGCGCCGCTGATCGCGCATGCGCTGGCGGCGGGGCGGGCGCTGGACCCGGAACGGGTGATCGTCGTCGCCGGCCACGGCGCGGACCGGGTGACGGGCGCGGTTGCGAAGATCGACCCGGAGGCCGAGGTGGTCTTGCAGACCGAACAGCTTGGCACCGGCCACGCGGTGGCGCAGGCGCTGCCGGCGCTGGCGGGGTTCGAGGGGCGGGTGATCGTGCTCTATGGCGACACGCCCTTCATCCGGCCCGAGACGCTCGAACGTCTGGCCGAGGCGCCGGCCGATGTGACCGTGCTGGGCTTCGAGGCCGCCGATCCCGGCCGCTACGGGCGGCTGATCGCGCAGGGCACGGCGCTGGAGCGGATCGTCGAATACAAGGATGCGACGGATGAGGAATGCGCCGTAACGCTTTGCAATTCCGGCGTGATCGCCTGCGATGCCGAGATACTGGCGGAGCTTGTTTCCGAACTTGGCAACGACAATGCGGCCGGGGAATATTACCTGACCGACATCATCGCCGCCGCCCGCGAAAGGGGCCTGACGGCCGAGGTCGTCACCTGCCCGGAGGAGGAGACGCTCGGCATCAACACCCGCGCCGAGCTCGCCCGCGCCGAGGCGTTGTTCCAGCGCCGCAGCCGCGCCGAGGCGCAGGAGAACGGCGTGACGATGGTCGACCCGGAGACGGTGTATTTCGCGCTCGACACCTATCTGGGCCGCGATGTGACGGTCGGCCCGCATGTCGTCTTCGGCCCCGAGGTGACGGTGGAATCCGGCGCGGCGATCGAGGCGTTCTGCCATCTGGAAGGCTGCCACATCTCGCGCGGGGCGACGATCGGGCCGTTCGCCCGGCTGCGCCCCGGTGCCGAACTGGCCGAGGATGTGCATGTCGGCAATTTCGTCGAGGTGAAGAACTCGATCCTGGGCGAGGGGGTCAAGGTCGGCCATCTGACCTATCTGGGCGATGCCGATGTGGGCGAGGGCACGAATATCGGCGCGGGCACGGTGACCTGCAACTATGACGGCGTGTTCAAGCACCGCACCACGATCGGCGCCCATGCCTTCATCGGTTCGGACACGATGCTGGTCGCGCCGGTGACGGTGGGCGACGGGGCGCTGACGGGTTCGGGCTCGACCATCACGCAGGACGTGCCGCCCGGCGCGCTGGCGCTTGGCCGGGCGCGGCAGGTGGTGAAGCCGGGCCTTGCGACGAAGCTGTTCGAGATGCTGCGCGCGAAGAAGTCAGCTCTGAAGAAAGGCGCGTAACCATGTGCGGAATCATCGGAATTCTGGGGCATCACGAAGTCGCCCCGCAACTGGTCGAGGCGCTGAAGCGGCTGGAATACCGCGGCTATGACTCGGCCGGGATCGCCACGGTGAACCACGGCCATCTGGAACGGCGGCGCGCGGTGGGCAAGCTGGCCAATCTGTCGGACCTTTTGGTGCATGAACCGCTGCCGGGCAAATCCGGCATCGGCCACACCCGTTGGGCGACGCATGGCGCGGCGACGGTGGTGAATGCGCATCCGCATATCTCGGGCCGGGTCGCGGTGGTCCATAACGGCATCATCGAGAATTTCCGCGAATTGCGCGCGGAACTGGCCGAGGCCGGGCTGATCCCCGAAAGCCAGACCGATACCGAAACCGTCGCCATGCTGACGCGGATGTTCATGGATCGCGGCCTGTCCCCGCGCGAGGCGGCCGTGGCGACGCTGAAGAAGCTCGAAGGGGCCTTCGCGCTCCTGTGGCTGTTCGACGGCGAGGACGATCTGATGATCGCCGCGCGCCGCGGCTCGCCGCTTGCCATCGGTCATGGCCGGGGGGAGATGTATGTGGGCTCGGACGCCATCGCGCTGGCGCCGCTGACCGACCGGATCACCTATCTGGAAGAGGGGGATTACGCCTTCGTCACCCGCGCCGGGGTGGAAATCTTTGACGCCGCCGATCGTCGCGCGAACCGGGCGCAGGTGCGCATCGACCCGGCTTCGGCGCGGGTGGAAAAGGCGGGCTACAAGCATTTCATGGCGAAGGAGATCGCCGAACAGCCCGTCGTTCTGGGCGATGCGCTGGCGCATTACCTGCCCGAAGACCGGATCAACCTGCCGGAAACGCTGGATTTCACCGATCTGGACCGGCTGACGCTGGTCGCCTGCGGCACTGCCTTCTATGCCTGTTCGGTGGCGAAATACTGGTTCGAGCAGATCGCCGGCCTGCCGTGCGAAATCGACGTGGCCTCCGAATTCCGCTACCGCGAGCCGCCCCTGCCGGCCAAGAGCTTCGCCGTCTTCGTCAGCCAGTCGGGCGAGACGGCGGATACCCTCGCCGCGCTGCGCTATTGCCGGGAGAGGGTCGAAAGGACCGTGGCCGTGGTCAATGTCGCCACCTCCTCGATCGCGCGGGAAAGCGATGTGGCGCTGCCGATCCTTGCGGGGGTGGAGGTGGGCGTCGCCTCGACCAAGGCCTTCACCTGCCAGCTTCTGGTGCTTGCGGTGATGGCGCTGAAGGCCGGGGTCGATCGCGGCCGCCTGACGCCCGACGCGCTTGCCGCCCATGTCGAGGCTTTGCGCCACCTGCCGGGGCTGATGAACGCCGCGCTGAGCCTTGCGCCGCAGATCGGCAAGCTGGCGGAGCAGCTTTCGCAGGCGCAGGACATCCTGTTCCTCGGCCGTGGGTCGATGTATCCTCTGGCGCTGGAAGGGGCGCTAAAACTCAAGGAAATCAGCTATATCCACGCCGAAGGTTATGCGGCGGGCGAACTGAAGCACGGCCCCATCGCGCTGATCGACCGCACCGTTCCGGTGATCGTTCTGGCCCCGCATGACCGGCTGTTCGACAAGACCGTCTCGAACATGCAGGAGGTCATGGCGCGCCACGGCAAGGTGCTGCTGATCTCGGATGCCAAAGGGATTGCCAGCGCCTCGGAAGGCAGCTGGGCCACGCTGAAATTGCCCGAAGTGCCCGAACCCTTCGCCCCGATCCTCTATGCGCTGCCCGCACAGCTTCTGGCCTATCACACGGCGATCGCCAAGGGCACGGACGTGGACCAGCCGCGCAATCTGGCGAAATCCGTGACGGTGGAATGAGCCATCGGCGGTGCCCGTGAAACGCGGGCACCGCCGGGGTTACAGCGCGCGCCAGCCGATGTCGTGGCGGAAGAAACCCTCGGGCCAGTCGATCCGGTCGATCAGGGCATAAGCCTCTTCCTGCGCCGCGCGCAGGGTCTCGCCGCGCGCGGTGACGTTCAGCACCCGCCCGCCGGTCGCGACCAGCTTGCCGTCGCGCAGCGCGGTTCCGGCGTGAAAGACCATATGCGCGCTGTCCTCGGGCAGATCGGCAAGGCCGCGGATCTCGCTGCCCTTGAGGTAGGGGCCGGGATAGCCCTTTGCCGCCATCACCACGGTCAGCGCGTGATCCTCGGCCCATTGCACGGAGATCTGGTCCAGACGCCCCTCGGCACAGGCGAGCAGCAGGTCCAGCACCTGCGCGCCGAGCCGCATCATCAGCACCTGACATTCCGGGTCGCCGAAGCGGACGTTGTATTCGACCAGCCGGGCGCGGCCGTTCTCGATCATCAGCCCGGCGTAGAGGACGCCCTGAAACGGCGTGCCGCGGCGCGCCATCTCGGTCACGGTGGGCTGGATGATCTCGTCAAGGACCTGCCGCTGGATCGCATCGGTCAGCACCGGGGCGGGGGAATAGGCGCCCATGCCGCCGGTGTTCGGGCCGGTGTCGCCGTCGCCCACGCGCTTGTGATCCTGCGCGGTGCCGACGGGCAGGATGTTCACCCCGTCCGAGAGGATGAAGAAGCTGGCTTCCTCGCCGGCCATGAATTCCTCGATCACCACCTCGGCGCCGGCCTCGCCGAAGGCGCCGCCGAAGATCTCGTCGATGCCCGCCAGCGCCTCGTCGAGCGTCATGGCGACGATCACGCCCTTGCCCGCGGCAAGGCCGTCGGCCTTGATGACGATGGGCGCGCCCTGTGCGCGGACGTAATCCCTGGCGGCTTCCGCCTCGGCGAAGCGCGCCCAGGCGGCGGTGGGGGCGCCGCAGGCGTCGCAGACTTCCTTGGTGAAGGCCTTGGAGGATTCCAGCCGCGCCGCCGCCGCCGAGGGGCCGAAGGTCAGCACGCCGGCATCCCGCAGCGCATCGGCCACGCCGGCGGCCAGCGGGGCCTCGGGCCCGACGATGACGAAATCGATGGCATTCTGCGCGACGCAGGCCAGCACGGCCGTGGCGTCGCAGGGGTCGAGCGCCGCCAGATCGGCGATCGCGCCGATCCCGGCATTCCCCGGCGCGACGATCAGCCGGTCGCATTTCGGGTTCTGCTTCACCGCCCAGGCCAGCGCATGTTCGCGCCCGCCGCCGCCCAGGATCAGAATGTTCATCGCAAGCACCCCCTTGGCCTTCGCTTTCGGGCCTTCTAAGGTCTCCGGGGAAACGAGGCAAGGCAGATGGATCTTCTGGAAGACGGCCCGACGGGGAATGCCCATGAATATACCGTGTCGGAGATTTCCGGCGCGGTGAAGCGCGTGATCGAGGGCGAATTCGGCCGCGTCCGCGTGCGGGGCGAGGTCGGGCGGGTGTCGCGGCCGGCCTCGGGGCACATGTATTTTGACCTCAAGGATCAGGGCGCGGTGATCGCCGCCGTGAGCTGGAAGGGGCAGGTCGCCCGGATGCAGATCCGCCCCGAGGAGGGGATGGAGGTCATCGCCACCGGCCGGCTGACGACCTTTCCGGGCCAGTCGAAATACCAGCTGATCGTCGACAATGTGGAACCCGCCGGGGCCGGCGCGCTGATGGCGATGCTGGAGGCGCGGAGGAAGGCGCTGGCGGCCGAGGGGCTGTTCGATCAGGGCCGCAAGCGGGATCTGCCGTGGCTGCCCGAGGTGATCGGGGTGGTGACCTCGCCAAGCGGCGCGGTGATCCGCGACATCCTGCACCGGCTGCGCGAAAGGTTTCCGCGCCGGGTGTTGATCTGGCCCGTGGCCGTGCAGGGGCAGGCCTGCGCGCCCGAGGTGGCGGCGGCGATCCGCGGCTTCAATGCGCTCGCACCGGGCGGGCCGGTGCCGCGGCCGCATCTGATCATCGTGGCGCGGGGGGGCGGCTCGCTCGAGGATCTCTGGGGCTTCAACGAGGAAATCGTCGTCCGGGCGGCGGCGGAAAGCACCATCCCGCTGATCTCGGCGGTGGGGCATGAAACCGACACGACGCTGATCGACTTCGCCGCCGACAGGCGGGCGCCGACACCGACGGCGGCGGCGGAAATCGCCGTGCCGGTGCGGACGGATCTGGCGAACCGGCTGGGGGAGGCGGCCCTGCGCATGGCGCGGGCCATGCAGGCGCGAGGCGAGGCGCGGGCGCAGCGGCTGAGCGATCTGTCGCGTCTGCTTGGCCGTCCCGAGGCGCTGGTGACGCCGGCGCGGCAACGGTTCGATCTGGTTTCCGAGCGGCTCGGGCCGGGGCTGCGGATGGTGGTGGTGCGCAAGCGGGCAGCCTTTGCGCCGCTGGCGGCGCATGTCTCGCCCCGGCTCTTGCGGCAGGTGCTGGTGAACGAGGCGCGGCGGATCGACCAGCTTGCGGGCCGCTTGCGGCCCGCCCCGGGCGCGCGGCTTCGCCGCGCGCAACAGGACCTGTCGACGCTGTCGCAACGGCTTGAGGCGGCGCGGCAGCGCTCGGTGGCCGATGTCGCACGCCGCAACCGCGAGGGGCGGGCGCAGCTTGCGATACTGGATCAGCGTCTGGCACAGACGCCGCGGATGCGATTCGTGCTGCTGCGCGAACGGCTCGACCGGCTGGACCGGATGCGCCAGACGCTCGGCTACCGCGAGACGCTTCGGCGCGGCTTCGCGGTGGTGCGCGATGCGGAAGGCGCGCTGCTGACCACTGCGGCGGAAGCGCGCGGCGCGGCCCTGTTCGAGGTCGAATTCCGCGATGGCCGCGTCACGGCGCGGCCGCAGGATCCGCCCCCCGCCACGCCGCAAAAACCGCGCCCCGCCAGATCGCGCCGCAAGGACCCACCCGAACAGGGCGACCTCTTTTAAGGACAGGTTTCAAAACCCCCGCAACCCGGCCTTTCCACCTTCGTGTTTCCATAAATATCCCGGGGGTGAGCGCGGAACGCGCGAGGGGGCTGGCCCCCTTGCGACCCATCAGTCAGCGCGCACGCCTTCGGTTTCGAAACACGCTGTCAAGACGTTACACGCCCAGATCCGGGCCGGGGCAGTTCAGCGGCGCCGTCGATTCGCGCAGCGAGATCAGCGGATCGCCGTCGTTCCGGCCCTCGAAAAACGCGACCAGCCCGTCCGGCGAATCGTGGAAGGTCCAGCACTGCAACCCGGTATCGTCGTGATAGTCGAAGCAGATCTGGTTGTCGCGCTGGAACCAGTCGCCCTCGCGGCAATCGTCGCCCTCGAAGGCCCAGACGACCTTGCGGCCGGGGCGGTATTCCTCGACCCCGTAGGGTTGGCCCTGCGCGGTGTATTCGATCGTCTTGCCGCGGGTGCGGGCGTCGAATTCCTCCGCCGTCATCGGCGGGCCGATCTGGGCGGGGGGCTGCGCGGCTCCGGGCGCAGAGGTCAGCGGCAGCAGCGCAAGGCACAGGGCCAGCGGGCGCAGGATCAGGGCAGGTCGCATCATCTTCTCCGTTCGGGCGGGAGAGTGCCCTTTCCCGCCGCGAAGCGAAAGGCACAGCCGCGTGAGGTCACGACGCCGCGCGGCTTTCGACCGGCGGGCGGCTTTCGGCCGGGGACCATGCCGCCGCCTGCCGGCTGCGCAGCGCGCGGACGCGGCGGTCCATCATCCGGTGCCACAGCCGGGGCGACAGCGCGATCAGCGACATGACGGGCAGCGAGAAGGGCAGGATCGCCCGCCCCGGCGCATGGACATCGCCAAGCGCCAGATTGGGATAGGGGCGCGCGGGATGCGCATGGTGATCCGAATGGCGGGGCGCGTTCAGCATCCACAGGGCCGAGACGGGACCGGGCGCATCCCAGCTATGCCCGGCGCCGACGGGTTCATACCCCCCGCCAAGCCGGCGCCGTTCCAGCCCGTAATGCTGCACGTAATCCAACAGCAGGATCTGCATCTGCGCAAAGAGGCACAGCAGCAGATAGGCGCCCAGACCGATCAGCCCGAAAACGATCCAGACCAGCAGCACGAACCCCAGCCCGCCCGCAAGATAGACGGCATAGGCGGGCACCTTCGGCCGCGCGTCGGCAGGCAGCGCCTGTTCCGCCCGCCACCCGGCGCGGAACTCGGCCGGCCAGACCTGCCCGAGATAGGCCCAGAAGCTTTCCCCCAGAACCGCGGTGTTCGGATCCGCGCGCGTGCCGACAAGCGGGTGATGCACCAGCCGGTGGGCCGAGACATGCTGCCCGTAAAGCAGCGAGATGTAGATCCACTGCCCCAGCTGGAACAGCCGCCGGTCGGCGCGGTGGATCAGCTCATGCGCCGTCGCGCCGGACACCTGCCCGATGAACAGCCCGCAGGCCAGGAAGGCCGCGATCCGCTCGACGAGGCCCAGCCCCGTCATCCCCGTCACCGCCACGAGAAGCAGCGCCAGCAGCGCGAAATGCGCCACGGCCAGCGTGATCAGCAGGATATCCGCATCCGCAAAGTCCGCGCCCTCGGGCGCATCGGGCGCGGCGCGGCGCATCAGCCGGTCGAGCAGCGGCATCCCCACCACCATCCAGATCAGCGCGATCCAGAGGAAGAAGCTCCCGAACAGGCAGCCAAGCGCCAGAACCGGCACCGGGACAAAGCTGAACAGCGTGAACATCTCGATCCCCGGCACGCGGCGGCCCAGATGCGCCACATCGCCCAGAATGGCCGGCACGGCCGGTGCCTTCGGATCTTCGGTCATCTGCGGTTCTCCCCGGGTTGCTGGCCCCGATTGCGCCACGGGACGGCGTTTCATGCAACCCCGGATGTGGCCCGCATGTGCCCCGGGGCGCGCGCGCCCCTTCCATCGGGCGTCCCGATCCATTAGGTGAAGGGAAACCCGGAGACCGCCGATGTCCTTCTTTTCCAAGCTCAAGTCGCGTCTGACCCGTTCTTCCTCGAAGCTCGAGGAAGGGCTGGAGGCGATCGTCGCCGAAGCGCCGGAGGCCGGAGCCCCCGTCTCTGCGCCCGTTTCCGCGCCCGAGCCGGAACCGGCGAAACCCGGCTTCCTCGGCCGTCTGATGGGCCGCACCGAGCCCGAGGCCCCGCGCCGCGTGCTGGACGACCAGATGCTCGAAAGCCTCGAGGATCTGCTGATCGCCTCGGACATGGGGGTGGATACGGCGCTGCGCGTTGCCGCCAATCTGGCCGAGGGGCGGATGGGGCGAAAGCTTTCGGTGCCCGAGATCAAGGGGCTGCTTACCGCCGAAATCGCCCGGATCATGGAGCCGGTGGCGAAACCGATGCCGCTCTATCCGAAACGACCGCAGGTGGTTCTGGTCGTCGGCGTGAACGGTTCGGGCAAGACCACGACGATCGGCAAGCTCGCCTCGCAGTTCCGCGCGGCGGGCAAGACGGTGGTGATCGCGGCGGGGGATACGTTCCGCGCGGCGGCGGTCGAACAGCTCAAGGTCTGGGGCGACCGGGCCGGGGTTCCGGTGCTGACCGCGCCCGAGGGATCGGATCCCGCCTCGCTCGCCTTCGACGCGATGACCAAGGCCGAGGCGGATGGCGCGGACCTCTTGCTGATCGACACCGCCGGTCGGCTGCAGAACCGCGCCGATCTGATGGAGGAACTGGCCAAGATCGTCCGGGTGATCCGCAAGAAGGATCCGACCGCGCCGCATAACACGCTGCTGGTGCTGGATGCGACGACGGGGCAGAACGCGCTCAATCAGGTCGAGATCTTTTCCAAGATCGCCGATGTGTCGGGGCTGGTGATGACCAAGCTCGACGGTACGGCGAAGGGCGGGGTTCTGGTGGCGCTGGCCGACAAATTCGGCCTGCCGATCCATGCGATCGGCGTGGGCGAGCAGATCGACGATCTTGCCCCCTTCGATCCCGAGGATTTCGCCCGCGCGCTGGTCGGCGCGGAAGCCTGATCGCGGGGGCCTGATCACACCATCGGGTCGATGCCCGTGGTTTTCGACCGCCGCCCGGGACGCAGGCCGGGACGGCGCAAGGGGCGCTGCCCGGGGAAATCCGGGTCCGGGTGGTCACGGTCGATCCGGTCCTCGAACCTGTCGACCCGCGCCTCCAGCCGGCGAAACACCCACAGCACCACCACCGTCATCGCCGTCGCCAGTGCCGCAAGCCCGATCCGCCCGCAGCCGCAGGCCAGCCCGACCGCGCCCGCAAGCCACATGCCCGCGCCGGTCGTCAGCCCCTTCACCTGCCCGGCGGAAATGACGATCGTCCCGGCGGCGAGGAAGGCGACGCCCGAGGTCACCGCCCCGATCAGCCGCACCATGTCGCTGCGCGCGCCGCTGTCGGCGCCGTCCTCGCGCGAGATGTCGACCAGCTCGAAGGTGATCAGCGCGAACAGCGCCGAGGCGATGGCGATCAGCATATGGGTGCGCAGGCCCGCGGGCTTGTGATGCCATTCGCGCTCGAACCCGATGGCGCCGCCAAGGGCCAGCGCCGCCACCATGCGAAACGCAGCGACCGAAGGCGGCGTCGCCGTGAACGAGGCGGCAAGGTCGGACCACAGGCGGGACAGAAGATCCATATCCGGGCTCCGTAAGGATGGGTGACGCGATCCTATCGCCGCGCCCGCGCCCGCGCCAGCCACAGATGCCGTTTTTCGCGCCCGCCGCCGGGCCGGACGCCCGCGCCTGCGGCAGGCGCGCCACGTTCCCGTGACCGGCGGGCCGGCGCTGCGGAAAAGGGGTGTGTTCCGCGCGCGCGTGGCGTATCTCTGCGCAGAGCCAATACCCCAAAGGGGGATCGCGGACCGGGCCCCGGGCCCGGACGGAAGGAAGGACCGGATGACCGATCAGAACGACACGAACCCGCAGCACGCCGGGGCCCGCCAGACCAAGCCCTGGGTGAAGATGGCGCTGGAATTCGGGCCGCTGCTGGTGTTCTTCGTCTTCTTCACCAGATACAAGGACGCGCATTTCGTCATCGGCGGCACGGATTATTCGGGCTTCGTCGTGGCGACGGCGCTGTTCATCCCGCTGATGGCGGTGTCGACCTTCATCCTGTGGCGGCTGACCGGGCGGCTGGCGCCGATGCAGATCGCCACGCTGGTGCTGGTCGTGGTCTTCGGCGGGCTATCCGTGTGGTTCAACGATCCGCATTTCTTCAAGATGAAGCCGACGATCATCTACCTGATCTTCGCCGCGATCCTGGCCTTCGGCCTATGGCGCGGCAAGCCGTGGCTGCAACTGGTGATGGACGGCGCCATCCCGATGAAGACCGAGGGTTGGACGATCCTGACCAAACGGCTGATCGCGCTGTTCCTGTTCCTTGCCGTCGCGAACGAGGTGATCTGGCGCACCATGTCGGATCAGGCCTGGGTCAATTTCAAGACCTTCGGGCTGACCATCCTGATGTTCGGTTTCTTCATCGCGCAGGGCCCGCTGTTTTCCCGCTACGGCACCGAAAAGCCGAAGAACGACGACTGACCGGCCCTTCCCGTCGTTTTTCCATAAATATCCTGGGGGAATCCTTGCGGCATGCCGCAAGGATGGGGGCAAAGCCCCCGGCGACGTCGCCGCCGCGCCAACAAAGGCGGTCTTCGCACCGATCCCGCATCGACTCCCCGTTGACGCGCGCGGGCTGCGGCGCTAGGCCGCAAGCACTTGCAGCCAGGAGGCATCCCATGACCGAGGATTGGAAGACCCGGACGAAACTTGTGCACGAAGGCATCCGCCGCAGCCAGTATGGCGAAATGGCGGAAGCGCTCTTCCTGACCCAGGGCTTCGTCTATCCTTCCGCCGAAGTGGCCGAGGCGCGGTTCATCTCGTCCGGCCCCGACGAATTCATCTACGCCCGTTACGGCAACCCGACGACACGCATGTTCGAGGATCGCATGTCCGCGATCGAGGGGACCGAGGACGCCTTCGCCACCGCCTCGGGCATGGCGGCGGTCAACGGCGCGCTGATGTCGCTGGTCAAGTCGGGCGACCATATCGTCGCCGCGCGGCAGATGTTCGGATCCTGCCTGCATGTTCTCAAGGTGCTGGGCCAGTTCGGTGTCGAGGTGACGCTGATCGACGGCGCCCAGCCGGAAAACTGGGCGCAGGCGGTAAAGCCGAACACTAAGGTCTGCTTCTTTGAAAGCGTCTCGAACCCCGGGCTCGAGGTGATCGACATCGAAGCGGCGGCGAAAGCCGCGCATTCCGTCGGCGCGAAAGTCGTGGTGGACAATGCCTTCGCCTCGCCGATCTTTTCCCGGGCCGTGTCGCTCGGCGCCGACATCATCATCTATTCGGCGACGAAGCATATCGACGGCGGCGGCCGGGCGCTTGGCGGTGTCGTGCTGGGCACGCATGAGTTCATCCGCGGCCCGCTCGAAACCTATGTGAAACACACCGGCGGCGCGATGAGCCCGTTCCACGCCTGGATCATGCTCAACGGTCTCGGCACGCTCGACCTGCGGGTGCGGGCGCAGGCGGCGAATGCCGAGGCGGTGGCGAAGGCGACGCTCGGCCATCCGAAGCTCGCGCGCACGATCTATCCGGGGCTTGAGGATCATCCGCAACATGCGCTGGCGATGAAGCAGATGGGCGCGGGAGGCACGCTGCTGTGCCTCGACCTCGCGGGCGGCAAGGAGGCGGCGTTCCGCTTCCTCGACGCGATGAAGGTGATCTCGATCTCGAACAACCTCGGCGATGCGAAGTCGATCGCCACGCATCCGACCACCACGACCCACAAGAACCTGACCGACGAGGAACGCGCCCTGATCGGCATCACGCCGGGCCTCGTGCGGATCTCGATGGGGATCGAGGACAAGGACGACCTGATCGCCGACGTGCTCGGCGCGCTCGACGCCGCCTGAGGCCTGAATCGGGGTCGCCTGCGGCGATCCTCTCTGGAAAATCCCGGTGCCCGGCCCATATCGAGCCGGGCGCCGCCGTTTCAGGGCAATGCCGTGTGAAAGGATGCAGAGATGAACCTCCAGACCCGCCTGACCCCGGATGGCGAAGAGGCGAAAGCCGCGCTCGACGTGCTGCGTGCCTGGGCCGCACAGGCCGATCCGGCCGAGGTGGCGCGGCTCGATCCGGCCATCGCGCGGCTGCTGCCGGGGCATGAAGTGTCGAACTATCCCGACCTCAGCCGCCATTACGACCCGGATTTCAGGGTGGACGAGGCCTATCGCGCCACGCTGCCCGATCTGCAGAACGGCCCCGCCTCGCTGATCGTCGGGGCGAAGGCGCGGATCGAGCATGTCGGCATCTCGAACTTCCGCCTGCCTTTGCGCTACCGCACCCGCTCCGGGGGGGAGGTGACGCTCGAAACCTCGGTCACCGGGACGGTCAGCCTCGATGCGAACAAGAAGGGCATCAACATGTCGCGCGTGATGCGCTCCTTCTATACCCATGCCGGGAAGGAGTTTTCCTTCGAGGTGATGGCGGCCGCGCTCGATGATTACCGCGACAAGCTCGACAGTTTCGACGCCCGGCTGATGATGCGCTTCAGCTTCCCGGCGGAGATCGAGAGCCTGCGCTCCGGCCTGAGGGGCTGGCAATATTACGAGATCGGCCTTGAGATGGTCGACCAGAACGGCACCCGGCAGAAGATGATCCATCTGGATTACGTCTATTCCTCGACCTGCCCGTGTTCGCTCGAACTGTCCGAACATGCGCGGCGCACGCGCGGGCAACTGGCGACGCCGCATTCGCAGCGTTCCGTCGCGCGGATCTCGGTGGTGCTGGATGAAACGGGCGGCTGCCTGTGGTTCGAGGACCTGATCGACATCGCCCGCCGCGCCGTGCCGACCGAGACGCAGGTGATGGTCAAGCGCGAGGACGAACAGGCCTTCGCCGAACTCAACGCCGCCAATCCGATCTTCGTCGAGGATGCGGTGCGCGCCTTCGCGGGCGGGTTGCTTGCCGATCCGCGGGTGGGCGATTTCCGCGTCGCCGCCAGCCATCAGGAAAGCCTGCACAGCCACGATGCCGTCGCCGTGCTGACCGAGGGGGCGACCTTCGCCTCGGCGAGCCTCGACCCGCGGTTCTTCGCCTCGCTCAGCCACGGAGGCTGACGGGGATCGCGGGCGGAGAGGGCGCGGGGGTCCAGCCCCCTCGGCGCAAGCGCATTCGGCGGGATATTTGTGGAAAGATGAAAGGCAGGTCGTTCCCGTCCGGGGGCGGCTTGACCATGCGCGGGAACCTGTTAGCCATGAGGCAGAATAGGAGGATGCGATGGATCTGGGCATCAGCGGCAAGAAGGCGATCGTCTGCGCGGGCTCGAAAGGGCTTGGCCGGGGCTGCGCCGGGAAACTGGCGGAAGCCGGGGTGGAGATCATCCTGAACGCGCGCGGCGCCGAGGCGCTGGAAAAGGCCGCGGCCGAGATCGCCGCCGCGACCGGGGTGAAGGTCACGCCCGTCGCCGCAGACATCACCACGCCCGAGGGGCGCGAGAAGGTGCTGGCCGCCGCCGGGCAGGTGGACATCCTCGTCAACAACGCGGGCGGCCCGCCGCCCGGCGTCTGGTCCGACTGGAGCCGCGACGATTTCATCAAGGCGCTCGACGGCAACATGCTCGCGCCCATCGCGATGATGCAGGCGGTGATGCCGGGGATGATCGAGCGCGGCTGGGGCAGGGTGGTCAACATCACCTCGGCCGCCGTGCGCGCGCCGATCGCGCAGCTTGGCCTGTCGAACACCGCGCGGACGGGGCTGACGGGCTTCGTCGCCGGCACCTCGCGGCAGGTGGCGAGCAAGGGCGTCGTCATCAACAACCTGCTGCCGGGCATCCATGCGACGGATCGGGCGGTGTCGCTCGATTCCGCGGTGGCGAAGGCGCAGGGCATTTCGATCGAAGAGGCCGAGGCGAAGCGCGCTGCCTCGATCCCCGCCGGGCGCTACGGCACGCCGGAGGAATTCGGCGCGGCCTGTGCCTTCCTCTGCTCGCAATATGCGGGGTTCATCGTCGGGCAGAACCTGATGCTCGACGGCGGCGCGGCGAATATCTCGATCTGAGGGGGTATCCGCTTTCGGCGCGTGGCGGAACGGCTCTGCTGCCGCGAGGCGTCCGAAGCGGGGACCTTGATGCGGGCGTCAGCCCGGGGGTGGTGCGTCTTCGATCCGCACCACCAGATCCGCCGCGCGGCTTTCCGCGCGGAGCATGCGGCCGTTGGGCAGGTCGTTCTCCTCGACCTTGCGCAGGGCCTCGGCCTCGGGCAGGTCGCGCCAGCGGCGCAGCAGGCGGCGGCGCAGTTCCGCTTCGGCGACGTCGATGCGGATCGACAGGTCGAAGAGCGGAAACAGGTCGTGCCAGCCGGGTCGGGTCAGCAGCAGGTAATTCCCCTCGACCAGAACGAAGCGGGTGCCGGCGGCGATCCGCGCGCCGCCCGGAACGACGGCATCGATCGAACGGTCGAAAGTCGGGACGGGAATCTCGGTTCCGGCCGTGCGGATCTTTTGCAGAAGGTCGATAAATCCAGCGACGTCAAAGGTGTCCGGCGCGCCCTTGATGTGACGCATTCCCCTTGCGTCGAGCGTGTCGTTGTCCAGATGGAAGCCGTCCATCGCCACGATCGCCGCCGTGCCCGGCGCATCCTCGTTCAGCGCGGTGCAAAGCTCGCGCGCCAGACGCGACTTGCCCGACCCGGGCGCGCCGACGACCGCGATCAGGTTGCGCCCCCCGTCAAGCTGCCGGATATGACCGGGCAGGTCGGCCCGGTCCACGCGCAACTCGCTGTCCATGAAGGCGCCGACATCCCCCATCGGCCCGTTCGAGTCGCCCAGCCAGATTTCCCTGTCGGACTTCTTTTCCATCAGCCCATCGCCGCGATCAGCCGGCCGAGCGCGGCCGAGGGATCGTCGTCGTTCCAGATCTCTTCGCCGATGGCGAAGAAATCGGTGACGGGGGCGAGGTCGCGGACCAACGCCTCGGACAGGGCGCCCTCGGCGACGACCGGCACCTCGATCATCTCGCTCCACCACGCGAAAAGGTCGCGGTCCGCACGCGCGCCGTGGCCAAGGCCGGTTTCCCCGACCGGGCCAAAGCAGACGTAATCCGCCCCCGCCTCGCCCGCGTTCATCCCGTCATGCCGCGAGGCGCCGCAGAAGCTGCCGACGATGGCGTCCTGCCCCAGTTCCTTGCGCGCCGCCCGGACGGAGCGCGCCCCATCGGTCAGGTGCACGCCGTCGAGCCCGTGGCGGGCGACGAGGTGGATGTGGTTCTCGATCACCAGCGCGATGTCATGTTCATGCGCCACCACGCGCAGCGCATCGGCGGCGCGCATCACCGCATCCTCGTCCTTCGTCGCCAGCGCGAGGCGGACGCAGGCCGGCTCATGCGCCGCCAGCACCCGCGACAGCGTCCCGGGGAAGACATCCAGATCGAAGCTTGGCGGGGTGAGCAGGTAGATCTGCGGGAGGTCCTCGGCCATGGCGAACACTTTCGTTTGCGCCGTCCGGCGCGGGCTTGCGTTTCGGGCGTTCTAACGCAGGGCAGGCCGCCTTGCCAGAGCCGTTCGGGGGGGCTAAGGGGGCAACGGAAAGGAAACCGCATGACCGATCTGATCGAAAATCCCGTCTTCGTGCTGGTCCGGCCCCAGATGGGGGAGAATATCGGCGCGGCGGCCCGCGCGATGCTGAACTTCTCGCTCGCGCGGATGCGGCTGGTGGCGCCGCGCGACGGCTGGCCGAACCCGAAGGCGGTGGCGATGGCCTCGGGCGCGTCTGCGCAGGTGCTGGATCATGCGGGCGTGTTCGACACGACCGGGGAGGCGATCGGCGATTGCGATTTCGTCTTTGCCACCACCGCGCGCGGGCGCGAGCTGACGAAGCCGATCTACACCCCCGCCGCCGCGATGGCCGAAGCCCATGCCCGGATCGCCGCGGGGCAGAAGGTCGCCGTGCTGTTCGGGCCGGAGCGCACGGGACTGGAAAACGACGACATCGCGCGGGCCAACGCGATCATCACCGTGCCGGTGAACCGGGAGTTCTTCTCGCTCAATCTGGCGCAGGCGGTGCTGCTGACGGCCTATGAATTCTCGCGCGGGGTCTATGACGTGCCGCCCGTCGACCCGGGGCTGGCGGGCGCCGAGATGGCGAGCCAGATCGAGATCGAGAAGCTTGGCGATCATTACGAGGAAAAGCTGGACACGGCAGGCTATTTCTTCCCGCCGGACAAGGGGCCGATGATGAAGCGCAACCTGCGCAACATGTGGACGCGCTTCGGGCTGACGCGCGCCGATGTGCAGACGCTGCACGGGATGCTGCGCCAGATCACCCGGCGCCGGGATTGATGGCGGGGGCGTGGGGGCGCTGCCCCCGCGCGTTCCGCGCTCCCCCAGGATATTTATGGAAGAATGAAGGCTCTGAACAAAGGCCTCTTCATTCTTCCATAAATATCCCGGGGGTGAATTGGCCGCAGGCCAAGAGGGGGCTGGCCCCCTGCGCCACCCCTTGTCTGTGGCGGGGCGCCTGCTAGTGTCCGGTTGCAAAGGACGGAGACCTTCATGAACCCGAAACGCAGCATTTTCGAGGAGGTCGGAGCCGAGGCCCCGGCCGCCCGCGCCACGCCGAAGGGAAATCTGATCGACGCAGGCGCCCGCGGCGCGCGCAAGGCGATCCGCATCTGGCTGTTCGTCCTGTTCGCGCTGGTGGTGGCGATGATCGCCGTGGGCGGGGCGACGCGGCTGACCGATTCCGGCCTGAGCATCACCGAATGGAAACCCGTCACCGGGGCCATTCCGCCGATGAACGAGGCCGACTGGCAGACCGAATTCACCAAATACCAGGCGACGCCGCAATATGCGCTGATGAACGAGGGCATGACGCTTTCGCAGTTCAAGGGCATCTACTGGTGGGAATGGGCGCACCGTCAGCTTGGCCGTCTGGTCGGGCTGGTCTGGGCGGTGGGCTTCTTCGGCTTCCTCGCCGCGCGGAAGATCCCGGTTGGCTGGACCGGGCGGCTGTTGCTGATCGGGGCGCTTGGCGGGCTTCAGGGGGCGATCGGCTGGTGGATGGTGTCCTCGGGGCTGGTGGGGGAGATGACCTCCGTCGCCTCCTACCGGCTGGCCACGCATCTGGGGCTGGCGTTCCTGATCCTCGGCTTCATCGCCTGGTATGCGATGCTGCTTGGCCGGCGCGAGGCGGATCTGTTGCAGGCGCGCCGTCTGGCGGAACCCAGGCTGGTCGGCATGGCGACGGGGGTGCTGCATCTGACCTTCCTGCAGATCCTGCTGGGCGCGCTGGTCGCGGGGATCGACGCGGGGCGTGGCTTCACCGACTGGCCGTGGATGGGTGGGCAGTTCCTGCCGCCCGATCCATTCCCGTTCACGCCGCTGTGGCGGAATTTCTTCGAAGATCCCGGTCTTGTGCAGTTCATTCACCGGATGGCCGGCTATCTTGTCTTCGTCTTCGGCGTCGTCACGGCCATTCTGGGCCGGCGTTCGGCGCATGCGGCGACACGGGTGGCCTTTGCCTGGATGGGGACATGGCTCTTCGTTCAGGTGGGTCTCGGCATCGTCACGCTGGTCCATGGTGCGCCGCTGCATCTGGGCCTCGCGCATCAGCTGGGCGCCGTCGTCGCCTTCGTGCTGATCCTTCGCGCGCGTTTCCTCGCGCGTTATCCTGTCGTGCAGTCGATCCGGGGGGCAAAATGACCGCTTTGCAGAAGTTGCTGGACTTCCAGCGTGAAACCGAGGCGCTGGCCTCGATCGCCGAGCGTCTTGGCTGGGATCAGGAGGCGATGATGCCGCGCGGCGCCGCCGAGCAGCGGGCCGAGGAAACCGGCGCGATCGAGGGCATCCTGCATGCCCGCCGCACCGATCCGCGGATTGAGGACTGGCTCGCCCGGGCCGAGGCGACGACGCCCGCCGAGGCGCGGATCCTCGACCTCGTCGGGCGGTCCTACAACCGCAACACCCGGGTTCCGGCACGGCTCGCCTCGGAACTCGCGCGGCTCACCTCGCTCAGCCAGAGCATCTGGGCCGAGGCGCGGTCCGAGGAAAATCCCGCGGCCTTCCTGCCCGTGCTGCGCGAGGTGGTGGCGCTGAAACGCGAGGAGGCGGGCTGCATCTCGAACGGCGACGCCTATGACGCGCTGCTCGACGATTACGAGCCGGGCGCCACGGCGCGCGGTCTGGCGGCGATCTTCGACCGGATGCGGCCGCGGCTCGTCGCGCTGAAGGACCGGGTGCTGGGGGCGGAGTATCGCCCGCCGGTGCTGGAACACGTCTTCCCCGAAACGGCGCAGCTGCGACTGTCGCGCAAATGCGCCACGGCCTTCGGCTATGACTGGAACTTCGGCCGGATGGACACGGCGGTGCATCCGTTCTCCTCGGGTTCGGGGCGCGATGTGCGGATCACCACGCGGGTGGTGGAAAGCGATCCGTTCAACTGCATCTATTCGACGATCCACGAAACCGGCCATGCCTGCTACGAACTCGGCATCGACCCGGATTACCTGTTCACCCCGATCGGGCACGGCGTGTCCATGGGCGTCCACGAAAGCCAGAGCCGGATCTTCGAGAACCAGCTTGGCCGCTCGTCCGCCTTCACCGGCTGGCTCTACACCCGGATGACCGACGCTTTCGGCGATTTCGGCATCGCTTCGGCCGCGGATTTCCACGCCTGCATCAACCGCGTCCATCCGGGCTTCATCCGCACCGAGGCCGATGAGCTGCACTACAATCTCCACATCATGATGCGCTTCGATCTGGAACGGGCGCTGATGTCCGGCAAGCTCGAGGTCGACGATCTGGAAGAGGCATGGAACGGCCGGTTCCAGGCGGATTTCGGGGTCAAGGTCGAACGTCCCTCGCAGGGCTTCCTGCAGGACGTCCACTGGCCGGTGGGGCTGTTCGGCTATTTCCCGACCTATGCGCTTGGCAATGTCTATGCCGGCTGCCTCTACAAGGCGCTGCGCGAACAGGTCCCGGAATACGAGGATGCGCTGGCCGAGGGAACGGCGGCTCCCGCTGTCGAATGGCTGCGCGAGAATGTGCATCGCCACGGCGGACTGCACACCCCGGTCGAGACGATCACCCTTGCCTGCGGCTTCGCCCCGACCGAGGCGCCGCTGCTCGACTATCTGGAAGACAAGTTCACGGCGATCTACCGTCTCTAGGACAGCGCCCTTTCCCGTCGTTTTTCCCTAAATATCCCGGGGGTGAGCCCGGAACGGGCGAGGGGGCTGGCCCCCTCGCGCCCTTGGGCGCGCCTCAGCGGGGTGTCAGCCGCAGCCAGATCCCGTCCCGGGCGCGCACCGTCAGATGCGCGACAGGGACGGGAGTGCGGCCCGGCGCGGGGGCGAGGCGGAAATCGCGCAGGATCATCGACAGCAGAAGCGGCCCTTCGGCCATGGCGAAGCCGGCGCCGGGGCAGACGCGCGGGCCTGCGGAAAACGGGATAAAGGCCTGCCGCGCCGCCGCCCGGCCATTCGGGCTGTCCCAGCGGGCGGGGTCGAACGCATCGGGATCGTCCCAGATCCGGTCGTGCCGATGCAGATGCCAGGGGCTGAGGACGATCTGCCCGCCCGGCGCGATGTCGCGGCCGCGAAACCGCACCGGGCAGCGGTTTTCCCGCACGAACATCGGCACGGGCGGATAAAGCCGCAGCGTCTCGCGGAAGACGGCGCGGCTGGCGGTCAGTTGCGACAGGCGCGACAGGTCCGGATCGGGACCGGCAAGCACCTCCCGCGCCTCGGCGGCCACACGCTCCTGCCAGTCGGGATGGGTGGCCAGCAGATAGAGCGCCCAGGCCAGCGCCGAGGCCGATGTCTCATGCCCGGCCAGAAAGAAGATCGCCACCTGATCGACCATCTCCGCCGCATCGAAGCCGGTGCCGGTCACCGGATCGGTGAAGGTCATGATCTTGGTCGCCAGGTCGTCGGGGGCGGTGCCGGCGCGGATCGCCGCGGCGCGTTCCGCCGTCAGTCGCTCGATCAGGTGGCGGATGTGCCGGGCGCTCTTGCGGGTCGCGCGGGAATGGAACCGGGGCAACCAGCGGGGCAGCGCCAGAAGCGCCGCCGGATTGACGATCGGCATGGCGCGCTGATGCGTGCGGAAGGCCTGAAAGACCGCCGTGGCCGCGGCATCCTCGATCGGGATGGAAAACAGCGTGCGGAAGATCACATCGGCGGCGATGTGGGAGGTTTCGCGTTCTATCTCAATCGGTTCCGGTCCTGACTTCGCGTGAAGTCTCAATACCCCGTTCGCGCCTGCCGCCCGCATGGCGGGGAGGCTTTGGTGCAGCCGTCCGCCCTCGAACGCCGGGTCGATGATGCGGCGCTGATGTTCCCATTGCGCGCCATTGGTGACGAAGACGCTGTTGCGCAGCAGCGGGCGCAGCCCCTCGGCGATGCGCAGGGATTTCGGGAAATCGGCGGGGCAGGTTTTCAGCACCCGCTCCACCAGCGCGGGATCATTGCACAGGTAGGAGCGGAAGAAGGGCGTGCGGAACTCGGCCATCCACGCATGATAGAGCCGTGCTGGCAGCGCCGAGAGCATGTCGGCGCGGAACATCCGCAGCAGCCGCCACAGCGACGGGCGCCCCTGTCGCGCGGCGGGTTTCGGAGGAATGGTTCCGGTCATGCGTCCGCCGGGTGCTGCGCCGCGCGGGTGATGCGGCTGGGGGAAGGGGCGCGGCCCTGATACCGGGATGCCAGCGTCACCGGCCCGGCGGTGACGGCAAAATAATCATAGTTCGCCGGATTGTCGAAGGCACAAAGATACTGGAAATGCAGGCGGAAGAACCGCCCGCGCAGCCGCTTGCGCCGTTCGGGCGACAGGCTGCGGCGGAAGGCGGCGGAAATCACCAGCGGCCAGCGCTGATCGGGCGGCGCGACGCCCGACACCGCCACCGGATCGCACAAGGCGAAGGAACAGGGATCGCCGGGCGCGGTGACGTCGAGCCAGAAGATCTCTTCCCGCGTCGAGAGCCACGCGAGATCCGCGCGCAGCCGCCGCGCCCCGGGCAGGAAGCTGACCATCGGCACCACCTGACCCAGCGTCAGCAGCGCCATGCGCGGGCCTTCCTGCGGGATGCGCCCCTGCCGCGTCAGATCGGCGAGGATGGAGATCGCCAGATGCGCGCCCGAGCTATGGCCGATCAGCAAGACCTCGTCGCAGGGGCCGCGCAGCGCGGCGGCGATGGTCTTGGCGAAATCCGCCATGCGGGCCTCCAGCTCCGGCGGGTAGGCGCCGTTCCAGCGGGCGGTGAAGGCATAGTCGTGCATCAGGTAATAGGCGAAGATCCGTCTGTCCAAGGCCCGGAACAGCCGCAGCACCGCGATCAGCACGGCGGCGATGATCGCCAGCCGCACCGCGCCATCATGGGGAAAGGCGGGCAGGGCGCAGGCCAGCCCCACGCCAAGGCCGAGGCCGATCGCCGCCTGCACCAGCAGCATCACGATCGGATAGAGCGCGGCCAGCACCGGCCCCCGCCGCAGCCGCATCAGCCGGAACAGCGCGCCCGACCCGACATAGGCCCAGACCGTGCGCAGAAGCTGCGCATAGGTCGCCGGGATCGAGGCGTTCATCGAGCCGCGCACGATGTCCGACCAGATCAGGACATCGACATCCGTTTCGGTCCGCGCACCATCCTGCGCCGTGTGAACATGCCAGCCATAGGCGCCGGCGCCGCGCTTTGGCGATACGGCGATCTCATAGCCGGCGATGCGGGCCTGTTCCCCGGCCTGTTTTCGATAAAGCTCGCGGTAACGGCGGGGATGGAACGGGTCGAAGCCCGGAATGTAGAACACCTGCCGGCGCCGGACCGCATGTGGATCGGTTGCGTCCATTCCCCCCTCACTTTGGCGCGAGGTTAGCCGAATGTCTTTTCTTCGGTAAGGGGTTAAGCGACGTTCCAGCGCTTGCAGGAGGCCTCGATGGCACGTATCCGCGCATCGGTCGCCGGATGGCTGGTCAGCCAGGCGGGCGCGGGCAGCGCCGTGCCGCCGGTCAGCCGGTCGAGCTTTTGAAACAGCGAGATCTGCGGCCCGGTGCCGATCCCCGCCTTGATCAGCAGGGCCGAGGCATATTCGTCCGCCTCGTATTCGTCGCGCTGGCTCATCCGCGCGGCAAGGGTGGTGGCGATCATATGGGCGATCCAGCCGCCCGCGATGGGGATCACCCGCCCGAGCAGCGATCCCAGCACCACCTTCAGCGCGTTCTGCCCGGAAAAGTCGATCATCCGCCGCCGGGTATGGCCATGCGCGACATGGCCAAGCTCATGCGCGATGACCGAGGCGAGTTCCTCGGCGCTGACCTCGCCCTTGCGGTAAAGGTTCAGGAACCCCTCGGTGAGGAAGATCCGCCCGTCCGGCGCCGCCAGCCCGTTGACCGGCGCGACCTGATAGACATGCACCGGCACCTCGGGCAGGCCAAGCGCCGCCGCCATCCGCGACAGCACCGGATCAAGCCCCGGATCGCGCAGCCGGTGCGATTTCGTGTTCAGTTGCCGCGCCAGATTGCGCGCCGAAAACTGCCACATGACGATGGCATAGGCGATCGCGGCCAGAACCGGCAAAAGGCGCAGAAGCAGGGTCATGCCCCCGATCTGGAGAGCGCGTCCCCCTATGTCAAGGCGCGCCCGTCCCGTTAGCGCCAAAGGTTGAACCGCCCAGTCTTGAATAAGGGGGGGCAAATGGATACCTTGGGGACAACTTGAAATCGGAGGGCGTTGAAATGGCGCCCAGGCGTCCCCGGTCCGCGGGCGCGTTCCCGAAAGCGGTAGAGCCTCCCGCGACCAAAAAATACGCCGAATCGGGCGAGCTTTATGCTGCGCTGGATCTCGGCACCAACAGTTGCCGGATGCTGATCGCCCGCCCGCGCGGGGATCAGTTCCAGGTCGTGGACAGCTTTTCCAAGGCGGTCCAGCTGGGGCAGGGGCTTGAAGCCTCGGGCCGGTTGTCGCGCAATTCGATGGCGCGCACGGTGCAGGCCCTGCAGATCTGCCGGCACAAGATCGAACTGCACGGGGTGAAGCGGATGCGGCTCGTCGCGACCGAGGCCTGCCGGCGCGCCGGCAATGCCCGCGACTTCATCCGCTACGTGCGGCGCGAAACCGGGCTGCCGCTGGAAATCATCCCGGCGGAGGAAGAGGCGCGGCTGGCGGTGATCTCCTGCGCCTCTCTGGTGTCGCCCAAGGCGGAACAGATCCTTGTCGTCGATATCGGCGGTGGCTCGACCGAGCTTGTCTGGATGGATGTCTCGCGCGTGCCGCCCTCGGAACGCGGCCGGGCGATCATGCGCATCTCGGGCGGGTTCCGTCAGCCCGAGGGGCCGGAGCCGCAGGCGCGGGTGGTCGACTGGATTTCCGTTCCCTATGGGGTGGCGACGCTCAAGGACCATTTCGCCGATGTCGAAGACGACGCGGCGCGCTTCGCGCTGATGTCCTGGTTCTTTGAAGAAAAGCTTTCGAATTTCTCCACCTATGCCTGCGGCGCGCCGCTGAGCGGGTTCCAGATCATCGGGACCTCGGGCACGGTGACGACGGTGGCGGCCTGCCACCTCGGGCTGAAACGCTACGACCGGACCCGGGTCGACGGGCTGACGATGACGTCGGCGCAGATCGACACGGTGATCCGCAATTTTCTGATGCTCGGCCCTGATGGACGGCGTGCGGATCCGCGGATCGGCCGCGACCGGCACACGCTCATCATGTCGGGGGCTGCGATCCTGCAGGCCCTGATGCGGGTCTGGCCGACCGACAGGATGTCGGTGGCCGATCGCGGCCTGCGCGAAGGACTGCTTTACGCGCAAATGGCCGCCGATGGCGTGATCGACGAGATGGGACAGATCCGATGACCAAGACACCGACCGGAAAGAACACCTCTGGCCGCGGCCAGCGAGAGCTGCGCGTCCGGGTGAAGACCGCCAAGGGGCGCAAGCTCAGCTCGACCCTCTGGCTCGAACGGCAGTTGAACGACCCTTACGTCCAGCGGGCGAAAAAGGAAGGCTATCGCGGCCGCGCGGCCTTCAAGATCCTTGAGCTGGACGACAAATACCGCTTCCTCGTGCCGGGCGCACGGGTGGTCGATCTTGGCTGCGCGCCGGGTGGCTGGTGCCAGGTGGCGGTCGAGCGGGTCAATGCGCTTGGCGAGAAATCGGGCAAGAAGCGGGGCACGGTGCTGGGCGTCGACCTTCAGGAAGTCGACCCGATCCCGGGGGCCGAGATCCATCAGCTCGATTTCCTCACCGACGACGCGGATGAAAAGGTCAAGGGTTGGCTGGGTGGTCCCGCCGATGTGGTGATGTCGGACATGGCGGCCGCGGCCTCAGGCAACCAGCAGGTGGATCACCTGCGCATCATCACCCTGTGCGAACATGCCGCCTGGTTCGCCTTCGACGTGCTGGAAGAGGGCGGCACCTTCGTCGCCAAGGTTCTGGCCGGCGGGGCGGAGCAGGAACTGATGACGATCCTGAAGAAGAACTTCACCAAGGTCGCGAATGTGAAGCCCCCGGCCTCGCGCCGCGACAGCTCCGAGAAATTCGTGGTGGCACAGGGCTTCCGCGGCAAGCGCCACGAGGCGACGGATGCCGAGGATCAGAATACCGCCCCCGACCACGAATGATCGCCGCCGGCGCGCATTCCGGAATCGCCTCGCCCCCCGGCGCCACCGCCTCTCTTTCGTGTTTCCATAAATATCCCGGGATGAGGCGGACAAGCCAACCTTCCGGTGGAAGGTTGGCCCGCCGAATGCCCGGAACGGGCGAGGGGGCTGGCCCCCTGCGTCCCATCCGCCCGCACCGCGCTCCCGGTCTGAACCCCGTCCCAAAGACGCAGGTCCCGGCCCACTCCGCCGAAGGCGGCGCGTCAGTAGGCCTCGCTCTTGCCCTTTTTCTTCATCGATTTCGCGTGGATGGAGATCCAGTCCATCGCCGCCAGCAGCACCCCCGACACGATGAAGACGAGGTGGATGGTCAGCATCCACCGGATCTTGTCGTCGGCATATTTCTCGACATCCATGAAGACCTTGAGCAGATGGATCCCCGAGATTGCGACGATCGAGGCGATCAGTTTCAGCTTCAGGGTCGAGAAATCGACCTCGCCCTGCCATTCTGGGCGGTCCTCGTGATCGGCGGTATCCATCCGGCTGACGAAATTCTCATAGCCCGAGAAGATCACGATGATCACCAGATTGGCGGCGAGCGTCAGGTCGATCAGCGCAAGCACCGCCATCATCGCATCGTCCACCCCCAGCGAGGGCAGCAGAATCATGGAATGCCACAATTCCATGACGAAGGACCACAGCAGGATGATCAGCGCCCCGACCAGTCCCAGATACATCGGCGCCATCAGCCAGCGGCTGGCGAAAAGCGTCCGCTCGATTGCCTTTTCCATGAAAACTCCCAGATGTCGCATGCCCGGATTTGCGTGACGGCGGACATAACCGGATGATGGCGGAAATCAAAGGGGGCGCGGCAATTCGCCGTCCCCGCCTCAGCCGTCCCCGCCTCAGCCATCCCCCGGGCGCCGTCCCTGCCTCAGCCGGCCTTGCGGAAATCGGACGGGGTCTTGCCGATGCGGGCGTGAAAGGCGCGGGTGAAATAGGCGGGGCTGGTGAAGCCGAGCGTCTCCGAAATCTCCTTCACCGGGGCGTCGGTTTCGGCCAGCAGGCGGCGCGCCTCATACAGGCGGCGGTCCTGCAACAGGTCGAGTGCCGCGCGCCCGCAGGTCGTGCGGCACACGCGGGTCAGATGGGTCGGCGTCACGCCCAGTTCCTGCGCATAGTCCGCCACCCCCTGACCCAGCCGGAAATCGCGTTCGAGCAGCGCCGAATAGCGCGCGACGAGACGGCGGGCGGCGTCCGAGCTTTGCGCCTCGTTGGTCTGCAACATTGTCTGCCGCTCCAGCCAGACACCGATCAGACCGAGGTAAAGCTCCGCCGCCCGCATCCCGGCAGGCCGGCTGCCGTCTAGTTCGCGCAGCACGGCCTCGACCAACCCCGTCAGCTCCGCCTGGGGCGTCGCATCGCGGATGCGCAGGTGCTGCGGGGTATCGGGCAGGGTAAAGGGGCAATCGCGGCCGAAGAACACGACCGAGCCGTGGCTCTGCGGCCCGACGTCGAATCCATGCATCACCCCGGCTGGAATGAAGATCGCGTTATGCGCGCCGTAGCCGCGCGTCAGGCCGCCGACGGTGATCCGCCCCTGTCCGCGGGTGAACCAGATCAGGCAGGGTTCGGCCAGCGCGCGCATCGCCTCGACCCGCCAGCGCCCGCCCTGCGCCAGCCGCGACACCTGCAACACCCGGGGCGCGGCCGGGGGCTCCGGCAGGCGCAGGGTGTTGGGCTCAGGTTGTGCGGTTTCAGCCTCTGCGGCCCGCGAGGCGCGGTCGGGGGGAAGGGGAGTCACTGTTGGGGTCCGGCACTGCTGCGATATTTTCTTATTGTCGCAGGATAAGCGTGAAAATACCTTGAAACAAAAGCCTTTTTTCAAACCCCGGCAAGTTTCCGCGAAAGCCCCTCAGGGCCGCATGATCTTGTGCCAGCGCGTCATCCGCGCACGAAACCATGTGCGCTGGCGCTTCGCATATTGGCGCGTGGCGGCTTGGGCGCGCTCGCGCGCGGCCTCCAGATCCATTTCCCCGCGCAGATAGGCGATCAGTTCCGGCGCGCCGATCGCCTTTGCCCAGAGCGCCTGCGGGTCCCAGAAGGGCGCCACGGCGCGGGCCTCATTCAGCGCGCCCTCGTCCAGCATCTGGTCGAACCGGCGGTCGATGCGGTCGGCGAGCCAGTCGCGCTCCGCCTCGATCACCAGCGCGGTGCAGTCGTCCAGGGCCAACAGCGGCGGCGGCGTGTCGTCCTGCCAGGCGGCAAGGCCGCGCCCGGTGGCGGCCTGCACCTCCCACGCGCGCTGGATGCGGGCGGGGTTCAGCCGGTCGATCCGGGCGGCGGTGTCGGGATCGAGTTCCGCCAGCAGCGCGCCCGCGCCCTCGTCGGCGATGCGGCGGTTGGCGGTGTCGCGGACCCTGGCGGGAATCGCCGGGATCTCGGCCAGCCCCTCGGTCAGCGCGGTGAAATACAGCCCGGTGCCGCCGATCAGGATCGGCCGCGGCCCCCGCCCGGCGCGATGCGCGGCCAGAATCGGCGCGACCTCGCGCAGCCAGTGGCCGACGGAATACTCCTCGCCGGGGGCGCGGTGACCATAGAGCAGATGCGGGGCCAAGGCCTCTTCCGCCGCCGAAGGACGCGCCGACAGCACCCGCCAGCAGGACCAGACCTGAAGCGCATCGGCGTTGACCACGACCCCGCCCTGCGCCCGCGCCAGATGCAGCGCCAGCGCCGACTTGCCCGAGGCGGTGGGGCCGGCGATCAGCACCGGTTTCGTGGAATCCAATTTATCCATGTCGATCAAGCGATTGGCCATTATCTTGCGGGGTGCGGCAATCCCGATGTTGAACCCGGAGGGCATTTGCGACATTTTGCGCCGCGATGACAACCGCAAATGGGAATCCCCCGATGAATGCAGAGGCCGAGCCGGCTGTGAAATACAAGCGTGTGCTGCTGAAGATCTCGGGGGAGGCGCTGATGGGCGATCAGGGCTACGGCCTGCATCCGCCGACCGTCGCGCGCATCGCCCGCGAGGTGCAGGCCGTCCATGCTCTGGGCGTGGAGATCTGCATGGTGATCGGGGGCGGCAACATCTTTCGCGGTCTCGCCGGATCCGCGCAGGGGATGGAACGCACCACCGCCGATTACATGGGGATGCTGGCGACGGTGATGAACGCGCTTGGCATGCAGGCGCAGCTCGAGGCGCTTGGCCTGCACACGCGGGTGATCTCGGCCATTCCGATGGATCAGGTGTGCGAGCCCTACATCCGCCGCCGTGCCGTGCGGCATCTGGAAAAGCAGCGGATCTGCATTTTCGCCGCGGGCACCGGCAACCCCTATTTCACCACCGACACGGCGGCGACCCTGCGGGCGAACGAGATGAACTGCGAGGCGATCTTCAAGGGCACCAAGGTCGATGGCGTCTATGACAAGGATCCGAAGAAATTCGCCGATGCGAAGCGTTACGACACCGTTTCCTATGACGAATGCCTGCAAAAGAACCTTGGCGTGATGGATGCTTCGGCCATCGCGCTGGCGCGTGACAACAACCTGCCGATCATCGTCTTCTCGCTGGACGAGCCGGGCGGATTCCGCGGCATTCTGGCCGGGCAGGGCACCTATACCAAGGTCGTGGCCTGACACGATCCGGCCCGCGCCGACCCTGCCTTCCGGGGCCTCGGGTTGGCGCGGGCGTTTATCTTTCCCTACCCTTCGGCGGTGAACACCGCTACAAGGAAACCCAGACCAGACTACCGGGGGGACGCCATGTCCGACGAAATCGAAATCGACACTGATGACCTTCTGCGCCGCATGGAAGGCGCGATGTCCGCGCTGAAAACCGAATTCGCCTCGCTGCGGACGGGGCGGGCCTCGGGCGCGATGCTGGACCCGGTGGTGGTGGATGCCTATGGCTCGCCCACGCCGATCAACCAGGTGGGAACGGTGAACGTGCCGGAACCGCGCATGGTGACCATCAACGTCTGGGACAAGGGGCTGGTCAACAAGGTCGAAAAGGCGATCCGCGAATCCGGGCTGGGGATCAACCCGCAGACCAACGGCACGATCATCATGCTGCCGATTCCCGAACTGAACGAGGAACGCCGCCGCGAACTGTCCAAGGTCGCCGCGCAATATGCCGAAAGCGCGCGGGTCGCGATCCGCAACGTGCGCCGCGACGGCATGGATCAGGTGAAGAAGGCCAAGGCCTCCGGCATGTCCGAGGACGACGTGAAGTTCTGGGAAAACGAGGTGCAGGAGCTGACCAACCGGCAGATCGCGCTGGTGGACAAGGCGCTCGAGTCGAAGCAGGCGGAGATCATGCAGGTCTGAGCGCCTGCAAGCGAGGCGATGTGGCCGTGACCCCGACCCCCGAAGCGACCGGTGCCGCGGATTACGGTGTCCCGCATGTCGCGATCATCATGGATGGCAACGGCCGTTGGGCGAAGAACCGCGGCTGGCCGCGGCTTGTCGGCCACCGCAAGGGGGCCGAACGGGTCAAGGAGATCGTCCGCGCCTGCCCGGATCTGGGCGTGCGCTGGCTGACCGTCTATGCCTTCTCGACCGAGAACTGGCGCCGCTCGACCGAGGAGGTCCTCGGCCTGATGGCGCTGTTCACCCGCTACATCGAGAACGAGGCCGAGGCGCTGGCCGCCGAAGGCGTGCGGCTGCGCTTCATCGGCGCGCGCGAGCGGCTGGATGCGCGGTTGCAGAAGATGATGGCGGGGATCGAGGAACGCACCGCCGCCAATGCCCGGCTGAACTTCACCGTGGCGATCAACTATGGCGGCCGGGATGAGCTGCGCCGGGCGATGGCGCGCGTGGCGCAGGATGTCGCCGAGGGGCGGCTGGCGGCAAGCGCGGTGAACGAGGCGGTGATCGCCGCGCGGCTCGATACGGCGGGGATGCCCGATCCGGATCTGGTGATCCGCACCTCGGGCGAGACGCGGACCTCGAACTTCCTGCTCTGGCAGGCGGCCTATGCCGAATATGAATTCACCCCGACGCTCTGGCCGGATTTCACCCCGGCGGAGCTGGCACGGATCCTGGCCTGTTTCGGATCGCGGGAACGCCGGTTCGGCGGGGCGCAGGGATGAAAACGCCCGCTTCCCCCGGCCGGTGGTCGGATCTGGGGCCGCGGCTCGGATCCGGGCTGGTGATGCTGCTGCTGGGGGCGGCGGCGATCTGGGCGGGGGGCGTGGTATTCGCCACGCTCGCCGTGGTGGTTTCGGCGCTGATGGTGTGGGAACTGGCGGCGATGCTGGTGCCTGCGCGGCGCGCGCGGGCGGTGGTGCTCGGCCTGCTGGCGGGGGCGGCGCTGGCCGCGATCTTCGTGCTGCATTCGCCCTTCGCGCTGGCGCTGCTGATCGTGCCGTCGCTGGCGGGGCTGTGGCGGCTGGCGCGGCGCGACTGGCTGGTCTGGGGGCTTTACGCTTTTGCGATCATGCTGACGGGCTATGGGCTGGTGGCGCTGCGTGACGGGCTGAACGCGCCGCAGGGATTGCGGGCGATCGTCTGGATCATCGCGGTGGTGGTCGTGTCCGACGTGATGGGCTATTTCGCCGGGCGGACGCTTGGCGGGCCGAAGTTCTGGCCCCGGATCAGCCCGAAGAAGACATGGTCCGGCACGGTGGCCGGCTGGATCGGCGCGATGCTGGTTGGGGCGGTCTATGCGCTCAGCGGGATTGGCGGCTGGGGCCTGCTGCTGCTGTCGCCGCTGCTGGCCTTTGCCGGACAGCTGGGCGACATCGCCGAAAGCTGGATCAAGCGCCGCAGCGGGGTGAAGGACAGTTCCGCCCTGATCCCCGGTCATGGCGGGGTGCTCGACAGGTTCGACGCGCTGATCGGGGCGGTGCTGATGGTGCTGCTGGTCGCGCAGTTCGGCACCTTGCCGTTCGTCGGAGGCTAGGGGATGCGCAGGATTTCGGTTTTCGGGGCGACCGGCTCGATCGGTGTGAACACGATCGACCTGTTGCGCCGTCAGGGCGGGGCGGAGGCGTTCCGCATCGTCGCGCTGACCGGCGGGCGCAACATCGACCTGCTGGCCGCGCAGGCGCGCGAATTGCGCGCCGAGGTCGCCGTCACCGCGCATGAGGATCGCCTGCCCGATCTGCGCGCCGCGCTGCAAGGCTCGGGCGTCGAGGCCGCCGCAGGCCCCGCCGCGCTGATCGAGGCGGCGGAACGCCCCGCCGACTGGGTGATGAGCGCGATCGTCGGCGCGGCGGGGCTGGCGCCCGGCTTCGCGGCGCTGCGGCACGGGACCACGCTGGCGCTGGCGAACAAGGAAAGCCTTGTCGCCGCCGGTCCCCTGCTGCTGGCCGAGGCGGCGCGGCATAACGCCCGCATCCTGCCCGTCGACAGCGAACATTCCGCCGTCTTTCAGGCGCTGACCGGCGAGCGGATCGAGGATGTCGAGCGTGTCATCATCACCGCCTCGGGCGGGCCGTTCCGGGACTGGAGCCTTGCGCAACTGGAACGCGCGACGCTGGCCGAGGCTTCGCGGCATCCGAACTGGGCGATGGGGCAGCGGATCACCATCGACAGCGCCTCGATGTTCAACAAGGCGATGGAACTGATTGAAACGCGGGAATATTTCGGCATCGCGCCGGAGCGGATCGAGGCGGTCGTCCATCCCGAAAGCCTTGTCCACGCGCTGGTGGGGTTCCGCGACGGGGCGCTGATGGCGCATCTGGGCGCGCCCGACATGCGCCATGCGATCGGCTATGCGCTGAACTGGCCCGCGCGGCGGGAGCTGCCGGTCGCGCGGCTCGATCTGGCGCGGCTCGGGCAACTGACGTTTCAGGCGCCGGACGCGGTGCGCTTCCCGGCGCTGCGGCTGGCGCGCGAGGTGATGGCCATTCGCGGGGCGGCCGGCGCGGTCTTCAACGCGGCGAAAGAGGTTGCGCTCGACGGTTTCATCGCCGGGCGGATCGGTTTCATGGACATGGCGCGGCTGGTCGAATCCCTGCTCTCGGACATGTCATCGCGGCAGGGTCTTGGAAATGCGCCGGTGAGCCTCGATAACGTCCTAGCAGTGGATGCCGAGGCGCGCGCCCTTGGCCGCGAACGTCTCTCGACCGGAAGGATCTGACCTTTGGAGTTTCTCCCCGATTTCGGCAATGCGATCTATTCCGTGGTGGCCTTCGTCGTCGCGCTGTCGATCATTGTGACGGTGCATGAATACGGCCATTACATCATCGGCCGGCTGTCGGGGATCAAGGCGGAGGTGTTTTCCGTGGGCTTCGGTCCGCGGCTGTTTTCGCGGGTGGACCGGCATGGGACGCGCTGGCAGGTGTCGGCGCTGCCGCTTGGCGGCTATGTGAAGTTTCTCGGCGATGCCAATGCCGCCTCGGCGGGGGTCGATCAGGCGGCCGTCTCGGGACTGAGCGAGGGCGAACGCCGTCACACGATGGCCGGCGCGCCTTTGTGGGCGCGGGCGGCGACGGTGGCGGCGGGGCCGGTCTTCAACTTCATTCTGTCGATTCTGGTCTTTGCCGGGGTGATGATGTGGTCGGGCCGCGCGACCGAGGAGCCAGTGATCGGATCCCTCTATCCGCTGCCCGAGGCGGTGGACATGCTGCGCCCCGGCGACCGGGTGCTGGCCATCGGCGGGATCGACACGCCGGATTACGGGGCGCTTTACGCCGCGGCCTCGGACGGGCTGCCCGATACGCCGACGGTGATCTGGAGGCTGTCGCGCGACGGCGCGACGGTCGAGGTCGCGGGGCCGCAGCCGATGCCGCCGCGGCTGAGCGCGGTGATCCCCGCCTCGGCCGCCTATGCGGCGGGGCTGCAGAAGGGCGACGTGATTACCGAAATCGACGGCGTGCCGGCGGCGCGCTTCGCCGATCTGCGGCAGGCCACGGCCGATGGGGCGGGCAAGCCGCTGACCCTGACCGTCTGGCGCCCGGACGGCGCGGACGCCGCGCTCCGCACCGTCACCCTGACGCCGAAAAGCACCGATATGCCCACCGCCGACGGCGGCTTCGAGACCCGATACATGATCGGCGCGACGGGTGAGCTGGCCTTTGCGCCGCTGACCCGCCGCACCGGCCTGATCGAGGGGATCACCGGCGGCGCGCAACAGACGTGGATGGTGGTCAGTTCCTCCGTTTCCGGGCTCAAGCACATGATTCTCGGTCAGATTTCATCGTGCAACCTGCGCGGCGCCATCGGCATCGCCGAAGGGTCGGCGGCGGCGGCGAAATCGGGGCTCGCGGATTTCATCTGGTTCATCGCGGTTCTGTCGACGGCGGTGGGCTTTCTGAACCTGTTTCCGATTCCGGTTTTGGATGGCGGGCATCTGGTGTTTCACCTCTATGAAGCGATCACCGGGAAACCGCCCTCGGACGGGGCGATGAACGGGCTGATGGCGATCGGCATGGCGCTGGTTCTGGCGCTGATGTTCTTTGGCCTTTGGAACGACGTGACCTGCCCCTGAACCCGCGCCTGAGCGGCCCGCCGCGGACGGCGCCGGAAAGGCGCGCGGGGCGCGCTTCGTCTTTTGACAAGGTTCCCCTTTCCGGCTACTCACGGTCTGACAACAAAAGGGCAGTACGGGGTAAGGGAATGACCAACCGGCGGCAAGAGACGACCGTGGCGGGGCGGGGCCTCGCGCGGTGGGGGCTGGCGTTGCGTCTGACGGCGGCGGGCCTTGCCGGAGCGACGGCGATCGGCTCCGTTCTGGTGCCGGTCGTGGCG
Source organism: Paenirhodobacter populi (assembly GCF_004022215.1). Classification (GTDB taxonomy): domain Bacteria; phylum Pseudomonadota; class Alphaproteobacteria; order Rhodobacterales; family Rhodobacteraceae; genus Rhodobacter; species Rhodobacter populi. The sequence continues at coordinate 147,879 of NZ_SAUZ01000002.1, forward strand.
CAGGCGCAGGACTACCGCTTCACCAACATCAGGATCGTGGGCAACGAACGGATCGAGGCGGCCACGATCCTGTCCTATGCGAATATCAGCAGCGGCGCCGCGATCTCGGCCGGGGAACTGAACGACGCTTTTCAGCGCATTCAGGGATCGGGCCTGTTCGAGAAGGTCGAGCTGGTGCCGCAGGGATCGACCCTGACCATTCAGGTGCAGGAATTCCCGACGGTCAACGTCGTGTCCTTCGAGGGCAACAGCATCATGAAGGACGATGCGCTGGCGAAGATCGTCAAGACCCAGCCCAACCACGTCTTCAACCCCGCGGTGGCCGAGGCCGACGCCGACAACATCGCCCGCGGCTATGCGGAAGCCTCGGGCCGCTACGGCGTGCGCGTCGATCCCAAGGTCATCCGCCGGTCGGGCAACCGCGTCGACGTCGCCTTCGAGATCATCGAGGGATCGGTGTCCGAGGTGCAGCGGATCGGCTTCACCGGAAACCATTCCTATTCCAACCGCCGGCTGCGCGACGTTCTGGCGACGAAACAGTCGGGCCTGCTGCATGCGATCATCTCGAGCGACAGCTTCGTGCCGGACCGGGTGGATCAGGACCGCCAGCTGCTGATCGACTTCTACCGCTCGCGCGGCTATCCGGATGTGCAGGTGACGGGCGTTTCCTCGGAGATGGCGCGTGACCGCAATGCCGTCTTCATGACCTTCAACATCAACGAGGGTCAGCAGTACAAATTCGGCAATATCACCACGGTCTCGGAAATCCCGGAACTGGACGCGGCCGAATTCTCCGGTCTGGCGAAAATCCGCACCGGGTCGATCTATTCGCCCAACGCGATCGACATCGCCGTCACGCGGATGGAACAGCTGGCGCTGCGCAAGGGCGCCAACTTCGTCCGCGTCGATCCGCGCGTGACCCGCGATCCCCGCACCCAGACGCTGAACGTGCAGTTCGCGCTGGTGCCGGGCGACCGGCTGTTCGTCGAACGCATCGACATCGAGGGCAACACCACCACGCAGGACAACGTGGTCCGGCGCGAGTTCCGCACCGTCGAGGGCGACCCCTTCAACCCGCGCGAAATCCGCAATTCCGCCGAACGGATCCGCGCGCTTGGCTTCTTCAGCAATGCCGAGGTGAACACCCGGCAGGGCTCCGGCCCGGATCAGGTCGTGGTCGACGTCAACGTCGAGGAACAGCCGACCGGCTCGCTGACCTTCGGGGCCAGCTATGGCGTGTCCTCGGGCTTCGGGATCAACGTCGGCTTGCAGGAATCGAACTTCCTCGGCCGGGGGCAGTATCTGGGCGTGCAGATCGGCACGACCTCGGACAACCAGCAAAGCTCCATCGATTTCGTCGAGCCCTATTTCCTCGGGCGTGACCTAAGGGCGCGGGTTCATCTTTGGTACAACACCTCCGAGGATGACAATTCCGCCTATTCGACCAAGCGGCTCGGCATCACGCCGTCGATCGAATTCCCGGTTTCGGAAAATTCGCGGCTGGAACTGCGCTACACCTATTCGGTCGACCGGCTGTATAATGTGACCTCGGAAGAAGAGGCGGCGGCAAGCGGCAGCAGTTCCTGGTCCTCGCCGATCCTCGAACGCGAGGAAGGGGAGCGGACGACCTCTTCGGTCGGCTACAGCTACACCTGGGACACCCGGCGCAGCGGGATCGACCCGCGCTATGGCTTCACCGCCCGCTTCGGGCAGGATATCGCGGGCGTCGGTGGCGATGTGGAATCGTTGCGGACCACGGCGCTCTTGCGGGCCGAACGCAAGGTCTGGCACGAGGAAGTCACCCTGCGCGCCGAACTGGAAGGCGGGGCGGTCCACAAGCGCGGCGATACGCAACTCACGGTGCTTGACCGCTTTTCGGGTTACGGCAAGGTGCGCGGGTTCGAATCGAACGGCTACGGTCCGCGCGACCGGAACGCGCCGAACGGCGATGCGCTCGGCGGCAAGTATTTCGCCGCGCTGCGTCTGGAATCCGAATTCCCCATCGGCTTCCCCGAGGAATACGGCATCACCGGCGGCCTGTTCTGGGATACCGGCTCGGTCTGGGGGCTGGACGACAAGATCGGCGCCGGCGGCATCGAGGTGGACGACGGCATGAAGCTGCGTTCGGCCGTGGGCTTTTCGATCTACTGGCGTTCGGCGATCGGCCCGCTGCGGCTGAACTTCTCGCGCGCGGTGAAGAAAGAGGAATACGACAAGGTGCAGAACTTCGACCTGACCATCTCGACCCAGTTCTGAGGGCGGGATGGCACGGGGTGCGGCACAGCGGCGGGCGGCACGGCGGGGATGGATCCTCGCCGCGATGCTGGCGGGTGTGTCGCTGGCCCCCGGTGCCGCGGGGGCGCAGGCGGCGACGGCTTCGCAGCAGGTGCTGACGCTCGACTGGGAACGGCTGTTCGACGAAAGCCACTGGGGCAAGCGCATCCGCGAGGATCTGGCCCGGGAATCGCAGGCGCTGAGTCAGGAAAACGACCGCATCGCCGATGAGCTGGTGGCCGAGGAGAAATCCCTGACCGAACGCCGCGCCACGATGAACGCCGAGGATTTCCGCCGCGAGGCTGCCGCTTTCGACGCCCGCGCGACGGAGATCCGCAACACGCAGAAGGCCAAGGCCCAGGCCCTGACGCAGAAATTCGAGGATGAGCGCGAGGCGTTGTTCCGCGCGATCGCGCCGCTTCTGGACGACATCTTGCAACAGCGGGGCGCCGCGGTGGTGATGGACCGGCGGGCGATCATCCGCGGCCGCGCCGATGCCGACGTGACCGGCGCGCTGGTGACGCTGGTGAACGACCGTTTCGGCGAAGGCCCGCAGCCCGCCGCGACGCCCTGACCGCCGCGCCGGCCTTTCGGCAAAGGCCAGTGCTTGCCATTGCGCCGCCGCGTTGTTAGCAATCGCGCGATCCGCCTGTTCCGGACCCGTTTCGAGGAAGCCAGATGACTGAACCCGCCCCCCACACGTCCGCCGACCTGGCGCTCATCAAACAGATCATCCCGCATCGCTATCCGTTCCTGCTGATCGACAGGGTGCGCGACATCGTGCCCTTCGAATCCGCCGTGGGTGTGAAGATGGTGACGTCGAACGAGCCGCATTTTCAGGGGCATTTCCCGAACGAGCCGGTGATGCCGGGCGTGCTGATCGTCGAGGCGATGGCGCAGACATCCGCCATCGTCGTGGGCATTTCGATGAACCTGATCGGCACCGACATGGTGACCTATTTCATGGGCATCGACGCCTGCAAGTTCCGCCGCAAGGTGGTGCCGGGCGATGTGCTGGAACTGCGCGTGACCTGCAAGCGGGGCGGCGGCAAGGTGTGGAAATTCCTGGGCGAGGCCTTTGTCGGCGATGAAAAGGCGGCGGAGGCCGAATTCACCGCGATGATGGCTCCGGCTCCGAAAAGCTGAGCCATGACACTTGCCCGATGCGCTGACCGGAAACGGAATGGAGGCTGGAAACATGGCGATTGATCCGCAGGCGGTTATCCACCCCGCCGCCGTGGTCGAAGAGGGCGCGGTGATCGGCGCGGGCTGCCGGATCGGTCCGTTCTGCCACGTCGGCCCCGAGGTCGTGCTGGCCGACGGGGTCGAGCTGAAATCCCATGTCGTCGTCGCCGGTGCGACCGAGATCGGGCCCGAGACGGTGATCTTCCCCTTCGCCTCGATCGGGCAGATCCCGCAGGACCTGAAGTTCAAGGGTGAAAAGACCCGGCTGGTGATCGGCGCACGCAACCGCATCCGCGAATATGTGACGATGAACCCGGGGACCGAGGGCGGCGGCGGCATCACCCGCGTCGGCGACGACGGGCTGTTCATGTCCTCGTCGCACGTGGCGCATGACGTGCAGATCGGCGACCGGGTGATCCTGGTCAATTCCGTCGCCATCGCCGGCCATTGCCATATCGAGGATGACGTGATCGTCGGCGGCCTGTCGGGCGTGCATCAATGGGTGCGGATCGGGCGCGGCGCGATCATCGGGGCGCTGTCGATGGTGACCTCGGACGTGATCCCGCATGCGCTGGTCGCAGGACCCCGGGCGGAGATCGAGGGGCTGAACCTCGTCGGGCTGAAACGTCACGGCGTGGCGCGCACGGACATCGCCGCGCTGCGCGAGCTGTATCAGGCCCTGTCGGATGGCAATTTCCGCGAACAGGCGCGCAAGCTGCATGAGGCGGGCGCGGACAGCGCCTATGTGAACGAGGTGCTGGAGTTCATCCTCGGCCCCTCGGATCGCAGCTTCCTGACGCCGCGCGTGCACCGGGATCATAAATGACGCGGACCGCGCTCATCGCCGGCACGGGGGCCTTGCCCGCGCTTCTGGCGGCGGCGCGGCCCGACATGCTGGTGTGCGAGCTGGAAGGGTTTCCCGCCGCCATTCCGGGCCGCGAGCCCTTGCGCTTTCGGGTCGAGCGGCTGGTGCCGTTTCTGAACACGCTGGTGTCGCGGGGCATCCGCGAAGTGTGCTTCGCCGGCGCCATCCAGCGCCCGAAGATCGAGGCGACGAAATTCGATTTCCGCACGCTGGCGCTGGTGCCGCGGATCATGACGGCGATCCAGTCGGGCGATGACGCGACGCTGCGCGCGGTGATCGCGCTCTTCGAGGAAAAGGGCCTGACGGTCGTCGGCGCGGATGCGATCGCGCCGGATCTGGTCGCGGGCGCGGGCGTGCTCAGCGGCACCGTCTCGGATCAGGACCGCAAGGATGCCGCCCGCGCGCGCCAGATCGTCGAGGCGATCGGCGCGGTGGATGTCGGGCAGGGGGCGGTCGTCGCGCGCGGCCTGTGCCTAGCGGTCGAGGCGCTGCCGGGCACCGACGCCATGCTGCGCTTCGTCGCCGAAACGCGCAAACCGGGCCATGCGGACGGGGTGCTGTTCAAGGCGCCGAAGCCGGGGCAGGATTTGCGCATCGACATGCCCGCCATTGGCCCCGAAACCGTCGCCCGTGCGGCCGAGGCGCGGCTGTCCTGCATCGCCTGGGCGGCGGGCGGAGCATTGCTGCTCGATCGCGGCGCGACCCTCGCGGCGGCGGCGGCGGCGGGGATCGCGCTGTGGGGGATCGGCGCATGAGGCTGTTTCTGGTGGCGGGCGAGGCCTCGGGCGACAAGCTCGGCGCGGCGCTGATGGCGGGGCTGAAAAGCCTGGTGCCGGACGTCACCTTCGAGGGCATCGGCGGCCCGCTGATGGAGGCGGAGGGGCTGACCTCGCGCTTCCCGATGGAGGAGCTTTCGGTGATGGGCATCGCCGAGGTCCTGCCGAAATACCGCCATCTGAAACGCCGCATCGCCGAAACCGCGCAGGCGGTGATTGACATGCGCCCCGATGCGCTGATCACCATCGACAGCCCGGATTTCTGCCTGCGCGTCGCAAGGATCGTCAAGGAGACCGTGCCGGAGCAGAAGACGATCCATTACGTCGCGCCCTCGGTCTGGGCATGGCGGCCGGGGCGGGCGGTCAAAATGGCGCGGGTGATCGACCATGTGCTGGCGCTGTTGCCCTTTGAGCCGCCCTATATGGAAGCCGCGGGGATGAGCTGCGATTTCGTCGGCCATCCGGTGGTGGCCGAACCGCGCGCCACGATGGAACAGGCCGACGCGCTGCGCGAGACGCTGATGATCGGCCCGCGCCAGCCGGTGGCGCTGTGCCTGCCCGGATCGCGCCGGGGCGAGGTGAAGCGGCTTCTGCCGCGGTTCGAGGCGGCGCTGAAGATCCTCGGCCAGCGGCATCCCGACCTGCGGGTGATCGTGCCGACGGTGCGCGGCGTCGCCGCCGTGGTGCGCGACATGACGGCGGGCTGGGAAACGGCGCCCATCATCGTCGAGGCGGCAGATGACAAGCGCGCGGCCTTCGCGGCGGCGGATCTGGCGCTGGCGGCCTCGGGAACGGTGAGCCTCGAACTTGCGGCGAACCGGGTGCCGATGGTGATCGCCTATGACGCGAATGTCATCAGCTGGCACATCATCTGGAACCTGATGCGGATCGACACGGTGACGCTGGTCAATCTGGTGTCGGAAACCCGCGCGGTGCCGGAATTCCTTGGCCCCAACTGCCGGGCGGAAAAGATCGCCCCGGCGCTGGAGGCGCTGATCTCCGATCCGGCGGCGCGGGCCGCGCAGATCGCCGCGATGGAGGAAACGATGCGCCGTCTGGGCGAGGGTGGCGAACCGCCCGGCCTGCGCGCGGCGCGCTCCGTGCTGAAGGCGCTGGCCGCTTAGAGCGCGCCTCAACCCCGGATCGCGGCGCGGGCGGAGAGGCTGCAGGGGGCGCCGCCCCCGCGCGTTCCGCGCTCCCCCGGGATATTTATGGAAAAACGACGGGCAGAAGGCCGTTATCCGGTGTCCATTTGGGCGCTATCAGGGACTCCAACGCGGAACGGCCTCTCTTTCATCTTTCCTCAAATATCCCGAGGGTGAGGCTGAAAGCCGAGGGGGCAGCGCCCCCTGCGCCCTCTCCGCCCGCGCCGCGATCCGGGGTTGAGCCTCTTCTCACTCCGACCCTTGCGCCGGGGCGAGTTGTTCCTCGTCGTCCAGCGGGATCACATCCACCGCCTGCCGGCTTTCATGTCCGCCCGCCGTGCGCATCACGCCGCGCACCGGGGCGACGTCGGAATAGTCGCGCCCATAGGCGACGGTCACGTAATCGAGCCCCGCATATTGGTCGTTCGTCGGGTCGAATTCGATCCAGCCGATTTCCTTGCCGACCCAGGCGCGCACCCAGGCGTGCATCGCGTCGGCGCCTTCGAGCCGGGGTTGGCCGGGCGGCGGGAAGGTGCGCAGGAAGCCCGAGACATAGCCCGACGGGATCCCGACCCCGCGCAGCGCGGCGATCATGATCTGGGTGAAGTCCTGACACACGCCGCGCCGCTTGGCGAAAGCCTCGGCCGGGGGGGTCTCGACGGTGGTGGCTTTCGAGTCGAACTTCATGTCGCGGTTGAGCGCGCGGCCCACCGCCTCGACGCCTTGCAGGGCGGTCATGCCGGGGCGGATCAGCGCGCGGGCATAGGCGGTGGCCTCGGGGAAGGGGCGGATGCGGGGGCTCGCGCCGCGATAGTGATGCGGCGCCTCGGGCCCCAGTGTCTGGACCGAAGCGATGTCTTCCTCCAGCAGCTCGACAGGCGGCGAGAGGTCCAGACGCTGCGGCACGGCCCGCCGCTCCACCCGCGCCATGAGCTGCAGCGCGACGGAATCGATCGGCGCGTGCCAAGCGACGGTGGTCATCGCATTGCCGAAGAAATCCAGCGCGTCGCGGCGTTCATCCGCGGCGGGTTCCACCGTCAGATGCCGCGACAGCACCCTTTGCCGCCCCGGAATGTCGCAGGGCAGCAGCCGCACCAGATTGCGCAGATGGTCCGAGGAAACGGCGTAGCTGTATTCGATCAACAGGCGGATGTCATAAAGCATGGGAACCTCAGCGCAGATAGGCTGCCCCGACCAGATCGGAGATATGGGCCAGTTCGGAGCGCAGGGCGATCAGGCGCGCGGTGTCGATCTCGACCGGATCGCGGACGCAAAATTCCGCCTCGATCGGCAGGATCGCGCGCGAGATCGGCGCGAGCCGCCCGTTCACCCGCGAATGCGGCAGATCGTCGGCCAGTTGCCGGATGCGCTGGATCTGGAACAGGATGGCGCGGGGATTGTCGGCATCGAGCGCCAGCAGATCGACGACCGTATTGCGCGAGGTTTCCACCCGGTAGCGGCGCTGATGGGTGATGACGCTGTCCGCCACCTCCACCGCCATGTCGAGCGAGCCCTGGGGCGCATCCGGGTCGGCGAATTCCGCCAGCAGCGCCGCGAGCGAATCCGCCCGTTCCAGCGCGCGGCCGAGGCTGAGGAACCGCCAGCCGGAGAAGCGATACATGTTTTCATGCACGAGACCGGAAAAGCCGGTGATCTTGCGCACCAGAACCGACATGGCGCGGGCGGCATCGTCGCCCGGTTGCGCGGTCGAGGTCATCCGTCGCGTGGTTTTCAGCAGGTCGTTCAGCGCCGCCCAGCCATCGGTGGAAAAACGGTCCCGCACCTTGGCCGCGCAGCCGCGCGCCGCCTCGATCCGGTCGATCAGGGCGGGCGGGATCGGGCGGCTCAGATCGTAGCCGTAATTGTCCATGAAATCGCGCAGCCGCCGCAGCCGTGCGTCGTTCGGATTGTCGGTCTGCGCAAGACGCAGGTTATAGGCGCGGATCAGGCGGATCGCATCCTCGGTCCGTTCGACATAGCGCCCGAGCCAGTAGAGGTTGTCGGCCGAGCGCGCGGGCAGGATCCCGGTGGTGGAGCGGCGGAAATCACCCGTCTCCGGCGGGGCGAGGGTGTCTTGCGGCACCGGCTTGTCGGAGACGACCCAGACATCGGCGACCGATCCGCCGCGCTGCATGGCCAGCGCCATCGCATCGCCCGATTTGCCGATCCGGGCATAGCCGCCCTTCATGAAATGCCAGCCCGAGGGCGTGCGCGCGGCGAAGATCCGCACCGTCATCGGGCGCGGCTCGACCCGGCCGCCGTCCTCGGCATCGACCCATGCGGGGGTGGTGGACAGCGATACCGCCTCCTGCCCGACGAGGGATGTGCCCTCCGCCTCGATCCATTCGGCGATCGAGCGCTTCTCGCTGTTGAGGAAATTGCCGCCAAGCGCGGTGGTCGAGCCGATGTCGAAGGGCAGGTCGACCGCATAGGCCGATCCGATCATCATCCGGTCGGCGTTGCGGCGGACATAGGCGCGCTGGCTTTCGCCGCCGCACCACCATGTGGCGATATTGGGCAGGATCAGCGGCTGGCCGGTCAGCAGTTCGGAAATGCGCGGGAAGAAGGCCATCATCGCCCGCATCTCAAGAATGCCGGAGCCGAGCGCGTTGACCAGCGCGAGGTTGCCCTGCCGCACCGCCTCCATCAGGCCGGGGGTGCCGATGCGGCTGCTGGAATCCAGCTCCAGCGGATCGGCGAAGGCCGCGTCGATGCGCCGCCACAACAGGCCCACGGGGATCGGACCTTGGATGGTGCGCACCATCGCCTCGCCGTTCTCGACCAGCAGATCCTCACCTTCCAGGAGCATCATGCCGAGGTAGCGGGCGATGTAGGTATGTTCGTAATAGGTGTCGTTCTGCGGCCCCGGCGTCAGGATCGCGGCATAGCGGTCGCGCCCCGCCGAACCGCGCGCCAGATGCTCCATCGCCGTGCGGAAGGCGCCGAAGAACCCGGCGAGCCGGTGGATATGCGCGCGCGGGAACCGTTCGGGGAAGATCCGCCCCGTCGCCATGCGGTTTTCCAGCGCGAAGCCCGCGCCCGAGGGCGCCTGCGTCCTGTCCCCCAGAACGAACCACGACCCGTCCGGGGAGCGGCCGATCTCGAAGGCGAGGAAATGCAGGTAATGCCCGCCGCGCGGCGTCACACCGACCATCGGCCGCAGCCATTGCTGCGATCCGGCGATCAGCTCGGCCGGCAGATGGCCGTCGCGCACCAGATCGCCCGGCCCGTAAAGATCGGCCATCACCGCTTCCAGCAGGTCGGCGCGCTGCGACAGGCCCGCGCAGATATGCGCCCATTCCTCCTCGTGCAGGATCACGGGAATGTGGCTGAGCGGCCATTCCCGTTCCTGCAGGGGATCGTTGGAATACTGGCGGTAGAACACCCCCGCATCGCGCAGATAGAGGTTGCCGCGCTCGAATCGGGTGGCGATTTCCTCCTGCGTCAGCCGCGAAAAGCGATCGACGAAGCGCCGCCACACCGGGCGCATATGCCCCTGCGCATCGAACAATTCATCCGCAACACCGGGGGTTAGCCGGTATTCGGCGAATATGTCCTGAACCGGCTTTTTCCGTGCTGCTTCCGTCATCCTGACCCTCTGGTCAAATTAGAGGCTCACATGAGCCCGATCGGCCTTCGCAGGTCAAGGGTCAACGGAAACTCCGGATGCGGGATTTCCGTCTGCGGACGATAGGCGCCCGGTTCGTGGCCATAGGGCTCGAAACGGGCCAGACGGCGGGCCTCGGCCTCATAGGCATTGACCGGGAAGACATCGTAGTTCCGCCCGCCGGGATGGGCGACGTGATAGGTGCAGCCCGCAAGGGCATGGCCGCTCCAGCTGTCGTAGATGTCGAAGACCAGCGGCGCGTTGACCGGCAGGGTCGGGTGCAGGGCCTCGGGCGGCTGCCACGCCTTGAACCGAACGCCCGCCACCGACACGCCCGAGGTCTGCGTGCGCGCGAGCGGCACCGGGCGGCGGTTGCACATGACCTGATAGCGGTCCTGATGCAGCGAGGTCAGCTTGACCTGCAACCGTTCCACCGAACTGTCGGTATAGCGCACCGTGCCGCCGATCGCGCCGGTTTCGCCCAGAACGTGCCAGGGTTCCAGCGCCTGACGGATTTCCAGATTCACCCCCTCCGCCTCGATCTGCCCACAGAAGGGGAAGCGGAATTCGGCCTGCGCCTCGAACCAGACGGGATCGAAGTCGAAGCCGTTCCGGCGCAGGTCGCCCAGCAGGTCCAGCAGGTCTTCCCACAGGAAATGCGGCAGCATGAAGCGGTCGTGCAGCACCGTGCCCCAGCGGACCGGGCGGCCCTCGACCGGGGCCTTCCAGCAGCGCGCGATCAGGGCGCGCAGCAGCAGTTGCTGCGCAAGGGACATGCGCGGATGCGGCGGCATCTCGAACCCGCGGAACTCGACCAGCCCGAGCCGCCCCGTCGGCCCGTCGGGGGAATAGAGCTTGTCGATGCAGATCTCGGCCCGGTGGGTGTTGCCGGTCACATCGGTCAGCATGTTGCGCAGCAGCCGGTCCACCAGCCACGGCGGCGGGGTGAAGCCCTGCCACGGCGGGACGATCTGGCTGAGCGCGATTTCCAGCTCGTAGAGCGTGTCGTGGCGCGCCTCGTCGATGCGCGGGGCCTGCGAGGTCGGGCCGATGAACAGGCCCGAGAACAGGTAGCTCAGGCACGGGTGCCGCTGCCAGATCAGGATAAGCGACTTCAGCAGGTCCGGGCGACGCAGGAAGGGGCTGTCGTTTGGCGTGGCGCCCCCCACGACCACATGGTTGCCGCCGCCGGTGCCGGTGTGGCGGCCGTCGATCATGAACTTGTCGGCGCCAAGTCGGGACAGGCGGGCCTCTTCGTAGATCGCCTCGGTGGTGGCGACGCAATCTTCCCAGCTATGGGCGGGGTGGATGTTCACCTCGATCACGCCGGGGTCGGGGGCGACGCGGATCACGTTCAGGCGCGGATCGTTCGGGGGGGAATAGCCCTCGATATGGATCGGCAGGCCGAGATCGTCGGCCGTGGCCTCCGCCGCGGCCAGAAGCTCCAGATAATCCTCCAGCGTGTCGCAGGGCGGCATGAACAGGCACAGCCGGCCGTCGCGCGGCTCCATCGCGATGGCGGTGCGCACGGCGCCGGCGCCCGGATCGGTGCCCTCGCCAAGATCCGCGTCCTGCCGCACGATATCCTGCCGGGTGACAGCCTGCCGGTCCGCCTCGGCCGCGCCGGCACGGTAGCCCTGCGCATGACCGGGGGAGACGGGCGGCACCATCCGGGCGCGTTCCTCATCCTCCTTCGCGATGCGGTCGATTTCCTCCTGCACCTTGCGGCGGCGTTCCATCATCGCCTGATAGTCGGGCAGCGGCTGCACCGGCACCGTCGGATCGGCGGGATAGCTGTAGGGATATTGCGCGGGCGGAATATAGGGCAGCGACCCCAGCGGCAGACGGAAGCCCACCGGGCTGTCGCCGGGGATCAGGAAGATATGGCCGCGGCGCGGTTTCCACAGCTCGGACCGCCAGTGCGAGGGCTTATCCGCCGACTGCCACCAGCGTTGAAGCGGCAGGACATAGCCCGAGGGTTCGGTGAGACCGCGGTTGAAGACACGCGCGTAACGTGCCCTGTCCTCGGGGTTTTTCAGCTTCGGATTTTCGGGGGAAACGTTCGGCGGCAGGTTCGCCTCCTTGAGGATCCATTCGCCCGGATCTTCATAGGCCGGTTGCGCATAGCCGGGCGCGAGGCCGAGCTTTTCGGCGAAGCCCGCCATGAACCGCCCGGCATCCTCGGCGGTGACCGGGGCGGGACGGTTTTCCTGCGCGATCAGATCGGGGTTTTTCCACACCGGCAGCCCGTCGCGCCGCCAGTAAAGGGAAAAGGTCCAGCGCGGCAGACTTTCGCCCGGATACCATTTGCCCTGCCCGTAATGCAGGAACCCGCCCGGCGCGAAGCGGCTCTGCAAGCGGCGGATCAGCGTATCGGCAAGCCCGCGTTTCTGCGGCCCGACGGCGGCGGTGTTCCATTCCGCCGACTGGAAATCGTCGATCGAGACGAAGGTGGGCTCGCCCCCCATCGTCAGACGCACATCGCCCTCGGTCAGGCTGTCGTCGACCTGCCGGCCAAGGGCGTTCAGCCTTTCCCACGCCTCGTCCGAGAAGGGCTTGGTGATCCGGGGATGTTCGGCCAGCCGGGTGATCTTCATGTCGAAGTTGAAATCGACCTCGGGCGCGCCGGCGGAGGAGAAGCCACCGACGATCGGCGCGGCGTTGCGGTAATGCGGGGTCGCGGCCAGCGGCACATGGCTTTCGCCGGTCAGCAGGCCCGAGGTCGGATCCAGCCCGATCCAGCCCGCGCCGGGCAGGTAGACCTCGCACCAGGCATGCAGATCGGTGAAATCGTGATCCGTGCCCGAGGGACCGTCGAGCGAGGCGACATCGGGTTTCAGCTGGATCAGATAGCCCGAAACAAAGCGCGCCGCGAAGCCGAGGTTGCGCAGCACCTGCACCAGCAGCCAGCTCGAATCGCGGCAAGAGCCGAAGGCGCGTTCGAGCGTTTCCTCGGGCGTCTGCACCCCGGGTTCAAGCCGGATCGTATAGTTGACGATCTGCGGGATCCGCGCGTTCAGCTCGACCAGAAAATCGACGGTGCGGTGCTGGCCGCGGTCAATGGTGGACAGGAACTGCGCCAGCCGCGGCCCGACGGGTTCGGGCGTGCGGTAGATCACCAGATCGTCGCGCAGATCCTCGGGATAGTCGAAGGGCCAGTGTTCGGCCGAATCCTCGACGAAGAAATCGAAGGGATTGTAGACGGTCATGTCGGCGACCAGATCCACCTCGATCTTGAATTCGGTCACCGGCTCGGGAAAGACGAAACGCGCCAGCCAGTTGCCGTAGGGATCTTGCTGGTGGTTCACGAAATGCCCGCCCGGCGAAACCTTGAGGCTGTGCGAAATCACGCGGGTGCGCGAATGCGGCGCAGGGCGCAGCCGGATGATCTGCGGGCCGAGCGTGACCGGACGGTCGTATTTGTAGTGGGTGAGGTGATAAATGGATGCGTAGATCGCCATTGCCGCTTCCCTGCTATTGCCGCGTTCAGCTTAGGCATGGGGCGGGTTGCGGCCAGCCCAAAGCCCCGATTCGGGTCCGTTATCTGGTGCCTGCGGCAGCATTTGCCTAAAAATTAATCACGGCCCTGCCCAAGGGGAAACCGGCGCCGTAGGAGGGGCTCAAAAAAGCAGACGGCGCCGCAGATGCGGCGCCGGTCTGAAGGCAGGCAGGTCAGTCTGTCGGTCGCCGGGTATCAGCCCCGCCAGGTGCGCACCTGACCGCAATCCATATGGACGAAATTCGACCCGTTGTATTGCCCGACGCCGCCGGCGTTGCAGGCGCTTGCCGCCGCGAACATCTGCGAGACGGAGCGCGACTTCAGCCGAAGATCGGCCGCCATCCCCTTGATGTGCAGGGAGTTTTGCGCAACCCCCCTGGAGCGGGACCGCAGCATCGCATTGGTCTGCGGTGAACGGTAGCCCGACAGCATCATATAGGGTTCGTTCGTGCCCATCAGCCGGTGCGAGGCGGTCGCGATGTCGATGGTGCGCGGGTCTATGTTGGTGACCTGATCCGTGCGCCAGTCGCGCATGAACAGATTGATCTCTTTCAGGGCCTCGGGGACATATTTGCCCTCGATCCAGTAGACCGTATCCAGGCTTTCGCCGGTGCGGCCCGAGTACATCCTGATGCGGCGGATATCGCCCGCGCCGCGCAGGAAGCCGAAGGCGTTGGAGGCAGTCGGCGCAGCAGTAATCATCGTGGCTGCGAAGGCTGCCAGAAGCCCGCGACGGGAAACTGTGGAATTGCTCATGTGTTTGCCTGTCCGTCCTCGTGACGCATTGCCGTCTTTATGCGCGGCTTAACGTGCCAGTAACCCCTGACCATGTCTGAGTTTATGGCATAGGGCGCCTAAATATCCAACAAACGATTCCCGGTAAAATTGAGCGGTTCGGATCCATCGGCTGATTCTTGCCAAACGCCGTCGAAAGCCGCCGAAAGATCGGGGCTGTGGCATGGTTGCATCTGTCGGGGCGGCCGTGACGGCGTCGGCGGGGCAGGGGCTGGGTTGTTCTGGACTTGGCGGTGCGATTTCGGGATTCTGCGTCAAAATGACAAGAGGCGGAGCAGATGGGCAACAAGGTTCGGGGCGGGACAGCATGGCTGATCCTGGCGGTATGGGCTTCGGCGGGGGCGGCGGCGGCGCAGGTCGCGGCGGTGGCGGCGTCCCCGGCCGTGCTGATGCCGGACCCGGCACCGCCCCGGCGTGAACTGGCCGAACTTTCGGGCTATGCGCAGGCGGTGGCCGAGGGCGTCGCCGGCAATCCCGGGCTCAAGGCCTTTTACGAGGCGCGCGGCTATGCGCCGATCTGGACGACGGGCGCGGATGCGGACCGGCGGGCGGCGTTCTTCGCGGCGCTCGGCACGGCGTCCATGCACGGCCTGCCCGCCGCGCGCTATGGGGGCGAGGCGCTGCGGGCGCAGTTCGCCACCATCCGCTCGGAACGGGAGCGGGGCCTGCTGGAGGCGCAGATGTCGATGGCGCTGGTCAGCTATGCGCGGAACCTGTCCTCGGGCGTGCTGGAGCCGAAGCGCGTCGATCCGACCATCGTACGTGACATCCTTCGCCCCGATGCGGGGCAGGTGATCGGCGGTTTCGCCGCGGCGGCGCAGCCCGCGGCCTTCCTGCGCGATCTGGCGCCGAAGTCGCAGGAATACAGCCGGCTTTTGCGCGCGCGGATGGATCTGGGCCGGCAGATCGCGGCGGGCGGCTGGGGCGCGCCGGTGACGGCGGGCATTCTGCGTCCCGGCGAAGAGGGCGATCAGGTCCTCGCGCTGCGCCAGCGGATGCAGGCGATGGGCTATCTGGGCCGCGGCGCGAGCCGCAGCTACGACGCCGCGCTGATCGCGGCGGTCAAGGGGTTTCAGGCGGAAAACGGGCTGAAGGCCGATGGCGTCGCCGGGCCTTCGACGCTGGCCGCCGTCAATGCCGCGCCCGAGGACCGGCTGCGTTCGATCCTTGTCGCGATGGAGCGGCTGCGGTGGATGAACGGCATCGACCTGTCCGCGCGCCATATCTGGGTGAACATTCCGGATTTCAGCGCCGAGATCGTCGAGGATCATCAGGTCACCTTCCGCTCCGTCGCCGTGGTCGGGCGGGCGGAGCCGGATTACCGCACCCCGGAATTCTCGGACGAGATGCAGACGGTGGTGATCAACCCGGCGTGGCATGTGCCGCGTTCGATCACCGTGCGGGAATATCTGCCGAAGATGCAGCGCAATCCGAATGCCTCGGCGCAGATCCAGATCGTCGACAAGGCGGGGCAGGTGATCCCGCGCGATCAGGTGAATTTCGCCGCCTACAATGCCGACAACTTCCCCTTCCGGATGCGGCAGGCGCCGTCGGACGACAATGCGCTCGGACTGGTGAAATTCCTGTTTCCCAATCCGTGGAACATCTACCTGCATGACACGCCCTCGAAATCCCTGTTCGGGAAAGAGGATCGCGCGCTGAGCCACGGCTGCATCCGGATCGGCCGGCCCTTCGATCTGGCCTATGCGCTGCTGGCGCCGCAGACCGACGACCCCGAGGCCTATTTCCAGAAATTCCTGGCCGCCGGGAAAGAGAAATTCGTGACCCTCGCGCAGCCGGTGCCGGTGCATCTGGTCTATTTCACCGCATGGCCCGAGGCGGACGGGCATATCGCGTATCGCAAGGATGTCTACGGGCGGGATGCGGCGCTGTTCGCGGCGCTGGAAAAGGCGGGGGTGGAATTGCCGGTGCTGACGAACTAGATCGGAGGAAAGCCCCGTTCCGGGGCCAGATCCGGGGGATAGCATGGCGCAGCAGACCGTCGAAACCATCGCAAGGGCGCTTGACGCGCGGGCCGAGGGGGATCTGACCCTGCCGATCGACGGCGCGTCCGAGCCGCAGGCTGCGGGGCCGCGTCAACTCGCGCTGGCGATGGCGCCGAAATATGTGGACGGTATCGCGCAGGGCCATGCGGTGGCGGCGCTGCTGCACGAAGGCGCGGACTGGAAGGCGCTCGGGCTGAAGGCCGCGATCTTCGTGCCGCGCCCGCGTCTGGCGATGGCGGGGCTGTCGAAGGCCTTCGATCCCGGCCCCGACATCGCGCCGGGCATCCATCCGACGGCGGTGATCGACCCTTCGGCCGAGATCGGCGAAAATGCGGCGATCGGGCCTTTCGTCGTGGTCGGGCGGGGCGCGAAGATCGGACCGAATGCCCGGATCGCATCGCATGTGGTGATCGCCGAGGGGGCGCGGATCGGCGCGGATGCGCTGATCCTGTATGGGGTGAAGATCGGCGCGCGGGTGGTGATCGGCGACCGCTTCATCGCGCAGGCGGGTGCGGCGATCGGCGGCGATGGCTTTTCCTTCGTCACGCCGGAGAAATCGGGGATCGAGGAGATCCGCGAAACCCTCGGCCAGCGTCAGGAGATCCGTGAACAGCATTGGACCCGGATCCATTCACTCGGCACGGTCGAGATCGGCGACGATGTCGAGGTGGGCGCGAATTCCACCATCGACCGCGGCACGGTGCGGGCGACGACCGTGGGCTCGGGCACCAAGATCGACAATCTGGTGATGATCGGCCACAATGTGCAGGTCGGGCAGGATTGCCTGATGTGCTCGCAGGTGGGCATCGCCGGATCGACGCGGATCGGCAACCGGGTGACCTTGGCCGGGCAAGTGGGCGTGAGCGACAACATCTTTGTCGGCGACGACGTGATCGCGGGCGGCGCCACCAAGATCTTTACCAACGCGCCCAAGGGCAGTGTGCTGCTGGGCTATCCGGCGCTGAAGATGGAAACCCATGTGACGGCATGGAAAAATATCCGCCGTCTGACAAGATTGTTTGCGCAAGTCGCCGAACTTCGTGAAACTGTTGCAAAGCTGATCGAAAAGGAGGGCGCGAAGTAACGGCAACATGAGGTCCGACGTGCAGGAACAGATCATTTCCATCATCGCGCGCGAAGCTGTCATCGATGCGGATCAGGTCCGGCCGGACATGACGCTCGATGAACTCGGTCTCGACAGCCTTGGTCTGGTCGAGATGATCTTTTCCATCGAGGAAACCTTCGGCGTCTCCGTCCCGTTCAATGCGAACGAGGGACAGGCGGGGGAATTCGACCTGTCCTCGGTCGGCGCCATCGTCGGCGCGGTCGAACAGCTGATCGCCGGGCGGGGCGCGGCGGTCGCCTGACGATGCGGCGCGTGGTCATCACCGGGGCCGGCACGGTCAATGCGCTGGCGCGGGATGTGCCGGGGACATGGGCCGCAATGGCGGCCGGGCGTTCGGCGATCGGGGCGCTGGAATTTCCCGATGTCGAAAGACTGTCGATCCGGATCGGCGCGCAGGTCCGGGACTGGCGGCCCGAGGAACATCTCGACCGCACGCGGCTGTCGCTTTACGACCGTTTCACCCAGTTCGCGCTGGTCGCCGGGGCCGAGGCGATGGCGCAGGCCGGGCTTGCCGCCGCTCCGGGCGATGCGACCCGCTGGGGCGCGGTGATCGGCACGGCGGGCGGCGGCAACGGCACGGTCAATGAGGCCTTCCGCGCGGTCTTTGCCGAAGGCCGCAATCGCGTCCATCCTTTCACCGTTCCACGGCTGATGAACAATGCCGCTGCCTCGCATCTGTCGATGCAATGGGGGCTGACGGGGCCGGTGTTTTCGGTGGCGACCGCGTGCTCCAGCTCAAATCATGCGATCGGGCTGGCGTTCCAGATGATCCGCGCCGGCATGGCGGACGGGATGCTGGCCGGCGGGGCCGAGGCGATGCTGAATTTCGGCGGGTTGAAGGCGTGGGAGGGGCTGCGCGTCATGTCGCCCGATGGCTGCCACCCGTTCAGCCTTGGCCGCAACGGCATGGTGCAGGGCGAGGGGGCGGGGGTTTTCGTGCTGGAGGAACGCGAGGCCGCGCTGGCCCGTGGCGCGACGATCCTGGCAGAGGTCCGGGGGTTCTGCATGACCTCCGACGCGGGGGATATCGTCATGCCATCGGCCGAGGGCGCGGCGCGCACGATCGGGGGCGCGCTGGCCGATGCGGGCGTGACGCCGGCGGAGGTGGGCTATGTGAACGCCCACGGCACCGGCACGGCGGCGAACGACCGCTGCGAGGCGGCGGCGATCCATGCGGTTTTCGGCGCGCGGGCGGAACAGGTGCCGGTGTCCTCGACCAAGGCGATGCACGGCCATTGCATCGGCGCGACGGGGGCGATCGAGCTTCTGGCCTGTATCATGGCGCTGCGCGACGGGGTGATCGCGCCGACGATCGGCTATGAAGCGCCGGATCCGGATTGCCGGCTTGATGTCGTGCCCAATGCGGCGCGGCGGGCGCCGGTCGAGGTGGCGATCTCCAACGCCTTCGCCTTTGGCGGGCTGAACGCCGTTCTGGTGCTGTCCGCCGGGTGAGCCGGTTTTGATGAACCAAAAGGCAACGCCGCCCGGATCGGGCGGCGTTCGGTCTTTTCTGTCGCGCCGGAGGCGCGACGGATCATTGCTGGAGCTTCAGATCCTTGTTGCGCGCCGACACGGCGTCATAGGCCGCGGTGAACCCCTTGAGGGAAACGTCCACATTCACCGGCTCATTCGGCGTGGAGATCGGCACGACGGTCAGCGTGACCTTGTTGCCCTTCTTGAACTGCGCCAGTTCCTCCGGCAGCAGGCCGATCCGCGCGAAGCAGCCGAGCTGGGCGCAGAAGGTGAACGGATAGCCGCGCGGCGTCTGATTGTCGACCTTGAGCGCCAGATTGGCGGTCAGCAGGGTTTCGAGCGGGGTCATGATCGTCGCGCCGGCGACGGCCTTGCCGCCCGGCGGCAAGGCGATCATCGAGATGTCGGCCACCGCATTGCCCTTGGCGTCATGCAGAAGCTGATACATCTGGCAGGGGTCGTTGCCGTCCTCGCTGCGGAAGCATTGCAGATTCCAGTCGCCGAAGGTTTCGGCGGTATAGCTGCTGCCCGGACCTTCGGTCGGCTCGGCGGGCTGGGCCTCCGCCGTCGCGGGCGGAGTGGTGGTGGCGGGCGCTTCGGCGGCGGGGGCCTCCGTCGCAGGGGCCTCGGTCGCAGGGGCCGCGGCGTCCTGTGCGAAGGAAGCCGGCACCGCCAGGCACAACACCAGCGCGGCGGCAGCGGAATTTCTGAAAACGGTCATCTCAACTTTCCATCCTGAACCGGAAATCTGCCGTGGCTTATCATGGCGCGATGATGCTGTCAGGGGGCAATTCCGCCTCCGGGGCCGATCCGCCCGCCGGAAGCCATGACAGTCGCGTGAATGTGTGGGGTCCAGATGCAGAAAAGGGTCCCTGTCGGAACCCTTTTCGTTTCCCCCTGCCGGACTGGCCGACCTTGTCATTAATGTGACGCTAGAATTTATCTCGCGGCGGGTCAACCGGCAAATGATCCGTTCCCCCGCGCGGGGGCGAAACGGAATAAGAGGCGCGAAACGAAAAAAGCCGCACCCGAAGGTGCGGCCAGTCTGACAGGGAGGAAACGCCCCGGCCCGCAGAACGCGACCGGAACGATCCCGGTATGGCACGGGAAGGTTAACTTCGCGTTGCGCGACCGGAATTGCGCCCGCCCGCCCCAAGGGTGCTTTCTTGCGCGGCGAACCGGCTATATGAGGAAAAGGACGCATGCGAAGGAGATCAGGCATGACGGGCGTTCTGACCGAAACAGGCATTTTCGTGGGCGGCGGCGGCGAGGGATATACCACGCCGCAGGAGCTTTTGCTGAAATACGGCAATCGCCACGGCCTGATCGCCGGCGCGACCGGCACCGGCAAGACGGTCACCTTGCAGGTTCTGGCGGAGGCATTCTCGACCGCCGGGGTGTCGGTCTTCATGGCCGATGTGAAGGGCGACCTGTCCGGCATCGCCGCTCCGGGCAGCGAAAGCGCCAAGACCCATGAGGCCTTCGTCAAGCGCGCCGGGACGATCGGCTATGACCTCGCCTATACCGGTTTTCCGGTGACCTTCTGGGATGTCTTCGGCGAACAGGGGCATCCGGTACGCACGACGATCTCCGAAATGGGGCCATTGCTGCTGGCGCGGCTGATGGGGCTGACGGATGCGCAGGAAGGGGTGCTCAACATCGTCTTCCACCTCGCGGACAGCGATGGGCTGGCGCTGCTGGACATGGCCGACCTGCGCGCGATGCTGACCCATGTGGGCGAACGTGCGCAGGATCTGTCGCTGCGTTATGGCAATGTCGCGCCGCAGACGGTGGGGGCGATCCAGCGCCAGCTTCTGGTGCTGGAGAATCAGGGCGCGACGCAGTTTTTCGGCGAACCGGCGCTGGCGCTGGCGGATCTGATGAGTCCGACCCCCGACGGGCGCGGCCGGATCAACGTTCTGGCGGCCGACAAGTTGATGAACGCGCCCCGGCTCTATGCGACCTTCCTGCTGTGGCTGATGTCGGAACTGTTCGAGGAACTGCCCGAGCAGGGCGATTCGGACAAACCGAAGCTCGTCTTCTTCTTTGACGAGGCGCATCTGCTGTTCGACGGTGCGCCCAAGGCGCTGGTCGACAAGGTGGAACAGGTGGCGCGGCTGATCCGCTCGAAAGGGGTGGGGATCTATTTCATAACGCAAAATCCGGCGGATGTGCCGGACGGGGTGCTCGGCCAGCTTGGCAACCGGGTGCAGCATGCGCTGCGCGCCTTCACCGCCAAGGACCAGAAGGACCTGCGCCGCGCCGCGGAAAACTACCGCGCCAATCCACGCTTCGATACGGAAACCGCGATCAAGGAGGTCGGCACCGGCGAGGCGGTGACCTCTTTCCTCGACGTGAAGGGTGTGCCGGGCATGGTCGAGCGCACGCTCGTGCGGCCGCCGCAGTCGCGGCTCGGGCCGCTGACGCCGGAGGAGCGCCGCGCGATCATCGCCGCCTCGCCCTTCGCCGCCAAATACGACACGCCGATCGACCGGGAATCGGCGAGCGAGATCCTTGCCGCCCGCGCCGCCTCGGCCGCGCAGGAAGCGTCGGCGCAGCCACGGTTGCGCGAATTCAACAACGCCACGCGGATCGAACCCGCGCGCGCCGACAAGCCCGTGCGCAAGACCGGCGGAGGGTCCTCGCGGTCGGATTCGATCGCCGAGGTTTTCGGCAAGAGCCTTGCGCGGCAACTGGGATCGAAGGCCGGGCAGCAGATCGTGCGCGGCGTTCTGGGATCACTGTTCCGCGCGCGCTAGGTCCGCGTCAGGCGGCATGGGAGGCGTAGATCCGCGCCTCCGCCATCAGCGCGATCAGCACCGTCACATGGCGGGTCACATTATAGTCCGCCGCGGCGGCTCGTCGAGCCTCGTCGAGCCGCGCCTCTTCGTCCAGCAGAATCGCCAGGAGGGATTCGGGCCGGGACAGGTGCTGGGATTCGATCAGACCGCGCAGATCCCGGTTGCGGTTGTAATCCATCTGCCCCGCGCGCGCGGCCCGGACCAGCAGGCGCGGGCGGCGCAGCGCGGCAATGGCGAACAGCAGGGCGGACATTTCGACATGGTCAAGCATCGGGACCTCCTTTTGGTTTGGCCCGATCATGCGCCTTCAACCTCCGGTGTTGCGAAACTGCCTGAAGGAGCGTTCGCAATGGTTGGGAATCTTTATACTTTTTAAAGAAATCTGGCCTTCGCCCGGATTGTTAACGACCGGGTAACCAAAGCAACCCACGGTTGAGAGGTCAGCGAGCTGCCGCTGCCGCGCCAAGCCATTCTGGGGGAAAGAATGACGATCAGAGCCTCCGTCGGGACGGATTTGCCCGGCTGGTTGCCAGATACGACCAGGATCTACCTGCGCCACGTCGAGGAAGGGGTGCCCCTTCGCCAGCTCGCACGGGCTGAAGGGTGCCATGCCTCGACGCTGCTGCGTTGGGTGCGCCGGGTCGAGGAACGGCGCGAGGATCCGCTGATCGACGAAGCTCTTTCCCGGCTCGGCCTTGCGGTGCCCGTCGATGTCTCGGCCGGCTCACCCGAGAGAGAAACCGACATGACCGCACCGATCCGCGCACAGGCGCAAACCGAGGCCGAGGACCACCTGGAGCAGGAGGCGCACCGCATCCTGCGCCGGCTGGCGGAGCCGGGGGCGGTTCTCGTGGTGGGCGAGGGACAGGACAAGGCGGTGGTGCTGCGCGGCACGGTCCGCACTGCGGTCACGGCGCGGGAAACGGCGCAGGCGCTGGCGCTGAAGGACTGGATCCATCTGCGCCACGCCGGCCGCGTCATGAGCTACGGGATTTCCGCGGCCGGGCGCGCGGCGCTGAAGCGGCAGATCGAGGAAGAGCGCGAGGACAGCGGCGAGGAAGACACGGCCTTTGGCGGCCAGCACCGCGAATGGGGCGAGCGCGAGGTCGGATCGGGCGCCGCGCGGCGGCGGATTCGGGCGAATCTGGCGGAAAGCCCGCTTGGCGTGCTGGCGCGGCGGCGCGATGCGAACGGGGCGCCGTTCCTTGCGCCCGATCTGGTCGCGGCGGGGGAGCGCCTGCGCGAGGATTTCGAACTGGCGCAGATGGGGCCGCGCGTCGCGCAGAACTGGGAACGCTTCCTGACCGGCGGCGACCGGGGGCAGTATCGCCCGGATCAGGCGGGCGGTCAGGGCGGATCGGAACGCGCGCGGGAACGGGTGGCCGCGGCGCTGCGCGACCTCGGGCCGGGGCTCGGCGACATGGTGCTGCGCTGCTGCTGTTTTCTGGAGGGGCTGGAGGCGGCGGAGCGGCGGCTTGGCTGGTCGGCACGATCGGGCAAGATCGTGCTGCGGATCGCGCTGATGCGGCTCAAGCGGCATTACGACGAAACCTATGGCGGGGCCGCGCCGCTGATCGGCTGACGCGCACAGGCACAAACACACATGCTCAAAACGCACAGGCCCGGGGAAATTCCCGGGCCTGTGTCTTTCTGTCTTGCCGTATGGCTGGATCAGGCGTCGGCGCGGGTCAGGCCAGCCGCGTTGACGATGCCCGCCAGCGCCCCGCCCACCAGCGGCGCGAGGATGAACACCCACAGCTGCGACAGCGCCTGACCGCCGACGAACAGCGCCGGCCCGATCGAACGCGCCGGGTTGACCGAGGTGCCGGTGACATTGATGCCCACAAGGTGCACCGCCGTCAGCGTCAGCCCGATGGCGAGACCGGCAAAGCCCACCGGCGCGCCCTTGTCCGTCACGCCCAGAATCACCGTGACGAAGATGAACGTCGCCACGACCTCGAAGATCAGCGCCGCGGCGAGGTTGTAGCCGCCGCCGTAACCCGGCCCGTAACCGTTCTGCCCCATGCCGCTGGTGGCGATGGAATAGTCGGACTTGCCGCTGACGATCAGGTAGATGACGAAGGCGCCGAGGATGGCGCCGATGACCTGAGCGATGACATACTGGACGAATTCGCCCGCCGACATGCGCCCGGCGCAGAGCACGCCGATCGAGACCGCCGGGTTCAGGTGGGCGCCCGAAATCGCGCCGATCCCGTAGGCCGCCGCGACGATCGACAGACCGAACGCGGTGGCGATCGGCAGAATTCCGAACTCCGCGCCGGTGATGGCGGCGGTGCCGACACCAAAGAAGACGAGGAAGAAGGTCCCGAGGACCTCGGCAATGAATTTTTTCATAGGCAAATCGCCGCAGACGGACTGCGGTCCCCTTTTAGGATGTAAGCCCGCATTGCGTCTCGGGCCGGTTTCGCATTATCTATCCGAAGACCTCAGGAAAAGGGGGAAAATCCCTTGCGCGAACTCAAGATCCCCGATCAACGCCACCCGGAGAAAGCCCACCGCCCCGATCAGGCGCAGCCGAAGAAGCCGGACTGGATCCGGGTCAAGGCGCCGACCTCGCAAGGCTACAAGGACACGCGCGAGATCCTGAAGAAAAACCGCCTCGTCACCGTGTGCGAGGAAGCGGGCTGCCCGAACGTCGGCGAATGCTGGTCGCAGGGCCATGCCACGATGATGATCATGGGCGAGATCTGCACCCGCGGCTGTTCCTTCTGCAACGTCGCGACGGGCAAGCCCGACACGCTCGACGCCTTTGAACCGGGGCGGGTCGCCCATGCGGTGCAGACGCTGGGGCTGAAGCATGTCGTCGTCACCTCGGTCGACCGCGACGACCTTCAGGACGGCGGGGCAGAGCATTTCGCCCAGACGATCCGCGCCGTGCGCCACCGTGCCCCCGACACGACGATCGAGATCCTGACGCCCGACTTCCTGAAATGCAGCCCGCGCGCGCTGGAAATCGTGGTCGAGGCGCGCCCGGACGTGTTCAACCACAATCTCGAAACCGTGCCCGGGCTTTACCCCGAGGTGCGCCCCGGCGCGCGCTATTTCCATTCGCTGCGGCTGTTGCAGCGGGTGAAGGAGCTGGACCCGACGATGTTCACCAAATCGGGGATCATGGTGGGGCTGGGCGAGACCGCGATGCAGGTGAAGCAGGTCATGGACGACATGCGCGCCGCCGACATCGACTTCCTGACCATCGGGCAATATCTGCAACCGACGCCCAAACATCACCGCGTCGATCGCTTCGTGACGCCCGACGAGTTCAAGGAATACGAACGCGCGGCCTACGGCAAGGGCTTCCTGATGGTCTCGGCGACACCGCTGACGCGGTCGAGCTATCACGCGGGCGACGATTTTGCCCGGCTGCGGGCCGCGCGTCTGCAAAAGCTCGGTCGCGCCTGACCGCGCGCGGGTCGGGGGCGCTGCCCCCGCCGGTGGCCTCGGCCACCCCGGCGCGGCCACGGGCCGCGCGTTCGCCGAGGCGGCCTTCCACCGGAAGGCCGCTGCTCCTCGGCTCACCCCGGGATATTCATGAAAAAACGATGGGCTGTTTCCGATGGGGCCGGAACGCGATCATGAAACCG
The DNA here is from genome assembly GCF_004022215.1 of Paenirhodobacter populi. Classification (GTDB taxonomy): domain Bacteria; phylum Pseudomonadota; class Alphaproteobacteria; order Rhodobacterales; family Rhodobacteraceae; genus Rhodobacter; species Rhodobacter populi. The sequence goes on from NZ_SAUZ01000002.1 coordinate 173,033, forward strand.
CGTGAAACGCCTCGTGGCTTTCGTCTTCAGGGAAAGATGGCGGGCGGGATCATCCGGCCGGTTGCAGCCGGGCGAGGGCGGCGCGGAAGTCCGGGTCCGACAGCACGACCTCTTCGGCGCCAAGCGCCTGTGCCCGCGCGATCGCGCGCGACATCTGCACCTGTGCCGCATCGACGGCGGCGGAGAGGGTCAGCGCGCTGCTGATCCCCGCGACGATCAGCCCGGCGAACAGGTCGCCCGTGCCGGAAATGGCGATGGGCAGTTTGCGGACGGGATGGCGGCTCAGCCCCTCGGGGCCGAGGACGACGGTTTCGATCATGCCTTCGGCGGTTTCGGCGAGCGCGCAGCCCGTCGCCACCAGATGCGCGCCCGGCGCCAGCCCGAGCCTTGCGCCGACGCGGGGAATGTCCGCGAGCGTCGCGACCGGGTCGCTGTCGGTCAGCCAGGACAGCTCGAACGGATTCGGCGTCGCGATATCGGCGAGCGGCAGCAGATCGTTGCGGATCACCGAGGCGATCTCGGACGGCACGTAAAGCCCCGGCCCGGTATCGCCCATCACCGGATCGCACAGATAGATCAGCCGCGGATTGGCGGCCTTGGCCCGGCGCACGAAAGCGGCGGTCTGGCGCGCCACCTCGATCGAGCCGATATAGCCGGTGACCAGAAAGGCCGCGCGTTCGGGCAGGCCGCGTTCTTCGGCCCCAAGCAGCAGATCGGCGAAGATTTCGGGCGGCAGGGCGCAGCCGCGCAGGGTGGGGTAGAAGGGCGTGTTGGAAAACAGCACCGTCGGGATCTGCGCCACCTCAAGCCCCGCGGCCTGCATCGGAAAGACCGCGGCGGAATTGCCGACATGGCCCATGACGACCTGGCTCTGGATGCTGATCACAAGCGGCGGGCGACGCATGGCAATCCCTTCCTGGCTGCGGTAAATTGGTCCCGGAACGGGCGACGGCCTTCTGTGCGGCAAAAAAACCGCGATCGCAATGGCGTTTCCCGCGATTTTGCCGGAATGCGGACCAAGTGTCGCGCCGCAAGCAGGAGCAGGACATGACGAGCTATGAAAAGGCGCTGGACGGGTTCGAGCCGGTCAGCGCGATGCCGATTTCCGACGATGAGCTGACGGCGCGGATCGCCGGTTTGCAGGGGCGGATGGCGGCGCGGGGGCTGAAGGCGGTGTGGCTCGATGCCTCGTCGTCGCTGCGCTATTACACGGGGCTGTCGATCGCGCCCTCGGAACGGATGCATGGCGCGATCATCCCGGTGCGGGGCGCGCCGGTCTATGTCAGCCCGCGATTCGAGGTGCCGAAGCTTGACACGATGCTGCGCATCCCCGGCGAGGTTCTGGCGTGGGAGGAACATGAAGACCCCCGCGCGATGATCGCCGCGCGGGTGCGGGGGCTGGATCTGCCGGGGCAGGGGCTGGCGCTGGATCCGGCGACGCCCTTCCTGTTCGCCGCCGGGATGATCGCGGCGATGGAGGGCGCGGTGGAGCCCGCCGCCCCGTTGATCACCGCGCAGCGGCAGGTGAAATCGCCGGCCGAAATCGCCATCCTGCGCACCGCGATGGAGGCGAGCTGGCGCGTCCAGAAGGCCGTTTGGGAAGGGCTGCGGCCCGGCATCTCCACCGCCGAGGTCTGCCAGTTCGTCGATGCGGCGCATCGGCGGCTGGGGATGAAACCGCTGTTCGTCGCGGCGCAGTTCGGCGAGGCGACGGCCTATCCGCATGGCAAGCCGGGCGGGCAGGTGCTGCGGGAGGGGGACATGGTGCTGATCGACCTTGGCGGCATCCTGCAAGGCTATCGGTCCGACATCACCCGCAGCTATGTCTTCGGCAAGCCTACGGAACGGCAGGCGTATCTGTGGGACTGCGAGCGGCGCGCGCATCTGGCGGCCTTTGCCGCCGCGCGGCCCGGCGCGCCCTGCGCCGCGGTCGACGCCGCCGCGCGCGCGGTGCTGGAGGCCGAGGGCTTCGGCCCGGATTACGCCGTTCCCGGCCTGCCGCACCGGACGGGGCACGGGCTCGGCCTCGACATCCACGAGGATCCCTTCATCGTCCGGGGCAATGCCACGCCGCTCGAACCCGGCATGGTCTTTTCGATCGAGCCGATGCTCTGCGTCTATGGCGAATGCGGGGTGCGGCTCGAGGATATCGTCTGGATGGGGGAGGACGGGCCGCACTGGTTCTGCCCGCCCGCGCAAAGTCCGGCGGCGCCGTTCTGACGGGGCTTTACAGGACCTCCGGTTTGGCCCTTGAATATCCCTCATGAAGATGTGAGGAAACGCGCGGCCGTGGATTGATCGGATGGTCAAATCTCCACGCATTTTCCGTCCTTGCGCCGGCGCGAGACCGGCGTCACGAAACGACTCAACAGTGAGAAAGGATATCCGATGAAACTCCTGTCCCGCAGCCTGCTCGCGGTTTCCGCGCTGGCGCTGAGCGCGGCTGCGCCCGCAATGGCGAAGACCTTCGTCTATTGTTCGGAAGCCTCGCCCGAGGGCTTTGATCCGGCCCCCTATACCTCCGGCACCACCTTCGACGCCTCGGCGCATCCGGTGTTCAACGGGCTCGTGGAGTTCAAGCCGGGCACCACCGAGGTCGAGCCGGGTCTGGCCGAAAGCTGGGACGTTTCGGAGGACGGCACCGTCTACACCTTCCACCTGCGTCCGGGCGCGAAGTGGCAGTCGAACGACATCTTCACCCCCACCCGCGACGTGACCGCCGATGACGTGATCTTCAGCTTTGAACGTCAGGGCGATGCGGCGAACCCGTGGCACGAATACATCCCCGGCATCACCTACGAATATTATACCGCGATGGAGATGCCCGAACTGGTCAAGTCGGTCGAGAAGGTCGACGATCTCACCGTCAAGGTGACGCTGACCCATTCCGAGGCGCCCTTCATCGCCAACCTCGCCATGCCCTTCATGTCGATCGTGTCGAAGGAATATGCCGACACGCTGGCCGCCGCGGGCAACAAGGAAGACTTCAACAACAAGCCGATCGGCACCGGCCCGTTCAAGTTCGTCGCCTATCAGAAGGATGCGGTGATCCGCTACCAGAAGAACGCCGACTACTGGGGCGACGCGCCGAAGATCGACGACCTGATCTTTGCGATCACCACCGACGCCTCGGTCCGGCTGCAGAAGCTGAAGGCGGGCGAATGCCACCTGATGCCCTATCCGTCGCCCGCCGACATCGAACAGATCAAGGCCGATCCGAACCTCAAGCTCGACGAGATGCCGGGCCTGAACGTCGCCTATCTGGCCTATAACACCACTGTCGCCCCCTTCGACAAGCCCGAGGTCCGCAAGGCCCTGAACCAGGCGATCAACAAGGAAGCGATCATCGACGCGGTGTTCCAGGGCGCCGGGCAGGTGGCCAAGAACCCGATCCCGCCGACCATGTGGTCCTACAACGACGCGATCGTCGATGATGTCTACGACCCCGAGGCCGCCAAGGCCGCGCTGGAAGCCGCCGGCGTCAAGGATCTGTCGATGGAGATCTGGGCGATGCCGGTGCAGCGCCCCTACATGCCGAACGCCCGCCGCACGGCCGAACTGATGCAGTCGGACCTCGCCAAGGTCGGCGTCAAGGCCGAGATCGTGTCCTACGAATGGGGCGAATACCTGAAGAAGTCGATGGAGGAAGGCCGCAAGGGCGCCGTCATCATGGGCTGGACCGGCGACAACGGCGATCCGGACAACTTCCTCAGCGTGCTGCTGTCCTGCGCGAGCGCACAGGGCGGCGGTGCGAACCGGGCCTTCTGGTGCAACCAGGAATTCTCGGACCTGCTCACCCAGGCCAAGCAGAATTCGGACGTCGAAGAACGCACGAAGCTCTATGAACAGGCGCAGGTGATCTTCAAGGAACAGGCGCCGTGGGACACGCTGGCGCATTCCACCCAGTTCGTGCCGATGCGCGCGAATGTCACCGGCTTCACCATGAGCCCGCTGGGTGACTTCACCTTCGAACACGTTGACCTCACCGAATAATCCTCGGGGACAAACGGACGGGCGCGCGGGGGGCAACCCTTTGCGCGCCCGTTGAGGATATATGCATGATCAGATTTCTTCTCACCAAGCTGCTGTATCTGGTCCCGACGTTTCTGGGGATCACCTTCGTGGCTTTCGGTTTCGTGCGGGTTCTGCCGGGCGATCCGGTCCTGCTGATGGCGGGGGAACGCGGCCTGTCGCCCGAGCGCCATGCGGAGCTCGCGCATCAGCTCGGCTATGACAAACCCTTCCTGATGCAGTATCTCGACTTTCTGGTGCGGCTGCTGCACGGCGATCTGGGCAATTCGCTGGTGACGAAGAAACCCGTGCTGACGGAATTCCTCGCGCTGTTTCCGGCGACGATGGAGCTGGGCATCGTCGCTATCCTGCTGGCGACGCTGATCGGCGTGCCGGTGGGCGTTCTGGCGGCGATCAAGCGCGGCTCGTGGTTCGATCAGGTGTCGATGACCGCGGCGCTGGTCGGATTTTCCATGCCGATCTTCTGGTGGGGGCTTCTGCTCATCATCTTCTTTTCCGGCATCCTGCAATGGACGCCGGTGTCGGGCCGCATCAGCCTGATGTTCTTCTTCCCGCCGGTGACGGGCTTCATGCTGATCGACAGCCTGCTGTCGGGGCAGAAGGGAGCCTTCGCCTCGGCCTTCTCGCACCTGATCCTGCCGTCCATCGTGCTGGCGACGATCCCGCTGGCGGTGATCGCGCGGCAGACCCGCTCCGCCATGCTCGAGGTGATGGGCGAGGATTACGTCCGCACCGCCAAGGCCAAGGGCATGCCCTATTCGCGTGTCGTCATGGTCCATGCCCTGCGCAACGCGATGATCCCGGTGATCACCACGATCGGCTTGCAGATCGGCGTGCTGATGGCCGGCGCCATCCTGACCGAGACGATCTTCAGCTGGCCCGGCATCGGCAAATGGATGATCGATTCCATCTCGCGCCGCGACTATCCGGTGGTGCAGTCGGGGCTGCTGCTGATCGCCGCCATCGTGATGATCGTGAACCTGATCGTCGACCTGACCTATGGTCTCATCAACCCGAGGATCCGCCACAAATGACCGACACCGCAGTCAAGCTTTCCGATGCGGCGATCCGGCGCCGGATGGTTGCCGATTTCTGGTATCACTTCCGGCAGAACCGGGGCGCGGTCGCGGGTCTGGTCGTGTTCATCCTGCTGGTCTTTGCCGCCGTCTTCGCGCCGGTGATCGCGCCGCATGATCCGACGATGCAGTATCGCGACGCGCTGCTGGTGCCGCCGGTCTGGCAGGAGGGCGGGCGTTCCGCCTACCTTCTGGGCACCGACGCGGTCGGGCGCGACATGCTTTCGCGGCTGATCTACGGGGCGCAGTATTCGCTGTTCATCGGCATCGTCGTCGTGTCCATCGCGGTGGTCGGCGGGATCCTGATCGGCACGCTCGCCGGGTTCTTCGGCGGCTGGGTCGATACCGTCATCATGCGGGTGATGGATGTGGTTCTGGCGTTCCCGTCGCTGCTGCTGGCGCTGGTTCTGGTCGCCGTTCTGGGGCCGGGGCTCTTGAACGCGATGATCGCCATCGCCATCGTCTACCAGCCGCATTTCGCGCGGCTGACGCGGGCGGCGGTGATGGGGGAAAAGGCGCGCGAATATGTCACGGCCGCGCGGGTCGCGGGGGCGGGCAACCTGCGTCTGATGTTCAAGACCATCCTGCCCAACTGCCTCGCGCCGCTGATCGTGCAGGCGACGCTGTCGTTTTCCTCGGCGATCCTCGACGCGGCGGCCCTGGGCTTCCTCGGCATGGGGGCGCAGCCGCCCGCGTCCGAATGGGGCACGATGCTGGCCGAGGCGCGCGAATTCATCCTGCGCGCCTGGTGGGTGGTGACCTTCCCGGGGCTGGCGATCCTGATCTCGGTGCTGGCGATCAACCTGATGGGCGACGGGCTGCGCGATGCGCTCGACCCGAAACTGAAGAAGGGCTGAGGTCATGGCATTGCTGAACATCCGCAACCTCACCGTCCGGTTCGCCACCTCCACGGGCAGCTTCACCGCCGTCGACGGGATCGACGTTTCCGTCGATGCGCGCGAGGTGCTGGCGATCGTCGGCGAATCCGGGTCGGGGAAATCCGTGTCCATGCTGGCGGTGATGGGGCTGTTGCCCGACACCGCCACGGTGACGGCGGACGAGATGACCTTTGACGGCCACAACCTGCTGCAGATGACCGCGCAGGAACGCCGGCGCGTCATCGGCCGCGAGATCACGATGATCTTTCAGGAACCGATCGCCTCGCTCAACCCGTCCTTCACCGTGGGCTTCCAGATCGAGGAGGTGCTGCGCCTCAACCTCGGTCTTTCGCACCACGCCGCGCGGGCGCGCGCGATCGAGCTGTTCAAGGCCGTCGGCATCCCCGAGCCCGACGCCAAGATCCGCGCCTATCCGCATCAGATGTCGGGCGGGCAGTGCCAGCGGGTGATGATCGCCATGGCCATCGCCACCAATCCGCGGCTGCTGATCGCGGATGAACCCACCACGGCGCTGGATGTGACGATTCAGGCGCAGATCCTCGACCTGCTGATGGATCTGCAGGAGAAACACGGGATGGCGCTGATCCTGATCACCCATGACATGGGGGTGGTCGCGGAAACCGCCGACCGGGTGATCGTGCAATACAAGGGCCACAAGATGGAAGAGGCCGATGTGCTGAGCCTCTTCGAGGCGCCGAAAAGCCCCTATACGCGCGCGCTGCTCTCGGCCCTGCCGGAGAACGCCACGGGGGACCGGCTGCCGACGGTTTCGGATTTCTTCGGTGCTGAGGGGGTGAGCAAATGAGCTATGTCGTCGAAGGCATCGATCTGACGCAGGATTACGACGTGCCCGGCGGCATGTTCGGCGGGGCCAAGACGGTGCGCGCGGTCAAGGGCGCCTCCTTCGCGGTGGAAAAGGGCAAGACGCTGGCGATCGTGGGGGAATCCGGTTCGGGCAAGTCGACGCTCGCGCGGATCGTTACGCTGATCGACCATCAGTCGGGCGGCGTGCTGAAGATCGACGGGCAGGAGGTCGATATCTCGAAGAAGCGCCCCGATCACACCCTGCGCGCCAAGGTGCAGATGGTGTTCCAGAACCCCTATGGCTCGCTCAATCCGCGCCAGAAGGTGGGCGACGTCCTGATGGAGCCGCTGCTGCTGAACACCAAGTTGCCCGCCGCCGAGCGGCGCGCGCGGGCCGAGGCGATGCTGACGCGCGTGGGCCTCGCGCCCGAGCATTTCAACCGCTATCCGCATATGTTTTCCGGCGGCCAGCGGCAGCGGATCGCGATTGCGCGGGCGCTGATGCTGAACCCGGCGCTGCTGGTGCTGGACGAGCCCGTCTCGGCGCTCGATCTGTCGGTGCAGGCGCAGGTGCTGAATCTGCTGGCGGATCTGCAGGAGGAATTCGGCCTGACCTATGTGTTCATCAGCCATGACCTCTCGGTGATCCGTTATATCGCCGACGACGTGATGGTGATGCACAAGGGCGATGTGGTCGAACAGGGCAGCCGGGACGAGATCTTCGCCAATCCGAAGCATCCCTATACCCGGCAGCTTTTCGCCGCGACCCCGGTGACCGATATCGAGGCGATCCGCCAGCGCGTCGCCCGGCGCAAGGCGCTGCGCTCCGGGCAGATTTCTGCCTGAGGGCAGCGGCAGACCGGAAGCGCCGTGCGTGCCGATGCGTGGCGAGGGGGCCAGCCCCCTCGGCGCAAGCGCCTCACCCCCGGGATATTTATGGAAACACGAAAGCAGGAGCGGCGCGCGGATTGTGCCTGTCAGCCTTCGCGCGCCGAGAGCAGGCGGGTGATGCGTTCGTGCACGGCTTCGGCGCGGATGGCGGTGCAGTAGTCCTGTGCCGGGGCGCTGTCCCAGTCGCCGGGCGGGAAGCGCATGTCGAGGGGCGCGGCCACGGTCGCGCCCCGGCCGATGCCTTCCGTCAGCACGCGGATGCGCGCGGTGCGGCGGGTGAAGAGGTCGGGGTCGGTGACCAGAACGCAGGCGCAGCAGTCATGGACGACCATGCCGCGGTGGTTCAGCGCCTCGTAAAAGGCGATGTAATCCTGCGACAGATCGCGCAGGAGTGCGACCTCGGGTTTACCCTGTCGGGCCAGATCGGCGAGTTCCGCGCGCGTCATCTCGACCTGTCGCGTCACGTCGAGGCCGACTGCAACGACGGGCCAGGAGGCGGCGAAGACCTCATCCGCCGCGAGGGCATCGCCGTGAAGGTTCGCCTCGGCCGCCGGGGTGACATTGCCCGGCACGGCGAAGGCGCCGCCCATCACCACCACCTGTTTCGCCTGTGCGGCGATCTCCGGCGCGGCGCGGAGCGCCTGCGCCAGATTGGTCATGCGTCCGACGGCGACGAGCGTGACCTCGCCCGGATGGGCGCGGATCGTGTCGACGATCACCTGATGCGCCGGGCGCGGATCGGGCTGCGCCGCGGGTTCGGGCGCGTCGATATTGCCGAGCCCGTCGCGCCCGTGGATATGCGTGGGCCAATGCGCCTCGTCCGGGCCGGACAGGGGGTGCGCGGCGCCCATGGCGACGGGCGCGGTGATGCCCCAGGAGTCCTTCAGGAACAGGGCGTTGCGGGTCGTCGTTTCGACGGGTGCATTGCCGAAGACCGTGGTGATCGCCAGCAGGTCCACCTGCGGGTGGCGGTGCAGGTAATACAGCGCCAGCGCATCGTCCACGCCGGGGTCGGTGTCGAAAATCACCTTGTGCATGTGGTCCTCCGTTTGTCGCAGACAAAGGCGATCCGGCATGAAAGCGCAAGGGGGATCAGGGGCTTGCGGCCTCGAAGGCGCGGGTTTCGCGGACCAGCCAGTCGCGGAAGCGGCTCAGCGGCGGGTGATCGTCATGATCGGCGGGCCAGCACAGGTGATAGGCCTGTTTCGAGCGCATCGGCAAGCCCACGGGACAGACAAGGCGGCCGCGTGCGATTTCATCCTCGATCAGGAAGGTGGGCAGCAGCGCGACCCCGAGCCCCGAGGCCGCCGCCTGCGCCACCGTGGCGAACTGGTCGAACAGCATGCCGTGGATCTGTCCCGGGTCGATCCCGTGATGTTCCAGATACCTTTCCCACGCATCGGGGCGCGAGGTCAGGTGCAGAAGCGGCGCCCCGGGCAGGTCGGCCACCGTGGCAAAGCCGAACCTTGCGGCAAGGTCGGGCGCGCAGGCGGGCACCACCTGTTCGCCCATCAGCCGCAGCACCCGCCCGCCCGGCCAGTCGGCGCGGCCGAACTGGATCGCGGCATCGACGGCCTCGGCCGCGAAATCGATGGGGCGCAGACGGGTGACGAGGTTGATGGTGATCCCCGGATGCTGGGCCAGAAAGGCCGGCAGACGCGGCGCCAGCCAGCGCGTGCCAAAGGTCGGCAGGATGGCGAGCGACAGCGTTCCCCCATGCGGATTGGCGCGCAGGTTCATTGAGGCCTGCGAGATCCGCGCCAGCGCCTCGCGCACCTCGCGGGCATAGGCTGCGCCGCCGTGGGTAAGCCGCAGGCTCTGCTTTTCGCGGTGGAAAAGGGCCGTGCCGATCTGTTCCTCCAGCGCACGGATCTGCCGCGAGACGGCGCTTTGCGTCAGCGACAGTTCCTGCGCCGCCATGGTGACGGAATTCAGCCGCGCGGTCGCCTCGAAGGCCTGCAAAAGGGACAACGAAGGCAGAAAGCGGCGTGGCGTGCGCATGGGCGTAACATTCCCGTTCGGAATGATGGTGGTGGTTTGCTTGCCCGGACAGGGCAGGATCGCGCGGAAACCTACATCAACTCATTCTCACATGGAATGACCTGTGGAGGATATGGAACTGGCGCCCGCCCGGGCTTTCGCCCAGTCCTGTCACAGGATCGGGCCATTCGGGGGCAAGAGATGCGCGGTGATTCCCGCAGTCATGGTCTTTGGGAACGCTCGGCGCCCGCGGCGCCGGCGCTGCCGCCGTTCGAGGGCGACCAGCGCACCCGCGTCGCGATCATCGGTGCGGGCTATACCGGCCTCTCCGCCGCGCTGCATCTGGCGGAGGCGGGCAGGGCGGTCACCGTGCTGGAGGCCGCCGAGCCGGGCTTTGGCGCCTCGGGGCGCAATGTCGGGCTGGTCAATGCCGGGATGTGGGTGATGCCGGATGACCTGCCCGGCGTTCTGGGCGCGGATTACGGCAGCCGGCTGCTGGATTTCCTTGGCAATGCGCCGGCCGAGGTCTTCGCGCTGGTCGAACGGCTTGGCATTACCTGCGAGGCGGTGCATCGCGGCACCCTGCATCTGGCCGTGGGCGACAAGGGCCTGCGCGAGATCACCAACCGGATGCAGCAATGGCGGGCGCGCGGCGCGCCGGTCGAGCTGCTGTCGGCCGGGGAAACCCGGCGCCGTCTGGGTGGCGGTGACTATGCGGGATCGCTGCTCGACCACCGCGCGGGCACGATCCAGCCGCTGGCCTATGCGCGGGGGCTTGCGTGCGCGGCGCTGGCGGCCGGGGCGCGGATCCACGGCGACGCGGCGGTGACCGACGTGTCCCATGACGGCACGGAATGGGTTCTGCGCACCGCGCGCGGCACGCTGCGGGCGGAATGGCTGATCCCGGCGACGGATGCCTATACCGCGCAGGTCTTTCCGCAGATCCTGACCGAACAGGTGATCCTTCCCTATTTCAACATGGCGACGCCGCCGCTGCCCCCGGATCTGGCGGGTTCGATCCTGCCGGGGCGGGAGGGCTGCTGGGACACGCCCGAGGTGCTGTCCTCCTTTCGCATGGATCAGGCGGGGCGGCTCGTCTGGGGATCGGTCGGGCGGCTTGGCGGCGCTTTCGCGGCGGCCGAGCGCGCGGCCCATCACGCCTGGGCCCTGCGCGCCATGCACCGGGTCTTTCCGCAACTGAAGGGCGTGGGCTTCGAGACCTTCTGGTGGGGGCGGATCGGCATGACGGCGGATGCGCTGCCGCGCCTGCACCAGCCCGGCCCCAATGCCGTCGCGATCTGCGGCTACAACGGGCGCGGCATCGCGCCGGGCACCGTCTGCGGCAGGGCGCTGGCGCGGCACGTTCTGGGCGAATGGTCCATCGGGGAAATGCCCTTGCCCGTCACCCCCGTCGAACCCGCCGCATTGCGCGGCCTGAAATCCGCATGGTATGCCGTGGGCTCCGGGCTTTTGCATACCGTCTCCGACCGGCTCTGAGCCACCTGACCCCTGAAGGAAACCGCATGACTCTTACGACCGAAACCGCAACGATCCTGACCGGGCTTGGCGTCGACACGAACCGCTTCACCGGCGGCACGATGGAAAGCTTCACCCCCCTGACCGGCGAAAGGCTGGCGGAACTGACCCCCGATACCGAGGCCACGACCCAGGAGGCGATCGCCCGCGCGAAGGCGGCCTTCACCGCCTGGCGGCTGGTGCCCGCGCCACGCCGGGGCGAGCTTGTCCGCCTCTGGGCGGAGGAGCTGCGCGCCGCCAAGGCCGATCTCGGTCGGCTCGTCTCGATCGAGGCGGGCAAGATCCCGTCCGAGGGGCTGGGCGAGGTGCAGGAAATGATCGACATCTGCGATTTCGCCGTGGGCCTGTCGCGGCAGATCTACGGGCTGACCATCGCCACGGAACGCCCCGGCCACCGGATGATGGAAACCTGGCATCCGCTGGGGCCCGTGGGGATCATCTCGGCCTTCAACTTCCCCGTCGCGGTCTGGTCGTGGAATACGGCGCTGGCGCTGGTCTGTGGCAATCCGGTGCTGTGGAAACCGTCGGAGAAAACGCCGTTGACGGCGATCGCCGCGCAGGCGGTTCTGGATCGCGCGCTGGCGCGCTTTGGCGATGCGCCCGCGCATCTGGCGCAGCTTCTGATCGGCGGGCCGGAGGTCGGCGAAGCGCTGGTCGACAGCCCGGATGTGCCGCTGATCTCGGCCACCGGCTCGACCCGGATGGGGCGGATCGTCGGGCCGAAGGTCGCGGCGCGGTTCGGACGCTCGATCCTCGAACTCGGCGGCAACAACGCGGGGATCGTCTGTCCCTCGGCCGATCTGGATATGACGCTGCGGGCCGTGGCCTTCGGCGCGATGGGCACGGCGGGGCAGCGCTGCACCTCGCTCCGGCGGCTGTTCGTGCATGACAGCATCTATGACGCCTTCGTGCCGCGGCTGGTGAAGGCCTATGCCAGCGTCAGGGTCGGCAATCCGCTGGAGAGCGACGCGCTGGTCGGCCCGCTGATCGACCGCGCCGCGTTCGAGGGCATGCAGGCCGCGCTGAACGCCGCCGCGACCATGGGCGGCAAGCTGCATGGCGGCGAACGGGTCGAGGTGCCGCCCGGCGGCTATTACGTGCGCCCGGCGATCGTCGAGATGGCCGAACAGGTCGCGCCGATGACCGAGGAAACCTTCGCGCCCATCCTCTACGTCCAGCGCTACAGCGATTTCGAACAGGCGATCGCCCTGCAGAATGGTGTGGCAGCGGGGCTGTCGTCCTCGGTCTTCACCCGCGATCTGCAGGAGGCGGAGCTGTTCCTTTCTGCCGCCGGGTCGGATTGCGGCATCGCCAATGTCAACATCGGCACCTCGGGCGCGGAAATCGGTGGCGCCTTCGGCGGCGAGAAGGAAACCGGCGGCGGACGCGAAAGCGGATCGGATGCGTGGAAGGGCTACATGCGCCGCGCGACCAACACCGTGAACTATTCGCGCGACCTGCCGCTGGCGCAAGGCGTCGTCTTCGACATCGAATGATGGGCAAGGCGTCCCTTCTGCCTTTCATCCTTCCTCAAATATCCCGGGGGTGAATTTGCCGTCAGGCAAAGAGGGGGCGGCGCCCCCTTGCGCCCTATCCACCTCCCCCACGATCGTGGCCCTGAACCACGATCGCGGGAATGCCGGGTTGAGCCGGACGCCCACCCCGGCTAGATCGGAGGAAAGGAGCTTCCGATGACCCCTGCCGCCCGCCTTTCCGCCGCGATCACGATCCTCGATGCGATCCGCGAGGGCGCGCCTGCCGAACAGGCGCTGACCAACTGGGCGCGGGCGAGCCGCTATGCCGGTTCGGGCGACCGGGCGGCGGTGCGCGATCACGTCTTCGACGCGCTGCGCTGCCGGGGCAGCTTCGCCCTGTTGGGCGGGGGCGAGAGCGGCCGGAACCTGATCCTCGGGCTATTGCGGGTGCAGGGGGCGGACGCCGCGACGCTGTTCACCGGCGAAGGCCATGCGCCCGCGCCCCTGACGGCGGAGGAGGCTGCGCTGCTGGCCGCGCCGCTGCCGGAGGCCGGCGCGCTTGCCCTGCACGACTGGCCAGACTGGCTGCGGCCACAACTCGCGGCGGATCTGGGTGCGGATTTCGCGGCGGTGAGCCTTGCGATGCGGGGCCGCGCGCCGGTCTTCCTGCGGGTCAACACGGCGCGGACCGACCGGGCGGGGGCGCAGGCCGCCCTTGCCGCCGAGGGGATCGACAGCCTGCCGCATCCGCTGGCCGAAACCGCGCTGCGGGTGATCTCGGGCGCGCGCAAGGTGCAATCCTGCGCGGCCTATCGCGACGGGCTGGTGGAATTGCAGGATGCGGCGTCTCAGGCGGCGGTGGCCACCGCCGCGCCCGAGGGTCGTGCGCGCGTCCTGGACTACTGCGCGGGCGGAGGCGGCAAGGCGCTGGCGCTGGCCGCGCGGGCGCCGGACGCGCGGATCGTGGCGCATGACATCGACCCGGGGCGGATGCGCGACATCCCGGCCCGGGCGAAGCGCGCGGGGGCACGGCTCGCGCTGGCACCGCCGGGCGGCGTTTCGGGGATGTTCGATCTGGTCATGGTGGATGCGCCCTGTTCGGGGTCCGGCACATGGCGGCGCACGCCCGATGCGAAATGGCGGCTGACGCCCGAGGCGCTGGCGCGGCTTGCGGGTCTTCAGCAGGAGATCCTTGCCGCCGCCGCGCGGCATGTGGCTCCGGGCGGGGCGCTGCTGTATATGACCTGCTCGTTGCTGGACTGCGAGAACGGCGCGCAGATCCGCCGTTTTGCCGAACAGGGCATCTTCGGGATCGTGGCGGAGCATCGCTTTCTGCCGCTCGGCCCCGCGGAGGAGGCGGCCGATGGCTTCTACGCCGCGCAGTTGCATCGCCTGAGATGACTGTTAATTCTTCGTTAACCAGGCGGCATTAGACAGGTCCGAAAGAGCGGGCCGTCGCCCTTGTCCTTCGGATACAGGCGGCGGGATCCGGACGGGATCTGTGGGGCGGGTGACAGGTGAAGGAGGCGAACACGCTTCAGCTCGGGGCGCGGCGGCGGACGGGGAATGGCGGCCCGCTGCGCGAGGCGTGGCTGCTTGGTTTGGGTATCGCGACGGGGATCGTGGGCGGCGTGCTGCCGCATCCCGTCATCTCGACGCTGCTTCTGACCATCGCCGGCAGCCTGCTGGTACTGGTGGTGGGCATGGTTCTGGTGCGGCAGGCACGGCGCCTGCGCGGGCTGTGGCTGCGCTACCGGCTGGGTCGTGTTCTGGGGGCGGATGGCGCGCGCTGCCTTGCGGCGGATGGGGACGGGGCCATCCTGTACCGGAATGCCGCCGCGGCCTCATCGGCGGCCACCGTCTCTGCCGCGCTGCTCGACCGTTTCGCCCATCCGGATCCGTTGCTCGCACGGCTGCAATCGCGCGCACGGCAACGCGGCGCGGCGCATGAGGATGTGGTGACGGGGCAGGGGCGGACCCGCGTTTCCGTGCATGTGATCGGCCGGAAGACCTATCTGTGGCGGATCGAGGATGTCGCCGATACCGGCGCGGATGACACCGGCGCGCTGCCGCAGCTGGTGCTGTCGCGCTCGGGCGTCGTGCTGTCGGTCAATGAGGCGCTGCGCGCCCTGATCGGGGCGGAGCGGAACGATCTGGAACGGATCGTCACCGATCTGCCGCTGCGCCCCGGGGAGGAGCACGAACTCCAGACGCTCTCCGGCCTGCTGCGCTGTTTCGTGGCGGAGGTCGAGGCCACCAGCGGCGGCAACCGCCGGATCATCTTCCTGCCGGTCGCGGCGGGCAAGGTGGAAAGCCATGACCCGACCGCCTTCGAGACATTGCCGATCGCCATGCTCCGGCTGACGGCGGGGGGCTGCGTGATCGCCGCCAATCAGGCGGCCCGCGCCCTGATGGGCGAGGTGGAGATCGGTCGGGGCCTCGGCGATCTGTTCGAGGGGCTGGGCCGTCCCGTGGCCGACTGGGTGGCCGATGCCCGCGCCGGACGCGCCGAGCGCCGGCCCGAGGTGATGCGCCTGCGCGGCCATCCCTCGGAACTGTTCCTGCAGGTCATGCTCAGCCGCGTGGTGGTCGAGGGGCGCTCTGGCTTCATCGCCGTGCTGACCGACGCGACGCAGCTGAAAACGCTTGAGGCGCAATTCGTGCAGGCGCAGAAGATGCAGGCGATCGGGCAGCTTGCGGGCGGTGTCGCGCATGATTTCAACAATCTGCTGACGGCCATCTCGGGGCATTGCGACCTGCTGATGCTGCGCCATCACCGGGCCGATCCGGATTATGCCGATCTGGACCAGATCAGCCAGAACGTGAACCGGGCGGCGGCGCTGGTGCGGCAGTTGCTGGCCTTCTCGCGCAAGCAGACGATGAACCCCGAGGTGCTCGACCTGCGCGACACGCTTTCGGAACTGACGCATCTGCTGAACCGGCTGGTGGGCGAGCGGGTGGCGCTGACGCTGCTGCACGATCCGGAACTCCGGCCGATCCGGGCCGACAAGCGGCAGCTTGAACAGGTGATCATGAACCTCGTGGTCAATGCGCGCGACGCGATGCCCGCGGGCGGCGAGATCCGGATCGAGACCGACAACCTGACGCTGCGCGATGAGCTTGGCCGCGACCATGTGACGATCCCGCATGGCGATTACGTTCAGGTGCGGGTGATCGATCAGGGCTCCGGCATCACGCCGGAGGTGATGGGCAAGATCTTCGAGCCCTTCTTCACCACCAAGCGCGCCGGGGACGGGACGGGGCTCGGCCTTTCGACGGTCTACGGGATCGTCAAGCAGACCGGCGGCTATATCTTCTGCGACAGCACGCCCGGCGCGGGGACGACCTTCACCATCCTGCTGCCGACCTATGACCGCATCGAGGAGGCGCCACCGCCGGCCCCCGCGCCCCCGAAGGCGCCTGCGGCGGAACAATCCGACGCCTCGGCGACGATCCTGCTGGTGGAGGATGAAGCGCCGGTCCGGGCTTTCGCGACGCGGGCGCTGAAGCTGCGGGGCTATGTGGTGTTCGAGGCGGAAAGCGGCGAAGAGGCGCTGAGAATCCTCGAGGACGAGGCGCTGATGGTCGATGTCTTCGTCTCCGATGTGATCATGCCGGGGATGGACGGGCCGTGCTGGGTCGCCAAGGCGATGGAGAAGCGCCCCGGAACGGCCGTGGTCTTCATGTCCGGCTATGCCGAGGACGCCTTCCGCGACGGGTTGCCGCGGTTTCCGAACTCGTCCTTCCTGCCCAAGCCGTTCTCGCTCAGCGATCTGGTGGCGACGGTGCAGGAACGGATTGCGCGGTAACGCCGTAAACTTTTCCTTAACCGTGATCGCGCAGCATCTTCCGGTGGAAATAGATTGAATTGTTCCTGAAAAGTTCTCATATTGGCGAGAACGAGTGGTGAACACCCGCGTTGGGCCCCGCGATTGCCGTGGGCGACGCGCTATGGGATAAGGAAGCGTCAGATGGCAGTAACGGCAGGCCTTTTCGAGATGAACGACAAACGCAACGCGGACAAGCAGAAGGCGCTGGATTCGGCTCTCGCGCAGATCGAACGGCAGTTCGGCAAGGGCGCGATCATGAAGCTCGGCGGCGACAATCCGGCGGCCGAGATCGAATCGACCTCGACCGGATCGCTTGGCCTCGACATCGCGCTTGGCATCGGCGGGCTGCCCAAGGGGCGGATCATCGAGATCTACGGGCCGGAAAGCTCGGGGAAAACCACGCTGACGCTGCATTGCATCGCCGAGGAACAGAAGAAGGGCGGGGTCTGCGCCTTTGTCGACGCGGAACATGCGCTCGACCCGCTTTACGCTAAGAAGCTCGGGGTGAACCTCGACGATCTGCTGATCTCGCAGCCCGACACCGGGGAACAGGCGCTGGAAATCGTCGATACGCTGGTGCGGTCCGGCGCGGTCAGCATGGTGGTGGTCGATTCGGTCGCCGCGCTGACGCCGAAGGCGGAAATCGAGGGCGACATGGGCGATGCCACCGTCGGCGCGCAGGCGCGGCTGATGAGCCAGGCGATGCGCAAGCTGACCGCCTCGATCGGCAAGTCGAACTGCATGGTGATCTTCATCAACCAGATCCGCATGAAGATCGGCGTGATGTTCGGCAACCCGGAAACCACCTCGGGCGGCAATGCGCTGAAATTCTACGCCTCGGTCCGGCTCGACATCCGCCGCACCGGCGCGATCAAGGACCGCGACGAGGTGGTGGGCAACTCGACCCGCGTCAAGGTGGTCAAGAACAAGGTGGCGCCGCCGTTCCGTCAGGTCGAGTTCGACATCATGTATGGCGAGGGGATTTCCAAGGTCGGCGAGCTGATCGACCTTGGCGTCAAGGCCGGCGTAGTGGAGAAATCCGGTGCCTGGTATTCCTACGGCGACGAGCGCATCGGCCAGGGCCGCGAGAACGCCAAGCAGTTCCTGCGCACCAACCCCGACATCGCCTATGAGATCGAGGACAAGATCCGCGCGAGCCACGGGCTCGACTTCGGCCTCCAGGGCGGCGAGGGCGACGACGCCGTCACCGAGGAGTGAGCAAAACCAAGGCCGGGCCTTCGCGCCCGGCCTTTTGCTTTCTGGACAGGCGCGGGCGTGGGCGCTAAACGGGTTCAAACTTCCGGAAGGCCACAGACATGCCCAGCCTTAACGATATCCGCTCGACGTTCCTGAGCTATTTTGAACGACACGGCCACCGCGTGGTGCCCAGCTCGCCGCTCGTGCCGCGCAACGACCCGACGCTGATGTTCACCAATGCCGGGATGGTGCAGTTCAAGAACTGCTTCACCGGCGTCGAGAAGCGCGATTACGTCCGCGCCACCACCGCGCAGAAATGCGTCCGCGCGGGTGGCAAGCACAATGACCTCGATAATGTGGGCTATACGGCGCGCCACCACACCTTCTTTGAAATGCTGGGGAATTTCTCCTTCGGCGATTATTTCAAGGAAGGCGCGATCACCTTTGCCTGGGAATTGCTGACGAAGGATTTCGACATTCCGAAGGATCGTCTGCTGGTCACCGTCTATCACACGGATGACGAGGCGGCGGCCCTGTGGAAGAAGATCGCCGGTCTGCCCGATGACCGGATCATCCGCATCCCGACCAAGGACAACTTCTGGCAGATGGGGCCGACCGGCCCCTGTGGCCCCTGCACGGAAATCTTCTACGACCACGGCGACAAGATCTGGGGCGGCCCGCCCGGCTCGGCCGAGGAAGACGGCGACCGTTTCATCGAGATCTGGAACAACGTCTTCATGCAGAACGAGCAGTTCGAGGACGGCTCGATGCGCACGCTCGACATGCAGTCGATCGACACGGGCATGGGGCTCGAACGGATCGGCGCGCTGCTGCAGGGCAAGACGGACAACTACGACACCGATCTGATGCGCTATCTGATCGAGGCCTCGGCGAACGCCACCAGCACCGATCCGGACGGCCCGGGCAAGGTGCATCACCGCGTCATCGCCGACCATCTGCGGTCGACCTCCTTCCTGATCGCCGACGGGGTGATGCCCTCGAACGACGGGCGCGGCTATGTGCTGCGCCGCATCCTGCGCCGCGCCGCGCGCCATGCGCATATGCTGGGCGCCAAGGATCCGGTGATGTATCGTCTGGTTCCGGCGCTGATCCGGCAGATGGGCGCGGCCTATCCGGAACTCGTCCGCGCCGAGGCACTGATCGAGGAGACGCTGAAGCTCGAAGAGGCGAAGTTCGGCCAGACGCTGGACCGCGGGCTGAAGCTTCTGGACGACGAACTGGCGAAGCTGCCCGAAGGGGCGGAACTGCCGGGCGAGGCGGCCTTCAAGCTCTATGACACCTATGGCTTCCCGCTCGATCTCACGCAGGATGCGCTGCGCGAGAAGGGCCGCACCGTCGACACCAACGGCTTCGACGCCGCGATGGCCGAGCAGAAGGCCAAGGCGCGGGCCAGCTGGGCCGGGTCGGGCGAGACGAAGGATGCGAAAATCTGGTTCGAGATCGCGGCTGACAAGGGCGTGACCGAATTCCTCGGCTATGACACCGAGGCGGCGGAGGGCCAGATCCTTGCGCTGGTCGAGGATGGCAAGCCCGTCAAGACCGCCAAGGGCAAGGTGCAGATCGTTGTCAATCAGACGCCGTTCTATGCGGAATCGGGCGGTCAGGTCGGCGATGCGGGCATCATCCGCACCGAGACCGGCGAGGCGCATGTGACCGACACGCGCAAGGTCGCGGGCGTGTTCATCCATGTCGCCGAGGTGACGATGGGCGAGATCAGCCAAGGCCAGGGCGCGCAGCTCGAGGTCGACCACAAGCGGCGTTCGGCGATCCGGGCGAACCACTCGGCCACCCACCTGCTGAACGAGGCTTTGCGTCGCGCCCTTGGCGATCACGTAGCACAGAAGGGCTCGCTGAACGCCGAGGACCGGTTGCGCTTCGACTTCAGCCATTCCAAGGCGATGACGCCCGAGGAAGTCACCCGGGTCGAGCATGAGGTGAACGATTTCATCCGCCAGAACACCCCGGTGACGACCCGCATCATGGCGCCCGACGATGCCCGCGCGCTTGGCGCGCAGGCCCTGTTCGGGGAGAAATATGGCGATGAGGTGCGCGTCGTCTCGATGGGCGAACTGCCGGGCTCGGGCAAGGGCACCGACGGCAAGACCTATTCGATCGAGCTGTGCGGCGGCACGCATGTGAACCGCACGGGCGACATCGGGGCCTTCGTGGCGCTTGGTGACAGCGCCTCGTCGGCCGGCGTGCGCCGGTTCGAGGCGCTGACCGGGCAGGCGGCGCTCGATTACCTCAAGGCGCAGGACGAGAAGCTGCACGAGGTCGCGGCGGTGCTGAAGACCTCGCCGGGCGAGGTGGTGGACCGCGTCCATGTGCTGGCCGAGGAACGCCGCCATCTGACGAACGAAGTGGCGCAACTGCGCCGCGAGCTGGCCATGGCGGGCGGTGCCTCGGGCACGCCGGAGGCCGAGGAGATCAACGGGATCAAATTCCTTGGTCAGGTCGTGTCGGGGGTGACGGGCAAGGATCTGCCGCCGCTCGTCGATGCGCTGAAAGAGCGGATCGGGTCCGGCGCGGTGGTGGTCGTGGCCGATACCGGCGACAAGGCGGCTGTGGCGGCGGGTGTCACCGGCGATCTGACGGCGCGGGTTTCTGCGGTCGATCTGGTCAAGGCGGCGGCGGTCGTTCTGGGCGGCAAGGGCGGCGGCGGCCGTCCGGACATGGCGCAGGCGGGCGGCTCGGATCCGTCGAAGGCCGAAGAGGCCGTGGCGGCGGTGCGCGCCGTGATCGCGGGGGTGTAAGATGCCGGGAGCCTATTGGATCGCGCATATCACCGTCACCGACCCGGAGGCGCATGGCGCCTATGCCAAGGCGGCGGGGCCGGCCTTCGACAAGTTCGGCGGCAGGATCCTCGCCCGCGGCACGCGCTACGTGACGCTTGAGGGCCGGGAACGCGGGCGCCATGTGGTGATCTGGTTCCCGAGCGTGGAGCAGGCGGAAGCCTGCTACCACAGCCCGGAATATCAGGCCGCGTTGGCGCTGACCAATGGCACGTCGGAGCGGGATCTGGTGGTCGTCGAGGCGGCGGACTAGGCGCATCCTCGTATCGGTTTCGCATGCTGCGGGCGGAGCAGGGGGCGCTGCCCCCTCTTTGCGCTAGAGCGCAAATTCACCCCCGGGATATTTGTGGAAGAATGAAGGCAGGGGGTGTTTCGGGCGTGAGGCGCGCGGGACAGGGCCGGCGGGGAATGGTCCTCCCTGATCTTCGGGGAACAGGGCGCTGATTTTCGGCGATGATCATGCCATGTGCGGCGTCATCGCACGTTTACAAATGGTCCGGTTCGGCTATCTTTTGCCGCGGCGCAGAAAGCCGGACGGGCGAACAGAGGCAGGGCATGTGTCGTTGGGCGGCCTATATCGGGCAACCGATCTTTCTTGAAGACATCATCAGCCGGCCCGGCCATTCGCTGATCCGGCAAAGCCAGTGCGCGACGCAATGCCATACGGCGATCAATGCCGATGGCTTCGGGATCGCGTGGTATGGCGAAAAGCCGGAACCGGGGCTCTATCGCGACGCGATGCCCGCCTGGTCGGATCAGAACCTGAAATCGCTGACGGCGACGGTGAAATCGCGGCTGTTCCTTGCGCATGTGCGGGCCTCGACCGGGACGGCGAGTTCGCGCAACAACTGCCATCCGTTCACCCATGGCCGCTGGTCCTTCATGCACAATGGCCAGATCGGCGGCTATGACGCCTTTCGCCGTGCGGCGGAGATGATGATTCCCGACGATCTCTACCCGTTCCGGCGCGGTGCGACGGACAGCGAGGCGCTGTTCCTTGTCGCGATTTCCGAGGGGCTGGAGCAGGATCCGAAAGGCGCGCTCGAACGGGCGACGGCGCGGTTCGAGGCGCTCGCGCGGGCGCGCGGCCATGCGCCCTATCTGCGGCTGACGGCGGCGCTGGCGGATGGCGAGAGGCTGTATGCGGTGCGCTATTCCTCGGACGATCAGGCGCCGACGCTGTATCATCGCTGGTCGGACAGCCGTATGGGGCAGGCGGTGGTCTCGGAACCGCTGGAAGAGGGCGAGCACGACTGGAGCGAGATCCCGCAGGGTGCCTTTTGCACCTTCGAGGGCCGGGACGTGCGGATCGAGCCGTTCCGCCCCGTCGCCTGTTCCATTGCGGCCTGACGCTTGAAACGCTTGTGCGGCGGAGCCGGGCAGGCTAGAAGAGCGGCATGAAGATCCGTGCCATCACCACCTGCATCATTATCATCCGCTGACATCGTCACGCGGGCGCGTTCTTCCATCCCTACAGGTGAACCAGCCAGGCCCGCGCGAAGCCCCGCGAGGACCCATGACCGAGCTACGCCTGCATAATTCCAAGACCCGCCGCAAGGAGGTCTTCGCCCCGATCGATCCCGACGATGTGCGGATGTATCTGTGCGGCCCCACCGTCTATGACCGGGCGCATCTGGGCAATGCCCGGCCGGTCGTGGTCTTCGACGTGCTCTACCGCCTGTTGCGCCATGTCTATGGCGAGGACAGCGTGACCTATGTGCGCAATTTCACCGATGTCGATGACAAGATCAACGCGACGGCGAAGGCGCGCAAGGACGCGGGGGCGGAAGGCACGCTGGAACAGCTGATCCACGAACGCACGGTGGAGACGATCGGCTGGTATCACGCCGATATGGATGCGCTCGGCGCGCTGCGCCCGGATGCGGAGCCGCGCGCGACGGCCTATATCGGCGCGATGATCGCGATGATCGAGCGTCTGATCCTGTCGGGCCATGCCTATGCCAAGGATGGCCATGTGCTGTTCCGCGTGCGGTCGTATCAGGACTATGGCGCGCTGTCGGGACGCTCGGTCGATGACATGATTGCCGGCGCGCGGGTCGAGGTGGCGCCCTTCAAGGAGGATCCGCTGGATTTCGTCCTGTGGAAGCCTTCGGATGAAGAGTTGCCGGGCTGGAACAGCCCCTGGGGGCGTGGGCGTCCGGGCTGGCATATCGAATGCTCGGCGATGTCATATGAGCTTCTGGGGGATACGTTCGACATCCATGGCGGCGGCATCGACCTGCAATTCCCGCATCATGAGAACGAGATCGCGCAGAGCTGCTGCGCCCATCCCGAGGGGAGCTTTGCCCGCTACTGGTTGCACAATGAAATGCTGCAGGTCGAGGGCAAGAAGATGTCGAAGTCGCTCGGCAATTTCTTCACCGTGCGCGACCTGCTGGACCGGGGGATTCCGGGCGAGGTGATCCGGTTCGTGTTCCTGCAGACGCATTACACGAAGCCGATGGACTGGACCGCCGAGAAGGCCGCGCAGGCCGAGGCGGTGTTGCGCAAGTGGCGTGGTCTCGTCGCGGGCATCGAGCCCGCTCCGAGCCCGGCGCCCTCGGTCATCGCCGCGCTGAGCGACGACCTCAATACAGCGGGCGCCCTTGCCGAGCTGCATGCGATGACGGGGGATCCGGCGCTTCTGAAGACCTCGGCGCGGATGCTGGGGCTGCTTGAGGATCACATGGGCGACTGGGTGGCGCCGAAGGCGGATCTGACGGCCCATGCGGATCATTTGGCGGCGCTGCGGGCGACGGCGATGCAGGCGAAGGATTTCGCCCCGGTGGATGCGTTCAAGGCGGCGCTTCTGGATGCCGGGGTCGAGGTGCGGATGTCGAAAGCGGGCGTCGAACTGCTGCCCGGCGTGGGCTTCGATCCGGCGCGATTGCCGCCCCTGAACTGACGGAACCGGGCTGACGGAGGAGAAGATGAGCGAGCAGGATCTGCGGGAGCGGCTGTATCTTTACGATACGACGCTGCGCGACGGCCAGCAAACGGCGGGGGTGCAATTCTCGGTCGCCGAGAAGATCGCGGTGGCGCGGGCGCTGGATACGCTTGGTGTGGATTACATCGAGGGGGGATGGCCCGGGGCGAATCCGACCGACAGCGATTTCTTTGCCGAGAGGCCGCGCACGCGGGCGACCTTCACGGCCTTCGGGATGACGAAGCGGGCCGGGCGCTCCGCCGCGAATGACGAGGTTCTGGCGGCGGTGATGAATGCCGGGACCGAGGCGGTCTGTCTGGTCGGCAAGGCGCATCCCTGGCAGGTGACGGCGGCGCTTGGCCTGTCGCTAGCGGAGAATGTGGAAAACATCCGCGCCTCGGTCGCCCATGCGGCGGCGACGCGCGAGGCGTTGTTCGACGCGGAGCATTTCTTTGACGGTTATCGCGCCGATCCGGGCTATGCGCTGGAATGTCTGCGCGCGGCGTTTGAGGCCGGGGCGCGCTGGATCGTGCTGTGCGATACGAATGGCGGCACGCTGCCCGGCGAGATCGGCCGGATCGTGCGGGCGGTGATCGATGCGGGAATCCCGGGCGACCGGCTGGGCATCCATGCGCATGACGATACCGGAAACGCCGTCGCCTGTTCGCTGGCGGCGGTCGAGGCCGGGGTGCGGCAGGTGCAGGGCACGCTGAACGGTCTTGGCGAGCGTTGCGGCAATGCGAATCTGACGACGCTGATCCCGACGCTGGCGCTGAAGGAGCCGTTCCGGTCGCGCTTTGTGACCGGGGTGCCGGCCGAGGCCCTGCGCGGGCTGACGCGGATCTCGCGCCGGCTCGACGACATTCTCAACCGGGTGCCGCTGCGCTCGGCCCCCTACGTCGGGGCTTCGGCGTTTACGCACAAGGCGGGGCTGCATGCCTCGGCGATCCTCAAGGATCCGGCGACCTATGAACATGTCGCGCCGGAGCTGGTCGGCAACAGCCGGCTGATCCCGATGTCCAATCAGGCGGGGCTGTCGAACCTGCGGGCGCGGCTGGCGGCGATGGGGATCGCGGTCGACCCGAAGGACCCGCGTCTGGCCGGGATTCTGGAGGAAATCAAGCTGCGCGAGGAGCATGGCTATGCCTATGACGGCGCGCAGGCGAGCTTTGAGCTGTTGGCGCGGCGCGATCTGGGCCTGATGCCGGAATTCTTCGAGGTGGAGCGCTACCGCGTCACGGTCGAGCGCAAGCGCGATGCGCGGGGCCGGATGGGGCATCTGTCCGAGGCGCTGGTCGTTGTCCGGATCGGTGGCGAGCGGAAGATGAGCGCCTCCGAAGGGACGATCGCCGATGGCTCGGATGGCGGGCCGGTGAACGCGCTGGCGACGGCTTTGGCCAAGGATCTGGGACCCTATCAGCATTTCATCGACGACATGAAGCTTGTCGATTTCAAGGTGCGGATCACCCATGGCGGGACCGAGGCGGTGACCCGCGTCATCATCGACAGCGAGGACGGACAGGGCCGGCGCTGGTCCACCGTGGGCGTATCGGCGAATATCGTCGATGCCTCGTTCGAGGCGCTGCTGGACGCGATCAACTGGAAACTGGCGCGCGATGGGGCGGAACCTGTCGCGGCGGCGGCATGACCGATCTGGCCGCCAGCATGGCCGCCGCGGCCGATCTGGTCGCGGCGGGCGATCCCGACCGTTTTGCCGCGACGATGGCGACCCCGGCGGAGCTGCGGGGGCGGCTGTGGCCGCTTTATGCCGTCAATCTGGAAATCGCGCGGGCACCCTGGGCCTCGGCCGAGCCGCTGGTGGCCGAGATGCGTCTGCAATGGTGGGTGGATGCGCTGTCGGAGCTGGCGGAAGAGGGGCGCGCGCCCGACCACATCCTTGGGCCCGCGCTGGCGGCTCAACCGCCGCTGGCGGAGGCCCTGCTGACCGTTGCCGAGGCGCGGCGGCGGGATTGCTGGGCCGAGGGATTCGCGGATACGGCGGAGGTGTGGGACTATCTGGCCGCGACCTCGGGGCAGGTTTACCGGGCCGCAGCGGTGGCGCTTGGCGCGGCGCCGGCGGAGCTGGATCTGTTGTCGGAATTCGGAACGGCGGCGGGACTGGCGGCCTGGCTGACGGCCGTGCCTGAGATGGCCCGCCGCGGGCGCCCGGCACTGCACCCGGACGAAGCGACGGACCTGGCGGCGGATGGGTGGCATCGGCTTGGCCGGGCGCGGACAGGGCTGCGGCGGGCGTCGCATGCGGCGCGGCTGGCGGCCTTGCCGGGATGGCAGGCGCGGGCGATTCTGATGCGCGCCCGAAAGACGCCGCACCGGGTTTTCGACGGCACCTTGGGCGGGTCGGAGTTTTCCCGTCGTTTCAGCCTGTTGGTGGCGGCATTCCGGCTCTGATCCGGCGCGGGAATTTTAAGCGAATCTTCAGGTCCCGCGGTCAACCTGTGCCGGAAGCGCGTTTCGGATGGGGCGCAAGGGGGCGCTGCCCCCTCGGCCTGCGGCCTCACCCCCGGGATATTTATGGAAGAATGAAGGAGCCGGTTCGGGGGCAAGGCGCGCGCGGGAATGTTGTCGGAGACAAGGATGTCGATCGCGCTGAATCTGCGGCTCGGGACGAAACTGCCGCTCATGCTGGTGTCCGTGTCCTTCGTGGCGCTGGCGATCATGGGGCTGTCGTCCTACCATCTGGCCTCGACCATGCTGATCACCCATGGCACGCAGCGGCTGGAACAGGCGCTTGGCAGCCGCCGAGAGGTGTTGCGGCACTGGTCCGAGCAGCAGCTTTCCTCGATCCGCGCGGCGGGGTTGAGCGCGGGGGCCTTGCGCGCCGCGCGGGATTTCCAGACGGCGTGGGAGCGGATCGGCCCCGACCCGGGGCCGGAACTGCGGCGGATCTTCGTCGACCATGTTGCGCCCGATGGGGGATATTCCCAGCCGGGCGTGGTGCCGCATCTGAGCGACTATACCCTGCAGCACCGCCGCTATAGCGGGACCTTTTCGGCGCTGGTCGAACAGAACGGCCTTCTGGACATCTTTCTGGTCGGGCCGGGCGGGGAAGTTTTCTATTCCCATCAGAAGGATGCGAATTTCGCGACCAACCTGTTCGACGGAAACCGCGACGATCCCGATCTGGTCCGCGTCGTGCGCGAGGCGCTGGAGGCGCGGACGAGTTCCGGGCCATTCATCTCGCTGTTCACCCGCGATTTCACCCATCCCAGAAGTCCGCGCGTGGTCTATCTGTCCGTGCCGCTGCGATCCGAAGGCGGCGAGGTGCTTGGCGCGCTGGTGTTCGAGGTGCCGCTGGCGCCGCTGAGCGACACGATGGGCGACCCGAACACGCTCGGCTCCACGGGACAGGGCTATCTGGTGGATGGCGGGCGGACATTGCAGACACCGCTGCGGGATATTCCGCGCCCGGTGGACGGGAAATTCGACATCCCGGAGGACGTGGTGACGCGCGCCCTGCGCGGCGAAGCCGGCCAGCAGGACGGACGCGGGATCGACGGGACCGAGGTGATTTCCGCCTATGCGCCGGTCGATCTTTTCGGTCGCAGATTCGCCGCGATCGTCGAACAGACCACGAAGGAGATCTATGCTCCGGCCCGGGCGCTGGCGCGCGAGATGGTGGTGAATGGCGGGCTGGTGCTGGCGCTGCTGGCGGCGGTGTCGGGGTTGCTGGCGCGATCCGTCTCGGGACCGCTGACCCAGTTGACGCAGATGATCCGCAAGATCGCCGAGGGCCGATACGATACGGCGATCCGGGGAACCGAACGGGGGGATGAGGTCGGCGACATGGCCCGCGCGCTTGGAGGTCTGCGCGACGACCTTGCCCGGGCCGAGGCGGCGCAACTGGAGGCAACGATACAGGGGACGGCCTTCCGCACCTCCTCC
Organism: Paenirhodobacter populi; assembly: GCF_004022215.1. GTDB lineage: Bacteria > Pseudomonadota > Alphaproteobacteria > Rhodobacterales > Rhodobacteraceae > Rhodobacter > Rhodobacter populi. The sequence continues at coordinate 200,395 of NZ_SAUZ01000002.1, forward strand.
GCCGCGATGATGATGGTGGATTCGGATTTCGTCATCATCTACGTGAACGATGCCCTCGTCAGGCTCCTGAGGTCACGGCAGGAGGAATATCGGCTGTCGCATGCGGATTTCCCGACCGAGGATCTGGTGGGCCGGTCGATCGGCGATTTCCATGCCATGCCCGATCACCTGCGCGAGATCCTCGGCGATCCGGCCAATCTGCCCTATCACGTCGATATCGTCGTCGGGGACGTGCGCTTCGGGCTGGACGTGAACGAAATCTCGCTGCCCGAAAAGGGGCAGATCGGCTTCGTCATCGAATGGCGCGACGTGACGGAAATCCGCATGAACCGGGCCTTGCTTTCGGCGATCGGAAACACGCAGCTGATCATGGAGTTGTCGCCCGAGGGCCGGGTGACGCGGGTGAACGAAAACCTGTCGACGGCGCTTGGCATCAGCGCAGAAGATCTGCAGGGCCGGTCGTATGAAACTCTGATCTGCTGCGAAACCCTAGGCTTCTGGGAACAGTTGCAGCAGCTCGAGCCGGTGGTCGGACGTTTCAGCCTGCGCGTCGCGGGCGGTCCGCTGGTCATCGCAGAAGGCAGCATGACCTCGGTCCCCGACCGGCATGGCTGCCTGCTGAAGATCGTCCTCATCGCGAATGACGTGACCGAATCGCATGTCGCGCTGAAGGCGGAACGCGAACGCGCGGATGCGATGCTGGAAGATCAGAAACAGGTGGTGGAGGCGCTGCGGATCGGTCTCAAGGCGCTGTCCACGGGCGATCTCTCGATCAATATCAGGGATGATTTTCCTTTTGAATACGAACAGTTGCGGCAGGATTTCAATGTGGCGGCGCAGAACCTGTCCGAAGCCATTCAGGTGGTGATCGACAATGCGGCGAGCATCGACCGCGAGGCCCGCGACATCAGCGATGCGGCGGAGGATCTGAGCCACCGCACAGAACGTCAGGCCTCGACGCTGGAACAGACTGCCGCGGCGCTGGATGAGCTGACGGCATCGGTCAGTTCGGCGACGGCTGGGGTGATGGATGCCAACCGGGTCGTGAAGCTGGCGCGGGAAAGCGCCGAAAGCTCCGGCCGGATCGTGCAGGAAGCCGTCGATGCGATGGGGGAGATCGAGGAATCGTCGCGCAAGATCTCGCGCATCATCGGGGTGATCGACGATATCGCGTTCCAGACGAACCTGCTGGCGCTCAATGCCGGGGTCGAGGCCGCCCGTGCCGGGGAGGCGGGCCGCGGCTTCGCGGTCGTCGCCTCCGAGGTCCGGGCACTCGCGCAACGATCCTCGGATGCGGCGCGGGAAATCGACGGGCTGATCACGGCATCAACGAATCATGTCCGGTGCGGTGTCGATCTGGTCGGCGAAACGGGCAATGCGCTGGAAAAGATCCTGGTGTCCGTCAACGATATCGCCTCGCGCATGGCGGAAATCGCGGCCTCGTCGCATGAACAGGCCTCGGGCCTTTCGGAAATCAATATCGCGGTCAATCAGCTCGATCAGGTGACGCAGCACAACGCGGCGATGTTCGAGGAGACCACCGCCGCGAGCCATGCGCTGACCCGGGGGGCGCAGGCTCTGGCCGCGGCCGCCGCGCAATTCCGCACGTCGAAACCGGCGCGTGTGGCGGAGATGCCGCCCGAACCCCCCGCCGCTATGGCGGCTTCCGGCCGTCCGTCGCCCGGCAATGCCATGCGCCTCGTGCATGCGGCTCCCGAAGGCAGGGGAAATATCCACGACCGTTGAGCGTCGATGCCGGAGCAAAGAAAAAAGGACCGGCAAGGCCGGTCCGAAGTCACGATGATGGTTCAACGGGTCCGTCCTGCGGTCGGGCGGACTTATTTTGTCAGGATCAGCTTGCCGGCCTTGGTGATGCGCAGCGTGTAGATCTGGCCGTCGAGCGCGATCTGCGCCAGCGACCCGCCCTCGGTCAGCGTGCGGGCATCATGGGCGGGCAGGGCGGGGGCATAGCTCTGCGTGGCGAAGTTCATCGGAGCGGTCATTTGAGTCCCTCGATTCTGTCAAGCATCATTTCAATTCCCTGCGTGGAGGCGACGCCAGTGCAGATGGCCTCGACCAGATCACGCAAGCTCAATGGCGTTTCGGAACGATGGGCCCCCGGGGAAGCGGGGGCGGGATGTTGGACGTGTTGCATCGCCGCTTTCCTGTTCCAGTCAGTTTCGATGACAATAACCTGAGTGAAAAACTACGCTTTGTAAAGCCGATTCTTTTAGTCGGAAATAAGGTGTCCCGGAATATCGGCAAACATCCTCCGGTCCCGCGAAGCGGTTCACGGCTCTCGTCTTTCCCTGAATATTCCGGGGGATGAGGCGGATCAGAGAACTTTCGGGTGCAGGGACATCCCGTCGAATGCCGGAACGGCTGAGCTGGCAGGGCCCCCGTTGCGCCGCCCTTTGGGCATGCGCTCACTCCGGAAAGCGGAAATCATGCGCGATGCCGGAGCCTGCTGTTCATCCCGGAGGTCCGACGGGTCGTCGAAATCGCGTCGCGGCCACGGCCCGGAAAAAACCATTGGCCGCCAAGGCGGCCAATGGTGGTGTTGCATGCGCCGCCGGATGCGGGCCATCCCCGCATCCGGTCGGGGACGTTCAGCGAAGCGGCTTGCGCTCCGTGGCCTTGCGATCTTCCTGTATCTCGAGCCACATCGCGTTCACCACCGCGACCAGCGCGGCGAGCGGCAGCCCGAGGATCCATGCGAAATACCACATTCCGTGATCCCTTCTCAGTAATAGTGGTGTTTTTCAGTGACTTCCGCCACGGTGACCTTGCCCCACAGCACCTTGTAGACCCAGGCCGTGTAGGCGAGGATGATCGGCACGAAGATGAGCGCGCAGACCAGCATCACGAACAGCGTGAGCTGCGAGGACGAGGCCCCCCAGACCGTCAGCGAGGCATTCGGCTGGATCGAGGACGGCAGGATGAACGGGAACATCGGCAGGCCGACCGAGGAGATCACCCCGAAAATCCCGAGCTGCGCGAAGATCATCGTCGAGCCTTCGCGTCCCGCCCGCAGGCCCAGCACGGCGAGCCCCAGCCCCACGATGCCCAGGATCGGCGCGATCCAGATCCACGGACGGGCGGCATAGCTGTCCATCCATGAACCGCCGCGCACCACCTCGGTCATCAGCGGGTTCGAGGGGCCGTTCGCCGGCACCACGGAAACGATCTGATAGGCTTCGATCCCGTAGGCCATCCACACGCCGGCGAGGATATAGGCGACGATCGTGACGATGCCCGACACGGTGCCCACGGCCTGCGCGCGCTTTTGCACCTCACCCTCGGTCTTGAGCGAGATCCACGCCGCGCCGAGCGTGATCAGCATGGCCAGCGACACCACCCCGCCCATGATCCCGAACGGGTTCAGCAGCGCGAGGAACTTCCACCAGAACGGGCCGGGATACATCGGCATCAGCATGTCGTTGAGCTGGAACGGCACGCCTTGCAGCACGTTGCCGCAGGCCACGCCGAAGATCAGCGCCGGGACCGCGCCGCCGATGAACAGCGCCCAGTCCCAGTTGCGGCGCCAGCGCACGCTTTCGCGCTTCGACCGATACTTGAAGCCGACGGGGCGCAGGATCAGCGCCGCGAGGATGGCGAAGATCGCCAGATAGAATCCCGAGAAGCTGACCGCGTAAAGCGGCGGCCACGCGGCGAAGATCGCGCCGCCGCCGAGGATCAGCCAGACCTGATTGCCTTCCCAGACCGGGCCGACGGTGTTGATCACGACGCGGCGTTCCGCGTCGGTCTTGGCGACGAAGGGCAGCAGCGTCGCCGCGCCCAGATCGAAGCCGTCCATCACCGCGAAGCCGATCAGCAGGACGCCCAGAAGCACCCACCAGATCACCCGCAGCACATCAAGGCTGATAAGATCATGCAAAATCATGTCCGGTTACTCCGCGGGCTGGATGTTGGGGCTCTGGCCGCTCAGACGGGCGTTGTGGCGCGCCATCCATTCTTCGGTTTCCGCAACATCGTCCTGCGGGCCTTTCCGGATGTATTTCAGCATCAGGCCCATCTCGATGATGAAGAGAACGGTGTAGAGCGCGACGAAGATCACCAGCGTGATCAGCAGATCGGCGACGCTGAGATGCGACACCGACAGCGCGGTCGGCAGGATGCCGTCCACCGTCCAGGGCTGACGCCCGAATTCGGCGACGAACCAGCCCATCTCGGCCGCGATCCACGGCGCGGGAATGATGATGACCGCGGTGCGCAGTGCCCAACGCGGGTAGTTCATGCCCTTGAAGTTGGTGACGACGAAGAAATAGCCCAGAACCGCGATGAAGGCGAAGCCAAGCCCGACCATGATCCGGAACGCCCAGAACAGCGGGAAGACCTGCGGAACGGTATCCCACGAGGCCTGCACGATCTGTTCCTCGGTCGCGAGGCGCGGATCGTCAAGGTAGCGCTTCAGCAGGAAGGAATAGCCCAGATCGGCGGAATGTTCCTCGAAGGCGGCGGTGACCTCGGGGGCGACGTCGCCGTGGCTGGCGCGGATCTGCATCAGCGCGTCATAGGCGATCAGGCCCGAGCGGATCCGCCCTTCGCCCTCGGCCACCAGATCGTTGATGCCGGGGATCTGCTGGTCCAGCGAGCGCGTGCCGATCAGCCCCATCGCATAGGGGATGTGGATCGCGTATTTCGTCTCGCGCGCCTGCTGGTCAGGAATGCCGAAGGCGGTGAAAGAGGCAGGCGCCGGTTCCGTTTCCCACATCGCCTCGATCGCGGCGAGCTTCATGCGCTGGTTCAGCCCGGCCTCGTAGCCGGATTCGTCGCCCAGAAGCACGACCGAAAAGGCCGAGGCCAGACCGAACGATGCCGCGACGGCGATCGACCGGCGGGCAAGCTCGATATGGCGACCCTTCAGCAGGAACCAGGCCGAGACCCCCAGAACGAAGATCGCGGCGGTCACATAGCCCGCCGAGACGGTATGGACGAATTTCGATTGCGCGACGGGGTTGAACAGGACGTCGAAGAAGGAGGTCATCTCCATCCGCATCGACGCGGGGTCGAAACGGGCGCCGACCGGGTTCTGCATCCAGCCGTTCGCGATAAGGATCCACAGTGCCGAAAAATTGGTGCCTATGGCTACGAGCCAGGTGACGATCAGGTGCTTGACCCGGCTCAGCTTGTCCCAGCCGAAGAACATCAGCCCGACGAAGGTGGCTTCGAGGAAGAAGGCCATCAGCCCCTCGATCGCCAGCGGTGCGCCGAAGATGTCTCCGACGTAATGGCTGTAGTAGCTCCAGTTCATGCCGAACTGGAACTCCATGGTGAGCCCGGTCGCCACGCCCAGCACGAAATTGATGCCGAACAGCGAGGCCCAGAATTTTGTCATTTGCCGCCACATCGGCCGGCCGGTCATGACATAGACCGTCTCCATGATCGCCACGATGACCGCAAGGCCAAGGGTGAGCGGCACGAAGAGGAAGTGATACATCGCTGTCATGGCAAATTGCAGCCGTGACAGCTCGACGATCCCGAAATCCATGCTCGTCTCCATTTCCGAAGCAGTGCATCCCCGCGGGGCTGCACAAATGCATTCGTCCTATTCATTAGCACGATGCACCCTAATGCGCCGAATTCTGCCGGACTTTGACCGGGATCAAAGAGACCAATGGTCGCAGCGTTTTGTTTTTGCCTGTTTTGTAGGCATTTCGGACAATGTGCCGCAGGCGGGGCCGGGTTCAGACGGTCGTCGCGGGGAAAAGCGGGATGTGATGGGGGGTGGTGCCGAGATCCTCGCGCCGGTGGCTGACGATCAGGATGCCGGCTTCGGGCAGCAGCCGGCGCAGGCCGGTCAGGACCCGATGCGCGGTGGCGGGGTCCAGCCCCTCGGTCGGTTCGTCGAGGAGCAGCACCTTGGGCGCGCGCAGGATCGCGCGGGCAAGGCACAGCCGCCGGCTCTGGCCGCCCGACAGGCCCGATCCGCCCGCGCCGAGCCGGGTGTCGAGCCCGCCCCGCGCCCGCAGCACCGCGCCAAGGGCGAGGGTGTCGAGCACTTCCCACGCGCGGGCCTCGTCCAGCGCCGTGCCTTGGGGCAGGGCGAGCGACAGGTTTTCCCGCACCGTCCCCGCGATCAGCGCCGAGCGTTGCGGCACCAGCGTCAGGATATCGCGCAGCTCCGCCTCGGGCCAGTCGGCGATGGCATGGCCCATCAGGCGCGCGGCGCCGGCATCGGGTGCGATCAGCCCGGCCAGAATGGACAGCAGCGTCGATTTCCCTGCGCCCGAAGGGCCGGTCAGCAGCAATGTCTCCCCCCGCTGCAGGGTGAAGCTGACCGGCGCGAAAATGTCGCGCGCCGCGCCCGCGCGGCGGCAGGTCAGCGCCTCGACCGACAGCAGCGGCGCCCCCGGCACGGGATCGGCCCGCCGCGCCGGTGCCGGGCGGGCAGGGGTGCTCGCCAGCGCCATGACCCGGACGGCGGCGCTTTCCATCCGGCCCAGTTCCGCCAGACCTCGGCGCAGAAGTGCCATCCCCTCGCCAAGCGCGAGCGCCGCGAAAAAGCCGATGGCCGCCGTCGCGGGCGTGATCGCACCTTGTTGCGCCTGCATCCCGCCGACGGCCAGCGCCGCCGCCGCCGCGGCCGCCGTGGTCATCGACAGCGCCGCACCGCCCGCGCGATCCACCCGTTCCAGCCCGTTGCGCTGCCGTGCCGAGGCATCTATGGCGGCCGTCACCCCGGCCTCGCGGTGCAGCAAGGCGCCGGCCACCGCCAGATCGGCGCGGCTCTGCGCCAGATCGAGCGTGCGGGCGCGCAGGTCCTGCAGCGCGGTTTCATCGGCCTCGGCCACCGCACGGGCATTGCGCGCCGTCGCGCGCAGCGCCACTCCGCCGCCGAGGAGGAAGACCGCCAGCACCGCCGTCGCGACCGGCAGCGACACCAGCCACCACAGCAGCGCGAAGGCCCCGCCCAGCACCACCGTGACCGAGATCGCCGGCAGCACCAGCCGCAACAGCAGCCCGTCCAGCGCATCGACATCCGAGGTCAGCCGGTTCAGCGCCTCGGCCCCCCGCAGGCGGGTCTGCGCCTCATAGGGCAGCCGCGTCACCCCGCCGTAAAGCCGCCCGCGCAGCATCGCCAGCGCATGGAGCGTGGCGTCATGCGTCAGCATCCGTTCCCCGTAGCGCGCGCCCGCGCGGCCAAGCGCGAGGAACCGCACCCCGGCCGAGGGACGGAAGAAGTCGAAGCCGATGCCGATCCCGGCGATGCCCGCTGCCGCCGAGGCGGTGACGAACCAGCCCGACAGGCCCAGAAGCGCCGCCCCCATCGCCAGCACGGTGACGCCAAGCGCCGCGCCGCGCAGGAAGGCCTTGGGGCTATCGCGGAAGATCCGCCATGCGAGGTGCAGAAGAACGGTCATTGCGCGGCCTCCGCTTCGGTATCCGGCGTCTGCGGCGCGATCTCCAGCACCTGCTCCATCGCCGCCAGAACGCGCGGGTCGTGGCTCGCGACGATCAGCGCCGCGCCGATGTCGCGCAGGGTCATCAGCCCTGCCAGCACCGCATCCGCGGTATCGGGGTCCAGATCGGCCGTCGGCTCATCGGCAAGGATCAGCCGCGCCCCGGCGTGATGGGCGCGCGCGATCATCAGCCGCCGCGCCTCGCCCCCCGAAACGCCGCCGCCCAGATCGCCGAGCCGCGCCGACAGGCCACCGGGCAGGGCGGCGATGATATCTTCGGCCCGCGCCGCGCGCAAAGCCGCCGCCAGATCGCCCGGGCGGCCAAGGGTCAGCGCCTCGGACAAAGGCGCGTCGATGAAGCGCGGGGTCTGCGGCAGCCAGCCGATCCCGGCGCGGATCCGGTCGGCGGTCTCGTCGTCCAGCACGACATCGCCCCAGCGGATCTCGCCGCTTTCGGCGCGGATCAGCCCGCCGAGCGCGGCCAGCAGCGTGGTCTTGCCCGCGCCCGATGGCCCCTTGATGCCAAGCGCCCCTCCGGGGGCGACCATGGCGTCCGGGAAATGCAGGGGCGGGGCCTCCGGTCCCGGCCGCACCGTCAGCCCGTGCCAGCCGAAAGGCGCGGGGGGCAGCGGCTCCGCCGCCGCGCCATGCCCGAGGATGGTGCCCGAAGCCGCGATGGCGCGTTGCGCCTCGCCGGCCTCTTCGGCCACCGCCTGCGCGGAAACGCGGTCATGCCAGGCCGCCGCCAGATCGCGCAGGGGCTGAAAGAATTCCGGCGCGATCATCAGCAGGAAGATCCCCGCCTCGACCGACAGCGGCCCGCCCCAGGCGCCAAAGCGGATCTCGCCCAGCAGGGCAAAGCCCACATAGACCGCGACCATCGCCACCCCGAGCGCCGAGAACAGTTCGAGCACGGTCGAGGACAGGAACGCCACCGCCAGCACCTTCATCGTGCGCTGGTGCAGCCCGTCCGAGGCCGTGGCCAGATCCGCGCCCGCCCGCGCCTCGGCCCCCAGCAGGCGCAGATCGGCGATGGCGGCGATACGGTCGGCCAGCAGCACGTTGAGCGAGCCGATTTCCGACATCTGCCGCTCGGACGCCTCCTTGGCCGCCATGCCGACCAGCGCCATGAAGACCGGGATCAGCGGCCCCGCGACAAAGAGGACGATCGCCGCCGCCCAGCTGAAATAGGCCGTCAGCGCCAGCAGCACGACGGGCACGATCCGCGCCCGGGTCATCGCCGGCTGATAGCGCGCGGCCCAGGGGGCGAGCATCACCGCCTTTTCGGCGGCAAGGCTGGCAAGCTCCGCCGGGGCCGGGCGATCCGCGCGCGGGGTCTGCCGCGCGGCGGAGGTGAGCTGCAACCGCACATCGGCGACCAGCCGGTTCGCCGCCCGCTGCGCAAGCCGCCCCGCCAGCGCGTCGAGCCCCGCCCGCACCGCTGCCAGCGCCAGAAACACCAGCGCCGCCGCGACCGGCGACAGCACGGCCTGCCCGCTGACCAGCCCGCCGATCGCCAGCGCCGCGACGGCCGCCTGACCGGCCCAGAGACATTCCGAAACGGCGGACAGCCATCCCGCGCGCCGCAGGGCGGGCGCGATCGGGGCGGCAAGCCGGCGCAGCGCGGCCTCGGCCGGAGAGACGGGGCGGCGCTTGCGTTGGGTCTGGTCGGTCATCTGGCGGCTGGCTCCTTCGCGCGCTGTGCTAGCCCATCGCGGCACCCGCGCAAAGGGGGGCGCGGCGATCCGCCCCGCGGGGTCAGAACCACTGACCGGGCTCCATCAGGCCAAGATCCATGAGCTGCTGGCCGCACCATTCGAACCGCACCGAATTGTACCAGCGGAAATCGGTGACGGCAAAGCTGGAGGCCGGGTTGTATTTCAGCCCCTTCGCCGCCCGGAAAGAGGCCACCGCCGCCGTCAGGTTGTGATGCCAGGGGCAGGCATAGGTGTTGTATTCCTCGATGTTGAACGTGTGATCGGGCCGCAGTTCCAGCCCCGGCGCCGCGCGGAACAGGGAAATGCGGTCGATGCGGCGCTGACGCGGCGCGACATGTTCCTCGAACCGCCAGCGCAGCCCGCCGAAGAAATCGAGCTGCCGTTCCTTCGGATGGCCGTGATTGGCGGGATCGGGGCGGGCAAGCGCGTAATAGCCCGCGCGGTCCAGCATCGCCGCGCGCAGGTTCACCCCGTTCGGGTCAAGCGCCAGATCGGGGGCGTAGAGGTCGATCACATAGGTCAGCATCGCCGGGCGCCGTTCCTCGGTATGGAAGGCGAGCATCTCGCGCACGGTGCGCGTTTCGCAAAACGGGTAGAAGAGGTATTCGGCATTGTAGCCGTAATACATCCATGTCCCTTGCGGTACCGCGGCGATGAGCGGATTGACCGTGGCGGTCAGCGCATCCGGCGCGCGCATGGTGTGATGGATGTGATGCACGGCGTCCGCCAGATCCCCGGGCAGCCCCAGATCGGCCGGCGCCAGCAGCAGGACCGTGCGGAACCCGGCGTCCAGATGATGGCGGATCGTGCTTTCCACCTCGACGCGATCCTCGACCAGGATCAGCGCCACGGGGCCTTTCGCCCGCCGCAGCACCCGCTGATCCAGAAATGCCTCGAGCGACGGGTAATTCATGGTATTGATGCCCTGTGTCCGGCTCCGTTGCCGCAAGATTGGCGATCGCGCCGGCGAATGCAACCGGGGGGTGCGGTGGACCGGTTGCGTCGCACCCGTCTTTTGCCGTATCACGCAGCCTTGCAAACCGTCGGGGGAAGCCATGCCGGACGCCGTGAAGAAGCTGCACATCAAGACCTACGGCTGTCAGATGAACGTCTATGACAGCGAGCGCATGGCCGAGGCCATGGGCGCGCAGGGCTATGTGCTGACCGATGATCCGGCGCAGGCCGACATGGTTCTGCTGAACACCTGCCACATCCGGGAAAAGGCCGCCGAGAAGGTCTATTCCGACCTCGGCCGCCTGCGCCCGTTCAAGGAGGCGAAACCGGATCTGCGGATCGGCGTCGCCGGCTGCGTGGCGCAGGCCGAGGGCGCCGAGATCATGCGCCGCATGCCTCTGGTCGATCTGGTGGTCGGCTCGCAGAACTACCACCGCCTGCCGGACATGGTCGCCGCCGTCGCGCGCGGCGAACGGCCCGTCGACACCGAATTCCCGATCGAGGACAAGTTCGACAAGCTGCCCGAGCGGCCCGCGACCGGCCGCCCCACCGCCTTCCTGACGGTGCAGGAGGGCTGCGACAAATTCTGCGCCTTCTGCGTCGTGCCCTATACCCGCGGCGCCGAGGTCAGCCGCCCGGTCGAGCGGATCCTGACCGAGGCGCGCAAGCTGGTCGACAGGGGCGTGTCCGAGATCACGCTGCTCGGCCAGAACGTCAACGGCTATCACGGCGCCGGCGCGGACGGAACCTGGGGGCTTGGCCGTCTGGTGCGCGCGCTGGCGGCGATCGAGGGGCTGGAACGCATCCGCTACACCACCTCGCATCCGAACGACATGTCGGACGAACTGATCGAGGCCCATGCCGACGAACCCAAGCTGATGCCCTATCTACATCTGCCGGTGCAGTCGGGGTCTGACCGGATCCTGAAGCTGATGAACCGCCATCACACCGCCGAACACTATCTGCGGCTGATCGAGCGTATCCGCGCCGCGCGGCCGGACATGATGCTGTCGTCGGATTTCATCGTCGGCTTCCCCGGTGAAACCGATCAGGACCACCGCGACACGCTGGCGCTGATCGAGGCGGTGGGCTACGGCTCGGCCTTCTCCTTCAAATATTCGCCGCGCCCCGGCACCCCGGCGGCCGAGCGTGCGGGCGTCGATTCCGACGTGGCCGATGCCCGGTTGCAGGAGTTGCAGGCGCTCATCACCCGCCAGCAGCGCGCCGCGCAGGAGGCGATGGTGGGCCGCGAGGTCGGCGTCCTTTTCGAAAAGGCCGGGCGGATGCCGGGCCAGTGGGTCGGCAAGTCGGACTACCTCCATTCGGTCTTCGTCAGCGCCGAGGAACCGATGCAGGGGCGGATCGCGCGCGTCCGAATCACCGCGAGCGCGCCGAACTCCCTTGCCGGCGAACTGATCCGGTAAATCCCGCATCTCCACCGTCCCCCCGCATCGGAGTCGTATCCGCGCGCCCTGTCGCGCGGAGACCGCTCCTGTCCGCCTCGCTCCGGCATGTCTGCGGAAAATGAAGGCACCTTCATTCTTCCCTAAATATCCCGGGGGTGAGCCCGGAACGGGCGAGGGGGCTGGCCCCCTGCGCGCTCTCCACATGCGGATCCCTCTTCATGAGGCCCCGCCTCCGGTCCCCTCATCCCCATCCTGCTTGAAAAACGGGCAGGCCGCCCCAATCTTGGTGCGAATGGCGAAAATCATGACCGTTTGGTGAAATCTCAGCCCGGCCGCGATTCATCCGAAACCAGTGCTTGCGTGAACGGAAGGTGCAGGGCACCATATCTTTACCCAAGCCAGCCAAGGGAGACGTTATTGGGCTTCAGCGCGATCACACCCCCGCCTCGCTCTCAAGAGACATTCGAAGCGCTTCTTGAATTCCCCGACAACCGGCTGTTGATCGACCTGTGCGGCCAATTCGACCGCAATCTGGCCCAGATCGAGCATAAACTCTCGGTCCATATCCTGCGACGGGGCAACCAGCTTGCCATCGTCGGCGCGCCCGAGGCGCAGATGCAGGCGCAGGGCGTGTTGCATTCGCTCTATCAGCGGCTGGAACAGGGCAAGCCGATCGACGCCGGTGAAATCGACGCGGCGATCCGCATGGCGGATCTGGGCAATGCCGGGATGACCGTGGACGAACAGCTCGAAATGTTCGCGGCCGGCAAATACGAAATCCGCACCCGCAAGAAGCAGGTCCAGCCCCGGACCGAGGCGCAGAAGGCCTATGTGCGTTCGCTGTTCGAGAACGAGCTGTGCTTCGGCATCGGCCCGGCGGGCACCGGCAAGACCTATCTGGCCGTCGCCGTGGGCGTCACCATGCTGATCGGCGGGCATGTCGACAAGATCATCCTGTCGCGTCCGGCCGTCGAGGCGGGCGAGCGTCTGGGCTTCCTGCCCGGCGACATGAAGGAGAAGGTCGATCCCTACATGCAGCCGCTCTATGACGCGCTGAACGACTTCCTTCCGGCGAAGCAGATGCAGAAGCTGATGGAGGAAAAGCGGATCGAGATCGCGCCCTTGGCCTTCATGCGGGGCCGCACGCTGGCCAATGCCTTCGTCGTGCTCGACGAGGCGCAGAACGCCACGACCATGCAGATGAAGATGTTCCTGACCCGTCTGGGGCAGGGCTCGCGCATGGTCATCACCGGCGACCGCAGCCAGATCGACCTGCCGCGCGGGGTGGCCTCGGGCCTGCATGACGCGGAGCGGATCCTTGAGGGCGTGAAGGGCATCGCCTTCAACTACTTCACCGCGGCGGATGTCGTGCGTCACCCCCTTGTGGCGCGCATCATCGACGCTTATGACCGCGCCGATGGAGCCGCTGGTTGATATCATCATCGAGGACCAGCGCTGGAATGGCATCGACCTTCCGGCGCTGGCCGAACGTGCCGCCTTGGCGGTGTTCGAGGATCAGGGCCTTGATCCCACGCTGTTCGAGGTCAGCCTGCTCGCCTGCGACGACGCCCGCATCACCGTCCTGAACGGCGAATTCCGCGACAAGCCGAAGCCCACCAACGTGCTGAGCTGGCCCGCCGAGGACCTTGCCGCCGAGGACGAAGGTGGCCGTCCCGACGCGCCCGAACCCTTCCTGCCCGATGAACGCGAATCGATCGGCGACATCGCTATCGCGTGGGAGACGTGCCAGCGCGAGGCGGAAGAAGGCCAAAAGCCGCTTGCCGACCATGTGACCCATCTGATCGTGCATGGAATTCTGCATCTTCTCGGATATGATCATGTCCGGGAGGGGGATGCCCTGTTGATGGAGGGGACCGAAATCAGGGTCCTTGACCGGATGGGGATATCCGACCCATATGATATGTGATGCGGCAATTATCGCCGTGTGATCTGGAAAGGACAAATGGGACAAGTCGCTGACGGAGCAAGCTCCGCCACCGCGCCCTCGTCGGACCTCGACGCGGGCGACAGTTCATCCGAACCTCACTCGCGTGGGTTCATCGGACGCATTCTTGGCGCCTTGGGCGCCTCTTCCCTTGCGGATAATGATTCGGCGGAACCCGACCCATCGGCGCAGAGCGCGCGGGTGACGGGCCATCCCGGCCTTGGCAACCTGCGGCATATGCGCGTGGGCGATGTTGCCGTGCCGAAGGTCGAGATCGTCGCCGTTCCCGTCACCATCACTCGGGACGAGCTGGTCGAGGTCTTCCGCAACGAGGGGTATTCGCGCCTGCCGGTTTTCAAGGGTACGCTGGATACGCCGCTGGGTCTGGTTCACCTCAAGGATCTGGCGCTGGAATACGGCTTCGGCAATCCCGGGGGCCGGTTCTCGGTGCGCAAGCTGCTGCGGCCGCTGCTTTACGTGCCGCCGTCGATGCCGATCGGGGTGCTTTTGCAAAAGATGCAGGTGCAGCGCATCCACATGGCGCTGGTGATCGACGAATACGGCGGGGTCGACGGGCTCGTGACGCTGGAGGACCTGATCGAACAGGTCATCGGCGAGATCGAGGACGAACACGACGAGGCCGAGGGCGGTTACTGGAAGCTTGAAAAGCCCGGCCAATGGGTGGTGCAGGCGCGCGCCCCGGTCAAGGATTTCGAGGCCGAGATCGGCATGGCGCTGGCCGAACCCGAGGAAGAGCAGGAAATCGATTCGATGGGCGGGCTCGTCTTCATGCAGATCGGCCGCGTTCCCGCGCGGGGCGAGGTGATCAAGGGCGAGAACGGCGTCGAATACGAAATCATCGACGCCGATCCGCGCCGGATCAAGCGCATGCGGGTGCGTCTGCCCGGCGTCGCCCCGGCCGAGTGACCGCGTGAACGCATGAAACTGCGGCTGCCCCCATTCCTGCGCATGCGTCCGCGATGGACCGTGCTTTCGGGGGCGGCCGCGCTTGGCGCCGTTGCGGCACTGGGGCAGGCGCCCTTTGGCCTCTGGTTTCTGGCGCTTCCGGCGCTGAGCGGGCTGATCGCGCTGGCCGCGCGGTCCCGCGCGGGCTGGACGGGCTTTGCGGGCGGCTTCGGCTATGCGCTCGTCGCCATGTTCTGGATCGTCGAGCCGTTCATGGTGGAACCCGAGATCTACGGCTGGATGGCCCCCTTCGCGCTGGTGCTGATGGCGGCGGGGATGGGGCTGTTCTGGGCGCTTGGCTGCGGTCTGGGCGCGCGGTTCGTGCGCGGTCCCGCGGGGATCGCGGTGGGACTGGCGGCGATGGATGCGCTGCGGTCCTATGTCTTCACCGGCTTTCCCTGGGTTCTGTTCGGCCATATCTGGATCGGCACGCCGGTCGCGCAGCTTGCCGCATGGATCGGGCCGATCGGGCTGAGCCTGCTGACGCTGGCGCTGGCCGCGCTGCCATGGGTTCTGGGGCGCAGGGCGGGGACGGGGCTGGCGGTTCTGGTTCTGGCCGGAGCATGGGGCACAGGTGCGCTGCGGCTGGCGGCGCCCGAGGCTCCGCGTCCCGATCCCGTGCATCTGCGGCTGGTGCAGCCCGATGCGACGCAGGCGCTGAAATGGGATCCGGACCATCAGCTTGAATTCTTCTACCGCCATCTCGACCTGACGGCGCAGGATCCGGCCCCCGGCCAGCCGCGCCCCGATCTGGTGATCTGGCCGGAAACGGCGGTGCCCTTCCTTCTCAACCGCGCCGGACAAGGGATTGAGATGATTGCGAATGCCGCGCAGGGCGCACCTGTCGCCCTTGGCATCCAGCGATCCGAGGACATGCGCTATTTCAACAGCCTCGCGGTGATCGGGCCGGATGCGCGGATCGAGGATGTCTACGACAAGGTGCATCTGGTGCCCTTCGGCGAATATATCCCCTATGGCGATCTGATGGCCAAGATCGGCATCGGCGCCTTTGCCGCGCAGCAGGGCAACGGCTATACGCCGGGCAAGGCGGAAACCCTGCTGGATCTTGGCCGGCTTGGCCGGGTCGCGCCGCTGATCTGCTATGAATCGATCTTTCCGCAGGATATCCGGCGGGTGCCCGGGCGGCCCGACTGGATCATGCTGGTGACGAACGACGCCTGGTTCGGCAATATCTCGGGTCCGTGGCAGCATCTGGCGCAGGCGCGGCTGATCGCCATCGAATTCGGCCTGCCGGTGGCGCGGGCGGCGAATACCGGCGTCAGCGCGATGATCGACGCCAAGGGGCGCGTGACGGCGGAACTGGGGATGAACCGGCAGGGCGTGATCGACGCCGTGCTGCCACCCTCGCTGCCCGAAACGCTTTACGCGCGGACCGGCGACTGGCCCGCCATCGTGCTGATCGCATTCCTCGCCTGCGCAATTCCGTCATTCAGGCGCAACAATCGCGTTGACCGCGTGTCCGGGCGGGTCTAGCAAAGGTTCAACCGTCCCAACGGCTTCCTGACGGGACGGGGGTAGAACCAATGGAGCACTCCCCATGTCCCGACAGAACTATGTTTTCACCTCCGAATCCGTTTCGGAAGGGCACCCCGACAAGGTCTGCGACCGGATCTCGGATGCCGTTCTGGACGCGCTGATCGCCGAGGAACCCAATGCCCGCGTTGCCTGCGAAACCTTCGCCACGACCAATCAGGTCGTCGTCGGGGGGGAGGTCGGCCTGTCGGACAAGGCAAAGCTTGACGATTTCCTGCACCACGTCGATGGCATCGTGCGCGATTGCGTGCGCGACATCGGCTATGAACAGGAACATTTCCACTGGAAGACGCTGAAGTTCAGCAACTACCTGCACGCCCAATCCGCCCATATCAGCCAGGGCGTCGACAAGGACGGGGCGGGCGATCAGGGCATCATGTTCGGCTATGCGACGGACGAGACGCCCGAGCTGATGCCCGCGCCGATCCTTTACGCCCATGCGATCCTGCGCCGTCTGGCCGAGGTGCGCAAATCCGGGCAGGAACCCACGCTCGGCCCCGATGCCAAGTCGCAGCTTTCGGTGCGGTATGAGGGCGGCAAGCCCGTGGGCGTGACCTCGATCGTGCTCTCGACGCAGCACAAGTTCGAAAGCCAGACCTCGGCCGATATCCGTGCGATCGTCGAACCCTATATCCGCGAAACGCTGCCCGAGGGCTGGATCACCGACAAGACCGAATGGTGGGTGAACCCGACCGGCACCTTCGTCATCGGTGGCCCGGATGGCGATGCGGGGCTGACCGGGCGCAAGATCATCGTCGACACCTACGGCGGCGCGGCTCCGCATGGCGGTGGTGCCTTCTCCGGCAAGGATCCGACCAAGGTGGACCGCTCGGCGGCCTATGCGGCGCGCTATCTGGCGAAGAACGTGGTGGCGGCCGGGCTGGCGAAGCGCTGCCTCATTCAGGTCAGCTATGCGATCGGCGTGGCGAAGCCGCTGTCGATCTATGTCGACACCTACGGCACCGGCACCGTCCCGGATGAGGAAATCGAGCGGATCGTCGGCCAGTGCATGGACCTGACGCCGCGCGGCATCCGCACCCATCTGGACCTGAACAAGCCGATCTATGCCCGGACCTCGGCCTATGGCCATTTCGGCCGCGCGCCGGAGGCCGATGGCGGCTTCAGTTGGGAACGGACGGACTTGACGGATACGTTGAAGAACGCTCTATAAGGCATTGAAACGGGGCCGAAAGACCCCATTTCATTTACGCGGGCGGCAGTGGACCGCCAAGATCCAGCCCCTGATCCACCGCACCGATCCGGGCGGTGTCGATCCGCTGGCGGATGCCTTCATCCGCGATATCCTGCGTCCAGACCCCGGTCAGCGCATAGCGGATCCGGGGCGAGCGGCGGGCCTGTTCCTCCAGCCGGTCGATGACCGCGGCGCCGTGCTTCATCAGCAGATCCTCCAGCGGCCCGGCGGCGATCAGCCCGACCTGCCAGGCGTTTTCCGCCTTGCGCAGGGCGCGCAGGACAAAGGCCAAGAGCACTTCGGGATGGGCATCCAGCTCGAACACGCACAGATCCGACCAGGCCATTTCCTCGGGGTCGCCGTCATCCGTCCGATGGTCGGCCAGCCAGAGATCCGCCAGCGCCTCGACGGTATGGATGTCCTGCGGCGGCGAGGCGGCCTCGCACAGCCGGGTGATCAGATCCGGGGGAAGCGGCGTCATGCGCGCGATCCCCGAAGCGCGGCGGCGCGGGCGGCGATCATTTCGCCACCGCCTCGGTCTTTGCCCTTTCGGTGAGCGTGCCGATGACCGAGGACAGACCGTCGGTCGGGATGTCGATGCTGAACTGCTGCGGATTGTTCTGCGCGAAGAACAGCAGCTCGACCTTGTCCGCGGTCTGCACCGCGGCGAATTGTTCGGGGGTCGGTTCGGCGACGGCGCGGCATCCGTCGGGCAGGCAGACCTCATAGGCGACATTGACCGTCTGATCGCCATAGACCAGCCGGGCGCCGGGCTTGATCGCCGAGCCGAGCGGCAGCACCGCACCCAGAATACCGCCGCCATCCGGTTTCACCCCGACCACCAGGACGCCAAGGATCTGCTGCTGCTGCGCGCCCGTGGGGGAGGGTTGCTCCGACGGGCGGGTGACGACACGGGTGGCGAAACAGCCGCCGGGGATGCAGCTGGTCTGCCAGTCCTGCGCGGTCGTGTTGTCGGTCTGCGCCAGTGCCGGCGTCAGCCAGAGGCCGGACAGCGCGGCGCCGAGCGCGAGAATCTTGGCGGTGGTCATGGTCGAACTCCTCGTTCGCAACGGGGCAGGGGCGGAGTGTCCCGGCTTGCCTGCGGCGGATCATGCCCGCCCGTGCCGTCCGGCGCAAGGCCGGGTCACACAGGGTTCAGGGGCAGCGCAAGATCACTCCCGTGCCATCATTTTTCAATGAATATCCCGGGATGAGGCGGATCAGACATCCTGCCCGTGGAAGGATGTCCCGCCGAATGCCCGGCACGGGCGAGGGGGCGGCGCCCCCTATCCACCCGCGCATTGTTCAGGGATTGGCCCTATTGCAGCATTTCCTTGGTCGCGCTCAGCTTCACGCCTTCATAATCGCGCAGGACCCGGTCGATGTCCCATTGCAGGCGGGTCAGGAAAACCGTGTCGCCGTCATTGTCGATGGCGATGTGCTGCTTGTTGGCGTTGACCATCTTTTCGACCAGATCCTTCGGTCCATGCACCCAGCGGGCCGAGGTGAACTGCGAGGGTTCGAACCGCACGGGGATGCCGTATTCGATCTCGATCCGGCTGGCGAGAACCTCGAATTGCAGCGCGCCGACGACACCGACGATGAAGCCCGAGCCGATGGCGGGTTTGAACACCTTGGCGGCGCCCTCCTCGGCGAATTGCATCAGCGCCTTTTCCAGATGCTTGGCCTTCATCGGGTCGGTCGCGCGCACCGATTGCAGCAGTTCCGGCGCGAAAGAGGGGATACCGGTGAAGCGCAGCACCTCGCCTTCGGTCAACGCGTCGCCGATGCGGAGCTGGCCGTGGTTCGGGATGCCGATGATGTCGCCCGCCCAGGCCTCTTCCGCCAGTTCGCGGTCGGAGGCGAGGAACAGCACCGGGCTGGTGATCGACATCGGCTTTTTCGAGCGCACATGCAGCAGCTTCATGCCCCGTTCGAAATGGCCCGAGGCGAGCCGGACGAAGGCCACCCGGTCGCGGTGCTTCGGGTCCATGTTCGCCTGCACCTTGAAGACGAAGCCGGTGACGGCCTTTTCCTGCGGGTAGACGACGCGCTCGGCGGCGGGCTGGGGCTGCGGCTCGGGGCCGTATTTGCCGATGCCGTCCATCAGCTCCTTCACGCCGAAGGAATTGATCGCCGAGCCGAACCAGATCGGCGTCATCGACCCTTCGAGGAAGCGGTCGCGGTCGAGCGCGGGCAGCAATTCGCGCGCCATCGCCACTTCTTCGCGCAGCTTCGCCAGCAGATCGGCCGGGATGTGGGTTTCCAGCAGCGGATCGTCGAGGCCCCTGATTTCCACCGATTCCGCCACGCGGTTGCGGTCGGCGCGGTCCATCAGTTCCAGCCGGTCGTTCAGCAGGTCGTAACAGCCAAGGAATTCGCGCCCCGAGCCGATCGGCCAGCTTGCGGGCGACACGTCGATGGCGAGGTTTTCCTGAATCTCGTCGATGATCTCGAACGTGTCGCGCGCCTCACGGTCCATCTTGTTGCAGAAGGTCACGATCGGCAGGTCGCGCAGGCGGCAGACCTCGAACAGCTTGCGGGTCTGGCTTTCGACGCCCTTGGCCCCGTCGATCACCATCACCGCGGTGTCGACGGCGGTGAGTGTGCGGTAAGTGTCCTCGGAGAAGTCCGAGTGGCCGGGCGTGTCGACGAGGTTGAAGCGGTATTCCCGGAAGTCGAACGACATCGCCGAGGCCGAGACCGAGATACCCCGGTCCTGCTCCAGCTTCATGAAGTCCGAGCGCGTGCGCCGCGCCTCGCCCTTCGCCCGGACCTGACCGGCCATCTGGATCGCGCCGCCGAAAAGCAGGAACTTTTCGGTCAGCGTGGTCTTGCCGGCGTCCGGGTGCGCGATGATCGCGAAGGTCCGGCGGCGTGCGATTTCGGGCGGAAGGGGGGCAGCGTTTGTCATGGCCAGCGCTTTAGCCTGCGGGCGGGCGTTCGGCAATGGGGTTGGTCCGGTGGTGAGGGCGGGAAGCGGGGGGCGCTGCCCCCCGGTCCGGCGGTGGTTCCTGTGGCGCGGCGCCGCCTGCCCCCCGGGATATTTATGGAAAAACGACGGACAGGGAGCGGGCAGGCGACAGAGGAGCTGGCAGCAGGCGCGATCAGATTGGGGGGAGACCGGATCGCGCGCCGTGGGATGACGTTCCGGCGCGGTCAGGCTGGCGCGCGCGATCAGATTGGGGCGCGGTCAGGCGCGGGCGGCGTCGTCGAGGCGCAGCTGCGCCTTGCGCCGTCCGCCCCAGGTGTTGATCTCGAGCTTGCCGGCGAGATGGAAGCGGGTGGCGCCGCCTTCGGTCAATGCCGGGCCGAGGGGGCCGTCGAAGGCGCCGAAGGCCACCGCCTCGATCCGCGCGCCCATGCCGTCGCCGAGGTTGAAGCGCAGGTGGCTTTTGCCGATCCGGCGCGCGCCGGTGATCTCCATCGCCGCGAAGGCGAAACGCGGCGCAGGAGCGCCTTGGCCGAAGGGGCCGGCGCGTTCCAGATCCTCGATCAGTTCGGGGCGGACGGCGCCGGGCATCAGCAGTCCGTCGAGCCGCAGGTCGCGCGGGCCGTCGATCCCCGCGCCCTGTTTCGCCAGAAGCTCGGCGAGGCGGGCCATCGCGGGTTCGATCTTGTCGGCCTCGACCGTCAGGCCCGCCGCCATCTTGTGGCCGCCGCCTTTGAGGAGCAGCCCCTCGGCCGCGACGCGATGGACGGCGGCGCCGAGGTCCACCCCGGCGACGGAACGCGCGGAGCCCTTGCCGATGCCGTTTTCCACGCCGATCACCACGGCGGGGCGGTTCGTCGCCTCTTTCATCCGGGCGGCGACGATGCCGACGACACCCGGATGCCAGCCGTTCCCCGCCGCCCAGACGAGGGGGGCTTCAAATCCGCGGGCCTCGGCCTGCGCAAGGGCTGCGTCGCGGACGCGGTTCTCGATCTCGCGCCGTTCGGAATTGAGCTGGTCGAGCCGGGCGGCGATGGCCTCGGCCTCGGCCCGGTCGG
Source organism: Paenirhodobacter populi (assembly GCF_004022215.1). Taxonomy (GTDB): domain Bacteria; phylum Pseudomonadota; class Alphaproteobacteria; order Rhodobacterales; family Rhodobacteraceae; genus Rhodobacter; species Rhodobacter populi. The sequence continues at coordinate 221,544 of NZ_SAUZ01000002.1, forward strand.
CGGTGGCAAGCAGCCGCGCGCCCAGATCCGCGGCACCGATCCGGCCGCCCGCGTTCACGCGGGGGCCGAGCACGAAGCCCAGATGATAGGCGCTTGGCGCCGCGTCGAGCCGCGAGACATCGGACAGCGCCACCAGCCCCGGCCGTTCGCGCCGCGCCATGATCTTCAGCCCCTGCCGCACCAGCGCCCGGTTCACCCCGACAAGCGGCGCCACATCGGCCACCGTCGCCAGCGCCACGAGGTCCAGAAGCGCCATCAGATCGGGGCCGCGCACGCCATCGGCACGCATCTGCCGGTTCGCCTCGACCAGCATCAGGAAGACCACGGAGGCCGCGCAGAGAAAGCCCAGATCGCCGGTTTCGTCCTGCCGGTTCGGATTCACCACGGCCAGCGCCTCGGGCAGCGTCTCGGCGCCCAGGTGATGGTCGAGGATCACCACATCCGCGGGCTTCGCCGCCGCCACGGGCTCAAAGCTGAGCGTGCCGCAGTCGACGCAGACGATCAGGTTGTGGTCGCGCGCCAGCGCCTGCATCGCGGGCACGTTCGGGCCGTAGCCCTCATCGATCCGGTCGGGGATGTAGAGCGTCGCCTGCCGCCCCATGGCGCGCAGCCAGCTGAGCAGCAGCGCCGCCGACGATCCGCCATCCACGTCGTAATCGGCGAAGACGGCGATCCTTTCGTTCGACTTCACCGCCTTGACGAAGCGCGCGGCGGCCTTTTCCATATCCTTCAGCCGGTGCGGGTCGGGCAGAAGCTCGCGCAGCGTGGGTTCGAGGAAACCGGTCGCCTCTTCGGGCGCGACCCCGCGCGCGACCAGCACGCGGGCAAGCGGCAGGGGCAGGCGGGTGTCGCGGGCCATCGCCTCGGCCAGCCGGTCGGCCTCGGCCGAGGGGCCGGTCCAGCGCCGGCCGGTCAGCGATTGTTCGACATCGAGGAAAGCATTCATGCCGCCTCCTTAATCGAACGGAACGCCTGCCGCCACCCATTTGCGCGGCCTCTGGCAAGTCGCGCGTCCTGCCCCTATGCTCCGCCCGAAACCGGAGCCCGCCATGACCCGATCGCACCTGTGCCTTGCCCTTCTGTTGCCCCTGTCGGGGGCGGTCCTTGCCGGTTGCGGGGGCGGCGGGGAGTATCCCGCGCTGGTGCCGATGCAGGATATCCTGCAAGACGATGCGCAGGTCGACCCCGATCCCGCGCCCGAGTTGCAGGCACGGGCGGCGGCGCTTGGCGCGCGGGCGGATGCGCTGCGCCGGGCGGAGCCTTGAGCATCGCACTTTCGCGCCGCGCCGCCGTTGCAAGCCGCGCGCCTTCGGGCTAACAGGGCGCGAGTTCTGACCCCTGTCCATGAGGTTTCCATGTCGTCCGTGCCCGAAGTATCGCCGCTCCGTCTTGGTATCGCGGGGCTCGGCACCGTGGGCATTGGCACCGTCCGCATCGTGCAGGAACATGCGGCGCTGATCGCCGCGCGCACCGGGCGTGCGGTGACGATCTCGGCCGTCTGCGCGCGCGATCCGCGCAAGAACCGCGATGCGGATCTGTCGGGTTATGCTTGGGAAAGCGATGCGGTCGCGCTGGCCCTGCGCGATGATGTCGATGTCTTCGTCGAACTGATGGGCGGGCACGAGGGGGCGGCGAAGGCCGCGACCGAGGCCGCGCTGAAGGCCGGCAAGGATGTGGTGACGGCGAACAAGGCGCTGCTGGCCCATCACGGGCAGGCGCTGGCCGAGCTGGCGGAAGGCGCTGGCCGCGTGATCCGGTTCGAGGCTGCCGTCGCCGGCGGCATCCCGGTGATCAAGACCCTGACCGAGGGCCTTGCGGGCAATGCGATCCGCCGGGTGATGGGGGTGATGAACGGCACCTGCAACTATATCCTGACGCGGATGGAAAGCGCGGGCCTGCCCTACGAGACGGTCTTTGAGGAAGCGCGGCAGCTGGGCTATCTGGAGGCGGACCCGACGCTTGACGTGGGCGGGATCGACGCGGGGCACAAGCTTGCGATCCTTGCCGCGATCGCCTTTGGCACCAAGGTCAGCTTTGCCGGGGTGACGCTGGAGGGGATCGAGAAGATCTCGATCGACGATATCCGCCGCGCCGACGACATGGGCTACAAGATCAAGCTCTTGGGTGTTGCGCAGATGACCGGGCGGGGGCTGGAACAGCGGATGATGCCCTGCCTCGTGCCCGCGGCCTCGCCGCTGGGGCAGTTGCAGGGCGGCACCAACATGGTCGTGCTCGAAGGCGATGCGGTCGGGCAGATCGTGCTGCGCGGCCCGGGGGCGGGGGCGGGGCCGACGGCCTCGGCGGTGATGGCGGATGTGATCGACCTCGCACGCGGCGTGCGGCTGCCAGTCTTCGGCCAGCCGGCCACGACGCTGGCGGAACCCGAGGTCGCTGTGACCTCGACGCCCGCGCCCTATTATCTGCGGCTCGAACTCTTGGACAAGCCCGGCGCGCTGGCCAAGGTAGCGACGATTCTGGGCGAGGCGGGGGTGTCGATCTCGCGCCTGCGGCAGTATGGCCATTCCGACCAGACCGCCCCGGTGCTGATCGTCACGCACAAGACCACCCGCGATGCGATCGACCATGCGATCGGCAATCTGCCGTCGACCGGCGTGCTGGCGGGGGATATCGTCGCGCTGCGGATCGAAGAGGTCTGATCCGCGCCTTTCCGCCCGCCTGCCTGCCCGGCCTTGCCAGCGCCGGGGCAGCCCGCTAGCTGTCCCCGAAATCACCCATTGGTGTGTAGCCCGCAGGAGCCGAAGATGATCGCCCCGATCGATTTCAATGACCGCATGCTGTCGCTTGGCCTCGCGCGGGTGTCCGAGGCGGCGGCCCATGCCGCGGCCGCGCTGATCGGGCGCGGCGATGCAGCGGCGGCGAACCGGGCCGCGGTCGAGGCGATGCGCGAACAGCTCAACATGCTCGACATCGACGGGACGGTGGTGATCGGCGAGGGCGGCCGGGACGAAGCGCCGATGCTCTATCTCGGCGAGAAGGTCGGCAACGGCAAGGGGCCGGCGGTGGATATCGCGCTGGATGCGTTGCAGGGCGCGCGGCTGACGGCGCGGGACATGCCGAATGCGATGACGGTGATCGCCATGGCGCCGGCGGGGACGCTGCTGCCCGCGCCGGATACCGGGATGGAGAAGCTGGCGATCGGCCCGGGCTATGCGCCGGATCTGATCGGGCTGGAGATGAGCCCGGAGGAGCGGGTGCTGACGCTGGCCGAGGCGCGGGGCGTGCGGGTCGGGGATATCACCTGCTGCGTGCTCGACCGGCCACAGAATGCCGGGCTGATCGGCGCGTTGCGCGAGACGGGTGCGGCGGTCCGGCTGATGGCGGATGGCGATCTGGCAGGCGTGATCGACTGTGCCGAGCCCGCGCTGACCGGCATCGATGTCTACATGGGGTCGGGCCGCGCGCCGGAGACGGTTCTGGCGGCGGCGGCGCTGAAATGCATGGGCGGGCAGGTCTGGGCGCGGTTCGTGCCGGATGCCGGTCTGGCTGAACCGGGCCGGGTCTACCGGCGCGACGATCTGGCAAGCTCGGACGTGATCTTCGCCGCGACGGGGGTGACGAGCGGCTCGATCCTGCGCGGCGTGCGCCGCGCGCCGCATTTCATCGAGACCGAAACGATCCTGATGCGCTCCAAGACCGGGTCGCTGCGGCGGATGATCTATCGCAACCCGGTGCGCCCGGCCTAGTGATCGGCGTTCCAGACCGTGCGGGGGCCACGCGGGCGGGTGACGATGAATTCGTGGAAGGTCAGCCGCGAGGTCAGCCCCGCCGCAATCGGAACCGAGCCGCCAAGCGACAGATCGCGGTCGCCGATGCCGAAGACCGGCAGGTAGGTGTAGACGGTTTCCAGCACCACCGCCGAATCCCCGGCCGCCATCATCGGAATGCGGTGCGCACGCGCGTCGAGCGTTTCCTGCGTCAGCGCGACATGTCCGCCCGTCGCGTGGGACTGGTCGAGGCGCATCGGCTTGCTCACGCCATCGCAGCTCTGCATGTCCTCGGGCGTCGCGGGGCAGGAAATCAGCGTGATCCGCAGCCAGCTCCGGTCCGTGGCGCGGATGCCGACGAACTGGTCGAACAGACGTTTCGTCCCGTCGATATAGGTCGGGCCGATCGCCGCCTTCTGCCGCGAGACCAGATCCGCCATCGTGTAGGAGGCCGAGCTGATCCGCGCCTTGATCCGGAAGGCGTCGTAGAATTCATAGGCGGCCATGAACCAGCCCAGCAGCAGCACGCCGCCCAGCAGGCCCTCGATCGCGACATTCCCGTCCTCGCGCCGCCAGAAGCCGCTCATGACGCGGTTCCCGTGTTGCGCGGCTCGTTGACGAAGACGGTGACGGTGCTCAGCGTGAACCGCCCCGACCCGTCGAGCCGCAGCGCCTTCGCCAGCGGATCGATCCCCGACATCGGTTTCAGCCGCAGGCAGGCGCGCAGCGCCATGACGCGATTGCCCGTCGAGGTGTCGAAGACCGGCTCATGTGCCTCATCGGCGATGAAATCGGCGCAGTGCGGCGCATCGGGGTTGTCGAGCGACCAGGTGGCGGTGTCGACGGGGAATACCTCGACCGAAAGATTGTCGCGGCAGCCGGAGACGAAGGCGATCACGGAGCAGATCCGGTTCCGCAGCGCCTCATGCGTGGGCACCTCGGCATTGCCAAGCCGCAGGTCGCGCGTCGCCACATCCACCGCCCGGTCGAGCAGCACCTGCCGCATGTTCAGCACCATCAGCTCGACCGAGGCGAGCAGGATCATGAAGAACACCGGGATCCAGAAAATCGTGGGCAGGGTGACGGCCCCGTCGTCGCGGGACCGGTCTTTGGTGGAGCGGGTCATGAACATCTCAGTTCGTCAGCCGCAGCGCGCTGATCGCGGCGGCGATGGAGGTGAAGGCATCCGTCAGTCCGGAGGCCGTGACGCTGTAGGCATAGCCCTCGTCGGTGGCGCAGGCGCGCAGGATGTTCACGCCCTCGGGTGGGGCATCCACCGCGACGGTGAAGACATGGATCCCGCGCGCCGGATCCTTGGCCGCCGCGCAGAGGTTGCGCAGCGCGGCGTCCTTTTGCGCGAATTCCGACTGCACCGCCATCTCGTCATAGATCGCGGTCTTGGACACGCCGGTCGCGGCGTTGCGGGGAGGATAGATGAAGGTGTTGATAACATATTGCAGGGTATAGTTCTTGCCCCAGATCGTCTGCCAGGTGATCTGCGACAGCGTGCCGGAGATGGCGTTCTTGCTGTACCACTTCTTGTCCGACAGGTTGTAATAGGGGGCGGATCGCCCCTCGACGTAATAATAGAGCGCCTTCAGATCGGTGGTGGAGGCGCTGAAGGCGCTGCTGCCGCGGGTGGAATAGAAGGGGGACGGGCCGGTGCGATACGCCGGCATGGTGGAATAGGACCGGGTGTTTTCCCCGTCCGTCATCAGTACCATCACCTTCATCGCCGCGCGCGATAGATCGCCATCCCCGTCGCCATAGTCGAAGGGCCGCCCCGCCAGCGCAACGCGCGAGGCGTCCCTCGCGATCAGCCGGTCCAGCGCCGGGCGCATCGCCGGGTCGAGCAGCGCGAAGCCCCACCGCGCGCCCACGTCGATCGCCGTATCGCCGCCGGGGGCAAGGGCGTTGATCTTTGCCTCCAGCAATGTCCGGTCGCCGGAAAAGGCCAGCACGTTGGCAGGAGCGTTTTCCTGACAGTTCAGGATACCGCCCGAGGTCGGGACCGAGGCCGGATAGCCCCAGTAATCGAAACTGTCGCCATACATGGTGCGCTGCAATTCGGCATCGGCATCGATGGCGATATCCGTATCGGGCAGGATCTGCACATCGGCGCAGGTGTTTTTCGCGTGATCCGTCGACAGATGCAGCACCCCGGCCAGTTCCGACCCCAGCACGACCTGCTGGTTGTAGGGCACGACCGAGACCGACAGCCGCCCGTCCGCCGCGCCCTCGGGCTGCACGGTTTCGAACATCTGCCGCACGAAGCGCAGCGCGGCGGGGCGAAGCTGCTCCATCCGCGTGGGGGAAACGCCGCTGGCGCCGGAATAGATGTTGAAATTCATCGAGCCGGAAATATCCAGCACCAGCGCGATTTCCACATTGCCGATCGATTCCTCGGCCTGGCTGGCGGCGTTCACGCGCAGGCTGTCCATGCCGATCAGCGGCCCGAAGATGGTGGTCAGCCCGTCCGTCGCGCTCAGGCTGACGCGGCGCCATTGCCGCAGCGCGCCTTCCTCGACGATGGGCGTGACGTTCAGATAGCCGAGCCCGGCCTTGTCCAGATAATCGCGCACCACCTCGGCGGGCGGCAGATCCTGCGCGAGCGAGGCCGAGGCCAGCGCCGCCCGGTCGAGCGTGTTCTGCACGCGCACGCGCAGCTCCTCCTGCCGGACCAGATCGACGGTGATGCCGATGCAGATCATCATCATCAGGAATATCTGCAATGCGAGGGGAATCAGCGCGCCGTCCTCTCCGCGCAGGAACCGCCGGATTTTCTGGCCGATCATGCTGGTTTTCGCTCCACCCGTTCACGCCGTTTCGCGGCACTATCGCCGGGGTTGTGGGCGAAATTGCGGCGCTGGCAAGGAAACCCCGGGGAGAGGTTTCCATCTGACTGCGGGGCCTCGACTCTTGCCGCGCGCGGACCAATATAAGGGGCATGAGCCTGCCGCCCGGTTTCCTTGATGAATTGCGCAATCGCGTCTCGATCTCGCAAGTGGTCGGGCGCAAGGTCGTATGGGACATGCGCAAATCGAACCAGGCGAAGGGCGACATGTGGGCGCCATGCCCGTTCCATCAGGAAAAATCCGCCTCGTTCCATGTCGATGACCGCAAGGGCTATTACTATTGCTTCGGCTGTCACGCGAAGGGGGACGCCCTGTCCTTCCTGCGCGAGACGGAGAATGTCGGCTTCATGGAGGCGGTCGAGATTCTGGCGCGCGAGGCCGGAATGACCATGCCCGCGCGCGACCCGAAGGCGGCCGAGCGCGCCGACCGGCGGACCGAGCTGACGCGGGTGATGGACGAGGCGGTCAAGTATTACCGCATGCAGCTGTCGACGCAGGCGGGGGCCGAGGCGCGCGCCTATATCCAGCGCCGCGGCCTGACGCCGGAAACGGTATCCCGGTTCGAGCTGGGCTTTGCCCCCGACCAGCGGCAGGGACTGTTCAACGCGCTGGTGCAAAAGGGCATCGCGGCGGAGCTGATCGTCGAAGCCGGGCTCTGCGCGAAACCGGATGACGGCGGCGCGCCCTATGACCGCTTCCGGGGCCGGATCATCTATCCGATCCGCGATGCGCGGGGGCGGGCGATTTCCCTTGGCGGCCGGGCGATGGACCCGAACGCGCGGGCGAAATACCTGAACGGGCCGGAGACGCCTTTGTTCGACAAGGGGCGGTCGCTCTACAACCACGGCCCGGCGCGGGAGGCCTGTGGCAAGGGCCAGCCGCTGATCGTCTGCGAAGGCTACATGGATGTGATCGCGCTGGCGCAGGCGGGCTTCGGCGGTGCGGTCGCGCCGCTTGGCACCGCGGTGACCGAGGAACAGCTGCATCTGATGTGGCGCATCCATGACGAGCCGGTGATCGCGCTCGACGGCGATACGGCGGGGATCCGGGCGGCGATGCGGGTGGTCGATCTGGCGCTGCCGCTGCTGGAGGCGGGCAAGGCGCTGCGTTTTGCCATCCTGCCGGGCGGACAGGACCCGGACGAGCTGATCAAGGCGGGCGGCCCCGGCGCCATGCAAAGGGTGCTGGACGGGGCGCGGCCGATGGTCGACCTGCTCTGGCAGCGCGAGACCGAGGGCAAGGTCTTCGACAGCCCCGAACGGCGCGCCGCGCTGGACAAATCCCTGCGCACGGCGATCAGCCGGATCCGCGACGCCTCGATCCGGCGTCACTACGGGGCCGAGGTGGACCGGCTGCGGCGCGATCTCTTCGGCTTCTCGGCGACGAGCGGGCAGGGGACGACGGGGCAGGGCTTCACCGCCTACCGCGAGGACCGGCCGTTCCGCCGCCGTCCCTTCGGGGCGAAACCGCCCGCGCTGCCGCTGCCCGCGACGCGCTCGACGCTTCTGGTCGCGGCGGAGGGGGAGGCGGTGCCCGACCATCTGCGCGAGGCGGTGATTCTGGCGATTCTCGCCACCCATCCCGCGCTGATTCCCGAATTCGAAAGCCAGCTCGAAACCATGCGCTTTTCCGATCCGGCGCATGAACGGCTGGCCGAGGCGATGCTTCAGGCCATCGGCGCCGGAGAGATCCTGCCCCGGATCATGCAGGCAGCGGGCGCCGACCTTGACAGATTGCTCCGCCAGCCCCATGTGCGAACCGCACCCCCGGTTCTGCGCCATGACGACACCGCCTTCGCGCGCATGTGTCTGGCAGAGGAGCTGGCCAAGGCCGAAGCCGCCCGCGCCGTTCGCGCCGAAGTGGCTGAAGCTGCGGAAGAACTTGAAGGTCTGGCCGACGAAGGCGTCACCTGGCGCCTGTCCGAGGCCAACCGTGCGCGCGAGCGTGCGGAGAGGTCGAAACTGGACGACACCAGCGACATGGGCGAAGACCGCGCGGCATTGTCCGCACAGTTGCAGGCCCTGATCGACGGTGAAGTCTGGCGCAAAAGGAAAGGCTGATGCCCATATTCCCGGCAAGACGCGAATCGCCCCCGAATCCCCATGATTCGGACCTGTGATTCGCCATGTTGATTCGATAGAACCGACCCGACCGATTCGATTCGCCGCCCCGCCCGCCGGAGCGGCACAAGCCTCAAAGCCCCAGCAGGAGCGCCCATGGCCGCCAAGGACATCGACGAAAGCAAATCCGAAAACACCTCGGATGACGACAACTCCTTCGACATGTCGAAGGCCGCGGTCAAACGCATGATCGCGGAGGCGCGCGAGCGTGGCTACATCACCTATGACCAGCTCAACGCGGTGATGCCCCCCGATCAGGTTTCCGGCGACCAGATCGAGGATGTGATGTCGATGCTGTCGGAGATGGGCATCAACATCGTCGAGGCCGAGGAAACCGAGGAAGCCGAAAGCGGCGAGGTCGCCGCGACCCAGTCCGGCTCACGCGAGATCACGGTCTCGACCTCGACCACGGAAAACCTCGACCGCACGGATGACCCGGTGCGGATGTATCTGCGCGAGATGGGCTCGGTCGAACTCCTGTCGCGCGAGGGCGAAATCGCCATCGCCAAGCGGATCGAGGCCGGCCGCAACACGATGATCGCCGGGCTCTGCGAAAGCCCGCTGACCTTCCAGGCGATCACCATCTGGCGCGACGAGCTGCTGAACGAAGACATCCTGCTGCGCGACGTGATCGACCTCGAAGCGACCTTCGGGCGCACGATGGACGAGGACGGCGAGGAAGAGGATGTCCTCGACGAGAACGCCCCGCCGCAGCCCGAAGGCGCCGCCAGCGAGGAGCGGAGCGACGATTGGGAAACGACGAAGACGCGGCAGGTCGATGCCGACGGCAACCCGCTGCCGGTCGAGGATGACGACGACGAATTCGACGGCCAGAACATCTCGCTTGCCGCGATGGAAAGCGCGCTGAAGCCGAAGGTTCTGGAAACGCTCGAAGTGATCGCGCGCGATTACGGCAAGCTGGCCGAGATGCAGGACCTGCGGATGTCGGCGACGCTGAACGAGGACGGCACCTTCTCGGTCGCCGAGGAAGCCGCCTATCAGAAGCTGCGTTCCGAGATCGTCGGGCTGGTGAACGAACTTCATCTGCACAACAACCGGATCGAGGCGCTGATCGACCAGCTCTACGGCATCAACCGCAAGATCATGTCGATCGACAGCGGGATGGTGAAGCTCGCCGATGCCGCCCGCATCAACCGGCGCGAATTCATCGACGAATACCGCAATTACGAACTCGACCCGACCTGGACCGAGCGGATGCAGGCCAAGGGCAACCGCGCCTGGACCGTGCTGTTCGAGAAGACCGGCGACAAGGTCGACGATCTGCGTTCGGAAATGGCGCAGGTCGGGCAATATGTCGGCGTCGACATCTCGGAATTCCGCCGCATCGTCCAGCAGGTGCAGAAGGGCGAGAAGGAAGCCCGGCAGGCGAAGAAGGAAATGGTCGAGGCGAACCTGCGTCTGGTCATCTCGATCGCCAAGAAATACACCAACCGCGGGCTGCAATTCCTTGATCTCATTCAGGAAGGCAACATCGGCCTGATGAAGGCCGTCGACAAGTTCGAATACCGCCGGGGCTACAAGTTCTCGACCTACGCCACTTGGTGGATCCGGCAGGCGATCACCCGCTCGATCGCCGATCAGGCGCGCACGATCCGCATCCCGGTCCACATGATCGAGACGATCAACAAGCTGGTGCGGACGGGGCGGCAGATGCTGCACGAAATCGGCCGCGAACCGACGCCCGAGGAACTGGCCGAAAAGCTGCAGATGCCGCTCGAAAAGGTCCGCAAGGTGATGAAGATCGCCAAGGAGCCGATCTCCCTCGAAACCCCGATCGGGGACGAGGAAGACAGCCAGCTCGGCGATTTCATCGAGGACAAGAACGCGATCCTGCCGCTGGATTCCGCCATTCAGGAAAACCTGAAGGAAACCACGACGCGGGTTCTGGCCTCGCTCACCCCGCGCGAGGAACGGGTGCTGCGGATGCGCTTCGGCATCGGCATGAACACCGACCACACGCTGGAAGAGGTCGGCCAGCAGTTCTCGGTCACCCGCGAACGGATCCGGCAGATCGAGGCGAAGGCGCTGCGCAAGCTGAAGCACCCCTCGCGCTCGCGCAAGCTGCGCTCCTTCCTCGACCAGTGATCACAGCGCCCCCGCAAGGGGGCGTTTTCACGGAATACCCATGATACTGCCCGATTTCCTCGGCCCCGGCCTGCGCGCCGTCTTTTGCGGCACGGCGGCGGGGCGCGTGTCGGCCGAACGCGGGCGCTATTACGCGGGGCCGGGCAACCGATTCTGGCCGATCCTGCATCCGGCGGGCATCGTGCCCGAACCCCTTGCCGTCGGCGACGAGGCGCGGCTTCTGGCGCAAGGGATCGGGCTGACGGATATGGCGAAACTGGCCTTCGGACCGGACGCGGCGATCCCGCGCACCGCCTATGATCCGGCGCGCCTGCGGGATTTCCTGCTGCGCCATCGTCCCCGCAGCCTCGCCTTCAACGGCAAGAATGCCGCGCAGCGGTTCTTCGGCACGCAGGTGGCCTATGGGCCGCAGCCGGGGACCGAGATCCCCGTCTGGGTCCTGCCCTCGACCTCCGGCATGGCGCGGCGCTACTGGGATGCGCAGCCCTGGCACGATTTCGGCGCCTTCCTGAAAAACCTCTGATCTTCCCGGGCTGAACTTCCCCGTCGTTTTTCCATAAATATCCCGGGGGTGAGGCTGAAAGCCGAGGGGGCAGCGCCCCCTTCTCCCCATCCGCATATCCGCCGGAGTCCGATTCTGAAATCCCGGGGGCGCCACCCCTTCAGGGCAGCGCGCGCCGGATGGTTTCCTCGATCGGCTCGGTCGGATGGCCGATCAGCGTCGACAGATCCTTGCTTTCGGAATAGAGCGCACCCTTCGCCGCCCAGGCATCGCTGTCGGCGAGGATACCGGCGAAGGCCTCGGGCACGCCCACCTCGACCAGCGCCTCCTTGTAGTCGGCCTCGGACATGTCGACATAGATCACGTTCTTGCCCGAGATGGCGAAAATGTTCTTCGCCAGATCGGTGAGGGTGAAGGCCGTATCCCCGGCCAGTTCATAGGTCGCGCCCTCATGGCCTTGGGCCGACAGCACGATCGCCGCCGCCTCGGCATAGTCGCGGCGCGGCGCGGTCGAGAACTTGCCTTCCCCGGCAGCCCCCAGATGCTTGCCCAGCTTCAGGTCGTTTTCCAGCGAGGCGAGCAGGTTTTCCGAATACCAGCCGTTGCGCAGGAAGGCATACGGGATCCCCGCATCGCGGATCATCTCCTCGGTCAGCCGGTGTTCGGCGGCCAGCGCCATGCCCGAATGTGCCGCGTCGAGGATCGAGGTATAGGCGATGAACCCGACCCCACTCGCCTTCGCCGCATCGACCACATTGCGGTGCTGCCGCGCCCGCTGACCGACCGCCGAGCCCGAGATCAGCAAAAGCCGGCCGACCCCCTCGAAGGCGGCTTCGAGGCTTTCCGCATCCTCGTAATCGCCGATCCGCGCGCCCAGGCCCTCGGCGCGCAATTCCTCGGCATCGGCTTCGCGCCGGACGAGGCCCAGGATCCGGTCCTCGGGCACCAGCGTGCGCAGATGCGCCAGCACCAGCCGTCCGAGCTGCCCGCTCGCCCCGGTCACCATGTAGAGAGTGTCAGCCATCGCAGGTCCCTTTCAACGATACATCCTGTTGTCCTGATGTAGTCGCTTTTCACCCGCAGGGAAGGCGGGAGGTCCCGATATGCAAACGGCGTGCCCTTCGGCACGCCGTGTGAGCTTCGGCCCCGGGAAGGCGGGCCTGATGACAACGGCCCGATCAGGCCGCTTCGGCTTCTTCCGCCGCCATGCGGCGTTCGCTTTCCTCGCGCGACAGCGCGACAGAGGTCCGCACCCCCTTGGAAACGAATTCCATCAGGCCGCGCACGACCCGTTCGTTCGGATCGATCCCGGCGCAGGAGAGCACCTCGCGTCCGTCGCGCGACCGCGCCCAGCGGGCGATCTGCTCCGGACCATTGCCGTACTTCTTGTCATCGGCAATCGCATCATCGAGCGCGGCAAGAACCACAGCTGCGAACAGCTTGCGGGCCCGTTGGCCTTGCTCGTAGTTGAATGCGGAGCCGTCAACGAAATCGCGCATTATTACGTCCTTTTGTTATTGCTCTTGCGTCTGTTGTTGGCGTGGGGCCATCTAGGGTGTCTGAGACGCGATTCGATATGGCCCCAGGCGAATTGCCGTCATGCGTCATGTGCATGGCACTGACACGACAAACGGTTCCATACGAACGGGATCAGATCGTGGTCTGCTCAGGCAGGCCGGCCATATATAGTCGCTGACGATTCTCGATCAAGAAAATTTAGGTGCCCTGCGCTGAGATAACGCGGTTTGTGAATAAAATCTTACTCACAGGGGCGCCGAGGGGTCGCGCCGGATCCCTGCATCCAGTGCAAGCATCTCTCCCTCGGCCCGGTCGAGCCGCAGATGCGCCAGCGCCCGGCCGCCGGATCGGGTGAACAGCGTGCCAAGCGCCTTGCCGTCGGCCGACAGGATCGGCGTGCCGGGCGGTGCCGCGCCCTCGATCAGCACGCGGGTCAGGCCCTTGCGCAGCTCGGTCTTGTGCTTCATCCGCGCGGTGACCTCCTGCCCGACATAGCAGCCCTTGCGGAAGTCGACGCCATGCAGCCGCTCGAACCCGGCTTCGAGGATATAGGTCTCGGGCGTCAGTTCGATGCCGGTTTCGGGGATGATCCGGTCGACGCGGATGGCGTCCCAGTCGGTGCCGTCATCGCCCTCGGCCTCGCCATAGAGCCGCCAGCCCATCGCCGGGTCGCGCGGATCCGTCACCGCGCCTTCGGGCGCGGGACCGGTGCCGCGATACACCTTCAGATCCGAGGGCGCGATCTGCACATCGGCGCGCAGCCGATACATCGACAGCCGCTTCACCGCCGCCTCGGCGATCCCGGCGTCGATGTCCAGAAGGATCGCCTCGCCCCGCGGCACCAGCAGGAAATCCGCCAGATATTTCCCCTGCGGCGTCAGCAGCGCGGCATAGACCGGCCCCGAGGCCAGCCCCTTCACGTCGTTGCTGACCAGCCCTTGCAGGAAATGTTCCCGGTCGGGCCCGGTGATCTGATAGATCCTGCGCATCGCGTGTCCTTTCATTCGACAAGCTGCATCCGGCACAATGCCGCATAAGTGCCGCCTCTGGCAAACAGCGCCTCGTGCGTGCCCTCCTCGATCACCCGGCCTTCGGACACCACCACGATCTTGTCGGCGTTGCGCACGGTCGACAGCCGGTGCGCGATGACCAGCGTGGTGCGCCCCGCCGACAGATGGTCGAGCGCCTGCGCCACCTGCGCCTCGGACCGGGTATCCAGCGCCGAAGTCGCCTCGTCCAGCAGCAGGATCGGCGCATCGCGCAGCACGGCGCGGGCGATCGCCACCCGCTGCCGCTGCCCGCCCGACAGGGCCGAGCCGCGGGGCCCCGCGGGCGTGTCCAGTCCCTCGGGCATCGCGTCGGTGAATTCCGTCACATGCGCGACGGACAGGGCCTGCGCCAGCGCCTCGGGCGTGGCGTCGCGGCGGCCCAGCAGCACGTTTTCGCGGATCGTCTCGTCGAACAGCGAGGCATCCTGCGACACGGTGGAAAACAGCTCGCGCAGATCCGCGAGCCGCATCGCCTGCACCGGCACCCCGCCGATCGACACCGTGCCGCTGTCCGGATCCACCATCCGCGTCAGCAGGTTGAAGACGGTCGATTTCCCCGCCCCCGAGGGACCGACAAGCGCCGTGGTCTTGCCCGCCTCGGCGGTGAAGCTCATCCCCCGCAGCACCGGTTTTTCGCCATAGCTCAGGAACACGTTCTCAAGCCGCACCGTCATCCTTTCGGGCGGCGGCAGGGGGCGCGCCGGGTCATGCACCCGGGGCGTGATGTCAAGGACGTGATAGATCCGCTCAAGGCTCGCCGCCGCGCTCTGCCATGTGCCCGCAAGCCCGCCCAGCCGTCTGAGCGGCTGGAACGCCAGCGACATGGCGGCGAAGAAGGACATGAATTCCCCCACCGTGCGGTCGCCGGCGATGATCTCCCTGCCGCCCAGCACCAGCACGACGAAAAAGCCGAGCCCCGTCACCACGTCGATCAGCGCCGGGATCATCGACTGGATCGCCGCCATCTTGACCATCGAATGGCGCAGCCAGCCCACCAGACCGCTGAACCGCGCCATCTGGTAATCCTCGATCCGGTTCAGCTTCACCGCCGCGATGCCGTGGAACACCTCGTCAAGCTGCGTCGCCCGCGCGCCCGACTGGTCGCGCATCTGCCGCGACTTGCGCCGGATATAGCGCTGCACCACCACCGTGGGCAGGATCAGCAGCGGCGCCCCCACCAGCGCCGCCAGCGTCCAGCGCCAGTCGATCGAGATCGCCACCCCGAACAGCGAGACGAGCGAGATCGCATCCCGCCCGGCGCCGGTGATGAACACCGTCCACACGCCCTGCACGGCCGAGGTATCGCCCTGCACCCGCTCGATCAGCGCGCCGGGGGGATTGGCCTGAAAGAACGACTGGTCGAGCGTCAGGATATGGCGCACCAGATCCACCTGCATCGCCGTCGAGGATCCCTGCGAGATATTCGACAGAAGCGTGCGCGATCCGACCGAGGTCACCGCCCGGATCACGAACAGCGCGAAGATCGCCCCGCCCACCAGCCAGAGCATCGACTGCTGCCCCTCGACGAAAACCTTGTCGAACAGCGGCTTCAGCATCCAGCTGAGCGCGCCAAGGGTCGCGCCCTCGATCACCATCAGCAGGGCGGCCAGCGCCATCTTGGGCCAGTGCCGGGCAAGGTAGCTTTTCCACATCCGACCAAAGAGGACGCGCGAACTGTAGGGGAATTGGGGGGTGCTCACATCGTTCCTCGGGCAGGCGCGGGGCGCGCGGATTGCCCATGGGTCTAACGCGAATGGCCGAAGGCGACAAGCGTGCGCCGGAACCTGTGCCCGATACAAGCCGGCGATTGACCCGGCCCGGCCGCTTCTTTACGCCGGGGGCAAACCGATCATTCAGGAGCATGCGATGAACCTTTCGCAGGGGCGTCCCTATCTTGCCATTCCCGGGCCTTCGGCGATGCCGGACCGGGTCCTTGCCGCCATGCACCGGCCGGCGCCGAACATCTACGAAGGCGATCTGGTCACGCTGACCGAACGGGTCGCGGCGGATCTGAAGCGCGTCGCGCTGAGCACGCAACATGTGGCGATCTATATCGCCAACGGTCACGGGTTGTGGGAAGCGGCGATCGCCAACCTCTTCTCGCGCGGGGACCGGGCGCTGTCGCTGGCGACGGGGCGGTTCGGGGTGAACTGGGCGCTGCATGCGGGCGACATGGGGGTCGAGGCCGAAATGATCGACTTCGGCCTGAAATCCCCGGTCGATCCGGCGCGGGTCGAGGCGGCTCTGCGCGCCGATACCGAACGGCGGATCAAGGTTGTGCTGCTCACCCATGTCGATACCGCGACGGGGGTGAAGAACGACGTGCCCGCGGTGCGCGCGGCGATCGACGCGGCGGGGCATCCGGCGCTGCTGGCGGTCGACTGCATCGCCTCGCTCGGCTGCGATGAATTCCGCTTCGACGACTGGGGTGTCGACATCATGGTCGCGGCCAGCCAGAAGGGGCTGATGGTGCCGCCGGGCGTGGGCTTCGTCTGGTTTTCCGAAAAGGCCCGTCGCGCCACCCCCGCGCCGGATCTGCGCACGCCCTACTGGGACTGGACCCCGCGCGCCTTCCCCGAGGCGTTCTATCAGTATTTCGGCGGCACGGCGCCCACGCATCACCTGTTCGGGCTGGCGGAATCGCTGAAGATGATCCTCGACGAGGAAGGTCTGGATCACGTCTGGGCGCGGCACGAAACGCTGGCCCGCGCGGTCTGGGCGGCCTTCGACGCCTGGGGCGCGGGCGGGGACATCACGCTGAACATCGCCGACCCGGCGGCGCGCGGCCATTCCGTCACCGCCGCCCGGATCGGCGCGGGCGGCGCCGGACGCTTGCGCAAATGGTGCGAGACGGAGGCGGGCGTGACGCTTGGCATCGGTCTTGGCATGGCCGAGCCCGGCACCCCCGAAGAGGGCGATTTCCTGCGCGTCGCGCATATGGGCCATGTGAACGCGCATATGACGCTTGGCGCGCTGGCGGTGATGGAAACGGGGATGCGCGCGCTGGCCATTCCGCATGGGGACGGGGCGCTGAATGCCGCCACGGCGGTCTGCGCCGGGCGCTGAGCAGGTCGCAGGCAGCGGCCCGTCAAACGCAAGATCACCCGAACGGAGCCTGCCCCTTCTCCCTGTCGTGTTTCCATAAATATCCCGGGGGTGAATTTGCGCGCATGCGCAAAGAGGGGGCTGGCCCCCTCGCCACCCCATCCGGTCGCGCCCGCGCTCCTGTCTTGAAACCGATGATGCCCCGGAAGGGAACGCCCGGCCTTCGGCGGGGGTCCTTCCACGGGAAGGATGGACCCGCCTCATCATGCTCAGGCAAAGATGAAGGGTCCACAGACAGCCCCGGCCCGCGAACCGCCTTCAAGGCGGGCGGCAAGGGGAGGGATACCCCCGCCGCCCGCGATCACCCCCGGGAAGGTTCAAAACCCGGGAGTATTCCGTGAGGGCTCATTTGGTCGGCGCGTGCTCGGCGAGCCAGGCGTTCATCCAGTCGATCTCGGCCTGCTGCGCGGTGATGACCTGTTCTGCCAACTTGCGAACCTGCGGATCGGTTCCATATTCCAGCGCCACTTTTGCCATCGCGATCGCCCCTTCGTGATGGGGGATCATGCTGCGGATGAAATCGACATTCGCGTCGCCGGTATAGGGGATCTCCATCGTCCGGTGCATCTGCGTCGCGGCCTGCATGAAGGCAAGGGTCGAGGGCGCCGCATCCGCCGTCGCATTGGCCCCGCCGGTCATGTTCGCCATGTCATGGGCGGGCATGGTTCCGCTCTCCTGCGCATGGGCGCAAAGGGCCGGGACCATCAGGGCCGGAACGACCATGGAAAGGATGCTGCTGCGGCTGATTCTGTTCATCTCTGTCTCCCGAGGTTGGCACGACCCTGCACCCGGACGCGCACGGCCGCAAATCACCACTCGGCGATGGGTCTGTAACGTTGGCCGCACGGCGGCGCGACCGGCTGGCCGGATCAGGCGCGCGCGCGGGCGCGGTCGAGCGCGCCGGGCAGGGCGGCGGCAAAGCGGTCCAGATCGGCCTCCGGCCCGCAGGAGACGCGGATGCAGCGGTCGAGCGGCGCGACGCCCGGCATGCGCACGAAGATGCCGTCTCCGGTCAGCTCCTCCAGCACGGCGCGGGCAAAGGTGCCGTCGCGGCCGCAGTCGATGGCGACGAAATTGGTGGCCGAGGGCAGGGCCGTCAGCCCGTTTTCCGCCGCGATCCCGCCGATCCGGTCGCGCGCGGCGGCGATCAGGCGGTGCATGTAGGCCTGCCAGGTCGCATCCCGCAACGCCGCCAGCGCGCCTGCCTGGGAAATCCGGCTCATGCCGAAATGGTTGCGGATCTTGTCGAAGGCCTGGATCAGCGGCTTCGCCCCGATCGCATAGCCGACGCGCGCGCCCGCCATCCCATGCGCCTTGGAAAAGGTGCGGAAGCGGATCACGCGCGGATCCTCGGGCGGGATCGCGGGGGCCGTGCCCTCGGGCGCAAGCTCGACATAGGCTTCGTCGAGGACCAGAAGCGTGCCCTCCGGCACCTCCTCGACCATGCGCAGGATGACCTCGCCCGGATGGGCGGAGCCCATCGGATTGTCGGGATTGGCGATGTAGATCAGCTTCGGCCGGACCTCGCGCGCCAGCGCGATCAGCGCCTCGGGATCCTCATGATCGCCGCGATAGGGCACGCGGTGCAGCGTGCCGCCATAGCCCGCGACGTGGAAATTGAACGTCGGATAGGCGCCTAGCGAGGTCACCACCGCATCGCCTTCCGCCACCGTCAGCCGCACGAGGTAACCCAGCAGCGCGTCGATCCCCTCGCCGACGACGATGTTTTCCGGCGCGCAGCCGTGATGCGCGGCCAGCGCCTGTTTCAGGTCGTAATTCTCGGGATCGCCATACATCCAGACATCGCCCGCCGCAGCCGCCATGGCGGCGATGGCGCGCGGGCTGGGGCCGAAGCCGTTCTCGTTCGCGCCAAGCCGCGCCCGGAACGGATGCCCCATGCGGCGTTCCTGCGTTTCCGGCCCGACGAAGGGCACGGTCGAGGGCAGGGTTTCGATCAGCGGCGTGTAACGCGGTCCGGTCATGGCGGTCCCTTTCTGCGAGGGGGGCGTCTCCGCCCCCCGGATGGTTCAGCCGAGTTCGGCCAGCCGCGCGACGGCGGCGGCGATCTTCTGCGCCTCGTCCTCGCGCGCCGCAAGGTTTTCCCGCGCCTCGAGGATCACCTCTTCGGCCGCGTTCTCGATGAATTTCGGGTTCGAGAGCCGGCCGCGCAGCGCCGCCGCCTCTTTCCCGATCTTCGCCAGCGCCTTTTCCAGCCGCGCCTTTTCCGCCGCGACGTCGATCACCCCTTCCAGAGGCAGGCCGAACAGCGCCCCCGCCACCGGGATCGAGATCGCCCCCTTGGGGATCGCCCCCTCGGTGATCGCATCGACACGGGCGAGCTTGAAGATCAGCGCCTCGTTGCGGGCGAAGGCGGTGCGGGCGGCATCATCCGCCTCGGCCAGAACCATCGGCAGCTTCAGCCCGACCGGCACCCCCATCTGCGCGCGCGAGGACCGGATCGTCTCGATCAGGTCGATCACCCAGTTCATCTCGCGGTCGGCCTCAGGGTCGATCAGCTCGGCCCCATAGGTCGGCCAGTCGGCATGGATCAGCATCTTGGCCCGGTCGCCGGTCAGGCCCCAAAGCTCTTCGGTGATGAAGGGCATGATCGGATGCAGCAGGATGTCACACTGGTCGAGCACCCAACGCATCGTCTCGCGGGTTTCATCCGCATCCTCGGTGTCGAACAGCGGTTTGGCGAATTCGACATACCAGTCGCAGACCTTGCCCCAGACGAACCCATACAGCGCCTGTGCCGCGTCGTTGAACCGATAGGAGGCGAAGGCCGTATCCACCGCCTCGCGCACGCGCGCGGTTTCGCCGATGATCCAGCGGTTCACCGTATGGGTCGGTTGCGGCACGGCGACAGGCACCGGCCCCTCGAACACGCCGTTCATCTCGGCGAAGCGGGTGGCATTCCACAGCTTGGTGCCGAAGTTGCGGTATCCCGCGATCCGGTCGCGGCTGAGCTTCAGCACGCCCCCAAGCGCCGCCATCGAGGCATTGGTGAAGCGCAGCGCATCCGCGCCATATTCGTCGATGATCAGCAGCGGGTCGATCACGTTGCCCGCCGTCTTCGACATCTTCTTGCCCTTCTCGTCCCGGACGAGCTGATGCAGATAGACCGTGTGGAACGGCACCTTATCCACCACCGCAAGCTGCATCATCATCATCCGCGCCACCCAGAAGAACAGGATGTCGAAGCCCGTGACCAGCACGTCGGTCGGGAAATATTTCCGCAGCTCCGGCGTATCCTCGGGCCAGCCGAGCGTGCCGATCGGCCACAGCCCCGAGGAAAACCATGTGTCCAGCACGTCCGGGTCGCGCCAGACGGGATAGACGAGCTTCGTCGGATCCTCGGAAATCTCATAATCGGCGAGGCTCGCGGCCAGCGTCTCGATGGCAGCCTGCTTGTCCGCGACTTCGACCACGCGCATGTTGCCAAGCGGCACCGGCAGGTCGGCGATCTCGCCCAGGAAGGCATCGGCGACCGCCTCGAAGGACGCGGCGCAGTGATGCACCGGATCGCGATGCACCATCTCGTCGGTGACGAGCAGGCGGCCCATCTCGACCAGATCGAGCGATCCGTCGCCCTCGTCGTCGCGGAACCCCTTGGCACCCAGATCGAGCCCATACCACACCGGGATCTGGTGCCCCCACCAGAGCTGGCGCGAGATGCACCACGGCTCGATATTCTCCAGCCAGTGGAAATAGGTCTTTTCGCCCGACTCGGGCAGGATCACCGTTTCGCCGCTGCGCACCGCATCCAGCGCCTTGCCGACGATCCTGTCGGCATCGACGAACCACTGGTCGGTCAGCATCGGCTCGATCACCACCTTCGACCGATCGCCGAAAGGCTGCATGATCGGTTTGTTCTCGACCAGCGGCAGCATGGCGGCTTCGCCATCCTCGCCCCATTTCGGGTTCGGGATCATCACGGCCAGCCCTTCGGCCGTCACCGCGTCGATCACCTTCTGGCGGGCCTCGTAACGGTCGAGCCCGCGCAGATCCTCGGGCACGAGGTTGAGGCTGTCGACCTCGGCCTCGGTGAAGCTTGCGCCATTGGCGATTTCCGCCGCGCGCCTGGCCGAGGCTTCGTAGTCCAGCCCATCGACCCGCATCTGCGCGCGTGTGTCCATCAGCCGATAGAGCGGCAGGTCGTTGCGCTTCGCCACCTGATAGTCGTTGAAATCATGCGCGCCGGTGATCTTCACCGCGCCGGAGCCAAAGGCCGGATCGGGGTAGGGATCGGCGATGATCGGGATCTGGCGGCGGAATTCCTTCGGCCCCACCGGGATTTCGCACAGCTTGCCAATGATCGACGCATAGCGTTCGTCGGACGGGTTCACCGCCACCGCGCCGTCGCCCAGCATCGTCTCGGGCCGGGTCGTGGCGATGGAGATATAGTCGCGCTCCTCCTCAAGGATCACGTTCCCCTCGGCATCCTTCTCGCGGTAGGTATAGGTGGCCCCGCCCGCCAGCGGATATTTGAAGTGCCACATATGGCCGGCGACCTCGATATTCTCGACCTCGAGGTCGGAAATCGCGGTTTCGAAATGCGGGTCCCAGTTCACCAGCCGCTTGCCGCGATAGATCAGGCCCTTGTCATACATCTCGACAAAGGCGCGGATCACCGCGTCGTGGAAATTGCCTTCCTCGCCCGCCGGCGCGCCGGGCGCCCCCGACATGGTGAAGGCGTTGCGCGACCAGTCGCAGGACGATCCCAGCCGCTTGAGCTGCCCGATGATGGTCGAGCCGTATTTGCCCTTCCATTCCCAGACCTTTTTCAGGAATTCCTCGCGGCCCAGTTCCGTGCGCGACGGCTGCTGCGTCTTCGCCAGTTCCTTTTCCACCATCATCTGCGTGGCGATGCCCGCATGGTCCTGTCCGGGCTGCCAGAGCGTGTCGAAGCCGCGCATCCGGTGCCAGCGGATCAGGATGTCCTGAATGGTGTTGTTGAACGCATGGCCGACATGCAGCGCGCCGGTGACATTCGGCGGCGGGATCATGATGCAGAACGTCTCCGGCCGCGAGGCGTTCGCTCCGGCCCGGAATGCCCCGGCCTCTTCCCATTTCGCATAGATCCGGGGTTCGGCCCCGGCCGCATCGAACGTCTTTTCCATGGTCATCGCTGCAGTCCCTTCGTCAGGCCCGACGTTCCTACCCAATCGGGACGGGCAGGCCAAGGGGGAACGACGTTCAGGCCGGCAGCGACAGCGCGATGCGGTGACCGGCCGCCTCGGCGACATGGGGGGCGCGGACCCGCTCGCTCCCGTCCAGATCGGCGAGGGTGCGGGCGATGCGCAGCACCCGGGTGTAGCCCCGCGCGCTCAGCCCGACACGTTCAGCCATCTGGGCGAGCATCTCGCGCCCCTCGGCATCCGGCGCGGCGATATCGTTCAGCAGGCTGCCCTGCGCCTCGGCATTGGTGCGGATCTGCGGCAGGTCGCGGTAGCGCGCTGCCTGCCGGGCGCGGGCGGCTGCGACCCGCGCGGCCACGGTGGCGGAGCTTTCGCCCTCGGGCTGCGCGGCGAAATCGCGCCAGTCGATGCGCGGCATCTCCAGCCGCAGATCGAAACGGTCGAGGAGCGGCCCCGACAGCCTTCCCAGATAATCCTCGGCGCAGCGGGGTGCCTTGGAACAGGCCCGCGCCGCATCGCCCGGATGGCCGCAGCGGCAGGGATTGGCGGCGGCGATCAGCAGAAAGCGGCAGGGCCAGGTGACATGGGCATTCGCCCGCGCCACAGCGACCTCGCCGCTTTCCAGTGGCTGGCGCAGGGTTTCCAGAACCTGCGGCGCGAATTCCGGCAATTCGTCCAGAAACAGCACGCCGTTATGCGCAAGGCTCATCTCGCCGGGCCGCGCATGGCGCCCGCCGCCGGTCATCGCCGCCTTTGATGCCGTGTGATGCGGCGCGCGAAACGGCCGCGCGCGCGAGATCGCGCCATTCAGCAGATCCCCCGCCACCGACCGGATCATCGAGGTTTCCAGCGCCTCGGCCGGTGTCAGGTCGGGCAGGATCGAGGGCAGGCACCCCGCCAGCATCGACTTGCCATTGCCGGGCGGGCCGATCAGCAGCAGGTGATGGCGCCCGGCGGCGGCGATCTCCAGCGCGCGTTTCGCCCGCGCATGGCCCTTCACCTCGCGCAGGTCCATGCCGGGGGCGGGGGGCGCGGCGGCCCCGGGCAGCGCCTGCGGCAGGGGCGATTCACCCGTCAGGTGGCGCAAAGCCTCGTGCAGCGTCGCGGGGGCAAAGACGGGCGCGGCGGCGACCCAGGCGGCCTCGGCGCCGCTTGCACGCGGGCAGATCAGCGCGTGCCCTTCCTCCGCCGCCAGAAGGGCCGCGGGCAGGGCGCCCGGCACCGCCATGATCCGCGCGTCGAGCGACAGCTCGCCCAGAGAAACGATCCCCGCCACCTCCTCCGCCGGCAGAACGCCGATCGCGGCCAGCAGCGCAAGCGCGATCGGCAGGTCGAAATGCGGTCCCTCCTTGGGCAGATCGGCCGGGGCGAGGTTGATGGTGATCCGTTTCATCGGCAGTGCGATCGACAGCGCCGCCAGCGCCGCGCGCACCCGTTCGCGCGCCTCGCTGACCGCCTTGTCGGGCAGGCCGACGATGGTAAAGGCCGGAAGCCCGGCGGCCAGCGCGCATTGCACCTCGATCAGGCGGGCCTCGGCCCCCTCGAACGCCACCGTATAGGTTGTCGTGACCACCGCATCCCCGCCATTCCATCCGATCTTCAGCCTGCGGCGGGATCGGTTAATGACGGGTTAACGCTTGGCCGAAAGACACGACATTATCCGCAAGAGTTGGATGACCTTCGGGGACAAATGCCCCGCTGTTACCGGACGGAAGCGCGGATGGATGGGGCGCAGGGGGCGCTGCCCCCTCGGCGCAAGCGCCTCACCCCCGGGATATTTGAGGAAAGATGAAAGGAAGCCGGGCCGTATCGTGACGATTCACAAGGGCGTGGACGTATTCGTGCGCGTGCGAGACAGTCTGAACTTCGTCCCGTGGGTGAGCCCGGCACGGGCGAGGGGCAGCGCCCCTTGCGGCCTCCCCGCCAGCGCCGGGTTTCCGGCCTAACCCCGGATCGTCTGGATCGTCACATAGCCGAGCTGCGGCGAGATCCATTGCCGCGAGGCGATGATCGCGCCATCGGCCCCGACGATATAGCTGTTGTCGATCACCGCGCCCGAGCCCTCGCAATGCTCGATCACCTGTGTCCCGGTCCAGCTTTGCCCGGCGAAGGGATAGGTGCTTTCCACCCCGGTGCGCACCGCGCAGGTCAGCGGCAGCGGCCGTTCGAGCCCGAGCCCGTCGAGGAATCGCAGCACCTTTGCCGCCCCCCCCGTGGTGCGGCCCCGGATCAGCGCGCCCACCGCCGCCACATCGGCGGAGATCATGTCATGCCCGAAGCCCCGCGTCCCCGCGAGGATCCCACCCCGCAGGATCATCGCCTGAGACGATGGCGTCGCATAGGTCCGCATCGCGCCATTCTCGCCGATCATGCCAAGGACGGTGGTGATCCCCTGCGCCTCGAAGGAGGCAAGGATCAGCGGCCCGCGGTTCGTCTCCATCGCCGACAGGGCCATCGCCTCGGCATTCGGCGCGGCGGCGGGCGCGCCGCCTTTCTTCAGGAAGGGGATCGGCAACAGACCGACGATGCCTTTCGCGGTCTCGGCCGCAAGCTCGGTGCCTTCCTTCTCGCTCTGGTCCGAACCGCAGGCCGCGAGCGCTGCGACAAGCAGCCCGGCCACGGCACGGCGCAGCACGGGGGTCATCTCCAGAACCTCCCCCAGCCGTCATAGAGATCGCCGGTATGGGCGTTGCGGATCGTTTCATAGAGCCGCCCGTCGACATCGAGCTTGGCCCCGCCGTCGCGCGTCAGCGGGCGGATCACGCTGTCGATCTTGCCGAGCGTCGGCCGGCCCGTGGCCCAGGCGATCGGGATGGTGATCTGGATGCCCTTGTCAAAGGACCCCTCGCCGAAATCGTCGCTCGACATATCGGTGAAGCTGGCGAAGGCGCCGACCTTCCAGCCGTTCTCGAATTCGCGGTCGAGGGTGATGGTCGTGCCCCAGTCCCTGGCCAGATAGCGGCCATAGTCGATCTGCGCCGTATAGCCCTTGCCGATGTCGTAATAGGCCGAGACATGGCCGGTGACGGTGGTGTAGTCGCGGAAGCTGAACCGCTGGTCATAGGCGCGCTGTTGCACCCAGTTCGCCTCGATCCCCAGGGCGAAGCGGCTGTCCACCGGCTTCCACAGAAGCTCGCTCGACACGCCGCCATACATCTGTTCCAGAAGGCCCACCGTGACGCGGGCGTAGATGTCATCGACCGGCTGGCTGTAGAAGGCGGCCTGCAGATGCGGGATCGTCAGATCGCCATGCTTGTCGTATTCGACCTGATCCGAGCGGACATGTGCGACGACCGAATCCGAAACCCGGTCGCTCTTGTCGCGGTTGCCGACGATCTTCTGGCGCAGCGCGCCGGAAAAGATCAGGCCGGGGAGGACCTCGTAGCGGCCCGAAAGCTCGGCCCCCAGATCGATGCGGAAGGGTTCGTCGGCATCGAAGAAGGTCGCGTCCACATAGGGCGTCAGCGCCCATTGAAAGCGCGGATAGACCTCGGGCGTGCGGACCTGCCCCCTGTCGTCCGTGGCCCCGGTGATCGCCACGCGCTGCGCGATCTCGGCCGAATTGGTGTTTTCCAGCCGCTCGATATCCGTGCGCCGGAAGGTCAGCGAGGACAGCGGCACGCCGTTCTTCATCGGCGTCACCACGATCGTCTCGACCGAGGGCGGCAGCGCGCGTGTCGCCATCCGCACCACATGGCCGACGGCCTGCGCCTCGGAGCCATAGGTTTCGTTGCGCACGCGCAATTCGGCGCGGGTCGCGGTAAGAGACATGGATTCAAGGATTTGCCCGTCTTTCTTCAGGCTTTGCGCGAGGGCATCCTGAATGGCGGGCCGGGCGGTCGGGTCATCGGCCCAGGCGCCCGACCAGCCCTCGGGATCGGCCGAGGGCGCCGGGCGCGGGCGCACCGGCAGGGGCATCTTCTCGATCCCCGAGGGGAACGGCGGGTCCTTGGGGTCGATGCTCAGCGCGAATTGCAGGCCGACCTTGTCGCCGTGCAGGTAATAGACCTGCGCGCTTACGAGGTCGTTGAACCGATAGGCGGCCGCCACGTTCACCCGCGAGCGGCGGGAGAAATCGCTCCGCTCTTCCTCCTGCGCATAACTGTCCGAGGAATATTCCGCCTTCAGCGTCCAATCCTCGTTCAGCGCGTAGGACAGCCCGAAGAAGGGTGCAATGTCGCCGCGGAACAGATTGCGGCCATTGAACTTTCCGCCCGTGTCGGTGAAGTCGGACGGACGCCGGTGGCCGATGTTCCCGATGCTGCCCGACGATCCGAGCCGCCCCCAGCCAAGCCCCGCCGTGGCGCGCAGGCCGGGCAGGATGTCCTTCGTCGCCACGACATATTCCGACGAATAGGTGCCGGTGCCGATGAAGTCGCGCGCCCCGATCGCCATCGCCGGCATCCACGGCGCCCATTGCCCCTGATCCAGAAACTGGAAATGCAGGTCAAAGGACCGGTCGTAGAGCGATCCATATCCGCCCGGCTCGTCCGGATCGGGCTTCAGTCCCGGCACGCGCGAATAGCGGAAGGCCCCGGTGACGCGCGGTGCGATCTGGAAGGTGATGTTGTTGCGCTGCGTCCCGCCCTGATACCAGCTCAGCGCAAGGCCCAGCTCGCCGTCCGGCCGGACCTCGGCACTGGGCATGTCGATCAGGCCGGGCATGCCGAAAGTGTTGCGGCTGCCGCCGGTCAGGGGCTCCGCATGGCCGGCGGGAACGGCAGCGATGACGACGGAAAAGACCCCGAGCGCGCCGGCCATCCCGGCCTTGCGTCCCTTCCTCCTGCGTCGTTTCAAGCTCTGCCCGTTCGCGCCGCGTCCCGCGTGCGTGATCGATCTGGTCACCGTGCCCTCCAGCGTCTTTTTTTCCAGTTTATAACGGCTTTGCGGAGATGCGCGAGAGGGAAAGCCGCCGGAGCGGCAAATCCCGGCAGGGGGCTCAGTCCTCGATGACCAGCAGATCGGCGGAGCGCAGGCCCAGAACCACCTTTTCCCCAAGCGTCGGCGGCGCCGTGCCGGGGGTGTTGAAGGTGTCGAAGGCGATCGTCTGCCCGCCCAGATCGGCCCGCAGCCGGATCACCGAGCCGAGGAAATCCACCTCGGTGATCGTGCCGGTCACCGCCGTGTCATGGCCGTTCTGGCCAAGCGAGACCGCCTCGGGCCGCAGCCCCAGCGTCACCGTGCCGTCGGGCACCGGCCGGTTGAGGATGGTTTCCACCCCGGCCAGCCGCAACCGGCCGATGGCGCTGTCCAGAACCTCGGCCTCGATCGTGTTGAGCGTGCCGACGAACCCGGCGACGAAACGGGTGGCGGGGCGGGAATAGATGTCCGAGGGCGTGCCCACCTGTTCGGCGATGCCCGCGTGCATGACGACGATGCGGTCGGACATCGACAGCGCCTCTTCCTGGTCATGCGTGACGAAGATCGTGGTGATGCCCAGTTCCTTCTGGATCGACCGGATTTCGTTGCGCAGCGAGACCCGCACCTTGGCGTCGAGCGCCGAAAGCGGTTCGTCCAGCAACAGCATATGCGGTTTCGGCGCCAGCGCCCGGGCCAGCGCCACCCGCTGCTGCTGCCCGCCCGAAAGCTGGAACGGATAGCGCCCGCCCAGATCCGGCAGGCCGATCAGCTCGAGCATCTCGCCCACGCGGGTGCGGATCTCGGCGCTGCCGGCGCCCTTGACCTTCAGCCCGAAGCCGACGTTCTGCGCCACCGTCAGGTTGGGGAACAGCGCGTAGGACTGGAACACCATGCCGATGTTGCGCTGGTTCGGGCGCAGCTTCACCACGTCCTTGCCGCTGATCAGGATCGCGCCGGAAGAGGGCTCCTCGAACCCCGCGACCATGCGCAGCACCGTGGTCTTGCCGCATCCCGAAGGCCCGAGGAGCGAGATGAACTCACCCTTCTCG
This sequence comes from Paenirhodobacter populi, assembly GCF_004022215.1. Lineage (GTDB taxonomy): Bacteria > Pseudomonadota > Alphaproteobacteria > Rhodobacterales > Rhodobacteraceae > Rhodobacter > Rhodobacter populi. The sequence continues at coordinate 249,574 of NZ_SAUZ01000002.1, forward strand.
ACGCTCAGGTTGAAGTCCTTCACCACCCGCGTCGGGCCGAAGGATTTTTCCAGATGCGAGATGTTCAGAAAGCTCATCGCGGTGCCTTGTCGAATTTCGAGAAACGGGTCACGAGGTTGAGAAGCCCCATGCACGCCCAGGTGATGACGAATGCGATCGTCGAAAGGGCGAAGGGCTCATAGGCCCGGTTCGCGCCCATGAGCTGCAGATACGGGCCGAAGGCCGGACGGTTGAGCAGCGCGGCCAGCGTGAATTCCCCCATGACGATGGCGAAGGTCACGAAGGCGCCCGACAGCACCGCCACCAGCACGTTGGGCAGGATCACCTTCGCAAGGATCGTCACCCAGCCCGCGCCAAGCGACTGCGCCGCCTCGGTCAGGGTCGCCACGTCGATGGTGCGCAGCCCGGTGTCGATCGCGCGATACATGTAGGGCAGCGACAGCGTCATGTAGCCGAACAGCAGCAGCGCATTGGTGCCCGTCAGCGAGCCGGTCAGCGGCAGCCAGCTTGAGGTGTTGTAAAGCCGGATATAGCCGAAGACGATGACGATGGCCGGGATGACCAGCGGCAGAAGGGTGACGAATTCGATATAGGGCCGGATCCACGGCATCTTCAGCCGCACCCAGAAGGCCGTCGGCACCACCAGAAACACGCCGAAGGCGATGGTCAGCAGCGCCATCACCACCGAATACATGAAGGTCTCGCGGAAGCGCGGATCGGCCAGGACGACGCGATAGGCCTCGAAGCTGTATTCGCCGCGCTTCATCGACAGCGAGAATTCCACCATGCCGATCAGCGGCAGGATGAAATAGGCCATGCCCAGCAGCAGGATGGCCCAGGAGGCGGCCTTTCTCATTTCAGCCACCTTTCCGACCGGACCCGCAGCCAGATATAGACCACATTGGCGACGCCGGTGACGACGATCATGCCGAAGGCCATCGCATAGCCCAGATGCGGATTGCCCAGCACGTCGCCGCGGATCTGCGCGAACAGCATGATCGGCACGATGTTCAGCGACGATCCCGTCAGCGCGATGGCCGTGGCGACGGCGCCGAAGGCATTGGCGAAGAGCAGCGCGAAGGTGCCGAGGATCGCCGGAAACAGGATCGGCAGCGCCACCATGCGCCAGTATTGCACGGCGCTGGCGCCAAGGCATTCCGCCGCCTCGCGCCAGTCGCGGCGCAGCCCTTCCAGCGCCGGGGTGATGATCAGGATCATCAGCGGGATCTGAAAGAACAGATAGGTGATCGTCAGGCCCCAGAAGCTGAGGATGTTGAACCCCATGGCCCGCAGGTTGATGCCGAATTCCGTGCGCAGGAACACCGTCACCAGACCGAGCGGCCCGAGCGTCGCCAGAAACGCGAAGGCCAGCGGCACGCCCGCGAAATTCGAGGCGACCCCCGAGAATGTCATCAGCGGCGAACGGATGACCTTGGGCAATCCGCCCAGCACCACCGCCGCCGCCATCAGGAAGCCGATCAGGCAGCCGATCGCCGAGGAGGCGAACGAGATCTTGATCGAGATCCAGTAGCTGTTGAGGATGGAGGTGGTGAACAGGCCGCGGATATTGTCCAGCGTGAAGCCGCCCGCAGGCGTCTGGAAGGCGCCGATCACGATCTTCATCGTCGGCGCGATCAGGAACAGGGCGATGAACAGGCCGAAGGGCAGCAGGCCGAGCCATGTCAGCGGAAGGCGCCTGCGCGCCGTGACGGGGGGAGGGGTATCGGTCACGTGTAGGTCCGGCTTTCTCCGAAACGAAGGTCCGCGCGCCGGACGGGACCGGCGCGCGGATGCAGGCGGAGCGGGCTCCGCCGATGTTATTGCACGTTGGCGCCGACGACCGAATCCCAGCTGCCGGTGACGGCGGCCTTGTTCTCGTCGACTTCTTCCAGCGTCGGGAAATAGGCCTTGGCATAGGCTTCGGCCGGGGGCAAGGCGTCCAGCAGCTCGGCCGGGATCTTGCCCGCCGCCGACATCGCGTTGAAGCGCGCCGGGTGGCAGTAGCCCTTCAGCCAGCCGGTCTGGCCCTCGTCGGAGTAGAGGTATTCCATCCACAGCTTCGCCGCGTTCGGATGCGGCGCATGGGCCGAAATCGCCTGAACATAGACACCCGCGAGAACGCCCGAAGCCGGAACCACGACATCCGCCGGCGGGTTGCCGTTCAGCCCGTCACGCCAGGACAGCGCGTTGTAGTCCCAGGCGATGACGATCGGCGTCGCACCCTGCGCGAGCGTGCCCGCCTTGCCGATCGTCGGCACGAAGTTGCCCGCCGCGTTCAGCTTCTTGAAGAACTCAAGACCCTTTTCCCCGGCTTCCTTGCCCGAGGCGCCGCCTTCGGCAAGGCCCGCGGCCAGAACGCTCAGGATCGCCTGGTTCGAGGCGCGCGGATCACCCGCCAGCGCCACCTGACCGGCATATTCCGGCTTCAGCAGATCCGACCAGTCGGCCGGAACGGTATCCACGAGGTCCTTGTTCACCATGAAGGACATCACGCCGTAATAGTCGCCGTACCAGTAGCCGTCGGCGTCCTTGATCTCGTCCGGGATCTCGTCCCAGGTGGAGACCTTGTAGGGCTGAAGGAGCCCTTCTTCCTTCGCCTGCGGACCGAAGGCGAGGCCCACGTCGATCACGTCGGGCGCCTGCGGGCCGGTGTTGCCCTTGTTGGCGCGGATCGCCTCGAGCTCGTCGGCGGAACCGGCGTCGGGGTTCAGCTCGTTGACGGTGATTTCCGGATATTTCGCCTTGAAGCCGGCGATCACGTCGCCATAGCCACACCAGCTGTGCGGCAGGGCGATGGTGGTCAGCATGCCTTCCTTCTTGGCGGCGGCTTCCAGCGAGGCCAGATCCTCGGCCTGGACAAGGGCGGTCGTGGCCAGCAGCGCGGCCGCACCGGCAAGGCCGCCTTTCAGCCAGCGCGCAGGATGCTTCGTCATCTTCAATTCTCCCCATCGGTCGGAAGTGCGGGCCCGGAACGGGCGCTATCTGCTCCTAGGTGCGTTCCATGACAATCATGCGACACAGGCACCCGGGCCGCGGTTTTATTGATTCACGGGTCAACACTTGCCCGAAATTCCGACCGTTGCAACAAAACTGTTGCAATACCGTCATCTTCCGGCCGGGCCACATATTCTGCGCAGGAAATAGGCAGCTCCGGCGCGCAGGTGTTTCCCATCGTCGCGGCAGCGCGGCGCGGTAGGCAGACGGACGAGAATCTGTTTAGGTCGGACAGCAGGCGGAACCGGGGAGGGGGACGGACATGACGGGCAGGGTGATCACCGTGGCGCAGCAGAAGGGCGGGGCGGGCAAGACCACGCTCGCCGTCAATCTGGCGACGGCATTGCTGCGGCAGGGGCGGCACGTGGCGCTGCTGGACACGGATCCGCAGGGCTCGCTCGGCCGCTGGTTCATGACGCGGCGCGCCAGTCTGTCCGATGTCGGGGTCGATTTCTCGACCTCCTCCGCCTGGGGGGTCAGCTACGAGGTCGAAAAGCTGCGCCGTCAGGTCGATGTGGTGATCGTCGACACCCCGCCCAAGGTCGACAGCGACCTTCGCCCGGCGCTGCGCGAGGCGGATGTGATTCTGGTGCCGATCGCCGCCAGCCTGATGGATCTGTGGGCGACGGAGGGGGTGCTCGACCTCGCCCGGCGCGAGGGAAAGCGCCCGAAACTGGTGCTGAACCGGGTGCGGGGCCGCACGCGGCTGGATGCCGAGGTGCGGGCCGCGGCAGAGGCGCTGGAAGGCGACCTGCTGCCCGCGACGCTGGCGCATCGGGTGATCTATGCGGAAACGCTGGGGCAGGGGCTCGGCGTGGTCGAGGCCCGGCGCAGTCCTGCCGTGGCGGAGGTCGAGGCGCTTCTGCTCGCCGTCATGGCCGCGGCGGAGGCTTCCGACGCGGCCTGAAGGGCCGAGGGCGTGTCAAAACCCGGATTCGGCATCGCAACGCAGAATGCGGTTCTCCACAGTGGCACCTATGTTCGCATCGACGCGTCTATATGGCCCGAGGCTGGCTTCACGATGGAACTCGTTCTACGCCGCCGTCATGAAGGCGCGTCCTGACACAGCCTCGGCCGTAAGACCCGCGGCCCCCGGAAAACGCCGCCGCCCTGTCACATCCCGCGCCTCACCAACGTCATCGCAGGATGCAAGGAAATCCCCCTGCCGTCGTTTTTCCATAAATATCCCGGGGGTGAATTCGCTGAAAGCGAAGAGGGGGCTGGACCCCTCCTCCCCGTTCGCCATCAGGCGACTTCGGCAAACACCTTCTTCAGCGCCTTGTCGAGTTTCTCGAACATCTCGTCCATCTGCCCCTCGGTCAGGATGAACGGCGGGCAGAGCACCACCGACTGGCCGAGCGGGCGGCAGATCAGGCCAAGGTCGGTGCAGGTATTGGCGATCCGCTCCGACACCGAGAGGGTCGAGGCGAAAGGCGTCTTCGTCGCGCGGTCCGCCACCGCCTCCAGCGCCCACATGTAGCCGATGCCGCGCAATTCGCCGATGTTCGGGTTCTTCGCGATCTCGGCCAGCCCGGCCTCCAGCCGCGGGGCAAGACGCACGACGTTGTCCGCCAGCCCCTCGTTCATCACCACGTCGATCGCCTTCAGCGCGATGGCGCAGCCGACCGGATGGCCCGAGGCGGTGAAGCCATGCGGGAATTCCTCGATCGCCTCCGAGGCGGCCTGCACCCGGTCCGCCAGTTCCGGCCCGAGGATCACCGCTCCCATCGGGAAGAACCCGGCGGTAATGTTCTTCGACGAAATGATCGCGTCGGGCATGAAGTCATAGGTCTGGCTGCCCCAGGTGTTGCCGGTGCGGCCGAATCCGCAGATCACCTCGTCGGCGATGAAGGGGATGCCGTATTTCTTCAGGATCGGCGCGACGGCCTGGAAATAGCCCTTGGACGGCGGGATGACCCCGCCCGCGCCCATCACCGGCTCGGCGAAGAAACCGGCGATCGTGTCGGCGCCCTCCTTGATGATCGTGGCTTCCAGCTCGGCGGCCATGCGGGCGGTGAACTGTTCCTCGGTCTCGCCGGGTTTGCCGTTGCGCCAGTAATGCGGGCAGGACAGGTGCAGGAAGCCCGGCAGCGGCAGGCCGAAGACCGAATTGTAGGGCTTGCCGGTCATCGAGGCCGACACTGCCGTCACCCCGTGATAGGCGTTCTGCCGGGTCAGGATCTTGCGCTTCTGCGGCTTGCCCTCGGCCTGATGCAGGAACCACAGGATCTTGACCATCGTATCGTTCGCCTCGGACCCCGAGTTGGTATAGAACACCCGGCCCCGGTCGAAGGGCGACACCTCGACAAGCTTTTCGCTCAGCAGCACCGTCTGATCCGACATCCGCCCGAAAAAGGCGTGATAGCCCGGAAAGCGCGCATATTGATCCTGCGCCGCCTTGATCAGCCCCGGATGGTCGAAGCCCGCGACCATGTTCCACAGCCCCGAATTGGAATCGAGATACTTGCGCCCCTTGGTGTCGAAGACATAGGGTCCCTCGCCATGCGTCACGACGACCGCGCCGCGTTCGTGGACCGAAGGCAGGTCGGTGAAGCCGTAAAGCGAATATTCGTCCGCCCTGGCTTCCCAGCTGTTGTTGCCCATGATGCTCTCCTTGATCCTGTTCGCCCGAAATTCCGGTTGTGGGCAGGCTATCCGCGCCAACGGCGGCGTCAATGGGCGGGGCTTGGGGCGGCGCGCTTTTCGCGGCTTGCTTTTCCGGCCGATCCGCGTATAAGGCCCGGACTTCCGCAATCATCTGAACCGGCGGAGCCTCTCGTGGCGGGCAGCGGAAGTTTTGCCCTCCTATGAAGCCGCCCATTGCAACAGGAGCATACATGCCGCTTTACGAGCATGTCCTCATCGCGCGTCAGGACCTGTCCAACGCGCAGGCCGAAGGCCTCGTCGAACATTTCTCGACCGTTCTCGCCGACAACGGCGGCAAGGTCGTCGCCTCGGAATACTGGGGCGTCAAGACGATGGCGTACAAGATCAACAAGAACCGCAAGGGGCATTACGCCTATCTGCGCACCGACGCACCCTCTGCCGCCGTGCAGGAAATGGAACGTCTGGCCCGCCTGCATGACGATGTCATGCGCGTCCTGACCGTCAAGGTCGACGCCCACGAGGACGGCCCCTCGATCCAGATGCAGAAGCGCGAAGAGCGTGATGACCGTGGCCCGCGTGGCGACCGCGACGACCGCGGCCCGCGCCGCGAACGTCGTTGATCGGAGGACTGTAACCATGGCCAACAAACCGTTTTTCCGCCGCCGCAAGGTCTGCCCGTTCTCGGGCGACAACGCGCCGAAGATCGACTACAAGGACACCCGTCTGCTGCAGCGCTACATCAGCGAACGCGGCAAGATCGTCCCCGCCCGCATCACCGCCGTCTCGGCCAAGAAGCAACGCGAACTCGCCCGCGCCATCAAGCGCGCCCGCTTCCTCGCGCTGCTTCCCTACGCCGTGAAGTAAGGAGCCAGACCCATGCAAGTCATCCTCCTGGAACGTGTGGCCAAGCTTGGCCAGATGGGCGAGGTCGTCAACGTCAAGGACGGTTACGCCCGCAACTTCCTGCTGCCGCAGGGCAAGGCGCTGCGCGCGAACGACGCCAACATCAAGTCGTTCGAGACCCGCAAGGCGCAGCTCGAAGCGCGCAACCTGGAAACGAAGAAGGAAGCCGAATCGCTGGCCGAAAAGCTGGCGGGTCAGTCCTTCATCGTGATCCGCTCGGCGTCGGACGCCGGTGCGCTCTACGGTTCGGTCACCCCGCGTGACGCCGCCGAGGCAGCCACCGCCGGTGGTTTCTCGATCGACCGCAAGCAGATCGCGCTCAAGGCGCCGATCAAGGATCTGGGCCTGCACGAAGTGCATGTCGTCCTGCATCCCGAAGTCGATGTGACGATCACGCTGAACGTCGCGCGCTCGCCCGAGGAAGCCGAGCTTCAGGCTTCGGGCAAGTCGATTCAGGAACTCGCCGCCGAGAAGGAGGCCGAGGCCGAATTCGAGATCGCCGAGCTGTTCGACGAAGTCGGCGCCGCCGCGGGCGACGAAGAATAATCCCTCCCTTTACGGGAAGGACCGGAACCGCGCCCCGCAAAGGGCGCGGTTTTTTCATGCGCGGATGACGGTTGCCGGGATCGCGGAATTGCGGGCCGGGGGGAAGGGGCTGCCGGATTCCAACCGGAAACGGCTGTGGATGGGGGAAGGGGGCGCCGCCCCCTCTTCGCTTTCAGCGAATTCACCCCCGGGATATTTATGGAAAAACGACGGGAAAGCCGGCTTTTCGGAGGAAGGCGCCCCGGATTGGTGGCCGCGAAGCGGTGGATCGGGAGCCTGCCTCCATCCGTGAAATCTGTGCCGCATGGTCTGTCGCCGCGCTCAGGATGGGGGGCGCGGCGGAGCCTCGGCCGGCGGGGCGGGCAGCACCGCCGCAAGGTTCAGCAGCCGGATCATCCGCCCGCCGATCACCGCCAATGCGCCGATGAATGTCTGATCGGCGTAATGCGCGATATCGGGCGGCGGGTGCAGGTCGCTGCGCGGCACGGTCAGGATGTCGGACACGGAATCGACCAGAAGACCGGTCAGCAGGCCGCCATGACCGACGACGATGAAGACATTGCGCGGATCGCCTGATACTCCCGCCATGCCAAGCCGGATCGACAGGTCGACGATCGGCAGGATCGTGCCGCGCAGGTTGAGCACCCCGCGCATGTGCGGTGCGGCATGCGGCAGCGGTGTCGGCCTGGACCAGCCGCGGATCTCGCGCACCGACATGATATCGAGGCAATATTCATCCGCGCCGAGGCGGAACGAGAGCAGTTCCATCGTCCCGCCGCTCTGCGGGGGTGCATCAATGTCCATTGCATTCATCCTGCCATCGCCATGTCATGGGGAGAAAGGTGGCGGCGCGACAGCAGATCGGTCGGATCGACGATCAGCGCCACGCGCCCGTCGCCCAGGATCGTCGCGGCGGAAATGCCGTGAATCGGGCCGCAGCCGCGGTGCAGCCCCTTGATGACCACCTGCCGCTGTTCGAGGATCGCATCGACGATCAATGCCGAGCGGCTTTCATCCTCATGCCGGGTCAGCAGGATGATGCCGCCGTCGTCATGCCGTCTGGGCGCGCGAAAGCCGAGTTCGGCACCCAGATCGAACAGCGGCAGGAAGCCGCCGCGCAGTTCCAGAACCGTATGGCCCGCACCGATCGCCCGGACGTTCTGTGACGACAGTGCCGCCGTCTCGATCACCGCGGACAGCGGGATGACCAGCGTTTCCTCGCCCACCCGGACGATCATGCCGTCCAGCACCGCGAGCGTCAGCGGTAGAGAGACGGTGAACACCGTTCCTTCGCCCGGCCGCGACCGGATGCCGATGCGCCCGCCAAGCCCGTGGATCGCGGTGCGGACCGCGTCGAGCCCGACGCCGCGCCCCGACAGCGCGGAAATCTCGGTCACGGTGGAAAAACCGGGCGAGAACAGAAGGGCGTCGATCTCGCTGTCCGGTGGAGGGGATCCGGCGGGGACCAGCCCGCGGCGGACCGCGATGGTCAGGACCTTGTCCCGGTCGATCCCCGCGCCGTCGTCGCGCAACTCGATCATCAGGCGCCCGGATTGGTGCTGTGCCGTCAGGGTGATCGTGCCGCAGGCCGGCTTGCCGAGGCCGGAGCGGACCTCCGGCGGCTCGATCCCGTGGTCGACTGCATTGCGGATCAGGTGTGTCAGGGGCTCGGCCAGCCGCTCGATCACCGTTCTGTCGATCTCGGTCGCCTCGCCAAGCGCCACCAGCCGCACCTGTTTGCCTGTGCTGGCGGCGGTTTCGCGCACCACGCGCGACATGCGCTGGAACAGCGGTTTCACCGGCTGCGCGCGGATCATCATCACGCTTTCCTGGATTTCCCGGGTCAGCTTGGTGAAGGAGTCGAGCCCGGTCATGACCGGCGAATTCGGCTGCGCGCCGCTGTCGGTCACGCTTTGCACGAGCATGGCCTGATTGATGACGAGTTCGCCGACGAGGTTCATCAGCCGCTCGATCCGGTCCAGATCGACCCGGACCGTCGGCACGGGGCCGGTTTCGCCCGGGGCAGGGCCGGCCCGCGCCCGGCTGATCGTCAGCGTGCAGAGATCCTCGACGAAGCAGAAAATCTCGCGGATGTCGGCCTCGGCCGTTTCCGCCGGAAGGGTGAGCGTCCAGCGCAGCGCGGGACGCGCCGGATCGAAGGCGATGAGCCCCCCGCCCACGTCCGCCGCACAGATGACATCCCGCGCGCCCAGTTCGCGCAGCGCTCGGAGCAGGTAAAGCGGCTCATGGCCGTTGTCGTAAAGGGCGCCATGCGGGGTGAAGTCCAGCTCCCATGACGCGGCCTGCGGCTTGGGCGCGGCATCCTCCCGCATGAAGGGGGCGAGCTGCCTTTGCAGTTCCACAAGGATGGACTCCCGTTCCTCCGGCGGCGGATCGCCACGTTGCGCCGCCTGCACATGATCTTCCAGCGCGTCGCTCGCCCGGTCCAGCAGCCGCAGCAGCGCCTCGGTCAGCGGCGCGCGACCGGTGCGCAGAAGGTCCAGCGCGGCTTCGTAGCGATGCGCGAAACCGACGAGCCGGTCCAGCCCGAAGGCCCCCGCGCCCCCCTTGATCGAATGCACCGCCCGGAAGATCGTGTCGATCCGCGTCCGGTCCGTGGTATCCGCCGCCAGCGCCGCAAGACCATCGCGCAGGGTTTCCAGAAGCTCCTCGCATTCCAGAAAAAACCCGGCGCGGATCTCGGCAAGCGGATCTTGTGGCATCAGCCCCCGCTTCCCGCCACCAGACGCAGCGTCCGGATCATCTTCTGCGCGTCGAAGGGCTTGACGATCCAGCCCGTCGCCCCGGCGGCACGGGCGCGGGCGCGCAGTTCCGGCCCGGGTTCGGTGGTCAGCACCAGAATCGGCAGCGTGCGGAACCGTTCCTGCCGGCGCACCGCCTCGATGAAGCCGAAACCGTCCAGATCCGGCATGTTGATGTCCGAGATGACCACATCCGGCGTGATCCGCCGCAGCAGATCAAGCCCGGCCGCCCCGTCCTCCGCGAGATGCAGTACGATATCCTCGTGCGCGAGGGCGAGGCTGAACATGTTCCGCATCGTCGGGCTGTCATCGATGGCAAGGACGGTCAGGGTCATGCGGCCTCCGGGTCGAACCGGGCCGGATCGATGCCGAAATCCGCCAGCGCATCGTTCAGGGCCTGAGATCGCGGCAGGACGGCAAAGGCCTGCCCGGTCCTGCGCCAGTCCCGTTCCGCCCGCAACAGAAGTTCCAGCCCGAGCCCGCCCAGATGGCGCACCTCTCCGCCGTCGAGCCGCAATGGCGCCCCCGCCTGGGCGCGCAGCCCCTCGGCCACCCCGGCGACGGTGGCCGCGTCGAGCCGCGCGGGCAGGACAAGGCTGTTCCCTGCGGTTTCATCGGTCCGGGTCTGCCCCATCTCCATGCGCCATTCCCCCGTTTTCAGCCGGGGCAGGCTAGCAAGGGGAACGTTAAGATAGCTTTTAGATGACCCCTCGAAATCATCCGGGCGGGGCCTCCGATGCGGCGAAAAAGGACATTCCTCTCCGCGCGCCCGGGCAAAAGCCGGCATACAGGGTGCATCCGTCCCGGGAAAACGCCCCCGAGTCGCGGCGCGATCCGGGTCGCAGGCTCGGTGGACCTTCTCCCTTTCGTGTTTCCATAAATATCCCGGGGTGAGCCCGGAACGGGCGAGGGGCAGCGCCCCTTTCTCCCCTCCACACGCGCAGCCATCGTCGGAATTCACTCCCGGCGCGGACCGGATATCAGCCCTCGCGCAGGCGGTTGCGCAAATGGATCGCGCAGCCCGTCAGGGCGGCGTAGTCATCCTCGATCACCGATACCGGGAAGGCCGCGAGGAAATCCGAGAACCGCCCCTTGGCGCGGAACGCCTCGTCGAAGCCGCAGGCGCGGAGCCAGGGCGCGAAGGCCCGCGCGACGCCGCCGATCAGGTGGATGCCGCCGAAGGGCAGGTGGATCAGCGCCAGATCCCCCACGACCGCGCCCATCAGCCGCACGAAAAGCTGCGCGGTCCGCACCGCGATCGGATCGCCCGCCTTGAACGCCGCCATGATCGCCGCGGTGTCGAGCGGCGGCTGCGCCGCCTCGCCGGCCTCGGCGCGCAGAAAGGCATGGACCTGCGCCACGCCGCGGCCCGACAGGATTTCCTCGACGCAGGCAAAGCCGTGCTGGTGCTCGATGAACCGGCGCAGGCGGATTTCCTCGTCGGTGAGGGTGGGCAGGGTGATCTGACCGCATTCCGACGGCGCGACGACCCGGCCGCCGGGGCCGTCATGCACGGGCGCAGCGTTGAAGCCGGTGCCGATGCCGATGACAAGCTGGCTCGCCCCCGGGCGGGCGGGGGCGCCGGGCAGGATCTCGCGCAGCGTATCCGGGGCGAGATGGCCGAGCGCATAGCCCTGCGCCTGAAGATCGTTCAGCACCGCGACGCGGTCGGCACGGAGTGCGCCCGCCAGAGCGGCTTCCTCGAAGACCCAGTTCAGATTGGTCATCGTGGCCACCCCGTCACGCACGGGCCCGGCCGCGGCGACGCAGGCCCCGGCCAGATGCGCGACGCCGGATTGCGCCATGTAGCCGGTCAGGATCGGCTCCAGCGCCGGATAGTCGGCGTTCGGATAGCGGCGGATGGTGTCGGGCTGCACCGCGCCGTCCCGGGCAAGGGCGACGCGGGTATTGGTGCCGCCGATATCGGCAAGAAGGGTATAAAGGCTCATATGCGGTCCCGCTGCCTGGTTCCTGCCTTGATAGAATGCCAGCAGGCCCTGCCGCAACCCTTCCTTGCCCGCGCCCGCCGCCGACGCGGGGTCAGGGCAGACGGATCACGGCTCGGGGACGGTCACGTCGGGCAGCAGCGGCACGACCTTCAGCATGGCGATGCGGTTGCCCTTGCGGGTGACGACCTCGAACCGGAAGCCGTGGAAGGCGAAGACCTGACCCTCGGCGGGGATGGTCTGGGCTTCCTGAATGACCAGCCCGGCGATGGTATGCGCCTCGTCATCCGGCAAGGACCAGTCCATTTCCCGGTTCAGGTCGCGGATCGTGGTGGTGCCGTCGACCAGCCAGGCGCCATCCCCGGCGGCGCGGATCTGGCGTTCGGCCTTGGGGTCCATCTCGTCGGTGATGTCGCCGACGATCTCCTCGATGATGTCTTCCAGCGTCACCAGCCCGCGCAGGTCGCCATATTCATCCACGACCAGCGCGAAATGCATCCGCCGTTTCAGGAATTCCCGCATCTGTTCGTCGAGCGGCGTGGTGTCCGGGATGAAATAGGGCTTCATCGCCACTTTCATCACGTCGAGATCCGAGGCCTCGTCCAGCTTGCCGTCGCCGGTACGCAGGAACCTGTCCACCGCGCGCAGCAGATCCTTGGCATGGATCACGCCGACGACGTTTTCCCGCTCCCCCTTGTAAATCGGCAGGCGGGTGTGGGGCGAGTTCAGCACCGCCGCCAGCAGGTCGTCGGGCGGCAGCTCGGCGTCCAGCATCTCGATCTGGCTGCGGTGGAGCATGATCTCCGACACGGTGCGGTTGTCGAGGTCGAGCGCCCCCAGCAGCCGGTCGCGTTCCTCCTTGTCCAAGGTCCCTTCGGAGGAACCGATGGCGATCGCCCCGGCGATCTCGTCGCGGAAGGAAAAGACCGACTGGCCCGCCTCCAGCCGCACGCCGAACAGCCGCAGGATGCCGCGCACGATCAGCCGCACCACGCCGATGACCGGGGTCAGCACCATGACGACCCAGCGGATCGGCTTCGCCACGCGGCTCGCCACGCTTTCGGGCAGCGAGATGGCGTAGGTCTTGGGCAGCACCTCGGCGAAGATCAGCACCAGCACCGTCATCACCAGCGTCGCCAGCGCCACCCCGCCCGAGCCGAAGGCCCGGGTGAACAGCGCCGTGGCGAGCGAGGCGGCAAGGATATTCGCCACGTTGTTGCCCAGCAGGATCGCGCCAATCAGCCTTTCGCTGTCCTCGACCGCATCCAGCGCCGCCGCCGCGCCGCGATCGCCCCGGTCGGCGCGCGAACGCTGCCTGGCCCGGCTCGATGCCGTCAGCGCCGTTTCCGAGGCCGAGAAGAAGGCCGAGATCAGCAACAGGCACAGGATCGCCCCCGCCGTCAGCCAGAAGACGAAATCGAGCGAGGATTCCGGTGTTTCCATGATCTTTCCCCTTGGGTCTTCGGCGCTGCCTGCCGGATCATTCGCCCCGTGGGGCGGCTTTCGCAAGGGGGTGATGGTCCAGAACCAGCGACTTCAGCCGTTCGTCGAGGACATGGGTGTAGATCTCGGTCGTCGACAGGTCGGCATGGCCGAGCAGCATCTGGATCGCGCGCAGATCGGCGCCGCCCTGCAAGAGATGGGTGGCGAAGGCATGGCGCAGCACATGCGGCGTCACCCGCGCGGGGGCGATGCCGGCGGCGACGGCGATGTCCTTGAGCAGCAGAAAGAAGCCCTGCCGGGTCAGATGCCCCTCGCGGCCCGAACCGGGGAACAGGAACCGCGAGGGCCCGGCGCGGCGCGCCAGACGGGCCTCTTCCTCCTGCGCGTCGCGGGTGGAAAGCCATGCGGCCAGCGCCTCGCGCGCGGGGGCGGTCAGCGGCACCATCCGTTCCTTGTTGCCCTTGCCGCGGATGAGCAGCATCGCCGGATTGCCGCGCGCCGCCGCGACGGGGAGGGAGACCAGCTCGCTGACCCGCATCCCCGTGGCGTAGAGCAGCTCCATCAGGCAGCGGTTGCGGATATGTTCGGTGGGGTTGCGGCCGTGGTCGCGGGCGGCCTCCAAAAGCGCCTCGACCTCCTCGATGGCAAGCGTCTTGGGCAGGCGCTGCGCCTTGCCGGGGCCGGAGATGCGCAGTGCGGGATTGTCCGCCCGCCAGCCCTCCTCATAGGCAAAACGGTAAAGCTGCCGCACCGAGGACAGCCGCCGCGCCCGCGTGGCCTTGGCAAGCCCCTCGGCCTCGCAGCGGATCAGCCATGCCTCGATATCCGCGCGGGCGAGCGTTTCCAGCCGCAGGCCCTTTGCGCTGGTGAACCCAAGGAAGGCGTTCAGGTCCCGGCCATAGCTGAGGATCGTGTTGCGCGCGGCCCCCGCCTCGGCGGCCTGCGCCTCAAGGAAGGTGGCGATCCAGCGCGGATCCGGCGGGGCTGTCATCCGTTGCGTTCCAGCACGATCATTTCCAGCGCCGTGCGCCGCGCCACGGTTTCCAGCCCTTGGTAGCGCAGGAGCTTCAGCCCCGCCTCGACCCGCCGGTAATCGCCTCTGGCGCCTTCGGTGATGTCGTCGATGGCGTTCAGCATCGCCTCGCCCCGCCGGTCCATCAGCAGCGGCTGATAGGTCGCGGGCGCGGCGGTGACCGGGGCGTCGAACACCCGTTTCAGCATCAGCCCGAGCTGATCCTGCGCCGATGCGGCGCTTGTATCGCCCCGCGCGATGGCGACCAGCAGCGCCTCGTCCTGATCGTGGACGGTGTGTCGTGCCGCCGCCTCGGCGAAATCCGGGGTCAGCAGGCCGAGCCGCAGCCCGAGATCATCCGCCGTGCCGGTCAGCTGCAGATCGGCAAGCCGCGGCGCGAACATCGCGGCCAGCGCCGGTTCCAGCTCCTGTCCCTGCATCGCCTCCCACGCGCCGGGCAGGATCTGCGACACCCGCGTCGCATCGCCCGCCGTGAGGGCGCGGTCGAGCGAGGACACCACCGTCACCCGGTCCCACACCCCGCCCGAGGCCGAGGCGCGCTCCTGCGTGTAAAGCCCCAGAAGCTGGTTCGGGTCCAGAACGCCCGCGCGGGTCAGACGCTCGGCCGCCTCGATCTGCGCCTTCCAGCCGGCATTCGATTGCAGGTCCGCCTGCGCGAAGGCCAGCGGCAGCGGCCCGGTCGACAAAGGCTCGCCGATCGCCTCGAGCAGCCGGAAGACGAGCGGCGTGGGCCGGGTCGGAGGCGGCAGGGGATCCGACACCTCGGCCAGTTCGGCGTCGAGGAAGCGCAGCAGCAGCTCCGACATCTCCGGATCGATCTGGCCAAGCGCGCGCCCGGTATCAAGGCTCAGCGCCGCCGCCTGCCAGTCGCCATGCCGCGCGAGGCAGAAGATCCGCGCCGGGAAGGAAGGCGCGACACTGGGCGTATCGACCATGATCTCGCAGGCCTTGTCCTCTTGCCCGAGGAGCAAGGCGACATCGAACCGGCGGCGGAAGATCTCGGGGTCCGAGGATTCCGTCTGTTCCAGCAGTGCCATCGCCTGATCCAGCGCGCCCATGTCGAGCAGCCGGTCGATCCGCGCAAGGAACAGCATGTTGCGGCTGTCGGGCGCTGCGGCCTCGGGCGGGGCGAATTCGGCCAGCAGCAGTTCCATCAGGAAGGCCTGCATCGAGGGCAGCGTGTCGATCCGTTCCTTGCGCAGGAGCCTTGCCAGACGGTCCTCGGGCGTGCGGCCCCACAGATCGCGCGGCAGGCCGATCGCCTCGGGCGGCACGAGGCCGAGCCCGTTCGCCGAGGATTGCCCGATCGGCCCGACCGAGACGATCTCATCCGTCAGCCCGCGGCTTACCGGCGGTTCGCCGGGCACCGGCGGCACATTGGCCCGCGATCCGCGCGTCGCGGGCGGCGCCACCGCCACCGGCGTCGCGATCGACCCCGACAGCCAGTCGATCGCCGACATCGGCGCCGTTTCGGCCAGCGCGGCGAAGGGACAGGCGAGCCAGGGCAGGATCAGCGCCCCGAAACGTGCCTTTTGCCCTGCGCGATGTTCAATTGTCACTCGGCGCCTCCGGAAGGGTCACGTTCTGCCGTTGCTCGCCCTTGGTCGGCGTCATGTCCCCGACATAGGCATAGCCGATCACCGCCAGAATCCCGATCACCAGCAGCACCGCGATCACCTGTAGAATGCGCCCCATAAAACTCTCTCGTTTCTCGTGTTTTTGTCCGGCGGTTCTTGTGTTTCCGCCCGGGGAAGACCCCGGCAACGGTTCTGACCGATTTCGCGCCTGTTTTCGCGTCGATTATATATGGCATTTTCGGGAAGATCACGCCATTCAGGGGGGCGAAATTCATGTTTGCGCGAGCGCCCGCCCATCCCGGGGCGCCGATGCCAGGAGGATGCGGCGGCCATGGCGCGGCAGGGGCAGCGAGGATTGCAAAGGCCGGTCGTGCTGGTGGGCATGATGGGAGCCGGGAAAACCGCGGTCGGCACGATGCTGGCGCGGGTTCTTGGGGTGCCGTTCCTCGACAGCGACGAGGAAATCGTCCGCGCCGCGCAGATGCCCATTTCGGAAATCTTCGCGCGCGACGGCGAGCCGTTCTTTCGCGCCCGCGAAAGCGAGGTGCTGGCCCGGCTGCTGGGCGATGCGCCGGCGGTGATCTCGACGGGGGGCGGGGCCTTTCTGTCCGAAGGGAACCGGGCGCTGATCGCGCGGCACGGGATTTCCGTCTGGCTGAAGGCGGATCTTGACCTGTTGTGGCAACGGGTGCGGCACAAGAACACGCGGCCCCTGCTGCGCACGGCGGATCCCAAGGGCACGCTCGAAACCCTGCTGGCGGCGCGCGCGCCGGTCTATGCGCTGGCGCAGGTCGCGGTCGAGGCGGAGCCGGAGCTGTCGGTCGAACATATGGCGCAGAAGGTGATCGGGGCGCTGAAGGCGCATCCCGGCGTGATCGCGGAGGATTGAATGCGGAACGTGGTGCGGGTCGAACTTGGGGAACGGGCCTATGACGTGCGGATCGGCAGCGGGCTGATCGCGCAGGCCGGGGCAGAGATCGCGCCGCTGCTGCGCCGTCCTCGGGTGGCGATCATCACCGATGAAACCGTCGCCCGGATGCATCTTGAGGAACTGCGCGCCGGGCTTGGCGGGATCGAGGCGGTGTCACTGGCATTGCCCGCGGGCGAGGGCACGAAAAGCTGGCCCCATCTGGAACAGGCCTGCGAATGGCTGCTGGCGCAGAAGGTGGAACGCAAGGATATCGTCATCGCCTTTGGCGGCGGGGTGATCGGCGATCTGGCGGGCTTCGCGGCGGCGATCCTGCGCCGCGGCGTGCGCTTCGTGCAGATCCCGACGACGCTGCTGGCGCAGGTCGACAGCTCCGTCGGCGGCAAGACCGGCATCAACGTCAAGGCGGGCAAGAACCTGATCGGCGCCTTCCACCAACCGTCGCTGGTGCTGGCGGATATCGACCTGCTGGGCACGCTGACGGCGCGCGATTTCCTCGCGGGTTATGGCGAGGTGGTGAAATACGGCCTTCTGGGCGATGCGGATTTCTTCGACTGGCTGGAGGCGAACGGCCCCGCGCTCGCGGCCGGGGACAAGGCCGCGCGGCTGCGCGCGGTGACCCGTTCGGTCGAGATGAAGGCCGAGATCGTCGCCCGCGACGAAACGGAAGAGGGCGACCGCGCGCTTCTGAACCTCGGCCACACGTTCTGCCACGCGCTTGAGGCGGCGACGGGCTATTCCGACCGCCTGCTGCATGGCGAGGGCGTGGCGATCGGCTGCGCGCTGGCTTTTGAGCTGAGCCAGCGGCTTGGCCTGTGTTCGCAGGAGGCGCCAAGCCGCGTGCGCGCCCATCTGAAGGCGATGGGCACCAAGGTGGACCTGTCCGACATTCCGGGCGATCTGCCGGATGCCGAGGGGCTGATCGCCCTGATGGCGCAGGACAAGAAGGTGCTGGACGGCAGGATGCGTTTCATCCTCGCGCATGGCATCGGTCAGGCCTTCGTCACCTCGGACGTTCCGCGCGACGTGCTGAAGACGCTTTTGCAGGACGCGCTGCGCGGTCGCTGATTGATTCGGCAGAACGGCGCACCGGGCGAATCGGCCCGAAGGATGCTGCGGCGCGGCATTCATGCTGCGCTGTGGCGTGGTGGCGCTAACGCCGCCCAAGCACCGCAGCACATCAACAGCCAAACATCTGATGTCACGCTGATTTCCCGCCATCCGGCCGGGTGAATTTACAATGCACCTGCAACATCAGTGAATGAATTTACAGAAAAACATAATGAAAATGAATGCTTACGAAAAATGGAGAGTTTGGTTTACAATGCAGTCGGGGGAATATGCGGCGCCGGGTCATTCCGTGCCGCGAGCGGCGTTTCGCCGCGCGACAGCGAGGAGGAGGAAACTCAATGACCAAGCACGAACAGGTCGTCGCCGACAATGGCATGTGTCCGATTCCGCAGGGTTTTGAAAACGCCCATGCGGACACGCCCAAATATCTGGAGATGTATCGCGAATCGATCGAGAACCCCGATGCCTTCTGGGGCCGCGAGGGGCTGCGGCTCGACTGGATCAAGCCTTATAGCATCGTCAAGAACACCGATTTCACCTTCGGCAAGGTCTCGATCAAATGGTTCGAGGACGGGGTGCTGAACGCCTCGGTCAACTGCATCGACCGGCACCTGAAGGATCGCGCGCTGCAGACCGCGATCATCTTCGAGCCCGACGACCCGCATGAAAGCTCGCGCCACATCACCTATCGGGAGCTGTCCGAAAAGGTGAACCGGATGGCGAACGTGCTGCTGTCGCAGGGCGTGATGCGCGGCGACCGGGTGGTGATCTATCTGCCGATGATCCCCGAGGCGGCCTATGCGATGCTCGCCTGCGCGCGGATCGGGGCGATCCATTCCGTGGTTTTCGCGGGCTTTTCGCCCGATGCGCTGGCGAACCGGATCAACGATTGCGGCGCCAAGCTGGTGATCACCGCCGATACCGCGCCGCGCGGCGGCAAGCGCACGCCGCTCAAAGCGAATACCGATGCGGCGCTGCTGCATTGCTCGGACAAGGTGCGCTGTCTGGTGGTGCGCCGCACCGGCGACCAGATCAGCTGGACCGAAGGCCGCGACGTCGACATCAGCTACATGATGGAACAGGTTTCCCCCGAATGCCCGCCGCGGCCGATGGGGGCGGAGGATCCGCTGTTCATCCTTTACACCTCGGGCTCGACCGGCAAGCCGAAGGGCGTCGTGCATTCGACGGGCGGCTATCTGGTCTATGTCTCGATGACGCATGAATACACTTTCGACTATCACGAGGGCGACGTGTTCTGGTGCTCGGCCGATGTGGGCTGGGTGACGGGGCACAGCTATATCGTCTACGGGCCGCTGGCGAACGGGGCGACGACGCTGATGTTCGAGGGCGTGCCGACATGGCCCGATCCGGGCCGGTTCTGGGCGATCTGCGAAAAGCATGGCGTGACCCAGTTCCACACGGCACCCACCGCGATCCGCGCGCTGATGGCGCAGGGCGCCGAATGGGTGGACAAATACGATCTCTCCTCGCTCAAGCTGATCGGCACGGTGGGCGAGCCGATCAACCCCGAGGCATGGCACTGGTACAACGAACATGTCGGCAAGGGCCGCTGCCCGATCGTCGACACCTACTGGCAGACGGAAACCGGCGG
The DNA here is from genome assembly GCF_004022215.1 of Paenirhodobacter populi. Taxonomy (GTDB): domain Bacteria; phylum Pseudomonadota; class Alphaproteobacteria; order Rhodobacterales; family Rhodobacteraceae; genus Rhodobacter; species Rhodobacter populi. The sequence continues at coordinate 268,996 of NZ_SAUZ01000002.1, forward strand.
CAACATGCTGACGCCGCTGCCGGGCGCGACACCGACGAAGCCGGGATCGGCGACCAATCCGTTCTTCGGGGTGAAGCCCGTGGTGCTGGAACCGCAGACCGGCGTCCGCATCGGCGAGGTGGAATGCGAAGGCGTGCTGGCGATCTCGGACAGCTGGCCGGGGCAGATGCGCACCGTCTGGGGCGATCACGAGCGTTTTCAGGAAACCTATTTCAGCCAGTATCGCGGCTATTACTTCACCGGCGACGGCTGCCGGCGCGACAGCGACGGTTACTACTGGATCACCGGCCGCGTCGATGACGTGCTGAACGTGTCCGGCCACCGCATGGGCACGGCCGAAATCGAAAGCGCGCTCGTCGCCCATCCGGCGGTGGCCGAGGCGGCGGTGGTCGGCTATCCGCACGACCTCAAGGGGCAGGGGATCTACGCCTATGTCACCCTGATGAACGACCAGACGCCTTCGGACGAGCTGCGCTCGGAACTGGAAAAGTGGGTGCGCACGGAAATCGGCCCGATCGCCAAGCCCGACCTGATCCAGTGGGCGCCCGGCCTGCCCAAGACCCGCTCGGGCAAGATCATGCGCCGCATCCTGCGCAAGATCGCCGAAAACGACTATGGCGCGCTTGGCGACATCTCGACGCTGTCCGATCCGGGGGTCGTGCAGGATCTGATCGACAACCGCATGAACCGCGGAGCCGACGCATGAACGAGATGGCGAATGCGGTCGACACGAAACCCCTTGTGCTGATCCTGCTCGGTCCGCCGGGCGCGGGGAAGGGGACGCAGGCGCGGATCCTTGAGGAAGCCTTCGGGCTCGTGCAGCTCTCGACCGGGGATCTCCTGCGGGCGGCGGTGGCCGAGGGCACCCCCGCCGGGCTTGCGGCCAAGGCGGTGATGGAGGCGGGCGGGCTCGTCAGCGACGAGATCGTCCTCGCCATCCTCAAGGACCGGATGGCCGGGCCGGATGTGTCGGCGGGCGTCATCCTCGACGGGTTTCCGCGCACGGCGGTGCAGGCGGCGGCGCTCGATGACCTTCTGGCCGAAACCGGCCAGCGCGTCGATGCCGCGGTCAGCCTGGATGTCGACGACGAGGCGATGATCGCCCGCGTCGCCGGCCGCTACAGCTGCGCCCTGTGTGGCGAGGGCTACCACGACAGCTTCAAGATCCCGGCCGTGGCCGGGGTCTGCGACAAATGCGGCGGTACCGAGTTCCGGCGCCGCCCCGACGATACCGCCGAAACGGCGCGGGCGCGGCTGGAGACCTATCACAGCCAGACCGCCCCGCTGATAGATCACTACGACCGGCTTGGCGTTCTGGCGCGGGTCGATGCGATGGGCTCGATCGCGGATGTGCGCGCGGCGCTCGCCCGGGTCGTGGGGGCCGTGGCGGCCTGACGCCGCCACGAAGCGCCGCACCCCCGGGAGGAGGCCCGGGGGACAGCGGCGGGAAGGCCGGGCGACATGCCCGGTCCAATCGGAAAACGTCCACCCCGGCAGGGGCGGGACCGGAGGGCATGCCCGTTCCGGCCCGGGTGGGTTGTTGTGTCTCAGGGAGACCGGCCACGGCCGGCAGAAGGAGGAGAGACGATGGCTTCATACAACACCAACGTGACGGCCGAGCGGGCGCGTCCGATGACCCGCGACGAAAAGCGGGTCATCGCGGCGTCATCCGCCGGCACGATCTTCGAGTGGTACGACTTCTACCTGTACGGCTCGCTTGCGGCGATCATCGGGGCGCAGTTCTTCACCGCCTTCCCCGAAGCCACGCGCAACGTCTTTGCGCTGCTGGCCTTTGCCGCGGGCTTCATCGTGCGGCCCTTCGGGGCGCTGGTGTTCGGCTCGCTCGGCGATCTGGTGGGGCGGAAATACACCTTCCTCATGACGATCATGATCATGGGCGTCTCGACCTTCATCGTCGGGCTTCTGCCCGGCTATGCAAGCTGGGGCGTCGCGGCGCCGATCATCCTGATCGTTCTGCGGATGCTGCAGGGGCTGGCGCTTGGCGGCGAATATGGCGGTGCCGCGGTCTATGTGGCGGAACATGCGCCGCAGAACCGCCGGGGCTATTACACCGCCTTCATCCAGACGACGGCGACGCTCGGCCTGCTTCTGTCGCTGATCGTGATCCTGCTGGTGCAGGGCTATGTGAACGCGAATTATCCGATGGTCGCGGTGCTCGACCTTGCGGGCAATCCGGTGCTGAACCCGGACGGGACGGAACGCATGATCCGCGCCTTTGACGCCTGGGGATGGCGGATTCCGTTCCTGTGCTCGATCTTCCTGCTGGGCATCTCGCTCTATATCCGGCTGCAGATGGAAGAAAGCCCGGCCTTCAAGAAGATGAAGGCGGAAGGCGCGCAATCCAAGGCGCCGCTGCGCGAGGCCTTCGGCACCTGGAAGAACGGCAAGATCGCGCTGATCGCGCTTCTGGGCCTGACGGCCGGGCAGGCCGTGGTCTGGTATTCGGGGCAGTTCTACGCGCTGTTCTTCATCCAGAACGTCATCAAGGTCGACAGCTTCACCGCGAACGTCCTTGTGGCGTGGTCGCTGATCCTCGGCACCGGGGGCTTCCTGTTCTTCGGCTCGCTGTCCGACAAGATCGGACGAAAGCCGATTATCCTCGGCGGGTGCGTGCTGGCGGCGCTGACCTATTTCCCGGTCTTCAAGGCGCTGACCCATACGGCCAACCCGGCGCTTTATGCGGCACAGCAGACGCAGGTCATCGTCACCGCCGATCCGAACGACTGTTCGTTCCAGTTCAACCCGACCGGGACGGCCAAGTTCACCTCGTCTTGCGACATCGCCAAGGCGGCGCTGTCCAAGCTCTCGGTGAATTCGGTGACCGAGGATGCCGCCCCCGGCACCCCCGCCACCGTGACGATCGAGGGCCAGGTGATCGCGTCCTATGACGGTTCGAACCTGTCGGGGCCGGAACTCGCCGCCGCCCAGACCGCCTTCGACACCCAGGTGAACGCCGCGCTTTCGGCGGCGGGCTACCCGATGACGCCGGGGGACAACATCACCGTTGCGCGGGCCAACCACTTCTTCGACATCTTCACGGTGCAGAAGCTGACGGTGGTCGTGATCCTGACCTATCTGATCTTGCTGGTGACGATGGTCTACGGCCCGATCGCGGCGATGCTGGTGGAGCTTTTCCCGACGCGGATCCGCTATTCCGGCCTGTCGCTGCCCTATCACATCGGCAACGGCTGGTTCGGCGGGCTGCTTCCGGCGACGGCCTTCGCGATATCGGCTCAGTCCGGCAATATCTACGCGGGGCTGTGGTATGCGATCGTCGTGGCGGTGATGACTGTGGTGATCGGGGTGATCTTCGTGCCGAACAACACGCACAAGAAGAACATCTTCGTCGACTGACCCGGCCTTGCCGGTTGCATCGGGGCCGTCCCTTCGGGGGCGGCCTTTCTTATTGCCTTCATCTTTCCTTAAATATCCCGGGGGTGAGCCCGGAACGGGCGAGGGGGCTGGCCCCCTTCCCCCTAGAGGATGGAAAGCACCGTCTCCGGCGGACGCCCGATCCGCGCGGCATCGCCGTGGATCACCACCGGCCGCTCGATCAGGCGCGGATGCGCGACAAGCGCGTCGAGGATCGCCTCTTCCCCGGATGCGCGCGTCAGCCCGGCGGGCACCTCGGGCTCCTTCCAACGCAGCAGATCCGCCGCCGGACGTCCGAGCTTTTCAAGCACAGCGCGCAGTTCGGCCCGGTCCGGCGGGTCTTGCAGATACAGCCGGATTTCAGGCTCGATCCCATGCGCGCGCAGCAGGTCCAGCGTCTTGCGCGATGTGGTGCAGCGCGGATTGTGCCAGATCTCCACCGTCAGAGCCCCTGTCACAGCCATCGCGCCCGCCCGGTTCCCACCGCCTCGGCGACCGAGGAAAAACCGTCGCGCGACAGCAGGCCATCCAGCCCGCGCGCGATTCCGGGGATCAGCGACATGCCCTGATAGACCATCGCCGTATAGACCTGCACCGCCGAGGCTCCGGCCCGGATCTTTTCATAGGCCTGCTCGGCCGAGCCGACGCCGCCCACCCCGATCAGCGGGATCTTCCCGCGCGTGAGCCGCGAGAGCTGCGCCAGCACGCGGGTCGAGCGTTCGAACAGCGGCGCGCCCGACAGCCCGCCCGGCTGCCCGGCATCCGGGGAATGCAGCCCGTCGCGCGACAGGGTGGTGTTGGTGGCGACGATCGCATCGAGCCCGGCGCGCAGGGCGACCTCGGCGATATCCTCGATCTCGGCGGGGCTCAGGTCGGGGGCGATCTTCAGGAAGACCGGGATCCTCCGTTCGAGCGCATCCCGCGCCTCGGTCACGCCACGCAGCAGGGCGGCGAGCGCATCTTTCCCCTGCAGATCGCGCAGCTTTTCGGTATTGGGCGAGCTGACGTTCACCGTGGCGAAGTCGATATGCGCGCCCGCATGGCGCAGCACGGTGGCAAAATCCGCGGCGCGGTCGGCGCTGTCCTTGTTCGCGCCGAGGTTCAGCCCGACGGGGATCCCCGCCGGCCGCTGCGCCAGACGTTCGGTGATCGGCTCCATACCGTCGTTGTTGAAGCCGAAGCGGTTGATCGCGGCGCGATCCTCGGTCAGTCGCCACAGGCGCGGCTTGGGATTGCCGGGCTGCGGCCGGGGTGTGGCGGCGCCGACTTCGAGGAAGCCGAAGCCCGCCCGCATCAGCGGCGACAGCGCCACCGCATTCTTGTCATAGCCCGCCGCAAGGCCTACCGGGTTCGGCAGCTTCAGCCCTGCAAGCTCCGTCGCCAGCCGGGCCGAAGTGACGGGGCCGGGTGCGGGCACCAGCCCGCAGCGCAGGGTCCGCAGCGACAGGCCATGCGACAGCTCGGGATCCAGCCGGTGCAGGACGGCGAGCCCCAGCCTTTCGGTCACGCTCATGGCAGCACCTCGGGGAAGATATGGCCCGCGACGCCCATCGGCAGGGAGCGGTCCCACAGGACCTCATCCAGCCGCAGCGCACGATACAGGTGCGGAAACAGCGCCCCGCCGCGCGAGGGCTCCCATTTCAGCGCCGGGCCGAGCCGGTCGGGATCGACCGCGACAAGGACCAGATCGCTTTCCGCGGCGAAATGCTTGGCCGCGGTTTCGGTCACCTGCGCGCTGGTGGAAAAGTGGATGAAGCCGTCCGCCAGATCGACGGGCGCGCCAAGCGTTTCGCCCGCGTCGCGGAACGCATTCCATTCGGGTCGGCGGAAAATCTTGTAGATCACCATGCCGATGCAATGCCGAAAGCCGGGGCCGGGGTCAATATGCTTGGGGTCGGGGATTCCGCTTTTGACAGGCGCGGTCCAGGGCGGGCAAGGTTGACGGGACGCGATTCACCCCTCGGAGGTCCTGATGAAGATCCGGTTTCTGATGTCCACGGCCTTGTCGGCCGCCCTGTTGCTGGCGGCGGCCGCGGCGCAGGCGGATTACACGCTGCACATCCTGCATACGAACGACCTTCACAGCCGCATCGAGCCGATCGACAAATTCGATTCCACCTGCGATGCGGAAACCGATGCGAAGGGGGACTGTTTCGGCGGCGTCGCGCGGATCGCGACGAAGGTGGCCGAACTGCGCGAGGAGCTGGCGGGGCAGAATGTCCTGCTGGTCGATATCGGCGATCAGTTTCAGGGATCGCTATTCTACACCACCTACAAGGGGCGGGACGCGGCCGAGTTCATGAACGACATCGGCTATCAGGTGATGATCCTCGGCAATCACGAATTCGACGATGGGCCGGCGGTGCTGCGCGATTTCGTGGGTCTGGTCGATTTCCCGGTGATCTCGGGCAATCTGGACCTGAGCCGGTCCGAGGAATTGCGCGGCAGGATCGGCCGGTCGCTGGTGATGGAGATCGGCGGCGAAAAGGTCGGGCTGGTTTCCGCGCTGACCACCGACACGCCGGAAATCTCCTCGCCCGGGCCGAATGTCATCTTTCAGGACGATGCCGAAAGCCTGAAGGCGCAGGTCGAGGATCTGCAGGCGCAGGGCGTGACCAAGATCGTCGCGCTGACCCATGTGGGCTATACGCGCGACCGGCAACTGGCGGAACAGGTGCCGGGGCTGGATGCGATCGTGGGCGGACATTCGCATACGCTGTTTTCCAATGTGATCGAGGGGGCGGAGAAATATCCTACGACGGTGAATGAAGTTCCGATCGTATCCGCCTATGCCTATTCGAAATATCTGGGTCATCTGGTGCTGACCTTTGACGATGACGGCAATCTGAAATCGGCGGGCGGAGAGCCCATCCTGCTGGATGCCTCGGTCAAGCCGGATCCGAAGATCGCCGCCCGGGTGGAGGAGCTGGCCGAGCCCATCGCCGAGGTGCGCGCCCGCGTCGTGGCCGAGGCCTCGGCCGCGATCGACGGGTCGCGCGACACCTGCCGCGCGGCCGAATGCCAGATGGGCAATCTGGTCGCGGATGCGATGCTCGACCGGGTGAAGGATCAGGGCGTCAGTATCGCCATCGAGAACGGCGGGGGCTTGCGCGCCTCGATCGAGGCGGGACCGGTGACGATGGGCGATGTGCTGACGGTGCTGCCGTTCCAGAACACGCTGTCGACCTTTCAGGCGCGCGGCTCGACCATGGTGAAGGCGCTGGAGAACGGGTTGAGCCAGGTCGAGGAAGGGGCGGGCCGCTTCCCGCAGGTGGCTGGGCTGCGGTTCGTCTGGGATCCGAAGGCGCCGGCGGGGGAAAGGCTCGTCTCGGTCGAGGTGCAGAAGGACGGGGACTGGGCGCCGATCGAGCCGGATACGGTCTATGGTATCGTGACCAACAATTACATGCGGATGGGTGGCGACGGCTATTCCGTTTTCGCCGCCGAGGCGGAGAAGGCCTATGATTTCGGCCCGGATCTGGCGGATGTCACGGCGGACTATCTGGCGAAATCGCAGAGCTACACACCCTATCTGGACGGGCGCATCAGGCAGGTGGAATGAAGGGATATCAGGTGGTTGCCATCCGATATTGATCCGGTTTCTCAGGAGATGACCGTCACCGGATGGGTCAGGATCACCTCTTCGAGGTTCGGCGTCGTGCCGATCCGGTCGACGACGGCGAACAGCCCCGGTTCCTGCAGCGGCGTCAGCACGCCATGCCAGGTGCCGCGGTGCAGGTTGATCGCCTGATCGCCGCGGGTCAGGAAGGCGCGCGGGGCGCCCGGCCTGCCGCCCTCGTCTGGCGCGACGATGACGAGGAACGGGGCGTCGGTCATCGGGATGAAGGCCTGGCTGCCCTCGGGGTGGCGTTCGAGCAGGTCGAACCTGTAGGGCAGGCTGCGCGCCACCGCCTTGAAGATGGAGATCCCGGCGCGGCCGCCGGGGCCGAAGTCGAGCTTCGCCCGGTCGTGATAGCGGCCGCAGAGGCCCGCGTTGATGAGCCGGTCCGGCGCGCCATCGGCGGAGAGCACCTCGCCGAACGGGGCGAAGGCGTCAGGGGTGAGCGGTTCTGCCTGGATCTGCATCGTGGCCTCTTGCGGTGAGGGGGCTGGGGGCGCTGCCCCCACCGTGGGCTGCACCCCCGGTTCCCCCGGGATATTTATGGAAGAATGAAGGGCAGCTCAGCGCCCGAGGACGCCGCGCAGTTTCGCATGGCGGTTCACGTCCTTGTAGAGCAGGTAGCGGAAGCGTTCCGTGCCGCCCGCGTAGCAGGCCTGCGGACAGAAAGCGCGCAGCCACATGAAATCGCCGGCCGCGACCTCGACCCAGTCGTTGTTCAGCTTGTAGACCGCCTTGCCCTGCAGCACGTAGAGGCCGTGTTCCATGACATGGGTTTCCTCGAACGGGATCACCGCGCCGGGTTCCAGCGTGACGATGTTCACATGCATGTCGTGGCGCAGGTCGAGCGGCTGGACGAAGCGGGTGGTGGCCCATTTCAGGTTGGTGCCGGGCATGCCGGCGGGCGAGCGGTGCTGTTCGTTGGTCACGAAGGCCTCGGGGATGTCGAGGCCGGGGGCGGTTTCGTAGAGCTTGCGGATCCAGTGGAATTTCGCCGGTGTCTTGCCGGTGGCGCGCAGCGTCCACGGGCAGCCGGGGGGGATATAGGCGTAGCCGCCCTCGGCCATCTCGTGTTCGCCATCGGGCAGGGTCAGGGTCAGGCGGCCCGAGACGACGAAGATCACGCCCTCGGCCTCGGGGTCCGGTTCACCTGCATCGGTGCCGCCGCCGGGCATGACTTCGAGAATGTATTGCGAGAAGGTCTCGGCGAAACCCGAGAGCGGGCGGGCGATGATCCAGACGCGAGTGTCGGTCCAGCCGGGCAGGTAGCTGGTGACGATGTCGGTCATCACGCCGCGCGGGATCACCGCATAGGCTTCGGTGAAGATCGCGCGCCCGGTGTGAAGCTCGGTCTGGCGGGGCAGCCCGTCGCGGGGCGTGGCGTAGCTGGTCATTTGAACTGGTCCTGAAGGCGGTGCCAGCCGATGCGTTCCACCTGTCGGCAGGCTTCGGCGAATTCGGCGTCGCGGGAATTGGCGAGGCGGCGGTAGAAAGCCTCGACGATGGTGGATTTCGTGTTGTCCTTCACCGCGATGATGAAGGGGAAGCCGAATTTTCCGACATATTCGGTGTTCAGCGCCTCGAAGGTTTCGCGTTCCGTATCGGTCAGCGCGTCGAGCCCGGCCGAGGCCTGTTCGGCTGTGCTGTCGGCGGTGAGCCGTTTCGCCTGCGCGAGCTTGCCGGCGAGGTCGGGGTGGGCCTTGAGTACGCCGAGGCGTTCATCGTCGCTGGCCGTGCGGAAGGCGCGGGCGAGGACCGAGGCGACGCCTTCGGCGCAGTCATGCGCGGGGCCAAGCTCCATCTCCCAGGCGCGTTCGGCGATCCAGGGACTGTGTTCATAGATCGCGCCGAAGCGTTCGACGAAGCGGTCCTTCGACATCTGGCTGGGACGCTCGAAGCGGTGATGCGGGTGATGCGCGGCCCAATGCGCGGCGATTTCACCGCGGGTGGCGAACCAGACGCCGCCTTTGGCTTGTGCGTAGTCGAGGAAGCGCCTCAGCCCGGCCATCTTGCCCGGCCGCCCGATCAGCCGGTTGTGCAGGCCGATCGAGAACATCTTGGCGCGGCCCTCGACCCCTTCGCGGTAGAGCGTGTCGAAGCTGTCCTTCAGATACTGGAAGAACATCTCGCCCTCGATATAGCCGGGGGAGGTGGCGAAGCGCATGTCGTTGGCTTCGAGCGTGTAGGGGATCACCAGCTGGTCGCGGGCGCCGACCTCCAGCCAATAGGGCAGGTCGTCGTCGTAAGTGTCGGAAATCCAGTCGAAAGCGCCGGTCTCGGCGGTCAGGCGTACGGTGTTGGCGGAACAGCGGCCGGTATACCAGCCGCGCGGCGGTTCGCCCGTGACTTCGGTATGCAGGCGGATCGCTTCGGCGATCTGGCGGCGTTCCTCTTCCTCGGGCATGTCCTTGTGTTCGACCCATTTGAGCCCGTGCGAGGCGATTTCCCAGCCGGCGGCCTGCATCCCCGCGACCTGTTCGGGGTTGCGCGCCAAGGCCGTCGCCACGCCGAAGATGGTGACGGGAATGTCAAACGCGGTGAACAGCCGGTGCAGCCGCCAGAAGCCGGCGCGGGCGCCGTATTCGTAGATCGATTCCATGTTCCAGTGGCGCTGGCCCGGCCACATGCCCGCGCCGTTGATGTCGGACAGGAACGCCTCGGAGGCCGCGTCGCCGTGCAGGATGTTGTTTTCGCCGCCTTCCTCGTAGTTCAGCACGATCGAGACGGCGACTTTCGCGCCGCCCGGCCAGCCTGCGTCGGGCGGGGTCGGGCCATAGCCGCGCATGTCACGGGGATAACGGTTCATCTGTGCCTCCGATGTTTCAGGCGATCAAAGGACGAATGTCCGCCGCATGCAAGAGGCCGCATGCGGGGGTGCTTGTCCGGGCTGTCCGGCCGCGTCATAGTCCGGCGAAAAGGAGATTGCCATGACCGGATATCTGACGACGCATGTTCTTGATACCGCCCGGGGAACGCCTGCGGAGGGGCTGCATATCTCGCTCTTCCGGATCGGCGCGGACGGGGCCGAACTGATCGCGCGGGCGGTGACGAACCGGGACGGGCGCACCGACACGCCGATTCTGCCGCAGGGGGCGTTCGAGACCGGGGTTTACGAGCTGGTCTTTCACGTCGGGGACTATCTGCGGGCCAGCGGGCAGGCGGCGGCGGAGCCGCTGTTCCTTGACGTGGTGCCGCTGCGCTTCGGGATTTCGGATCCGGCGGCGCATTACCATGTGCCGCTGCTGCTGTCGCCCTTCGGCTATTCGACCTATCGCGGAAGCTGAACGCGCGATAACGAAGATGGTGATCGCGCCGGCGGGCCGGAATCGGCTCGGTTTTTCGGGGGATTCCGCCCGGCGCGGGGCGGGCGGCGAAAGTTCCTGCACCGGGCGCCCTTGCAGCCACCCCGGCGCGCCACTAAGACTCTCGTAAAGCTCCGCGATTATGAATTTGGCAGGACCGCAGGAAGGCACAGGATGAAAGACTCGATTGACCTTTACATGAACACGCTGGTGCCGATGGTGGTCGAACAGACCTCGCGCGGCGAGCGTGCCTATGACATCTATTCGCGCCTGTTGAAGGAGCGGATCATTTTTCTGTCGGGGCCGGTGCATGACGGCATGTCGACGCTGATCTGCGCGCAGCTGCTGTTCCTTGAGGCGGAAAACCCGACCAAGGAAATCTCGATGTATATCAATAGCCCCGGCGGTGTGGTCACCGCGGGTCTGTCGATCTACGACACGATGCAGTATATCCGGCCGAAGGTTTCGACGCTGGTGATCGGGCAGGCGGCCTCGATGGGGTCGCTGTTGCTGACGGCGGGCGAAAAGGGGATGCGCTTCAGCCTGCCCAATTCGCGGGTGATGGTGCACCAGCCCTCGGGCGGGTATCAGGGGCAGGCGACGGATATCCTGATCCATGCGCGCGAGACGGAAAACCTGAAGCGCCGGCTGAACGAGATCTACGTGAAGCACACCGGCAACGACTACGCGACGGTCGAGGCGGCGCTGGAGCGCGACAACTTCATGTCGGCCGAGGCGGCGAAGGAATGGGGCCTGATCGACGAGATCCTGGAAAGCCGGGGCAAGGCCGAAGCCGACAAATGACCGTGATGTGACGGCCGGAAGATCGTCCGAAACGGAAATTTGACGTTGAGATGAACATGGGGCCGCCCTACACTCCGGGGCAGCCCTTCACAGCCCCGGGGTCCCGGGGCGAGAGCAGAGGAAGACGATGGCGAACAATCCCGGCTCGGACAGCAAGAACACGCTCTATTGCTCGTTCTGCGGCAAGAGCCAGCATGAGGTGCGCAAGCTGATCGCGGGGCCGACCGTGTTCATCTGCGACGAATGTGTCGAACTGTGCATGGACATCATCCGCGAGGAGACGAAATCTTCGGGGCTGAAGTCCACCGACGGCGTGCCCACGCCGCGCGAGATCTGCAAGGTTCTGGATGATTATGTCGTCGGGCAGAGCCATGCCAAGCGCGTGCTGTCCGTCGCCGTGCACAACCACTACAAGCGGCTGAACAATTCGTCGAAGACGGATATCGAGCTGGCGAAGTCGAATATCCTGCTGATCGGGCCGACCGGCACCGGCAAGACGCTGCTGGCGCAGACGCTGGCGCGGATTCTGGACGTGCCGTTCACGATGGCGGATGCGACGACGCTGACCGAGGCGGGCTATGTCGGCGAGGATGTCGAGAACATCATCCTCAAGCTGTTGCAGGCATCCGAATACAATGTCGAACGCGCGCAGCGCGGCATCGTCTATATCGACGAGGTCGACAAGATCACCCGCAAGTCGGACAATCCCTCGATCACCCGCGACGTGTCGGGCGAAGGGGTGCAGCAGGCGCTGCTGAAGATCATGGAAGGCACCGTGGCGAGCGTGCCGCCGCAGGGCGGGCGCAAGCATCCGCAGCAGGAATTCCTGCAGGTGGACACGACCAACATCCTGTTCATCTGCGGCGGCGCCTTCGCCGGGCTGGACCGGATCATCGCGCAGCGCGGCAAGGGCACGGCGATGGGCTTCGGCGCCTCGGTCAAGGGGCCGGACGAACGCACCGCGGGAGAACTGTTCAAGGAACTGGAGCCCGAGGATCTGCTGAAATTCGGTCTGATCCCGGAATTCGTCGGCCGTCTGCCGGTGATCGCCACGCTTGAGGATCTGGACGAGGCTGCGCTAGTCACCATCCTGACCGAACCCAAGAACGCGCTGGTCAAGCAATACCAGCGGCTGTTCGACATCGAAGGCGTGAAGCTGACCTTCACCCCGGATGCGCTGTCGGCTATCGCCAAGCGGGCGATCAAGCGCAAGACCGGCGCGCGCGGGCTGCGCTCGATCATGGAGGACATCCTGCTCGACACGATGTTCGAACTGCCCGGCATGGATGGCGTGCAGGAAGTCGTGGTCAACGAGGATGCGGTGGATACCGCCGGCGCGAAGCCCTTGCTGATCTATGCCGAAAACGCCAAGAAAGAACCGAAAAGCGCCAGTTGACCGGAGGGGCGGGCCGCGCGCCCGCCCTTTCGCTGGATCTTGCGGCGCCGACCGGCGTATAAGGGGGGCGAAAGCCCGCGGAGGATGGACATGAACTTTCTGATGCGCATGTTGACCTGGTGGAACGGCCAGACGGTCGGAACCCAGCTTTTCACCGCCCGCAATGGCGTGAAGGTCGGCGAGGACCAGGAGGGGAACGTCTATTACCAGACCAAGGACGGCAAACGTCGCTGGGTGATCTACAACGGTGAGATCGAGGCGAGCCGGATTCCCCCCGAATGGCATGGCTGGATCCATTTCACCTGGGACGAGCCGCCGACCGAATCCGCGCCGAAGCGTCAGTCGTGGGAATTGCCCCATATCGAGAACCGGACAGGCACGGCCCTGGCCTATGTTCCGCCCGGATCGATCCGGCGTCCGGAACCGGTCGAGCGGCGTGATTATGAGGCTTGGCAGCCGGAATGAGGCTGGCCCCGTCGGGGGCCGGTCCCCACTGCGGGAGAAACCATGAGCGAGAATCGCATTGAAATTCTGACCGGCGCCGCTGTGGTGGCCGTGGCAGTCGGCTTCATCATCTGGGCCGGGCAGGTCCGGGGGCTGGGCATGTCGACGGACAGCTATCCGCTGCATGCCTCGTTCCGCTCGGTCGAGGGGGTGACGGTCGGCACCGATGTGCGCATGGCCGGCGTCAAGATCGGCGCGGTGACGGATGTGCGTCTGGATCCGAAGACCTTCTTTGCCGATACGACCTTCACCGTGCGCAAGGGGATCGAACTGCCGGATGATTCGCAGGTCATCGTTGCCTCGGAAGGGCTGATGGGCGGATCGTTCATCGAGATCCAGCCGGGCGGCAGCATCACCAACCTCGCCCCCGGGGAAGAGATCGTTGACACACAGGGGGCGGTTTCGATCCTCAGCCTGATGATGAAATTCGCGGGTGGCGGCGGTGACACCGGGGCCGCGCCCGCCGCGGCGGGCGCCGATACGGATACGGGCGCGGGGACGCAGCCGTGAAACCGGCGCTGATCGTGCTGGCGATCGCGGCGGCGGGGCCGGTTCTGGCGCAACAGGCGGACGGGCTGGCGCAGGCCTCCGGCGCGCTGCTGCGTGGGCTCGACAAGATCTCGGGGGTTTCGACGGATATTCCGGTGCGCGTGAACGAGCGGGTCGATTTCGGCCAGATCTCGGTCACGCTGAAGCAATGCCGCTATCCGGCGAACGACCCGGCCTCGAATGCCTATGCCTATCTTCAGATCGACGAGAAGGATGGCAAGACGGATTTCGAAGGCTGGATGATCGCCGACAGCCCGGCGCTTTCGGCGCTGGATCATCCGCGCTACGACGTCTGGGTCATCCGCTGCAACAACAGCTGAGGCGTGGGGATTTCCGGCGCGGTGAAATCCGCCGAATGGCGTAGCGCCACGGCCAGACGCCGGCGGTATTCGTCGCGCGGAATTTCCACCCCGCCAAGGCTGGCCAGATGCGCGGTCAGATATTGCGTATCGAACAGGCTGAACCCGGCCTCGCGCAGGTGGTCGACGGCATAGGCCAGCGCGACTTTCGACGCATTCGTCACGCGGGAGAACATGCTTTCCCCGAAAAACGCCCCGCCAAGCGTGATGCCGAAGGTGCCGCCGACCAGATCCGGCCCGCGCCAGACCTCGATTGAATGAGCATGGCCGAGCGTGAACAGCGTATCGTAAAGCTCGAACAGTTCGGCATTGATCCAGGTTTCCGGTCGGTCGGCACAGCCCTCGACCACCGCATGAAAGGCGCTGTCGAGCCGGATCGTGAACCGGCCGCGCCGGATCTCCCGCGCGAGGGAGCGCGAGATATGGAACCCGTCGAGCGGCAGGATCCCGCGCCGGTGCGGCTCGAACCAGTGCAGCTCGCTGGCGTCGCGGCTTTCGGCCATCGGGAAAATCCCCTGCGCATAGCCCGCAAGCAGCATCCCGGCCGTCAGCTGATCGTGCATTCCGGCCCCCGTTGTTGCCTTGGTCGCGCGCCCGCGCTAACACTAGACCCGCCAGAGGCTGCGGCAAAGCCGCCAGACGGGTGAAACACATGGGTTTTTTCGATTTTCTGTCCTCGATCGCACCCTATGAGGATGATGCGAAGACCATCACCCGGATGAACCTGCGGCATGAGATGATCCTTGAGCCGCTGAAGCCCGAGATCACCGGCCGCCGGGTTCTGGATCTGGCGGCGCATGACGGCAGATGGGCTTACGCCTTCGCCGCGGCCGGTGCCCGCGAGGTGATCGGGATCGAGGGGCGCGCGGAACTGGTCGAACGGTTCCGCGATTTTCCCGATGATACCGCGCGCGGGCGGGTGACGATGGTGCAGGACGACATCTTCGACGGTCTGGAAAAGCTGGTCGCGCGGGGGGAGAGTTTCGACGTCATCGGCGTGCTGGGCATCTTCTACCACATCATGGATCACTTCCGCCTGCTACGGCTGGCCGCGGCGCTGCGGCCGAAGCTGATGATCGTCGACAGCGAATTCGCCGCGCGCCCGGGAGCGGTGATCCTGATGTCGCGCGAGCGCACCGACAAGGATCTGAACGCCATTCCGCAGATCGCGGGGCAGGTGCGCGCGGTGGTCGGGATTCCTTCGCCCAAGGCGCTGGAATCGATGGCGGATGCGCTCGACCTGTCGTTCGACTGGCTGGATTGGGAGGAGGTTCCGGAGGAATACCGTTCTCCGATCGCCGATTACTACCGCGTTGGGGAAAAGCGCCGCGGCACTTGCCTGCTGCGCGAGCGGGCATAGGAACGGCGCCCGAAGGCGCCGTCCGGGGATCAGCCGTAGGTCTTGGCCAGCCACTTTTCCAGCCAGTGGATCGAATAATCGCCCCTCTGGATGTCCGGCTCGGCCAGCAGGGCATGGAACAGCGGCACCGTCGTATCGACCCCATCGACGATCAGCTCGCCCAAGGCGCGGCTCAGCCGGGCGAGGGCTTCCTGACGGTCGCGGCCATGCACGATCAGCTTGCCGATCAGGCTGTCGTAATAGGGCGGGATCCTGTAGCCGTCGTAGATCGCGGAATCGATCCGCACGCCAAGACCGCCGGGCGCATGATACTGGGTGATCGTGCCGGGGCAGGGCGTGAAGCCGGGGACGCGCTCGGCGTTGATCCGCACCTCGATCGCCGCGCCGCGGATCTTGAGCTGGTCCTGATGGAATTCCATCTTCTCGCCCGCCGCGACGCGGATCTGTTCGCGCACGAGATCGACGCCGAAGATCGCCTCGGTCACCGGATGTTCCACCTGAAGGCGGGTGTTCATCTCGATGAAATAGAATTCGCCATCCTCGAACAGGAATTCGATCGTGCCGGCGCCGGAATATTTCAGCTTGGCCATCGCGTCCGCGCAGATCTTGCCGATGCGGTGGCGCTGTTCCTCGGTGATGACAGGGCCGGGGGCCTCTTCCAGCACCTTCTGGTGGCGGCGCTGCAAGGAACAGTCCCGCTCGCCCAGATGCACCGCGCGGCCCTTGCCGTCGCCGAAGATCTGGATCTCGATGTGGCGCGGCCGCTGGAGATATTTCTCCATATACACTTCGTCGTTGCCGAAGGCGGCCTTGGCTTCGGACCTTGCGGTGCGGAAGGCGATTTCCAGTTCGGATTCGGTTTCGGCGACCTTCATGCCGCGGCCACCGCCGCCCGCCGTCGCCTTGATGATGACCGGGAAGCCGATCTGCCGCGCCGCGGCCTTCGCCTCCTCGAAATCATGGACGCCGCCGGCCGAGCCGGGAACCACCGGGATGCCCAGATTCTTCGCGGTTTCCTTGGCGGTGATCTTGTCGCCCATCAGCCGGATATGTTCCGACGAGGGACCGATGAAGATCAGGCCGTGATCTTCCAGCGCCTGCACGAAATTGGCGTTTTCCGACAGGAAGCCATAGCCCGGATGGATCGCCTGTGCGCCGGTGATCTCGCAGGCCGCGATGATCGAGGCGATATTCAGATAGCTTTCGGACGAGGGCGGCGGCCCGATGCAGACGCTTTCGTCCGCCATCCGCACGTGCATCGCATCGCTGTCGGCGGTCGAATGGACCGCTACCGAGGCGATCCCCATCTCGCGGCAGGCGCGGATCACGCGCAGCGCGATCTCGCCGCGGTTGGCGATCAGGATCTTGTCGAACATGGGTTTGCCCTCACTCGACGATCATCAGGGGCGCGCCGAATTCCACCGGGGTGCCATCCTCGACGAGGATGCGCTTCACCGTGCCCGATTTCGTCGCGGGGATGTGATTCATCGTCTTCATCGCCTCGATGATCAGCAGGGTCTGTCCCTGCTGCACGGAATCGCCGACCTTGACGAAGGTCGCGGCGCCGGGTTCCGGCGCCAGATAGACGGTGCCGACCATCGGCGAGGTCACCGCGCCCGGCAGTGTCGCCGGATCGGCATCCACCACCGGCGCGGGCGCCGCAAGCGCGGGCACGGGAGCCGCCGATACCGCGGGCGCGGCAGCGGCCGGGGCCGCCACGATGGTCGCCTGCTTCACCACACGCACCTCGAGGCTGTCATCCTCGCCATATTCCCGCACCACCGAGAGTTCGGTCAGCTCGTTCTTGTTCAGAAGCTCTGCAAGCGCCTGAATGAATGCCACGTCGTTATCATGGGATTGTTTGGTCATGCCGTCCTCAAGGGGTGCTGTCTGGTCTTCTTTGCCGGTCGTTTTGCGCCGGGGTTGCCATAATCATCCCGCCTTATACGCGCTCAGTCCCGCAGAGAAAAGCGCCATGGGACAATATCCTCCATGTGCATTGGCGCTGCGAGGCAGGAAATGGCGATATGGAAGGGTCCATGACCGGTGGCACCGGTCCCGTGAGGCGCGACAGGCCGCGCTGGCGCCTGCACGGATCCGCGTGGACATTTCATTCGCTTTGAGACCCGTCCGCAGTCAGATCGGGCGGGACAGGCCGGCGACATAGACAGAGAGCCCCGCGTTTCACGCGAGGCTCTCCGAAAGGATGGCAGATCGGAACTCGGGCATTTTGCCGTTCCTCGTTTCGGATCACCGCAGAAGATCGAGGCTTTGCCTCTGCGGGGCGGTATCCAGTCCCTGCCACCCGGTCTGGTCATTTCCCGTCGGGCCGGCGGCAGCGGTGGCTGCGCGATCCGGCCGCTTTGTGTCTTGTTCCGGCGTTTCCGTCGTCGGGGCGGGTGCGGCCCGCGCCGGGATTGCCTTATCCGGCACCACGTCAAACTCGGGCGGGGCCTTCAGTTCGGCAGCCTTTGCCTGAAGAGGCGAGACCGAGAAGGTCGGCGGCGGCCCGGTCGGCATATCCGGATCGATGGTTTCCATCTCCGACAGGCTGAGCGCCAGAACGGCGGTTTCGCCGCGCGTGGCCGTGGCTTCGCCCTGCGCCCGGAGCTGGGCGAGGGCACGCGCCGAACGATCCTCGGGCGTCTGCGTATCGACCCCGGCCTCCATTCCGCTGCCCGCGCCATTGGTCGCACTCGCCGGTTCGACCGTGCTGGCCGGTGCCCTTTCGGGCGCAACAGTCGTCATCGCCGGCGACCAGCCGATCTGAGGCAGAAAACCCGATATCCGATCCATCCTGTTGCCCCCGCGAACGCAATTCCACGCAATTCAGATGCCACTCTCCTCTGAAACTGCGGCGAAAGTCTTACGCAAGGGTAAACCCTTCAGCGGAATCCGCGGCCTCGCGGCCGGAAATCCCTGAAAAGTTTAAGGATCGGGGGACAGGAGCCGGTCGAACAGCCGGTCGAGAAAGACCTCGGCCTCGGCAAAGGCATCGTGCTCGGGGCCGAGGATCGCGCGCACCTGCACCTCGAAATCCGCGTAATGCTGGGTCATCGCCCAGATCGAGAAGATCAGGTGATACGGGTCGATCCGCGCCAGACGCCCCGCCTCGATCCAGTCGCGGATCACCGCCGCCTTTTCATCGACCAGCGATTTCAGCCCGCCCGACAGCACATCGGTGATCCGCGGCGCGCCCTGCAGCACCTCATTGGCGAAAAGCCGGCTTTCGCGGGGCATTTCCCGGCTCATTTCCAGCTTGCGGCGCACATAGGTCATGATCTCGTCGCGCGGTTCGCCGGCCGGGTCGATCGCGCGCAGCGGATCCAGCCAGACATCCAGCAGACCGTTCAGCAATTCGCTGTGGATCGCCTCTTTCGAGGGGAAATAATACAGCAGGTTCGGCTTCGACAGTCCCGCCGCGCGGGCGATCTGGTCCAGCGTCGAGCCGCGGAACCCGTTGGACGAAAAGACCTCCAGCGCGGCCTCGAGGATCGCCTCCGTATTGCGGCGCTGGATCCGGGTCTTGGGTCGGTTCGCTCCGATATCGTCCAACGATCTGCTCCTTGGGAAACAGCAGGGCTATAGCGTGAAGGCCGGCGCGAATCAACACGACCGGGGTGCCCCTGCGGGTGCCGTGGGGAAAACCTTGTGGATGCCACATTTCCCGCATCCCGCGCGCCGCGGCAGCGCCCCCGCTGCCTCCGCCGTGCGCCTGTTTTTTGTGCGCAAGCCTGCGGAATAGCCGGTCGCGCCCCGCTTTGGCGGCGGATTTCGTTGACCGCATGGCCGGAGCATGTCCCCATCGGCCTGACCATCCGGTCAGAAAAAGAGTCGCAAGAGCCTGACCAACCGGCCGGCGCATCAATGGAGAGATGAAATGCCCGCACCCGGAGAGAACCTCCGCACCAATTCCGCGCGTCTTTGGGACAGCCTGATGGAGATGGCGAAGATCGGCCCCGGCGTGGCCGGCGGCAACAATCGCCAGACCCTGACGGATGAGGATGCCGAGGGCCGCGCCCTGTTTCAGGACTGGTGCACCGCCGCGGGCCTGACGATGGGCGTCGACCGGATGGGCACGATGTTCGCGACCCGCCCGGGCACGGATCCGGAGGCGCTGCCCGTCTATATCGGCTCGCATCTCGACACCCAGCCGACGGGCGGCAAGTTCGACGGGGTGCTGGGCGTGCTCGCCGGGCTGGAGGTGATCCGCTCGATGAACGATCTGGGGATCCGCACCCGCCATCCGATCGTGCTGACCAACTGGGCGAACGAGGAGGGCGCGCGTTTCGCCCCGGCGATGCTGGCCTCGGGCGTCTTCGCGGGGGAGATCGACCTCGACTACGCCTATGCGCGCAAGGATCCCGAGGGCAAGAGCTACGGCGCCGAACTCGAACGCATCGGCTGGAAGGGCGACGAAGAGGTCGGCGCCCGCAAGATGCACGCCTATTACGAATATCACATCGAGCAAGGCCCGATCCTCGAGGCCGAGGACAAGACCATCGGCGTCGTGACCCATGTGCAGGGGCTATGGTGGCTGGAATTCACCCTGACCGGCAAGGCCGCGCATACAGGCTCGACGCCGATGGCCATGCGGGTGAACGCCGGGCTCGCCATGGCGCGGATCTTCGAGATGGTCGAAGAGGTGACGATGGCCGCGCAGCCCGATGCGGTGGGCGGCGTGGGGCAGGTGACCTTCGCCCCCAATTCGCGCAACGTGCTGCCCGAAACCGTGGTCTTCACCGTCGACATCCGCACCGTCGATCAGGCGAAGCTCGACCATATGCGGGCCGAGATCGAAACCCGTGCCGAAGAGATCTGCGCGGCCCTCGGCGTCACCTGCGCCATCGAGGCGGTCGGCCATTTCGACCCGGTGACCTTCGCGCCGGAACTGGTCGAAACCGTGCGCGCGGCGGCGGAGAAACTCGGCTACAGCCACCGCGACATCGTCTCGGGCGCGGGCCACGACGCCTGCTGGGCGGCGAAACTGGCGCCCACGACGATGATCTTCTGCCCCTGCGTCGACGGGCTGAGCCATAACGAGGCCGAGGAGATCAGTCCCGAATGGGCCGCCGCCGGGGCGGATGTGCTGCTGCATGCGGTTCTTGAAACGGCGGAGATCGTGGAGGCGTGATGTTCCTGCATGGCGTGACCCGCCCGCTCTCCCGTCACTGCGGGCCGCATCCGGCCCTCTCACCCGAAGCCCTCTTTCTGCCGTCGTTTTTCCATAAATATCCCGGGGGTGAGCGCGGCACGCGCGAGGGGGCGGCGCCCCCTTTCTCCCCCTCCACCCGTGCACCGGAACGGCGTTTTCCCCGGACCGCAGCCACAGGACCGGCACGATGACGGCCGCGCCGGTGATCGACATAGCGAACCTCGATCTGGTCTTTCAGACGAACGACGGCCCGGTGCAGGCGCTGAAAGACGTGAACCTGACGATCGGCAAGGGGGATTTCGTCTCCTTCATCGGGCCTTCGGGCTGCGGCAAGACCACGCTTTTGCGCTGCATCGCAGCGCTGGAAACCCCGACCTCGGGCCGGCTGACGGTCTGCGGCATCAGCGCGGACGAGGCGCGCAAGGCGCGCAGCTACGGCTATGTGTTCCAGGCGGCGGGGCTCTATCCGTGGCGGACCATCGCGGGCAACATCCGCCTGCCTCTGGAGATCATGGGCTACACCCGCGCCGAACAGCAGGAGCGCGTGCAAAAGGTGCTCTCGCTCGTCGAGCTGGAGGCCTTCGGGCGGAAATACCCGTGGCAATTGTCGGGCGGCATGCAGCAGCGCGCCTCGATCGCGCGGGCGCTGGCCTTCGACGCGGATATCCTGCTGATGGACGAACCCTTCGGCGCGCTTGACGAAATCGTCCGCGACCACCTGAACGAGGAATTGCTCAAGCTCTGGCGGCGGACGCAAAAGACCATCGCCTTCGTCACCCATTCGATCCCCGAGGCGGTTTACCTGTCGACGAAGATCGTGGTGATGAGCCCGCGCCCCGGCCGCATCGCCGAGGTGATCGAAAGCCCGCTGCCGCGCGGCGACCGGCCGCTGTCGATCCGCGAAAGCCGGGAATTCCTCGACATCGCCCATCGCGTGCGCGAGGGGCTGCGCGCGGGCCATGCCTATGATTGAGCGGTTCAGAACCCTTGCCGCCATCCTGACCGTCGTCGCGGTGATCGTCGTGGTCTGGTATGTCTTCGCGGTCGTGCTGAACAGCCGCTGGGAATACGATCAGGCCGCCCGCGCGGGCGTGCAGATCGGCCTGCCGGAACTGATCGAACGCACGCTGGCGCAGGACCGGCCGATGCTGCCCACGCCGCATCAGGTGCTGGCGGGGCTGTGGGAGGGCGTGACGCGCTATGCTCCCACCTCGCGGCGCAGCCTTGTCTATCACGCCGGGGTGACGCTGTCGGCGACGCTCGCGGGCTTCGCGCTCGGTGCGGCGGCGGGGCTGCTGCTGGCGGTGGGCATCATGCATTCGCGCGCGATGGACATGTCGGTGATGCCCTGGGCCATCGCCTCGCAGACGATCCCGATCCTGGCGATCGCGCCGATGGTGATCGTGGTGCTGGCCTCGCTCGGGATCAAGGGGCTGCTGCCCAAGGCGCTGATCGCGGCCTATCTGAGCTTCTTTCCGGTGCTGGTCGGCATGGTCAAGGGGCTGCGCGCCCCGGACGGGATGCAGCTCGACCTGCTGCGCACCTGGAATGCCTCGCGCGCGACGACCCTGTTCAAGCTGCGGCTGCCCGCTTCGCTGCCGTATCTCTTCGCCTCGCTGAAGGTGGGGATCGCCTCGGCGCTGGTCGGCACGATCGTGGCGGAACTGCCGGCCGGGGCGACGGTGGGGCTGGGGGCGCGGCTCCTGTCGGGCAGCTATTACGGGCAGACGATCCAGATCTGGTCGGCGCTCTTCGCGGCGGCGATCCTTGCGGCGGTTCTGGTGGCGGCGGTGGGCGCGGTGGAGCGTCTGGTGCTGAAACGCATGGGGCTGGCGCGATGAGGAGGATGCGATGAGCTGGCAGGGATGGGCGGCCATCGCCTTCTGGATCGCGGCGACGATGCTCAACTGTCACATCGCCAATCGCTGGTATCGCAGCCGGTGGGCAAGGCCCTTCGTCGCCACGCTGTTCGGGGTGACGCTGCTGGTGCTGTGGGAAGGGCTCGTGCGCGGGCTGAACGTCAGCCCGGTGATCCTGCCAGCCCCCACGGTGATCGCCGCACGCTTCGCGCAAAGCCTGCCGCTTCTGTGGGGCGATTTCACCCAGACGATCCTGAAGGGGGCGCTGTCGGGCTATCTGATCGGCTGCGGGGCGGCGGTGCTGGTGGCGATACTTGTCGACCGCTCGCCCTTTCTGCGGCGCGGGCTGCTGCCCGTCGGGAATTTCATCGCCGCTCTGCCGATCGTCGGCATCGCGCCGATCCTCGTGATGTGGTTCGGCTTCGACTGGCAGTCGAAGGCGGCGGTCGTGGTGGTGATGGTCTTCTTCCCGGTGCTGATCAACATGGTGGCGGGGCTGGCCGCGACCGATCCGTTGCAGCGCGACCTGATGCGGACCTATTCTGCGACCGGACGGCAGAGCCTGCTGTATCTGCGCCTGCCCGCCGCCATGCCCTTCCTTTTCAACGGGCTGAAGATCGCCACCACGCTGGCGCTGATCGGGGCCATCGTTGCCGAGTTTTTCGGCTCTCCGACGCGGGGCATGGGGTTTCGCATCTCGACCGCCGTCGGTCAGCTTGATCTGCCGCTCGTCTGGGCGGAAATTGCGGTGGCGGCGCTGGCGGGATCGGGCTTCTTCGGGCTGATGACCCTGATCGAGAAGGCGGTGACCTTCTGGCATCCTTCACAGCGCGCCGCCGGGCGGGGCGCGTGACAACCAACCGGAACAATCGGCAACCGGAACAATCGGAAAAACCAAGGGGAGATGATGATGAACAGATACCTGATCGGTGCGGCGCTTCTGGCCCTGACCGCGGGCGCGGCGGCGGCGCAGGATGTGAAGCTCCAGCTCAAATGGGTGACGCAGGCCCAGTTCGCGGGCTATTACGTCGCCAAGGACAAGGGGTTCTATGAGGAAGAGGGCCTGACCGTCGAGATCATGCCGGGCGGTCCGGATATCGCGCCGACGCAGGTCATGGCGGGCGGCGGCGCGGATGTGACGGTGGACTGGCTGCCCTCGGCGCTGGCCGCGCGGGAAAAGGGGCTGCCGCTGGTCAATATCGCGCAGCCGTTCAAAAGCTCGGGCATGATGCTGACCTGCCTTGCGGAAACCGGGATCACGGGACCGGAGGATTTCCGCGGCAAGACGCTTGGCGTCTGGTTCGGCGGCAACGAATATCCGTTCCTGAGCTGGATGGCGACGCTGAAGATCCCGACCGATGGCTCGCCCGAAGGGGTGACGGTGCTGAAGCAGGGCTTCAACGTCGATCCGCTCTTGCAAAAGCAGGCGGCCTGCATCTCGACCATGACCTATAACGAATACTGGCAGGTCATCGACGCCGGTATCAAGCCCGAGGAGCTTGTCACCTTCAAATATGAGGACGAGGGTGTGGCCACGCTGGAAGACGGGCTTTACGTCATGGAGGACAAGCTCGCCGATCCCGCGTTCAAGGAGAAGATGGTGAAATTCGTCCGTGCCTCGATGAAGGGCTGGAAATACGCCGAGGAGAACCCCGACGAGGCCGCCGATATCGTGCTGGAAAACGACGAAACCGGCGCCCAGACCGAAGAGCACCAGAAGCGCATGATGGGCGAGATCGCCAAGCTGACGGCGGGCTCGAACGGTGCGCTGGATCCGGCGGATTATGAGCGGACGGTGAAGATCCTGCTGGCGGGCGGGTCGGATCCTGTGATTTCCAAGGCACCCGAGGGGGCCTATACGCTGGAAATCACCGATGAGGCGCTGAAGTAGGGGGGGTGCAAGTGGATGGGGAGGAGGGGGCCAGCCCCCTCTTCCGCTGACGCGGAATTCACCCCCGGGATATTTATGGAAACACGATGGGAGAGGCGGGCCTTTGCCGGGAGTCTTGGTCCTTTTGTCTTATAGAATGGGCGCGGGCAGAGGGTGTGTCAAAACGCGCCTTTATGACAATGCCTTGGAAGGAACCTCTTCAGAAGTGCCGGAGTGAGGCAGATGACGCGCACCTGCGTGGAGCTATAGGCTGTCGAACGTTCTCCTCCGCGTCGCTGGAACCGGGTTTTCACACAGGCCCGGCGGCGGGAAACGTGCTTTTAACCTTTTCGGGCGCATAGCTGTGCAGAGGGAACCGATGAGGGACAGATGGCACCGACGACCGCACGCCGCAATCCGACCCGTTCCGAAGGGAC
Organism: Paenirhodobacter populi; assembly: GCF_004022215.1. Classification (GTDB taxonomy): domain Bacteria; phylum Pseudomonadota; class Alphaproteobacteria; order Rhodobacterales; family Rhodobacteraceae; genus Rhodobacter; species Rhodobacter populi. Next base: position 293,603 of record NZ_SAUZ01000002.1, read on the forward strand.
GCGCCCGGGGGTGATCTGGGCCTGGGCTGTCGCCGGGGTGATCCTTGTCGGCGGGCTGTTCTATCTGGTCTGGAAATCGCAGTTCGCCGCCGCGCAGAGCTATCTTTTCGATACGGGGAGCGTGGCGGAGGAAAGCGGCTATTGCCTTGCGGTCGCGCAGGATGTCGTGGCGGGCGGGCCGCCGGTCGGCAGCTATGTCGACGAGGCGGCGAAGTTCTGGCTCAATCGGCTCAAGGCGACGGGCGCGCCGATGGGGCCGGTGATCGTGCAGGCGCGCAAGCGGCTGGCCGGTGATCTGAACCGCCGGGCCGGCTCGAACGAGGACCAGATGGCGCAGGCGATGGAGGTCTGTTCCCGCCGCGCGGTCATGTACGGGATGCGGTTCCGTGCCTTTCAGTAGCGACAGGGCGCGGAGGGTGACCCTGCGTCATCGGTAAATTCCATTGCAGGGCCGGGTGTTGCGTGTAAATCTTGGGCCGTTCATCGCGCCGGAGGTGACATGGCCCGCATCGCGCTCACCGGCACCCGGATCCGGGAACGCCGCACGATCCTGCGCATCCGGCAGGCGGATCTTGCCCGTTCGGTGGGGATCTCGCCCGCCTATCTCAATCTGATCGAACACAACCGGCGACGGATCGGGGCGCCGCTTCTGGCACAGCTTGCCGAGGCGCTCGGCACCTCGGCGGTGGCGCTTGCCGAAGGGGCGGAGGCGATCCTGTTCGACGGGCTGAGGATGGCGGCCGCCGCGGGGGATCCCGGCGGCGCCCCGGCCGAGCTTGACCGGATCGAGGAATTCGCCAGCCTGTTCCCCGGCTGGGCCGGGCTGCTGGTGAACCGGCAGGAGCGCGTCGCCTCATTGGAGCGGATGGTCGAGACCTATGCCGACCGCCTGTCGCATGATCCGTTCCTGCTGGACGCGCTGCACGAACTGCTTTCGGGCGTCACCGCGCTGCGTTCGACCGCGACGATTCTGGCCGAGACGGAGGATATCGAGCCGGAATGGCAGGGCCGTTTCCTGCGCACGATCGGCGAGGAAGGGGAGCGTCTGTCCGCCACCGCGGCGGCGCTGGCGCGGCATCTGGATGCGCTGGTGGCGGCGGAAACGGGTCTTTCGGCGCCGCTCGATCAGGTGGAGGCCTGGCTTGCCGCCTGCGACTGGCATCTGCCGGAACCTGATGCCCCCGGCGCACGGCAGATCGAGGCCCGGATCGAGGCGGCGCCGCAACTGGCGGGCACGGCGGCACGGGATCTGGCACGGCGCTATGCCCGTCAGGCCGAGGCCGATGCGCGGGCCTTGCCGCTCGGCGATTTCCTGTCGGCGATCGCGCGTTTCGGCCCGGAGCCCGCGCGGCTTGCGGCGGAATTCGGCGCGCCGCTTGGCGCGGTGTTCCGCCGTCTGGCGACCCTGCCGCCCGAGGCCGCGGCGGAGCTGCCGGGCGGGAGGATCACCGCGGGGCTGGTGATATGCGACGGGTCGGGTACGCTGACTTTGCGCCGCCCGGTTCCGGGCTTCGCGCCGCCGCGCTTCGGCGCGGCCTGTCCGCTCTGGCCGCTGTATGAGGCGCTTGGCCGGCCGATGCAGCCGGTGCAGGCGCTGATCGAGGTGGCGGGCCGGATGCCGCGCCGGTTCCGCGCCTTCGCCTTTTGCGCGCCCTTGCCGCCGGCAAGTTTCGACGCGCCGCTGTTGGTTGAATCGATGATGCTGGTGTTGCCCGCGACCGGCGACGATGCGGCGCGTCCGGTCGGCACCGCCTGCCGGATCTGCCCGCGGGCGAATTGTCCCGGCCGCAACGAACCCGCCCTGCTACCGCAGCCGGAACCGGCGCGGGGGCTTGCTGTTTGACAGCCATGCCCGGCACCGCGATAGTCGGGATGGAGGAGCGGGGGAGGGAAGCTGATGACGACGGACAGGAGGATCCTGTTGGTCGAGGACGAGCCACATATCGCCGAGGCGATCCGGTTCATCCTGACCCGCGCGGGATGGCTGGTGGCGGTCGAGCCGGACGGCGCCGCCGTCCTTGGCCGGATCCGGACCCTGCGGCCCAGGGTGGTGGTGCTGGATGTGATGCTGCCGGGGCGGTCGGGGCTGGATATCCTGACCGATCTGCGCACCGATCCCGCCTTTTCCACGCTGCCGGTGCTGATGCTGACGGCGCGCGGCCACGGGCGCGACCGGGAGGCGGCCGAGCAGGCCGGCGCCACGGCCTTTCTGGCGAAGCCATTCGCCAATGCCGATGTTCTGGCCGCGGTCGAACGGATCGCCGGCGCGGATCAGGCGGGCTGATGGGGCGCGGTCCCCGCCCGGTGTTTCTGGCGCGGCGCTCCTACCGGCGGCGGCGGGCGATGGATGCTGTGCGGCTGCTGCCGGTTCCGGGGACGCTGGCGGTGCTGCTGCCGGCCCTGTGGCAGCCGGCGCCGCGTCCGGCGCTGGCGGTGGTCTGGCTGTTCGGCACCTGGGCGGTGCTGATCGTGCTGACGGCGGTGCTGTCGCGACACCTCGCCCCGGCGATCGAGGCGGAGGAAGAAGCCCTGACCCCCGCCGATGACGACCCCGCGGGCGGGCGCTGACGATGCCTTTCGACATCCTCGTCATCGTCTGCCTCGTCTATGTGATCGGCCTGTTCTGCGTCGCCTTTCTGGCCGAGCGCCGCGCCGCGCGCGGGCAGTTGCGGTTCCTGCGCGGCCCCTGGGTCTACACCCTGTCGCTGTCGATCTACTGCACCGCCTGGACGTTTTTCGGCGCGGTCGGCTATGCGGCGCGGTCGGGGCTGGAATTCGCCACGATCTACCTTGGCCCGACGCTGGTTTTCATCGGCTGGTGGGGGGTGCTGCGCAAGCTGGTGCGGATCGGCCGCGCGCATCGGGTGACCTCGATCGCCGACCTGATCTCGGCCCGCTACGGCAAGTCGAACGGGCTCGGGGTGATCGTCACGGTGATCTCGGTGGTCGTCGCGGCGCCTTACATATCCCTGCAATTGCAGTCGGTCACGGTGAGTTTCGCCACTTTCGCCGCGCAGGCGCCGGAATGGGGCCCGCCGGAGCATGGTTCCATCGCGCTGTGGCTGGCGGCGGGGCTGGTGCTGTTCACCATCCTCTTCGGGACCCGCAACCTCGATTCGAGCGAGCGTCACCACGGCGTCGTCATGGCCATCGCGGTCGAGGCGGTGGTGAAGCTCGCCGCGCTGCTGGCGGTGGGGGCCTATGTCACATGGGGGCTGGCGGACGGGCCGGGCGATATCCTTGCGCGGATCGATGCGACGGCACGCGAGGGATGGACGCTCGTCCCCTCGCGCTTCGCGGGGCTGACCTTCGTCGCGGCGGCGGCGGTGCTGACGCTGCCGCGGATGTTTCAGGTGCTGGTGGTGGAAAATGCCGACGAACGGCATCTGGCGACGGCAAGCTGGGCCTTCCCGCTCTATCTGATGCTGATGAGCCTGTTCGTCGTGCCGATCGCGGTGATGGGGCTGGAACGGATGCCCGAGGGGTCCAATCCCGATCTGTTCGTGCTGACGCTGCCCTTGCAGGAGGGACAGGGAAACCTTGCGCTGCTGGCCTTTCTGGGCGGGTTTTCCTCGGCCACCTCGATGGTGATCGTGGCCGCGATCGCGCTGTCGACGATGATGTCGAACCATATCCTTGCGCCTGCATGGCTGGGGCTGCGGCGACGCATCGGCCGGGGCGGTGGCGATCTGCGCAGCGTTGTGCTGATCAGCCGGCGGTTCTGCATCGCCGCGGTGCTGGCGCTCGGCTATGGCTACTATCGCTTTTCCGGCGGGGGCGAGGCACTGGCCGCGGTCGGGCTGATCGCCTTCGTCGGTGCGGCGCAGGTGCTGCCCGCGCTTCTGGGCGGGCTGTTCTGGCGCGGTGCCACGCGGATCGGCGCGACGCTCGGCATGATGGCGGGGTTCGCGCTGTGGATGTATACGCTGTTCCTGCCCTCTTTCGGCGGCGGGGCGATCCTGTCCGCCGATCTGATGGCGCATGGGCCATGGGGCATCGCCGCGCTGCGCCCGCATGCCCTGTTCGGCCTGACGGGGCTGGATCCGCTGTCGCATGCGCTGGTCTGGAGCCTGCCGGTCAACGCGGCGGTGTTCTTCCTCGCCTCGGGCCTGTCCTTCCCCGATCCGATGGAGCGGCTGCAAAGCATGGCCTTCGTCAATGTCTTCGACCACGGCCCCGGCGCCAAGGGCTGGGCGCGCGGTCAGGTGGAGGCCGAGGATCTGCTGTCCATGGCGCAGCGCATTCTGGGGGCCGAGGCCGCGCAGCATTTCTTTCAGGCCGAGGCGGCGCGGCAGGGCAAGCCCGGTTTCCTGCCCGATCCGACGCCCGCCTTTCTGACGCTGCTGGAACGCGAACTGGCGGGTTCGGTGGGTGCGGCGACGGCCCATGCGATGATCGCGCAGCTGACGGGCGGCGCCTCGGTCACCGTGCGGGACCTGATCCTCGTCGCGGGCGAGGCTGCCGAGAGCAAGGAACACGCCGCCCAGATCGAGGCGAAATCCGAGGAGCTGGCCCGCACCGCCCGCGCCTTGCGCGAAGCCAACGCCAAGCTGACGGAACTGGCGCGGCAGAAGGACGCCTTCCTCGGCCAGATCAGCCATGAGCTGCGCACGCCGATGACCTCGATCCGTGCCTTTTCGGAAATCCTGATGGAACCCGAGCTGCCGCCCACGGCGCGGGCGCGATATGCGGGCATCATCCATGAGGAAAGCCGCCGGCTGACGCGGCTGCTCGACGATCTGCTCGACCTCGGCGTTCTGGAAAGCGGGCGGGCGCAGCTGTCGCTGTCGCCGGTGCGCCTGCGCGACCTGATCCGCCGCGCCATTGCCGCCGCCGCGAATACCCGGCCCGAACGCGCGCTGCGCTATCAGCGCGACGTGACCGCCGAAGAGGTCGTCGTCACCACCGATGCGGACCGGCTGTTGCAGGTCTTCATCAACCTGATCACCAATGCGCGGAAATATTGCGCGGCCGATCCGGCGGTGCTGCGGATCGGGGTGCGGCGGCGCGGATCCTCGGTGGTGATCGACTTCATCGACAATGGCGCGGGGATTCCGCGCCGGGAACAGGCCCTGATCTTCGAGAAGTTTTCCCGGCTGGGCGAGGCGCCCGAGATTCCGGGCGTCGGCCTCGGCCTCGCCATCTGCCGCGAGATCATGGTCAATCTGGGCGGCTCGATCGACTATCTGCCGGGGCAGGGCGGCGCGGCCTTTCGGGTCGTGCTGCCGATGACCTGCCCGCCGCGGCCGGGCGAGGGGCGGAAAGTCCCCCCGGATGCGAAGGCCGTCAACCGATCGTAAACCCGGATCTGCCACATCTGCGAAAGACCGCCCCCATGATGCTTCGGTGCAGAGGACAGACCCGTGCAGGAACAGACAGATCAGCAACAACCGGGGCAGGAACCCGCCGCACCGGCCCCGTCGGTGTTGCGGCGCATGATCCGCGCGGCGCCGGCTGAGGATGCGGCGGAGCCGGGGCCGGAACGGGCCATCGGGCTGGCGATCGCCAAGGCCGCGCGGGACCGGCTCGATCTTGAAATCGACGTGCGGTCACTGACCGAGCGCCGCGCCAGCCTCGCCGAACTGCCCGAACTGATCGAGAACATGTCGCTTTTGCTGCTGATCGAGGGACCTGCCGAGGCGATGGGGCTGGTCGTGCTGCCCGGCCCGACGCTCTCGGCGATCGTCGAGGTGCAGACGACCGGGCGCATCGCCCGCAATCCCCCGCCGCCGCGCAAGCCGACGCGGATGGATGCGGCGATGACGGTCGATCTGGTGGATGCGGTTCTCGCCGGGATCGAGACGGAACTGGCCCGCAGCGGGGAGGCCGTCTGGGCCTCGGGCTTCCGCTATGCCTCATACCTCGACGATATCCGCTCCATCGGTCTGCTGATGGAGGATGTGAGCTATCGGGTCTGGACCATGCGGCTGGCGATCGGGCCGCAGGCGGTCCGCGAGGGCGGCCTGCTGTGGATCGTGCCCGAACAGGGCCGCGCGAAGCCGGCGCTGCCGCCGCAGCGGCCGGCTGCCGCGCCGGTGCCTCCGGACGATGCGACCTGGGCGCAGCATCTGGAACAGGCGGTGATGGGCAGTCAGGCGGCGCTGGACGCGGTGCTGCATCGGGTCAGCATGCCGCTGTCGGCGGTGATGGCGCTGCGGCCCGGCGTGGACATTCCGCTGCCGCCCGACGCGCTTGCGCGCCTGCAGCTGGAGGCGGACGGGCGCGCCGTGGCGACCGTGCGGCTCGGCCAGCGCCGGGGCCTGCGCGCGGTGCGGCTGGTGGCGGAGGATGCCCCGCAGGAGGCGCCCGCGCCGCGCAGCGAGGAACCGGATCACGAGGCGTGGCGTCGCGGTGAGGACGGGGCGGCGATCCTGCGCGACGCGGCCTCGGCGCCGCTGAAGGCCGATCCCGGCGATCCCGGGCCGATGCAGAATGCCGTCTGAAGGTTTCCCGCGGCTTGCAGGGTTGCGGGCCTGTCCGCGCCGGTCTATCCGCCTGTGCGAAGGCGGTTTTTCTTGCAGGGCGGCGGGGCGCCCGTAAACTCGCACCGGCGACAGGAGGGCATTCAGCGGCATGGCGGAACGCGCGAAGCTGACGAGGGACGGCGCATGGGCCCGGATCGTGATGGCCGGACGGCAGGAGGCGCCGCGCGGCGCGGGCTTCGACCCGGCCCTGCGCGCGGATCTGCAGCGGGCCTTGACCGAGGCTCTTGCCGGGACCGGCCTGCGGGCGATCGTGCTGCGCGCGGGCGAGGGCGGCTGGCCCGTCGCGGCGGATCCCGCGCAGGACTATCTGGCTCAGGCCGATGCCCCGACGCTGGCCGACCTTGCGGCGATGATCGCGCGGTCCCCGGTGCCGGTGATCGCGCTGATGGATGGTCTGGTCGCGGGCGGGGCGCTGGCGCTGGCACAGGCGGCGGATCTGCGGATCGCCCGGCCGGGCACGCGCTTTGCCGCGCCGGAATTCGGGCTTGGCTTCGTGCCGGGCGGCGGCGGGATGGTGCGGCTCGCGCGCCGGATCGGGGTGGAGCCCGCGCTGGAGTTCGTCACCTCGGGTCAGGTCCTGCGGACCGAGGCGGCGCATCGGCTGGGCCTGTGCGATACGGTGGCGACCGGGATCACCGCCGACCTGCCGGATGACATCGCCCCGCGCGCCGCGGCGATCGCCGAGCCGCAGGCCTATATCGACAGCCTCGCCCGCCTGCGTAGCCAGCCGCGGCAGGGGCCGCAGGCGGAGGTCATGGCGCGCCTTCTGGACGTCTGCGAGGCAGCCGTGCTGCTGCCCGAGGAAGAGGCGATCACCTTCGAGGGCGTCGCCTGCGCGGATCTGATCGCCGGAGAGATGTCGCAGGCGCTGCGCCATGTGCTGGCCGCGCGGCGCCGGGCGGTGCGGCTGGCCGGGACCGGGCCGGGCGCGACGGCGCAGATCACCCGCCTCGCGCTGTGGAACCCCTCCGAACGGCTGACCCATGCGCTGGTCGAACGCGGGGTTTCGGTCGAGATCGGCGCCTCGGAGCCCGCGCGGCTGGAACAGATCCTGCAGGTCGTCGCCCGGGCGCAGCATGCCGGTGTCGCGGCCGGGCATCTGACGGAACCGCAACGCGCTGCCGCGTGGGACCGGCTGACGCCGGTGGCCGGGATCGCGGATTTCTCGCCCGCGCAGATGGTGCTTGCGGCGCCGCGTCCGGGGGAGGTCGCGGCCCTGCGGACGCATTTTGCCTCGGGTGAGGGGGTGCTCGCGCTCGAAGGCGTGCGGCAGCGCGAAGCGGGCGAATTGCAGTTCAGCCGTGCCGCCGCGCTGGCCGAGGTGACAGGCGGGCCGGAAACCGACGCCGCCCTGCAGGCGCTGGCCGGGATCCTGCGGGCCGAGCGCGATCTGGTGATCCATGCGGAGGGGCTTTCCGCCTCGTTCGAGACGACGTTCTGGCTGGCGGCGGAGCGGATGGTGATGGCGGGGGCGACGCCGGCCGCCGTCGATGCGGCGCTGACCGCATGGGGCTTTGCCGAAGGGCCGTTCGCGCGGCTCGACCGGCGCGGCCTGCCCGCGGCATTCGCGCAGTTCAATGCGCGGGATGGCCGGGCGGGGGCCTATCTCAACTGGCTCGGGCTGGAAGGCCGCACCGGGCGCGCGGCGGGCAGGGGTGTCTGGCTTTACGGCGAGGCCGGCGCACGGATTTGGCCGGATGAGGAAGAGGAACTGCGCGCCCTGCGCCGCGAGGCAGGGATCACGCCGCAGGTGCTTGCACCGCAGGAAATCGTCGCGCGCATCCTCGCCGAGCTCGCCCGGGCGGGCGCGGATGCCTTGCAGCAGGGCCGGGCGCATCGGGCGGGGGATGTCGATCTGGTGGCGATCTCGGTGCTGGGCTTTCCGCGTCACCGGGGCGGACCGCTGTTTCAGGCGGACCGGGCAGGGCTTCTGGCGGTGCGCAAGCGGCTGCGCGCGCTGGCCGACGAAAGCGCCCCGGCGCCCGACACGCTGTGGGATGTGCTGATCCGCAATGGCCGCAGATTCGCCGAGCTGGACGAACCGGTCGCCGCCTGAGGATCAGGCCAGCAGCACGCCCACGACGACCATCATCAGCCCGATCACCGAGGTGAACAGCGCCGCCAGATTGATCGTCATCGCCTGCTGCAGCCTGCCGCGCAGGGCCGCGTCGTCCAGCCCGCCTCGCCGCGCGCGCAGGATGGACAGGATGCTCGCCACGATCCCGCAAAGCCCCGCGACCGACACGACCGCGCCCGCCCAGATCAGATAGTCCATCCTCACGCCCCCTGTTCGACGCGCAGGGCCTAGCCGCTGCGACCCGGCTTGGCAAGGTTCTGCGCGCATCCGTCCGGTTGCGCTTGAAGCGGTCCCGCCCGCGGGCTAGTCAGGCGCAAGCCACAGCGAGGGAGAGCCTTCATGCCCAATGACGCCGCCTATAATGTCGCCGCCGACGAACTGCGCCAGTTCATCGAACAATACGAACATCTCGAAGCCGAGAAGAAGGACATCACCGAACAGCAGAAAGAGGTGATGGCCGAGGCCAAGGGACGCGGCTACGACACCAAGGTGATCAAGAAGATCATCGCCATCCGCAAGCGCGACAAGGACGACATCGCCGAGGAAGAGGCGATCCTCGATCTGTACAAGTCGGCGCTCGGCATGGTCTGAAGGGCCCGTGCATGAAAACCCCTCCGGTGCGACGGCACCGGAGGGGTTTGTCATTCAGCGCCGGTCAATTCAGCGCTTATCCTTGAAGAAGTCGTTGATCTGCTTGTTGGCTTCTTCCTTGGTCCAGCCGTATCTTTCCTGAAGCTTGCCCGACAGCTGTTCCTGCTTGCCGGCGATCTGCTGCAGGTCATCATCCGTCAGATCGCCCCATTTCGATTTCACGCTGCCCTTGAGCTGCGTCCATTTGCCTTCGATGATATCCCAGTTCATCGGGTGCTCCTTTCATCATTGTGATGGGGAAACGCGGCAGGGCGGAGCTTGTTCCAAAGGAAAACGGCGCCCCGGAGGACGCCGTTTCCGCGCATCGGCAGAGATCAGCGGCGGCGCAGGCGGCGGACCAGACCGAAGCCGCCAAGCGCCGAGATCAGCAGCAGCGCCGGAGCCGGGACGGGCACGGACGGCAGGCTCAGATCCGTGATCGCATAGGTCGCGTCGCTGAACGAGACGGTTTCGAAATTCGTCAGGCTCAGGCTGAAGCCGTCGAGGAAGCTCAGGCTCAGCACGCTGTCGAGCCAGCCGAGGCCGACCAGATCGGTCGAGGCATATTCGACGAAGCTGACCACGTCGTTGCCGAGGCCACCGTCGAACAGCCCGAAGCTGCCCGCGCCGGTATCGGTGATCTCAAGCAGGTCGTCGCCCGCGCCGAGGAACACATCGCCAATCACCGTCGCGCCGGTCGAGACGCTGAACACGTCGTCGCCAAGGCCGAGGTCGGTCACCCCGATCAGCACCGAGCCGCGCGCGCCCGAATAGAGGTCGTCGCCCGCGCCCAGCTTCAGCGCCGGGCCCGAGGTCGCCTCGATCACGCCGCCGTCGAGGTTCACGACATGCTGGATGCCCAGGTTGCCCTCTTCGCCGTTCAGGTTGCCGGCGTCGTCATAGCCGGTCTCGACGATGATCCCCGCGGCGCCCTTGATGGTGCCGCTGTTGGTGATGACCGAAGCGGTGGTCAGATCCTTCGTCGCGTCGAAGTCGATCGCCGCGTCGTCATCCGACAGGATCGTGCCGTAGTTGGTGATGGTGCCGGAATCGAGGTCGATCGCATCCTGCACGAAGTCGATGCCCAGAGTGTCGGCCTGCGAATGCAGCGTGCCGTAGTTGGTGATCGTGACGTATTCACCGGCGTTGATCGCATCGTCGAGCGCCGAGATCGTGCCGTGGTTTTCGACGATGCCGTAATCGTCGAGCTCGATCCCCTCGGTGCCCGCGGTGATCGTGCCATAGTTGCGCACGATGGCGTCGTCGCCGATGTCGATCGCCTTGGTGCCGGCGGTGATCGTGCCGAAATTTTCGACCACGCTGGTGTCGCCCAGATCGACGCCCTTGGTGCCGGCGGTGATGGTGCCGCTGTTGAGGATATAGCCGTTGTTTTCGCCCTCGGCGTTCACGCCCTTCTTGCCGGCGGTGATGCCCGAAGCCTCGTCGAGGGTCAGGGTCAGCCCGCTTTCGGCCTGCACGCCGTCGCCTTCGGCGGATTTCAGCGTCCCGCCGATCAGCGCGACCGTGGCGTCATCGACAAGGTTCAGCGCGTCCTTGTCGCTGAAGCTTTCCACCGTGCCGCCGATGGTGAAATCGGCGCCGTCGTTGAAGCGGAAGACGTGGTTGCCGGTGCCCGAGGCATTGGTGACCGTCGCGCCGGACGCCACCGTGACGGTGACGTTGTTGACATCCTTGCGGTCGACGCCCTTGGTGTCGGTGCCGGTGCAGGTGACCGTATCGCCATTGTCGGGCTTGGACGGCGAGCAGCTTGCGAGAGCCGGTTGCGAGGCAAGCGCGAGCGGCGCCAGCGCCACCGAGGCGAGGAGGAGAGAGCGAAGCATGGTAACCCCATCATTAATTTCACGGGTCTGTTATCGCCGCCCGATGACAGGCGCGTGACAGCCGACCGGGAAAATCAATTCTCGGTTGAGTTAACTTCGCCGCGCAACACCCTGTCCGAAAATGAAAACGCCGGGGGTATAGGCCCCCGGCGTCCGGTTTTCCGCGATGATCGCCGCCTTATTTCAGGATCGAGCGGCCCGCGTATTCGGCGGTCTCGCCCAGCATTTCCTCGATACGGATAAGCTGGTTGTATTTCGCCAGCCGGTCGGAGCGGGCGAGCGAGCCGGTCTTGATCTGGCCACAGTTGGTCGCCACGGCGAGGTCGGCGATGGTCGCATCCTCGGTCTCGCCCGAGCGATGCGACATGATGTTGGTGTAGCGCGCGCGATGGGCCATATCGACGGCGGTCAGCGTTTCGGTCAGCGAGCCGATCTGGTTCACCTTCACCAGCATCGCATTCGCCACGCCCTTCTTGATGCCCTCGGCCAGACGCGCCGGGTTGGTCACGAACAGGTCGTCGCCGACGAGCTGCACTTTCGCGCCCAGTTCGTCGGTCAGCAGCTTCCAGCCGTCCCAGTCATCCTCGGCGCAGCCATCCTCGATCGAGATGATCGGATAGTCGGCGCAGAGCTTCGCCAGATAGGAGACGTTTTCGGCCGAGGTCAGCGACAGGCCCTCGCCCTTCATCTCATACTTGCCGCCCTTGAAATATTCGGTCGAGGCGCAGTCGAGCGCGAGGTAGATATCCTCGCCGGGCTTGTAGCCGGCCTTTTCGATCGACTTCAGGATGAAGTCCAGCGCGTCGCGGGTCGAGGCGATGTCGGGCGCAAAGCCGCCTTCGTCGCCAAGGCCGGTCGACAGCCCCGCGGCCTGCAGTTCCTTTTTCAGCGTGTGGAAGACCTCGGAGCCCATGCGCACCGCCTCGCGGATATTCGCGGCGGCGACGGGCATGATCATGAATTCTTGGATGTCGATCGGATTGTCGGCATGTTCGCCACCGTTCATGATGTTCATCATCGGCACCGGCAGGACGCGGGCCGAGGTGCCGCCGACGTAGCGGTAAAGCGGCTGCATGGTGAAATCGGCCGCCGCCTTCGCGCAGGCGAGCGACACGCCCAGAATGGCGTTGGCGCCCAGACGGCCCTTGTTCGGCGTGCCGTCGAGTTCGATCATCGCCTGGTCGATGGCGACCTGCTCGGTCACGTCCTCGCCCACCAGATTTTCGGCGATCTCGCCGTTCACGGCGGCGACAGCTTCCAGAACGCCCTTGCCCATGTAGCGCGACTTGTCGCCGTCGCGGCGCTCCACCGCCTCATGCGCGCCGGTCGAGGCGCCCGAGGGAACGGCCGCGCGGCCCATCGTGCCGTCTTCGAGGATCACGTCCACCTCGACGGTCGGATTGCCGCGGCTGTCGAGGATTTCGCGTGCGTGGATGTCGATGATCGTGCTCATTGGGATCTCCGGATAAACGGTTCGGTTCTGCTATAGCCCGCCCCGGATGGTGCGAAAAGACCTCTTGCCCGCTGTTAGCGACAGACAGCGCAGGAAAGTCAGGCGGCGTCGCGTTTGCGCACGCTCTGCCGCCAGATGGCATAGAGGCCGGAGCCCACGACGATCGCACCGCCGATCAGCGTCGCCGCATCCACCGTTTCGCCGAAAACCGTCACGCCGATGATCAGGGCAAAGATCATCCGCGTGTAGCGGAAAGGGGTGATGACCGAAATCTCGCCGATCCGCATGGCCCAGATCAGCGCGTAATAGCCGCTGACGCCGACAAGGCTGGCGCCCAGCAGTTTCATCACCTCGGTGCCAGTCGGCATGACCGGGCGATCCCCCAAGAGGACCAGCAACAGCACGCCAATCGGCACGATCGCGCTGAACCCATAGGCGCCAAGCTGGATCGAGGTGATCGAGGCCGGGATCCGCCGCGTCACCACATCGCGCGCCGCCAGCCCGATGACGGCGAACACCGCCAGCAGCGACAGGGCGGAGAACGCCTCGGTGCCCGGCCGCACGATGATCATCACGCCCAGGAACCCCACGAGGATCGCGGTCCAGCGCCGCCAGCCGACCTTTTCATTCAGGAACAGCGCCGCGCCAAGCGTGACGGCCAGCGGCGCGGCCTGCTGGATCGCCGAGGCCTGCGACAGCGGCGTGAACACGATCGCGCAGACGAAGCAGATCGTGCCGGCCATCTCGCTCAGGTTGCGCGCCATCACGCTCGGGATCAGCAGATGCCGCGCCCGCAACCGGATGCCAAGCAGCCGCGCCATGACGGCAAAGCAGATCGCCCCGGTCAGCCCGATCAGGGCCAGCACCTCGCCCACCGGCAGGCGGTGTGCCAGAAGCTTGATGAACATGTCCTCGATGGCAAAGCAGAGCATCGACGCAACCATGAGCAGGCTGCCGCGCAGGTTTTCCATGAGGGGGATCCATATCAGGCGAGGGCGGACAGCGCCCCTGTGCCCCAAAGACGGTGCAACGTCCAGAGCCCGATTGTGCCGGGCACAACGTCAGGTCGTGATCAGCCGCGGCGTGGTGACCTGAATGTCCGCCCAGATCGGCAGATGGTCCGAGGCGCGCCGTGCCAGCGGGCTGTCGAAGACGCCCATCCGTTCGACCTTCAGCCCCGGCCCCGTCACCAGCCGGTCGAGCCGTCCGATCGGCGCGCGCGACGGATAGCTCGGCCCGGGGATGTGCAGGTCGAACGGCGTCAGCGCCTCGAACCCCTTCTGGCGCGACCATTCGTTGAAATCGCCGATGGCGAGCGCCGGGGCCTGCGCGTCGCGCATCCGGGCCGCGATCTCTTCCCATTGCAGGCGCCGGTCCATCCGCCGCAGGCCCAGATGCGCGGCGATCAGCGTCACCGGCGGCAGGCCCTTCGGCTCGATCACCAGCCGCAGGGCGCCGCGCGGCTCCAGCCCCGGCAGCAGGAAGCCATCCGCCGAGTCGATCCGCCCGCCCTTGCGCAGAAGCACCGCCTGCCCGTGCCAGCCAAGCGATTCCGGCCCGGTGCGGGGCAGCTCGGCGATGCGGAAGTCGGTTTCCCGGTCGATCAGCGAGGCGGGCAGCGCCGCGGGGCGGTTGCCCATGCGGCGGTCGACCTCCTGCAGCGCGACGACATCGGCGGACAGCGCGTTGATGACGGCAAGGATCCGTTCCGGATCCCGCTGACCATCGGTGCCGACGCATTTGTGCAGATTGTAGGACGCGATACGAAATGTCATTGTTGCAGTATGTTACCCGCGTATATTCATGTGCCGCAGAAGGTGCGCAGCACCCGTTCCTCGTTCAGCGGCGCAGCTTCGAGATCGGCGAAATCCGGATCCGGTTCGTAGGGCCGCGCCAGTGCCGCGTTCAGCCGGTGGAAGGGGGCGTAGTCGCCCTCGACCCCGGCTGCGATGGCTGCTTCGATCCGGTGGTTGCGCGGGATGCGGACGGGGTTGGCCTGCGCCATCATCGTCTTCGGGTCGGTTTCCCCGGCCAGCCGGGCGCGCCAGTCCGGCTCCCACGCGTCGAAGGCGGTCGGATCGATGAATTCGTCGCGTGCCGCGCCGGTGACAAGGCCACGGAAGGTGCGGGTGAAATCGGCGCCGTTGTCGGCCATGCGGCTCAGCAGGGACTGGATCAGGGGCAGGTCCGCCTCGGTCGCCGCGGCGAGGCCGATCTTGCGGCCGAACCTTTGCAGCCAGGCCTGCTGGAACGTGGGCACGAATTCGTTGACGGCCTCGGTGGCGGTGTCGATCGCCGCATCGCCTTCGCCCAGTAGCGGCAACAGGCAGCTTGCCAGTTGCGCAAGGTTCCACGCCGCGATCTGCGGCTGGTTCGCATAGGCGTAGCGGCCCTGCTGGTCGATCGAGGAAAACACCGTCTGCGGATGGTAGGCATCCATGAAGGCGCAGGGGCCGTAGTCGATGGTTTCGCCCGACACGGCCATATTGTCGGTGTTCATCACCCCATGGATGAAGCCCACCGACATCCATCCGGCGATCAGCCGCGCCTGCGCCGCGACGACCGCGCGCAGCAGGCCAAGGGGGCCGTCCGCCTCGGGGTAGTGGCGGGCGATGACGTGATCGGTCAGGAGGCGCAGCGCCTCAATGTCGCCACGGGCGGCGAAGAACTGGAAGGTGCCGACGCGGATATGGCTGGCCGCGACGCGGGTGAACACTGCCCCGGGCCGGGCAAAGCCGTCGCGGGCGATCGTCTCGCCGGTGGTCACCGCCGCCAGCGCGCGGGTGGTGGGCAGGCCAAGCGCGGCCATCGCCTCGCTGACCACATATTCGCGCAGCACCGGGCCGAGCCATGCCCGCCCGTCGCCGCCACGCGAAAACGGCGTGCGGCCCGCGCCCTTGAGCTGAATGTCGAAGCGTTGTCCGTCGAGGGCGACGACCTCGCCCAGCAACACCGCGCGCCCGTCGCCAAGCCGCGGCACCCAGCCGCCGAACTGGTGCCCGGCATAGGCCTGCGCGATGGGCGTGGTGCCCTCGGGCATGCGGTTGCCCGCCAGCATCTCCACCCCTTCCGGCCCGGAAAGCCAGTCGGGATCGAGGCCAAGACGCTCCGCCAGATCGCGGTTCACGGCGATCAGCGTGGGCGCACGCACCGGCGTCGGCGCCTGCCGGGCGTAGAAGCGGTCAGGCATGCGGGCGTAGCTGTTGTCAAAGGGCAGGGTCATCGGGTCCTCCTGTCCTTTATATAGAGGCGCGCGCGCCTCATGCCAGTCACAGCCGCGCCAGACGATCCGTCAGCAGGGCAAAGAATCCCTCTGCATCGACCTTGCCGATGAAGGTGGCATTCGCCGGGCGGTCGGTCACGTGCCACCAGTCGGCGACGGTCATGCCAAGGGTCAGATCGGACTGCGTCTCGACCTCGACATTGACGAAGCGGCCCTCGAACAGATCGGGGTGCAGCAGGTAGGCGATGACGCAGGGGTCATGTAGCGGTGCGCCCGTGGCCCCGTATTTCTCGACATCGAAACGTTCAAAGAAGTCGAGCCAGCCGCAGACGACGCTGGCGACCGGCGTGCCGATGGCGCGGATCGCGGTGACGCGGGCGGGGGTGGTCAGCACCTGATGCGTCACGTCAAGCGGCATCATCACGATATCGCAGCCGGATTTCACCACGATATCAGCGGCTTCCGGATCGACGTAGATGTTGAACTCGGCCGCCGGGGTGATATTGCCGACCTCGAAATAGGCGCCGCCCATCAGGACGATTTCCCACACCTTTTCAATGATATCCGGCGCACGGTTGAAGGCCGTCGCGATGTTCGTCAGAGGGCCGAGCGGGCAGAGCGTGACGGTCCCCGCAGGTTCGCGGCGCAACGTCTCGATGATGAAATCGACGGCATGGCGGTCTTGCAGGGGCATTGTCGGCTCGGGCAGATCGCAGCCGTCAAGGCCGGTCTTGCCATGCACATGTTCCGCCGTCACCAGCTTGCGCCGCAGGGGCGCGTCGCAGCCGGCGAAGACCGGCACATCGCGCCGCCCGGCCAGTTCGCAGACAACGCGGGCATTGCGGGTGGTCAGCGGCAGCGGCACATTCCCCGCGACGCAGGTGAGCCCCAGAACCTCAAGCTCGGGGCTCGCCAGTGCCAGCAGGATCGCCACCGCGTCATCCTGTCCGGGATCCGTGTCGATGATGATCTTGCGTGACATTGCGGTTCCTTTGCAATGGGTTGTTCGGTGACGTTCAGACGGATTCGGCCTGTTCCAGCGCCTCGAGCGCCGCCATCCAGAGCTCCTCGGCCCGGATCATGGCCGCGCTTGCCTCGGCATGTTTGCGCAGCCACTTGTTGCGGTCGTTCGCGCGGGCGGCATCGTAAAGTTCCGGATCCGCCAGTATTTCGTCAATCTTCCCAAGCATTTCCGTCAGCTTGTGGACACGCTCCTCGCATTTCCGGGCCTCGGCCCGGAGGGTGAGGATCGTATCGCGCGACGGTTTCGCGGGCTTTTCCTTCGGCTTCGGCGCGGGTTTCGTGCCCGGATCCCCGGCCAGAAGCTCGGCCCGGTATTGTTCCAGATCGCCGGCATAGGGGGCGACCGCGCCGTCCTTCACCAGCCAGAGCCGGTCCGCCACCATCGACAGCAGGTGCATGTCGTGGCTGACCAGAATGACGGCGCCGGAATAGTCGTTCAGCGCCTCGACCAGCGCCTCGCGGCTTTCGATGTCGAGGTGGTTCGTCGGTTCGTCGAGGATCAGCAGATGCGGCGCGTCGATCGTCGCCAGCAGCAGCGACAGCCGCGCCTTCTGCCCACCCGAAAGCTTGCGCACCAGCGTTTCCGCCTGATCCGCATGCAGCCCGAAGCCCGCAAGCCGCGCCCGCAGCCGGGACTGGTGCTCGTTCGGGCGAAGCCGTTGCAGATGTTGCAGGGGCGTGGCGTTCAGGTCCAGTTCATCGACCTGATGCTGGGCGAAATAGCCGATGCGCAGCCGCGAGGAGCGGGTGATGGTCCCGTCGATCGTCGGAAGTTTCCCGGCCAGCAGCTTGGAAAGCGTGGATTTCCCCTCGCCGTTCCTGCCCAGCAGGGCGATCCGGTCGTCCTGATCGATGCGCAGGTCGAGCCGTTTCAGCACCGGCTTGCCGTCATAGCCGACCGAGGCGCCCTCCATCGCGATGATCGGCGGCGAAAGCTGTTCCGGCGCGGGGAAGCTGAAGGCGACTTTCGCGGCTTCCTCGGGCGCGTTGATCGGCACCATCTTTTCCAGCATCTTGACGCGGGCCTGCGCCTGCACGGCCTTCGACGCCTTGGCCTTGAAGCGGTCGACGAAGCTTTGCAGATGGGCGCGGCGGGCCTCCTGCTTCTTCGCCTCGGCGGCCTGAACGGCGCGGGCGGCGGCGCGTTGGCGGGCGAACTGGTCGTAGGGGCCGCTCCACAGCGTCAGCTTGCGGTTTTCCAGATGCAGGATCGACCCCACGGCCCGGTTCAGCAATTCCCGATCGTGCGAGATGATGATGACCGTATGCGGGTATTTCACCAGATAGCTTTCGAGCCACAGCGCCCCTTCGAGGTCGAGGTAGTTCGTCGGCTCGTCCAGCAGCAGCAGGTCGGGCTGCGCGAACAGCACCCCCGCCAGCGCGACGCGCATCCGCCAGCCGCCGGAGAAATCCGAACAGGGGCGCAACTGCGCCTCGGCGTCGAAGCCCAGCCCCTTGAGGATCGCCGAGGCGCGGCCCTCGGCCGACCAGGCGTCGATATCGGCCAACCGGGTCTGGATGTCGGCGATGCGATGGGGATCGGTGGCGGTCGCGGCCTCGGCCAGCAGCGCCGCGCGTTCGGTATCCGCCGCCAGCACCGTATCGAGCAGCGAGGTCGAGGAGGAAGGCACCTCCTGCGCGACACCGCCGATGCGGGCGCGCGAGGGCAGGGAGATCTCGCCCGATTCCAGCGCGATCTCGCCGCGGATCAGGCGGAACAGCGTCGTCTTGCCGGCGCCGTTCGCGCCGACGAGCCCGACCTTGTGGCCGTCCGGGATGGTGGCCGAGGCGCCCTCGAACAGCGGACGGCCCTCGACCGAATAGGTGATGTCGGATATCTTCAGCATTGCGCAGTCCTGCCCGAGCCCGGAGCCCCCGTCAACGGGGGCATTTGCGGGATGGCGTTTCAGGCGCGCAACAGCCCGGATCGAAATGCCGGGTTTCGTCACGGAACTGTTGCCATTCCCCGGTCATAGGGGACCCATTGCAGGGGTTTTCAATGCCTGCGCCCCATGCTAGCAGGCGCGTCATCAATACTGACCGGGCGGACAGACCCGGACCAAACCTGGAAAGGCTTCCCTCATGGCCATCGAACGCACTCTCTCGATCATCAAACCCGATGCGACCCGCCGCAATCTGACCGGCAAGATCAATGCCAAGTTCGAAGAAGCGGGCCTGCGCATCGTCGCGCAAAAGCGCATCAAGCTGTCGTCGGAACAGGCCGGCAAGTTCTACGAAGTCCACAAGGAACGCCCCTTCTACGGTGAACTCGTCGAGTTCATGGCGTCCGAGCCGGTCGTCGTGCAGGTTCTGGAAGGCGAAGGCGCCATCCTGAAGAACCGCGAAGTGATGGGCGCGACCAACCCGGCGCAGGCTGCCGACGGCACGATCCGCAAGGAATTCGCGCTTTCCGTGGGCGAAAACTCGGTCCACGGCTCGGATGCGCCGGAAACCGCCGCGCAGGAAATCGCCTTCTTCTTCTCGGGTCTCGAAATCGTCGGCTGAGGCCGGGTCGACAGACCGATCAGGGCCGCCTTCGGGCGGCCTTTTTCATGGGCGGATCGAAAAAGGCCGACGGAAAAGATAAAGCCCGCGGCCATCGGGTCGCGGGCGTTTCAAATAGCGGTTGGTGGGCCGCAGGCCAGTGGATCAGATCGCCGCCCAGTCCGAGAACCGGACAGCCGTGGTCTGCGTCGTCGCGGTGGTCTGCTGCGGGGCCGGGGCCGATTGCACGCCCGGCCGGCGGGCGTCGAACTGGCTGGCCTCGAATTGCGAAGCCTGCTGCTGCGCACCCATCTGTTGCGAGTTTTGCATTGTTTGCCTCATGTTGCGCCGCATGGCCTTGGGATAAGGCGGTGTGTTGGGAACTGCGGCGTGGCTCCGAGGTAGAAGACCACAGGCTCTGCGTCAAGATGCCGCAGATGCAAAGCAAACGTTCTCGCAGGGATGTTACAATTTCACCATAGTTTCATGACACCCTTGCGTCTGGCGCAGGGATCCGGGGTTCAGCCACCCGCGGTTCGGGGGGCGGCATCCGCGCCTCGCCCCGGCCGCAGATCGGCAGGCCGCGGCCCCCGGGCAATGCCAGCAGCCGGTCGAGCGCCGCATTGTCCCGCACCAGATCGCCGATCGTCCAATCGTCCATCGCACGGTAAAATGCCTCGATCGCCACGCTCAGCGCATCGCGGAACAGGCAGGCCTCGCTCAGCGGGCAGGTATTCGCCTCCGGGTCGAAGCATTCGGCAAAGGGCAGGGTGGCCTCGAAGGCGCGCAGCACCTCGCCCACGCCGATCTGGTCCATCGGCCGCGCGAGCCGCATCCCACCCGACCGGCCGCGCTGCGTCTCGATGAAGCCCTGCTGCGCCAGCGTGTTCACAACCTGCGCCAGATGGTTTTCCGAGGCGTTGCACAGGTTCGCGATGTCATGCTTGCGCACGATCCTGTCGTTGTTCACGGCACAGAACATCAGGCAGCGCATGGCAAGATTGGTGCGGATCGTCAGTCTCATGGCTACCCCCGGAGTTTCATCCAGCCTAGCGCGCGATTCAGGGGCTGTTATTGACCCAGATCATATCCTGTCGCGGAATCGGGTTTCGATGGCCCGTTTCCGCACCGACGCTTGACGTTTTCGCGGGCGCGGGTCAGTTCTGGCAGAAAGGAGGAGCTGCATGGCACTCGAAGACGCGAAACACCAGATCGACATGGCCTTCACCCGGACCGAGCGGCGGGGCCTCGCCTATGAGAACGCCTTCGGCGGTGCCGTCAGCTTCCTGCGCCGGGCCTATTCCAAGGATCTGGCCGGGGTGGATCTGGCGATCACCGGCGTGCCCTTCGATCAGGCAGTGACGAACCGGCCGGGCACCCGCTTCGGCCCGCGCGCGATCCGCGAGGCCTCGACCCTGCAGGCCTTCGACGCGCCCTACGGCTGGGGCTACGATCCGCTGAGCGAGATGAGCATTGTCGATTACGGCGATCTGGCCTTCGACTACGCCCAGACCTCGGCCTTCCCCGAACGGCTGCAATCCCATATCGCCGGGATTTTGGCGCAAGGCGCGGGGACGATCACCCTGGGCGGCGATCATTCCATCACCTTGCCGATCCTGCGCGCCTATGCGGAAAAGTTCGGCCCCGTCGCGCTGATCCAGTTCGATGCCCATTCCGACACTTGGGCCGACGACGACATGGACCGTATCGACCACGGCACCTTCCTATACAAGGCGGTGAAGACCGGCGTGGTCGATCCCGAGACCTCGGTTTCGGTGGGGATCCGCACCGACAATCCCGATACGCTCGGCATCACCATCCTCGACGCGCCCTTCGTGCATCAGGCGGGGATCGAGGAAACCCTGCGCCGCATCCGCGCGGTGGTGGGGGAACGGCCGACCTATGTCACCTTCGACATCGACTGCCTCGATCCGGCCTTCGCGCCGGGCACGGGCACGCCGGTCTGGGGCGGACTGGCCTCGTGGCAGGCGGCGGCGCTGCTGCGCGGCCTGCGCGGAATCGATCTTGTCGGCGGCGATGTGGTCGAGGTGTCGCCCCCCTACGACACCACCGGCGCCACCGCCATCGCCGGCGCCCATGTCGCGACCGAGCTGATCGCGCTCTACGGCTGGACCCGGCGGGAGGCCCGATGATCCGGTGGCTGTTCGCAGCCCTTGCAGTCGCGATGGCGGCGTTGTGCGGCGCGGCCCTGTGGCTGCGCCTGACGCCGGTTTCGGTGGATGCCTATCACCGGATGGGCACCGAACAGCATGCCGAGGGCGACTGGCGCGACGGTGAGGGGTTCGAGGCCGTGCGCCAGGTCCCCGCGCCGCGCGCCACGCTTCAGGAACTGGTGAAGATCGCCGGCGCCTCGGCCGGCACCACACTTTTGGAAGGCACGGCCGAAGAGGGGCTCGTGACCTTCGTCACCCGCAGCCCCCTTCTCGGCCTGCCCGAGATCACCAACCTGTGGATCGAGGGCAACCGCATCCATCTGCGCGGCCATGCGGCGGTGCTGGACTTTGGTCTGGGCGTCGAGGCCTCGCGCGCCGAGGACCGGATCCGCCAGTGGATGTCCCGCGCCGGGCTGCAATAGGCGCGCCTCAGGACCGAACGATCCGATGGCGGATGGGCCGCAGGGGGCCAGCCCCCTCTTTGCCTGACGGCAAATTCACCCCCGGGATATTTGAGGAAAGATGAAGGAACCCGGATCCTGTCGGAGTCTGGGCTTTCCGAAACCCATGATGCTTTCGTGTTTCCATAAATATCCCGGGGGTGAGGGCCTTTGGCCCGAGGGGGCGGCGCCCCCTGCCGACCGTCCCGCAGGCCTGCACCTTTCGGGTTCTGAACCGCGCGCGAAAACCGACCTGAAAACCTCACATGCCAAAGCATTTCGTCGGAATCGGGGCAATTTCTTGAACCCCCGGGCGCATCGGCCTATGTCGGCCCCCGGCGCCAATGCGCGTCGGCAAGCAGATGGCGATCGGGACGGGGACGATGAAAACGACGATCAAGTATTTCGGGGGCGCCTTCGCCTTCACCTTCGTCGGTCTGATCCTCGCCCTCTGGCTCGGCTGGAGCTTTTCGCAGAATGTCCGGGGGGCGGTGGGCTTCCTGCTGATCGCGGCGATCCTTGCGGTGCTGGAAATCTCGCTGTCGTTCGACAATGCCATCGTCAATGCCAATCGGCTCAAGGACATGAGCCACAAGTGGCAGCGCCGCTTCCTGACCTGGGGGATCGTGATCGCCGTTTTCGGCATGCGCATCATCTTCCCGCTGCTGATCGTCGTGCTGGCCGCCCATATCGACCCGTTGGAGGCGCTGCGCCTTGCCGCAACGCAGCCCGCGGAATATGCGCGGATCATCGGCTCGGCGCATGTTTCAATCGCCGCCTTCGGGGGGGCGTTCCTGATGCTGGTGGCGCTCAGCTATTTCATGGACAGCGACAAGGACGTGGATTGGATCGCCGCGCTGGAGCGGTTCCTGCGCGCCTGCGCGCCGATGCGGGGGATCGAGGTGGGCGTGGTGCTGGGGGTCGTCATGCTGTTCACATGGATCCTGCCGCCGGAGACCGAGAACACCTTCCTGTTCGCCGCCGTTGCGGGGGTGGTGACCTTTCTGGGGGTCGAGGTTCTGGGGCATGTGCTCGATCGCGCCTCGATGGCGGCGGAAGCGGCTAAGGGCGGGGTCGGCGCCTTTCTCTATCTTGAGGTGCTGGATGCCTCGTTCAGTTTTGATGGCGTGATCGGGGCCTTCGCGCTGACGCAGAACCTGTTCCTGATCGCCATCGGGCTGGGTATCGGCGCGATGTATGTGCGGTCCATGACCATCATGCTGGTCGAGCGCAACACCCTTGCCCAGTTCCGCTATCTGGAAAACGGCGCCTTCTGGTCGGTGCTGATCCTGAGCCTCGTGATGTTCGCGCAGACGCTCATCCATGTGCCCGAAGCGGTGACCGGCCTGCTGGGGGCGACGCTGATCGGGCTCGCCTTCATTTCCTCGCTGCGCTACCGCGCCCGGCATCCGCAATAAGGCTGGACAGAAGGCGCGGCTTCGTTAGGTTTTCACGAAACGGCAAGGTTTCCCGGCAAGATTGCAGCAGGCAGTCTGCCGCCTAGCCTGGAGGACGGCGTGATCTCGACTTATCTGCGTTTTTCGGTCTGGGGGGCGTCGGTGCTTTTCGCCATCGCATGCACCGCCGGTATCGTCCTGTCGGGCTGGTTCGTGCCGCTGGCGATGCTGTTCTGGATGCTGACCGCGCTTGGCGTCTACGACATGATGCAAAAGCACCATTCGATCCTGCGCAACTATCCGATCCTCGGCCATCTGCGCTTCATGTTCGAGGAGATCCGCCCCGAGATCCGCCAGTATCTGATCGAAAGCGACGATGACGAGGAACCCTTTTCGCGGGACGAACGGACGCTCGTCTATCAGCGCGCCAAGGGGATCGAGTCGGCGCGCCCCTTCGGCACCCGGATGCGGGTCTATGATTCGGGCTATCAGTGGATCACCCATTCGGTGCGCCCGAAACATATCGCCGACACCGATTTCCGGGTGACGATCGGCGGGCCGGATTGCCTTCAGCCCTATGAGGCGTCGATCTACAACATCTCGGCCATGAGCTTCGGCGCGCTGTCGGCGAATGCGATCCTCGCGCTGAATACCGGCGCGAAGAAGCAGGGCTTTGCCCATGACACCGGCGAGGGCGGCATTTCGCGCTATCA
Source organism: Paenirhodobacter populi (assembly GCF_004022215.1). Taxonomy (GTDB): domain Bacteria; phylum Pseudomonadota; class Alphaproteobacteria; order Rhodobacterales; family Rhodobacteraceae; genus Rhodobacter; species Rhodobacter populi. The sequence goes on from NZ_SAUZ01000002.1 coordinate 317,543, forward strand.
CCGGCAGGGCGGTGGCGATCTGATCTATGAGGTGGGATCCGGCTATTTCGGCTGTCGCAACAACGACGGCAGCTTCAGCCCCGAACGTTTCGCGGCACTGTCCGTCGATCCGCAGATCAGGATGATCGAGATAAAGCTGAGCCAGGGGGCGAAGCCCGGCCACGGCGGGATGCTGCCGGCGGCCAAGATTTCGCCCGAGATCGCCGAGGCGCGGGGTGTTCCGATGGGGGTGGATTGCATCTCGCCCGCCGCGCATTCGGCCTTTTCGACGCCGCTGGAAATGATGGCCTTCATCGCGCAGTTGCGCGAATTGTCGGGTGGCAAGCCGGTGGGGTTCAAGCTCTGCATCGGGCACCGGCGTGAATTCATGTGCATGGTCAAGGCGATGCTGGAAACCGGCATCACCCCCGATTTCATCGTCATCGACGGGAAAGAGGGCGGCACCGGCGCCGCGCCGCAGGAATTCGCCAATCACATCGGCATGCCGCTGATCGAGGGGCTGACCTTCGCCCACAACACCCTGCGCGGGGCGGGCATCCGGCACAGGATCCGGCTGGGGGCTTCGGGCAAGCTGATCTCGGCCTTCGATCTGGCCAAGGTCTTCGCGCTTGGGGCGGACTGGGCCAATTCGGCGCGCGGCTTCATGTTCGCGGTCGGCTGCATTCAGGCGCAGTCGTGCCACACCAACCGCTGCCCGACCGGGGTGGCGACGCAGGACAAGATCCGCCAGCGCGCGCTTGTCGTGCCGGACAAGGCGGAACGGGTCGCGAATTTCCACCGCAACACGATGAAGGCTTTGGCGGAGATGACCGGGGCGGCGGGGCTCGACCATCCGGGCAAGTTCATGCCGCAGCATTTCCTGATGCGCGAGAAGGACCGCGACATGGTCGTGGGCGATGAGGTTTACGCCTACATGCCCGTGGGCTTCCTGCTGCGCGAGGAAGAGGACGGCCGTGGCTATCTCAAACGCTGGCGCCGTGCCCGAGCCGAGGCGTTCGAGGCGAATGACGGCGGGATCTGATCCGCCGCGGGTATGAGCAAACAAGGACAGTGGACGCGGGTGGATGGCAGAAAGGGGGCGCCGCCCCCTCTTGGCCTGCGGCCAATTCACCCCCGGGATATTTCAGGAAAGATGATGGAGAAGTAATCGGTCGGGATGGCCTTGAAACATTTGTCGAGACATTTGTCCGTGCCGGAAAATTGGCGTGCGAATATTGAATTGCGCGCTTCAAGGCCGTCCGAACCGCCTCTTTGTCTTTCATCTTTCCTGAAATATCCCGGGGGTGAGCGCGGGACGCGCGAGGGGGCTGGCCCCCTACCTGCCATCCACCTCTTGAAACGCGCGTTTATTCGACCGCCAGGATCATGTTGCGCACGACCGGATAGATCTCGTTCTCCCACCGGCGGCCGTTGAACGTGCCGTAATGGCCGACGTTCGCCTGCATGTGGTGGCGCTTCAGATGCGGGCGCAACGAGGAACACAGGTCATGCGCGGCCGAGGTCTGGCCGAGCCCGCAGATGTCGTCGCGCCCGCCCTCGACCGTCAGGAGCGCGGTGTTGCGGATCGCGCCGGGATCGACAGGCTGCCCGTGCCAGGTGAATTCCCCGCGGGCCAGCTCGGCCTTCTGGAACACCCGGTCGATCGTTTCGAGGTAGAATTCCTCGGTCAGATCCAGCACGGCGAAATATTCGTCGTAGAAATCCTTGATCCGGCGCGCCTCCGCCGCATCGCCGGCGGCAAGGGATTCGAACAGCTTCCGGTGCTGGCTCTGATGCCGCTCCATATTCATCGTCATGAAGGCGGAAAGCTGCACGAAGCCCGGATAGACCCGCCGTCCTGCCCCCGGATAGCGGTAGGGCACGGTGGCGATGACGTTCTGGCGGAACCAGTCGAGCGGCTTTTCATTCGCCAGCGCATTCACCTCGGTCGGGCTTTCGCGCACGTCGATGGGGCCTGCCATCAGCACCATGGAGCGCGGCGTGGCGGGGTTGCGCGCCTCGGACATGACGGCGACGGCGGCCAGCGCCTGCACGCAGGGCTGGCAGACGGCCAGCACATGCGCGCCGGGGCCGATCTCTTCCAGAAAGCGGATCACGTAGTCGATATATTCGTCGACACCGAAGCGCCCCGCCGAAAGCGGCACGTCGCGCGCATTCGTCCAGTCGGTGACGTAAACGTCATGGTCGCGCAGCAGCGTGCGGATCGTGCCGGCCAGAAGCGTGGCGAAGTGACCGGACAGCGGCGCGGTGACCAGAACCTTGGGCTGCGGCGTATCCATATCGCGGCGGAAATGCAGCAGCTTGCCATAGGGCAGGTCGAGCACCACCTCTTCGCGCACCGGGACGTCGCGGTTGTCCACCCGGATGGTGCCGATGCCGAATTTCGGCCGGCTGTGGCCCAGACGGAAGCGGGTGACCATTTCCAGCGCGGCGGCCTGCGGGCGCATCAGCCCGGCGAAGACCCCGTCACCGCGCGGGGTCAGGGACAGGGCCAGATTCGCCGCCGTTCGAAAAGGGGCGAAAAAATCATCAAGACCCTGATAGGCTGCATAAAGCATGATGCGTTTTCCTTTTCTGCCGATTCCGGCTTGGTCCTGCCCGGGTCCACCCTGCGTCAAATCTGCCGAAAGGTGCACGCTGAATCCAGTCGGAGGAGCCATGACACAAGCGACGCTTACAATTTCATCAAAAAACTATTCTTCCTGGTGCCTTCGCGGCTGGTTGTTGTGCAAGATGGCGGGGTTGCCCGTCATTGAAAAGCCGGTCGACCTGCATGACGTCGGGGCAAGGCAGGAATTGCTGCTGCTGTCGCCCTCGGTGCTGGTGCCGCGGCTGACGCATGGGCGGGTGGAGGTCTGGGATACGCTGGCGATCGCCGAATATCTGCACGAGACCTTTCCGAAGGCCGGGCTCTATCCCGCGCATAAGGTCGCACGGGCGCATTGCCGGTCGATCTCGGGCGAGATGCATTCGGGCTTCTACAACCTGCGCTCGGCGCTGCCGATGAACATCCGGTCGCGGCACGAGAGCTTCAAGATCTTTTCGGGTGCGCGGCCGGATGTGGAACGGGTGAAGACGATCTGGCGCGAATGCCTGACCGCCTATGAGGGGCCGTTCCTGTTCGGCGCCAAGCCAAGCGTCGCCGATGCGATGTATGCGCCGGTCTGTTCGCGCTTTCGCACCTATGCGGTGCCGCTCGATCTGCCCTGCGCGGATTATGTGGACCGGATCCTCGACTGGGAACCGATGCGCGAATGGACCCAAAGCGCATTGGAAGAACCCGAGGAAATCCAAGAGCTTGAGGTGGAATTCTGAGAGGGCGCCAGAAGGCGCCCCCTTATGGCATCATCGAGCCGGTTTCGATGTAACGCTGGTGCCAGGACAGCGCCTCGGGCAGGATCCGGGGCGCGTGCAGGCCCCAGCTGTCCCGCATCGCCCGTGCGAAATAATCCTCGAGCAGCGGGCGATAGCTCGGATGGGCGCAGTTCTGGATCAGCGCGGCGGCGCGCTTTTTCGGCGCAAGGCCGCGCAGGTCGGCCAGCCCCTGTTCGGTGACGATCACCTGCACGTCCTGGCTGATGTGGTCGACATGCGCCGCCATCGGCACGATCGCGGAAATCTTGCCGCCCTTCGCGGTCGAGGGTGTCAGGAAGATCGACATGAAGCTGTTGCGCGCGAAATCGCCCGAGCCGCCGATGCCGTTCTGGATCCGCGATCCCATCACATGGGTCGAATTGACGTTGCCGTAGATGTCGGCCTCGATCAGCCCGTTCATCGCGATCACGCCCAGACGGCGCACGAGTTCGGGGTGGTTCGAGATTTCCTGCGGCCGCAGGATCAGCTTGCCGCGATAGGCGCCGGCGTTGGAATTGAACCGCTCGGCCGCATCGGTGGACAGCGAGAAGGCCGTGGCCGAAGCGAGCCGCAGCGCCCCCGCGTCGAGCATGTCGAGCATGCCGTCCTGCACCACCTCGGTATAGGCGGTCATCGGGTCGAAGGGCGCGTCGCACAGCCCCGTCATCACCGCGTTCGGCACATTGCCGACACCCGACTGGATCGGCAGCAGCGAGCGGGGCAGGCGGCCGCGCTTCACCTCGTGCTCCAGAAACTCGATCAGGTGCCCCGCGATCAGGCGGGCGTTTTCATCGGGCGGGGTGAAAGGGGCGTTGCGGTCCGGCGCATCGGTTTCGACGACGGCCACCACCTTCGAGAAATCCACGTCGAAATAGGGCTGGCCGATCCGGTCGTCGGGCCGGATCAGCGGGATCGGCACCCGGTTCGGCGGCAGGCGGGTGCCGTAATAGACATCGTGCATCCCCTCCAGTTCCGCGGATTGCCAGCTGTTCACCTCAAGGATGATCCGGTCGGCACGGTCGAGCCAGGTCTTGTTGTTGCCGATCGAGGCCGAGGGGACCAGTTGCCCGTTCTCGGTGATGCCAGAAATCTCGACCACCGCGACGTCGAGATCGCCGTAGATCCCGCCCCAGACCATCGGGGCGAGCTGGCTCAGGTGCATGTCGACGTAATCCGTCTCGCCCTTGTTGATCCGGTCGCGCAGGAAGGGGTCGGTGTTGAAAGGGGTGCGGAATTCGATCGCATCGGCGCGGGCGAGCACGCCGTCAAGCTCCGGTCCCGTCGAGGCGCCGGTCAGCACCCGGACGCGGAACGGGCGTCCCTCGGCATGTTCGGCCTCGGCGCGGGCGGCAAGCGCCGTGGGCACGGCCTTCGGATATCCGGATCCGGTGAATCCCGACATGCCGACGGTCGCGCCATTGCCGATCATCGCGGCGGCATCCTCGGCGCTGGTCACGAGGGCGGCGAAACCGGAATGGCGGATGCGGGGGTTCAGGGTTGCGGTCAATGTATTGGCTGCGGTTCTGGCTGTGGTCGTCACGCTGATCCTCCCTCTGCGAACGACAGGGCTCACCCTGAAACACGGGTGGAACTGAGGGGAGCGAAACACGCCCGTGACATTTTGTCCATGTGTGGGCAGGTATGCGATGGGTGCATGGATTTGCTCGGGTGACCTGCGACAGACGCATGGCGCGGGCGCCCTCTTGCCGATCGCAGGGATTTCCCGCAAGGAAGGCGGGGGAGGACCTGACATGACGGATACGGGCGGGACATCGGCGCAGGGCCGGTTCGGAATGCGGGCGGCGATGGCGCTCGCGCTGCCGTCGCTGTTCTGGTCGGGCAACTTCATCGTCGCGCGCGCGATGCGGGGCGATCTGCCGCCCATCGCGCTGAGCGTGGCGCGCTGGCTGATCGCGCTGCTGTTCCTGCTGCCCTTTGCGCTGCCGCATCTGCGGCGCGACTGGCGCTGGTATCGGGCGCACTGGAAGCTGGTCGTGGCGATCGGCGTGCCGGGGGTGACGCTGTTCAACACGCTCGCCTATGTCGGGCTGCAATATACCACGGCCTCGAACGGGATGCTGCTGAACTCGACCATCCCGGTGCTGATCCTGATCCTTGGCGCGCTGTTCTGGGGCCGGGCGCTGAAGCTTGCGCAGGTGGCGGGGCTGGCGGTGTCGATCGTGGGGGTGCTGGTCATCATCCTGCATGGCGAATGGGCGCGGCTGGTGGCGCTGGAGTTTTCCATCGGCGATCTGATCATCTTCGGCGCGATGATATGCTGGGCGGTCTATACGCTGCTGATGACCCGCGTGCCGGCGGAGATCAACCGGCTCGGCCTGCTGACGGTGCAGATCGCCATGACGCTGGTGCTGCTGATGCCGGCGCTGGCGGTCGAGGTCGCCTCGGGCCGGGTGCCGGTCTGGACCCCGGGCACGCTGGCGGCAATGGCCTATGTGGGGATCGTGCCCTCGGTTCTGGCGACGCTTCTGTACATGCGGGCGATCTCGCTTGCCGGGCCGGCGCTGGCAGCGCAGTCGATCCACCTGCTGCCGGTCTATGGCGCGGTGCTGTCGACGATTTTTCTGGGCGAGCATCTGCATCTCTACCACGCCATCGGCTTTGCCGCGATTCTTTCCGGGATCGTGATCGCCAGCCGCGCGGGCAAAGGCTAACGTGGGGGTGACCCGGCGTCCGCGCCGCCCTAGATAACGGGGAAAGGAGCCTCACATGATCCCCTATTCGCTTCTCGACCTTTCGCCCATCCCGCGGGGCGGCACCGCGGCCGACGCCTTCCGCAACACCGTATCGCTCGCCCAGCATGCCGAGGGCTGGGGCTACAACCGCTATTGGCTGGCGGAGCATCACAATTCCACCGGCATCGCCTCGGCCGCGACGGCGGTGGTGATCTGCCATGTCGCCGAACATACCAAAACGATCCGGGTGGGCGCTGGCGGCATCATGCTGCCGAACCATGCGCCCCTGCAGGTGGCCGAGCAGTTCGGCACGCTGGAGACGCTGTTTCCGGGGCGGATCGATCTTGGCCTCGGCCGCGCACCGGGCACCGATCAGCTGACCGCGCAGGCGCTGCGGCGCGGTGCGCTGAACGCCGACCGCTTTCCCGAGGATGTGGTCGAGCTGCTGGGCTTCCTCAAGGACGCCGAGCCGGGCCAGCCGGTCCGCGCCGTGCCGGGGCAGGGGACGCATGTGCCCGTGTGGATGCTGGGCTCCTCGCTCTTCGGCGCGCAGCTCGCGGCCTATCTGGGTCTGCCCTATGCCTTCGCCTCGCATTTCGCGCCCGACGCGCTGGATCAGGCGGTCGAGGTCTATCGCGACCGCTTCCGCCCCGGGCAGATCGCGACGCCGCATTTCATGCTGGCGGTGAATCTGTTCGCGGCGGAGACGGAGGCCGAGGCGCATCTGCTGCGCTCGTCCATGCTGCAAAGTTTCGTCAATCTGCGGCGCGGGCAGGCGGGGCCTCTGCCGCCGCCGCTGGCGGATCTGAGCGAGGTCGCCTCGCCGCAGGAAATCGCCATGGCGGAACGGCAGTTGCGGGTGACCGCAGTCGGCGATCCGCAGACCGTCGAGGCGCGCCTACGCGGCTATATCGACACTTACCGCCCCGACGAGGTGATCCTCACGGGCCACATCTTCGACCACGCCGCGCGGCTGCGCAGTTTCGAGATCGGGGCCGAGGCGATGCGGCGGATCGGCGATCAGGCCCCCGCGAAAGGGGCCTGAACCGTCGTCAGGCGTAAAGCTGCGGCACGCCCAGCCGGTCGTGGATGCCGTTGACCTCGGCCGGTTGCAGGCCAAGCGCCCGCGCCAGCCGGTCGAGGTATTGCGCCTCGGCCTGATTGTCGAGGTCGATTGCCATCAGCGACATCATGTAGGCCTGCGATTCCAGCCCGGCGGGCACCAGCTTCGCCAGCCCCTCGGGATCGACCGGGGCCTGCAGTTCGGCCTGCACGAAGGCACGTTCCTCGGCGCTGACATCGCCGAGCTTGTCCATCAGCCTCGCCTGTTCATTGGCGTCGATCTGCCCGTCGGCCTTCGCCGCTTGGATCATCGCCTTGAGCAGCACCGCCGCGGCGAGTTCCTGTTCCGGGGCAGGGGCGGCATCGGGTTCGCCGCCGTTGCGCAAGGCCTGATCCAGCGCCCCGCCAAGCCCGCCGCCCTGACCCGACAGCATGCCGCCCAGAAGGCCGCCAAGCCCGCCCGCCGCACCGGCCGAGGCGAGTTGGCCGAGCACTCCGCCCAGACCGCCGCCCGCGGAGCCTCCGGTCAACTGGCCAAGGATCGCGCCCAGATCCGGCTGGCCGGCGCGGGTCGTGGTGCGCGGCGTGCCGCGCGTGGTCTGCCCGGCGCCGCCAAGCTCGTTCAGCAATTCGCCGATGCTGCCGCCGGCCGTGGCCGTGCCCGCGCCCTTTGCGCGGCCGTTGCCGAGGATCGAGCCCATCATGTCTTCGAGCCCGCCGCCCGCGCCGCGTCCGGTTGCGCCGCCCGTCGCGCCGCCCGTGCCGATTCGGCCCGACTGGCTGCCCTTCGCAAGCGTCGAAACACCCTTCGCGACGGCGACCCCGATCGCCACCTTGGCGAGAGTCTTCATCAGGGACATGGCGCAATCTCCTTTGTTGCAAGGTTGCGGCAGTCTAGCCCTCCGGCCGTCCCGTGCCGAGGGGAAATGCGCGCCGGGGAACGAGTTTTCGCGGCGCGGGCGCGGGTGGGGCGGCGATCTGCGGCAGATGCGGCAAAAGCTGCGATGCGGTCTTGATTTTTCCCCTCCGGGGCAATAGTTAGCGGCCCGATATTGACTCGGGCCGGTGCCGGCCCCCAAACACGAGGCGCCCGCGAATGGCAAAGGCAAAGTTTGAACGGACGAAACCGCACGTCAACATCGGCACGATCGGCCACGTTGACCACGGCAAGACGACGCTGACGGCTGCGATCACGAAGTATTTCGGCGAATTCAAGGCCTAC
>NZ_SAUZ01000021.1 GCF_004022215.1 Paenirhodobacter populi
CGGCGATGGCGGTGAGGAAAGCGGCGCGCTCGGCCCGGCTCGCGTAGCCATAGGACCAGAACGCCTCCTCCGCCGCCTCCGCCGCCCGCTCGACCAACTCCACCGTCCCCATCGAGAACCGATGCGCCGGACCGAACGCCGGCTCGTTCTCAAAGAAATCCTCGCCGCCGACCCAGTCGCCTGCGATCAGATGCCTGCCATGCGGGGTGAATGTCATGATGTCTTCCTCCTCATATCTGTCTTTGTGGAACTGGCCGCTCTGAAGGGACCGGGGAAATCATCGCCCCAAGGCACCGCGCGCCCCGAAGCGCATTCCAGAACCCCCGGGCGCTCCCTTTCCCTGTCGTGTTTCCATAAATATCCCGGGGGTGAGCCCGGAACGGGCGAGGGGGCAGCGCCCCCTGCGCCCCATCCGCACACGCCACGATCCCGGTCCGGAAACCCGTTCCCAATATGCGGCACCTCAGACGGCCCGCACGACCCTTTGTGATTGCACACCAAGCCCATCAATCCCGAGGCGCAACACCTCCCCACCCCGCAAGAAGACGGGCGGCTTCTGGCCAAGCCCGACTCCCGGCGGCGTCCCGGTCGAGATCACATCTCCGGGCTGCAGCGACATGCATTGCGACAGGTAGGAAATGATCGTTGCAACGTCAAAGATCATCGTTCCGGTCGTGCCGTTCTGGTAGCGATGGCCGTCGACCTCCAGCCAGATCGACAGGTTGCCGACATCGCCAGCTTCGTCGGGCGTCACCAGCCAGGGGCCGATCGGGCCGAAGGTGTCGAAGCCCTTGCCCTTGTCCCAGGTGCCGCCACGATCCATCTGCCAGCTTCGTTCGGAAACGTCGTTGACGACGCAATAGCCCGCCACATGAGACAGGGCCTCTTGAGGCGGAATGTACTTGCCACCCTGGCCGATCACGACGCCCAGCTCCACCTCCCAGTCGGTCTTTTCGGAACCGCGCGGAATCTCGATATCGTCATTCGGGCCGGACAGGGCCGAAATCCATTTGTTGAACACGACGGGCTCCCTGGGGATCGGTGCGCCCGTCTCGGCGGCATGGTCGGCGTAATTCAGCCCGATGCAGACGAATTTCCCGACGCGCCCGACGCAGGGGCCGAGCCGTGGTTCGCCCCCGACCCGGGGCAGATCCGCAAGATCGAGCGCGGCGAGCCGGGCAAGCCCATCGGGTAGCAGCACGTCGCCCGCGATGTCTGCCACATGGCCGGACAGATCGCGGATGCCTCCCTCCGGATCGAGAAGGCCGGGTTTCTCCTGTCCCGGCGGTCCGTAACGCAAAAGCTTCATTGTGTGATCCTCATTCCTCGCAAGTGGTGCCGCGACCCGAACCGGTCGCGGGTTTCAACGGAACACCCCCAGCAAACCACGTCCGGCAAGATTGCGCATCAGCGCACCGGCGCCGAATTCCCATGACGGGCAAGCCTCGGCGCGGGCCACGCGGTTCACCAGCGCACCAAGCTTCGGGGTCGAGACGCTGACGATATCGCCATCCCTGTGGGTGAACCCCTGCCCGTCACGTTCCTCGGTCGGGGCGAACATCGTGCCAAGGAACAGCACCGCGCCATCCGGATATTGATGATGCGGACCGATCATCTGTGAGACGAGGTCAAGCGGATCGCGGCTGATCTGGCGCATGGAGGAAAGCGCCTCAAGCGCATAGCCGTCGGGGCCTTGCACATGCAGCGTGACCTCGGCCCGCCGGATGTCATCCAGCCCGAAACCCGCATCGAAAAACCGCAGGAAAGGGCCGATCGCACAGGATGCGTTGTTGTCCTTGGCCCGGCCAAGAAGCAGCGCAGAGCGCCCCTCGACGTCCCGCAGATTGACGTCATTGCCAAGCGTCGCGCCGACTACGCGCCCGTCGGGCGCGACGATCAGCACCACCTCCGGTTCGGGGTTGTTCCACTGCGAGCTTGCCAGAACCCCGCAATCCATTCCCGTCCCGACCGCGGACAGGGGCTGGGCCTTGGTGAAAATCTCTGCGTCGGGACCGATGCCGACCTCCAGATACTGGCTCCAGAGCCCACGGGCCAGAAGGACCGACCTGACCTTTTCGGCTTCGGGACTGCCGGGCCTGAGGCCCGAAAGATCGCCCGCGACCAGATCGCCGACCTCCGCGCGCAAGGCTTCAGCCGCGACCGGGTCGCCCTTGGCGCGCTCTTCAAGCAGGCGTTCGAGCAGCGAGACCGCGAAGGTCACGCCTGCGGCCTTCACCGCCTGCAGATCGACCGGGGCCAGCAGATAGGGCAAACGCGCATCGCGCCCTTCGGGACGGCTGTTCGCCAGAACCTCCGCGAGCCCGGCGACATCGCGTCCCTCGGTCGCGGTCAGGGCCGCCGCCGGGTCTGCCTCGGCGCAAAGCGCGCTCATCGTCGGGAAAGCCCGCGTCACGTCAATGAGACGTTCGCCGCGCAGCGCGCAGATCGCGGGCCCTTCCCCCGGCAGCCAGAGGCGCGCGGCAAGGGTCGCCGCCTCCCTGTCCTCGGGCATCGTCCGCGCGGGATCGAGCCCCGTCAGCGCAGCGGAGCTCACAGCCCGCTCCCGACGAACTGGCGCAACTCGGGGGTCTGCGGATTGTCGAACATCGAACCGTCGCCGGTTTCCCAGACGACGCCCTGATGCATGAAGATGATTTCGTCGGCGACGCGGCGGGCGAAACTCATCTCATGCGTCACAAGGACCATTGTCATGCCGGATTGCGCAAGCTGTTCGATCGTCTTGAGAACCTCCGCCGTCAGTTCGGGGTCGAGCGCGGACGTCACCTCGTCGAACAGGATCACGCGGGGCTGCATCGCCAGGCTGCGCGCGATCGCGACGCGCTGTTGCTGGCCACCCGAAAGCTGCTCGGGATAGGCCTTCGCCTTTTCGGCAAGCCCGACCTGTTCAAGAACCTTGCGCGCGATCTCATGCGCCTCGGCCTGCGAGGCCTTGCCGGTCAGCCGGGGGGCGAGGGTGACGTTCTGCTCGACCGTCAGATGCGGAAAGAGGTTGTAGCTCTGGAACACGATGCCGACCTCCATACGCAGATGGCGCAGGTCGCAGTTCGCCTCATGCAGCTTGCGCCCGCAGACCTCGAGCGTACCGGACTGGATCGTCTCAAGCCCGTTGATACAGCGCAGCGCGGTGGATTTCCCGGATCCCGAGCGCCCGATCAGCGCGACGACGCGGCCTTCCGGAACGGTCAGCGAAACCCCTTTGAGAACCGGGAGGGTGCCGTAGGATTTATGGACATCCTTGAAGGTGACAAGTGCGGTCATGGACAGATCTCCGGATGGATCAGCCACGCTTCAGGCGCCGTTCGAGACGGCGGCTGTAAAGCGAGAGCGGATAACAGATGGCGAAGTAAAGCAGGGCGGCGATGCTGAAGATCACGAACGGCCTGAAGGTCGAGTTGTTCAGAAGCCGCGCGGTATAGGTCAGTTCGGCGAAACCGATGACGACGGCATAGGAGCTGTTCTTCACGATCTGGACAAGAAAGCCGACCGTGGGCGCGATCGATATCCGCACCGCCTGCGGCAGGATCACATGGGTCAGGCGCTGGAACGGCTTGAGAGCAAGGCATTCCGCCGCCTCCCACTGCGCCTTGGGCACCGACATCAGCGCACCGCGCCATATCTCGGCCAGATAGGCCGAGCAATAGGCCGTCATCGCCACCGCTGCCGCGACCAGCGCCGGCACGCTGAACCCCGCGATCGACATGCCGAAATAGCACAGGAACATGATGATCGGCAGCGGGATGCCCTGGATCAGGTTGATGTAGCCGGCGATGCCGAACCGCAGCAGCCGGTTCTTCGAGATCCGCCCGACGGCCGCGGGCAGGCCGATGACCGATCCGCCGACAAAACCCAGAAGCGACAGGATGACGGTCCACCCCGCGCCCTGGAGGATGAACAGAAGCTGGTTGGGTGTAAGCCCTGCAAAAGTCATGTGGCTTTCCTCACAACGGGGTGCGCAGACGGCGGCGGGTGAAGGCTATCCGGGCGATGACCTCGAACATCGTCCGGGTGAGCCACGACAGCACCAGATAGATCACGGCGACGACGACATAGACCTCGAAGCCGCGGAAGGTCATCGACTGGATGCCATAGGCCGCGCCGGTCAGCTCCTCGACCGAGATCTGGGACATGATCGACGTGGCGAGCATCATCAGGATGAACTGGCTGACAAGTGCCGGATAGACCCGCTCGACCGCCTGCGGCAGTTCGATATACAGAATGACCTGCCACCTGCGCAGCGCGAGGCAATCGGCCGCCTCCTTCTGGCCGCGCGGGATGGATTCAAGCCCGGCGCGGATGATTTCGGTGGTATAGGCGCCGACATTGATCACCAGCGTGATGATCGCGGCCCAGAATGCGCCGATCTTCAGCCCCATCGAGGCCATGCCGAAGAACAGCCAGAAGGCCTGCACCACCAGCGGCGTGTTGCGCACCAGATCGACATAGCAGCCGACAATGGTGCGCAGGGTCTTGCCGCCATGCACCCGCGCGATCGCGCAGGCGGATCCGAAGATGAAGCCGAACAGGATGCTCAGCACCGACAGGCCGATGGTCAGCCGCATCCCCGCAAGCAGGTCCGGCCAATAGTCATACAGAAAACTGAAGTCGAATTGGTAGCTCAAGCTGCCCCTCCCAGGTTCCGGCAGACCTCCCCGTCTGCCGCCCTCCTTGCGCCGGCCCCTTATTGAGACTTGACGCAGACCGGATAGCATGTTTGAACTATGCGTGCAATATACATTTTGGAGGCAATACATGGCCAGCCTCGACAGCCCGGCGATCCTGCTCAATCCGATCGACGACGTCGCCGCAGCCCGCCGCAAGATCCGGCCGGGCGAATTTACGGGAATCGATGACATCATCGCCTGCGAAATCATCCCGCGCGGGCACAAGGTCGCCTTGCGGGCGATCCCCGCCGGTGGCGAGGTGCGCAAGTTCGGTCAGGTGATCGGCCGCGCCACGCAGGACATCCTGCCCGGTCAGCATGTCCATCTGCAAAACCTCGCCGTGGTCGAATCGCAGCACGAACATCAGTTCTCGGTCGACATCGAGGCGAAAGGCATGATCCCGCCCGAGGACTGCCGCACCTTCATGGGATACGACCGCGGCGCGGGCGGTATCGGCACCCGCAACTTCATCGGCATCCTGACCACGGTGAACTGTTCGGCCACGGTGTCGAAATACATCGCCGACCACTTCAACCGGTCCGGCGGGCTTGATGGTTTCGACAATGTGGACGGCGTCGTCGCCCTGACCCACGGCGGCGGCTGCGCGATCAGCATGAAGACCGAGGGCTATCTTTACCTGACCCGGGTCATTCAGGGCTATGCCCGCCATCCGAATTTCGGCGGCATCCTGATGATCGGGCTGGGCTGCGAAACGAACCAGATCGCCCCGATTCTGGAACATTACAAGCTTGAGGAAAGCAACCGCTTCCGCACCATGACGATCCAGCAACTGGGCGGCACGCGCAAGACGATCGAGGCGGCTTCGGAGATGATCCGCGAGATGCTGCCGTCGGTCAACGCGGTGAAACGCACCCGACAGCCGCTGTCCGGGCTGAAGGTCGCGCTGGAATGCGGCGGATCGGATGGCTATTCGGGGATCACCGCGAACCCCGCGCTTGGCCATGCCTCGGATCTGATCGTGCGCAACGGCGGCACGTCCTGCCTTGCCGAAACGCCCGAGATCTATGGCGCGGAACACCTGCTGACCCGCCGCGCGACCACCCCCGAAGTGGCCGAAAAGCTGCTCGGGCGCATCGACTGGTGGCGCGACTATACCGCCCGGAACGGCGCCGAGCTGAACAACAATCCGAGCCACGGCAACAAGGCGGGCGGGCTGACGACCATCCTGGAAAAATCGCTCGGCGCGGTCGCGAAGGGCGGTTCGATGCCGCTGCGCGCGGTCTACGAATATGCAGAGATCATCCGCGAGCGCGGCTTCGTCTTCATGGATACGCCGGGCTATGATCCCGTTGCCGTGACCGGGCAGATCGCCGGCGGCTGCAATGTCGTGTGCTTCACCACAGGGCGCGGCTCTGTTTCAGGATACAAACCCGCGCCCTGCATCAAGATCGCCACGAACACCGACATGTATGACCACATGCAGGAGGACATGGATATCAACGCCGGCACGATCGCCACCGGCGACGAGAGCATCGAACAGGTGGGCGCGCGCATCTTTGAGCACATCATCGCCGTGGCCTCGGGCGAAAAGAGCCTGAGCGAAAGCTACGACTACGGGGACAATGAATTCGTCCCGTGGCAGGTCGGCGCGGTCACCTGACCCGCCCTCCGGACGGTCGCATCCCTCACGGAACGACCCGCGACCGTCCGGAAGACGCAGCCGATGATCCGGGATGCTGAGCGGGCGGTTCGCCGCGTTCAGGTGAAATAGCTGAGCCTTGCGGGCGGCGGGCCATGACGCACGGTTTCGGCACGCTCCATCACCTTGGCAAGCGATCCGTGGATATGGCTGCGCATCACCAGTTGCAGCCCCTCCCGGTCGCGCCGCAGCATCGTCCGGAAGGCCGAGATGTGCTCCCCCATGAAGGGTTCGTGATCGGGCATCGCCACCCGTATCCCGACGGTATGTTTCGACAACGTCAGCACGCAATGGGTCCGCTGAAGGATCTTCACCAGTTCCTGGTTCGGCGATCGCTGGACACAGCGCACATGCAGATCCAGTTCAAGATCATACATCGTCGCCGCCGTCACATTCGGATATTGCGCCAGCGCCTCAAGATGGCGATCCAGCATCGCCCCGATCTCGGCGTCGCTCAGCCGTTCCAGCGCACCGCCAAGCGCCAGCGGTTCCAGATGCTCGCGCACCTCGTAAAGATCGCTTAGCCTGCGGTTGTCCAGTGGCACGATCGACCAGCGGGAGGCATCGTCCTTCTCGATCAGCCCGAGGGTTTCAAGCCGCAACATCACGTCCCGCGCCACCGTCCGCCCAACCCCGTAGTGGCGGGCAAGCTCCAGCTCGTTGACCCGCAGACGCCCGAAGAACGAGCGATAGACCACCTGGCTTTCGACCTCTTCGTAGATCGTCTGCCAGGCAAAGCTGGGGCGTTCCTCCTGCTGGGCGGCAAGGTCGACCAGAATCTCCGCAAGATTGGCGCGGATCGGTGCCGTGCCCGACGGGCCGACAACGAAGCCCCGGCCATCGAAGCGGCTGATCAGCCCTTCATCGGCCAAAATTCGCAAAGCCTGACGCACCGGCGCCCGGCTGGTGCCGAACAGCTCGGCCAGCGGCCCCTCCAGAAGCACCGCCCCCGTCGGGACGCGCTGGCCGCGGATTTCATCCTTCAGGCTGTCGGCGAGGCTTTCGTAAAGGCTGAGCTTGCGGACATGCGCGCCCGGCGGTCCACCCTGCGGCCCCCCGGAGTTCGGGTCGTCTTCCTGACCGGGTTCCACCTGACACTCTCCACAAACTGCGCTGCCCGGCGGACCGGGCGAATTTCTCTTTCGAATACAGACGACGCGGTGATCGACATCCCGCGCCGCCGTTCCAAGCTATAGACCGAAGAAATCCGACATCAACTCGGTCTGATACTCAAGCATCGGTTTGCCGGGGTGGATAGCGCAGCCGATCCCGCGCGCCGCCGCCAGCAAAGGGGTGATTTCCGGCTCCATCACCACCTCGGCCACCACCATGCCGGTGGACAGTCCCGATACATCGAACGGCAGAGCATCGCCATCGCGCAGACCAAGAGAGGTGCCGTTGACGGCGATATCATGGTTTTCGGGATTCTCGGTGCCGACCCTGAAGTCGACAGAAGGATAGACCGACGCAAGCCTGTCACAAAGCTCCGCCGCGCGTTCCATCGTGCGATTGTAGATCGTCAGTTGCGCCACGCCTTCGGCGGCGAACGCCTCGGCGATGGCCTTCGCCGCTCCGCCCGCACCGGCCAGATAGACGCGCCTGCCCGCGACCTCATGCCCCGCCGCCTTCAGTCCCGCGAGAAATCCGATGCCATCCAGCGCATCGCCATGGATGCGCCCGTCCGGCATGCGCCGGATGACGTTGACCGCGCCCACGAGACGCGCGCGGTCGCTGATCCTGTCGCACAGGTCAAGCGCGGCGTTCTTGTGCGGGACCGTCACGATCCCCCCGTCAAAGCTTTTGACCTTCCGAAGCGTATCGAAGATCGCGGAAAGGTCTTCGGGAGCAATATGGAACGGCACCATGACCGCATCCTGCCCGCGCCGGCGCGCGATTTCGTTGATCAGCGGCGGCGCTTTCACATGCCCGACCGGATCGGCGAAAATACCCAGAACCCGGGTCCTGCCGGTGATCGTTGCCGGATTTTCCTCGGCAGCCATCACTTCCCCCAGCTCAGTGCAAGGGGCTGCAGTTCGCCGGCAAGTTCCAGCAGACCCTTGCGGGTCTCCGGATGCAGCGGGGTCAACGGATGGCGCACCCGGTCCGAACGGATGACGCCGCCGGCGCGCATCACCGCCTTGGCTGCGCGCAGGCCGCATTGGCGGTTCTCGTAATTGATGACCGGCAGGATCCGGGCATAGGCGGCCAGCGCCTCGGACCGGCGACCGGCGAAGTGATGTTCCAGAACCGGCTTCACCAGATCGGGGATCATCGCGCTGACCATCGTGCCGGTGGCCCCGGCGTCGAGGTCGGCCATCAGGGTGATCCCTTCCTCGCCGTCGAACGGCCCCTCGATCGCATCCCCGCCCTCGGCGATCAGCGCCCGCAGCTTGGCCGCGGTGCCGGGAACCTCGATCTTGAAATACCGCACGAGCGGCAGCCTGCGCGCGATCTCGACCAGCAGCGGCACCGGCATCGCCGTGCTGCTGAGCGGCGCGTCCTGGATCATCACCGGAATGCCCGCCTCGGAGACACGCTCGAAATGCTCGAAAATCTCCGTGTCGCCGATGCGCATGCCGGTGCCATGATAGGGCGGCATCAGCATCAGAAGCGCGGCGCCATGCCCGGCCGCATGCTTCGCCCGGCTCACGGCGATGTCGGTCGAGAAATGGCTGCAGGTCACCATCACGGGCACCCGTCCGGCCACCTGTTCAAGGCAGGTTTCCGTCAGGACCCTGCGCTCCTCATCGGTGACGAGGAACTGTTCGGAATAGTTCGCGAGGATGCATATGCCATCCACGCCCTGATCGATCATGCAATCCATGACGCGACGCTGGCCTTCAAGGTCCAGACTGCCGTCTTCATGGAATACGGTGGGTGCGACGGGAAATAGGCCCCGGTAGGGTTTCTGTTGGGTCGTCATATGTGTTCCAAGGTCCAGTGGTCCGGAAGGGATCGCAGCGGCATCGCGCCGCTGCGGCCTTGCTTATTCCAGAAGCGACTCCGGCAGATCGTGATGGAAATACTTCTTGTAGATCCCGTTCAGTTCGCCGTTGCGCAGGTTTTCCGTGACCCATTCGTTGACCCAGTCGGTCAGTTCGGCGTCGGATTTGCGCAGGCCGACGGCCATCGGATAAGCCGCCATCTCCACCTTCACTTCCAGCTTCTTGTTCGGGTTCTGCTCGGCCACTTCGTTTGCCGTCGACAGAGCCGCGGCCAGCAGATCCTGCTGTCCGGTGGAAATCGCACTGATCGACGTGGCCTCATCCTCATAGCGTATGATGTTGGCCTTTACGTTCTCGGTCCTGAGCAGCTTCGTCACCTCGATATCCGCCGTCGTGCCGCGGGCGACCGCGATTTCCTTGCCCGCAAGGTCTGCGGGAGAAGCGATGTCCATCGTCGCGGGCGCGGACACCACCACCGGAATGACACCGTAGGGGCGCGAAAAATCGATGACCTTCTGACGTTCCTCGGTGATCGAGAAGGATGCGATGACCACGTCCACCTTGCCTGTCATCAGGTAAGGCACACGATTGGCCCCGCTGACCGGCACGACCTCGAGCGCGACTCCCAGATCCTTTGCCAGGAGTTGCGCCGTCTCGACATCCGAGCCGGTCTGCCGCGCATTCGAATCGAGCATGCCATAGGGCGCATGGCCCACGTCGATCGCGACAAGGATCTTTCCGCGTTCTCTGATTTCTTCCGGTGTAGCGGCGCTGGCCGCGATGGCGAATACCGACAGACCGATGCCGACGGCCGTCGCCGCGAACTTGCTGACTCCCATATCCTCTCCTCCCTGACACCCGGCCCGCGACAAAGCCGCGGGCGAATGATCAGACGCTATCATAAAGTCTTTTGCGTGCAAAGGACATTTTATGACGCAACTGCGCCACAGGGCCGTGTCGCGCCATTCGGGCAAGGGCCGAGACGCTCCTTTCCTTTCGACGTCAGTGCATACGGATGATCTCGGCTGTGCCGAGTGCCATGATCGCCTACCTGCCGGCCGGGCTGACCCGAGCGCTTAAAGCCCGAGGCTTTGGGCCTTGTTTCCCGCACTTGCGGAACGTTCTCTCGACCCCGTGGCGTTCACCTGCTCGGTCATGAACCGCTTCAATGCTCTCGGCGCCGAGATCGAACGTGTTGCATGAACCACATCGGGTAAGGGGGAACCTGCATCAGCCCCCCGGTAGCGCAACGATGCCTGTCGGAGTTCTCCTGCCGGAAGCCTCTTTGTTTCCACCGCTGCGCGCGTCAGGCGAAGGGCCGGAAGTGTTCAAAGTCCCAGTTCCTCCCGGGGGCCGCGCCGATCAGTTCACGGGTATAGGCCTGCGCCGGTCGGGTAAGCACCTCGTCCACCGAGCCGGATTCGACCACTTCGCCCCGCTGCATCACCAGGACGCGATCGCAGATCCGCGCCGCCACACGCAGGTCATGCGTGATGAAGATGATACCGACGCCGGTTTCGTCGCAGATCTCGCGCAAAAGCTCCAGCACCTGCTTTTGCACCGAAACATCCAGCGCTGACACCGACTCGTCGGCGATCAGCACCTCGGGGCGCAATGCCAGTGCCCGCGCAATGCAGATGCGCTGCCTCTGCCCGCCTGAAAACTGGTGCGGATACCTGTCCATCATCTCGACGGAAAGTCCCACCCGTTCCAGCAGATCACCGACGCGCGCATAGGCCTCTTCCCTCGGTGTGCCGAAGTTCAGCATCCCTTCGGCGACGATGTCGCGCACCCGGAGCCGCGCGTTCAGGGAACGGAACGGATCCTGAAACACCACCTGAAAGCGACGCCTGTAGGGACGCAGCTGGCGTTGCGACATGGCGGATATGTCGGTGTCGCCAAGGCGGATCGCCCCGCCTGTCGGCTCAATGAGCCGCGTCAGGCACCGTGCGAGCGTCGTCTTGCCGGAACCGGATTCTCCGACGATCCCCAGGATCTCGCCCGTTGCCAGCGTCAGCCCGGTGGGCTTGAGCGCATCGACCCGGCGACGCCCGGACAGAAAGCTGCCCTGCGTATAGACCTTGTTCAGATTGGCCACCTCGAGGATCTGCGCCCCCGTGACCGGCATGCGCCCCGGCGGCACAAGGCTCGGCACAGACGAGACCAGCATCCGCGTATAATCCTGCCGTGGCCGCGCCAGAATCTCGTCCCGGGTTCCGGTTTCGACCAGATCGCCGCGGTTCATCACCACGATCCGGTCGGCAATATCGGACACGACGCCGAAGTCATGCGTGATGAACAGCACCGCCGTTCCGAACTTCTGCTGCATCTCCTCGATCAACGCCAGGATCTGCCGTTGCGTCGTCACGTCAAGCGCGGTCGTCGGTTCATCGGCAATCAGCAGGCGTGGGTTCAGGATCAACGCCATCGAGATCACGATGCGCTGCCTCTGCCCGCCCGAAAGCTGATAGGGATACGAGGCGTGGATACGCTCGGGCGCTGGCAGATGCACGGCCTCGAACATCTTGAGCACACGCTCGCGGCGGGTCACGGCATTGCCCTCGCCATGCACGCGCAGCACCTCCTCGACCTGCGCCCCCACGGTCTCGGTCGGGTTCAGCGCGGTCATCGGTTCCTGAAAGACCATCGACATTCGCGTGGCGCGCATCTGCCGCAATTCCTCGGCCGAAGCCGCAAGAACATCGATCCCCTCCACCAGGATCCGCCCGGCAGAGACCCGCAGTGCCCCGGGATCAAGCAGCCCCATCACCGCCAGCGATGTCAGCGATTTCCCGGACCCGGATTCGCCCACCAGACACAGCGTCTCGCCCGCATGCAGCGTGAACGAAATATCGCGGATCAGCGTCTTGCCGCTTTCGACGAGCGATACGTCAAGATTGTCGATCCGGAGGATTTCCTTGGTTTTCGCGGTCTCCATGATCAGTGTCTCTTCTCGAGTTTCGGGTCGAACCTGTCGCGCAGCGCGTCTCCGATCAGGTTGATGCTCAGCACCGTCAGCGCCAGGAATATGCCGGGAAAGAAAATCAGCCCCGGACGCAACTGAAAGTAGGTCCGTCCCTCGGCCATGATATTGCCCCAGGACGGGATTTCGGGCGGAAGCCCGACACCCAGAAAGCTCAGCGCCGCCTCGGTCAGGATCGCCGAGGCAAGAACGAAGCTGCCCTGCACGATCAGCGGTGCCAGCGTGTTGGGCAGCATGTGGCGAAACAGGATACGCCAGGTCGGCGTGGCGAGGGAAATTGCCGCCTCGACATAGGGCTCCGAGCGCAGGCTCAGGATCACCCCCCGCACCAGCCGCACGACACGCGGAAACTCCGGCACGATGATGGCGATCAGCACGGTTCCCAGATTCGCCCCGGTGATGGCGACCAGCGCCACCGCCAGCACGATCGACGGAATCGACATGATACCGTCCATCACCCGCATGATCGTGGCATCGGCCAGCGGGAAATATCCCGCGAGCAGCCCCACCGCGAGGCCAAGAAGCAGCGACGCCAGCGCGGCGACAAAACCGACGATGATGGACGTGCGCGCGCCGTAGATCACCCGCGCAAAGACATCACGGCCCATCGCGTCGGTGCCGAACAGGTGTTCGGCCGAGGGCGGCTTGATGCGGTTGGCGGCGTTGATATGAAGCGGATCGCCCGATGTCAGGAACGGCCCCACCACCGCCACGATCAGGATGAAGACGAGGAAGGCACAGGCGACGCGCACCGGCCAGTCCCGCGACCGGGGCCGGGAGCGGGCGGCAGCGGGCGCCTTGCCCGGAAGATCTTGGACCTTTTGCATTTGGAACCTTTCGGCGTGGCTTCGGCATTCGTGGCCGCAGGCACGTTCGTTTCCGCGTTCAATATCGGATGCGCGGGTCGAACAGGGTATAAAGGAGGTCGATGACCAGATTGATCCCGATATAGATGACGGAGAGCAGCAGGATCAGGCTCTGGATCAGCGGATAATCCCGGGCGAGGACGGATTCCACGACCAGACGGCCGAGCCCGGGGATGTTGAACACGCTTTCCGCGACGACGACGCCGCCGATCAGGAAAGCCGCCCCCGACCCGATGACCGTGATGATCGGCACCGCCGCATTGCGCAGCGCGTGGCGCAGGAACACACTGCGTTCCGGCACACCCTTGGCGCGCGCGGTGCGGATGAAATCCTCGCCGAGAATCTCAAGGACGCTCGAACGCGAGATCCGCGCGATCAGCGCGATATAGACCGTCGACAAAGCCAGCGTCGGAAGCGTGATGGTGCGCGCAAACCGGATCGGATCACTTGCCAGAGAGGCGAACCCCTGCACCGGGAACCAGCCCGCCTTGAGCGACAGCAGGTAGATCAGCATGTAGCCCGTGACGAAGACCGGGGTGGAGAAACCCAGCACCGCCAGCGTCATCACCAGCCGGTCGCTCAGACGCCCCCGCGCCCAGGCGGCGTAGACCCCGAGCGGAATGGCCACGAGAATCGAGAAGGTCATGGTCGTGACCGCCAGCGAAAGCGTCGGCCCCACACGCGCCGCGATCATCTCGGCGACGGGCTTGTTGGAATGCAGCGACGTTCCGAAATTGCCCTGGCGCAACTGATCGAGCCAGTAGAAGAACTGCACGAAGACCGGCTTGTCCAGCCCGAGCCGCTGCCGGATTTCGGCAAGCTGGGCGGGTGTCGCGGAATCTCCTGCCATGATCGCCGCAGGATCGCCCGGCGCGAAATGAAGCAACAGGAAGACGATCAGTGCGACCACCCCCAGAACGGGGATGGTCGACAGCAACCGCCGGACGATGTAGCCCAGCATCGGCTCAGTTCTCGCTCTTCGAGATGTTCCAGAAGATGTTGGCCGGCGCGGGCAGGACACCCTCGACCTTGCTGGAATAGCCGGTCACCCGTGCGAAGCCGCCGATCGGAACGAAGACGACCTCGTCGTAGACAACGCCCTGAATGTCATCCGCGATCTTCTTGCGGGCGTCATAGTCGGATGCGAGCAGGAAATCGTGGATCTTCTCGCCGATCTCCGGAACGTCGGCCCAGCCGGCATATCCTTCGCGGCCTTCCGCGGTGATCATGTAGTTGCGCAGCGGATCCTCGATCTCGGTGTTGTGCCAGCTGGTCACGAAGATGCTCCAGCCACCTTCCGAGGTCGGCCCCTGATTTGCGCGCCGCGACAACATGGTCATGAAGTCGGTTGTCGCGAGTTCCACGTTGAAACCCGCTTCCCGCAGCTGCTGGGCAATGGTCGGTGCCAGCGCCGACATCGTCGAGATGTCCGAAACGTGGAAAATCACCACCGGTTCGCCGTTGTAGCCCGCTTCCTTGAGCAGCGCCTTGGCCTTTTCCGGATCGGGCTTGACCACCTCCTCGGCCATCACGTCACTTTCGTAGGGCAACCCGCAGCCGAAGGCGGCACCACAGATCTGGTAGCTCTCGGGATCGCCGAACTGCGCCTGCATGATCTCTTCCTGCCCAAGCGCGGCAAGCGCAGCCTGACGCACCAGCTTGTTGTCGAACGGCGGCTGAAGGAAGTTCATCCGGATGCTGATCTGATAGCCCAGCTGATCGAGCTTGTCGGTCTTGATCACGTCGGTCTGGACAAGCGGCAGCAGGTCGGGCGGAATGGTCTGCAGATAGTCGATCTCGCCGCTGTTGAGCGCGTTCACCGCGGTCAGCGGGTCGGGCATCTCGATACGCTCGATGCGGTCGACCTTGGCGATCTTCGCCCCGGCGAACCAGCTCGGCGGCTCACTGCGCGGCACATAGGCCTCGTTCTTCACATAGACGGACTTGACGCCCGGCTCGTATGCCTCCGGCAGGAACCTGAACGGACCCGAGCCGCGATAGTCGGTGATCTGTTCGGTGAACGGCGTTGCGGCCGCTTCTTTCGGCATGATGAACAGGGGCACACCGCTCGGCTTGGCAAAGGCTTCGAGCACCACGCCCGAGGGACTGGTCAGCGTCAGCACGAATGTCTTCGCGTCCTTCGCCTCGAGCGAGTCGGTGATCGACATCAGCGCGATGCCCATGCGGTCGCGCTGTCCCCAGCGTTTGATCGAGGCGATGACGTCCTCGGTGGTGACCGGGGTCCCGTCGGTCCAGGCCAGCCCGTCGCGCAGCGTGAAGGTGTAGACCAGACCGTCATCCGAAACGGTGTAGCTGTCCACCATCTGCGGCTGCACCTTCTGATCGGCGTCGAGACCGAACAGCGTGTCATAGATCAGATAGCCGTGGTCGCGCGTCTGGTGCGAGGCGCTCATGATCGGGTCGAGGTTCCCAAGGCGGCTTTCCATGACCACCCTGAGTTCGTTCGCGAGAGCGGGCGGAGCGAACATCGCCGCACCGAACAGTGCGGCGGAGAGTCCGGCGGCCCGGAAATTGAAGTAGCGCATGTCAGTTTCCCTGTCGGTTGTATGTTTGGATCCCGCGCGAACCGCGCGAGACCGGAGGCCTTAGCGGCGGAATTCGGGGAAGCTTTCGGGCGACAGCTGGTTGATGTCGCGGTGGCCCCAGTCCTGCCGGTGCATGTTCGCCCACATATGTTCCGCCCCTTCCTGCAGATTTGAGGTCAGCGCGGGAATGTCGAACTTCGGCAGCTTGCGATCGCGCATGATGAACTGACCATCCACCATGCTGGAATTCAGATCCTCGGCCTGAGCCGAATAAACGATATTGCGGACCGGGTCGCGCATCGGCGTCATGAACAGACTGGCGCCTTCCCAGAACAGCAGGTCGGCTTTGGCCCCTGCGGCGACCCGGCCCAGATCATCGCGGCCAAGCGCCTTGGCGCCGCCGATCGTGGCCGAGTTGAACACGTCGGCGGCGGTGGCCACATCCGTGCGCCGGTCCATGATCTTGCTGATGACCGCCGTCCAGCGAAGCGCGTCGATCATGCTCTGCGGGCAGGTGTCGGTCGCAAGCGTCATGTTGACGCCGCGTTCCAGGAACCGCGCGTAGCTTTCCATCGCAATGCCGCGGCGGGCAAACACCCAGACCGCATGCGCGACATTGGTGCCCGTATCGGCAAGGATGCCGATGTCGTCTGCGTAATAATTCGCCCAACTCGACCCGCCCGGCATGATCACATGCCCAAGCAGAACGTTGGAGCCAAGAAAGTCGATGCTGCGGAGCCATTCCACCGGTGAACATCCGTAACGGCGGATGATCTCCTGGAACTCGGGCACCGACTGCGAGGTATGCAGCGCGATCGGCACGTTCATTTCATCCGAGATCGCCTTCGAACGCCGCAGAAGCGCCTCGGAGCAGGTGTCGATCTGCAACGGGGTCAGGAAGCCCTTGAGCCGGCCGTTCGCCCGCCCCTCGATCGCTTCAATGAAATCGACCGCCTTCTGCATGGCGCCGAAGCCATCGTCCTCATACCATTCATATTGGACGCTGCGGCCATCGTTGGTGAACCAGCGGCCCGAGCGGTAGGCCTGCCCGATATAGGCGCGCAGACCCGCCATCTCGCATTGATCGGCCACATAGTCACCGTGCCAGCCCATCTCGACGATGGTCGTGGTGCCGGTGCGGATCAGTTCCGGCATCGAGATCGCCACCGAGGCGCGCCGCGCCGCATCGGTGATGGCGCCGTCGCGGGCGCTGAGAAATTCGAACAGCCCCGAGAGATAGAAATTGCGCGGCCCCACGTCCTCGACGAACGAACGGTCGAGCGGCGATTCGCTCAGATGCGCGTGGGTGTTGATGAACCCCGGCGTTACGATCTTGTCCGATGCATCGACGATCTCGTCGGCGTCCCCCTCGAAGCTGCCGCCGACATGCGTGATGCGATCATCCTCGACGACGATGACCCCGTCCCGCAGATGGCGATGCCCTCCATCCTGCCAGGCGATCACGTGCCCGGCCCGAATGACAGTTCTGACCACGTTGATTTCCTTTCGCTGATGACGAATCATCCGTCACTTTCAAAATTTAGGTGACTACTGAATCCAATATGCGGCAATTTAAAAATTCCCCGATGCAAATTTCTGCCCGGAAACGTGAGGGAACAGGCCGAATATTAAGCTAATGCACAAGTGATACGCATGTATTCCGCCATCTCACCGGGGGCATGACCCGATGGAGCACCACCGCAACAGCAGCAATTTCGAAATGTTCCATTCAAGCGCCCAGAACATCGCCTCGCCGTGGCCGACCACGGCCCTCCCGGACAGAAGCCACCATGGCGGAACATCCGCCCCACACCCTGGCCCCACTCAATCCGGCTGTGTCGTCCACCTCACACCAAACAGGCCGAGCAGACAACGCACACCTATCACCCCCGCCCGCAGCGACCGCAAAGCCCGGAAAGCTCAATTATTGCTGACCAATGGCGACGTCTATCATTGGACAAGACTTCCCCCTCCCCATCATGCACCCCGCACATCGACGAAGATCATCGGGCTCGGGATCAGCAGGGACTTCGCACAGCAGAAAGCGCCCCGCCCCGCCAAGCAACAGGCTATCGTCGGGACCAGGATCCACTTCGCGGCGCACCCGCGCCTCCCCCACGGCCATGATCGATGAAAAGGGATGAGCTGCCCGCACACCGGGCATTCCGTCAGCAATTCAGATCAAATATTGAGCAAACACATCACAATTCACCACAATACGATCGTCCCTATAGATCTGGAATATTTATGATCTATGGATTCATGACGCATAATCATAGAAAGAGATCGACATGAAAATGATCGGCGTCGATGTCGGCGGGACGTTCACCGATTTCGTCTACAGCGATATGGACCGGGGCTCGCTCGCCATCCACAAGGTCTCGACCACACCGTCGGACCCATCCCGCGGGGTCATGCAAGGCATCGTGGAGCTGTGCGAAAGAAACGGGGTCGATCCCTCCGAGATCTCCTACGTCCTGCATGGCACCACCACCGCGACGAACGCCGTGCTTGAAGGCAAGGGCGCCACCTGCGGCATGATCACAAACGATGGGTTCCGCGACATCATCCACATCGGCCGCCATCAGCGCCCGGAGCATTACTCGATCCGTCAGGACATCCCCTGGCAGGCCCGCCCCCTCGTCAGGCGCCGCTTCCGCAAGACAGTGCCCGGTCGCATCGTGCCGCCTACCGGCGAGGAGCTGGTGCCCCTCGACGAGGAAGCCGTGCGCCGCGCAGCGCGTGAGCTGCATGCCGAAGGCGTCAATTCGGTCGCCATCTGCTTTCTCTTCTCCTTCCTCAACCCGGCGCATGAGAATCGCGCGAAGGAGCTTGTTCAGGAAGAGATGCCCGAAGCGTTCGTCACCACCTCTTCCTTCATCTCGCCACAGTTCCGGGAATTCGAGCGTTTCACCACGGCCGGTCTTGCCGCGTTCATCGGCCCCAAGGTCGACCGCTACATTGCACATCTGGATTCCGCCCTGCGCGATCTGGGCATGACGGCCGAGTTGCGGATCATGGCCTCGAACGGCGGCGTCGCCACACCAAAGATGGTGGTCGAGAAACCCGCCCTGACATTGCAGTCCGGACTGGCTGCGGGGGTGCTGGGCGGCGCATGGATCGGCGCTCAGGATGGCCGCGACAGGCTGATCACGCTCGATATCGGCGGAACGTCGGCCGATATCGGCATCATCGTCGATGGCCACGTGACCGAAACCGATGCCCGATCGACGTCGATTGCGGGCTTCCCGTTACTGATGCCGATGCTCGACATTCACACCATCGGTGCAGGCGGAGGCTCGATCGCCTGGCAGGACCGTGGCGGCGCCTTCCGCGTCGGCCCGCAGAGCGCCGGCGCCGAACCCGGGCCGGCCGCCTACGGCCGGGGGGGAACCCTGCCCACCGTGACAGATGCGAATGTCGTGCTCGGACGGCTTGCCCCGCAGGATTTTCTCGGCGGCGAGATGGGCCTCGACGTCGCTGCCGCGCGACAGGTGATCGACGCGCTGGCCAGGCGTCTGGCCATGAGTTCGGAAGAGGCGGCCGAGGGCATACTGACCATCCTGAACGCCAACATGGCCAATGCGATCCGGTCGCGGACGGTGCAGAAGGGGATCGATCCGCGTGGATTCGCGCTTGTCGCCATGGGCGGCGCGGGGCCTCTTCATGGGGCCGAAGTGGCGCGGATGCTCTCGATCCCCGAGATTCTGGTGCCGCCCTCTCCCGGCATTACCTCTGCAATGGGGCTGCTGACCACCGACCTGAAATATGATCTCGCGCGCACCCAGTTCCAGCTTTCGACCAGGGTCGACCTGGATCGCATCAACGCGGACCTCGCCAGCATGGAGACGACCCTGATACGCCAGTTCGCCGAGGATCACATCCCCGAGGAGGCGATCGGCTTCAGCCGGATGGCGGACATGCGCTATCAGGGACAGGGCTACGAACTGAACGTGCCAGTCCCCGCGGGCGTTCTCGATGCTGCGGCGCTGGACGTGCTCTGGGCTCATTTCCATTCCGCGCACGAGAGAGAATACGGCCACGCCTTCCCGGGCAACCCGATCGAGATCGTCAACCTGCGCAGCATCGCGCGGGCGGAACTGCCCAAGCTCGGCGCGCTTGCCGCAGCCGAAGGCGGCAGCCGCGCCGCCGCCTTCGAACGCACCGTCGAGACGGTCTTCCGCGTCGGCAGCGGGCTCGAGAGTTTCAAGACCTCGGTCTATCGCCGGGCCGCCTTGCCGGTGGGCGAGGATATCCCGGGCCCCGCCATCGTCACCCAGAAGGACAGCACCACCGTCGTGCCGCCCG
The DNA here is from genome assembly GCF_004022215.1 of Paenirhodobacter populi. Classification (GTDB taxonomy): domain Bacteria; phylum Pseudomonadota; class Alphaproteobacteria; order Rhodobacterales; family Rhodobacteraceae; genus Rhodobacter; species Rhodobacter populi. The sequence goes on from NZ_SAUZ01000021.1 coordinate 19,991, forward strand.
GCGCCAGCTTCCGCCAGCTGCCCTCGGGCAGCCTGCTCATCACTTTGGGAGACCTGAAATGAGCCAGCGCATCGATCCCGTCACCGCTTCGGTCATCCAGGGCGCGCTCGACAACATCGCCACCGAGATGGGACACAAGCTGATGCGCATGTCCTATTCCTCGATCATCCGCGAATCCGAGGATTTCGGCGCGGCGCTGACCGACGAAACCGGCCGCCAGCTGTGTGAATGCACCTTCTCGACACCGCTGCAGTCGGGCCCGATCCCCGGCTATATCCGCAACATCCTCAAGGTCACGGCCGAACGCGGTGATTCGCTGCGCGAAGGCGACGTCATCATGCACAATGATCCCTACGGCGGCGCCTCGCACGGGCCGGACGTTGCCTTCGTGATCCCTGTGTTCATGGATGGGCGGCTGGTCGGATTTTCCGCCACCACGGCGCACCATCTGGACATCGGCGCCCAGACCCCCGGCAGTTGCGGCATCGTCGAGGCAGTGGATACCTATTCCGAGGGGCTCCAGTTCAAGGCCATCAAGGTCTATGACGCAGGCCGTCGCAACGATGCGGTCTGGCATATTCTGAACGGCAACATACGTGCGCCGCGTCTGGTCGTGGGGGACATGGAGGCACAGATCAAGTCCGCCCGCATCGGCGCCGAGCGCTACAAGGCACTGATCGATCAATATGGCGAAGTGACTTTCCGGGCCGCCTGCGAAGATCTGATGGATTATTCCGAGCGGCTGATGCGCGATGCAATCGCGGCGCTGCCCGATGGCGATTACAGCGCAACGACGATGATCGACGGCTATCTCGATGATCCGGATCCCGCGCGCCACCACCTGCCGATCTGCGCCACGGTCAGGATCCGGGGCGACAGCATGGTCGTCGATCTGACGGGCACGGCGAAGCAGGTCGACGACCGGCCGATCAACATGCCGTTCACCGGCACGACGGATTGCGCGGTCTGGCTGACGGTGCGCTCGATCCTGCTCGATTCCGTCGAGTTCGGCGCGATCCCGCAAAACGCCGGTCTCACCCGCGCGATCAAGATCGTGGCGCCCAGGGGATGCCTTGCCAACCCCACCTTCCCCGCGCCGGTGATCGCGCGGTTCTGCCCCGGCAACCAACTGGCCGATACAGTGATGAAGGCACTCTCGCCGATCGTGCCTGAAAAAGTATCGGCCGGGATCGGCAACTTGCGGATCGTCGCGCTTTCGGGGCTGCGGGACGAACAGCACTGGGTCCACATGGAAATCATGGAAGGGGCCTATGGCGGCCGCTTCGGCAAGGACGGCATGGATGCGGTCGACACGCTCTATGCCAATACCCGCAACAACCCGATCGAGGACATCGAGAGCCATATCCCGGTGCGCTGCGACCGATACGAACTGCTCGACGAACGCTGCGCCCCCGGCAAGTGGCGCGGCGGCGTCGGTGCGGTGCGCGAATTCACCTTCCTCTCGGATGCCGGCTTCTCGGTCGAGGGAGAAGGGCACGACATCCGCCCCTGGGGCTTCGACGGCGGCGCCGAGGGGATCGCGGCGTCGATGACGCTCGCCCACAGGAATGGCACCACCGACGCCCTGCCTTCCAAGGTGCCATATTTCAAGGTCCGCGCGGGCGAGCGCCTGATCTGCGAGGGGCCTTGCGGCGGCGGCTATGGCAACCCGCATGAGCGCGCGCCCGAGGCGGTGCTTGAGGATGTGCTGGACGGGTTGCTGACACCCGAAATGGCGCTGGCGGATTATGGCGTGGTGATCCGCGACGGCACGGTGGATGCCGAAGCGACGCGACGCACCCGCGCGGCCTGAATATTCCGTGGCGAGGAGGAGCGCGGAGATTTTCCACGCACCTCCACGGTTCACGAATGCCATCTGGCGCCCGTGGTCTCCGGCCGGCCCCGATGGCAGCGTCAGATCACCTTGCCCGCGTTCAGGATGCCCTTCGGGTCGAGAGCCGATTTGATCGCCCGCATCGCGGCGATCTCGTCCGCGCTGCGTGAACGGTTCAGCCAAGATCGCTTCAGTGTCCCGATCCCGTGTTCGGCCGAGATCGACCCGCCCATAGCCTGCACCAGATCATAGGCGATACGATCGAGCCTGTCCCCCGCATTGCCGTGGTTCGGCAGGTCGATCATCGCATGCAGGTTCGAATCTCCTATGTGGCCGAAGAAATAGCATTCAGCCCCCGGATCCAGCCTGCGCACCGCCCTCGCGCAGGCCGTGGCGAATTCGTCCATCCGTGCCACCGGCAACGAAACGTCGAGGTTGTGCAATCCCTTGAGGGAGCGGGTCGCCCTTTCGCTCTCGCGCACGTCCCAGAACCGTCGCGCATCCGCACCCGACCGTGCGACGAGAGCATCCGTGATCAGCCCCGCCTCGAAAGCGGTTTCGAGCAGAGTCTCAAGGCCGGGCCCTTCGACCTCGATCAGAACCGCAAAGGACGGCGGCCCTGAGAACATCCCAAGCCCGCCCGACATGATGAAATGATCGCGCCACATCGCTTCGAAAGCCGACAGGACGACCCGGCCGCGCGCCATCGCCAGCAGCCGCAGCACCGCGGCATAATCGGCCAGTGCGCATAGCGCGGTCTCGGAAGCCGGCGGCAGGGGACGCAGCCGCAACACCGCCCGGGTCACCACGGCCAGCGTGCCTTCAGAGCCGATGATGAGATTGCGCAGATCGTAGCCGGTATTGTCCTTCATCACGCGCATCAGATGCGAAAGCACCTTTCCATCCGCCAGAACCGCCTCCAGCCCCAGAACGTTGTCGCGCGTGGTTCCCTGACGGATCACCCGCACTCCCCCGGCATTGGTCGAAACGATCCCACCGATCTGACAACTGCCTCGCGCGCCAAGGTCGATGGGAAGCAGGAAGCCCGCATCCCCGGCGGCTTTCTGCGCGGTGGCCAGCACGGTGCCCGCGCGCACCACCATGACGCCGGCATCGGCGTCGATCTCCTCGACACCGGCGAAGCGTGAAAGTGACAATGCCACGCCCTCCGCACGCGGCATCGCGCCGCCGGCAAGCCCTGTCAGTCCGCCCTGCGGAACCACCGGCAGGCCATGACGATGGCAGATCGCCAGCGCCGCAGAAAACTCCGCGACCGAGGCAGGCCGTAGCAGCGCCAGTGGCGGTTGCCATGGCGCCCCGCTCGCGTCCCAGATACGCGTTTCGGTCACCCGCGACCCTGTCAGGCAGCCCTGCGGGCCAAGAACGCCCGCCAGTTCCCGGATGGGATCGGTCATATCCGATCTCCTGGCCCCGGCCGCATATCATGCCTCATACGCGGTCTCCGTCGAGCGAGCTATCCCGATGCAGGTAATGGCGTGGCGATCCGGGTTCAAAGCGCAGCATGCCACGGTTGTCGCCCGAACGATAAGGGCGCGACATCGCCGCTGTCATACCCCCGGCCAAACCATCGCTGACCGATGCGCCGCCCCCGGCCATACGCCCTTTTGCCAGCATCCGCCCGACAAGGACAGCCAGCGCCTCGACGAACGTTCCCCCGAGCACGGAAGATGCATTCTCCGGAAAGGATCCTGTCGGCGGGTGTCATGTCCATGCCCCCAGACGGTCGAATTTCACCGCGCCGCCCACGATGGTCGCGTCAACGCGGGTTTCGTGCAGGGCCTCCTTCGGTTCGGCAAAGGGATCGCGGTCCAGCAACACCACATCGCCCAGCATCCCGGGCCGCAAGCGGCCCTTCAGGTTTTCCTCGCGCCCGGCATAGGCAGCGTGAACCGTATAGGCCTGAACCGCCTCGTAGACCGAAATTCCCTGAGAAGGCCCCAGCGACCGGCCGCTTCGCGTGCGCCGGTTGACCAGCGAGGACATGGCACAGAACGGATTTGCGGTGCAGACCGGGGCATCGGAATGTGCCGGCGCGACCACGCCTGCATCGATCATCGCGCGATGGGGCCAGAAATCCACCATCGCCGCCGCTCCGCGGTTGGCGATATGCGCATCGCCCAGATCCCATGCGAACCCCGCCGCCGAAGAGCAGATGATCCCGTTGCGCAGCAGCCCCGCCAGATTGGGCGGCGTAACGGCACAGCAATGTTCGATCCGGAGCCGGTGATCGGGATACGCCCCATCCTTCAGCACATTCTCGTAGATCTCGATGATCTGCGCTATGGCGGCGTCACCCATGGCATCCGTGCATACGATCATGCCGTGATCGAGCGCGTCCTTCACCCGGCGCCGATGCACCATCGGATCAAGCAACAACGTGCCGCGGTATTCCGCGGGCTCGCCCGCGAGCGGCGTGCCAACGTAGGGTGTGGTATAGGCCGCCGTGCGCCCGGAGGTGGACCCATCCCCCACCCATTCCACCCCCACCAGCCGGAGCCATTCGTCGCCAAAGCCGGTGCGCAGGCCCGAGCGCAGCACCGCCGCCATCAGCTCTTCATCCCGGCCGGTGATCATCAGCCCGACACGCAGATTCAGTTCGCCCCGGTCACGCATGTCCTGACAGGCGCGGATCGCCTGAGTCTGCACGAGGCTGTTGTGGATCGAACTCAACCCGAAGGACAGGTATTCGCCGAACACCCGGATCAGGCCCTGCCGGAAATCGTCGGGCGTGTAGCTGGCCTGGACATGCTCGATCAGGATATGCGCGGCCCGGGCGAACAACATCCCGGAGGGCACGCGCGAACCCGCGATCCGCCCGATCCCGCCAAAAGGCGGATCGGGGCTCTCGGCGGCGAAACCCACTTCGGCCAGCGCCGCCGAATTCGCCACACCCATCTGCGAACAGCGCCGGTAGAGGAACACCGGCCGTCCGCCCGAGGCGGCATCCAGTTCTTCGCGGCTCGGATAACCGCCTTCACGGGTATCGTCATAGCGATAGCCCAGAAACCAGTGCCCTGCGGGCTTGCCCTCGAGTTCACGCCGGATCAGATCCAGCACAGCATCGCGCGAAGATGTCGCGCCGTCCGAAAAATCGTGCCAGCGACCGATGCGCACCCCGGTCATGTCAGGATGGCAATGACTGTCTATCAGCCCCGGCAGACCAACGCGCCCCCCGGCATCGATGATACGCGGCGCGGGCGAACGGCCATTGCTCAGCGCAAGGATCTCGGCGGTGGAGCCCATCGCGATGATGCGCCCCCCGGCGATGGCAAGAGCCTCGACCATGTGGCCGGGGGCGTCCATGGTGAACAGCCGACCATTGACGATAACCGTGTCGATCGGAACGAGATCAAGCATCTTCTCCCGGCCTTGCAGCAGAATGGGAAAGCCCGGCGGGCACCTGCCCACCGGGAAAGGCGTCGGGGAACGCCGGTCAGGACAGCATCATCTTGTTGAACTTCTCGATGACTTCGGGGCGGTTGTCGGCCCACCACTGATATTGATACGGAACCTGCAGGGCGAGGTTTTCGGGTGCGGTGGGCAGCTTGGCCAGCACATCGGCCGGGATATACTTCGCGGAGTCGGCGTTGGTGAAACCATAGGGCAACAGAATCGAGTAGCGCGCCTGCGCGATGGCCGAGGACGAGAAGGCCGCGAACTTCTGGGCATTCGACAGGTTCGGAGCGCCTTTCGGGATCAGCCAGGCATTCTTGACCAGCATTCCTCCGTCCCAGACCAGCTCCACAGGCTTGCCTTCCTTTTGCGCCGCATCGATACGGCCGTTCCACGCCGTGACCAGCGGGGCCTCGTTATCGAGAAGCAGCTGCATGTGTTGGGCGCCCGTCTCCCACCACTTCACCACGCTCGGCCTGATTTCGTAGAACTTGGCGATGGCCCGGTCGATGTCGATCGGATAGGCGCTTGCGGGATCGACGCCGTCGGCGATCAGTGCACCGACCAGTTCAGGGACATTGCCCTTGGTGGCGATCGGCATGGAGCGTCCGCCCCTGAACTTCTCGGTATCCCAGAAATCCTTGAAACCTTTCGGTCCTTCCGGGAACACATCGGTGCGATAGGCGATCATCTGCGAGTAAGGCACAATGTCCAGCCCGTGGCTCGCGCGGGAGTCTTCGGTGACACCCGGCTCGACCAGCGAATAGTCGATGGGTTCCAGATAGTCGCCCTGACGCAACAGCTCGATCATCGTGCCGCGGCCGATCTGGCATACGTCCCAGCCGACAGTGCCGGTATCCACCATCGCCTTGAGCTTTGCCGGATCCGGGCCGATCGCCTCGATCACCTTGATGCCGCACAGTTTTTCGAACGGTTCGAACCATGCCTTGCGCTGCATTTCGGTGCCGATGCCGCCCCAGGTGACCACCACGACCTCGCCCGTTCCCTTCCATGCGTCGGGAATGGTGTCGAATTCGGGCAACGCGATATCCTGCGCGCGCGCGGCATGCGGGAACATCGGACCGGCCATCGCCAATGCGGCGGCGCCGCCGAACAGCTTGAGGAAATCCCGCCGCGCCGTCGGCGGCACCATCACCGACTCCCGCAGTCGGCGGATACGGTCGGCGTCATGCTTGTCTGTCATGTGAGTCTCCTGAATCCCTGTTGTTCTCATGGCCTGTTCCCGACCTTCGTCACATCCTGTGCCCACGGTATCTGGCACGCAATCAAATATGCGGTGTGACTTTCTTCGTATATTATTTATGGCATATCGCATAACGCGGCTGCACAAATTGTCGGCGGCATATGCGACGTGCGAGAGGTTCCCGACAGCACCACGGACAATCCGATTCGGCGCAGGCGGCAATGTCGGATCCGCCCCGACTGTCCATCAGGGAAGGCCGCCCGCCGGGAGTCAAGCTCCGGCTGCCGCCGGGACATCCGTCAGATGCAAGCCTCGATGAGAAACGGGCCGGGCCGCATCAGCGCCGTTTCAAGCAGCGGCTCGAGTTCGGCCACCGTCGTCGCTCTGGCGGCGTCGACGCCGAAAGACCGCGCCAGCGTGACCCAATCGACCCGCGGCGCATCGAGGTTCAGCATCCGCCCTGCATTGACGCCGAAGGCATCGACTCCGACACGCTTCATTTCGCCGTGCAAGGTGGCGTAGGTGCCGTTCGAGAACACCACCGTCAGGATATCCAGCCCCTCGCGCGCCTGTGTCCAGAGGGCCTGCACGGTGTAAAGACCGCTGCCATCCGCCTGCAGGCAGATCACTTTCCTGTCCGGGCAGGCGACCGCCGCGCCAATCGACAGAGGCAGGCCGATACCGATCGCACCTCCGGTCAGATCCAGCATGTCATGGTGCGGACAGCCGCGCGACTGGCTTTCGAACATATAGCCCTGAGTGATGGATTCATCGACGACGATCGCATTCTCGGGCAATGCCCGGGCCACCATGGCGGTTACAGCCGGCCCGGTGAGAGCTCCATCCCCGGGCCGCGGCGGCAGACCGGCGACGCAGACCGGCGCCGGAACTGACGCAGCACCAAGCGCATCGGCCAACACGGTCAGCGCAGAGGCGGCATCCGCCCCCGGTGCGGCATAGGGGACAATTCGGGTATCGGGCCGGGTCGGTACGCTCGGCCGTCCCGGATAGGCAAAAAAGGCCACAGGCGCCTGCGCGCCCACCAGAACCAGGACATCGACCTCCTTCATCGCCTCTTCGGCGGCCTCGATACGGTAGGGGATCCGATCGGGCGCGACACGACCGGCCCCGCGTTCGATGCGGGCCACCGAGGTTGGCGTCAGCAGCCTCACCCCGCAATGCGCCGCGATCCGCCCCGCGGTTTCCAGAGGACCGGCCCGCAGCGCTGCACCGTCAAGCAGCAGCGCCACCTTCAGCCCATCTTCAATGGCCTCCAAGATCCCGGAAATGGCAGCGGGATCGCCACCCGGAGGCGCGGGAATGGTCGCCGGAACCGGATCGGCCGGGGCCACCTCCTCCCAGGCGGTATCCGCCGGCAGGATCAACGTGGCGACCCCCGGCATCGAGGCGGCCGCAGCCACCGCCGCATTCACCCCTGCCGAAATCTCCGCCGCGCTCTCTAGACTGGCCACCCAGTCCGACATCGGGCGGGCCACGCCCTCGACATCCGAACTGAGCGGCGCCTCGTATTTGCGGTGATAGGTGGCGTGGTTCCCGACGATGTTGACCATCGGCGTCCGGGCCCGGCGGGCGTTGTGGATATTCGCCAGACCGTTGGCCAGTCCCGGCCCGAGGTGCAAGAGCGTCGCGGCCGGACGATCCGCCATGCGCGCATAGCCGTCGGCCGCGCCCGTCACCACATTCTCCTGAAGACCGAGAATGCAGCGCAGCTCGGGCTTGTGATCGAGCGCCGCAACGAAATGCATCTCGGACGTACCGGGATTGGCAAAGCACACGTCGATGCCGTTGACCAGAAGGGCATCGCAAAGTCGGTCGGCACCATTCATCGTTCAGACCTCGCCGCCGGTCAGGGTCCGGGGCATCAGCACCTCCGCCGGACGATGTGCCCAGTCGTAGCGCGCCACGTCGCGCGTCGCCGATGCCTGCGCCTGTTCCAGCGTATCGCGCGCCGCGTCCAGATCAAAGGCTGCGGGAACCCCGTCGCGAACGATCCGGGAGCCGTCCACATAGACATCCCGCACCGGACGTTCGCCGGCGGTGAAGATCAGGCTGCGGATCGGATCGTAGACCGGCCGCATCGACGGATGACGCAGATCGACAGTGAAGAAATCGGCCCGCGCCCCGGGCGCAATGCGACCGATGTCTGTGCGACCCAAAGCCTTTGCGCCCCCCAGTGTCGCCATGTGCAGCATCCGGCTGGCATCCAGTGCCGCGACATCCGCCGCCGTGATCCGCGCGGCATAGATGCCATTGCGCATCTCCTCGATGAAGTTGTGGGGGTAGGTGTCGGTGCCCAGTGCAAGGTTCACGCCGCGTTCGAGATAGAGGCCGGCGTGTTGCATCGTGATGCCGCGCCGAACGAAGACCGTCGGGCAATGCGCGACCGAGGTGCCCGTTTCGGCCAGCAGCGCCAGATCGTTTCGCTCGGGCCAGTGTAGCCAGCTGTGATGGTCGAGGAAGATGCCATGACCGATGGTCATGTCAGGCCCCAGCAGGTCCATCGACCCAAGCCAGCCCACCGGGCTCATGCCGGTGCGATGCTGTATCTCCTGAAATTCCACCACCGCCTGCGAGGCATGCACCTGGATCGGGATATCGCGCGCCCGCGCCTCGGCCAGCGAGGCCCGGAACATCCCCTCGCTGCAGGTGTCGATCTGCGCGGGCACGACCATCCCGGACAACCGCCCGCCAGGATCGGCGATGGCGGCATCCACCGCGGCCAGCGCCGCATCCATCCGCAGTTTCCCCTTGGCCTCATCGAAGTCGTATTTCACCTCGCGGCCATTGTCGGTGAACCAGTAGGCGTCCCGGAACATCGGCGCCGCATAGGCCCGCATGCCCGAGGCGGCAAGCGTTTCCACCCAGCCTTCATGCGGGGTGGAAATATCGACGATCGTCGTCACCCCGCTCTGCATCAGTTCGGAAAGCGCCACCTTGGTCGAGGCGACCATGCCTTCGTGCGTGGTGTCGAACAGATAGAGATATTCATAGAGCGAACTCATCCAGAACTGCCGGCTGCCGACCTCCTCCGTCACCCCCTTCAGCATGGTCTCGAATCCGGGATGGGCGTGCAGGTCGATAAATCCCGGCACCACCATCAGATCGCTGCCGTCGATGGTCTCGCCGATATCCCCGGGTGCCAGGGTCGTCGGATCGACGAATTGCCCGCCCACGAAGGCGATGTCCGCGCCACGGCGGTAGACCTGACGATCGGTGGCCTGATCATAGGCAACCAGCCAACCGATATTGCGGATCACCGTCGCCTGGACGGAGCTTGCGGGTTCGTATCTTGTCATGCTCATCTCCTTGCGGGTTCGGACAGTTCCGTTCCCAGAAAGATCGTGTATTCCTCGACATAGGCGAGAAACTCGGTCACGCGGTCATGGGCGAGCCTCTCGTCACCCGCCGCCACAGCCTCGCCGATCAGGATGTGGAATTCGGTCAGCGTCTCGTCGCGGAAACGGCGCAGGTAAAGCTCCCGATGCGCCAGCCAGAACCGGCGCGACAGTGAATAGAGCGGCAGGATCTGCGCCAGAAACGGGTTGCGGGCGAAATCGACCAGAAGGCTGACGAACCGCCGGTCGAGACGCAGAAGCTGCAGATTCTCCCCCCGCCCGATCAGGTCACGAAAACCGCTCACCACCTCGGCCATGATCGCCGCCTCTTCGCGGTTGCGCCGTCGTGCCGCGGCGGGGACCAGCACCCCCTCCAGCGCCTTGCGCGTTTCGAGCACCTTCATCTGCATCGGAAAGTCGGTATCGCGCACCACCATGCCGCGCCGGGGCTGCGAAATCAGCAGCTGGTCCGCGGCAAGCCGCAGCAAGGCCTCACGGATCGGCGTTCGACCGATGCCCAGCCGGGTCATCAGCGACACCTCCGACACGCGCGCGCCGGGCTCCAGTTCCATCGAGACGATCAGATCCTCGATCTGCTGGTAGGCCGTCTCGACCTGGTTCTCGGTTTTTTCGGGCTCGAGCGCCTCGGGCAGGGGGAAGTGCATCAGTATTCCTCGAGTTCACAAGGGGAGATCTGGTCGATGCGCCGGCCGGCCCAGTCGCCGGGACCGATACCATCCCAGACCCGCCGCGCCGCGGCCTGAAGGCCGGTGCGGGCCGTCTTTTCGTCCACACGCAGCAATGCACCGTCGCGCATCAACCAGTTGCCGTCGACCATGACGTGATGCAGATCCTCGGATTCAGCATAGTAGACGAGGTTGCGCAGCGGATCCCGCATCGGGGCGAGAGAGAATCCCGTGGTGTCCCACAAGAGCAGGTCCGCCCTGGCGCCGGGGCTGATCCGGCCCAGATCCTCGCGGCCAAGCACACGGGCCGGGGCGAGTGTGGCGGCATCGAATACCTCCCGCGCCGAGGCGACGCGGGCATCGCGATCGGCGACCTTGGACAGGATCGCGGCCGCGCGCATCGACTTCAGCATGGATTGCGGGGCGGTATCGGTGCCGATGCACATGTTCACCCCCGCATCACGGTAACGGGCAAAGGATTCCATGATGATGCCACGCCGCGCGAATACCCAGGCGCAATGCGCGACCGAGGCGCCCGTCCGCGCAAGGATGTCGATGTCGCCCCGGCCGGGATAGTCGATCCAGGAATTGCCCGAGGTGAAGATGCCGTGACCGAGGATCATCCCCGGCCACAGGAAATCCTGCGTTTCCAGCCATTCGACGGGGGACATGCCCTCGCGCTGGAGCATTTCCTGAAACTCGAAGACCGCCTCGGCGGCATGCAGTGTCACGGGCAGGTTCCGCTCGGCCGCGGCGGCGCGGGTGCGTGCCAGCAGCCCCGGCGTGACCATGGCCACCTGCATCGGCGTCAGCAGACCGCGGACACGGCTGCAGCCCCGCGCCTCGAGCCGGTCGACAAAGGCGAGCGCCGCCTCGAACCCCTCCTGCCCGTCGTCGGATTTCCAGTCGTAGCTCATCCGGCGGCCATCGCGGGTGCGCCATCTGGCGGAACCGTATCCTTCGCCGACATAGGCGCGCAGCCCCGCCCTGTCGACGGCTTCGGCGGTATAGTCGCCCAGCCAGCCGATCTCGAAAACGGTGGTCGTGCCCGAGCGCGTCAGTTCGGCCAGGGAAAAATCCACCGCCGCCTCCTGCGCGGCATGGTCCATCGCCGCACCCATTGCCGGAAGCAGTTCGGGAAGGCCCGAAAAGTAGAACCCCGGCCGACCCACATCCTCGACATAGGACCTGTCATAAGGAGCGGACGTGATATGGGCGTGCATGTCGATCAGGCCCGGCGTCAGCAGCGCGTCCGGCAGGTCGATACGCTCGTCGAACGTGCCGGTCACCGCGGCTCCGGTCACCGCGACGATAATGTCCCCCTCGATGATGACGGAGCCATTGCGCAGCAACCTGTGCGCTCCGTCGCGATAGGCAATGACCTGCCCCGCGGTGACAAGGATGCGATGCGACGATGTCATTGCGGATCTCCACTTGCCGCCCCGCTGCGGCGTCGGGCTCTTCTTTGCAGCAGCGCCGAGCTGAGGAACAGCGCGACAGAGATCGCGATGGCCAGCACCGAAACCGCGGCGATCGACGGATCGAGCGAGGATTTCATGCTCTCCCACATGCGCAACGGCAATGTCACCTGCGTCGGCCCCGCGATGAACATGGCCACTATCAGCTCATCGAAGGACGAGATGAAGGCAAAAAGCGCACCGGCCGCGATACCCGGCCGGATGATCGGCAGGGTGACGTGGAAGAAGGTGGCAAACCGCCCTGCCCCGAGGTTCGCCGCCGCCATTTCCAGCCGCCGGTCAAATCCGTGCAGCGCCGCCGAGACATTCACGACGACGAAGGGCACCGCGAGCGTGGTATGCGCCACCGCGATGGCCAGCGGCGAGCCAACGAACTTCAGTCTGGCGTAGAAGAAGTAGATCGCAATCGCCACGATCACGCCGGGCACGATCAGGGGCGACATGATGAATGCCAGCAGCAGCCTCTGCCCGATGAACCGTCCCCGCACCAGTCCGAGCGCGCCGAGGGTTCCCAGCACCGTCGAGACCACCGTCACCACCACCGCGATCCAGATGCTTAGCCAGGCCGAGTTGAGCCAGTCGGCGCGCGAAAAGACCCTTGCGTACCACTGCGTGGAAAAGCCGGGCGGCGGAAAGCTGAGAAAGCTGTCCGCCGTGAACGATACCGGCACGATGATCAGCACCGGCAGGATCAGGAACGCCGCGACCAGCAAGGCCACGGCTCCCAGAACCGCCTGGGTCAGCGGACCCGAGACCCGGATGTTGCGCCGGTTCATCGCGCTCCTCCGAAGATGCGCTCCAGGCTGACGACGCGCCCGAACAGCGCCAGCGTCACCAGCGTGACGATCAGCAACGCGGTCGCGATCGCCGAGGCCACGTCCCATCGGTAGAGGTCGACCTCACCCGCGATGAGCATCGAAACGGTCATGTCCGAGGGCCCGCCCACCAGAGCCGGCGTGATATAGAACCCAAGGCTGAGCACGAAGACGAGGACCGATCCGGCAAGAACGCCGGGCATCGACAGCGGCACGATCACATGGCGAAAGACCGCACCGGGCCCGGCGCCAAGATTCTCGGCTGCGGCGACCAGCCTGCCGTCAATCGCCTTCAGTGACGACAGGATGGGCAAGACCATGAATGGCAGCAGCACATGCACCATGCCGACATAGACCGCGAAGGTCGTGTTCAGCATCCGCACCGGCGCATCGATGACGCCTGTCCATCGCAAAAAGCCGTTCACCACCCCGTTCTGACCCAGAAGCACCATCCAGGCATAGGACCGGATCAGGATCGACGTCCAGAATGGCACCAGCACGAGGGCCAGCAGAACCATCGCCGTTCTTTCGCCCGTGGTGGCGATGAAATAGGCCAGAGGATAGGCCAGGGCGAGCGTCAGCACCGTGACGATCACCGCGATCCGGGCCGTCAGCCAGAAGACCTTCAGCGTAACCTCGCTGGAGAATGCGTCGACGAAAGGCCTGAAAGACCAGTCCGCCCCCGTGCTGCGCAGCAGCATCTGCACCACCGGCAGCAGGTAGAACACCAGCAGGAACAGCGCCAAGGGCAGGACCAGAAAAGCCGGATCGCGCAAAAGCCGATTCATTGCAGCGCCGTGCCTTCGGAAAATGCGCGAATCTGCGCCGCCGGCCAATCCACCGTCACGCGCGCACCGGGCGGGACGGGCTCGGCACCGGTCGACTGGGCCTTGACGATCAGCATACCCCCGTCCGCAAGGCGCAGGTCATAACGGCGATGATCGCCGACGTAGGTAACGTCCGCGACCGTAGCGCCGCCTGCGGGATCGGGGTGGAAAGCAACATGTTCGGGTCGCACCGACAGTCTCACCTGCCCACCGGCAGGCTGTCGGGCGACGGGCAGCACGATCCGGTCGCCGCCGATCTCCAGCTGCAGTGTCCTCTCCGCAGAGAATGCGACAACGGCATCAAGCATATTCGATTCACCCAGAAATCCCGCAACGAATTCATCCTGCGGCCGACTGTAAAGTGCCTCGGGCGCGTCGACCTGGGCGATGCGTCCGTCGCGCATCACGCAGATGCGGTCGGACATGGTCATCGCCTCGTCCTGATCGTGGGTGACATAGACGACGGTGATCCCGAGGTCGCGGTGGATGCGGCGAATCTCCGATTGCAGATGGCTGCGCAGGTATTTGTCCAGCGCCGAAAGCGGCTCGTCCATCAACAGGACCGGCGGCTGGAACACGATGGCGCGGGCAAGCGCCACGCGCTGCTGCTGTCCGCCCGAGAGCTGCCCGGGGAAGCGCCGGCCGAACCGTTCGAGCCCGACGATTTCAAGCACCCGCCCGACCTCGCGCATCTGCTCGGCCTTCGACAGGCCACGCATGCGCAACGGGAAGGCGATGTTCTGCTCCACCGTCATGTGGGGAAACAGGGCGTAGCTCTGGAACACCATGCCGACATTGCGTCGTGCCGGCGGCACGGCGGTAATGTCCTGATGACCGATATAGATGCGCCCGTCCGTCGGCTCCTCGAACCCCGCGAGCATCATCAACGTGGTTGTCTTTCCTGATCCCGACGGCCCCAGGAAGGACATGAACTCGCCCTCCTTCACATCGAGCACAAGCGGATGCACCGCGACGAAGCTGCCAAAGGACTTGCTGACGCCGGCGAAGCGCACCGGGCTGCCTGCCCTGGACCGGGTCGTGCCGATATCACCTGCGCCCATCTTCATTCCATCTGCCGACGTTACCGCTCAATCTGAACCGGGCGCGGCATGATTGCAATTACGCGTATGCCATAATCCAATTTTCATATACGATATGCCGGTTCTTTGAGCGGTTCCCGGCGGCATATCGCAAATCATCGGCCAATGATGACACCAGCAGCCTTATTGCCATGCCTGCGTGGTGAAAGAATGGCAACGACAGCACACGCGGAATCGCTCTGCCCGGCACGCTGGCGCGAGGCTACCGAAGCGGCTTCAACTCCAGCGCCGTCCCACGCCCGAGCCCGGATCCCCTCAACGATATCGGGATCGAAGAGAATTCGGCGGGCGTGGCTGCCCCCGTCCCTGCTCTGCACCGGACCGGTGTGTCGCGCGTCGCGTGAAAGACCACCTTCGAGGGAATCGCCGCTGTCAGCCTCGGCGACCCGTCCTATCGGAGTCAGCGGGACGCCCCCTGCGATGCGCGGTGTCGATCGCAGTCGAGGCGATCTCGCAAAATCCCGCCATCGCATCGCGGCGGATGTCCATGGGATGGCACCGGCATGATTTTCGACCCCATGCAGCGTCGCCGGGTAGGGGCGGATGCCGGTTGCCACCGCCACCGGAAAACCCGCCTGTTCGAGGACCGGACCCTGCTCGATGTGCGGTTCGATGAAGGCGCCGAAGTCGTCGTATTCAGATGACGCGCCGCCTTGACCAGGCTGGCCAGTAAAAGGTTTCCATCCGGCGCAGATCCACGTTTCTCATTCCTTGAACAACCGCATTGTGTGCCGCATCGGCACGAAGATATTCGACGGACGCGGCCCTGATATGCGGTTACCCCGGCAGGTGGCGGAACTCCTCCGGAACTCTGTCCCTTGTGCTCCCGTGCGGTTAGGTTCTAGGCTTGAACCGGAATGGATGCGTGCGGGGCCACCCTTGGGATCGCATCGGTCGGCTGGAGGTGCCGGGTGCAGGAAGAACGGCGTTCCGCGCAGGCGGGCGACTTGTATGTCGGGCCGGAGGGCCGCGGATGGTGACGGCACCGGAAGCCTATTACGAAGTCGTGCGGCGGGTGCTTGAGGACAATATCCGCACGGGTGCTCTGCCGGGGGGAACGCGTCTTTACGTGGCGGCCCTGGCCGATCGTCTTGGGGTCAGCAGATCACCGGTAAAACGTGCCCTCGAGCTTCTCGAGGAAGACGGGCTGTTGCGCCGCAACGAGGCGCAGGGTTGGCTGGTCGGCGATGAACCTGCCTCCGATGTGCGGCCCAACCTGCACCTTTTCGAACTCGAGCTGCCTGACAGCGGCTCGGCGACGCCGGTCAAGCCGGGATGGGAACGTATTCTGCAGACCGTCGCGGACGAGGTGGTCGACTGTATCCCTTTCGGGATCTGGAAGATTTCGGAGACCGAACTTTGCAGCCATTTCGGTGTCAGCCGCACTGTCACGCGCGAGGTTCTGACCCGCCTGCACGAACGCGGCCTCGTCACCAAGAACCGCGCCTCGCACTGGATCGCGGGTCCGTTGTCGGCACAGATGCTGGGTGAGTTGCACGACATGCGCCGCCTTCTGGAGCCGCTTGCCCTGCGCCGCGCGGCGCCGCATCTTGGGCGGATGACGCTGATCGAGATGCGCGAGCGGGTCGAAGCGGCGCTTGCCGCGCCGCATCAACCCGCGATAGAGGATTTCGACCGCATCGAGGACGACCTGCACCGGACCTGCGTCGCACCGCAGCCGAACCAGCGGCTGGCGGCGGCCCTGCCCGAATTGCGTCTGTCGCTGGTGGTGAACCGGCAGTTCTCGCTTCACGTGGCGCGGCATCACGAAAGCGCGCTGCTGCTGGAACACAGGCTGGTCCTTGACCACCTGATCGCAGGCGATGCGGAGGGCGCGGCGACGGCGTTGCGCTTTCATCTTGATGCGGATCATGACCGCGCCCGTGCCAGGCTCAAGGTGCTGTCGGTCTTCGGCGAACCGGATGCCAAGGTCGTGCCCTATCTGATGCGTATCGTCTGAGGAGAAACCATGACGGAACCACTCCGGCTTCGGGTCATTTCGCGCGGAGAATTCGTCCCCCCGCAGATCCGCGCGCGGCTGGCACGCGATCTCGATTTCGACATCGAGTTCATCGTGCTCGACAGCACCCGCAGCCTGCAGCAGGTGATGACCGAACCCGAGAGCTTTGATGTCTATCACCAATGGCACACTTCGGACCTGATCTGGACCGCGCGTTGCATCCAGGGGATCGACCTGCGCCGGATCGACACCGGCAATCTGCTGAAGGCCGCGGCCCGGGCACGCTCGGGCGTGACGCATACCGTCTTTGACCGGCTGTTCGTGCAGGATGACGGCAGCCTCGGTCCAGAACCGGGTGATACGATCGCCGTCCTGCCGGCATTGCACGGCGTGGATGGCTTCGTCTGGCGGCCCTCGCACGCCCCCGCCCTGCGGCCGGGCGAACGTGAAAGCTGGGGCTGGCTGCTGGACCCCCGATGGGCTGGCCACGTCGGGCTGATCGCCGATCCCGTCCTCGGCATCATCGAGGCGGCGCTTGCCACCGAGGCGCAGCTTGGACAACCTTTCGGGGACATCGGCAACCTGACCATCGACGAGGTGGATACCATTGCCGATTACCTGATCCACAAGAAAAAGATCGGCCACTTCAAGGACACCTGGACCTCGCAGGCGGAGGCGGTGCGGCTGATGCGACGCGGTTCCGTCACCATCCAGAGCCTGTTCTCGCCGGCGGTCTCGCAGCTTCGGGCGGAGGGGATGCAGCTTGCCGTCGCCGACCCGGCAGAGGGCAGCCGCGGCTGGCATTCCGACCTGTGCATCTCAGCCGCCGCCGAGGGCGAGCGGGTCGACGCCGCTTACGCCTATCTGAACTGGTGGCAGAACGGCTGGGCGGGCGCCTGCCTGTCGCGGCAGGGCTATTATTTCATCTTTCCGGAACTTGCTCGGCCGCATCTGAGTGCTGCCGAATGGGATTACTGGTATGATGGGCAGCCGGCTTCCGAGCCGCTTTGCGGCCCCAGTGGCGAGGTCACGATCCGCGAAGGACATCGCCGCGAAGGTGGCTCGTATCGGGCACGCATGGCCAGCGCGCGGGTATGGAACACATTCATGGATGAACACACGCATGTCACCCGGCGCTGGCAGGAGTTCCTGTCCGCCTGAACCGCGGCCTCTCCCTCCGTGCCCGCAGGGCGCCCGGCGCACGTCCCCGGGGCGGGAGCCGGTGGCGTGCGCCGGTGTGCTGCGCGTCACCTTCGCAAGCCTGTCTCAACGCGGTGCAAATCGCCCGAATTCACCCTCATACGCCTTGGCCAGCGGCGCGGCATAGCCCTGCCGCTTGCTCGTGCCAAGTCCGAGTCCGGCGAGCGCCTCGACCAACCGCACACCGGCGGATACGCCATCGATCGCCGGCGCGCCGATCTCGGCGCTGACGCGCGCCATCAGATCGGACATGCCTCCACAGCCCAGCAAAACGCAATCCGCGTGATCCTCGGAGATCGCGCACCGGCATTCGGCGATGATCCGCGCCTGCGCATCCGAGCCTTCGATCTCCAGATCCAGAACAGGAATATCGGTCATCCGGATCGAACGGCACCGACGCTCCATCCCATAGGCATGAACGAGATGCTCCATCGTCATGCGCGAACGTTCGAGCATGGATACGATCGAAAACCCGGTGCCGATCAGGCTCGCCGCATGCATCGCCGCCTCGGCGATACCTACCACCGGACCGCGGGCAACCTCGCGCGCGGCGGCCAGTCCGGGATCGCCGAAACAGGCGATCACATAGCCGTCGCACCCCTCGGCCTCGCCGCGCAGCACCTCATCGATGACACCAACCGCGGCGAAAGCCTCGTCGTAGCTGCCTTCGATGGAAACCGGCCCCATCCGTGGCGACACGGCCAGGATCTCGACCCCGGGCGAGGCGGCCCTGCGGGCAGCCTCGCCGATCTTTTCGGTCATCGACCAGGTGGTGTTCGGATTGATGACCTTGATCCTCATGTCGCGCCCCGCGTCACGACCTTTCCGACCCCGGATCCATCTCGGCGATGATGCCATAGTGCTGCGGCTGGCGATGCATGGCGAAATTGAAGATGTGGTCGCGCAGATCCTGGCAGGCGTCCAGATCGCAGACATAGGTGAGAACTTCATCCTCCAGCGTGGAAGACAGCGCGACGATCTCGCCCGTCGGCGCGACGATGCAGGAATTCGCCAGCAGCATCGAGCCTTCCTCCATGCCCGCCTTCGCCGCCGCCGCACCCCAGACACCGTTCTGGTAGCAACCCGCCTGCATCGACAACAGGTGATGGAAGGAACTGAGATGGTCGTGCTGTGGGACCGGCGGGGTATGGGTCGGCGTGTTGAACCCGCCGCAGACGATTTCCGCCCCCCGCAGCCCCATGACGCGCCAGGTCTCGGGCCAGCGGCGGTCGTTGCAGATGAACATGCCCACCCTGGCGTCATCCACCTGATAGACCGGAAAGCCCAGATTGCCCGGCTCGAAATAGCGTTTCTCAAGGTGTTGCCAGGGACGATACGCCTCATATTCCTTATGGCCGGGCAGATGGACCTTGCGATACTTGCCGATGATCCTGCCCGTGCTGTCCACGGCGATCGAGGTGTTGTAGTGATGGGTCACCCCATTCTCGGCGATCAGTTCGGCATAGCCCAGATTGAACCCGACCCCCAGCTTTGCCGCCAGATCGAACAGCGGCCGGGTCGCCGCATTCGGCATTTCGGTCTCGAACCAGATGTCGATCTCGGCCTGATCCTCGAAATACCAGCGCGGGAAGAATGTCGTAAGCGCGAGTTCGGGAAACACGATAAAGTGCGCGCCCCGCCCGGCCGCATCCTTCATCATCTCCATCAGCCGCACGACGACCTGCTCGCGCGTTTCGGCGCGCGCGATCGGGCCCAACTGGGCGACGGCGAGGTTGATCTTGCGTGTCATTTTCGGTCCTTTCAGAGTCAGCGGCTCAGCCGCCATATTGAGCGCCCGGATACCCCGCGCCCGTCAAAGCAGAGGTTCCCGCAGGGGGCCGCAGGAACGGAAAGATCGGTCCGAACAACGGGAGCTTTCTTGCGCCGCCGCGGCCGTGTCATCACACCCGGTTGCCCCGTCGTCTGCGGCATGGCTCCCTGCGCATGGAAGGTGGTGGGCGCCCCGATCATTCCGGTCAACGCGGATACACCAACGATCCTGAGCGGCATGAGACGAGCCGTCGAAACCATATCCTTGCCCCTTGGGAAAAGCCCGCCATCCATCTGTCCCGCTTGCGGGAGCATCGTGGATATGCGTCATGGTGAGGCCGCCGGAAAAGCGCTGTCAACAGGAACCCTCGGCGCCGTCCCGGATCGCTCGCAATCTGGACGGAATCCTCTGCCATCGCCAAAATATCATGCACTATGTCCACATAATTCTTATACCGAAAGAGAAGATGCCGGCGGAACTCCGGTCATCCGGCGCCGTCACAAAAAGGAATCCGATTCTTGCGCATGCGGTGAAGCCACCGATCCTGACCGATACGCAGCGCCTGAACGAAGAAATCAGGCGTTCGCTGAAAGAACCGGCAGTTGCGCCATCCGGACGCCCTCCCTTCATGGATGCTATTGACGGATGTTTCCTCACCCGTGCATCCTCGGGAACAACATATGCATGTATACACAACGCATGAAATGCAGGAACAGATTCCGGCTCCAGATCGCATGAAAATCCGGCGGCCACAGAGAGGAACAGAACATGGATCTGGTCATACGCAACGGCACGGTCGTCACTGCCGGGGGAACCTATGCGGCGGATATCGGCATTGCCGAAGGCAAGATCGCGCAGATCGGCGGGACCTTCGACGCCGGCCTTCCCGCCCTTGACGCAAGCGGCCTCTATGTCATGCCCGGCGGTGTCGATGTGCATACCCATCTGGACGCCGCCGACGCGGGTGTCCATTCGGCCGACGATTTCCGCACGGGCACGATCGCCGCAGCCTGCGGAGGCACCACCACCGTGGTCGATTTCTGCGCCCAGGCCCATGGCCAGAGCCTGTCCGATGCCATCGCCT
Organism: Paenirhodobacter populi; assembly: GCF_004022215.1. Classification (GTDB taxonomy): domain Bacteria; phylum Pseudomonadota; class Alphaproteobacteria; order Rhodobacterales; family Rhodobacteraceae; genus Rhodobacter; species Rhodobacter populi. The sequence goes on from NZ_SAUZ01000021.1 coordinate 40,720, forward strand.
TCTGGGACAGCAAGGCCGAAGGCGCCGCAGCGGTGGACTACGGCTACCACATCATCGTCACCGACATGAACGAGTCGGTCTTCGAGGAGCTCGCCGGCTTACCCGAACGCGGCATCACCTCGTTCAAGCTGTTCATGGCCTATCGCGGCACCAACATGATCGATGACGTGACGCTGCTGCGCGCCCTCGATCAGGCCCGGCGCAGCGACGCGCTGGTGATGGTCCATGCCGAGAATGGCGACGCCGCCGACTATCTGCGCGACAGGTTCGCGGCCGAGGGCAAGACGACGCCCTACTATCATGCGCTCAGCCGTCCGCCCCGGGTCGAAGCCGAGGCCACCGCCCGCGCGCTGGCGCTGGCCGAAATCGTCGATACGCCGATCTACATCGTTCATCTGACCTGCGGTGAGGCGCTGGACGAACTGATCCGCGCCAAAAGGCGGGGCGTGCGCGCCTATGCGGAAACCTGTACCCAGTATCTCTATCTGACCCGGGAAGATCTCGCCCGTCCCGACTTCGAGGGCGCCAAGTTCGTTTTCACCCCACCCGCCCGCACCGAGGCCGACCACCGGATCCTGTGGGATGCGCTTGCCAATCGCACGCTCGACGCGATTTCTTCCGACCATTGCTCATGGAGCTTCAAGGACCACAAGAGCCGCGGGCGCGATGATTTCCGCAAGATCCCGAATGGCGCTCCCGGCGTCGAGGAACGTCTTATGATGATCTATCAGGGCGTGAACGAAGGCCGTATCACCCTGTGCGATTTCGTCGATCTGGTGGCCACCCGTCCCGCACGGCTTTTCGGCATGTTCCCGCGCAAGGGCACGATCTCTGTGGGTGCCGATGCGGATCTGGTGCTCTGGGACCCGGAAGCGGAATGCGTCATCGCACAGCGGGACATGCACAATGCGATGGATTATTCTTCCTATGAAGGGCGCAAGGTAAAGGGAATGCCCCGCTCAGTCCTGCTGCGCGGCAAGCTCATTGTCGAAGACCGCAACTACATCGGCACGCCCGGCGAAGGGACTTTTCTTCGGCGTGACCGCTTCGCCGCCCGCAACCGGGACTGAGGTGAATCCCCCTCCGAACGGGTGCAGTCTGAGCTGCAATGACCGCGCGGCGGAGGCGGGCCCTAACCGCCCCATGCGCGAGAGGGTTTGTGGATCAGTTTCGCGCGCTGTCGGGTGCGGACATGTACCGTCACCAGTTTTCCGGGGCCGTGCAAACCGCCGTGTGGCTGCCCACGCCACTCTGCTCAACTAAGATACGGGCCCATCTCCGACGGAGCCGCGCGGGATAATCCGGCAGGGAACCACACGGTGCGCGCAGGTGCCGTCGCCTGTCTGGATCTGGCGGATCAGCATCCGCGCGGCCTCCTCGCCAAGCCGACGCGCCGGTTGGCTGATCACGGTGATCCCCGGATGGGCGATGGCCGTCCAGTCGGCGTCATGGAACGTCACCAGCGAGAGCGCCTGCGGAATGGCGATACCGGCTGCGCGCGCGGCAGTGTAGAGCCCGAGACCGATGGTGCTGTCGGAGGCGATCATCGCCGTCGGAGCCTCGGCACCGCGCGACAGAACCTCGGTCGCAAGACTTTGAGCGCGCTTGGCCCCGACCGCGCCCACCACGACTTCGAGCGCAGTATCCTCGAGCCCTTCCCCCGCGGCAAGAAACCCCGCGATCCGCTCACGGACCGAACCGGTACCGATCTCCTCAAGGTCGGAGAATCGACCCGAATCGGTTTCGCAGGCGGTGAAATAGGCAATCCGTCGATGCCCCCGCCGGATCAGCATATGCGTAACCTCGGCCGCGACATCGCGATCGTCAGCGGTCACCCCGGCCACGGCCAGCCCCGCGGCACAGCGGTCGAATTGCACCAGCGGAACTCCGCTATCCACGATCGCGCGCAAATGGCTGCTTTCGCGCATGTCGGCGGGCGAGACAATCATCCCGTCCACCCGCCGCCCCAAGAGCGTATCGATCGCAGCCTTCTCTTCGGCGAGCGACTCGGCGGAATTGGCCAGGAGCACTCCAAAACCCTCGGCGCGCAGGACCTGGCTCATGGCGTGGACGGCGACGGCAAAAAACGGATTGGCGATGTCGCCCACGACGATGCCGATCGTGTCGGACCTGCCGGTCGTCATGCTCCGGGCGAGTTCGTTCGGGCGATAACCGATCTCGGCGGCCGCAGCGCTCACCGCGGCGTGGATCGCCGCGCTGACACGCCCGTATCCGCCGAGCACACGTGCAGCCGTAGCTTTCGATACGCCCGCCCGGCGTGCCACGTCGGATACCGATGGAGGTCTCATGCTTTCTGCCATTCTGTGAGCCGTAACGCCTGATCAGGGACTGGTCAATGAAAGTCGTTGACGGATTCAAAGGTGAAACATATGGTCGGGATACATGAAAGAGACCGGTCTCTTTTTGTGGGAAACCGGTCTCCCACATGGCAATGATAAACACTGACCTTCGGCCGGCGTGCCGGTCCCTGTCCTTGCGCGGCGGGGCTGTCGCGCAAGACCGAAGGCTGTCCCCAACATGGAGAACCAGATGACCTCGACCTTTCAAAGGATACTGGGCAGCATGCGGCACATCGCCGTTGCCGCCGGACTGGTGACCTGCGTGGCCATGCCAGCCGGCGCCAGCGACAACCCCTACGGCCTGATCGATCCAACGATGATCAGCGTTGGCACGATGGGCGACGCCAAGCCCTACACCTTCACCACCGCGGACGGAAACTTCACCGGCTTCGACATCGAGCTGTTCCTCAATCTGGCAGCGCGCATGGGGTTCGATGCCGATCACATCATCTTCACCGGGCAGGAATTTGCCGCGCTCATGCCGTCGGTCGCAAACGGACGTTTCGACGTGGCGGTGGCCGCCATTGGCACCACCGAGGCACGCAAGAAGACTGTGGATTTCTCGGATGGCTATCTCGCCGGCTATCTGACCGTCCTGACCCCAGACGCAAGCCTCGTCTCCGCCGAAGCGCTGAAGGGCAAACGGCTTGGCGTGGTGCAGGGCACGCTTCAGGAAATCTACGCCGAGAAAAACTTCGCTGATGCCTCGCTGGTGAAGTTTCCAGACAACAACACCGCCATTCTCGGGCTGAACAACGGCTCGATCGACGCGCATTTCCTCGATTACGAGGCGGCCAAGGATTATGCCATCCGCTATCCGGACCTGAAGCTTGCACAGAATATCCCGAGCTTCGACGCCCCGGCCGGTTTCGTGATCCGCAAGGGCAATGACGGGCTGCGCGAGGCGCTGAATACCGCTCTTCACGCCGCCATGCAGGATGGAACGTGGAAGACGCTTTACGAGAAATGGTTCCCCGGCTCGCCAATGCCAACCGAATATCTCCCCAAGTGATCCCTGGCCGCTGATTTCCCGTTGCGCCCGCGGTGTCGGGCGCAGCCCTGCCATTTCACAGGGCTTGCCCGCATCTTTCGTGGATCACGGCAGGCGGGCACTCCGCTATTGAAAGACTCCCCATGACCTGGCTCGACAATATCCAGCGCAGCTTCCTCGACTGGAACGCGATGGCTGAAGTGTTGCCCACCATGCTGACGGTGGGCCTGAAGAACACGCTGATCCTCGCCGCCGCCTCGACCGTCCTGGGCGTGATCATCGGCATGATCCTCGCGGTCATGGGGATATCGCGATCGGCCTGGCTACGGATACCGGCGCGGATCTACACCGACGTCTTCCGTGGCCTGCCCGCGATCGTCACCATCCTTCTCGTCGGGCAGGGCTTCGCCCGCATCGGGCGCGAGATCTTCGGACCTTCGCCCTATCCGATGGGTATCCTCGCGCTCAGCCTGATCGCAGGCGCCTATATCGGCGAGATTTTCCGCGCTGGCATCCAGAGCGTCGAGAAAGGTCAGCTCGAAGCCTGCCGCGCCCTTTCCATGAGCTACTTACAGGGAATGCGCCTGATCGTCATTCCGCAGGGTGTGCGCAGGGTCCTGCCGGCCCTGGTCAACCAGTTCATCGGCAACGTCAAGGATTCGAGCCTCGTGTATTTTCTGGGCCTGCTGGCGTCCGAGCGCGAGATCTTCCGCGTCGGGCAAGACCAGGCGGTGGTGACGGGCAACCTGTCGCCCTTGTTGCTGGCGGGGATATTCTATCTGCTCATCACCGTGCCGCTGACCCATTTGGTCAATTACATCGATCACTACCTGCGCAGCGGACGCCGCCCCTCGACAATCACCAGCGGCCTTGAAGAGGTCAGCGAACTGAAAGGGGCGAACGCCGCAGCGGCACAGGAATACACGGGCGGCACGCTTGAGGTGCGGGACCTGCATATGGCCTACGGTTCGCTTGAGGTGCTGAAGGGCATCGACCTGAAGGTGCCGGCGGGATCAGTCACCTGCATCATCGGCCCTTCCGGATCGGGCAAGTCTACGCTGCTACGATGCATCAACCGTCTGGTTGAGCCGCGCGCGGGCGATGTGTTGCTCGACGGGCAAAGCGTCTTCTCGATCCGGCCCGAACTTCTGCGCGCGCGTGTCGGCATGGTATTCCAGCAATTCAACCTGTTTCCGGATCATACAGCGCTCGGCAATGTCGCGCTGGCGCCGCAGCGCATCAAGGGCCTGTCGCACGATGAAGCCACGGCGATCGCCCGCGCCCGTCTCGCCGAAGTGGGCCTTGCCTCGCGCGCCGATCATCGCCCCGCGGGGCTTTCGGGCGGGCAGCAGCAGCGGGTCGCGATCGCCCGCGCGCTGGCGATGTCGCCCGAGGTGATCCTGTTCGACGAGGTGACCAGCGCGCTGGACCCCGAACTGGTCAAAGGGGTGCTGAACCTCATGGAAGATCTGGGCCGGCGCGGGATGACGATGGTCATCGTCACGCATGAGATGAATTTCGCGCGCAGCGTCGCCGATCAGGTGGTGTTCATGGATGAGGGCAAGGTGGTCGAGTCGGGCTCGCCGGAGGAGATCTTCGGCAACCCGCGCAGCCAGCGCCTGCGGAATTTCCTGGCCGAGGTGCTGTGATGAAGGAAGAGGATGCGATGACGGGACGATTGCTCAACTGGGGCATACTCGGCTGCGCGGGGATCGCGCGCAAGGCGATGATCCCGGCCATAACCGGCAGCCGCAACGGCCGCGTGGCGGCTGTCGCCTCGCGCGATGCCGTGAAGGCGCGCGCCTTCGCCGACGAGTTGAGGATCGCACAGGCCTGCGGCAGCTACGACGAACTGCTGCGCGATCCCTCCGTCGACGTGATCTACAACCCGCTGCCGAACCATTTGCACGTGCCGATGACCATTGCTGCGCTTGCGGCGGGCAAACCCGTTCTATGCGAAAAGCCGCTGGGTCTGAGCGCGGCAGAGGTGCAATTGCTTCAAGCGGCGCAGCGACGATTCGGCCTGCCGGTGGCCGAAGCCTTCATGGTGCGCTTCCATCCGCAGTGGCAGGCCGCACGCGATCTGGTGCGTTCGGGCCGGCTGGGCGAATTGCGCGCGATCCACACCGTCTTCACCTATTTCAACGCTGATCCGGACAACGTCCGCAACCGGCCGGAACTGGGCGGCGGCGGGCTCTACGACGTGGGCTGCTATGCCATCAACACAGCGCGCTTTCTACTGGAGGCAGAACCCGAGGCGGCCATCGGCCTGTTCGAGCGCGACCCCGCATTCGGCACCGACCGGCTGACGAGCGGCCTCGTCTCATTCCCCGGGGGCGCTCGCCTCGCCTTCACCTGCGCGACCCAGGCGGCCCTGACGCAGGAGGCGCTGATCATCGGCACGAAGGGACGGCTGCACATTCCCGTTGCCTTCAATCCGCCACCCGACATGGCCGCGACCATCGTTTTCGATGATTGCCGCGATCTGATCGGCACGGGACGCGAGGTCATCACTCTTCCGCCGGCCGACCAGTATCGGCTGTTGGCCGAGGCCTTCGCCGACACGGTGATGGGACAGGCGGCGGCGCTCGAGGATATCGCGTCCTCCATCTCGAACATGCGCGTGCTCGACGCGCTTTTACGCTCGGCCGCGACGGGCCGATGGGAAACCCTCTGAAACATGCAGACGAAGGACGACGGGAACATGACTTTCGCAACTCCCACAAGCACGGTGATCATCGGCGCCGGCATTTTCGGCGTATCCACGGCGGTGCAGCTGGCCCGCCGCGGCGTCGCGGTCACACTCATCAATGATGGGCCGGTGGCGAACGGAGCCTCGGGGCGCTCGCTTTCCTGGCTCAATTCTTCGCGGAGGCGATCGCGCGAATACCATGATCTGCGCATGGCCGGGATGGACCGTTACCGCACACTCTCCGCCCGGCTCGGGCGGGTGGACTGGCTGCGTTTCGACGGCGGGCTGACATGGGACGCCGACGATGAGAGCAACGGCATCGCCGCCGCCTTCGCCCACGAAGTCTCCCTGGGTTATGACGCCGTGCATCTGAACGCCGACGAGATCGCCGACTGGACGCCCGGAACCGATACCGCCGCCGTTACGCCCGAGGGCGCGATCTTCAACCCCGGCGAAGGCTGGGTGGACCTGCCGTCGCTGATCGCGCACCTGCTGACGGAGTTCGCGGCACTGGGCGGGACGCTGATCACCGATGAAGGGGCGGCCGAAGTGATAGCCGAAGATGGCCGGGCCATCGGCGCACGGACGGGCAACGCCCTCCATCTGGCAGATGTGGTGATGCTGGCGACGGGCCCCTCGGTGCCGGCGATGGCGGCAAAGGTCGGCGTGCGGATCGATGATGGCACGCCTCTGGCGCTGCTGATCGTCACAGAACCCGTAGAGCATCCGCTCAGGGCCGTCCTGAACACGCCCCGCGTCGCAATCCGCCCGGCGCCAGGCAATCGGTTCTCGCTCGACGCCGACTGGGCCGCAGTCGAAGGCGTCGCGGCGAAGGATGGTGCCTATCTGGTGGATCCCGCCGTGGTCGAAGACCTCTTGGCCGAGGCGTCGCAGGTGCTCGAAGGCCATCCACGTCTGAAGGCGGATCGTTGGGGTGCCGGGCGCAAGCCCATTCCGGGCGATGGCGAACCGGTGATCGGCGCCGTCACGACGCTGCCGGGGCTTTATGTGGCGTTCAGCCATTCGGGCGCGACGCTCGGCCTGATCGTCGGGGAAATGGCCGCCTACGAGATCGTGACAGGCGTACGCCATCCGATGCTGGCGACCTTCCGCCCCGAACGCTTCGCCTGAAAGGAAAAGGCGTGGCTTCCGCACTTTCCCTTCGGAGGCCGCGCCCATCCCTCCCCGAACCGGCCGGCTGAAACGGGCACTTGGATCTCGATGCCCGCCGTGCCGGGGCCGACGCCGGGCACCAAGTGTAGCACGCGGAACCCGGCCAAGCGGTCTCGCGGGTTCTGCGCGAAGCGCAGCACCGCCAGCAGGTCGTTCACATGACCGAAGTCAGTGCGATGCCCGACTGGATCCTGCGCGAAGAGGGCACCGGCCTGCCGATCCGGGCCGTCCGGCTGGGCTAAGGGATCGACAAGGGCCTTCATGTCGGCGCGCCGGGGCGAGGAAGCGATCGACGATATCGCGGGCTTCCTGACCCTGGCGCACGACCCCCGGCTTGTGCAATGAAGCCGGAGCTTCAGTTCGTCGCCTCGGTCTGGCGCAAGGGATACGATTTCCGGATAAAGACCGCGACAAAGATGCCGGTCAGGATCAGAATGATCGTGGGGGCGGGCGCGCTGTCGAGGAAGAAGCTGGCATAGACCCCGGACAGCATCGCGATCAGGCAGACCACCGAGGCCACGACCAGCATCCGGCCGAAGCTGCGCGTGATCAGAAAGGCGATCGCCCCCGGCGCGATCAAGAGCCCCACGGCAAGGATCAGCCCCGTCGCGGAAAGCGTCGCCACCACCGTCAGCGACAGGATCGCCAGAAGCCCGTAATGCAACAACCCGACCGGCAGGCCAGAGACCCGCGCCTGCGCAGGATCGAAGGCATGCAGCATCAGGTCCTTCCATTTCAGCGCCAACGCCACCGTCACGAACAGCGCGATGATCCCCGCCGTCCACAGATCCTCCGACCCCACCCCAAGCATGTTGCCGAACAGGATATGGTCCAGATGCGCCTCCGAGGTGACCGAGGTGTAAAGCACCACGCCCGCGCCGAACATGCCGGAATAGACGACACCCATCACCGTGTCGCGCTTGACCCGGCTGTTGTCGGCCAGATAGCCGGTCGCCAGCGCCGTCACCATGCCCGCACCGAAGGCCCCGACGATCAGGGGAATGCCGGTGATATAGGCCAGCACGATACCCGGCAGGACGGCGTGGCTGACCGCATCGCCCATCAGCGCCCAGCCCTTCAGCACGAGGAAACAGGACAGCAGCGCCGTGGGCACCGCCACCATCGCGGCGATCCAGAAGGCGTTTTGCATGAAGCCGAACTGAAAGGGGGACAACAGCGTCTCGATCATCGCGCGGTCTCCATGCCGGGGCTTCGGGCCGCCTTGCGGCGCGCGGCCAGAAGGCCGTGTTTCGGCGCGAAGACAAAGGCCGTCAGGAAGATCAGCGTTTGCAGGCAAACGATGATGCCCCCTGTCGCCCCGTCGAGGAAATAGCTGGCATAGGCGCCAAGGAAGCTCGTCACCGTGCCGATCAGCACCGAGGTCGCGATCAGCCGCGGGAAGCGATCGCACAGCAGATAGGCCGTGGCCCCCGGCGTCACCACCATGGCGATCACCAGAAACGCCCCCACCGTCTGCATCGCCGCCACCACGCAGGCCGACAGGAGGATGAAGAAGACCGCCTTCAGGAGCCCCGGGTTCAACCCCACGGTGCGCGCATGGCTTTCGTCGAAGAACACCACCATCAGGTCCTTCCATTTCGCCAGCAGCACCGCCAGCGACACGAAACCGATGATCGCCAGTTGCAGCGTATCGCCGGGCGTGATCGCCAGAATATTGCCCATGGTGATCGTCTGGACCGAAATCGCCATCGGGTTGACCGACACCATGAACAGCCCGAGCCCGAAGAACGCGGTGAAGATCAGCCCGATCACCACGTCGATCTTCAACCCCGACCGATCCGACAGGAACAGCATCGCCGCCGCCGCCAGACCTCCGGCGATGAAGGCGCCAAGCGCGAAGGGCAGGCCCAGCATATAGGCGCCGGCCACCCCCGGCACGACCGAATGCGAAAGCGCGTCGCCGATCAGCGACCAGCCCTTGAGCGTCAGATAGGCCGACAGGAAGGCGCAGACCCCGCCCACAAGCGCGGAAACCCACATCGCATTCACCATGAAGCCGTAGCTGAAGGGTTCGAGGAGGGTGGTCATTTCACCTCCCCCGCGCGGCGGGTCCGATCGCCGTATTGCACCAGCGGGCGTTCATCATCCGTCAGGATCGAGACATGGCGCGCGTCGTCATCGTCATGCAATGCCGCTCCGCCAAGCGTGAACTGCCGCAGCACGCCCCCGAAGGCGGCCTCGAGGTTTTCGCGGGTGAAAGTGGCCCCCGTCGGGCCGTAGCTCAGCACTGTGCCCTTCACCAAGACGCAGCGATCGCAGAATTCCGGCACCGAGCCGAGGTTGTGCGTCGAGACCAGCATCACCCGGCCCTCGTCGCGCAATTCGCGCAAAAGCGCGATGATCTGCTCCTCGGTCTTGACGTCGACGCCGGTGAAGGGCTCGTCCAGCAGGATCAGCTGTCCGTCCTGCGCCAGCGCGCGGGCAAGGAAGACGCGCTTCTTCTGGCCGCCCGAAAGCTCACCGATCTGGCGCTTGCGGAAATCGGACATGCCGACCCGGGCCAGCGCCGCCGCGACGGCCTCGTAGTCGGCCTTTGCCGGGCGGCGCAGGAACCCCATGTGGCCGAAGCGCCCCATCATCACCACATCCTCGACCAGCACCGGGAAGGACCAGTCCACCTCCTCGGACTGCGGCACATAGGCGACAAGGTTCCTTTTCAGCGCCTCCTTCACCGGCAGGCCGAGCAGACGGATCTGCCCCTTCGCCAGCGGAACGAACCCCATGATCGCCTTGAACAACGTGGATTTGCCCGCGCCATTCACGCCGACCAGCGCGGTTATCGTGCCGCGCGGGGTCTCGAAACGCGCATCACGGAGCGCGGTGTGGCCGTTGCGATAGGTTACGGTGACATCGCTTGCCATGATGCCGCCCGCCGGGTCGCCTGCAGCGATCTTCTGTTCCATGTCCTGCATGTCCTTTGTCTGTCGAAAGGGGCGGCCGCCCTTAATCCATCCCGTCGGCCAGCCCCCTGGCCAAGGTTTCCGACGTGACCCGCAGCAGATCGAGATAGGTCGGCACCGGGCCATCGGGTTCCGACAGGCTGTCGACATAGAGGACGCCGCCATAATGCGCCCCGGTTTCCCGCGCCACCTGCCGGGCGGGGGCGGTATTCACCGTGCTTTCGCAGAAGACGGCGGGGATGCGGTTCTTCCGCACCCCGTCGATGACGCGGCGCACCTGTTGCGGCGTGCCCATCTGGTCGGCGTTGATCGGCCAGAGGTAAAGCTCCCGCAGGCCGAAATCGCGGGCAAGATAGCTGAACGCGCCCTCGCAACTGACCAGCCAGCGCCGATCCTCGGGGAGCGCGGCGATATCGGCCTTCAGGGGCGCAATCGTCTCGGCCAGCCTGATCCTGTAGGCTTCGGCATTGGTCCTGTAGATGTCCGCATTCGCCGGATCGTATTCGGCAAGCGCCTTTTCGATATTGTCGATGTAGATGTCCGCGCTCGACAACCCCATCCATGCGTGCGGGTTCGGTTTGCCGTCGTAGTCGCCGCCGTCGATGGCGATCGGTTCGATTCCCTCGGTCACGGTCACGGCGGGCACGTCCTTCAGGTTCGACAGGAACTGCCCGAACCACAGTTCGAGGTTCAGCCCATTCCACAGGATCAGATCGGCATCCTGCGCCCGGACGATATCCTGCGGCGTCGGTTCATAGCCGTGGATCTCGGCCCCCGGCTTGGTGATCGAAACCACCTCGGCCGCGTCGCCCGCCACGTTCCGCGCCATGTCGGCGATCACCGTGAAGGTCGTCACCACCTTCATCTTGCCCTCCGCAGACGCGCCGGTCGCGCAAAGCATCATGATCGCCGTTGCGCCCATGAGCCGTGTCAGTGCGGAAGTCATGCCATGTCCCCTTCGGTTTGGTCAGCCCCTACATGTAAATGCGAACCATTCGCACAAGTCAACAGATAATGAGAAGCAATCGCATTTACGCATAAAGATTGCGAAGCCGTGGCCCAAAGAGTAGGAACCCCGAAACAGGAGCCGTCATGCCGAACGACAGCAGCGAATTCGTTCAGGCCCTGCGGGAAGCGGGGCTGAAGGTGACGCAGCAGCGCGTCGCGCTGCTGGCGACCCTGATGGAATCGACCGACCATCCGAATGCCGAGGAAATCTTCGTGCGGGTGCGGGCGTTAGACGATTCCGTCTCGCTCGCCACGGTCTACCGCACGCTCTCGACGCTGGAGGAGGCGGGCCTCGTACAGCGGCTGACCTTCGAGAACGAACCCGCCCGCTTTGAAATCACCCCCGCGTCGCAGCATGACCACCTTGTCGATGTCGACAGCGGCGAGGTGATCGAACTGCCAAGCGAAGAGCTGAACCGGATACGGCAGGATCTGGCAGACCGGCTGGGATATGAAATCGTCAGCCTGCATTCCTTCATCCGCGCAAGGAAGAAGCCCGCCGTTTCCTGAGCGGGCCAGCTATGGCCTTTGCGACAAGGGCGTAAAGTGAAATGCTCTCATCCACTGTCATGCCATCTCCGCGCATTCATGTGGGCGCAGGCGCCATTGTGGAGAACGACATTCTCCGGGGCATTGCCAGAACCGGCATTTGACCCAACCCCGGCCCGATGCTGCCCTTTGCGGGGGACACCGTCACGACCGGTTTTCCCGGATGGATATCGGCTGCCAGCGCCGAAGTGGCGGCACAGTCCGTTGTCTCCGGAGCCCGGACACACCGGGCATGTCAGATCAGGCGGAAAACCGTCACACCGGCCAGAACCGCGATTGCCGCGCCAAGCGTGATTTCCGATACCGCCATTGCGGGCACCAGGGACCGCCCCGCGGGCAGGGCCAGAAACATCCCCCGCCGCATCAACTGGGCGATCAGTCCTGCCGACGCCGTGACCATCACCGTCCCCAGCCCCATGACCAGAACACCGAGGATGCCCAGAAGATCCAGATCGAACCGCCATGTCAGGATCAGCAGGAAAAGCGCGCTGCTGCAGGGGCGCAGCGCGATGCCGAGGATCAGTGCCGTGGCTTCCCACCGGTCGCGCGTCGCGGAAAGCGTGAGCGGAGCATGCGCGTGGCCGCAGCCGCAGCCGGGCGGGTGATCGTGAGGATCCGCCCCTCCCCTCCGGACTTCGGCCAGACGCCCTGCGCCCCGCTTGACGAGCAACAGGCCAAGGACTCCGACCAGCGTGAACGAAAGCGGCTCGATCATCGCGGCAAGCCCCTCGATCCGGCCACGCGCGCCGTCAAGCAGCCAGACCGCGGCATAGACCAGAGCCACCGCCATTGCCGCCTGCGCCAGACTTGACAGTGCCGCCACCACCATCAGCCGGCGCAACGAGGTCGGCGACGCGGCGCCATATGCGGCGAGCACGGCCTTCCCGTGACCGGGGCCGAGCGCATGCAGGAACCCGTGCGAGAAGCAAAGCAGGAGAAAGGCGGAAACCGCCCCCGGCTGACCCGCCCGGAGCGCGCGCAGCGCCCCCGCAAGCGCGTTCTGCGCCTCCCGCTGCAAAGAGATCACATGACGGGCGAACCAGTCCTGCGGCCCAAGGGCGAAGGACAATCCGACGATCGCCATGAGGATTGCGATCACCGCCGCCTGTCGCATTCCAGCCTGACCTCATCGGCAAAGGCACCCCCAACCTCGGGATACCTGCCTTCTTCCATGATTTCCTCTTCGGTCAATTGTCCCAGCAACTGATCGTAAAGCTTCTGCGCGGCCGTAATGTCGGCCTTGCGGATGTCGACGCGGCAATCCTCGCGCCCGAGGATCGCGGGGGCGCCCGCCAGATCGTAGAAGGCATAATAGCCGGGATCGTAGGCCTGCAGGATGACCGGGCCGGTTTCGGGGGAAATGCGGTCCGGCAGCACCCGAACATGGCTGACGACCAGCCGGCCGTCCCGATATTCGGCGCGCGTGTCGACGGGGCCGCTCAATGCGACCGCGCCGCCATCCTGACGGACATGAAGATCCCCGTCGAACCCCTCGGGCCAGTCGCTGAAATGATCGCGCAGCCGGTCCAGTTCCCCGTCCGTCAGCCTGCCATCGCCATCCGCATCCATGCCCATGTCCGCGACGATCAGCATCGATGTCAGCTCGTCCCAGACCCAGACGACGCCGATCGAGTCCAGCCGCGCCTGCGCGTCGAACCGGAAGGTTATGCCGGTATCGATGAACTCATGTGGATGGGCATATCCCCGCGCTGCCCCGAAGCTCAGGGGCACGATCAAAGCGATAAGACAAATGCCGCGGCGCATGACGCGACGATAACCAACCTTCCGCCGGGTAGCCAGAGCGCCGGCGCAAAGGCGGACCGCGCCATCCGTTCCGGCAAGATCATGCCGATGCCATCTGTTGCAGCACCGCCGCCGAGAGCGGCAATTCCGGCCGGTCGGGGAAGGTCGTCAGCGTCAGGCTGAAACGCTCGCCGTTCCGGGTCAGGATGCCATCCGGCCCCGGCTGCCAGCCTAGCTCCGCCAGCAGCGCCCGGGCCTTTTCAGGGTCACAGGCCAGCGGCGCGACCCCTTCGGCATGCCATTCGCCGAGCGAGGGCGGGAAAAGCTGCGTGCCGCCTGCCGGAAAGCGCAGGATCGCCTCGGCCAGCCCCTCACGGTCGATCACCATGCTCAGCGCCTGACGGGCGCGCGGATCCGACAGGGCCGGATGCCCCGCATTGACCTTGAGCAGCAGCGTGCGCGGCACTCCGAGCAATCCCCTGGCGGCATGAAGCGGCACCTCCTGCGCGAGGTCGGCGGCGAGGATTCCGGCCATCGCAGCCTTACCGGAATGAACGGCTTGCCATGAGCGCCAAAGGGGCCCATCAGCCCGCCCGCCCCCGTCGCCGCGTTGGACAGCGCGTTGCGCGCCTGCGCCGCATCCAGTCCGCGCGGGACCACGGCCACCGTTGCCGCACCCACCCGTCCCACGGCCGAAGTGGGATGAAAGCCCTTCCTCTGCAGCACCGTTCGACGCCGGGCCCCCCGCCGCCGCCAAGCCGGGCCATGACCTCGAAACCGGCCGATCACACGCCGGGAATGGAAATCGATAACCATTGCAAGGTAATAGGCCTCGGCCTATTGCCAGTAGGCCATCGCCCAGAATTCCTTCTTGCCGAAACCCCGCCCTTCCAGAATACGGCGGGCCGCGGTGGTTTCCGTCTTGCCTGCAGCGAAAAAGACGAATCGGCCGGCCCCGGGTGGGGTCATCTCGGCAAGCGCCGCCAGCAGATCGCCGCCATCGCTGCGCAAGAGCCAGTTCAGACGCACCCCCGCCGGATGCGGCAAGGGCTGGATATCGGCGGCCTCGGGCACCAGAATATCCGCCTGCCCCCGTGCTCCGGCTGGCAGCGCCGCGAGAATACGCGCCAGTGCCGGCAGCGCGGTTTCATCGCCAAACAGGCCGATCCAGCCGGGATCGGCGGGAATATCGCCACCCGAAGGCCCCATCAGCGCGACCTCATCGCCGATATGCAGGGCCTCGGACCACTGGCTGACGCGGCCACCTTCGTGCAGGAAGATGTCGAAACCGATCCCGCCTGTCTCCGAGATGGTGCGGATCGTGTAAACCGGGCGATGCCAGGCAGCGATGCCACCCTCCCATTGCGTCAGGCCGGCGGTATCTATCGTCGGCCAGCCTGCCCCCTGTGGGCCCATCAGCAGGCGGAAATGCAGCCCGCCACCCAGAAGCCGCGCGATGTCCGGCCCCTCGACCTCGACCCGTCGGAAGGCCGGGCTGATCCGCCGGATCGCGGTGACGCGGCCAAGGCTCAGGTTCACAGGCCGGCCCGGGGTGAACCGTTCCCGCCAGCGGATCGCAACGCCGGCCTCGGCGGCCGTCTGGTTGATGAAATCGCGCAACACCTGCGCCCCGGCGGCGTCCTGCGCGCCGATCCACAGGCGGGTTTCCGCGCCGTCCGGGGTAATGCCGACCTCGCCCGCGCCGAAGGCCAGCACCAGCGATCCGTCCGGCTCGACCCGGCCATGATCCTCGTATTGGGGTGAGGTCTTCGCCCAGTCCCGGACCACCGTGAAGGGCAAGGCGATCGCCCCATGCGACAGGATCTTGTGGGTCATCCCATGTCCTTTCGGCTCCCGGCTCAGGCGGCGAGCCGGGCATAAAGCCCGTCGCGGGCCAGCAATTCGGCATGGCTGCCGATCTCGCGGATCTGTCCATGTTCCATCACCACGATCCGGTCGGCGTTGCGGATCGTGCCCAGCCGGTGCGCGATCACCAGCGTCGTGCGCCCGACGGCCAGCGCCTCCAGCGCCGCCTGAATCTCGCGCTCGGTTTCGGTATCCAGCGCCGATGTCGCCTCGTCCAGCACGAGGATCGGCGGGTTCTTCAGGAAGGCGCGGGCGATCGCCACGCGCTGTTTTTGCCCGCCGGACAGCATCACCCCGCGTTCGCCGACCTCGGTGTCCAGCCCCTCGGACAGGCCGGCGATCAGCCCGGAAAGCTGCGCCTTTTCGGCGGCGGCGATGATCTCTTCCTCGCTGGCGCCAAGGCGGCCATAGGCGATGTTCTCGCGCAGGCTGGCGCCGAACAGGAACACGTCCTGCGAGACGATGCCGATCTGCCGCCGCAGGCTTTCGAGCGTCATCTGCGCAAGGTCCAGCCCGTCGATGCGGATCCGGCCCGAGGTCGGTTCGTAGAACCGCGGCAGCAGCGCCAGCAGCGTGGTCTTCCCCGCGCCCGAGGCGCCGACAAAGGCCACCGTCTCCCCCGCCGTCACGGACAGCGAGACGTGGTTCAGGATGGCGCGGTGCCCGTCATAGCTGAAGGAGACATCCTCGAACCGGATATCGCCCGCCAGAGGCGGCGCAGGGATCGCATCGGGGCGGTCGCGCACGTCGGGCTCGGTCTCCAGCAATTCCTGAAAGCGGCGGAAACCGGCGATGCCGCGCGGATAGGTCTCGATCACCGCGGCGATCTTTTCCAGCGGGCGGAAGAACACGCCGACCAGCAGCAGGAAGCCGACGAAGGCCCCGGTGCTCATGCTGCCCGCCAGCACGAAGCCCGCACCCACCACCATCACCACCACCTGAACGAAGCGCAGCCCCATGTAATGGATGGCGGTCGAGACCGCCATGACGCGGTAGGCTTCCAGCTTGGTGCCGCGATAGGCGGCGTTGTCGCGCGCGAACAGGCGGCGTTCATGCGTCTCGTTGGCAAAGGCCTGCACGACGCGGATGCCGCCGATCGCCTCTTCCAGACGCACGTTGAACTGGCCGACGCGGGCGTAGATCTCCTGCCAGGTGCGGGTCATGCGGCCGCCGTAGACCACCACCAGCCAGACCGTCACCGGCACGATCAGCGCGGTGATCAGCGCCAGCGTCACATGCAGGTTCAGCATCAGTACGAAGGCCCCGGCAAAGGTCATGATCGCGATCACCAGATCCTCGGGGCCGTGGTGGGCGACCTCGCCGATCTCCTCGAGGTCGCGGGTCACGCGCGCCACCAGCTTGCCGGTGCGGGCGCGGTCATACCAGCCCCAGCCAAGCCGCGTCAGATGGGCAAAGGCGCGGGCGCGCATCTCGGTCTCGATCTCGATGCCCAGCTTGTGGCCCCAGTAGATCACGATCCCCATCAGCGCGGTGTTCAGCGCATAGACCAGCAGCAGGCCGCCGGCCGCCGCGATGGTCAGCGTCCAGTCGCCCAGAGGCAGCAGCCGGTCGATGAAGACGGTGATCGCGATCGGGAACGACAGCTCCAGCAGGCCGGACAGGATGGCGCAGCCGAAATCCAGCCAGAACAGGCGCTTGTGCGGGCGGTAGTAGGAAAAGAAGTCTTTCAGCATGTAAGGAGGCGTCCTGCCTGTCGGTGCGGGGTCGGGCCGGTGCGGCGCGTCAGGGTGGCTCCGATGCGCTGCGGTTGCAAGGCGCGGCCGGATGGACCAATATGCGCGACTGTGGATCGCTCCCCCGGAACCGGAAGCGGCGCGGCGCGCCGTCGGACAGGCAGGCAGGCCCTCACGCTTTCACATCCGCAACGCACGGGGGATTCAGGGGATGGGCTATCTGCATTCGATGACCTGCCGGACCGAGGGCATACGCCCGCTCGTGCCGGTCCGGTGGCGCGGCCTCGATGGTCTGGTCAGCGTGTTCTGGGAGGCAGAGGGCCGGAACGGCGCGCATGGCTATTACGTTTCGCCGGACCCGCGGATCGTGTTCTTCTTCAACGACGTCTCGTCGCATATCCTGATGTCGAACCGCGACGGGACGATGGCGGGCCATGCCCGGCCGATGACCCGCGCCGTCTATGTGCCGGCTGGCGTGCCATTGTGGACCAGCTTCACCGCCGACCATCGTTTCTCGCATCTGGATGTGCATATCCACAGGGACCGGCTGCTGCGCTTCCTGACGCCCTCGGTCGGGGCGTCGGCGGCGCTGGCCGCGATGAAACACCCGGTCGAGATCCAGGATGTCGCGGCGATCGAGGCGCTGGCGCGCCTGCTGGTGGAGGAGGTGTCGCATCCGCTCAGACACGCCGTCTATGCCGAAAGCCTTGTGGGCAGCATCGTCGCCGGGCTGCTGGACCTGCCGCCCGAAGGCGCCCCGCGCGCCGCGGGCGGGCTGACCGCCGCGCAGATGCGCCGGCTGACCCGCCACGTCGCGGCGCATGGCGACCGGCGGCTGAGCGTGGGCGAAATGGCGGCGATGGTCGGGCTGTCGGAAAGCTGGTTTTCCGCGGTCTTCCGCAAGACGACGGGCAAGACCCCCCTGCAATGGCAGACGGAACAGCGCATCGATGCCGCGCGGCGCCTTTTGCTGGAAGGTGATCTGCCCTTGGCCGATATCGCGGCGCGGCTCGGCTTTTCCGATCAGGCCCATCTGACCAAGACCTTTCGACGGATTGCGGGGGAAACGCCCGCCGCATGGCGACGCCAGCAGCAGGCGCATTGAACGACCTCACCAGCTGTGGCGCAGCGTCAGCGCGACCTCGCGCCCCGGGTTGTAGAAATCCGCGCCGAAGCCGCCATAGGCGACGTATTTCTTGTCGAACAGGTTCGAGACATTCAGCGCAAGGGTGGTGTCCTCGCGCAGATCATAGGTGACGGCGGCGTCATAGGTCACCGCCCCGCCCGTGGCCTGCGTATTGGCGTTGTCCATGTAATAGGACCCGGTGTAACGCGCGCCCAGCCCGAAGGTCAGGTCATTGCGCGCGGCCTGCCCCGGCAGGCTGTAGGTTGCCCAGAGCGCGGCCACATCCTTCGGCACGAACTGCATCCGGTTGCCGACATTGCCATCCGCCCCATTGTCGACGATCTTCGAATCGAAATGCGAATAAGAGGCGATCAGGCTAACCCGATCCGTCAGCTCCGCCTTCGCCTCAAGGTCGATGCCCCGCACCCGGACCTTGCCGATCGGTTCCTTTTGCAGCGTCACCGGATCGGTGGCGGAGATGTTCGTCTTGGTCAGGTCGTAGACCGCGGCGCTGAACAGCGCGCGCATCACCGCGGGCTGGTATTTCACGCCGAGTTCGTATTGCTTGCCCTCTTCCGGCTCGACGCTGGTCGAATCCGGCGGCGCGACGGATTCCGCATAGCTGGCGAAGGTCGAGAATTCATCCGTCACCTTGTAGGTCAGACCAAGCCGCTTCGTCGTCTTGCTGACATCGCCCGAGGTGCTTGCCGAGGTCAGCCTGTTGCGCACGGTCGTGTCCAGCCAGTCGTGGCGCAGCCCGAATGTCGCGATGATCCGGTCCGAAAAGGTGAATTCCTGTTGCAGGTAGATCGCCTTGCCTTCGGTGTTCGTATGGTTGCTGCTATAGGGCGCCAGCACGCCCGGCCCGCCGGAATAGACCGGGTTCGACCAGTCGATATTCGGTGCGCTGGTATAGAACGCCGTATTGTCCGCCGAGGAATCGCGATATTCGACCCCTGCCAGCGTGCGGCTCCGGACCGTGGCGAAGCTGGTGTCGTATTGCAGATGCGCGTCGGCGACGAAGGCTTCGTTCGAGCTGTCGTTGCCAAAGAAAGCGCGGCTGGCGATGGTGTTTTCCGCATCGACGATCCCGGCGATATAGGCATAGCCGAAATCGGTGCTGGCCTTGCTGTAGCGCGCGCCGGCCCCCATGCTCAGCCCCGTGCCGAAATCATGCGAGAACAGCATGGACAGCGAGGTGCGCTCGACCCCGCGGAAATTGTAGTCCGGCTCGCCGAGGAAGGTGCTGCGCGCAAGGTTCGCGCCCACCGGCTGGCCACCGCTGCCGGGCACGGAATCGCGTTTCAGGTAGTCGATGACAAAGCTGAGGCTGGTGGCGTCGGTCGGCTGCCACGTCAGCCCGCCCATCAGGAACCGGTCGTCGTCGCGGGAATGGTCGTATTCCTTGTTCGCATCCTTCCATTTGCCGGTGATGCGATAGGACCAGTTGGACTCCGGCGTCAGCTTGTCGCCGAAATCGAATCCGACCTCGCGGTGGTCAAAGGAACCGCCCGTCACATAGGCCTGTCCGAACCGATGGTCGCGCGGCAGCTTGGTCACGTAATTGACCGAGCCGCCGGGATCGGAAACCCCGAACGTGGTGGAATTCGCGCCTTTCACCACCTCGACACGCTCGAAGGCAAAGGGCTCCTCGCGGATCCCGCCGAAGGGCGCGCCAAGCGGCAACCCGTCGCGGTAGGTATTGGCGTCGAACCCGCGGATCATGAAGAAGTCGAAACGGTCGTCCGAGCCGTAATAGTCGGTCGTCACGCCGGCGGTGTATTGCAGCACCTGCTCGACGCTGGTGGCGCCGCGGTCCTCGATCTCCTTCGCCGTCACCACGGAAACCGAGGCGGGCGTATCCAGAAGCGGCGCGGCCATTCTGGACCCGCTGGCCGAGCGCAGGGCGACGGTCGAGCTGTCGTCCGCATCTTCGCTCGTGCCGACGCCCTCGACCACGATCTGGGGCAGGATATCGGCCTGCTGCGCCATAGGGGCCACG
Organism: Paenirhodobacter populi; assembly: GCF_004022215.1. Lineage (GTDB taxonomy): Bacteria > Pseudomonadota > Alphaproteobacteria > Rhodobacterales > Rhodobacteraceae > Rhodobacter > Rhodobacter populi. The sequence continues at coordinate 60,845 of NZ_SAUZ01000021.1, forward strand.
GGCGAAAGGACGACAAGCGCGGTGCAGCCCCAGAGCGCGGCCCGCAGGTAACGGCGGCCGGCGAAAGCGCCCTTGCCGTCCGGAAAGTCGATGGACATTGCCAAATTCCACAAGATGATTTGCGTGTCTGGCGACCGCCGGCACGGCCCGGCGGATGGCTGATGAAGGATGATCCGCCCGCGATCCGGGGCCTGCGCGGGCGATGCCCGGACAGCCGGCACCCGGAAGGGGCGACGAACCATTGTCCCCGTCCTACCCGGCGCGCCGAGGCCCGTATTGTGTATTCCTACTTTTTTTGTCAGTTTCCATGGAAATCGTCCGGTCCGTCCCGGCCCCCGCCCGAGCAAGTCTTGACGCATGGGATGCGACCTGAAAAGCCCACGAAAAAGATCGGATATGCAACACCGCTGAGCAAGGGGCCGCATGATGCCTTCCATCCTTCGTTCCATCCTCCGCTTCGTGACCGCGCCGCTGGCGCTGTGCCTGCTGCTGGCCGGGCCGGGTCAGGCGCAGCAGGACAGCTATCCGATCACCATCCGACATGCGCTTGGCACCACGGTCATTCCCGCCAGACCGCAGCGGATCGCCACGGTGGCCTGGGCCAATCAGGAAGTGCCACTGGCGCTTGGCGTCGTGCCGGTCGGCATGGCGCGGGCGAATTTCGGCGATGACGACGGCGACGGCATCCTGCCCTGGGTCGCCGCGCGGCTGAAGGAGCTGAACGCCCCCGCCCCCGTGCTGTTCGACGAGGGCGACGGGATCGATTTCGAGGCCGTGGCCGCCACCGAACCCGATGTGATCCTTGCCGCCTATTCAGGGCTGAGCCAGTCGGATTACGATACGCTCAGCCAGATCGCCCCGGTCGTCGCCTTCCCCGAGGCGCCATGGGCCACCGACTGGCGGCAGATGATCGCGCTGAACAGCGAAGGCATGGGGATGCAGGCCGAGGGTGCCGCGCTGATCGGCCGGATCGAGGCCGAGATCGCCGACGTCACCGCCGGCCATCCGGAACTTGCCGGCAAATCGGCGATGTTCATCACCCATGTCGACACCACCGACCTGAGCATGGTGCGCTTTTACACGACCCACGACACGCGGGTGAAATTCTTCGCCGATCTGGGGCTGGTTTCGCCGAAAAGCGTGCAGGAGGCCTCGGCCAGCGGGCGTTTCGCCGGCGAGATCAGCGCCGAGCGCGTGGATGCCTTCGACGATGTAGACATCATCGTGACCTATGGCAGCCCGTCCTTGCTGGAGGCCGTGGAAAAGGATCCGCTGATCGCGCGGATGCCGGCGGTCGAAAAGGGGGCGATCGTGCTTCTGGGCCGCGATCCGGTCGGCACCGCCGCCAATCCGACGCCGCTGTCGATACCCTGGGTGCTGAAGGATTATGTGGCGATGCTGTCCGAGGCGGCGCGGAAGTCCGAAGCCGCGCGATGACGGCATGCCGCCGATGACAGCACGCAGCCTTTCCGCCCTCCGCCGCGCGCGCGTGATCGAACGGTCGAACCGGGTCCGGCTGCTTGCGCTGATCGCGGTGCTGGCGGGGGTGGCGGTGATCTCGGCGCTGTCCGTCGCCATCGGCACGCGCGAGGTCGGCCTGTCCGATATTCTGGCGGCATTCGCCGGGCGGATCGAAAACACCGATCAGGCCGCCGTCGCCGCGCGCCTGCCACGCACGGTGCTGGGCCTGCTCGCCGGCGCGGCGCTTGGTCTGGCCGGAGCGGTGATGCAGGGCGTGACACGCAATCCGCTGGCCGATCCGGGGATACTGGGGGTCAATATGGGGGCCTCGCTTGCCGTGGTGATCGGTGTCGCGTGGTTCGGCATCGCCACGGCGCAGGCCTATATCTGGACGGCGATCCTTGGCGCGGGGGTGGCGGCGGTCTTCGTCTATGCCATCGGCTCGATGGGGCGCGGCGGGGCGACGCCCTTGAAGCTGGCGCTGGCGGGGGCGGCTTCGTCGGTCGCCTTCGCGGCGCTGGTGATCGCCATCGTGCTGCCGCGGAACGATATCGCGGGGGGCATCCGGCTGTGGCAGATCGGCGGCATCGGCGGCGCGACCTTCGCCCGCACGGTTGAGGTCGTGCCGGTGCTGATCGCGGGCTTCGTGCTGTGCCTGCTGTCGGCGCGCAGGCTGAACGCGCTGGCGCTTGGCGACGATCTGGCGGCGGGGCTTGGTGAAAGCGTGGCCTTTGCCCGCGCCTTCGCGGCGCTTGGCGCGGTCCTGCTGTGCGGTGCGACCACCGCGATCTGCGGGCCGATCGGCTTTCTGGGGCTGGTGGTGCCGCATCTGTGCCGGTTGCTTGTGGGGGTCGATCACCGCTGGCTTCTGCCCTTTTCGGCGCTGACCGGGGCGGGGCTGCTGCTCGGCGCCGATGTGATCGGCCGCATCATCGCCCGCCCGGCCGAGCTGGACGTGGGCATCGTCACCGCCTTCGTCGGCGCGCCCTTCTTCATCTGGGTGCTGCGCCACCAGCGTGTGCGGGAGCTGTGAGCATGCTGTCCGTTTCCGCCATCACCACCGCCCGCAAGACCCGTTCCCAAGCGCGCCGGCGCGTGATCGCCCTGCTGCTGGTGCTGCTGGCGGCGGGTTTCGCGCTGACGCTGATGCTGGGCCAGTCCTTTACCCCGCCCGGCACCGTGTTCCGCGTGCTGACGGGCGAGGATATCCCGGGCGCCAGCTTCACCATCGGCCGGCTGCGGTTGCCACGCGCGGTGCTGGCGGTGCTGGCCGGGGCAAGCTTCGGTATGGGCGGGGTGGCTTTCCAGACCATGTTGCGCAACCCGCTGGCCAGCCCGGACATCATCGGCATCAGTTCCGGCGCCAGCGCGGCCGCCGTCTTCGCCATCGTCGTGCTGGGGCTGAACGGGCCGGTGGTATCGATCTTTGCGGTGATCGCGGGGCTGGGGGTGGCGCTGCTGATCTATGCGCTGTCGTGGCGCAACGGCGTCGCCGGGGCGCGGCTGATCCTTGTGGGCATCGGGGTGTCGGCCATGCTCAACAGCTTCGTCGCCTATGTCCTGTCCGGCGCCTCTGCCTGGAACCTGCAAGAGGCGATGCGCTGGCTGACCGGCAGCGTGAACGGCGCGCAGCCCGCGCAATCGGTCCCGGTGCTGGCGGCGCTGATCCTGTTCGGCGGGGTGCTCTTCAGCCGGGCGCGGGACCTGGAGGCGCTGCGCCTTGGCGATGACACCGCCGCGGCACTTGGCACACCTGTGGCGCGCACCCGCATCACCATCGTCATCGCCGCCGTCGGGCTGATCGCCGTGGCCACCGCCGTCGCCGGGCCGATCGCCTTCGTCGCCTTCCTGTCGGGACCGATCGCCGCGCGGATCATCCGCAACAACGGCTCGCTGCTCCTGCCCGCCGCGCTGGTGGGGGCGCTGCTGGTCCTGCTCGGCGATTATGCCGGACAGTTCCTGCTGCCGCGCCGCTATCCCGTGGGGATCGTGACCGGGGCGCTTGGGGCGCCCTTCCTCATCACCCTGATCGTGCGCGCCAATCGCGCCGGAGGCACGCCATGACCCGCCACATCCTGAACGCCAGCCGCATCAGCGCGGGCTATGGCGATACGGTCATTCTGGACGGGCTCGACCTCGACCTGCTGCCCGGCAGGATCACAGTGATCGTCGGCGCCAATGCCTGCGGCAAGTCCACCCTGCTGCGGGTCATGTCGCGCCTGCTGAAACCGCGCGCGGGGCAGGTGTTGCTGGACGGCACGTCGATCCACCGCATCCCGTCGCGGCGGCTGGCGCAGGTGCTGGGCCTGCTGCCGCAATCGCCGATCGCTCCCGAGGGCATCACGGTCGCCGATCTGGTCAGCCGCGGGCGCTATCCGCATCAGGGCCTCCTGTCGCGCTGGAGCGCCCGCGACGACGAAGCCGTGGCCGCCGCGCTGGAGGTCACGCACACCTTCGATCTGGCCGACCGCCCCGTGGACGAGCTTTCTGGCGGACAGCGCCAGCGCGTCTGGATCGCCATGGCGCTGGCGCAGGAAACCGGTCTGCTGCTGCTGGACGAACCGACGACCTTCCTTGACATCAATCACCAGATCGAGGTGCTGGACCTGCTGACCGACCTGAACCGCACGCGCGGCACGACGATCATGATGGTGCTGCATGACCTGAACCTTGCCGCGCGCTACGCCGACCATCTGGTGGCGATGGCGGGCGGACGCATCCATGCCGCCGGCCCGCCCGAGGCCATCCTGACCGAAGCCAACATCCGCGCGGTCTTCGGCCTCGAAAGCCGGGTCATCACCGATCCGACCTCGGGACGGCCGATCATGCTGCCGATCGGGCGGCACAGGATGATCTGACGCGGTCGCTCCGGGCGTCAGCGAATCTGTCCGGCATCCCCGAAGGCGCCGCCCATCCCGAAACCGCTGATTTCGCCGATCTGGTGCGAGGCCCCCTTTTGCCAAAAAATTGTCATCGTCCCCGCCGGCCAATATAATATATAATTCCGGTAGAGATTATCGACAGAAAGTGACCGCCCCCCTTATCCTGTTGATGTTCCGGCGCCGTTGTCGGGACCTCAAACGAGGGGATCGCACATGGCTGGAACACCGTCGAGAAAGCTCAGGCTGGGCGCCTTCCTCATGGCGCCGGGGCATCATGTGGCGGCATGGCGGCATCCTTCGTCCGCAGCGGATCTCGGTTCCAATTTCCGCGCCTATGCGGACATAGCCCGCAAGGCCGAGGCCGCGAAATTCGACCTGTTGTTTCTGGACGACACGCTCGGGGTGCGCGACCTCGCCCCGGTGACGGGCGAACGCAGCTCGCGCTCGGCCTTTTTCGAGCCGCTGACGCTGCTGTCGGCGCTTGCCGCCGTGACGGACACCATCGGGCTGGTGGGCACCGTCTCGACCACCTTCAACGAACCCTACAATCTGGCGCGCAAGTTCGCCTCGCTCGACGCGATCAGCGCGGGCCGGGCGGGATGGAACCTCGTCACCTCGAACACCGAGGCGGAGGCGCGCAACTTCTCGGACGCGCCACATCTGCTGCATGCGAACCGCTATACCCGGGCGGAGGAATTCGTCGACGTGGTGGTCGAGCTGTGGAACAGCCACGAGGACGGCGCCTTCCTGCGCGACCGTGCCAGCGGCCGGTTCCTCGACGGGGCGAAACGCCATGCGATCCATCACCGCGGGCCGCATTTCTCGGTGGCCGGGCCGCTCAATGTCGCGCGCTCGCCGCAGGGCCAGCCGGTGATCGTGCAGGCAGGATCGTCCGAACCGGGCAAGGATCTTGCGGCCCGCACCGCCGAGGTCGTCTTTACCGCGCAGCAGACGCTGGCCGATGCGCAGGCGTTCTATGCCGATCTCAAGGGACGGCTGGCGAAATACGGCCGCGCCCCGAATGACCTGCTGGTCATGCCCGGCATCTTCCCGGTCGTCGGCCGCACCCGCGCCGAAGCCGAGGACACGTTCGCCGAACTGCAGGATCTGATCCATCCCGCCGTCGGGCTGCAATTGCTGTCGCAGATGATCGGCGTCGATCTGTCGGGCCACGATCCCGACGGTCCGGTGCCCGACCTGCCCGAGACGAACGGCGGCAAGAGCCGTCAGCACCTGCTGGTGGATCTCGCGCGCCGCGACAACCTGTCGATCGCCGAACTGGCCCGGCGCACCGCCGGGGCACGCGGTCACTGGCAGGTGGTGGGCACCGCATCCGACATCGCCGACCAGATCGAGGAGCGGTTCCTCAACGGCGGCGCCGATGGCTTCAACGTGATGCCGCCGACGCTGCCGGGCGGGCTGGACGATTTCATCGCGCAGGTGCTGCCCGAACTGCGCCGCCGCGGCCTCGCCCGGACGGAATACGAGGCGCAGACGCTGCGCGGGAACCTCGGCCTCGGCTGGCCCGCGCGGCAACCGCATCGCGCCCGGCCGCTGGCCCGGCCCGAGTTGGAGCGTGCCGAATGACGCTCTGTCGCTGACCCTCCGAACCACCTGACAAGGGCCATTCCTCCCGCCTGCGGGCCGGATGGCCGACGTTTCCTTCCCCTGCGGTTTTCCCGCGGGCCGGATCTGCTCACCCTGAAAACACGAGGACCCATCATGACCATCAACGTTACCCCCAACCTGTCCGACGCCGAGATCGAGGCCGTCATCCCGCCGGGTGACATCCGCCGCATCTCGGGCCATATCGGCGCGGAAATCGCCAATATCCGGCTGTCGGGCGACCTGTCCGAACCAGTGATCCGCGCGCTCTACGCGCTGTTGCTGAAACACAAGGTGCTGTTCTTCCGAGACCAGACGCATCTGGACGATGCGACGCACGAGGCTTTCGGCGCCCGTTTCGGCGCGCCGGTCGCGCATCCGACGCAAGGATCGCTCAAGGGGTCGGCCTCGATCCTCGATCTCGACACCCGGCGTAGCGGGGCACGAGAAGCCGGGCAGGCGGGCGGCGCGCGGGCCGATCAGTGGCACACCGATGTGACCTTCGTCGAGGCCTATCCCAAGATCTCGATCCTGCGGGCGCTGGTCGTGCCGGAGTTCGGCGGCGATACCGTCTGGGCGAACACCGTTGCCGCCTACGAACGCCTGCCCGCGCCGCTGAAGCTGCTGGCCGACAATCTCTGGGCCGTGCACAGCAACGCCTATGACTACGCCGCCGTCCGCCCGCATGCCACCGAAGAGGAACGGCGCGAATTTGAAAAGACCTTCACCCGCACGGTCTATGAAACCGAACACCCGGTCGTGCGCGTGCTGGAAACCGGCGAACGGACGCTGCTTCTGGGCAATTTCGCGCAGCGTTTCGTTGGCGTCTCGCGCGCCGACAGTGCCCGGCTGTTCCAGCTGTTTCAGGATCATATCACCGCGCAGGAGGTGACGGTGCGGTGGCGCTGGCGCGCGGGGGACGTGGCGGTCTGGGACAACCGCGCGACGCAGCATTACGCCGTCAACGACTATGGCGACCAGCACCGCGTGGTGCGCCGGGTGACCATCGAGGGCGATGTGCCCACCGCCATCGACGGCCGCCGCAGCGTCACCCTCAGCCGTGTCGACAAGGCACCGGCCATCGCCGCCGAATAAGGGGAAGCCTGATGACCATCAAACACATCTTCGCGGCGTTTGCCCTTGGTCTTGCGATCACCGGCCCCGCCGCCGCCGAAACCGAGATCCGCTTTGGCTTCCCTGGCGTCGGCGCCGACAACAAACCCTATTCCCACAGCACCGCGATCCCCTATGTCCGGGCCCGCGAACTGATCGAAAAGGAATTCGCGGACGCCCCCGATATCAAGGTCACCTGGACCTTCTATCGCGGCGCAGGCCCGGCGTTGAACGAGGCCGTGGCGGCGGGGCAGCTCGACTTCTTCCTGCTGGGCGATCTGCCTGCCATCGTCGGACGGGCGAACGGGCTGAAGCACAAGTTCATTCTCGCGACCGGGCGCAACGACCCGATCTACCTTGCCGTCGCGCCCGACAGCGACATCAACTCGGTCGAGGATGTGCGCGGCAAGAAGGTCGCCCTGTTCAAGGGCACCAACCTGCAAAACGCCACCGACCGCATTCTGGCCCTGCACGGGCTGAGCGAAAAGGACGTGCGCTTCATCAACCTCGATGCCGGATCCGCCGTCGCGGCACTGACCTCGGGCAATGTCGAGGCGGTGTTCGGCGGGCAGGAATACATCTCGCTCGCGCAGCGCGGCGTGGTGAAGATTCCCTACACCACCAAGGGCGACGATCCGACACTCGGGCGGAATTCCTCCTTCCTCGTGACCGAGGCCTTCGCCGAGGCGCATCCCGACCTGACCCAGAGGGTGGTGAACACCATCGTCAAGGCGGCGGCCTTCATCTCGGAGGACGGGAACCGCGAAGAAGCCTTTGATGCCTGGACACTGTCCGGCTTCCCCAAGGAAACCTTCGAGGCGAATTTCGAAGGGGTGCGTCTGTCGCAGATCATCAATCCGCTGATCGATGACTATGTCGTCGCGCGCTACAACGAACAGGCGCGTGCAGCGCAGGAATACGGTCTTCTGCGCGGCGATGCGCGGGTCGACAGCTGGTTCGACCGGCAATACCTCGACCGCGCGCTGGCGGAGCTGGACCTTGAGGACTTCTGGTCCTGGCACGACGCCAACGGGCAAATCGTGAAGGCCGGCGAGATCGACGCGCCGGAGCGGCAATCCACCGTCACCCAGTAACCCACCCGGACCGTGCGGCGGCCCCATCGGCGCACGGTCCCCATACAGGAAACCCGTTCCATGAGCCTTACCGACACAGGTGCAAATGCCAGCGTCAGCGTCGACAAAGGGGCGTTCCGATCCGGCCCCGCGGGCCTGTCGCTGTTCGGGCGTCGTCTTTGGGCGCGGCTGTCGGCGGTGCTGCTTGGCCTGTCTTTCCCCGCGGCGCTTTTGGCACTGTGGTGGGTGGGGGCGGCGCGCGGATGGCTGCCGCCGCAGATCCTGCCCTCCCCCGCACTCGTCTGGCAGACCTTCACCGAACTCTGGGCCGATGGATCTCTGGCCGAGCATACCGCCGTCAGCATCCGCCGGGTCGCCGTGGGCTTTGCCGCCGGGGCCGGGCTGGGGCTGATCTTCGGTGCACTCTGCGGGCTGTTTCCCGGCTTTCGCGCCTATGCCTATCCGCCTGTGCAGGCGATCGCGCGGGTGAACGTGCTGGCGTGGATGCCGCTGCTCGCGCTGTTCGTGGGGATCGACGAGCCGCTGAAATATGTCGTCATCGCCTGGTCCGCCTCGATCCCCGTCATCATCGGCACGGTGCGCGGCATTGCCGAAACCCCCGAACGGCTGAACGAGCTGGGCGAGGTATTCGGTTTCCGCCCACAGGACCGGCTGCGGCTGATCGTGCTGCCCTCGGCGCTGCCGTCGATCTTCACCGGGCTGCGCGAGGGGCTGGCCAATGCCTGGCAGACGCTGGTGCTGGCGGAACTTTTCGCCTCGTTCGAGGGGCTTGGCTATCTGATGACCTGGGGGCGGCAGCTGTTCCAGCTCGACCTCGTGCTGATCTCGATGGTGGTGGTCAGCCTGCTGGGCCTGTCGCTCGACACGGTGCTGAAATGGCTCGAACGCCGCGCCCAACCCTGGAACGCAGGAGGCCGCAATGGCTGACATTTCCCTTCCCCGGCGCCTGCCGGAACGGCGCGCCGCGCTGATTTCCTTCGGCCTGATCGTGCTGATCTGGATCGCCGCGCGGCAGTTCGATCTGGTTGACCGGCGCTTCCTGCCCTCGCCGCTCGAGATCCTTGAAAGGCTGCGCTACGAACTGACGCAAGGCACGATCCTGGGCGACATCGGCGCCACGCTCTGGCGCAACCTGATTGGCTTCGGCATCGGTGCCGGGGCGGGGCTGGCGCTTGGCGCGGCGCTTGGCCTGTTGCGCGGCTTCGCCGCCGTGATCGGTCCGACCGTGGTGGCGCAACGGCAAACCGCGCTTTTCGCCTGGGTGCCGCTGCTGGCAATGTGGTTCGGCGGCAACGACACCGGCAAGATCGCCTTCATCGCCGTCGCCGCCTTTCAGCCGGTGGTGATCAACACCTGGCAGGGCTTTGCGCAGGTGCCGCAGACCTGTCGGGAATTGTCCGAGGCGCTGCTGTTCCGCCGCCGCGACTATATCCGCCTCGTCGCGCTGCCTGCGGCGCTGCCCGCGATCTTCACCGGACTGCACGGCGGGCTGATTTACGCATGGCTCGCCACCGTGGGGTCGGAGCTGTTCCTGAACATCGCGCCCGGCCTTGGCGGACGTCTGAGCGAGGGCAGCCAGCTGTTCCACATCGACCTGCTGTTCCTGACCATCCTGATCTTCGCGCTGATCGGCCTCGCCTACAATTCACTGGCCGAACGCACCGAAACCCTGCTTGTGAAGTGGAAAAGACCATGACCATCCCTGCCCTGCGCCTGAACCGGCTGAGCAAGTCCTTCACCGTCGATGGCGCGCCTGTGGAGGTGCTGTCCGACATCGACCTGACCGTCGCGCCCGGCGAATTCATCACCATCGTCGGCGCCTCGGGCTGCGGCAAATCGACGTTGCTGCGGCTGATCCTCGGGCTCGACCGGGATTTCGAGGGCACGCTGGAGATCGACGGCCAGCCGGTGAAGGGCCCCGGCCTCGACCGTTCGATCGTGTTTCAGGAACACCGCCTGCTGCCCTGGCTGACGGCCGAAAGGAATGTCGCGGCGGCGCTTTTGCGCAGCGGTCTGAGCCGCGCCGACAAGGATCGCACGGTGCGCGAGCACCTCGATCTGGTCGGGCTCGGCGATTTCGCGCAGGCCTATCCGGCGCAGTTGTCAGGCGGCATGTCGCAGCGGGTGGCGATCGCGCGGGCGCTGGTGAACCGGCCGCGGTTCCTGTTGCTGGACGAACCGCTTGGTGCGCTGGACGCGCTGACGCGCCTGCGGCTGCAGGACGAACTGAAGCGCATCGTGGCACATGAAAAGGCAACTGCGATCCTGGTGACCCATGACGTCGATGAGGCCGTCTATCTCGGGCATCGCATCGTCGTCCTGCATCCCCGGCCGGGCCGGATCGCCGAGGTGGTCGAGGTTCCGGCCGCCGCGCGCGCCGATCGCTCCAGCCCGGAATTCGTCACGCTGCGCGATCATGTTCTGGCCCAGCTTGGCGTTCAGACCCCTGCACGAGGCAAGGTCGCCGCCTGATTGCCCTGATCCGGTATCGCCCGATCTCGTCGACCCTGCGTTTGCGGGATCGGCGGCTTTCCCGGCCTGCGTTTGCCGTTTTGAAACGGTAACCCTCCCCGTGGTTAAGGCCTTGATAAGATCCGCGCCCCGGGCGCCGGCGGTTTCCGAAATCGGCGGCCTATCTGGGGCTGCGCGATACCCGGATGTTCCGGGTCGCGGTCGAGGGCCTTCACCTGAACGGCGGCCCGGCCCGCAACACCGACGACCTGACGCCGGCAGACCTGCGCACGGAACTGGCCAGCGCCGAGGATCTGTGCCGCCACGAAGTGGACGAGATCCGCCGGATCAATGACAGCCGTCCAGCGCTGGCCGCGCTTTCCGCCCGGGCGGGCGGCGTCCGGGGGAAATGGCGCGTGACATCGCTTGACCCCGATGGACTGGATCTGGCGGCAGAGGGCGCTGCCCGCCGAATATGGTTCCCCTCACGCATCATCGACCGCCCCGGCCTGCACGCCTTCATAGCATCCATCGGAGGGCCGACGAGCTATGGCTGAAACCGAGAAAGCGAGTGGCTGGACAGCTTGCGCGCACCCGATCCATGAGGTGGACGTCCCGTAGCCCGGCTGCGATGGCACCGCCGATCACCTGTTCGTGTGCGTCGCCTCGTGCAATCGAACTGTCATATTCCAGTCCTAGCGTCCGGATATCGCACAATATCGTGGGAACCCTCCAATGAAATATTCGCTGACCATCAGCACCGCACTGGTTGCGGGGCTGCTTGCCGTGTCGCCCGCTCTCGCCTGGCAGGCCGTCGCGCCGGCCCAGATCGCACCCGTCGCGGATACCGTCACCCGAGCCAATGCCGACCCGACCTATCGCGGACTGCTCGACGATGCGGCCAAGGGGCTGATCGCGGCGCTTGACGCCTCGGCGAAAGCGCCGCTGACGCAGGAGAACGTCGACAAGGCGAAACAGGGCGCGCCCTACGCCGATACCGACTGGCTCAAGGCCAGCGGCTACGAGATCCCGGTCAAGGAGTATCAGGACGCCGACATCAAGGTGCTTTCGTCCTTCACCGTCCTGCCGCGCTGGCAGCTTGCCCGGTCCGAGATGACCGTGACCGAGATCAATCACGGTGCCGCCCCCGCCCAGCAGGACCATGCGCTGTATGATGCGGATGGCATCTCCTACCTGTTCTTCCTGCCCGAGGCGCTCGGCCCAAAGCTCGGCCATGCCTTCCTCACCGCCTATGAGAAGGGCGAGATCGGCAAGGCCGCCGCGCTGATCAAGATGAGCGAGGTCAGCACCTCCGCGGCGAAGAGCTATTTCAACTATCCGCGCCCCTTCCTGATCGACCAGAACACGATCCGGCTGGTTCCCGATAACGCCGTGACCAGGACAGGCGCGCCCTATACCGCCACCGCCGGCGCCTTCCCGAGCGGGCATACCAACACCGGCTATACCGATGCGCTGCTGCTGGCCGAGATGCTGCCCGAGCGGTTCACCGCGCTGGTCGACCGCGCGGCGGGCTACGGCTATTCGCGCGTCGTCCTGGGGGTGCACTATCCGCTCGACGTGATCGGCAGCCGCATGGTGGTGGAACGCAACGTCAGCGCGCTGCTGAACGATCCGGCCTATCAGAAGCTGTTCTCCGAGGCGCGCGAGGAACTGCGCACGGCGCTGGAAAAGGAATGCGGCACCACGATCGCGCAATGCGCGGCGGTAAGCACGACCGCCGCGGATCCCTGGGCCGCCGCGCCGATGCGGGAGTTCTACAACTTCACCATGACCTATGACCTGCCGCAGAGCGGCGAGGCAGGCGTTGCCATGGATGTGCCCGAGGGCGCCGAAGTTCTGCTCGCCACGCTGTTCCCGAACCGCTCCGCCGAGGAACGGCGCGAGATCCTGAAGCAGACGGCGATCGACTCGGGCTATCCGCTCGACTCGACCGATCCGGCATCGGGTTTCTGGCAGCGCATCGACCTGCACGAAGCGTCGCTGGCCAAGTGACGGCCGGGCTCCATTGCCCACCGCCGCGGCCCTGCCGGTCGCGGTGGCATCTTGAAGGGTTCATCCAGGCTGCCCCGTATCGGAACGAGCATGATCCTGCGGATCATTTCATCGTTCCGAATGACATTCTCGTAGGGGCATGACCAAACTTTATTCCAGATCTTCGGGCAGCACGCCTTCGGGGATGTTCTGGTAACAGACGGGTCTGAGGAAGCGGCGGATGGACATGGTGCCGACGGAGGTGGCGCCGAAGTTCGTGCTGGCGGGATAGGGGCCGCCGTGGACCATCGCATCCACCACCTCGACCCCGGTGGGGAAGCCGTTCACCAGCACCCGTCCGGCCTTGCGCTCCAGCACCGGCAGCAGGCGGCGGGCGAGGTCCGTATCCGGCGCCTCCATCTGGATCGTGGCCGTCAGCTGGCCCTCGAAGCCCTTCGCCAGCGCGACCATCGCCTCGGCCGCCGGCACCCGGACGACCAGCGACAGCGGGCCGAAGACCTCTTCCGACAGGGCGTGATCCTCAAGGAACGCCGCCGCGGGGACCTCGTAGAGGGTCGGCCCCGCCATGCGGCCGCCGCTTTCGCTGGTAAAAACCGGGCGCACCGCATTGCGGCTGTCGAAGCGCTCCTTGCCCTCGCGGT
>NZ_SAUZ01000022.1 GCF_004022215.1 Paenirhodobacter populi
TGTCATGGGCCGGGTCCTGCCCCAGCACCTTGGCCAGCGCCGGACGCCGCAGGTCGAAGTCGAAGACCATCGTGCGATAGGCCGGCATCCGGCTGAAGGCGAGCGACAGGTTCGCAAGCGTCGTCGTCTTGCCCGCCTGCGGCCGGGTCGAGGTGATGGCGATGCGCCGGATGCTGCGCCGCTTTGCCTCGTCGCGCAGGCGGGTGCGCAGGATGTCGTAATAGGTCGAACTCGGCCCGGTGTTGTAGGCCACCACGCGGTTGCGCCCGAGCACCGCGGGATCGAGCGTCATCTCGGGGATCGCCGACCAGCTGCTGGCATGTTCGGCATGGATGACGGCCGGGGCCTGCGGGTCGGCACCGGCGGTGGCCGGAACGCGGTGCGCAAGCCGACTGGCGCGGGCCTTTTCGATGGCGATCTGCAGCTTTTCCATGGCAGGCTCCGCTTAGAGATTGAGACCGATCCGACCCGCAACCTTGCGGGCAAGTTCGTCGAAAGGCATGTAATAGGTGTGGATGCCCCACAAAAGCAGCGGCACCACCACCCCGATCAGCAGCGACAGCAGCACCCGGCGCTGCCATACGGCGCGGATCTCGGCCTCGCTGCGCATCAGCGGGATGGTCACCATCGGCGTGATTCCAAGACCGCTGATCAGATCCTTGGACCGCTGGATCTTGCCCGACAGCAGATCGAGCACCAGAAGAACCCCCATCGCGACGGCAAGTCCCGCGAGGATGCCGAGCGCCACCAGTTGCTTGCGGTTCGGCTTGATCGGGGCCGAAGGCTCCGAGGCGCGCTCGACCACGCTGACCCGCTGGCCGCGCGACAGCGTTTCGATCCGTTCCCCGGTCGAGGCCCGCGACAGGCTGTCCGCCGCCCGGTTGTACTGGTTCTGGATGTTTTCGTAGTCGCGTTGCAGGGACTCGAGCGCCACCGCATTGCCCGGCGTGCGGTCGACCCGGGCCTGCACCTCGGTGATCTGGTCCTGCAGCCGGGTGCGGTCCTCGGCCAGCTGCGCGAGCTTTGCATCGATGTCGGCGGTCTGGACATCCAGAAGCGCCTTGCCCGGGTCCTGTGCCTCGGTCGGGTTCTGCTGACCGCTCGAGGCCGCGAAGGAGGCTTCGAGCTGCTCGATGCGGCGCTTGAGCGTGGTGACGCGCGGGCTGTCCGGGGAATAGATGCTTTCGACCTCGGCAAGCTGGTTGCGCAATTGCTGGATGCGCTGTTCCTGCGGGCTGAGCTGGGCCCCCGTGCCCGTCACCCGGCCCGTCAGTTCATAGGCCTGCTGAAGGCGCTGCTTCTGTTCCTCAAGGCTGGCCCGGTCGCGGTCGTTCTGCGTCACCCGGTCCTGCATGCTGATCAGCAGGTCGCGGTGATACTGCAGGCTGTCGGGCAGGGAATCGGCGTTCTGGTTCTTGAAGGCGATGATCTTGGCGCCCTGCTCGCTGAGCGCGGTGCTGAGGCGGTCGACCTCCTGCTGGAAGAATTCCTGGGTCTGGCCGGCGCGCTGGCTGCGATACTGGGCATCCTCGTTCAGGATGAAGGTCAGATAGGCGTCGAGCACCCGCACCGTCATCGCCGGATACTGGGAATCGAAGCCGACGGTCATCAGCGTCGCCTGCCCCCGCCCGGAGGTGGACCGGATCGTCGTCGCCGCCCGCATCGCCTGCACGATCTGGTCGCCCGACATGCTGGACTGGTCGCGGAACGGCCGCAGCCGGGTGGCGATGTCGAGCAGGTTGTCGCGCGTCATCAGCCGGGTCTGGAACATCTGGAGCTGTTCCTCGGCCGGGGTGTCGACGGTGGACTGCGCCAGATTGCCCGGGATCTGCGAGCTTTCGACCACGAGCCGCATCTGCGCGCGATAGACCGGAGGCAGGCTGATCGCCAGCAGGACCGACACCGCCACGATGGGCACGAAGATCAGCAGGAACAACGGCAACCGCCGCCAGAACAGGGTCAGGTAAAAGCGGATTTCCGAGATCATGCGCTGGCTCCGGTGGTAATGTCGCCAAAGAAGACGCCGTCATCCAGCACGGATTGCACCTCTTTGGGTGTCACCACGCGCTGTTCGCCGCTCCAGGCATAGATCATGGCGAAATCGGCAAGCTGGTTGACCAGCCGCGGGACCCCGCCGGTATGTTCGAAGATCAGATCCACCGCTTCGGGTTGGATCTCGTCCCCGGTGCCGCCCACCGCCTGCAGGCGGTGGCGGATGTAGTTGCGCACCCGTTCGAGGTCGAGCCGTTCCAGATGGAAGCTCGCCGCCACGCGCTGCGCGAGCTGACGCATGTTTGGCGCGCGCACGATGTCGCGCAATTCGGGCTGGCCTACGAGGATCAACTGGATCAGTTCGTCCTTGTTCGAGTTGATGTTGGTCAGCATGCGCACCTCTTCGAGCCCTTCCGAGGAGAGGTTCTGCGCCTCGTCGATCACAAGAACGACACGTCGTCCTTCTGCATATTCCTTGAGCAGAAAATCCTGGAAACGCTGAAAAAGCCGGACGTAATCCTCATCCTTGCCGGCCTCGATGCCGAAGGCGTTGAGGATCCAGCGCAGCAGTTCGCCCCGCCCGCCCTGGGCGTTCGAGATCAGTCCGACGGTCAGGTCTTCGTCGATATCCTTCAGCAGAGCTTGCACAAGGGTGGTCTTGCCCGCGCCGATCTCGCCCGAGATCAGGGTCACGGGGGCGCGGGACATCAGCCCGAAGCGCAGCACCGTGATCGCCCGGCTGTGCTGCGGCGACCAGTAGATCATCGACGGATCGGGCAGCAGGTTGAAGGGGCGCTCCTGCAATCCGAAGAATTCCGCATAGAGCCCCTCAGTCGTCATGTTCCATCCAAAACCATTTCCGGACGGGTGGGGACCGTCCTGTCCGCGAGGCCATTGCCGGACAGCTCCTGTCGCGGGACAGAGTGTCGCGTGAGCGCAATTAACAATTTGCGCCCCTGCAATTCAATGTCTTTTCCGGGTTAACTGTCGAGGTTGTGAGAACCGTCGCGCGATGGGGGGATTTCCGCCCACCGCGGGACATGGTGCAAGAGGCCCCCGGTTCGGGACATTTTCCCGGACCCGTCACGGGGTGTCCTCGATAAGTTGCCGCAACGTCGGGGCCAGGAACTTCGCGCCCGCCTCGGTCAGGTGGCCGCCATCGATCGTGACGATCGACCCGTCGTCGGTGAAAAGCCGGCAGGCGGTGTGATCGCCCTGGCAGAAGGGGTCGAGCAGCTCCGTCAGATAGGGGGCGGGCACCACGCGGCGCATATGTTCGTTGATATCGACGAAATAGGGATCGGCCGGCTGCCGGTAGCCGGGACGTTCGTCGATCGGGATATCCAGCGCATCGCTGAGACTGGTGTTGCCGAAATGCTTGGGCCCGAAAACCCGCACCTTCACGCCATAGGTCTTTTCCAGGTTCACGATGGTTTCGGGCAGCAGATCCACCACCCAGTCGAACCAGCGCGCGTCGAGCCAGACCTCGTCCGCCTGTTCGAGGATGGCCTGCATCTGCGGATTGTCGAGCCGGCCCATCACCCGGCAGCGTTCCTCCCTGAGGGCGGAGATATACTGGCTCAGGTCACGATTCACGAAGAGGTTGCCGCATTCGGCATTGATGCGCTTGGTCGAGAACTGGTAGCGGTCGTCGAGCCCGGCCTCGAGCAGCATGTTGTAGAAGTCGCGGGCATGGCTGTCGCCCGCGATCACCACCTTGCGCCGGCCGGATGCGTCGAAGGGGCGGAACTGCGCGGCGTTGTAGCGGGTCTCGCTGTAGGCGGAGATCGTGCTGAACTGGCGCATGATCGCGATGTCGCGCGGATCGTAGCGGTTCTCGAAGCCGCGGTTCAGCACGATCACCGCGCCGATCGCCATGAAGGCCGCGCTGCCGAGCGCCGCGGCGGTGAAGATGCGCTTGCGGCTGATCGCGCGGTTGCGCCGGATCGGGGTTTCGACGAAACGGTAGCTGAGCCAGCTCATCAGGAAGACGAGCGGCAGGCTGGCGAGGGGTGCCGCATATCCCTCGTAGCCCATGTGGCGCAGCCAGGCGAAGATCGGCTGGTGCCACAGATAGAGCGAATAGCTGATCAGGCCGATGGCGACGAAGGCTTTCGTCGACAGCAGCCGGTGCACCAGATTGCCCTCGGCCCGCGACAGGATGATCATCGCGGTGCCCATCACCGGCACCAGCGCGGCGACGCCGGGGAAAACGGTGGAATTGCTGAAGGCGAGGATCGCATAGACGATCAGCGCCAGACCCAGCCCCGAAAGCGCCGTCCCCGCCGTTCCGGCAAAGCCCGGATTGCGCGCGAGGAACAGCGCGCAGAACGCTCCGGTCAGCAGTTCCCAGATCCGCGAGAAGGGCAGATAGAAGCCGGTCTCGAAATGCAGCCGCGTCAGATACCAGCTCGCCGCCAGCGAGATGAGGAAAAGCACCACCAGAACGGCGCGCAAAAGCCCCCTGCCCCGCGCCGCCAGAAAGGCGAGGAGCGGCGGGAAGAAGATGTAGAACTGTTCCTCGACCGCGAGGCTCCAGGTATGCACGAGCGGTTTCAGCTCGGCCGCCGCGCCGAAATAGCCCCGCTCGCTCCAGAACAGGAAGTTCGAGACGAAGGCCGGAACCGCGATCAGGCTCTTGCCATAGGCGGTAAGTTCGTTGGGCAGCAGCAGCAGGAAGGCCGGGGGAACGGTTGCCGCCATCATCACGAAAAGCGCGGGCAGCACGCGCCGGATCCGCCGTTCGTAGAAGCGCAGGATGGAGAAATCGTTCTTGCCGATTTCCCGCAGCAGGATCGAGGTGATCAGGTAACCCGAGATCACGAAGAAGATGTCGACGCCCACATAGCCGCCCTGAAAGACCGACAGGCCGGCGTGGAAGAGGATGACGGGAAGAATGGCGATGGTGCGCAGACCGTCGATCTCGGCACGGTATTTCAAGGTCGGTTCTCTTTTGCGGGCAGGACGGCGGGGAGGAATCGGAACGGCAGGCACCGGCCGGCCGTCAGGGGCCAGGGTGTCCGGTCCGCGAGGCGCGGTCTTGCGGCAATGCTCTCGCTCGGCACGGACGGGTCTCTACGATGCGGGTTGTTCCGGGATTGCGGAAGGCGACGAGGGGGAGGCGCCGCCTCGCGCCAGACTGCCCCAAGCCCGGGCGAACCGCAATGCCCGCCGTGCCGCATCCGGCCGGAATGCCGGTCGGCGTTGCGGATGGTACCAGCGCGCGCTGCCCCAGCGGGCTGGAAAGGATCTTGCGGCAAAGTCCCCGCCATTCCCTCCGGACGGGCGTTCGACACGGGTCCTGCGGCCGGTTTCCCGCCCGTCCGGCCCCGTTCGCTTCCCCCGGCCGATTTCACAGTGCAGGAGCCCCCCATGTCCGGACCGACGCAGATCACCTTCACCCTCAGGACGCCCAATGGGGATCCCCTTATGGGCGGAAAGATCGCCTTCGCCCTGTCCGGCTTCGACCTCGACGAAGCCGTGGTGATCCCCGAAACCATCGAGGCGCAGATCGCCGCGGACGGGACCGGCACGGTCGTCCTGTGGCCGAATGTCGCGGGGCTGCGCGATACGTCCTACAGGATCACCATCACCACCGCGGGCGGATCGCGCATCGAACTGGGCGCGATCAGCGTGCCCGAAAGCGATGCGGCGGTGGCGATGCATACGCTGGTGCCGGTCGGAACCCTGGGCGGGCTGAAGACCATCGTGCTGACCCAGGCGGAATATGACGGGCTCGACGTCCGGGATGGCCAGACGCTCTACCTGATCCGGGCGGAGGTCTGAACCATGGGTCTGAGGGACTACACGCGCATCTATCTGGGCGGGCAGGAGATCGGCACGGCCTATCGCGGGGCGGTGCAGATCCTGGGCGGTGCGCCCACCGTGCCGGGGCAGATCCCCGACGCGGCCTGGGCGGCGCTGACCGGGACCGCGCCGGGCGAGGTGATCGTCACCCTGTCGGCGCAGCCCGCGTCGGGCGGCACGCCGGTCACCGGTTTCGTGTACCGTATCGACGACGGAGAGGTCCGGCCGCTGGGGCCGGGTCTGGGCCTGCATGGGCTGAGCGGGCTGGCGCCCGGGGCGGAGATCTCGATCCGGATCGCGGCGGTCAACGGCGTCGGTCAGGGACCGTGGAGCGCGGCGAAAACGGTAACGGTGAAGGCCGAGACCATCGCCCCGCCGGTCGCGCTCACCGATCCCGCCGTCACCGGCGCGCTGAGCCAGGGCGCGACGCTCACCGCCTCGGAAGGGGTGTGGAGCGGGTCGCCCGCGCTGACGGTGCAATGGCTGCGGAACGGCGTGGCGATCGCCGGAGCGACCGGGGCGAGCCATGTCCTGACGGCGGCCGACAGCGGCGCGATGCTGTCGGTGATGGTGACCGCGACCAATGCGGGCGGCACGGTGGCCGCGCTGTCGCCCGCCGTGGGGCCGGTCGAGGCTGCGGTGACCTACGAATTCGAGACCGACATCGTCATTCTGGCCTATGGCCAGTCGAACGAGCAGGCGCAGAACAATTCGGGCGGCCAGCCCTATCTGTCCGGCGATCAGGACAGCACCGGGCGCATCTGCCGGTGGGATGCCACGAGCGGCGCCGCCGTCGCGACCGGACAGCCGATGACGGGATGGCCGCAGTTCACCCAGATGGGGCCCGCGCGGTCCTACAGGCTGGCGCAGGAACTGCTCGCGCGGCAAAACCCCGAGAAGAAGATCATCATCGTCAACTGCGCGGTCGCGGGGGCGCGGCTCTCTGGTGCGACGCTCGGGGTTGGCGGGACGCATTACAACACCATGATTTCGCGGATGACGGCCTGTCTTGCGGCATATCCCGAAGCGCAGGTGTTCATGTCCTTCACGCAGGGCGAGGCCGATGGCGTTGCCGGAGTGTCCGAGGCCACCTACACGACCGCTGTCACGAATGTCGTCAACAACATCAAGGCACTGTCGCCCAATGCCGCGCAGATGCGGTCCTTCATTCACCAGATGGTGCCCGAACGCCTGTTCGGCCCCACTGCCGACCAGCCGACCTGGCTGGCCCAAGACCTGTCGCACAAGAAATTCGCGCTCTCGATCCCGGACACGATCTTTGTGGGCGCGAGCTTCGGCACCCAGATCGCGGGGGACCTTTCGCATTTCACCGCCGCGGGGCATCGCAATGCGGGCAACCGCGCGGCCGCGTGGCTGACCCGCATCGCGATGTGGCAGACCAGCGTTCCGGCCGTGCCCGCCGCACCCGTGGTGGTGTCGGACGACACGATCCGCATCACGGTCAGCGATCCGCAACCGCCGGCCTATGTGATCGAATATCGGGCGGCAGGTTCGAGCGCTGCCTGGACCGAACAGATCGCGTTCCCCGAGATCTGGATCGACGCGCCCGGAACCTTCGACGTGACGGTTGCGGGCAGCGGCAACCGCGAGGTGCGGCTGAAGGCGCGGTCCCGCGCCGGCACCAGCGCGGCGGGCGCCAGTGTCACCGTGGCCGAAGTGCCCGCGGACGGGGGCTGGTCGATCACCGCAGGCGATGCCTCGGCGGTGATCACGTCCGCGCCCGCGTCCCCCACCACCCCGGTCATCGCCTCGGTGGGCGACACGACCGCAACCATTGCAGCCTGAGGAACAGAACGAATGGCAAAATATCTCACGATCCCGGTTGCGGATGGCGACAGTCTTGCGAACGCGAAAATCCACAACAGCGAGGCGCTGAGCGGGCTGACCAATGGCACCAGCTATCAGTGCTTCAGGCTGTCCGAGGCAAGCACCGCCTTTACTCCGGCGTCCGCGGGCACTGACTGGTGGACGACGGGCGCGCTGGTTGACATCGACTATGAGAACGACCGGGCCTATGTGAACGGCACGGCCTATGCCTCGGTCGCGGCGGCGCGCACGGCAGGGGCGATCGTCGTGAACGGCGCCGGTGTTGATACCGTGCCCATCACGCCCGGCGCGTCATATTCGATGGCGTTCACCGGCAACGTCATCAGCGCCTCTGCCACCCAATGCGCCGTGGGGGTCGATGATGGCACTGCCGCAAACTGGGCTTTCCTTGGTGCAACCAATTCGCGGGGTCCCTCGGCCGGCTCTTTCGTGGCTGGGTCCACCGTCATCAACGCCTACTCGTCGTCGCTTGCTAACGGGACGGCAATCCGGTCTGTGATGCGCCTCAAGGCTTCCGGTTATTTCGGGCAGACCAACGGCGCGGCCTTCGGCAGCGGTGGTGCGATGTCCGGGGCCACGATTCCTGCCGTGACGGCCTTTGTCATCAAGAACCGGAGCGACGGTGCCCGCCCATGGGCCGGCACGCTGCGCCGCGTGTGCCTCGTGAACGCCGATCTTGATGATGCGGCGGTGGCCGCCCTGCTGGCGGGGTGATTCAGAGGATCGTGCCGGCTCAGACGGTCATTGCGCGGTGCGAGAATGGCGCACGCCCCTTTGCCCGCACGACCCGGCGCATCATTCCCGTCCATGCCGGCACCGGCGGGGCCGGGCGGGCCGCCTTGTCGGCCTGAATGGACTTCAGGCAGTTTCCCCTCCCCCCGCGATGCGGAATGCCTCGCGGGTGCTTTTCTTTGCCGATACCGGTTGATAGGTTGCGGCGACCAGCGGGCTCCCTCCCCCCGGATACCCATCAGGAATACGCATGTCTTCCCACCGACAGAACCGGCCCTCCATGACCGAGCATGAATATGCCATGGCCATGGCGGACAGCGGGATACCCACTTTCGATCCAGACTTCAGGGGCAGAGATGTTGCGATCCCGCGTTGAACACGCCTTGTCGGCGGTAAAAGGCGACGGCGTGAAGGCGAAGGCGCTGCGCTCGACCTTCTGGTCCGTGGTCGGCGTATTCGGCCAGAACGGCATCCGGCTGCTGTCGAACATCGTGCTCACGCGGCTGCTGTTCCCCGAGGCCTTCGGCCTGATGGCGCTGGTGCAGGTCTTCATCGTGGCGTTGCAGACCTTTTCCGACATCGGCATCCAGACCTCGATCATGCAAAGCAAGCGCGGCGATGATCCGAATTTCCTGAACACCGCCTGGACATTGCAGATCATCCGCGGCTTCGGGCTGTGGCTCGGGGCCTGTGCGCTCGCCTGGCCCGCCGCGCAGATCTACGGCCAGCCCGAACTGCTGCTGCTGCTGCCCGCCACCGCCCTGTCGATCATCGGGCTGGGCTTCCGCCCGACCCGCGCGGTGCAGGTCAACCGCAATCTCATGCTTGGACGGTTGACGCTGATCCAGCTGGCGGCGCAGTTCATCATGCTGGTCCTGACGACCGTTCTGGCCTGGTGGTGGCATTCGGTCTGGGCGCTGGCCGTGGCCCAGGTTCTCGGCACGGTGATCGGCAACGTGATGATCCGCGCCTTCCTGCCCGGCAGGCCCAATCGTCTGCAAATGGAACGCGAAAGCCTGCGCGAGATCATCGGCTTCGGCAGCTTCATCTTTCTGTCGACCATCGCCACCTTCCTGATCTCGATGGGCGACCGGGCGATTCTGGGCGCATATATCGATGTCACGTCCTTCGGGATCTACACCGTCGCCCTGACCTTCGGCACGTTGCCCGCGCTCGTCGTGCAGGCGATCGGCTCCAAGGTCCTGTTCCCGCTCTACCGGATCAAATCCCCGATGGAGAGCGACGAGACCCGGCGCAAGGTCTTCCGCGCCGCCCGGACGGTGTCCGCTCTGGGGATCGGCATCGCGGTGGTGCTCGCCTTCACCGGGGACTGGCTGATCAGGCTGCTTTACGACAGCCGCTATGCGCTGGCCGGCCCGATGCTGGTTCTGTTCGCGCTCGGCTCCATCCCCTCGAACGTCCTGATCGGTTCGCAATCCGTACTGCTGTCGCATGGCGACAGCAGACGACATTTCTACCTGACTTTGGCACAGGCTGTCGTGCAGACCGCCCTGCTCTTTGTCCTGATCCATTTCTATGGCGTCGTCGGCGCCATCCTGTCGCCGGGACTCACGCTGCTGCTGACCTATCCACTGCGGGCACGACTGATCGCGCGGTACCGTGGCTGGGATCCCCTGCATGATGCCCTGGGGCTGGGGTTGGGCTTCGCGCTGACCGGCCTGGCCTGCGCGCTGCACTGGCAGGAGATCGGGAAACTCTTCTAGGCCGAGGTTGCATCGGCCCTTGAACAAGCGGCATTCCAGCGCCGCAACAAGATTGTCGGATCAGCCCTGTTCCCGTCCCCGCCGCGTCCGCACGAAGCCAAGGAAGGCCGCATCGCGCGACCTGAGCCGGGGGCGGCCCGTCGCCGCCCACCAGGCTTTCCATTCGGCTTCGAGCGCATAGACATCGGCGCCCGGAAAGATCGTGCGCGCCGCCGCGAAGGTCTCGGGCGCAAGCGGTCCCGGCCCCTCGCCCACGTTTTCGATCACCCGATCGCGCAAGCTGAACCGGATCAGGTCGCCCGGCTCCTCGGCGATATCGTAATCGGGCAGCGACTGCGCCGCGATCATCTCGCGCAGCATGGCGCGGAACACCCGGCGCGGCGAGGCCGAGCCGGATTTCTTCAGCAGCGTATCGACCGAGATGCGCCAGCTTTCCTGCCGCCCGCAATGCTTGCGGGCGAGCTCATAGATCCGCCGCTCCAGCGGTTTGCGCAGCCGGAAGTAATCGCGCGACAGCGTCAGCACCGATTTCGACAGCACCGCCCTGAACAGCCATTCCGACAGCGTGACGGCGACCGAGACCATCCGCCCGCCCCGCGTCCTGCGCTCGATCTCCCAGCTCTCGATCAGGCCGAAGCCCGAGGTGACCTCGACATCGCCGGTGACGATATTCGTCCGGATGCGGGTGCCCGCCAGCCGCTCGAAGGCCTCGACCAGCCGGCGGTAGGCATCGCCCGAGGTTTCCCGGTTCGTCGCCGTCAGCAGGTCATGCGCCTTCAGCACGATCCGGCGGCTGACCGCGCGCCCGGCATTCAGCGCCGCCATCAGCTGGCTGATGCAATAGATCAGGATGTCCTTGTCGTGGATCGTGGCCAGCCCCTTGACCGAGGGCGTCACCTCGATCCCGGCGCCGTTGTGTTCATAGCGCAGGATCCGGCGGTCGGGCCGGGTCGAGAGCGAAAAGATCGGATGCTCCATCGTCGCGATGTCGTCCTTGGGGATCGCATCGAAGATGTCGCACAGGAAAAATCCCTGGCCCGAAGCGGGCATCCGCCCGCCCCCCGCGGCCGCAAGGGTGCCTGTCATATGTCACTGCCCGCCCGATTTTTATCGTGGTTTCATTGACGCCCAGCCTAAGCGGAGCCCCGGCTCCGGTCCAGCCTTTCCATCGGGGGATCAGAGTCACCCGAGCGGGGGATCAGAGTCGCCCGGACGTGGTTTCAGAGTCGCATCGGTTTCCCGGCATGCGGCTTTCCGGTTGTCTTTCAATGGATTGGCGGAAAGCCGAAAATCCCGTAACACTATAAATAACTCAAATCTAACAGGACGATTTTTTCCGCATCCCGCGCCACCGCCCTGCCGGAACGCCGCGAAATGCAATGAAAACAACCCCGTTGACGATGTTCCGATTCGCCCTGAGACGTTTTTTCTTCCACATGCCGTCTTTTGTGGTATCTTTCTAAAAAAGCAGAACATGAGGCGGAAAATGGCACATGAAGCGGTCGAGCTGCCGCCCTATTTCAACATCGATCCCGATCAGGCGCTGCGCGAGCTGGACGGACCGGTGACGACGCAGGGCTTCGAGAAAATTGCCCAGGCCTGCGCGCGCGGGCGCGACGATCTGGCCTCGCGGGGCATGAACGAGACCGGCCACAAGGAACTGCGGCTGTTCTCGACCTGGGAAATCACCCGCTATCTGATCCCGGTGGCGCAGCCGCATTTCCGCCGCGTGCTGCGCGCCAATCCCGACCTGCCGCAGGGCCGTTCGGAAAGCGAGGCGGGGGCGCGCTGGTTCACCTTGGACGAGGTGCTGCGGCTGCGCGCGCATTTCGCCGCCGAGGGTGCGCGGAACAAGGAATACCGCCCCTACCGTCCCGCCGGGCTGCCCGCCAAGCTGGTGGCGGTGGCGAATTTCAAGGGCGGCGTCGGCAAGACCTCGACCGCCGCGCATCTGGCGATGTCGGCGGCGCTCGACGGTTACCGGGTGCTGGTGATCGACCTCGACAGCCAGGGCTCGATGACCTCGATCTTCGGCGGCCGGGTGAAGGATGAATGGGAAACGGTCTTCCCCCTGCTCGCCCGCCATTACGCCGCTTATCAGCAAAAGGCGAACCAGGGCCGGCTCGACCGGGGCGAGGCGCCGGTGCCGCTCGACGAAACCCTGACCGAGGCGCTGGAGATCCGCGCGGGCGACGTGATCCAGAAGACCCACTGGCCCAACATCGACCTGATCGGGGCGCAGCTGAACCTCTACTGGTCCGAGTTCCAGATCCCCGTGTGGCGGATGCAGGCGCGCGGCTGGAAGCTGTGGGACGCGCTGACCGATACGCTGGCTGCGGACGGGGTGCTGGACCAGTATGACGTGATCGTCCTCGATACGCCCCCTGCCCTCGGTTACCTGACCATCAACGGGCTCGCGGCGGCGGATATCCTGCTGGTGCCGCTTGGCGCCTCGTTCCTCGAATTCGATTCCACGGGGCGGTTCTTCGACATGCTGCATTCGACCTTCCGCTCGATCGAGGAGGGCGAGAACATGGCCGCCCGCGCGCTTGGCCGCGATCTGATGGCCTTCCAGTGGGATGCGGTGCGCGCCGTGGTGACGCGGTTCGACGCGACGCAGCAGGGCGAGCTTGCGGCGCTGATGCAGGCCTACCTCGGCCGGACGCTGTCGCCGCACCGGCAGGATTTCACCGCGCTGATCGGTCAGGCGGGCGAGCAGGTGAACGGCATCTACGAGGCCGATTACCGCGACTTCAACCGCGAGACCTATGTGCGCGGCCGCCAGACCTTCGATGCGACCTATGCCGCCTTCAAGCGGCTTTTGCTGGGCAGCTGGCGGCGCGACGAACTGGCCGCGCAGGCCGCCCAATAGGAGGGAATGACATGGCCCGACGTCGGCTGACGCCCCCGAACCCTGCCCCTCTGACCGAGGAAAAAGACACGATTCCCGCCGGGATAGAGACGAAATCCATGTTCCCGATGGGCGTCGCGCGCACCGTTTCCCGCCCGCCGATCGCGCAGGTGGCGGGCGAGGCCTCGGCGCTTTCGGCGCTTGAGGATCTGACCGCCGAGATGGCCCGCGCCCGCGCCGAGGGGCGGATCGTGCAGCGGATCGCGCTCGATGACATCGCGGTCGACCATCTGATGCGCGACCGGATGACGGTCGACGGCGAGGAGATGGAGGGGCTTGTCGCCTCGATCCGGGCCCGCGGCCAGCAGGTGCCGGTCGAGGTGCTGGACCGCGGCGAAGGGGCCGTGCCGCGCTACGGGCTGATCTCGGGCTGGCGGCGGGTGTTCGCCTTGCGCGAGACCGGGGCGGAAACGGCGCTGGCCATCCTGCGCGCCCCCGCCACGGCGGCCGAGGCCTATGTGGCCATGGTCGAGGAAAACGAGATCCGCGCCGACATTTCCTTTTACGAACGCGCGCGAGTGGTGGTGAAGGCGCTGGAGCAGGGCGTCTATCCGGACCCGAAATCGGCGTTGCAGGGGCTTTTCGGAAATGTTTCGCGTGCGAAACGTTCGAAGATCAAAAGCTTCATGACAATCGTTTCCGCGCTGGACGGGGCGCTGCGTTTTCCGGCGGCGATCAGCGAGAAGGCCGGGCTCGATCTGGTGCGCCGGATCGAGGCGGAGCCGGATCTGACCGCCCGCCTGACCGCCCGCCTGACCGAGGAGGCGCCGCACACGCCCGGCGCGGAACTGGCGATCCTCGCGGCGCGCCCGGAACCGGCGACCCCTGCCCCGGCGCGGATCGAGGCCGAGGCGCATTACGACCCCGCGACCCGCACGATCCGGATTTCCGGCGCGGGCGTGGACGAGGCGCTGCTGGCCGCGCTGCGTCGTTGGCTCGCGGCGCGGTAGGGTGCGGGGGCTGGCCTTGCGCGGCGGTTTATGCCACGTTGCTGCCGTCTTCCCTCCGGACTTCAAGGACACTTCATGCGCGATCAGAATATCGTGGCCGCCCTGCGCCTCATGCGACGCTTCATCAAGGTTGACCCCAAGAAAATCGTGATCCTGCCGCCATCGAGCGGTGGCAGCCTGGGCGATCAGGCGATGCTGGATTCCACCGCTGCCTCGATCAGCCGCTTCGGCGATGTCGTGCTCGTGGCCGTGCCGGAACCGAATACCACCTTGCGGACCAAACTGACCTATGCGCCCCTGAACGGCGGCTCAAAGCTCGACAAGCTCCGCGCGGTGAAGGAAATCCTGTCGGCGGGCACCATCCTTTTCCTCGGGGCCGATGTGATCGACGGCGCCTATGGGGGCGATTGCCGCCGGTTGGGCGTGTTCGACCTGTTCGTGCGGGCCGGACTGCGCGGTGCCTGTCTGGGCTTTTCCGTTTCGGCCAAACCGGGGGCGCGGGCGGTCGAGCGGCTGCTGAACCTGCCGCCGGTGCCGATGCATGTGCGCGACCGGCTTTCGCTCGAACGGTTCGACAAGCTGACCGGGCGCAAGGGCATTCTGGTGGCGGATACCGCCTTCCAGCTGCGCCCCGAGGTCACCACGCCGGTGATGGGGCAGGCGATCGACTGGGCGCGCGCGCAGCGTGCCGAGGGGCGCAAGGTGCTGGTGGTCAATCTGGGCGGCTGGACGCTTGAACGGATGAAGGGCGACGGGGTCGCGGCGGTGAACACCTGTCTTGAACGCTGGCTCGGCGCCAGCCCGGACCGGGCGGTGCTGCTGCTGCCGCATGACTTCAAGCCCGCGCCGGTGGGCGACATCGAGCCGCTGCGCCGTCTGAACGGGATGCTGGCGCCGCAATTCCCCGACCGGGTGCATTTCGTCGAGCCGCCCTTCAACACCTGGGACGTCAAGGCGCTGGCGGGCGAGATCGACTTTTCCATGACCGGGCGGATGCATTTCTCGATCGCCTGCCTCGGCATGGGCACGCCGACGATCGGCATCGTCTATCAGGGCAAGTTCGAGGGGCTGATGGACCATTTCGGTCTCGACAACATGCTGATCACGCCGGACGAGGCCTCGGATCCCGATGTGCTTCTGGCGCGGCTGAACGAGACCGAGGCGCAGCTGCCCGAATTGCGCGAGCGGATCGCGGGGAAGCTGCCGACGGTCAAGGAACTGTCGTGGAAGAACTTCGCCTGGCTGGAACAGGGCCGCACCTGATCACGGTGGCCGGCTGATATGCCTGTCCTGATATGCCTGTCCTGATATGATCGTGTTCGCCCCGGATTTGCTTTCCGGGACGAAGGCGGGCATCCTGCCCCCCGGGTCATTTTCGGGGCCGGATCCTGCAACCGGGCTCCGGAGTGGGACCACCTGGACCGGATCGAACAATCAGGGATTGCAGAATGATGAATATTCGCCGCTTCGTCGGAGCTTGTCTGGCGGGGCTGATCGCCGCGCAGGGCGCTACCGAAGCCAGCGCGCAGGATGCGCAGTTCACGGTGCAGACCCAGGTGGTGAATCCGGATCTGCCTGCCTTCACCGCGACGCTGGGGGGGCTTGGCAACGGGGCCGAGTTCATGCGCGGCGGCGGCGGGTTCGAACCCACGGTGTTCCGCAACAGGCTGACGGCGGCGGCGGATGCGCCGAATACGATCATTGCGGACAGGCAGCAGATCTCGAATTACGACAGCTGGCCCGAAGGCGCTTTCGACGGTGCGGATATCGAGGTGTTGCGGATCGTCAATGGCGTCATGCAGACGGTGCGCCGCGACCGGGTGGCGCAGGGCGGCTACCATGCCAGCGGGTGGAACATGGCGACGCCTTCCGGTCGGATGATTCCGGCGGGAACGACCCGATGGAATTTTTCCTGGGACACGTTCAACCGGATGGATGCCCCCTATTATTACACGGTGCGCGCGGTCGATGCCTCGGGCAATCTTTCGCAGCCCGCCGCAGCGGTTTCCATCACGCCACCCGGCAAGCCGGGCAATGTCGCGGAAAAGGCGACGTTCCAGAAGGTGAAGCTGTCCGGGGGGACGGCATCGCTGCCCGCACCGCAGAATCTGTCCGTGCGATTGGCGGTATCCAGGACAGCGATGCTGAGCTGGGACCCGGTTCCGGGCGCGGCGGGCTATGTGGTCTATCGCTCGGATCTGCCGCCGGAACGGCATCGCGGTTATTCGATCGATCTTGAAGGGACGGGCGAGCCGATCCGCAAGGGGGACATGATCCTGCTGCGCAAGACATTCACCACGCCGACGCGCGCCGAGATCTCGACGAACCGGGTCTGGGGCGCGGCGACACCGACATCCACTTTCGGCATATCGTTCCTGCCGGGCCTTGCCGGGGATCCGGGCCTGCCTGATTTCCGGCTGGTGCCGCACGATCCAGATACGCCGGTGCCCGATCCGGGGGAGACCTATCTGCAGGTCGATCTGAAGAATGGCGGGGATATCCAGCTGGGGAAATTCAATTTCGCCGGTCCCGCCAACGGTTATTACCCGACGCTGAAGCCGGACGAGACCTATCGTTTCGAGATCTGGCTGCGCGGCCAGGGCAGGATCACCGGCCGGTTCGGCGCGGGCGGGGTCTACAAGTCGATACCGGGATTGCCGGTCGAATTCCGGGTCGGGCCGGAATGGCAGAAATATGTCGTCGATTTCCGCGTGCCGCCGGCGCCGCCCGAAAGCCGGAGCGTGGGGAAGATGGGGATCCGGCTGTTCGGTCACGGACAGGTCGATGTCGACAACCTGCGCATCTATCAGCTGGGAACGGATTTCATGGACATCCGGCCCGAGGACCGCGCGGCGCTGATGGACTCGGGGATGTCGGCGCTGCGGACGC
The DNA here is from genome assembly GCF_004022215.1 of Paenirhodobacter populi. GTDB lineage: Bacteria > Pseudomonadota > Alphaproteobacteria > Rhodobacterales > Rhodobacteraceae > Rhodobacter > Rhodobacter populi. Next base: position 16,854 of record NZ_SAUZ01000022.1, read on the forward strand.
ATATGTTCATCAAGACCAAGTTCAGCTCCTACGATCTGTCGCAACTGACGGCTCCGGCGGGGGTTGCGCCGCGGTCGGGCGGGCACAGCCTGCCGCAGATGCTGGGGATCACGCGATCGCTCGGCATGGATCCCTGGGTGCAGGTCGAGCCGCATTTCAGCGCCGAGGAATGGCTCGGCCTTGTCGAATATCTGGCGGCGCCCTTCGATCCGGCAAAGGACGATCCGAAGGCGCTGCCCTGGGCGGCGCGGCGTGCGGCCCAGGGCCATTCCGCCCCCTGGACCGAGGATTTCAACAAGATCTGGTTCGAGATCGGAAACGAGACATGGAACCGGCTTTTTGCGCCCTGGACTTTCCAGCCGATGGCGGATGCGGGACGGCTCAACTGGACGAAATACACCGCGGGGGAGGTTTACGGCCTGTATCAGGAACATGTCCTGTCGATCATGCGCCAGAGCCCCTGGTGGGACCGGCTGGAACCGAAGCTTGAGCCGGTGATCGGCGGCTGGGGGATCAACGATTATGGTGTGGATGCGCTGAAACGGTCTCCCGGCAGCCGGGTTCTGACCAATGCCGCCTATATCGGCGGCTGGGATTCCGGCGAGGGGGCGGTGCAGCAGACGCCGGAGGGATATGCCTCGGTCATGGCCTATGCGCCGCAGGTGATGGCGGCTGCGGCAAAGCGCTATCACGATGCGGTGGCCAAGGCCGCGCCCGACCGCGACGTGATCCTGGGCACCTATGAATCCGGTCCGGGATATGAGCTGAACGGCCTCAACGGCGCCAAGGTCACGCCCGAGGCCGCGCTGGCGCAGGAAAAGGTGATGAAGGGCGCCGGGGCAGGGGCGGCGACGCTCGACAGTTTCCTGATCCGGGCGATGGCGGGGGACCGGATCCAGAATTTCTTCACCTACGGGCGGGGGGACAAGTTCCGTTCGCATGCACGGCTGGATGAGGGCGGGCAGCCCTATCCGTCCTGGGCATGGCTTGCGCTGTTCAACCATCTGGGGGCAGGGGGCGATCTGCTCGCGGTCGAGACGGAGGCTGTGCCGAAGCGTGACCTGCCCGCGATTTCCCGGCGCAAGGAGATACCCGATGCGCCGATGGCGGCGGTCTATGCCTCGCGCAAGGGCGACCGGCTGACGGTGGTGGTGGTCTCGCGCGCGGTGCCGGACGTGCCGCCGGGGACGGACGGGCACATGTCCGTTGCAGTGGATCTGCCGATCGTCGGTGCGAAGAGCCTGACCCGCTACCACGAAAGCGGCGATTACCGGGCCGAGAACTTCACCGGCCCCGGCACCGAGATCGTTTCGGATACGCTGCCGGTGCCGTCCGATCCGGGGCGGCTGGAGATCCCGGACCTGGCCCCGGCCTCGGCCGAGGTCTATGTGTTCGAAGGAGCCGAATTCCCCGGCTGAGCGGGTGGGCGGCGCCCGGATTTCTGATGTATGCGTGCCCCGGGCGAGCGGATGCGTTCGTTCTGGGCACGCTTTGCGCCCTGTTTGATACTGGCCTCCGCCGATGGGACGCTGGCCTGTTCGAGCCGCCCCCACATCATGCCCGCCATCAGCCACAGGAGCGGCAAAAGCGACGAATTCGGGATCAGGTCGATCAGATTCGCGCACAGGACGATGGTGATGCCCCCCTCGATGGCGCCGAATTCATAGCGCCTGTAGCGCAGCGCGGTGAAGATGACCGGCAGGCACAGCAGGCCGAAGATCCCCAAGTATCCGATCCAGCCCTTTTCCCCGATGATGATGATCCAGCTGCCATCGGGGATGCTGTCCCGTTTCCCGGTCTCGGCGTCGAAGGTCAGCTGGCGCCCCCAGCCGCCCCAGCCGGAAACGGGTTTCAGGTTCGCCCGTCCGAGGAGCACATCTTCCTGCTCCAGCCGGAAGCCGAGCGAACCCGCGCGTGCCGGGTTGAAGGAATAGACCGCCGTGACAACCCTGTCGGCCGGGATCAGCCCGCTGCCGCGGGCCAGCGGATAAACCAGCACCATCGCCGCAATGACCAGGCCGAGCAGGAACTGCAGCCGGACAGGGAAGAACAGGACGACCGGCAGCAGGCCGAAAGCGATCATCGTGGCGCCCAGATTGCGCGAGACGGCCAGGCAGAAGGTGATCCACAGCGCCATGGCGAGCCACATCCACCGCTTGCCGCCGACATTGTTCCGCGCCAGCGCCGCCGCCGCCAGCGCCGCCATCGCGAGGAAGATCCCCACCCGCAACCCGTGGGCGAGGAAGACGATCGGGCGATAGCCGTCCCGCAGGTGCTGCATCCAGTCATGGGCGAAGAAGCCGTAGAGCATGATGTTCAGCTTCGGGCTGATCCGCGTTTCCAGCAACACGAGACACGCATAGACGGCACCGGACCAGGCCAGGACTTTCAGCATCTCGACCTGCGCCTCGCGCGAGCGCAGATAGTGCCGCCCTATGAAAAGGGGCAGGAGCATGACGAGCAGCGCTTTCCACAGCATGCCGACGTCGTAAGCGCTGAGACCCGGCACAATGCGCGCGGCGAAATAGAGCGGATCGCGATTGGTCAGCCAGCCCACGACCGAGTTGAGCATCAGAACACCGACGGCCAGCGGGATGATCAGGGCGATGCGCGAACCGTGGCGCCGGGCCATGGCCCGGCGACCGCCCGGACGGCCGTGTGCGGGCGCAGGACGGCCGTCGCCCTGTCCGGCCGTGGCCTGTCCGGCGGCGAGGGCGGCACGCCGGGCCTCCCTCGCCGCCTTCTCGGCCTCGCGGCGGTGCAGCAGCCATATTGCCGTCAGGGCGCAGAAGGCGGGCAGGGTATGTTTGTTGATCGCCGGCAGAGCCGGCAGACTGAAACCGACCCGCTCCGGGATGAACAGGTATCCCAGCACGATCGTCGCGATCAGGGCCGTTTCCGGGCGCAGCTTGCGAAACAGCACCCAGGTGACCAGTGGCCATGAATAAAGCACGATCTGGGCAAGAGCATACATCCGGTTCGTCCGAAGCTGGCCCCGGGGGGCGGTCGCAGTTGGCCCCGGGGGGCGGCTCCCCCAGAAATTTCACGATCGGCCGGTTTTTGCGAGCCTAAAAACGGCTTCGTGAAACCGATGTCGAAACAGTGCTGGTATAAATCTTTCATGCAGGTTTCTTATGCTATCGCTTTGTGCGATATGGCTCTTGCCGACGGAAGCGGCGCAGCGGCCGGGCAAGGGATTCTGGAGGATTGACTTGAGGAAGATCATTCTGGCGATCATCGCCGTGCTGGTCGTCGGCGGGGGTGTCCTGCTGGCAACGGCGGACAGCAAGGGACAGAAGGCGGTCAAGGCTTTCGCTTCCGCACAGGCTTTCGTCGAAAAAGGGGATACGCCGCGCGCGCTGATCGAGCTGCGCAACGCCTTGCGGAACGATCCCGACATGCGCGAGGCGCGGCTGATGTTCGCGGATCTGCTGTTTCAGTCCGGGCGTCGGGCGGATGCCTTCGGCCAGTATCGCCAGCTCTATCTGAAGAACCCCGAGGATATCGACGCGGCCCGCAAGCTCGCGCTGATCGCCTTTGACGGCATGGCCTGGGACGATGCGCGGGAATATGGCGATGCGGTCCTGGCCAAGGACCCCGATGACGCGGAAATCCAGGCGGTCGTCGCCGGGCTCGATTACCGCGACGCGGTCAACGCCAAGGACGAAGACGCGATCGCCCGGGCCGTCGAGACCGAAAAATCCCTGCTGGCACAGAATCCCGGCCTGCTTCAGGCGCGCCGCCTGGTGATTGCCGATGCGATCCGCTCCGGCGACACGGACCGCGCGCTGGCGCTGACCGACGAGGGGCTGGCCGGCCATCCGGACGACCGGGATCTGAACAACACGCGGCTTTTCGTGCTCGAGAAGCTCGGGCGGATGGGCGAGCTGGAACAGCAGCTTCTGGCGATGGTGGCGCGCTATCCGGATGACGAGGAACTCGGCCGCACGCTGGTGCGGTTCTACGTCAAGGAAGGGCGGATCGACGACGCGGAAAAGATCCTGCGCGCGACGATCGACCCGGACAGCGACAGGATCGAGCCGCGGATGGTGCTGATGCGCTTTCTCGCCGAGGTGCGCTCGCCCGAGGCGATGCGCGACGAATTGACGAAGATCCTGGCCGAGGATCCGTTGCCCAGGGATGTGGCGGCCGATCCGGTGGCGTTCCGCGCGCTCAAGGCGCAGGCGGATTTCACCCTGGGCGGGCGCGATCAGGGGATGGCCGAGCTTGAGGGGCTGATCAAGGGCGCCGAACCCTCGGCCGAGATCGACGGGGTGAAGGTGCAGCTTGCCCGGATGCGGCAGGCGACGGGCAATTCCGTCGGTGCCCGCGCGCTGGTCGAGGAGGTTCTGGCCCGCGATCCGAGCCAGGTCGACGCGATGAAGCTCAAGGCGAACTGGCTGGTCGAGGAGGACAAGACCGAGGCGGCGATCACGCTGCTGCGCGATGCGCTGTCCGACCGGCCGAACGATGCGCAGATCATGATGCTGCTGTCGCGGGCCTATGAACGCGAGGGGCGGCCGGAACTGATGGCGGACATGATGTCGCGGGCGGTGGATGTGTCGAACCAGGCGCCGGGGGAATCGCTGACCTATGCGCGCTGGCTGTTCCAGCAGGGGCAATATGCCTCGGCCGAGACCATCCTTGTCAACGCGCTGCGCCGGCAGCCGGTGAACCTGCCGCTGCTGGAGACGCTCGGCCGGACCCATGTGGCGATGAAGGACTGGGCGCGGGCGCAGCAGGATGTCGATGCGATCGAATCGCGCTTCGACACCGATCAGGCCCGCAAGGTCGCGCAGGAACTGCGGGCGCAGGTCCTGTCGGGGCAGGGGCGCAACGACGAATTGTCGCAGCTTCTGGACCAGATGTCGCGCGATCCGGACAGCGAGCTGGCGGCGCGGCTGGCGATGATCCGCACCACGGTGTCGGGCGGGCGGCTGGACCAGGCGCTGAGCGAGGCGCAGGCGCTGGCCGCGGACAAGCCCGATGCGCCGGCGGCGGCGCTGCTGGTGGCGCAGATCCGGCTGGCGCAGGGCGATACCGCGGGGGCGATGGATGGGGTTCGCGCCATTCTGGCCGCGCATGGGGATTTCCTGCCCGGCTGGCTGGCGCTGCAGGCCATGCAGACACGGGCCGGCGCGTTCGACGACGCGCTGGCGACCGTGAATGCGGGGCTGGAAAAGCTGCCGGATAATCGCAGCCTGGTGCTGAGCAAGGCCTTCCTGCTTGAAAAGAAGGGCGACATCGACGGCGCCATCGCGATCTACGAGGCGGGTTATGCCGCCAATTCGGACGATCTTCTGGTGGCGAACAATCTGGCCAGCCTGCTCGCCTCGACGCGGGATGATCAGGAAAGCCTCGATCGCGCCTGGACGGTGGCGCGGCGTCTGAACGGCACGCAGGTTCCGGCCTTCCTGGATACCTATGGCTGGATCTCCTTCCGGCGGGGGGATACGGCGGGCGCGCTTTCGGCGCTGGAAAAGGCGGCCAAGGGGTTGCCCGACGATCCGGCGGTGGCCTATCACCTTGGCCGGGCCTATGCCGCGCAGGGCAGGAAAGAGGCCGCGGCCGAGGAATATGACCGTGCCGACGCCCTGCTGTCGAAAGGCGCGGTCGGCTATCCGAACCTGGCGCAGGATCTGGTGCGGGCGCGGGCGCAGATCAACTGAGCCCGCCGGAGGTGTGACTTTCTGTGCGGGTGGCGCGTAAAAAAGCCGCCCGTGCCGGAAAACGGGTTTTGACCGGGGCATGTCTTCCTGTAGGCTGCCCAAAAACCAATAAGGCAGAACGAGGCATGTCCAGAATCAAGTCCCTTATCATCGCGGTCGCGATGCTTCTTGCGCCGCAGCTGGCCACCGCTTACGTGATCACGCCCGGCGACACGCTGCAGGTCGATGTGCTCGAGGATCCGAGCCTCAGCCGCGCCGTTCTGGTGCTGCCCGACGGATCGGTCAACTTCCCCGGCGCCGGTTCGATCAGCGTCGGCGGGAAAAGCCCCGTCGCGGCGCAGGATCTGATCGCCAACCGGCTGGCCTCGGAATTCGCGGCCAAGCCGTCCGTCTATGTCAGCGTCGCGGGTCTGTCGCCCAGCTCGCAGAAAGACCTGCTGGAAAAGCCCAAGAACATCTACATCATGGGCGAAATCAACAAGCCGGGCATCGTCGAGGCCGAACAGGGGATCACCCTGCTGCAGGCGATCGCGCAGGCCGGCGGCTTCACCCGCTTCGCGGCGACCAAGCGGGTCGAGCTGCACCGCCCCGACCTGCGGGCCGGGACCGAGCGGGTCTTCATCTTCGACTACCGCACCGGGAAGGGCATTTCCGGCGCCACCCCCTTGCTCAAGGGAGACGTGATCGTCATTCCCGAACGCCGCCTGTTCGAATGAGGGCGGTCTCGTGGGGAAACAGATGAGACCTGTCCGGTGGCGGCGGGCCGCGGTCTGCGGTCTCGTCGCGGCCGGGATATCGGGTACACAGGGTCTGGCGCAGGATCAGGCCGGGGGAACGCACAGCACGATCAGCACCTCCATCGGGGTGGAGGCGGGGCGCAACCTCGACCTCGATCCCGGCGCGAAGGACAAGAGCGCCCGGCTCTACGGAACGCTTGGCTACGCCTATGAGATGCGCACGCGCGTGACGCAGCTGTCCTTCAGCGCGAGCATCCGGCCGCAGACCGATGACGACAACGGCGACGGGCTGTTTCCGCAGGCGTCGTTGCGGTGGTCCCATGAAACGGCGCGGATGCGGTTCTCTTTCAATGCCAGCCATGTCGAAGCGAAGGTCACCGACCAGAGCATCGCCTATGACGAGACGACCGGCCAGATCCTGAACTACGACACTTCGGGCACGCGTATCTCGAACCGGTTCGGCGCGGCGGTCGAGGGCGGGATCGACATGCCGCTTGGCTATACGATCCGGGTCGACCGCAGCGAAGTCGACTATCGTGACACATCGGAAGGCAGCAACAACAATCCGAGCACATCAACGGGTTTGCAGGCTGCCTTGCGGGCCGATGTCTCGTCGATGACACAGCTCAACCTGACGCTGGATCATCGTTACTATGAAACGGAAGGCGATAGATCCCTGCGCAATCGCACGACCGACCTGGCGTCGATCGGATTGCAGCAGCGCATCGATGCGCTGACCTCGTTCAACGGCTCGATCGGCAAGGAATGGATCGATACCAAGCGTATCGACGTGCCGGACAAAAGCCTGAACGGGCTGATCTTTAGCCTGGGGGTGGAGAGGCTGGATACGCTCGGCTCCTATCGGGTCGACTTCGCCCAGTCCCAGACCGAAAACGGCAATCGGCAGTCCTTTACCGTGGGGCGCGACCGCGAAACGATGTTCGGCAGGTTCTCCGGTGGTGTCGGCGCAAGCCGGGGCGAGGAGGGCGATACCGACTGGATTGGCAATCTGGCTTACAGGACGGAATTGCCGCGCGATACGCTGAGCGCCAACATGAGCCGGTCCGTCACGACTGACAATGACGGGGATGATGTCGTCGTGACCCGGGTTTCGGCCGGACTTGGCCACAAGCTGAGCGAGGTGAACGGGCTCAACTTCGGCCTCACGGCGTCGATCACGGAATATGCGACCTATGACAAGAACCGTCTGGATGCGACGATCTCTTACGAGCATATGCTGGTCAAGGATGTGAGCCTGGAGGCGGGGGTGAAACTCGGGATTGCCAAGACCACTGATCAGGAACAGGCGCGTTCGCAATCCGTGTTCCTCAGCCTGTCGCGGAGTTTCGATTTCCTGCACTGAAATCGCATGGCGGCCATGGCCGTGATGCGCAAGGGGTTCTGGATGCGCCTGCCGTCGTTGCCTGTCGTTCTGATCGTGCTGGCGGCGGCCTGCATCCTGCCCGAAGCGGCCATCCACCTGTTCCCCTATCCGGATCTGGTGCGCGGGCGGCTGATCCAGAATTTCGCCTTCTGGCCGGGACTGGTGAAGGGGTGGCATGCGAATTACCCGGGTCAGGCGGAACTGATGTTCCTGAGCTATGGCTTTCTGCATGCCGGGGTCACGCATCTGCTGTTCAACATGATCACGCTGATTTCGCTTGGCAGGCCGCTGGCCGAGGAACTGGGGCAGGGGAAATTCCTGCTGCTGTATCTGCTGGCGCAGCTTGGCGGGGGGGCGGGATATGCGTTGCTGACGACGCAGACCGCGCCGATGGTGGGGGCCTCGGGGGCGCTGTTCGGGCTGGCGGGGGCGCTTTTGTGGACCCGTCTGCGCGAGGGATTGCGGGATCTGACCCCGGTCGAGGCGCTGCGCGACATCGCCTGGCCGGTGGCGCTGCTGATCGGCATGAATGTGGTGATGTATGTCGCGCTGGACGGGCGGCTGGCCTGGGAAACGCATCTTGGCGGATTTCTGGCGGGGGCGGCGGCGATGGCCGTATTGTGGCGCCGCCCCGACGACGCCTCCGCGTGAAGGGCCGTTCCGGCGGCGCGGGCGGTCACATTTTCGCAAATGCAGAAATTTACCACGGCTTCGCTTTGTCTGGCGGTTAAACTGGGCTAATAGATCATGAATGCCTCCCCAGCCGGAAACCGTCATGTCCGATACCAGTCTGCCTCTTTCGCGCGCCTCGATGCTTGGCCGGGTCGCGGGACCGTTCTGGTTGCTGATCGCGACCGCGGCGGCGCTCATCTATTTCCATGAAGGGTTCAATGCGCTTCTGGCGGCCTGGTCGACGCCCGAATACAGCCACGGCCCGGTCATTCCGCTGCTCTCGGCCTTCATGTTCCTGCAGGAGCTGAAATACGCGCCGATCCGCACCGGCCCGGTCAACCGCTGGCCGGGGATCGCGCTGCTGGTGTTTGCGATGGCGCTCGGCGCGCTTGGCAAGTTTTCCCAGATCGACGACGTGGTCGCCTATGCGATCATCCTCTGGGTGGGGTCGATGCTGCTGATTTCCTTCGGCTGGAACCAGGGCAGGCTTTTCTGGGTGCCGGTGCTGCATCTGGTCTACATGCTGCCGCTGCCGGGGGTGGTCTATTACAAGCTCTCGACCTTCCTGCAGGGCGTGTCGTCCGAACTCGGCGTCTGGTTCCTGCATCTGCTGAACGTGCCGGTCTTCCTTGACGGCAATATCATCGACCTCGGCGTGCTGAAGATGCATGTGGCCGAGGCCTGTTCGGGGCTGCGCTACCTGTTCCCGATCATGTCGTTTTCCTACGTGTTTTCGGTGCTCTACCGGGGGCCGTGGTGGCACAAGGCGGTGCTGCTGCTGGCCGCCGCGCCGATCACCGTGCTGATGAATTCGGTGCGGATCGCGATCGCCGGCTGGCTGGTGCAATATCTGGGTGAAAGCCACCTTGAGGGGTTCCAGCATTTCTTCGAGGGCTGGGTGATCTTCATGGCCTCGGTCATCCTCCTGTTCGGCCTCGCCTGGGTGATGCTGAAGCTGCAGGACAGCACCATGTCCCTGCCCGAGGCGCTGAACCTCGATTTTTCGGGGCTCTGGCCGCAGTTCAAGCGGCTCGGTCTGGTCGAGCCGTCGAAGGGCATGATCGGCGCGGCGCTGATCCTGCTCGCCGCCGCCGCCGCTTGGGAACTGCGCCCGGTGCCGGAGCCGGTCGCGATCAACCGCGAGCCTTTCGCGCTGTATCCCCGGACGCTGGGTGAATGGCAGTCGCGGCCGATGGAACGGCTGAGCGATGCGGTGTCGCGGACGCTCGGCGCCGACGATTATTACGGTGCGAGCTTTTCCCGCAGCCCGAACGAACCCTCGGTCGAGTTCTTCTCGGCCTTCTACAAGGACCAGACCAAGGGCGGCACCCATTCGCCCGAGATCTGCCTGCCGAGCGCGGGCTGGGAAATCGCCCGTCTGGACCGGGTCGATGTGGGTCCCGAGCTGGGGCTGGGCGAACCCTACCGCCTGAACCGCGCGATCATCCAGAAGGGCGAGGCCAAGATGCTGGTCTACTACTGGTTCGAGCAGCACGGCCGCCATGTTGCCTGGGATTTCGAGGCGAAGCTGATGCTGCTGTGGGACGGCTTCACCATCCAGCGCACCGATGGCGCGCTGGTGCGCCTGACCACGGTGATCCTGCCCGGCGAGAACGAGGATCATGCCGAGGCGCGGTTGCAGGACATGTTCCTGAAGACCATCGCGGTGTTGCCGCAGTTCGTGCCGGGACGGTGAGGGATGCCTCAGAGGGACATCAGTATCTGCCCCAGCTGTGATCCCCAGGACTGCGACCGGTTATAGAACCGGTCGCACACCGCCCGCGCATTGAGCAGCAGGTCCTGATAGGCACGGTTGTCGGACAGGAGATTCTCCAAAGCCCTGTGCAAGGCGGAGACGTCGTCGGCCTCGAATGCGACGCATCCCTTTCCCAGAATATCCGCGACGGGGACAACCGTGCTCAACAGGGTCGGCAATCCATGCGCGGCAGCCTCGACGCCGACCATTGCCAGACCTTCGTTGAAAGCGGTCGTTGTCGGACAGATGATGAGATCCGACTGCGCGATCTGGCGGTGCACTCCCTCGGCGTCGAGCTTTCCGGGAAACCGGATGTCCGGGAGCGGATTCTGATCGATGCGGCGTTGCAGTTCTGCATCCGCCGACCCGGTCCCCGCAAAGGTCAGCGTCAGGTCGGGAAATTTTGGTTTCAGGGATGAGAAGACGTCAAGCAGCATGAAAATGCCCTTGTTCGCTTCGATCCGCCCCAGATACAGGAGATTGCGGGCCTTTTGCCGCTCTTCTGTCGGATAGTGGTTCAGAAGCTGTGGGCATTGCACCAGACCGGTAATGCGCCCCCCGGTCACCTCGCGGATCTGGCGCATGCATTCCTCGGAGGTGCATACGGCCGCATCGAGCGCCCTGGCATGACGTTCGAGGAGAGCCAGCCGGGCGCGGGCCTTGAGCCCTGTCGGCTTGCGCCCCATCGGCCAGAAGCTGTTGTGGGCCGTCAGGATCAGTTTGCGATCAGCCCGCACCCGGGGCCAGCCGCGAGGCAGCATGTCGCTGGACGCGAGGACGACATGCGGCTGGAAACGGTCGAGTTCCCGGCACATCGCATCGATGTAGGCGTTTTCATTCCGGTGATAGCTGATCCGTCCCTGACCGCGTTGCCGCGCGACGTGGACAAAGCGGAGCCATGGTTCCGTTTCGCCGGATGCGGTCGTATGCACCACCGGCGAGATGATCTCGACCTGAGCGCCGAGACGATACATCAGTTCATAGAACATCGCCGAATAGCTGATGACCGGAACACGGGGATCCTGCACGCCGGTTTGCCAGTGCCGGTATGTCCCCAGAACATCTCCCGGCCCCGGCAGGTAGGATACTTTCAGCGGAATCTCTGGGGAAATACCAAGCGCTTCATGAACGCGATTGCGTGCATCTGCCGGCAGAGTCAGAACATCGGTGCGCTTTGTTTCGTTCACTTCGTTCATATGTTGCACGACTCCGGCAAAGGCTATGGGGATGATTATCCCTTTTCTTTCAGATAGATCGCAAAGATCCGAGGCCCGTCGATCAGGTAGCGTTTCCACAGCCGGCCGGGCTGGCTGAGCAGACGGTAGAGCCATTCGGTGCTGGTCTTGCGGAATATCTCGGGTGCGCGTTTCTGCTGGCCGGTGAGGAAGTCGATGCTGGCGCCGGCGCAGATCGCGGTGCCGCGGGCGTGGCCGCGCGCCTTCAGGTCGCGGGCGAAGATCTCCTGCTTCGGGAAGGAGATGCACAGCAATGTCAGATCGGCCTGCACGGCCTCGGTCGCCTGCAGGGTGCGTTCCCACTCCGGGCTGCCGGGTTTCATGAAGGGGGCCTCGACCAGATGCAGGTCGTGGCCGGGGAATTTTTCCCGCAGCAGGCGGAAGCGTTCGGCATCGGGGCCGACCACGGCGATTTTCAGCGATCCTGAGCGCGGATCCTGCATCAGGTCGCGCACGAGATCGGCGCCCGGATAGCAGCCGAGTTCGAGCCCCCGCATCCGGCCGAGCTTTTCGAGGATGCGGCTGTCGCACATCTTCCAGTCGGCCGCGTCATAGACGGGGGCGAGATCGGGCTGTTTCGACAACTGCACCACATGGTCGACATTCGGCGTGACCAGATAGCGAAAACCGGTGGCGGGAGGCGGGGCCAGAAGTCTGTCGCGCCAGTGGGAAGGGGACGCGACGGTGAAATCCAGCGCGAGGAATTCGACGGTATCCGGCAAGGCAACCTCTGCTTGTCCGTAGTGTTCGCCGCATCATGTCACAGCCGCGCGGGCGGGTCGAGATGCCGCTTCCCTCGCGGCAGCTGCGTCCGGGGATGCGGAAACCGGTGCCGCAATAGCGTTTACGATTGATTAACCAATGCGGACATAGGGTTAACCGAAATGATCGATGTTTTCGGGTTTCGGGGGCAGGGGACATGAGCGGGCTGCATTGCGGCATTCCTTGCGAGGCGGCATGAAAAGCTTCGCCACCATAGAATCCCTGCGCGGCTGGATGGCCTGGTGGGTTGTCGTCACCCATGCGCTGCAACTTCTGGGCGCGGGGGCGGGGCATGGCCCCATCGACCTGCTGCCGCGGCCGCTGCTGAATCTGGCGATGTCGGGGGATGCGGGGGTGATGGTCTTCATCATCGTCAGCGGATTCGTCATCACCCATCTGCTGATCTCCCGGCGCGAAAGCTATCCGGACTATCTGCTGCGCCGGTTTCTGCGGATCGCGCCGGTCTATTTCGTCTGCCTGCTGATCGCGGTGCTGGTGATGGATCTGGCGCGGCTGGCCTATGCGGAAAGCCCCCTGCCGCTGCACCAATCCATGCGGATCGACCGTTTCGCGGCGGAAGAGGCGCATTTCACGACCCATCTGTTGCTGCATCTGAGCCTGTTGCACAGCGTCCTGCCCGACAGCTGGCTGCCCTATGCGGGCTCGGCGCTGCTGGCCCCGGCCTGGAGCCTGTCGCTCGAATGGCAGTTCTACCTGATTGCGCCGGTGCTGATCGCGGCGGCGATGCGGTCGCGGTGGACGGTTCTGGCGCTGGCGGCGGGGCTGGTGGTGGCGAAGGCGGGGCTGCATCTGTCGGTTCTGCACTGGCGCTACGAGGGGTTCTTTTTCCTTGCGGGCGATCTGTTCCTGATCGGCATCCTGTGCCGGCTGGCGCTGGAACGGATCCGCGCGGGGCAATCGGGGATGGGGCATCTGCTGCTGGCCGCGGTGCTGATGGCGCAGACCGACCTCAAGGCGGCGCTGATCTGGGCCCTGTTCTTCGCGCTGACGCTGCGCGAGGCGGGGTTCCTGCCGTCCGGCCCGCGATGGGTGGCGGCGGCGCATCGGATGCTGGCGCTGAACCCGGTGACGGGGGCGCTCGGCCGCTGGTCCTATTCGACCTATCTGATCCACATCCCGCTGTTTTCGCTGCTGGTCGGGCCCTATGTCGCGCAGGTGGGTGCGGCGGGCGTGTCGCAGATGGCGGTGGCGGGCATCCTGCTGGCCGGGATGCCGCTTTTGGTGGCGGTGTCGGCGCTGCTTTACCGCTTTGTCGAGCTGCCGCCGATCCGTCTGGGCAAATGGCTGATCGCCGCGCGTGGGCGGCGGGCGCCTGCCGCAGGTGTCGTTCCGGCGGAATAGGTCAGCGCTTCAGCTTCTTTTCCGCCGCCGAGATCAGCCGCAGGAACTTGTGCCAGGCCTCCATCTCGATCCGGTAGGGCGCGATCGTGCCGAGCCGTTTCGACAGCCGCAGGCTGGCGAAGCTGCGTCGCCGCACCACCCGGCGTATCCGGTAGGTCAGGCGGCGGAAGGCGCTGAGATCGTTCGAGGGCGTCACCCGCTTGCGCGGATGCCAGACCCCCGCGGCATCGTCGAGCCAGAGCCGGTAGGCCAGCCCCTCGCGCCGGTCGCGCAGCCCGCCCGCCTGCGATTTCGCGATGTCGTCGGCGGTCAGCGGATCGACCTGCACGGCCCCGCGCGCCGCGCCATCGGCGATCATCTGTTCGACCAGCGCGCTGCGCACGACGAAGACATTGGTGCCCTGATCGTCATTCGCATATTGCGGCAGCCAGGCATCGCCGAGCGCGACATCCGCCGTTTCACCCAGCACGTCGTCGCAGTAATCGCAGGCCTTGGCGCGCAGGAAGCCGCCGTCCCAGCTGCGCCCGGCCATTTCGGACATCGGCTTGACGATCTCGGTGTCGCGGTCGCGCGGCTTCACGGCAAAACCGTATTTCGTGGCATGCCGGCCGGGCAGCTTGCGGCGGAAATCCTCGGCGGCGATGTCGTCCGGGCGCACGCCCGCCTGCCAGGCGAGGCTTTCACCGAAGCCCGCGGCCTTCATATGTCCGCAGACCAGCGAAACGGCGAGCCGCATCTGCTGTTTCAGCGCCGGGTCCTGCAGCGCGATGTTGCGCGCCGCCTTGATGTAGCAGGGCACGCCGACAAGCGCGAAGCGCAGCCCCGATGCCACCACCTCGCGCAGGGCCTGATCGAAGGAGACGGAATAGTAGCGCGTCTTCGCACCCTTTTCGATCTCGTCCACCGAGCGGGAAATGGCATAGCGGAACAGGCCGCCGGTTTCGGGGGGCGTCGCATGGACATGGACGACGGCCTCTATATGGCCAAGGCGCATCGCCTCGGCCAGGATCCAGCTGGTGATGCCGCCCGAGCTGCTGTTCGCGCGAAATGCCGGGTCCGCCACATGGCCCGCCCAGGCAGAACGGAACCGCCCGATGCGGATGTCCTGGTGCGGCGCGTCGGGGAACAGGGCGTTCGCATGGGCATCCTCGTCCGGAGCCTCCGCCGAAAAGGGGCAGACCTGACCCGGCATCTGCGCGAGCGCCCCGGGATCGGTGATCACCGGCGCCATCATCCCGTCTGCGTTGCGCTCCATCCGGATGGCCTGCGGGGCGCGGAAGGCGCAGGCGCCGCAACCGATGCAACAGCCGTTCTTCAGAAGCGGGGCGATATCCTGGGCGAGGGAGGAGGGCATGTCATACCTTATGCTGCGGCGGCCGGGTCCGGGCCGGGACGTGCGGGCGAGTATATGGCCTGTTCAGTTCGGGGCAACCGCATCCATGAACAGGATACAATGCCCATCTTTCAACGTGTTGCCGCCTGCACCGCGGGAATCGACAGGAAGACCTGCGCCAGGTCCCGGTTCACGGCCGCAGTGAAATGCCCGTCCGGCACATAGGCGCGGGCATCCGTGGGCAGGGCGGTATCCTCGGTCGCGAGATAGGGGATCGCCCCGGCCTCGAGCGTCGGGCGCAGCAGGTCGCGCAGCGAGGGCACATCCGTCCCCTGCGACTGGATCAGCATGATGACCGGGATCTGCCCGTCCTCGCGGGTGATGCGGGCGACGTCCTCGACCATGCGGCGCAGCACCTCGGCCCAGGGCAGGGGGCCGTCCTCGGGATGGGCGACGATTTCGGCCTCGCGCGCGTCGATGGCATTCTTCGCCACGGCGCGGCGCACCAGCCGCGCGAAGGGCGAGGCGTCGAGCGCGGGCAGGGCAAAGGCCCCGGGCGTCCACAGCAGGTCCTGTGCCTGCATCTGCGCGGCGAAGGCCGCGGATTTCGCCGGATCGAGGAAATCCGCGAAGGAGCGGACTTCCGGGTCGATGCGTTCCAGCCCGCCCCCGGCATCGGGGCGGAAGATCGGATAGGTGAAGGGCGCGGGCTGTTCGAAGGCCCAGACCCGGTTCGAGAACGAGCCGAGCGCCGGCACGCTTTTCGACAGGATGCCGAACAGCACGACATCGCCGGGGCGCCGGTTCGCCCGGTCGTCAAGAAAGGCGGCATAGACGAAATTCGGCGAGGCACCGGGACCGGCGATGGTCGAGGCGCGCAACGCCGGTTCGGCCGCCTGCGCCGCCGCGACCATCTGGTTGCTGAAGGACATGCCGTAATTGCGCACGACGGGGCCGGTATCCGGGGGCTCGGCGATGAAGCGGTCATGCGCGGTGGCGATCGCCTCGGGCAGCCAGGCGACGTTCAGCAGGTTGCCCGAGACGTTCGGGTTGGCCTCCCATTGCGCGAGCTTGCCGGGGACGGAGCGGCCGTAGTCGAAGAAGCTCCGCAGCGATCCCGGCGCCTTCGTCAGCGCGGCCGCGACCAGCACATCCAGCACGACAAGCGCCGCGAGGGTTGCCAGAACGATCTTTATCTGTCGCATCATCGGCCGGCCCCTCAGAATTTCGCGTAGATGAAGGCCGAAGAGGCGGTATTCGCCCCGAAGGCCAGCAGGTAGATCATCGCGGCCCAGATGAAGGCGCGCACCGGCAGCGGCCAGCGCATGTAGAACCGCTGGTCGTTCGCCCGCTCGGCGCCAAGATCCCACAGGAACAGGAACAGCACGCCGCACATCGCGGGCAGCGCCGGGGGCGAGATCAGCCCCGCCGAGTGCAGCGGCTGGGTGAAGATCTTCGCCGTGAACCCGGCGATCTGGGGGAATGAGGTGGCGCGGAACAGCAGCCAGCCATAGGCCGTCACCTGGAAGAACAGCGCGATCACCACGATATGTTTCACAAGGCCCGCGATGCCGCCGCCGATCGGCTGGCCGGGCTTGCGCCCCCTGAGGCCGAGCCAGCGCTGGATCACCTGCACCGCCCCCTGAAAGGCGCCCCAGGCGACATAGTTCCAGGCCGCGCCGTGCCACAGCCCGCCAAGCAGCATGGTGACCATCAGGTTGCGGTCGGTTGCCGCCGGGCCGCCGCGGCTGCCGCCGAGCGGGATGTAAAGATAGTCGCGCAGCCAGGTCGACAGGCTGATATGCCAGCGGCGCCAGAATTCCTGCGGGCTGGTGGCGAAATAGGGTTGCAGGAAGTTGTATTTCAGATCGAACCCCAGCATCCGCGCCACGCCCCGGGCGATGTCGGTATAGCCCGAGAAATCGCAGTAGATCTGGATCGCGAAGAGCCAGGTGGCGAAGATCACATCCGCCCCGCCCACGACCGAAGGGTCGGGCGCGTCGAAGACCGCCGAGACGCTGGGGGCGAGGGCGTCGGCGATGACCATCTTCTTGATCAGCCCGAGCAGGCACAGCACCGCACCGCGGCCGATGTCGTCCCACAGGATCGGGCGCGGCGCGCGGATCTGCGGCAATAGGTCGCCCGCGCGCTGGATCGGGCCGGCGACGATGGTCGGGAAGAAGGCGGCGAACAGGGCGAAGGCGCCGAAATCACGCTCGGCCGGCAGGGCGCGGCGGTAGACGTCGATCGTGTAGCCCACCGTCTGGAAGGTGTAGAAAGAGATGCCGAGCGGCAGAAGCAGCCGGATCGCCCAGTCGTCCGCGGTGGGCAGGCCGGCGATCGTCATCAGCGCGGCGAAGGAATCCACGAAGAAATCCAGGTATTTGAACAGCCCGAGCAGGCCGATGCTGAACACCAGCGACAGCACCAGCCAGCGCCGCCGCGCGGGGCCTTCGCTGGATTCGATCCGCAGCGCGATGAGCCAGACCACCACCGTCGACAGGATCAGCAGGCCGAGGAACCGCCAGTCCCAGGCCCCGTAGAACAGCCAGCTTGCGCCAAGCAGCATCAGGCTGCGCGCGCGCCCTCCGAGCAGGCGGGGCAGGGCGACGGCCAGACCGAGAACGGGCAGGAAGAACGCCCAGAAACCGAGTTGCGTGAAAAGCATGAATGTCCCTCAGCCGGTATCCGGTCGCGGCGGATGTGTTTTGTTGCCATGCAAACCAGAAATGCCGCAAGGCAGCAAGGCGCCATTTCGATGTGGGGCGCCGCCGGGAAGCGGGATCTTGGGCAAGACGGCTGTGTCCGGGGGGCGCCGCAATAGTGCCGCAAAAGTCGGCAATTCTCCCAAAAGGATGGCATATGCGCAAACCCATGCCGACGGCGAGGTATACGCATGCATGATACGGAATATGTCGTGCAAGGATGTCAGAGCCGATTCGGGAAAGATGGTCAGGATATCGCGATGCCGGGTGCCGCGACGCGGAAGAACCAGATTGAATGGATCAATTCGATCAAGGGCGCCTGCATGGTCCTTGTCGTTTTCCTGCATGTCTCGCTTTGGGCGGATACGGCCTTCGGCCCCTCGACATGGAAGTCGGTCAGCCTGTTTCTCATCCCGTTCCGGATCCCGGTCTTTTTCGTGGTCTCGGGCATTCTGGCCGCGGGTTCGGTCATGCACAACCGTCCGAAGGCCATGCGCCGGGCGCTGAACATCTATTTCGTCTATCTGGTCTGGACGACGGTGGTCACGCTCCGGCTGCATGCCACGCCCGACCCGTCGGATGATCCGAACCTGATCGCCTATTTCACCAATGCCCTTGTGCCGGGGCATTACTGGTATCTCTGGGCGCTGCCGGTCTATTATGGGGCAAGCATGATCATGCGGCGGATCCACGGGAACATGTGGCTGTGGCTGCCGGTGGCCTTCGGGCTGTATGTCTTCGCCGCGCCGCTTGCGGATTTCATGGCCGGCGTCTTCTCGCAGCCCGCGGAAGTGCCGTATTGGGCCAAGACGATCTCCTGTTTCTGGTGGTTCTTTCTGGGGCTGTGCGCTGCGGGATCGCTGGTCGCCTTCGGTGGCGGCACGATCGGGCGCCCGGCGCTGCAATGGCTGAACCGGCCCCCGGGCCGGGCCGCCCTTGCGCTTTTCGCCGTGGCGGGGATCGCCGTGCTGTCGGTCTATCGGGTGGATCTGGCGGGGATGCGCGAGATGGCGGTCACCTTCTGCTATATCGCGATCGCCTTCACGGCTTTCCCCGCGCTGGCGGGCACCGGACCCGAAAGGGTTCTGGCGATGATCGGGCGGAACACCCTGCCGGTGTATATCTTCCACAAGCTCATCCTGATCGTGATCATGGCAGCGGAGAGCCGTATCCGCCTGCCGGCCACGGTTTCCTCCATACCTGTCGATGTGATCGTGACCGTGCTTGCCGTGGCGCTGATCGTCCTGTCGATCGGGATAGGGAGGCTGGTCAAGGCCTCGCCTTTCGCCTTTCTGCTCAACGGGATATTTCAGCCGCGCGGCAGTTCGTCCAAGACCGTATCGGCCTAGCGGCCTCTTTCGTGGCGGCTTTCGGGGTTTGTGATCCGAGGCCGCGCGGAGGCCCGCGGCAATCGGCGCCCCTTTTCCGTTATCCGGCCTTTCTGCAGCATCAGCGGCACCGAAACCGGATGGGCCGCAAAGCGAACGATGCCGGGCCAGAACCGGAACCCTGACGGATCGCCAGCCGCACTCCGGCATTTGTCCGGGGGGTCCTGTTCCGGGGAACCCATCGCGCAATACCGGGTGATGGGCTGGGAACAGGCCGGATGTGGCTGGCTCCGGAGGCGGCATCTGCCTGTCCGCCTGTCGGGCCGGATGATATGGCCTCTGCGGCTGAGATTCGGGTTGACCGATTGCCCCCGGGCATGGTCGACTTGTTCACGTATTTGACCCCCCACATTGATCAGCAGGCATGCAGACCCAGGCTGAAGACAGCGACCTCATAGAATTGATCTATGCCTCGTTGCTTGGCGAAAGCAGCTGGCAGGATTTCCTCGACCGCCTGACGCGGATGGCGCCGGGGTGCTGGTCGGTCCTTCACGCCAATGACCTTGCGAATGGCGAAGCCAGCGTGGGGTTGGTCAGCGGCCGCAGCGTCGGGGACGTCGCCGATTATGCGACCTATTACCACCACATCAGCCCCTGGGTGAAATATTGCCAGGCGGACCCGACCGGCGCAGCGAATGTGGTCGAAAGGAACGTGCCGGGCCATATGCTCGAACGGTCGGAATTCTACACGGATTTCCTGCGCCCGATCGAGACGCGCTCAGCGATCGGGATCGGCGTGGACCGCGAGGGGGAACGTTCGCTCATCGTTTCGCTGATGACGCCGAGGGCGGTCGAGGACGAATTGCTGCCGCTGGCGCAGCGGCTCAACCGCATCGCGCCGCATCTGATGCGGGCCGGGGAATTCTACCGCCGCACCAGTTTCGCCGCGCAGACCACCGAGCTGGGGGCCACCTTCTTCGACGCGCTGCACATGGGCATGGTGGTGGTGGGCAACGGCCGGCGGATCCGGACCTGTTCCGATCTGGCGCGGCGCATGTTCGGGCGCGATGTCGGGCTCGACCCGGCCGGGCGGCTGCGGCTGTCCGACCCGATGGCGCAATCCCTGCTGAGCGCCATGCTGACGCGCCGCTACGACGGGCCGGCGCATCAGCGCCTGATGGTGGGCGACATGCTCGTGACCCTGATCCGCATGGAAGGGGAGCGGGAGCGCAGCATCTTCGAGGGACCCGGCGTCTGCCTGACCATGGAGCCGATGACCGGCGCGGGGCGGTTCTTCGATCTCGATCAGTTCTCCCGCTCCTACGGCCTGACCGGGTCCGAGATCCGTGCCCTCACCGGCCTGATCGCCGGCAAGTCGATCGCGGACATCGCGCGCGAGGCCGGACGTTCCCGCGAAACGATCCGCACGCAGGTGAAGAGCCTCTATTCCAAGACCGGCGCCCGCGGCGAGGCGGATCTGCTGCGGCTGGTATCCGGAATGACCTGCTGAACGGTCGTTGTCGCCGGGATCATGGCCCCTCGCCGAGGCTTTCCCGCCCCGGTCCTTTCGGGCCGCATTGGCGCGCGACAGCAAGGCCCCCTCTCCGTGAAAGACCCTGGCCGCCCGGTCATGCAGGCCGGCTTCGGCGATCCCCGCTGCGGGGCAAAGGGCCTGTGCGGAACGTCCGGGATGCGCGCGCGGCAGCCCGGACGCAAGGCTCCGCTGCGCCCGACCGCCCGGCATCCCGCCCAGAACGCGGGACAAGGGCCGAAATGCGATCCCTTTTTTCATCTTTTCACCCCCCGGGGTGAATGCAGGCTGGACGGGCCCCGATAAGTTGAAACTCCCTCACCAGATTCACCGGAGATTTCAGCATGAAGAAGATTGCCGCAGCCATTGCCCTGACCTGCCTGCCTGCGCTTCCCTCCGTGGCGGCCCTGTCCATCGCCTTCCTGCCGGTTCAGGCGGCGCAAGCGGCGACGATCCAGGCTTCTCTATCTGCCACTACCGGCCTCGTGGAACACGCGACCCAAGAGATTGTTCGCATTCCCATTCATACAACAACCGACAGCCATCTGAGCATATCCGAACAAAGATATGCCACAGGAGCATGGGGATCCGGGTCGTTTTCGGCGAACATGTCCGCCAATACCACGACGGGCGAAATCAAGGCCGATCTTCGCCTCGACCGGACCGGAGCGCCGGGCGACGTGTCGCCGGGACCTGCTATCTCGGCAGGGCTTTCCATCGCAGAACAGTTCCTGCTGACGGGAACGGGCACTTTCACCGTCTATGCCCTGATCGATGCCTCATGGTCGTTCACCCATTCAGGCGCGTTCATATTTGAACTTCTCACCTATCGTACCGAGAACCACTACGATCAGGGACGTGATGATTTCATCTTCGATATCAACGGAACACCGGAGAGCGTCGCTTCCGGAGCGTACGACGCGTTCAGCAAGTCCGGTTCCGTGACGGATCATCTGCTTGTGGCGAGCGTCGACATCAGGAACGCCGACAATGCATTGCAATCTTTCATCTTTTCATTCGTCGCAGGTTTGGGCACGATGTCCACGGCCGCGTTTCTGGACGCGTCCCATACGGCATCCTTCATGTTCGCGACCACCGGCGATCTCACGGCCACGCCGGTAACGCCCGGTTTTCTGAGCAATCCCGCGATCCTTGACCCTCTCCCGGCGGTGCCGCTTCCGGCCGGGGCGCCGCTCATCCTTTCCGGTCTCGTCGCGCTCTTCGGTCTGCGCCGGATGAAGCGCCGGGCCGCGTGAATGCCCTTTCCCGGTGATGACGGCCCGGTTCTGTTCGCGGGAACCTCCCCGCGCTCTGACCCCCGCCGCGTCGACCGGGAAAGGCGTGGGGCGGCGTCGGCATCTGTCTGGTGAGGTCCGGACGCCGACGCCGCATGCCCGCCCCGTCCGTCATCTGGCCGCGCGCCAGCCCATCGGCAGTGCCGCGGGATCGAACGACCGGAGATTGCTTCATTCCCGGCCTTCCCTCCGACCCAAGCGCCCGCCGCTTTCACTGCGGACAATCCGCGACAGACCGAAAGCCCCACCCCATCTGTTCATCGGGTGAGCCTTCGGGACCAGCCACCCCATATTTTGGTCCAACCAGATCAGCAGAGAGCCACGTCGCTTCAGCGCTTCATTTATAACTCTTCCTTCACAGCAGCGGATGCATCCCCGCCCGCAACCAGTCAGCGAACCGGGGCTCGTCAACCGCGCCGGATGCCAGATCTTCCATCATGCGCACCCCTTCCGCCGGCATCGGGCGGAAGCCAAGGCCATTGAGCCGCAGGAACGTCAGGGCGGTCACGAAGGCCGTGCGCTTGTTGCCATCGACGAAAGCATGCGCCTTCGACAGGTCGAGGGCATAGGCCGCCGCAACCGATGCGCTATCCGCTTCCGTATAGGCGGCAAGGTTCATCGGCCGGGCGCATCCCATCTCGAGCAGGGCCATGTCCCGCAAGCCCGGCGCCCCGCCGTGCCGGGAAATCTGCCGGTCATGGATGATGACGATCGCGCGAAGAGGAACCCAGACCGGGGGTGTCACGCCAGAGCCTGAAGCAGATCGCGGTTCCCGTCCATGACCACCTCCGCCGCGGCCAGGGCATCGGCCAGCGTGGGATCATGCGCCAGGACCTTCTTCCGTCGTCTCCGCGCACCACGAAGAGGGTGTCGCCTTCCTTCGCATCAAGGATGGTCAGCATTTCCGCCGTCAGGGTCATGACGGCGATGTTCCCCACCTTGCGGATTCTCGTCTCGATCATGCGGCCCCCCATGAATACATCCGCATATACGCACGAAGCGGCGGAACAATGCCGGAGAAAACCTCAGGACGGATCGTTGGCCCGGCCGGGATCGGGGGGCTGGCAGTCTCCCTGCCGCGCCAGCGGCAGGGAGGAGGGGCGCAGGGCTCTTACGAGCGGCGGCGGCGCAGGCCGCGCAGACCGGCCAGGACAACCAGCCCCGAACCAAGCAGCGGCAGCCCCGCCGGAAGCGGCACGGCGGGAAGTTCGGCCATCGTGAAGGAGGCGTTGTCGATATAGCCGTCGTTGTTCGTGCCGCCGCCGATCCGGGTCGAGGAAATCACGAATTGCAGCGTCATCGTGTCCGTCGGCACGAGGCCGGAAACCGACTGGTAATATTTGCCGCCGGCGGTGATTTCCGTATCCCACCAGCCATCGTAGAGGGTCGAGGACATCAGCGTCGAGCTGGTGATCCGGTCGCCTTCCCCATCAAGGAAGAACACCGAAAGCGTGCCGCGATCCTGCTGGCTGTGCCAGCCGAACAGATCCGCCGACAGGGTATAGCTGAGGCCGGTATCCCACAGGCTGGCCAGATCCGTATCCGTCAGCGTGTAGTTCTGATAGATCATGTGGAAAGCGCCGGCCCCGGGGAAGAAGTAGGACCCCGTGTCGATCACCGGATCGTTGCTGCGGATCTGGTAGTTGCCGATCCAGCCGGTGGTGAAGTCGTCGAAAGTGCCGTTGACGATGAGGTTTTCGGTGGCCGCCGCGGCGGGCATCGCGGCCATGCCGAAGGCCAGCATCGCAAGGCCGCAGGGCAGAATGGATTTCAGCATCTGTGTGCTCCAGTCAGGGTATGCAGGGTGAAGGGACGCCCGGGTTCAGGGCGCCCGGTTTCGTTGGAAGGCTCAGGCAGCCCGGGCGCGACGCCGGCGCAGCAGCGCCAATGCGCCAAGGCCGGTGCACAGCAGCGGCAGGGCCGCCGGAACCGGAACCGCAGGCAGCGAGTCTTCGGCCATCAGGAACATCTGCGCCGCAGCGAAGCTGGTCGTGGCGCCGATCGCCGCGTCGACGAGGTCGGGATTGTCGGTGATGAAACCGTCGAGACCCCAGTCGAGGAAGCTCGCCATCAGGGATTCCGCCGCCTCCAGATCCGACGGACGGAAGGTCCAGCCGTAGACGGACAGTCCCAGATCATGCGCCGCCTCGATGAACGCTTGCGACAGTGAACCGTAGCTGATCGCGACGGTATCGGTATACTGGGCCATGTTCTGCAGCGAGATCAGATTGCTCACCGTCCAGGCGTAGCCATTCCAGCTGGCATCGCCCAGTTGCGCGATGCCGAGATCCATGCCGAGTTCGTCTTCCAGAAGGGCGTAGTCGAAGACATTGCCGAAATCGAACGACTGGATCATCGCCTTGTCGGCGGTGGTGTAGCCTTTCTCCTTCAGGGTCTCCATCACCGCGCGGTTGGTGTCCGCGTTGAACCCGTATTTGCCTTCAATGAGAATGCCGTATTCGGTGCCATTCGCCGCGTTGTAGGTGCTGATCAGATCAAGCTGTTCCGCGAAGGTGGGAACCTCATAGGCCTTGTCGCCCGACAGCAGGAAATCGTAGCCGGTGTTGATCTTCGTATCGACCGTCAGCTGCTTGATTTCCGCCAGGGTGAAATCCGCGACATTGTAGCCGCCATTGCGGCGTTCATAGAGGTTTTCGATGTTGGTGGTGCGATCCAGGGTGCCATCGTGCATCACCACGAGCACGCCGTCCTTGGTCATCTGCACATCGTTTTCGACATAGGGCGCGGCCATGTCCAGCGCCATCTCGGTGCTGGCAAGGGTATTCTCCGAAACATAGGCAGAGGCGCCGCGATGCGCGATGACGATGGGCGCATCGCCCGTCAGCGTATTGAAGACCGCCGCATCCGCGGTGGAAAGGGTCCCGGCGGCCGCGGCAAGAGCCGCAGCGCAGAGAAGCGTCGATTTCTGCATGAGTTCGTCCCTGATATGCTTAATCCAGCGGAAAAATTTCCACTGAAGCGGCGACTACGGCAGGAATGTGACGCATAAGTGACTGTAATGTTGAACTTATTATAAGAAACCATGTCAGCCCGTCGCCGCCATGACCCCCTTCGGCAGAGAACCTGGATCAGGTCACCCTTGCGGCCGCGGAAGCAGAAGAGCGCGCCGCCATGCGGATCACGACGCAATCCCCGAACCTTCAGCACGAGGCTGTTCCTCCCGCACCGCACGTCCGCGATGCCACCCGCGATCCAGACCTTCACCCCGACGGGAAAGGCAATCATCGCGGCAACATGAAAAGGGAACAGTGCGGCGGCCGGGATCATCATGCGCCGCCCATTCGTTAGCGTGATCTGGATCCCGGCGTCGTCCGTCTGTCGCTCCGGTTGCCCCCCTTCCACCCCAGCCTCTGGACTGGCCATCACCAACGGAGTGAAGCCGGCCGGCGCATCTGAGGCGCCAGGCGTTCCACGGCGTCGTGCGGTAGCACGCAGGCTCAGGCTTCGTATCAGATTATCGGGATGATGCAGATCCCGACCTGCTTGCGAAAGAAATGACCGCGAGTTTCATCACCAATCTGAATCGAGGCAGCTGTTTCGATTCAGGAAAGTCATTGGACCTGCCCCATTCCGGGATGCGAGACTCTCACTATGCAACAGGACGATCACAGATCATTTCACCTTCTGCGGATAGATACCGGATGCAATATGCGCCGTTTCTATGCCGCATCGGTTCAGCCGACGCTGTTCGGTGGCATATCGGTGATCCGCAACTGGGGCCGGATCGGCTCGTCCGGCCGGATGCGGATCGAAACCTTTGATGAGGCCGATCAGGCCGATGACGCTCTCGACAAGCTGATCCGGACAAAGCGGCGGCGCGGCTATCGCTCTGCGGAAGCCATGGCGGGAGGGCGATCCGATGTCGAACCGTCCTCCTGAATTGACCCGGAAACCTCGTATCTGGAAACACACGGGCCTGTTGCCTGTGATCGGATCAAGGGCCTTCGGGTTCCCCGATCTGGCTCTGGTCCCAGATCGATCGCGATCCTGGTTGCTCGTCTGGGGAATTGGCATTTGACGAGACTCTGGCCGCAGACGGGATGCCTGCCTTGAAGCCGCAGCTGGTGACATGCAGTGCAACCCGGAGCGGAACGCACCGTGGCGATCATCCGGCTTGAATGCCTGTCAGGCGAAGTTTTCCGCAATTTTTTCGCCATCTGAGCATGGGATCTCACCCAATTGGGTGAAGCGCGGGGGATCGTCGCCGTCTACACTGAGGCCGTTACCACTCATCGTTACCAGGGGGGGGCATGATGAGGGTATCTGTTGTATCGGCCATTGCCCCGCCAGCGGGAACCATATCTTGCCGCGGCTGTCTTCGGTGGCCGGGACGGGACGTGTTTGCGAGGGCGTCGGCAGCTTCGAACCTGGTAACACAAGAAAGGTATCGGGCGCGAGGCGGCGTCGATACGTCGAAATCATCGCCTCGCCCCATGCGCCCACATGGCGGCAGGATCGGGCGGCGCTGTGGAACGGGGGGCGAGGCCCGGAAGCATTTGCAGGTTGCCCGCAAAATCCGGGCCCTGCCCGTCGAGCCGGATCATGTGCAGGGCGTCCAACTGGTATAGACGTTCTGTCTGCGCGAGATGAACGGGATCGCCCCCGAGCAAGTCGATCATCAGGTTTCTCTGCACGCCCGGAGCCTTGATCCGCGTCGGCGCCATACTGCCTCATGACGAAGCAGAAGTAGATCAGAGCCATCACCCACCGCATCGGGATGCGGATCAGTTCACGCAGGGAATGCGTGCTCGGCTTCCTCTGCCCGGGCAATATGCGTGGGCGGCACGGCAGGCTGGCTTCTCCGGAAGCCGTGAGGCGAAACGGGCTCGCGGGACGGATCTGTGACGGTCGTCTCAGCATCCGTGCACCACGACCGCGGACCGGGAATCACGCCGAAGCCGAATTTTCTCTCCAGCACAATTCATATTGTAGAATCTGCATATACGTATATCAAGCCGCACTATATACAACATACGCGGCTTATAACGCATTCTTCTGGCGATCCTCATTGCTTACGATAAGATGCCATTATCGTGAGTAAGAAGAATACCGACGGCATCGCGGATCCGATGCCTTGATGGAACGCAGGAAACCGCAACCCTGGCCCCTTCAAGCTCCGGAAACCCGGCACTGACGAACGGGTGCCGGCGAAGATCCCCTAATATGGCAATGCAGAATATGGCGGAGCCCCACTTGTGGGGGCCCCGGACTTCGATGCCGCGTCAGTCCGAGCCGAACAGGTCGCGGGTGAAGACCTTGTCCTTCACATCGGCCAGATCCCCGGTCATCCGGTTCGACAGGATCACGTCGCTTTCCGCCTTGAAGGCCGCCAGATCGCGCTCGACCCGACTGTTGTAGAAGTCGTCTTCCTGCAAGGCAGGCTCATAGACGATGACCTCGATACCCTTCGCCTTGATCCGCTTCATGATCCCCTGGATCGAGCTGTGGCGGAAGTTGTCCGAGCCCGCCTTCATCACCAGCCGGTAGACGCCGACGACCTTCGGGCGCCGCGCGATGATCTGCTCGGCGATGAAATCCTTGCGGGTGCGGTTCGCCTCGACCACGGCGCGGATCAGGTTCTGCGGCACGTTGTCGTAATTCGCCAGCAGCTGCTTGGTGTCCTTGGGCAGGCAGTAGCCGCCATAGCCGAAGGAGGGGTTGTTGTAATGCGTCCCGATGCGGGGATCGTAGCCCACGCCCTCGATGATCGCGCGGCTGTCGAGCCCGCTTGCCAGCGCATAGCTGTCGAGTTCGTTGAAATAGGCGACCCGCAGCGCAAGATAGGTATTGGCGAAAAGCTTGATCGCCTCGGCCTCGGCCGAACCGCAGAAGATGACGGGGATGTCTTCCTTGATCGCGCCGCCCTTCAGCAGATCGGCGAAGATCCGGGCGCGTTCCGATTTTTCGCCCACCACGATCCGCGAAGGATGCAGGTTGTCGTAGAGCGCCTTGCCCTCGCGCAGGAACTCGGGGCTGAAGATCACGTTGGAACAGCCCATTTCGGCGTTGATTTCAGCGGTATAGCCCACGGGAATCGTCGATTTGATCACGATCGTCGCCGAGGGCTGGATCCGGTTCACGTCGCGGATGACCGCCTCGACCGAGCGGGTGTCGAACTGGTTCGAGACCGGATCGTAATTCGTCGGCGTCGAGACGATGACGTAATCCGCGCCGCTATAGGCTTCCTCGGGCGAGGTGGTGGCGTGCAGGTTCAGATCGTGATGCGCCAGATAGTCCTCGACCTCGCGGTCGACGATCGGACTCTTGCGCGCGTTCACCAGGGCGACCCGCTCGGCCGAAAGGTCGAGGGCCACCACCTGGTTGTGCTGCGCGAGCAGGATCGCATTCGAAAGCCCAACATAGCCGATCCCGGCAACAGCGATTTTCATTCCGTCATCCTGATATTGCCTGCGCAAAGATGGGGTTGCGCCGGGTCATAGAAGCACAAAAAGAAACTGCCGCCCAGTGGGGGCGGCAGCTGATTTTCAGGGTTGCGCGAGGCTCAGGCCTTCTT
The DNA here is from genome assembly GCF_004022215.1 of Paenirhodobacter populi. Lineage (GTDB taxonomy): Bacteria > Pseudomonadota > Alphaproteobacteria > Rhodobacterales > Rhodobacteraceae > Rhodobacter > Rhodobacter populi. The sequence continues at coordinate 45,158 of NZ_SAUZ01000022.1, forward strand.
CGCGCGACGCTTCGCGATGCCCAGACCGGCCAGAGCCGAGACGAGCAGGATGCCCGCGGCCGGAACCGGAACAGCCGGGACGTCCGGAACTTCGGTCGCAGTGAACATGTGGTTGACCAGAACCGGAGCCGTGCCGCCGGCCGCGTAGGTGTACTCGATGGTGAAGTCGCTCGAGGTGGTGAAGCCCAAAGCCGACAGGGTCGCGGTCGTGCCAGCGCCCGGAATCCACTCGCCGTACGTTTCGACCACACCGCCGTTGGCCACGGTGATGGTGATCAGCGAGATGTTGGAATAGGCGCCGTTCGCCGTGAAGGAGATATCGCTGATATTCCAGGTGGTGCCTTCAGCCACGTCATAGGTGTAGCTGGCGGTGGTGCTGGTGGCCAGCGTCGTGTAGGCGTAGTTGAAGCCTTCGTTGAGGTTCACGGTGGCGGCCTCAGCGGCGAGCGGGAGGGCCAGCGCCACGGTGGCTGCAGAAAGAACTGCTTTCATGTTCATGATAATCTAGCCTTTGGGAGCGGTTAGAGGGTTATACGTTCACACGCGATTTAACGCGCTCTTTACTATGTAGCACACGCATAGGAGGAGTTCAGCGTTAGTTTTCTCAACCGCAGCATTTTTTCTTAAAAGAGATCAATCTGTCGCAGTAGGGGTGCCGTTTTCTTGATCATCCGTGAGATTCCACCCACTCCGGACCCGTCCGGGGGCGAATCCCCTCTCTTTTGCACAGCCCTCCGCACCGCGGCAAGGCCAGACGACCCGCCTCCGGAAATGCAAACTGCCGCCCCGGTGGGGGGCGGCAGTCGAGTCGATCCGTTCTGGATTGTGCCGTCGAAGAACGGAAGAGCGTTCAGGCCTTCTTGTTGCGGCGCGCAGCGATGCCCAGACCGGCCAGAGCCGAGAGCAGCAGGACGCCTGCAGCCGGAACCGGAACCACGCTCGCGTTGAACGAATAGGTGCCGAGGGCGAACTGCGGCGGAGTGCCGTTCCCGAGGTAGTCAACAAAGATCGAGAACGAGTCGGAAACCGTGAAATCCGGAATCGACAGGGTGTTCGTGGTGCCGACGCCGATGTTTTCCCAAGCGTAGCTGATGCCGTCCACATAGACGGTCAGGAAGGCCGCGCCAGCAGCAGAGGCGAAATCGAAGTCGGTGATTTTCCAGGTCTTGCCTGCGGCAAACCAGGTTTCGGTGTAATCCGCGTTGTAATAGTAGAAGCCGTTTCCGCCTTCATTGATGGTCGCTGCGCCAGCAACGGCAGGAAGCAGCGCCACGGCAGTCGCCGCGAGATATGTTTTAATGCTCATTACCCAATCCTCACAATCCACGGGGGGAGGTCACATATACTGTTACTGCCTTGAAAATACCGGCTTAATCTTGACAAGCAAGCATCCAAAAGGCCTGCGTAACATGCCGATCACATGATCGGTAAAGATCTTTTAACAGATTACCAAATCGTTATCAATGGAGCAGTGAAAGCTTCGTTAGCACATTCGTGAGGCTTCACGGAAAGAAATCCCTCCCGCGGGGGCCCCCTTCCGGTCCCGGATTTCCGGGGCCGGGGAGAATCGATTCTGCGATGCGGTTCCGCCGCGCGGATCAGCCCTTGGCGCCCTGTCCGCGGGAATAGACGTCCTCGTAGCGGATGATGTCGTCCTCGCCCAGATAGGTGCCGGTCTGCACTTCGATCAGCACCATCGGCACCTTGCCCGGGTTTTCCATCCGGTGCACCGCGCCGAGCGGAATGTAGACGGACTGGTTTTCCGTCACCAGCTTCACCTCGTCGTCGATGGTGACGCGGGCCGTGCCCTCGACCACGATCCAGTGCTCGGAACGGTGGAAGTGGCTTTGCAGGCTCAGCGCGGCGCCCGGATGGACATGGATGCGCTTGACCTGGAAACGGTCGCCGATGACCAGGCTCTCGAACCAGCCCCAGGGGCGGTGATCCATCGGGAACTGCGTCGCCTGCGCGGCCTGCTTGGCCTTCAGCGCCTCGACCGCCTTCTTGACGTCCTGCGCGCGCGACATGTCGGCGATCAGGACGGCGTCGTTCATCGCCACGGCGATGATGTTGTCGAGCCCGATCCCCACGACCTCGAGATTCGCGCTGTCCGACCGCAGCAGCGTGTCGGTGCAGTCGATCGCCGTCGCCGCGCCCGACAGGCCGACGCCGTTGTCGTCCTGCGTGCCTTCGCGCCAGACGGCATCCCAGCCGCCCAGATCCGACCAGCCCGCCGCGAAGGGCACGACCGACAGGTTCGGGGCCTTTTCCATCACCGCATAGTCGATGGAGATGTCTTTCGCCTGCTCCCACGGGCCGGGGGCGAGTCGCAGGAAGCCCAGATCGGCCTGTGCTTCGTCCACCGCGGCCTTGACCGGGGCGCAGAGGTCCGGGGCATGGGCCTCGAAGGCCGCGACGATATCCTGCGCGCGGAACAGGAAGATGCCCGCGTTCCACAGGTAGCTGCCGTCGGCCAGCATCTCGGCCGCGCGGGCCGCGTCGGGTTTTTCCACGAACCGGGCCAGCTTCACCGGCGCGCCGGAGCCGTCGGGCTGCGCGGTCAGCTCCAGATAGCCATAGCCGGTTTCCGCCCGGTCGGGCTGGATCCCGAAAGTGACGAGATTGCCGGCGGCGACCGCGGCCAGCCCCTGGGTCACCGCGGCATGGAAGGCCGCCGCATCCGGGATCACGTGATCCGAGGGCGCGACCAGCATCACCGCCCCGGGGTCGGTCTTCAGCAGGTGCAGCGCCGCCGCCAGAACCGCGGGGCCGGTGTTGCGGCCCTCGGGCTCGATGATGACCGCGCCGGGGTCGATGCCAACCTCGGCCAGCTGTTCGGTGACGATGAAGCGGAAATCCGAATTGGTCAGCACCACCGGGGGCTGGAACGCCAGCCCGTTTTCACGTCCCGCCATGCGCAGCGCCGAAGCCTGGAACAGCGTCTGTTCGCCCACCAGACGGGTGAACTGCTTGGGATAGGACTTGCGCGAGAGCGGCCAGAGGCGGGTGCCGGACCCACCGGCGAGAATGACGGGAGTGATGGAGGATGTCATGGAACAACTGCTATGGATTGTTTACGGGAAGGACAACAGCAAAGGCGGGCTTTGTCCAGCCTCGACCTTGCTGCGGCGGCGGAAAACGGGTGCCTGTCCGCCGGGGAAGGCATCGGGTCATTGGAAGTACATCTGGTTGAGCCGCCGCATCCCGTAGCCGATCGCCGCCGCGAAAACCACCAGCGGCAGGGCCAGCGCCACAGGTCCCGGAAGCCCGGACAGAAGCAGCAGGTTCTTCAGCGGAATGACCAGTTCGTGCAGCGCGAAGACCGGCAGCGCCAGCCCCCCCAGCAGGATCAGCCCCCGCGCCAGCAGCTGCAGCGGCCCCGGCAGTTCCTGCCAGCGTTCCAGCGCCCGGACGGCGACCGCCAGCAGCAGCGTCGTGAACCCGGCATAGATCAGCGCGCCGAGCAGGCTGAACCACAGGGGATCCTCGCGGTTGATCAGCACCCCGGGGCCCTGGATCTCGATCAGCATCACCAGCCCGCATCCCAGCAGCAGCACCCCGCCCAAGGTGGCCTGCCGGACAAAGCGGCGGATGTCCGTCGCCTGCATCATCCAGCTGCCAAGCGCGACCCCCGCCAGCACCAGCGCCATCATCGGCAGGTAGCTGTATTTCGCCACGATCACCAGGCGCGCCCATTCCAGCGGGTTTTCCCAGTGGTCATGGCCGATCAGCCGCTCGGCCACCAGCCACAGCAGCCACAGCCCCGGGATCCCCACGGCGATCACCGGCAGGATGCGGCCATGCAGCAGGCGCAGCCACAGCGGCATGGTCGCCAGCGCCAGGAAATAGAAGCTGAGCACGTTGAAGAAGGCCTCGCCCCAACTCCGCCCTGTCAGCGGCAGGCCGTTGGCCGTTCTCAGGATCTGATAGATGAAGGCGATCGCCAGCATGGCCAGAAAGACGAACAGCAGCGAGAATTGCAGACGCCGCCGCACCGAAAAGCGGTTCTTCGGATAGCCGTCGAGCATGAAGCACGCGATGCCCAGCCCGAAGACGATCGCGAAGCCCGGCGTTCCCATGCGTGAAATGAAGGCCAGCGGGTCGTAATGCAGGCCCGGGACGGCACGCTCCCAGACCCCCGGCATCCAGTGCGACATCAGCACCGTGATCACCATGAAGCCGCGCGCGACATTGACGCCCCAGCTCTTGACGGTGCGGGAGGGAAGGCCGGCGCCCTCGGCAGCGGGGCTGGTTTCACCCTCCGCCTCCAGCATCCGGGCAATGTCGGCAAGGCTGCGCCCCTCGAGCGTCGCGCGCACAACGGGGCGGGGGAAATGCGATTCCATCGCCAGGCCGATCTGCATCGCGCCAAGGGAATCGCCGCCGACATCGTAAAAGCCGCTTTCCGGGTGCAGATCCGCCGGCCCGAGGACGCTGCGCCAGACTTCGGCGATGCGTTCCTGCGCGGGCGTGAGGCTGCTGTCCGCGGCCGCATCCGGGGTTCCGGACTGCGGCTGCGCGGGGGCCTCGGCGGTCCAGATCGCGCGCAGTTCCTTGCGCCGGATCTTGCCGGTTCCGGTGCGCGGCAGCTCTTCCACCGACAGCATGCGGATCTGCCCTGCGGCATGGATGCCGCGCGCCGCCAGCGCCTGCACCAGCGCCGCCTGCAACAGCCCCGCATGCGGCGCCGCCACCGTGTCATGCGCCAGCAGGATCGTTTCGCCGCGCAGCGGATCCTGCACGGAGCTGATGGCGAAATGCCCCGGCTCCAGCGTCACCAGCGCCGCCACCTCGGTTTCCATCGCCTCGGCCGAAAGCTTGATGCCCGACAGGTTGATCTGGTCGTCCAGCCGGCCGAGATAATAGAGCCAGCCGTCCCGCAATTCGCCCCGGTCGCGGGTGTGCAGCCAGCCGTCCGCATCGGCCAGCGGCACAAGCTCGCCCGCCGCCGACAGCATCCCCGTCGCCAGATGCGGACCGCGGATGCAGATCGCGCCCTCGTCGCCGATCCGTACCTCGGTCTGGCCCACCGGGCCGCCGACGCTTTCGAGAACGCCCTCATCCGCCTCGCTGATGACGAGGAAGGTCGAGCGCGAGGCCTCGGTCAGGCCGTAGTGCTGCACGATCCGCGCATTCGGGAACATCCGCCGCAGGGCGAGCTTTTCCTCTGCGGACATGTATTGGCTGCCGATCTCGATCCAGCGCACCCGGCTGCCCAGGTCGCCCAGGAATTCCGGCCGCGCCAGCAGGATGCGCCACATGCTGGGCACGGCGGAAATGGCATTGATCTCGCCCGCCGCCAGCATGTCGCGGATCTCGACCGGATCGAACCGTTCGGGCAGGAAGAAGGCGCCCCCCGCCCGCGCCACCACCCGCGCCCGGCCGAGGCCGAAGGAATAGGTCACCGGCACGCCGATATATTCCCGGATCTCGTCCGTGATCCGCATGACCGACAGCAGCCGGTCCTCGACATCGGCAAGCGCCCTGCGGCTGAGCACGATCGCCTTCGGCTTGCCCTCGGTCCCCGAGGAGAAGACGACCTGCGCGGCCTCGTCCTGTCCGCCCGCCGCGGGCGGCGCAAGGGCGGGCCGCATCCAGCCATGTCCCGCGCCCACCTCGATCTGGCGCTCCACCTGCAACGAGGGGTAATCCGCCGGATCCGTTCCCGGCCGGCAGATCGCGAAGGGGACCCCGTCCGCATACAACCTGAATATCTCTTCGAGGAATTCGAGCGAATTCCGCGCGTCCAGAACGGTGATCTTGAGGGAGTAAGCCATTCAGATATTCCGATTTTCCAAGGAAGGCCGCCGCAGGGAGGCTGGGGCCGGCGGCCCGTCGGGAGAGGCCCCGGAAGGCCATGAAACATGCGGCGCCTTGCCGGGCGGTCCCGGCGCGCGGCGGGGAGGATACCGTCTCCCCGCCGCCGTGGTCATTGCGGCTTTTCCCGCAGCAGGCCGGCCAGATAGCGGCCGTAATCGGTCTTGCCGAAGGTCTTGGCGTGTTTGGCCATCAGCTCGTCGTCGATCCAGCCCTGCGCCCAGGCGATTTCCTCGGGGCAGCCCGACTGCACGCCCTGCCGCAGCGTCAGCGTGCGCACGAAATTCCCGGCGTCGAGCAGGCTTGCATGCGTGCCGGTGTCGAGCCAGGCATAGCCGCGCCCCATCTGCTCGACGTTGAGGGTGCCGTCCTGCAGGTAGCTTTCGAGAAGGGTGACGATTTCCAGCTCGCCGCGCGGCGAGGGCTTCACCGCCTTCGCGCGGGCGGGGGCCTCGCCGTCGAGGAAATAGAGCCCGGTGACGGCGTAGTTCGAGGGCGGCACCTCGGGCTTTTCGATGATCTCGCGCACGGTGCCGTCGCGGTCGAAGGCGACGACGCCGTAGCGTTCGGGATCGGCGACGCGGTAGCCGAAGACGGTGCCGCCGGTTTCCTTGGCATCCGCCGCCTTCAGCATCTTGGGCAGGTCATGCCCGAAGAAGATGTTGTCGCCCAGAACCATCGCCGAAGGCGCACCGGCGAGGAAATCCTCGGCCAGCAGATAGGCCTGCGCAAGCCCGTCGGGCGTGGGCTGGACGATCCAGGTCAGGTCCATCCCCCACTGGCTGCCATCGCCCAGAAGCCGCTGGAACTGCGCCTGATCGGCGGGGGTGGTGATGATCGCCACCTCGCGGATGCCGGTCAGCATCAGCACGCTGAGCGGGTAGTAGATCATCGGCTTGTCGTAGATCGGCATCAGCTGTTTCGAGACCGCCATGGTCAGCGGATAAAGCCGCGTGCCCGAACCGCCCGCCAGAATGATGCCCTTGCGTTTCGTCATGCCTTGGCTCCCAGTTGCGTCAGGACATCGGCGAGTTCCGCCCGCCAGTCGGGCCGCTCGATGCCGAATACCTTGCGCGTCGTCGTGCAGTCGAGCCGCGAATTCGCCGGCCGTTTCGCCGGCGTCGGATAGGCCGAGGTCGGGATGTCCTCGACCACCGTATCCCGGCCGGCCTGGGCGAAGATCTCGCGGGCGAAATCGGCCCAGCTCGCATCCGGCGCGCCGGAGAAATGATAGGTGCCGCCCTTGGACGGATCGGCGGCAAGCTGCCGGGCGATGGCCAGACAGGCTTCGGCGATGGCGCGGGCGGGGGTCGGCCCGCCGATCTGGTCGGCCACCACGGTCAGCCTGTCGCGTGTCTCCGAGAGCCGCAGCATCGTCTTGACGAAATTCGCCCCATGCGCCGAAAACACCCACGACGTGCGCAGGATCGCATGGATGCCGCCCGCGTCGAGGACGCCCTGTTCCCCCGCAAGCTTGGACCGCCCGTAGGCGCCAAGCGGCGCCACCGGATGATCGGGCGCGAAAGGCGCGCTGCCGGTGCCGTCGAAGACGTAATCGGTCGAGATCTGCACGAAAGGCACGCCCAGTTCCGCCGCCGCCCGCGCCATGGCGGCGGGGGCCGCGCCGTTCACCACGGTCGCGGCCTCTTCCTCGGCCTCGGCCTTGTCCACCGCCGTCCATGCGGCGGCGTTGATGACGGCATCGGGGTGGATTTCACGGATCACCGCGGCGCAGGCCCCGGGATCGGTCAGATCGGCGCGATCGCGGCCAAGGAAGATCGCCCCCGGCTCCTGCGCGCGCAGTTCGGTGGCGACCTGACCGGTGGAGCCGAAAACGAGGATCGTCATGCCTTCGTCCCCAGCCGTTGGCCGACGCCCGCGCGGTCTTGCAGCGCGCGCCACCAGGGCTCGTTGTCGAGATACCATTGCACGGTCTTTTCCAGCCCCTCCTCGACCGTCACGGAGGGCTTCCAGCCGAGTTCGGCGCGGATCCGCGAGGGATCGATCGCATAGCGCGCGTCATGGCCGGGGCGGTCGGTGACGAAGGTGATCTGGTCGGCGTAGCTGCCCTGCGCCTTCGGGCGCTTGGCGTCGAGGATGCCGCACAGCGTCTTCACCAGTTCGAGGTTGGTGCGCTCGTTCTCGCCGCCGATGTTGTAGCTGCGCCCGACCTCGCCCTTCTGCACCACCAGAAGCAGCGCATCGGCGTGATCCTCGACGTAAAGCCAGTCGCGGATATTGGCGCCGTTGCCGTAGATGGGCAGCGGCTTGCCCGCGAGCGCGTTGAGGATGACGACCGGGATCAGCTTTTCCGGGAAGTGGAACGGCCCGTAGTTGTTCGAGCAGTTGGTCAGCACGACGGGCAGGCCATAGGTTTCATGCCAGGCGCGGACCAGGTGATCCGAGGATGCCTTCGACGCCGAATAGGGGCTGCGCGGATCGTAGGGCGTGTCCTCGGTGAATTTCACACTCGGATCGTCGGGCAGCGAACCGAAGACCTCGTCGGTCGAGATATGGTGAAAACGGAAAGCCTCCGGCTTGCCCCGCGCCGTCCAGTAGCGCCGCGCGGCCTCCAGCATGTTGAAGGTGCCGGTGATGTTGGTCTGGATGAAGTCGCCCGGCCCGTCGATCGAGCGGTCGACATGGGATTCCGCAGCCAGATGCATCACCGCATCGGGCCGGTGCTTGTCGAACACCGCGTCGAGCGCCGCGCGGTCGCGGATGTCGGCCTTTTCGAAGGCGTAATCCGGGCTGTCGGCCACCGAAGCGACGTTGTCGAGGCAGGCGGCATAGGTCAGCGCATCGAGATTGACCACCGAATGTCCCCGCGCGATCGCCAGACGGACGACGGCGGACCCGATGAAGCCGGCGCCGCCGGTGACGAGAAGTTTCATGGATCAGGCCTCGTAGGTGAAGGGGCTGTCGAAATCGGCGAAGGCCTGTGCTTTCGCATCCTTGTCGGAAATGACCGGGTCGATGTCATCCACCGGCCATGCGATCCCGCAGCTGTCCCATCTCACCGCGCCGTCGCATTCGGGCGCGTAATGATCGGTGCATTTGTAGACAAGCTCGCTGTCGGGTTCGAGCGTCATGAACCCGTGCAGGAAGCCCGCCGGGATCCAGAGCTGCCGGCCGTTGTCGAAGCTCAGTTCCTCGCCCACCCATTGCCCGTAGGTCGGGCTGCCCTTGCGCGCATCGACGGCGACGTCAAAGACCCGGCCGCGGCCGCAGCGCACCAGCTTGCCCTGCGCATGGGGGGGCGACTGGAAATGCAGGCCCCGCACGGTGCCCACCTCGCGCGACAGCGAATGGTTGTCCTGCACGAATTCCGGCAGGAACAGGCCTTCGGATTCGAGCTTCCGCTTGTTCCAGCTTTCCGAGAAGAAGCCGCGATGATCGCCGAAACGGGGCGGGGTGATGATGACAACGCCGGGGAGAGCGGTGCTTTCGATCATGGTATCTGTAATCCAATCTGCCGTGTCCGGTCCCGCACCTTCTGGATGCGTCGCTCCGGCCCGGGCAAGGTGATCAATTTCCATGCGAAAGGCAACCGCAGCCGGTGATTTATTCCGGTTTGTGGACGGGATTTTCCCTGCCGCCCATACGGCGGGCAAAGTCTCCCCGGCTTGTCAGAAACCGCCATCGGGGCTATGGCCCGACCGGACCCATCGGAGCGACCAGACATGTCCCGTTGCCTTCTGTTGACCGGTGTCGCCGGTTTCATCGGCTTCCATCTCGCGCGCCGCCTGCTGAACGACGGGTGGCGGGTCATCGGCCTCGACAGTCTGAACGATTACTACGATGTGGCGCTCAAGGAACGCCGCCGCGACATATTGGCGCGCGCGCCCGGGTTCCGGTTCATCCACGACAAGGTCGAGACGCCGGGGCTTCTGCGCGACCTGATGGCGGCGGAGCGCCCCGATACGGTGGTGCATATGGCGGCGCAGGCCGGGGTGCGCCATTCGATCGAAAGCCCCCGCGACTATGTCGAGGCGAACCTGATCGGCACCTATGAGCTGCTGGAGGCCGCCCGCGCGACGCCGCCCCGGCACATGCTGCTGGCCTCGACCTCCTCGGTCTATGGCGCGAACACCCGGATGCCCTATCGCGAGACGGACAAGGCCGACACGCAGATGTCCTTCTATGCCGCGACCAAAAAGGCGGTCGAGGCGATGTCGCATTCCTATGCCCATCTTTACGGCCTGCCCACGACGATGTTCCGCTTCTTCACCGTCTACGGTCCCTGGGGGCGGCCGGACATGGCCTTGTTCAAATTCACCCGCAACATCCTGCAGGGCGTGCCGATCGACGTCTACAACAACGGCGACATGCTGCGCGACTTCACCTATGTCGACGATCTGGTCGAGGCGATCGCGCGGCTGATCGGGGTGGCGCCGGTGCGCCCCGCCGGTCCCGAGGGGATCGCGCCCGGCGACAGCCTGTCGCCCGTCGCGCCCTGGCGGGTGGTGAACATCGGCAATGGCGCGCCGGTGCGGCTGATGGATTTCATCCGCGCGGTCGAGGCGGCGACGGGGCGCAGCGCGGTGCTGAACATGCTGCCGATGCAGGCGGGCGACGTGCCCGCGACCTGGGCGGACGGCACGCTGCTGAACCGGCTGACCGGCTATCACCCGCAGACCGGCATTTCCGAGGGGGTCGGGCATTTCGTCACATGGTATCGCGATTACTACGATATCTGATCTGATGCGGGCTCGGGGCGGTGCCTTTCCGGCGGGCGTCCGGCGCATTTCGCGGCAAAATCCGGCGCGGAAGGCGCTGATGGCTTGCAAGCCGCCCCGCCATTGGCCATTCACTGGAAACGCCATTCACTGGAAACAATTGTCGGAAGGCGAAAGTCCCCCATGACCGAAAGCAAGCCCCCCATCGCCTATCTGACCGGGGAATATCCGAAGGTCTCGCATACCTTCATCCAGCGCGAGATCGAGGCCCTGCGCACCGCCGGCTGGCCGGTCCTGCCCTGCACCATCCGCCGCGCCGCCGCGAAGGACGTGGTGGGCGCGGCGCAGAAGGAAGAGGAAAAGCGCACCTTCGCGGTGATCGCGGCGGCGAAGAAGCCCGCGACGCTGTTGGGCGCGCAGATCTGGGCGCTGAAGACGGGGCGGTGGGGGCGCACGCTGAAGCTCGCCTGGAAGACCCGGCCGCCGGGGCTCAAGGCCGGGCTGTGGCAGATGTTCTACTTTCTCGAGGCCGCCGTGCTGGCGCGGCATCTGGCAGCGCAGGGGGTGAGGCACATCCACAATCATTTCGCGGATTCGAGCGGCTCGGTCACCATGCTGACCGCCGAACTGGCGGGCATCCCGTTTTCCATGACGATGCACGGCCCGGCGCTGTTCTACGAACCGCGCTGGTGGCGGCTCGACGAAAAGACCGCACGAGCGGCCTTTGTCAGCTGCATCAGCCATTTCTGCCGCTCGCAGGCGATGTATTTTTCAAAGCCCGACTATTGGGACAAGCTGAAGATCGTGCATTGCGGCGTCGATCCGGCGCGCTACGGCCGGGCCGACATCCCGCGCGGCAAGCGGCTGATCTTCGTCGGGCGGCTGGCCGCGGTGAAGGGGCTGCCGATCCTGGTCGAGGCCTTTGCCCGGCTGCGCGAACGCCACCCGGACGCGCATCTGTCGATCGTCGGCGACGGGCCGGAACGGAAACCGGCCGAGGCGCGGGTCGCGGGGCTCGGCATCGGCGATGCGGTCACCTTCCACGGCTATCAAAGCTCGGACGAGGTGTCGGAGCTGCTCGCGCGGTCGGATGTGATGGTGCTGCCCTCCTTCGCCGAGGGGGTGCCCGTCGTGCTGATGGAGGCGATGGCCTCGGGCCTGCCGGTCGTCGCCTCGCGCGTGGCGGGGGTGCAGGAACTGGTGGATGACGGTGTGTCCGGCTATGCGGTGCCGCCCGGCGATGTCGACAGCCTCGTCGCGCGGCTGGACACGCTGCTGGCCGATCCGGATCTGTGCGCGCGGATGGGGGCTGCCGGGCGCGCGAAGGTCGCGGCCGAATTCGACCAGGCCGCCGAGGCGCGCTGGCTGGAGCGGATCCTTTCGGGGAGCCTCGCCGGCAAATTGCCGGACGGGCTGCGACCATGACGGCGCGGCGGGAACATCTGCGCTGGCCGGATATGGCCAAGGGGCTGGGGATTATCCTCGTGGTCTTCGGCCATTCCTGGCGGGGTCTGGAAATGGCCGGGCTCCTGCCCGACGGAGTGCTGTTCCGGGCGGTGGACGATGCGATCTATGCCTTTCACATGCCGCTCTTCTTCTTCCTGTCGGGGTGGTTCTTTCCCGGATCCCTGGCGCGGCTCGGTCCGGGGGAACATGCGCGGCGGATCTTCTGGCGGCTGTTCTATCCGATGTGTGTCTGGACCTATGTGTTCCTGGCGATGAAACTGCTGGCCGGGGATGGGGCGAACAACGCGGTCGGGCCGGCGGCGTTGCTGACCTGGCCGGTGCCGGGACAGCTGCATCTGTGGTTCCTCTGGGCACTGATCCTGATCCAGGGCGTCGCGGTGCTGCTGCGCCCGATGGCCCTGCGCGGGATCATGCCGTTCTTCGCGATCATGACCGGATTGAGCGCGGCGCTCTGGCTGTCGGCGCTGGTACCCCCCGGATCGGCATGGACGGCGGGGGCGATCCGCTCGGCCCCCTTCTTCTTCCTCGGCGGGCTGTGGCATCTGCTGGGCGATCTGCCCGCCTCGCGCCGGGCGGGGGCGCTGGCGGTCGTGGCCTTCGTTGCGGTCGAAGTGCTGGCGATCCGGCTGGAAGGCGGGGTGGCGGAGCATCTGCTGATCGCCACGGTCGCGGTGGTGGCGGTTCTGGTCATGGTCCGGGTCTGCGAGCCGCACGCGGGGGCGGCCGGACGGCTGCTTGTGCTGCTCGGACAATGCTCGATGACGATTTACCTGATGCACACGATCTTTGCCGCGGCGATCCGCATCCTGCTGGCCAGAGAGCTGGGGATCGAGGCGCTGTTGCCGAATCTGCTGCTGACGGTGGCGGGCGGGCTGTTCCTGCCGCTGATGATCCATCTCGCGCCGGTACCGCCGGTGCTGCGCCGGGTCCTCGGCCTGCCGGAACAGCCGGTCCTGCGGCTGTTCCGACCGGCCGCGCCCGGCGCGATCGCGCACTAGGGCCGGGTTCCGTCAGGCGGCGGTGCGCGCGTGGCTGCGGGCGAAGACGGCGGCCTGACGGGCATCGATCTCGGCGATGGCCTTGTTCTTGCCCTTGAGGAGCGCGTTCCTCTGATAGTCGCGGATGAAGGCGCGCAGTTCGGGATCGGGCAGCTGTGGCTTTTTCTGCAGGGCCGACCGCACATAGCCCCACCAGCTGGCCAGCCCGCCCGTCACATAGGGCGGATGCGCCATGCGGAAGATGCAGCTTGCGGTGAAGAACCAGAAGCTCGACCCCATGAAATACTGGCCGTAGCCGTGCCGCATCCGGCCGGTGTAGACGCTTTTCTGGCTCGACCCCATCGGGCGGAGATGTTCAAAGGACAGCTCCGGGTCGTTGAAGGCCTGCGCCTGCCAGCCGAGCTGACGCGACTTGTGGCAGTCGATCGCGTCCCACATCACCTCGCGCACGAAGCCGCCGATTTCCTTGAAGCATTGCACGCGATAGAATTTCGTCATGCCGACGGACATCTCGTCGCCGCATTTCTCGGACACCTTGCCGCCGTTCCAGGTGAACCAGGGCTTGCCCGAGCACGATCCGAGCCGCGGGTTCGCCTCCATCCGGTCCATCAGGATCTCGAAGTAGCGGGGCGGCATTTCCAGATCGAGGTCGAATTTGCAGATGTAGTCGAAATCGTCCATCGAGATCTGGTCGAGGCCGAAATAGAAGGCCTCGATCACCCCGGGGCCGACGGCGCGGACGCCGCGGTTGGGTTTCGGCACCACCCGGATCCAGTCGTGCCGCGCCGCATATTCGGCAAGGATCTTCGGCGTGTCGTCGGTCGAGCCGTCATCGACCACCAGCCACAGCGCCGGACGTTCGGTCTGGGCCACGACGCTGTCGAGCGTGCGGCGCATGTATTGCGCCTCGTCGCGGCAGGGCGTGATCAGGGCATAGCGGCGCCCGGGGCGCGGGGCGGAAGTGGAAATCGGCTGGGTCATCGAGGGTCCGGATCGCTGGGGAGGGCAGGCCCCCCGGAAAAAGTTCGTGTGCAGTTTCATCCATATGGAAGGTGCTGACAAGCATCTGTTGCCCGCAGGGCGCGCATGGCTGCCGATCAGCGTTCGGTGGGGTCAGGAATTATGAAACGCTTTTTCTTCTAATCACCCGGCCCGTTATTCGAAACGTGCCCATGGCGGACCCGCGGTCCGCTGTTTTCGGGACCGGATGACGGGCCGGTGGCCCGCGCGGCCATCGGCATCATTGAACCCGAAGACCACCGCATCTCCCGAAGGCTCCGGCCCGACGGCGGGGTCTCCGGGCGCGGAGTTCGCATGCTCCCGCATTCGTGACGATCCAGCAGTTTTCCATCATCCCCCAACGCCGGACCACCCCCGGCAAAGGAGTAGCCATGACCTCATATCCGACCAGCCCGGTCGTGACCGGGCAGTCCCCCGACACCGCGCAGCCGCAGGCCGATCCGCCGGAGGAAAGCGTGACCATCCGGGTCGCGGATGACGGCCGGAGCTTCGAGCTGACGGTCGCCGAAGGCACCGGCACGATCGGGATCAACGGGACGTCCTATGCCTTCGACACGGCGGAGATCATCGGCAAGGCCCCGGTGATTCTGGCCCCGCCGACGACCGCCGCCGCCCTGCCCGAGGATCTGGCCGAGCTGACCTCGGTGGACTATGTCACGGGACCCTATCTTTACGATCCCGCGGGCGGGGAGCCGGTCGTCATCCTGCGCACGATCCGCGGGGACGAGATGCTGGACCTGGGGCCGGACTATGCGCCGACACCCTTTGACCGGATCGCCGGCTTTTCGGTCCGGCAGGAGGTTGTGAACGGCTGGGGCGAGGGCACGGCAACATCCGAGGTCGTCGCCCCGGTCGCCCATGCCCCCGCCGTCCTGACCTTCACCAGAACCTCGGCGCTGCGAAAGGCGGACGGCATCCAGGCCGGAGGCGCCGATTCCGTCCTGATCGTCGCCAATACCGTGCTCGAGCGGCGGGGCGGCACCCTGTTCCGCGACCCGACGGGCGGGAAGCTGCGGGCCTATTTTTCCTCGGGCATGGGGCGGCTCTATGCGTCCAACCTGAACGGCAACAAGCTGCTCAACTTCGACGGCTGGTTCAACACGGCCATAGAGATCGCGGAGGGGGACAACGTCTGTCTCATGCTCAACCTGCGGTCCTCGGGCTATGCCCAGGTGCAGAGTTATCGCAACGGGCAGGTGGTCGCCTCGACGAGCCGCACGATCGCCTCGGCGGCCGGAAAGATCGACACGAGCGTCATGCTCACCATCGGCTACACCGATTTCGGCAGCTCGAAGGACTATTCCATCGAGGGCGGATATCAGGATTTCCGGATCTGGACAGATCTTGCCGAAGAGATCGACATCTCCACCAGCAGCTTCGCTTACGCCTTCATGGATGAAACCGGCGCCGCGCGGAACCCCGCCCTCGCCAATGACCTGTTCGGCACGCCGCGGATCTGGCTGCCGACGGATCCGGCGCAGGCCAATGCGCTCGTCAATCTCGGGACCGCCGGGAACTTCACCGCCAAATCGGAGGAATTCGCATGAAAACCATTTCCCTGAGCGGCATTGCCGGCACCGCCGGCGTCAGTGTCCTGTCGCAGGGCCAGAGCGCCTCGGTCACGGGGCAACTCGCGCCCGCGGGCATGCCGGAACCCGCCTCGGCCTATGTGATGGGCGACAGCCGGGACCGGATCTGCACGCCGGTCTCGGCGACGATCGCCGGCGGCTGGAACGGATCGGGCTTCGGGGCCGGATTCGCCCCGGGCGTCCTGTCCAACTTCTCCACGATCAGCGGCGTGGAAGGGAACAGGGTCATCGTATCCGGCCTGGACTATTACACCTCCTACGCGCCGGAGATGTACGACGGCGCCGAGGTCGAGTTCCGCCGCGTCAGCAACGGGCAGATGATCCATGTCGGGACCGCCGGAATGACAGAGGTGAAATTCCCGCTGCGCGCCCTCCTGCCCTCGAATACGGGGCAGGCGATCTCGGGCACGACCTTCCGCCATCAGCTGGACAGCTGGAACCGGCGCGGTGTGTCCTACTGGTATGCCGTCTCGGCCGTGGCCTCCGATGGCGCGATGGGGGCGCGGTCGGCCTGGGTCTCGCATCTCGCACAGGGGACGGACAGCGGGCTGGAGGTTCCCGCCCCCGTCACGGTCACCGTTCCGGCGCGCTCGGCGAACGGCACGCTCGCCGCACCGGCGAATCTGGTGCTGACGGCGGCCGGAGGGGTGACCGTCGATCTGTCCTGGTCGGCCGTTGCCGGGGCTGTGGGCTATGTGGTCTGGCTGGCCTACAGCGATCCCGCGACCTGGCCGGAGACGGTGGGCGAATTCCGCCTGCAGGATCTGCAGGGCGACATGCCGCAGCCGGGCGACATGGTCATCTGGCGCAAGGAGGTGACCACGCTGACCCCCGACATGCTCTGCGCGCGTGTCCGCAGCGCGAGCGGCTCCTATCTGGGTCTCTGCCCCGCCTTCATCGAAAGCGCGATGGACAGCGCCACCCCGGCCGCGGGCTGGGAAATCCGCAGCTGGGACGCGGCGGAAAAACCCTCTGCCGATCTTGGCCGGTATTATCTGCGCCGCACGATCCCGGCGGGACGGCGGATCACCGAGGGGATCTACTGGTCCGGCGGATCGGGGCAGACCTATTACCACCACAAGAAACAGGGCGAGGTCCTGGTGGTGGATGTGTGGATCCGCGCCTCGGCCCCCGTCACCATGCGCTTCAATTCGGGCCAGCCGGGCGAGACGAGCCAGACCTTCGAGGTGGATACCGAATGGCGGCAGTATCACCTGACCTCGGATTACGCGCCGGAACCCACGGGCAAGACCCCTTATCGCTGGGGCATCGGGGTGACGGCGGGCGAGGCGGAGCTGACGGTCGAATATGCCCAGTTGCGCCCGCATCTGGAGGGGTCCGGCTACGGTGTCCTGCGGTCTTATCTGGCGCAGGCTCTGGTGCCCGGCCAGAAGGTCCGCGACCATTCCCTGATCAAGACCCGTCCGATGACCTATACCGCGAAGACCATCACCAATCCGGCGGGCGAAGGGTTCAAGGGCAATACCAGCGGCATGCACATGGATCTGTGCCGCACCAATGGCTGCATCCCGTGGGTGCAACTCGAATGGTCGCTGTTCAAGGAGGACTGGCTGCTCTGGGCCGGATGGCTGGCCGAAAACCATGCCGATTTCGACAAGATCATGCTGGAGATCGGCAACGAGAACTGGAACACCCTGAAGGCCTTCTGGACGATGCCGTCGCTGAAGGATGCCGCCACCGGCGAAACGGTTTCCGCCGGTGCGGTCTACGGGATGATGACGCAGATGGTCTATGAATGGCTGCAGGAAAGCCCGCACTGGCCGGTGCTTCAGCACAAGATCGAGATGGTCATCGGCGGCCGCCTGATCTCGGCCTATGGCGAGGAGGCCTATGCCCGCTGCCCGGCGGCGAAATACGTGACGGTGGCCAATTACAACGGCGGCTGGGACAATACCACGGAGAAGCGGGATGAAACCGGGGCATCGTTCCGCAACATGCTGAGCTTCGCGGGGGGAGAGGCGAATCTGGTGAAGCGCGAGGCGGCTCTTGAAGGGGTTGCCGCGACGCATGGGGCCACGGTCGGGGTCGACGTCTTCCACGACTTCTACGAAGCGGGACCGGGCTATCAGCTGAACGGGCTGAATGGCGCCAGTCTCACGGCGGAAGAGACCATCGCGCAGGAATGCGTGATGAAATCCCGGGCCGCGGCGACGGCGCAGCTGGATGCGATCTGCACCGCATGGCGGCGCGAATGGCTGTCGAACTGGTTCGTTCTGGGGCGGGGCAACTCTTTCACCTCGCACAGCAACGATGGCGTGGAATATCCGACCCATGCGGTCGGCCGGGTGATCGGCGCGTCTTTGGGGGAATTCCGGGCGCATGACATCCACACCCTTGCCATGAGCGCGTCGGACGGGCTGGACGATATCGCCATCCATGCCTTCGAATCGCTGACCCATGCGGGAAAGTGGATGTTCGTCGCGCTGAACCGGGCGATCGACCGCAGCGTGCTCGATCCGCAGGATCCGCTTCACGATGCGGCGGACAGGGGGGTGCGGGCCGTCACCATCCATACCGGCTTCGCCTCGGCCACCGGGTGCCGGGTGTTCCGCGCCGGGCTCGGCAACATGCGCGAACACAACCGCTATCCCGAGGGCACCCGGCTGACGGCGCAGGGAAGCTACGCCGCCGATCCGCTGTGCGTGAGTTTCGATACCGGCTGGCACGAAATCGACCCGCCCGCGGATATCGGGCACCTGACCGTCGACGCGGCTTTCGGTGCCGAAACGGGCGGCCTGCGGGGCGGCAATTTCATCCTGATCGAGATGACCGGCATGACCCGCGCCTGAAATCCGCCCTCCGGGCAGATCTGAAAAGCGAAAGAGGCGGGCGCGATGCCCGCCTCTTTCGGCATTTGCCGCAGGCCGGATGCCTGCCGGTGCGGAGCGCCCTAGCCCAAGGCGGACCGGATGTCGTCCTCGATCTGCTGTTCCGCCGACCGGCGCGAGAACTGCGCCTGTTGGAGGGCGCGCAGCCTGTCCGTCGCCGCATGCAACGCCGCATCGTCCCTGAGATAGAGATCGCACAGATCGATGAACCCCGCCGGATCGTCGGCCTTGGGCAGGGCCTCGAAGAGCGCATCCCCGAAGCCCCGCGCCGAATGGACGGACACGACCGGAAGCCGGCGGTAGGCGCAGGTCTCGATCACCTTGATCTTGGAACCGCCGCCATCGAAGACCGGCGAGATCGCGAACCGGGCACGGGCATATTCCGGCGCCAGTTCGTCCACCGTCCCGACATAATCGACATTCGGCAGGTCCGGGAATTCCGCGGCCAGCGCCTTCCAGTCGCCCATTCCCACAAGGCGGAAACGGGCATCGGGGTTGCGGCGCTGGATTTCGGGCCAGCAATGGCGCAGGAACCAGCGCACGCCGTCCTGATTGGGGCGGTGCGAATAGGTCCCGACGAAGAGGATGTCGCGGCTGCCCGCCGGATCGGGCGTGTCCTCGCCGGCCTCGCCGAAGGGAACGTTGCGCAGCACCCGCGCCGGCACGTCCGGAATCGGCAGGATGTCCTCGCCCGTGGCATACCACAGCAGGCTGGCCCGCCCGAGCTTGTCGGTCAGGATCTGCCGGATCCGGGGGACCACGAATCGGGAAAAGACCCGGCCCATGAGCCCCGTTCCCAGGGTGGCGCGGGCGGCGGTCTCGAATTTCTGGTCGTCGCGGTCATCGATATCGACGAAGACCCTGCGTCCCGGCCCCGCGACCACATCGGACAGGCAGTAGGGCTGCGAATAGCGAAACGCCACCACACCGTGTTCGGGGGTCAGGATCCCGGCCAGCGCCGCGCAGACCTGCGGTTCGGCGGCATAAAGTCTGTCGACCCGCAGGAAACGGTTGAGATTGTGGACGACCCAGTCGACCCCGTGCCTGCGCCCCATCCGGAAATGGCTGCTGCGCACCCGCCGCAAGGAGGCCGCACCGGGGAAGAAAGCCGTTTCCAGTGCCTGATCCGGGGCCACGGGCACCTCGCCCTCGGTCTTGCCAAGCACCACGACATCGGTGGGCGCGATCCGCTTCAGCGCTTCGAAGACGAGCGCACTGCGTTGCCCGCTGCCCATCCTTCGGTTGACGGCCCCGTCCGGAAGGACGAGCAGACACCGTTGAATATTCATGAAAACCTTCCGAGATCCGTAGTCCGGCGCAGAATGGGAAACCTGTTCCCTCATGACAAGACCGGGCCCTGGGCCCGGTCCGTGGGTATTTCAGAAATCGCCGCTTACTTTCCCGTGCGGCAGAACACGACCTTGACCGTGCGCAGGATCAGCCCGAGATCCGAGGTCAGGCTGAGCTTGCGGTAATAGGCGTCGTCGAATTCGACCCGCGCCTTGAAGGTGGTGGCCGAGCGGCCGAACACCTGCCAGGCCCCGGTGATGCCCGGACGCACCCGGTAATAGTCCGCGCCGCCCGCCTCGTCATAGAGCGCCTTTTGCGAGGGCAGGAAGGGGCGCGGGCCCACAAGGCTCATGTCGCCGAGCAGCACGTTGAAGAACTGCGGCAGTTCGTCGAGCGAGGTCGCGCGCAGCACCCGGCCCACTTTCGAGATCCGCGGATCGTTCTTCAGCTTCTGGTATTTCAGCCATTCCGCCGCGACCTCCGGGTCGCTTGCGCACATGTCCTCGAGCACCTTTTCGGCGTTCATGACCATGCTGCGGAACTTGAAGCACTGGAACACCCGCCCGTCCTTGCCGACGCGGGGCTGGATGAACAGGCCGGGGCCGCCGTCGCGGCGCACCAGCAGCCAGATCACCGCCATGATCGGCAGCATCAGCGGCAGCATGATCACGCACAGCACGAGATCGACGATCCGTTTGACATAGCCCGCATACAGCCGTTGCGCGAACGAGCGCTGCTGCGCGGACGGCGCCTTCCCCGTCACGGTTTTCCCGCCGGCGGTCTCTCCAACCGACAATGGTTTCCTCGTTTCAGCCAAGATGAACATGAGCGCTCCGAGACAGGCTTCTAAAATCATTCTACCAATGGCCTTGCGACCATCGGCACTCCGTGTCCCCTCCCAGACGGACACCGGCTTGTGCACGCATCTTTCCGACCCTCCCCGACGGAACGATGTGGGCACACCCTCTATAGCCAGTGTCAGCAACAGTTTGCTAACACATTTTTAAGTTAACGTCTGGTGAAATGATCGAAAAATGTTCGCGCACGGGAGAAAGGTGCTTAACATTGTGTCTTAACCATGGATAAATTTTCGGTGATGTCTAAAAACAAGGCGATGGAGGCCCGAAGCGCCGTGCATCCCGGCCCCCGTTCCCCGACGGGCCCCGGCGCGGATTTGTGACCCGACGTAACATCTGGCCGACATGCGGCGCAACCTGACCTGGCGAGTGCCGGACAAATCACCAATGTTCAACAATATCTTGTCAAAGCTGCGACGGCCGCGCCCCCCGGAGCCCGCCCCCGCGGAGCCGCTGGCGATCATCGGCGACGTCCACGGGCGCGCCGATCTGCTGGGCGCGATGCTCGCCCGGATCGCGCAGGAGGCACCCGATGCGCGGCCCGTCCTGGCCGGCGACATGATCGATCGCGGCCCTGACAGCTGCGCGGTTTTGACGCGGGTCCGGGCGCTCGACCGAGCGGTGGTCCTGCGCGGCAACCACGAAGAGATGATGGTCGCCTTCCTCGATTCGCCCGCGGAAAACGGCGGCTGGCTGCGCCACGGCGGGGATGAAACGCTGCGCAGCTTCGGCATCGCCGCACCCGAAGCCGACACCGCCACCCGCGATGCGCTGCGCCGCGCGCTGCCTCCGGGAACCGAGGACTGGCTGCGCGCCCTGCCCTGCCACTGGATCAGCGGCAATGTCGCCGTGGTCCATGCCGGCGCCGATCCGCGGGTGCCGATCCCCGACCAGAATCCGCGCCATCTGCTGTGGGGGCATCCGGGATTCGGCCGCTTCCCGCGCCGGGACGGACTTTGGGTCGTGCATGGCCATACCATCGTGGACAAGCCGCGGCGCGGCAACGGCGTGATCTCGATCGACACCGGCGCGTGGCGGAGCGGCCGGCTGAGCGCAGTGATTCTGTCGCAGGCGGGATCGCGTTTTCTGACGGTGGGCCCCTGACTGCGGCATTTCGGGGAACCGCGCCATTTCGGGTTTCCTTCGGGCGCGGCGCGGGTATGCTGCGCCGCAATACGGGTATCTCGGGGATAGGGAATGACGGCGGAAAACAAGTCGGGCATTGCGGTCATTGTCGTCAATTACGGAACAGCGGATCTGTCCATCGCGGCGGTCGAAAGCGTTCTCGCCCGCCAGCACGGCGGCCATCCCGTCGAGGTGCATCTGGTCGACAATGCCTCCCCGGGGGACGATGCCGCCCGCTTCGCCCGGGCCCATGACGAAAAGGGCTGGGGCGGGCGGGTCACGCTCTGGCTCGAAGGCACGAACCACGGCTTCGGGCGTGGAAACAATGTCGTCATCTATGCGCTGATGCAGCGCCCGAGGGAATCTGGTGCGGCGCCCGATTACGTGTTCTTGCTGAATCCGGATGCGATGCTGGAGAACGAGGCGCTGGCGATTCTCGCGGACCGGCTCGATGCGGACCCCGGGGCCGGTGCGGCGGGGGCGGGGATCGCGCTGCCCTCGGGCAAGCCGGTGACGGCGGCCTTCCGTTTCCCCTCGGCCACCAGCGAATTCGTTCAGGCCGTCGCCTTTGGCCCGGTGGCGCGCGTCTTTGCAAACCGTATCGTGGCGCTGCCACCCGACCATCCGGACGGGCCGGTGGACTGGGTCGCCGGCGCGGCGGTGATGTTCCGCATGTCGGTGCTACGGCAGCTGAACGGGTTCGATCCGGATTTCTTCCTTTACTACGAAGAGGTCGAGCTGATGCACCGCATCCGGCAGGCGGGCCACGAAATCCTCTATGTCCCGGGCGCGCGGGTCCTGCATGCCGAAGGCGCCGCGACCGATCAGAAGAGCCACCGTCCGGAACGGCGGCCGCGGCCGTCCTACTGGTATCGGTCGTGGATGCTGTATTACCTCAAGACGGCGGGCCGGGGCGGCGCGATCGCGGCGGGCGCGGCATGGATCGCCGGGGCGCTGATCAACCTGCCGCTGTCCGCCCTGCGTGGCAGGGGACCGAGCATGCCGCTGAACTTCCTGCGCGATTTCCCGCGCCAGGTGATGGTGCCGCTGCTGACGGGCAAGACCGATGGCTGAGGCACCAATGACGGAGGCATGGGCAGGCCGCGCGGCGGAAGACCCGCGTTTCGCGCCCTCGAAAGGGGACAGGAACGGCAATCCCGCGGGCATCGGCTTTCGCGCGCTGGTGGCCGAGGATTACCGCACCCACGGCCGCGACTGGTATTCCGAGGGGTTCCAGGCGCTGTTCTGGCACCGTTTCGGCAACTGGCGCATGGGGCTGCCGAAGCCGCTGCGGATTCCGGCGACGCTGCTGTACCGGATCATGTTCCGCATCGTCAGCCGCTCGACCGGGATCTACCTGCCCTATACCGTCCATGTCGGGCGCCGGGTGCGGCTGGAACATTTCGGCGGCATGATCCTTGTCGCGCAATGGATCGGCGATGACGTGACGCTCAGGCAGAACACCACGCTGGGGATCGCGCGGCTCGACGGGTTGCAGGACCGGCCGGTGATCTGCGACGGGGCCGAGATCGGCGCGGGCGCGGTGATCCTCGGCTCGGTCAAGGTGGGCGAAGGCGCGATCGTCGGCGCCAATGCCGTGGTGCGGCGCGATGTCGAACCGGGCACCATCGTCGGCGGGGTGCCGGCCAAAGTTATCGGGCGGGTGAAACCATGATCGCAGCCATCGCCATCGGCCGCAACGAGGGTGCGCGGCTCGTGCGTTGCCTCGACAGCCTTCAGGGGCAGGGAAATCAGGCGCAGGGCAATCAGGCGCAGGTCGGGCGGATCGTCTATGTGGACAGCGGCTCGACCGACGGCTCGGTCGAGATGGCGCGGGCGCGGGGCGTCGAGGTGGTCGAGCTCGACATGACCAAACCCTTCACCGCGGCGCGGTCGCGCAATGCCGGGCTCGACCGGCTGCGGCAGGGCGAACGGCCCGAATTCGTGCAGCTCGTCGATGGCGACTGCGAGGTGCGGCCGGACTGGATCGGCAAGGCGGCGGCCTTCCTGCGGGAAAACCCGAAGGTCGCGGTGGTCTGCGGGCGCAGGCGGGAACGCTTCCCCGAAGCCTCGGTCTACAATGCGCAATGCGACCGCGAATGGGACACGCCCGTGGGCGAGGCCCGCGCCTGCGGCGGCGATGCGCTGATGCGGATGGAGGCGCTTGATCAGGTGGGCGGTTACGATCCGCGCCTGATCGCCGGCGAGGAACCCGAGATGTGCGTGCGGCTGCGCCAGAAGGGCTGGAAGATCTGGCGTCTGGATGCGGAAATGACGCTGCACGACGCGGCGATGACGCGCTTCGGCCAGTTCTGGAAGCGGGCGCGGCGCGCGGGCCATGCCTATGCCGAGGGCGCCTGGCTGCACGGCGCCCCGCCTGAACGCCACAACGTCGCGCAGGTGAAGCGCGCGGTGCTGTGGGGGATCGTGTTGCCCGTGGCGATCGTCGTGCTGGCGCTGATCGTCAGCCCCTGGCTGCTGGCGCTGTTCGCGATCTATCCGGTGCAGATCGCGCGTCTGGCGCGCCGGGGCGGCAACAACCGCGCGGCCTGGGAAAACGCCACGCTGCTGACGCTGGCGAAATTCGCCGAGGCCCTGGGCATCGCCGAATTCCATCTGCGCCGCCTGACCGGCAAGCGCGCCGGGCTGATCGAATACAAGTGACGACAACCCCCTCTGGGGCTCTGGCTTCGGAACAACCATCCCTGCGGCTGCGCAGGATCGGCACAGTTGCAGGCGCCGATCGCGTTACGGGCATGAGCCCCGTTGGCGGCAGGCAGTCCGGCAAGGGTGATCCGCGAGATCTCCGCTTCTGAGGGATATGTCCGGGCCTGAACCCTCCGCTTGCGGCCTTGCCTGTCGGGGCGTTGTCCCCCAAAGTGCGGGCGCAGCATTTTCGGGCCCCGCGGCCCCAGATCGGACCAGGAAGATGACCTCTGTCGATATCGGCGTCTTTGCGCATAACGAAGCCGGCCGGATCGGCCCCATGCTGGAAAGTCTGTTCGATCAGGATATCTTTGCCGATCCCGCACAGGCGCCGTGCCTGCATATCCTGGCGAACGGCTGCCGTGACGCGACCGTGGCCGAGGCGCGGGCCGTGGTCGCCGCGCGGGGGATGGCCGGCACCGTGCGGGTCCACGACCTGCCCGAGGGCGGCAAGTCCCGCACCTGGAACCGCTTCGTCCATGATCTGAGCCGGCCCGAGGCCGGGATGCTGGTCTTCATGGATGCCGACATCCGCATACCGGATACCTATGTCCTGCGCGGGCTGGTGGATTTCGTCGCGGGTCGGGAGGATCTGGCCGGGGCGTCGAGCAACGCGGTCAAGGACATCAGCCATGATCCGGCGCTGGCGCGCGGCGGGCTCGACCGGCTGATCGGCGCGGCCGGGGGCACGCTGAACAACTGGAAAGGCTCGATCTGCGGCCAGCTTTACGTGCTGCGCGCCGCGGATGCCCGCAGCTTTCACATGCCGATCGGCCTGCCGGTCGAGGATGGCTTCGTGCGCGCCATGATCCAGACCCGGAACTTCACCACCGAGGGCCAGCCGGAAACCCGGCTCGACGGCCGCGACGATCTGTTCCACGTCTACGAATCCGAACGCGGGATCGGGGCGCTGATCCGGCACCAGACCCGGATCGTCATCGGCAGCGCGATCAACGCGGTGATCTACAGCCGCATCCGTTCCGAAAGCCCGTCAGATCGGGCGGCGGATCTGGCGCGGTCCGCGCAGGATGCCGACTGGCTGCCCGGGCTGTTGCGGCGCAGCCTGCCGCGCGCGCCCTATGGCTATGTTCCCGCCGAATTCCTGACCAAGCGGCTGCGGTTCTGGGCAAGGACGCCCGGCCGGATGAAGCCAAAACGGCTGCTGGTCACGGCGGCGGGGTTCGCTTTCGACGCAGTGGTCTATGTCCGCGCGCAATATGCGATGTGGCGCGGCGTGGGGGCCGGATACTGGTGATCCGCCGCCCCCGGGTTCAGTAGTAGTTGTAGCCGTAAGCCCCGGCGTCGCTTTCGTCCGGGAAGGGGCATTTGTTCAGCACCACGCCGACGACGGTGGTCAGCTCGGACAGCTTCTGCTCGACCGAGTCGAGCTGGCTGCGCGTCGTCCGTTCCGCCTCGACCACCAGGATCACCCCGTCGATGAAGCCGAGAAAGCCCTGCGTATCGTCGGCCGCAAGGAAGGGCGGCATGTCGAAGAGCATCAGGTCGGGCTGATAGATCTCGTCGACCGCATTCAGGAAATCATGCGTCTGTTCGCTTTGCAGCAGTTCCGAGGAATTCGGGACCGCCTCGCGGTTCAGGCCATAGGCGACATTGGCGCCATAACGCAGCAGATGGTCGGCGAAATCGACCTCGCCGCGCAGGACCTGCCCCATGTCATGGGCCGGGTCCTGCCCCAGCACCTTGGCCAGCGCCGGACGCCGCAGGTCGAAGTCGAAGACCATCGTGCGATAGGCCGGCATCCGGCTGAAGGCGAGCGACAGGTTCGCAAGCGTCGTCGT
>NZ_SAUZ01000023.1 GCF_004022215.1 Paenirhodobacter populi
CGCTCTTCGCCAGCGCCGTCGAGGGCGCGACGATGTGGCTGTAGTCGCCCGCCAGAGACACGATCAGATCGGCCAGCGGCTCGGCCAGACCATGCGCATAGGCGGCATCGTCCGCCACCAGCACCTTGGCCACACCGTCGAGCGCCGCGACCGGCGCCGCATCGACCCCCTGCCCCGCCACCAGAACCGTCACCGGGCCAAGCCGTTTCGCCGCCGTCAGCGCCTTCGCCGTCGCGTCCAGCGCCACCGCGCCGCCCTGCACTTCCGCAATCAGAAGAACCGCCATCAGATCGCCCCCGCTTCCTTCAGTTTCGCCACCAGCTCATCGACCGAGCCGACCCTGACCCCGGCCTTGCGCCCGGCGGGCTCGGCCGTCTTCACCACCGTCAGCCGGGGGCTGACGTCGACGCCGTAATCGGCGGCGGTCTTTTCAACCAGAGGTTTCTTCTTTGCCTTCATGATGTTGGGCAGGCTCGCGTAGCGCGGCTCGTTCAGCCGCAGGTCGGCGGTGACGATCGCCGGCAGCGTGACCTCGATCGTCTGAAGCCCGCCATCGACCTCGCGCGTCACCTTGGCCTTCCCGCCCTCGACGGTGATTTCCGAGGCGAAGGTCGCCTGCGGCCAGCCCAGCAGCGCCGCCAGCATCTGTCCCGTCGCGTTCATGTCGTTGTCGATCGCCTGCTTGCCGGTCAGGATCAAGCCGGGCTGTTCCTCTTTGGCCACGGCGGCGAGGATCTTCGCCACCGCAAGCGGCTCGATATCCGTGCCCGCATCCTCGGAGGCCACAACCAGTACAGCCCGGTCCGCCCCCATCGCCATCGCCGTGCGCAACGTCTCCTGCGCCTGCTTCACCCCGATCGACACCACCACGATCTCAGACGCGACGCCCTTCTCCTTCAGCCGGATCGCCTCTTCCACCGCGATCTCGTCAAACGGATTCATCGACATCTTCACATTCGCAAGGTCGACGCCCGTGCCATCGGGGCGCACCCGCGGCTTGACGTTATAGTCGATCACCCGTTTCACCGGGACCAGAACTTTCATCTTCTCCTCCGATACTGAAATCAGCAGACCGTGCGGAACCGCATCACGATGGTGTCGAGCACCTCGTCCGGATCGCGCTTCCACCAGTTGTCCGCCGAGAATATCTCGACCTCGCAGAGGCCGTCGTAGCCCGCGCCCTCGACGGCGGCGCGCAGGCCCTTCAGGTCGGCCACGCCGTCGCCCATCATGCCGCGGTCGAGCAGCACGTCGCGGGTTCCGGCGAGCCAGTCGCACAGGTGATAGCCGAGGATGCGCTCCCCGGCGCGGGCAAGCTGTGCGGGCAGGTCGGTGTCCCACCAGACATGATAGACATCGACCGCCACCCCCAGATGCGGCGAACCGATCCGGTCGCAGATGTCCAGCGCGTCGCGCAGCGTCGTCAGGCAGGAACGGTCGCCCGCATAGACCGGATGCAGCGGCTCGATCGCCAGCCGCACGCCCTGCGCGGCCGCATGGTCGAGCGCCGCCGCGATCCGATCCGTGACCAGACCGAGGCTGCGCGCCACGCCCTTCGTCCCCGGCTCGACCCCGCCGACGACGATGGTCAGGACCGGCGCCCCCACCTCCGCCGCCATGTCGATCGAGGCGCGGAAATCGTCCATCACCGCCTGCGCCCCCACGGGCGCCAGCGGCCCGACGAGGAACGGCGTGCGGCACAGCCCCGCCACCGCCACCCCCGCCGCGCGGGCATGGGCGCCGATGGCGGCGGCGCGGGCGCCCAGCTCGCGCCGCCAGAACACGATCCCGCCATAGCCGCGCGCGGCGCAGGCGTCGATCGTGCGTTCGGGCGACCACCCGGCGCCGGCGCCGTCCACGTTGTGGCCCAACGTTGCTGTGTTCAGAGCAAGCGCCGAGTGGTCTTTCGTGAAGTCCCGCATCTCAGGCTCCGTAGAGCCCGAGCAGGGACTTCATCCGGCTCACCGCCAGATCGGGGTCGCGCAGCAGGCCGCAGGCGTCCGACTGGCGGAAGATCTCGGTGAAATAGGGCAAGGGGCGCATCGCCTGATGGCCGTTCAGCATGATGAAATGGTCCTGGAACCCGTTCAGCCATGCAAGGAACACCACCCCCGTCTTGTAATACTGCGTCGGCGCGCGGAAGATCGTGCGGGCGAGCGGCACCGTCGGGTCGAGCGTCGCGCGGAAGCCCGCCTTGTCCCCCTCGGCCAGACGGCTGACGGCATAGGCCGCGGCGGGCGCCAGCGGATCGAAGATCCCCAGAAGCGCGTGGCTGAAGCCCTGATCGTCGCCCTCGATCAGCTCGGGATAGTTGAAATCGTCGCCGGTATACATCTTCACGCCTTCGGGCAGGCGGCGGCGCAGGGTGATTTCCTTGTCCTTGTCGAGCAGCGACATCTTGATGCCGTCGACCTTGGCGAGGTTCTGTTCGATCACCGCCAGCACGGTCTCCAGCGCCTGCGGGAAATCGGACGATCCCCAGTAGCCCGCCAGCGCCGGGTCGAACATCTCGCCCAGCCAGTGCAGGATCACCGGCTCGTCGCAGGCGGCCAGAACCTTGGCGTAGACATGCAGGTAATCGTCGGGCGAGGTGGCGACGCGGGCGAGCGCCCGGCTCGCCATCAGCACGATCCGCCCGCCAAGGGACTGGATCGCCTCGACCTGCTCCAGATAGGCGCGGATCACGTCGTCGAGCGTCTTTGCATCGGCCGGGTCCAGATGGTCGGTGCCGCAGCCGTTGCCGACGAGCGCCTCGGGAACCTCGGCGCGGGTGCGCCGGATCAGCTCCAGCGCGCCGGGCCAGTCGAGCCCCATGCCGCGCTGCGCGGTGTCCATCGCCTCGGCGATGCCAAGGCCCAGCCCCGCCAGATAGCGGCGGAATTCCATCGTCTTGTCCCAATCCACCGCCGCCCGGCCCGAAGGATCGTTGGCGGTGAAGGGATCGGCGACGACATGCGCCGCGGAATAGACGATGCGGGCCGGATTGGCGGGCAGCACCGCCTTGGCGATCGGCGTGCCGGTCAGGTGATAGTCGCTCAGGCGGCCCTGAGTGTCAGGAAGTGCGATCTTCATGGCATGTCCTCAGAAGCGGGGAACCAGCAACCCGGCGTCGGCCGAGATCGCCTGTCCGGTGGTATAGGGCAGCCGCCCCGATGCCAGCGACGCGATGATGCCGCCCATGTCGGCGGGCTGGCCGACGCGCGGGAAGAGGGTCAGCCCCTCCTCGGCGCGCTTGCGGTAGCTGTCGATGACGGGGGCGGTCATTTCCGTGGCGATGAGGCCGGGCTGCACGTCGTAGACGGCGATGTTCTCCGGCCCGAGCCGCACGGCGAGCGCCTTCGACACCATCGCGGCGGCGGCTTTCGACGCGCAGTATTCCGCCCGCTGCACCGCCACCGCCACCGCGTTGGACGAGGTGACGTTGACGATGGAATGGAACAGGTCGACCGGGCGCTCGCGCGTCAGCAGACGCCGGGCGAAGGCCTGCGAGAGGAAGAACATCGCCTTGGTGTTGACGGTCAGGCAGCGGTCCCAGCTTGCTTCGGAGACGTCGAGCAGGTCGCCGCGTTGCAGCACCCCGACGCCCGCGTTGTTCACCAGCGTCGTCAGCGGGCCGATCTGGTCTTCGATCCGCGCCAGCGCCGCGTCATGGCCGGCGATGTCGGTCACGTCGAAGGGCGCGGCGCAGACCGGCACGCCAAGCGCCGCGATCCGCGCGACGGCGGCGTGGAGTTCTGCGTCGTCGAAGGGGCCGTTCACCGCGATGGCAAAGCCTTCGCGGGCCAGCGCCTCGGCCGCCGCGAGGCCGATGCCGCGCGACGATCCGGTGACAAGGGCTGCCTGTCTCATCCCCGGGCCCCTTTCTTCAGCAGCTCGCGCGCGATGATCATGCGCTGGATCTGGTTGGTGCCCTCGTAGATCTGGGTGATCTTGGCGTCGCGGTAGAGCCTTTCGACCTCGAAGCCCCGGATATAGCCCGAGCCCCCGAACACCTGCACCGCATCCGCCGTGCGCGCGACCGCCATGTCACCGGCGAAGCATTTCGCCATCGAGCAGGCCTTGGTCGCGTCCTGCCCCCGGTCGATTTTCGTCGCGGCGGAATGGACCAGCAGCCGCGCCGCCTCGATGTCCTTCGCCATGTCGGCGAGCAGCCATTGCACGCCCTGAAATTCGGCGATCGCCTTGCCGAACTGCTTGCGGGTGCCCGCGTATTCCAGCGCCGCTTCAAGCCCCGCCTGCCCGATGCCCACGGCGAGCGAGGCGATCCCCACCCGGCCCTTGTCGAGCACGCTCATCATCATGTGGAAGCCGCGGTTCTGCTCGCCCAGAAGCGCATCCGCCCCGAGCCGCACATCGGTGAAGTTCAGCGCGCCGACCTGGCTCGCCCGCTGGCCCATCTTGTGTTCCTTGGGGCCACGCTCGACGCCCGCCGCATGCAGGTCGACGATGAAGATCGACATGCCGCGGTTGCCCGCCTCCTTGTCCGTGCGGGCAAGGACGAAGCCGGTATCGGCGACGGGGGCGTTGTGGATCCAGATCTTGCCGCCGTTCAGCACCCAGCCGTCGCCATCGCGAACGGCGGTGGTGCGGATGCCGGACACATCGGTCCCGGCCTCCGGCTCGGTGATGCAATAGGCGACCTTGCGCTTCATCGCCAGCACCTCGGGCAGCATCTTGCGCTGCGCCTCGGTGCCGTGGCGCACCAGCAGCGTCGAGATCAGTTCGAGCAGGCCGCACTGGTCGGCGACGCTCGCGTAGCCGCGCGCCAGCTCCTCCATCACCACGGCATAGGTGAGCGTGTCGAAGCCGGGTCCGCCCAGTTCCTCGGGCACGCCGATGCCGAACAGGCCAAGTTCGGCCATCTGGTCGTAGATTTCGGACGGAAAGCGTTCGTCGCGATCCAAGGCCTCGGCCGCGGGGCGGATGACCTCGTCGGCGAAGGCGCGCGTCATGTCGCGGACCTGTTCCTGCGTTTCGGTGAGATACATCGATTCCTCCCTCAATGTAACTATCCAGTTACTTTTATTTTCCCCACCGTCCTCCGGTCAAGCCCGAAAAACGGCGGATCGGCGATTGTCGCTTGAAATTCCGCCGGAAGCGGTCCAGCAATAACCATATGGTTACTTGGAGGAGGACCAATGAAACCCGCAGTCATGAACAAATTCGGCCGCACCGACCTTGAGGTGACGTCCTTCGCCTTCGGCACCGCGCCCGTCGGCAACATCTTCCGCGAGATCGACGACGCGACGTCCGAGGCGATGTTCGACCACGCCTGGGAGGCCGGCGTGCGCTATTTCGACACCGCGCCGATGTATGGCCACGGCCTGTCCGAACTGCGCACGGGCCATGCCCTGCGCTGGAAGAACCGCGACGATTACGTGCTGTCGTCCAAGGT
The DNA here is from genome assembly GCF_004022215.1 of Paenirhodobacter populi. Classification (GTDB taxonomy): domain Bacteria; phylum Pseudomonadota; class Alphaproteobacteria; order Rhodobacterales; family Rhodobacteraceae; genus Rhodobacter; species Rhodobacter populi. Next base: position 5,396 of record NZ_SAUZ01000023.1, read on the forward strand.
CGGCCGGGTGCTGCATCCGGCGCCGCGCGGCTCCATCGATTTCGCGCCCTGGGTCAACGCGGGCGCGTTCCGCATGGAATTCGACTACAGCTACGACGGCACGATGCGGTCCTTCGAGGACAGCCTGCAACGGCTCGGCCTCGAACGCATCGACATCGTGTTCATCCACGACATCGACGTCTACACCCGCGGCGCGGAACAGCCCGAGGTCTTCCGTCAGGCGATGGACGGCTGCTACCGCGCGCTGGCGCGGCTGCGCGACGAAAAGGTGGTCAAGGCGATCGGCGTCGGCGTCAACGAATGGGAGGTCTGCCACGAGGCGCTGAAGCAACGAGATTTCGACGGCTTCCTGCTGGCCGGGCGCTATACCCTGCTGGAACAGGACGCGCTGAACGAATTCCTGCCTTTGTGCGAGGAACGCGGCGCCTCGGTCGTGGTCGGGGGCGGGTTCAACTCGGGCATTCTGGCGACGGGGGCGAAGCCCGGCGCGAAATACAACTACGCCCCCGCGCCCGAGGAGATCATGACCCGCGTGGCGAAGATCGAGGAGGTCTGCGCGGATCACGACGTGCCCCTCGCGGCGGCGGCGCTGCAATTCGTGGTGGCGCATCCGGCGGTGGCGTCCTTCTGCGCGGGCACCCGCACGGTCGGGCAACTGGAACACAACCTCGCCTGGATGAACCATCCGATTCCCGCGGAGTTCTGGACCACACTGAAGGATCGCGGCCTCTTGCGGCAGGATGCGCCGGTGCCGGGCTGACGTATTTGCCCCCGGACAAATGGCTTTCGCGAGCGAGCCGGAAACAAGCGTCCTTCCAGTGGAAGGACGCGCAGGCATCTCCGAAACCGGGATCGCACTCCCCATGGATGGGCTGGCAGGGGGCCAGCCCCCTCGCCCGTTCCGGGCATTCGGCGAGCCAATCTTCCACCGGAAGATCGGCTTGCCCGCCTCATCCCGGGATATTTATGGAAACACGAAAGGCGATACGCGGCATCGTGGGATATTGGCATGCGGTCGGATCCCCGGGCGTGGGATCGGGGATCAATCCCCCGGCGAATCGAAGCGGGTCGGGCGTTTTTCGCGGAAGGCGGCGAGGCCTTCACGCAGATCGTCGGATCCCGCCGCGACGATTCCGGCGAGGGTTTCCAGAACCCGTTCCCGTTCCTCGCCCTCGGCGGCGTTGATCAGCATCTTGCACAGCTCGGTCGCGCGCGGGGCGCGGGCGATCACCTGCGCCGCCAGCGCCTCGGCCGCCGCCATGCCCCCGCCCTGCGGCACGACCTGATCGACGAGGCCGAGGCGCAGGGCCTCCTCGGCCCCGAAGACCTCGCCGAACAGCGCCATCCGCCGCACCGTGCCGGCACCGAAGCGGCGCACGGCGCGCTGTGTGCCAGACCAGCCGGGAATGATGCCCAAGCCCGCCTCGGGCAGACCGATGCGGACATGCGCCTCGGCCAGCCGGTAATCGGCGCAGGCGGCGAGTTCCAGCCCGCCGCCGAGGCAGGAGCCGTTCAGCACCGCGATCAGTGGCTGGCGCAGGCGGGCGAGCGCGTCGAAGGCGTCATGCCCGCCGCGCAGCCAGAACCGCCCGAAATCCTCGGGCGTGAGCGCCGACCATGCCGCGATGTCGCCCCCCGCGCAGAAGGCCCGGTCCCCCGCGCCGGTCAGGATCACCACCCGCGCGGGCGAGCGCTCGATCCGCGCACAGAGCACGGGCAGGGCGGCGACCATCTCGGCATCGAGGGCGTTGAGCTTGTCCGCCCGCCGGATCGTCAGGCGGGCGATGCCGCCCTCGATCCGCAGGTCCAGCCGCGGGTCGGTCACAGCCGCAGCCCCATCGGGTCCTCGGCAAACAGCGCCGCGTCCATCACCCGCAGATTCTCCGCCACGCGCAGCGGCGTCGCCGCCTGATCCAGCACGTCGCGCTGCAGGTCGATGCCCGGCGCGATTTCCGTCACCGTCAGCCCCTCGGGCAGCAGGCGCAGCACGCAGCGTTCGGTGACATAGGACACCTCCTGCCCCTGCGCCACCGCGCGACGACCGGAGAAGCTGACCTGATCCACCTTCGGCACGATCTTCGCCACCTTGCCCTCGCGGTCGATCACCAGCCGGCCATCCTCGATCCGCATCTTCGCCCCGGCGTTGAAATTGCCGGAAAAGACGATCTTGCGCGCCCGCGCGGTGATGTCGACGAAGCCCCCCGCCCCGGCGGTGCGGTGCGGCGTCGCGGCGAGGCGGCTGACATTGACCGAGCCCTCGGCGTCGATTTCAAGGAAGGACAGCAGCGAGCAATCGAACCCGCCCGCCTGGAAATAGCTGAACTGATGCGGCGAGGCGACGAAGGCCTCGGCGTTGCTGGCGCAGCCGAACTTGAAGTCGAGCAGCGGCACCCCGCCGACCGGGCCCTGCTCGATCACCCATGTCACCGCGCCGTGCAGGCCCTCCTCGATCAGGATGCGCGGCACGTTGGCGGAGATGCCGAAGCCGATGTTCACCGCCCAGCCGGATTTCAGCTCCTGCGCGACGCGCCGCGCAATCACCTTGCCGGGGTTGAACGCCGCCATCTGGAAGCTGGAGAGCGGGCGGAAGATCTCGCCCGAGATCGCCGGGTCGTAGACCGTCGCGGTGGTCTGCAGCTGATCCGGCGCCTCGACGATGACATCGACCAGAATCCCCGGCACCCGCACGTCATGCGGCTTCAGCGTGCCCTGCGCCGCCACCCGCTTGACCTGCGCGATCACCAGCCCGCCGCAGTTATGCGCGGCCAGCGCCATTTCCATCGCGCCAAGCGTCGCGCCCTCGTTCTCGAAGGTCAGGTTGCCGTTCTCGTCCGCCGTGGTCGCGCGGATGATCGCCACATCGGGGCGCAGCGCGGGGAAGTAAAGCCAGTCCTCCCCCTCGAACGCCACGCGCCGGACGATGGGCGCATCGCGCGCCACCGCGTTCATCGCCCCGCCTTCCAGTTCCGGATCGACGAAGGTGTCCATCCCCACCTTGGTCAGCACGCCGGGCCGCTGCGCCGCGCCCTCGCGCAGCATGTCGAAGACGACGCCCGACGGCAGGTTGTAGGCCGCAAGGTCGTTCGCCAGAATCCGTTGCCAGATGCGCGGCGGCTCGGCGTTCGACGGGCCCGAGGGGTAGGACCCGCCGATGATCCGCGAAATCATCCCCGGGAACGCAATGTGGTCCACGCCGGGCGAGCCGAACATGTCCCCCGCCGCGATCGGGTGGATCGTCGTCAGCCCCCTTGGCGCCCCCTCGCGCTCGAACCTCTCGCCCAAAGCCTTGAGCACCGCATCCGGGCACAGAAGCCCCGAAGACGCATTGACGGCGACCATCGCGCCCTCACGAACCAGACCGACCGCCTCCTGCGCGGATTTGACTTTCGACATTGCGCTCCTCCTGCGACATTGCCATGATGTAACTATCCGGTTACATATCTACCGGCGTTCGGAGGGTGCGGCAAGACGGAATCTTCCGCCCGCGGACGATGGAGGGGGAGAGATGGATCATCTTGTGGATCAAGGCCTCGCGCGCGGGTTCGGAACCTATCCGCTGACGGGCGAAACGCTGGCCCGCGCGATCGAGGCAGCGGTGCAGACCGGCTACCGCGCCTTCGACACGGCGCAGGGCTATGGCAACGAGGCCGATACCGGCGCGACGCTGGCAGGCTGCGGCATCCCGCGCGACCGGCTTTTCATCACCACCAAGGTGCGGATCGAGAATTTCGCCGAAGACCGTTTCATGCCCTCGGTCGAGGCAAGCCTGAAGGCGCTGCGGCTCGACCGGGTGGATCTGCTTCTGCTGCACTGGCCGCCGGTCGGCGGAAACGTGACACCCTCGCTGCAGCTCCTGCAAAAAGCACAGGAGCTTGGGCTGACCCGGCATATCGGCGTCTCGAACTACAATGCCGCGATGATGCGCGTGGCGCGGGAAGTGGTCGAGGCGCCGCTCCTGACCAATCAGGTGGAATTTCATCCGCTGCTGGACCAGACCAAACTTCTCGCCGCGGCGGCGGAAACGGGGATACCGCTGTCCTCCTACTGCTCGCTCGCGCGCGGCGCGGTGTTCCAGTATCCGCTGTTCGGGGAAATCGGTGCTGCTCACGGCAAATCCGCCGCGCAGGTCGCCTTGCGCTGGATCCTGCAAAAGGGTCTGGCGATGAACACGATGTCGACAAAGCCGGAAAACATCCGCGCGAATTTCGAGATCATGGATTTCACCCTCAACCCGGCGGAGATGGCGCGGATCGACGCGCTGACCGCGACGGGCCTGCGTCTGGTCACGGGCGCGCGGGTGCCGCAGGAACCCGACTGGAGCTGAAAGCAAAGGGCGTCCCGCGCCGCCCCCATGTTTGCCTCATATCCACCCGAAACAGCCTTCCTGCCTTCATTCTTCCATAAATATCCCGGGGGTGCCGCGGGCTCCGCCGGCGAGGGGGCAGCACCCCCTGCCCCCCTCTCCACCCGCGCCAACGCCTCTCAGGCATTCCCCCGGATCATGTCCGAGGCCTTCTCACCGATCATGATCGTCGCCGCATTGGTGTTCGAGCCGACCAGCGACGGCATCACCGAACTGTCGCAGATCCGCAGCCCGTCGATCCCATGCACCCGCAGCTGCGGATCGACCACGGCCATCTGGTCCCGCCCGATCTTGCAGGTGCAGGTCGGATGATAGGACGTGCGCCCGTATTGCCGGGCATAGGCCTCCAGATCGGCCTGACTGCGGACCGAGGCATCGGGGAAACGCAGCTCGCGGATGTATTTCGCCAGGGGCCCTTGCGAAAATATCTCGCGGCTGATGCGCACCCCTTCGACCGAGACCCGCAGATCGTCCGGCTCCGCCAGAAAGTTCGGATCGACCACCGGCCGGTCGCGCGGATCGGCCGAGCGCAGCGTGATCGTGCCGCGCGATTTCGGCCGCAGGGTATAGCTGTTCAGGGTGATCCCCGAAGACCCCTTGCGGACCGAGGGCACGCCCGCCTCCGCCCCCGCCCCGGCGAGGAAATGGAACTGCAGGTCGGGCCGCATCTGGTCGCGGTCGGCATACCAGAAGGCCCCGCCCTCGACCACGTTCGAGGTCACCGGACCTTCGCGGAACAGCGCATATTCCATCCCCGCCCACAGCATCCAGTGCAGCTTGTTGTATTTATCAAGGCTCTCATGCCCCTTCAGCTCGGCCACGATGTCGATGCCGAAATGGTCCTGAAGGTTCTGCCCGACGCCCGGCAGGTCCTGCACCACGTCGATCCCATGCGCGCGGATATGGTCGGCCGGGCCGATCCCCGACAGCATCATCAACTTCGGCGAGCCGACCGCGCCCGAGGTCACCAGAACCTCGTGGCTCGCGGTGGCAGTGCGGATGTGGCGGTCCTTGCCGAGCGTGTATTCCACCCCCGTCGCGCGCCCGCCCCGGATCACCAGCCGCAGCACCGTCGCTCCGGTCAGCAGCGTCAGGTTCTTGCGCCCCAGAACCGGATGCAGATAACCCACCGCCGCCGAACAGCGCCGTTTGTTGCGGGTCGTGGTCTGGTAAGGCCCCGCCCCTTCCTGCACCGCGCCGTTGAAATCCGGGTTGAACGGGATGCCATATTCCTGACAGGCCTGCACGAAGGCCCGCGTCAGCGTGTTCGGCGCGGTCTGCGACGACACGCCGAGCGGCCCCTCGGTCCCGTGCATCTCGCCCGCGAGGGTGTTGTTCCCCTCCGAGCGCAGGAAATAGGGCAGCACCTCGTTGAAGCTCCAGCCCTCGGCCCCCTCCTCGACCCAGCGGTCGTAGTCCGAGGGATGGCCGCGGGTGAAGACCTCGGCGTTGATCGAGGACCCGCCCCCCAGCACGCGCGCCTGCGCATAGAGGATCTCGCGGTTGTTGGCGTGCTTTTGCGGCGCCGTGGTCAGCCCCCAGGTCAGCGGCCCCGTCGTCATCTTGGCGAAGCCGACGGGAACGTGGATCAGCGGGTTGGTATCCTTGCCGCCCGCCTCGATCAGGCAGACGCGGACATCCGGGTTTTCCGACAGCCGCGCCGCCAGGACGCAGCCGGCCGAGCCGCCGCCGACGATGACATAATCGAACCCCTGTTCCATCACTTGATCCAGTGCGCGCGATTGCCGAATTCGATGTGGACGGATTTGATCTGGGTATATTCCTCGACGCCGTAAACCCCCGCCTCGCGGCCCCAGCCCGATTGCTTGAACCCGCCAAGCGGCATTTCCGGCCCGCCCGCCATGATCGTGTTGACCCAGAACCGCCCGGCCCGCACCCGGCGGGAAACGGTCAGCGCGGTCTCGATGTTCTGCGACCAGACCGAGGCCGCCAGCCCGTAGATCGTGTCGTTGGCGATCTCGATCGCCTCCTCGAGAGTGTCGAAATGGAAGCTCGACAGCACCGGGCCGAAGATCTCCTCGCGGGCGATCTCCATGTCCCGGCCGACGCCGGAAAACAGCGTCGGCGCGATGTAGCGCCCGCCGCCGATCTCAAGCGTATTGCCACCGGTCACCAGCGTCGCCCCCTCTTCCCGCCCCTTGGCGATGAAGCCGAGGATCGTGTCATTCTGCGCGTCCGTGGTGATCGCGCCGACCTGCGTTTCCTCGTCCAGCGGGTCGCCGATGCGGATGCGGGCCATCTTCTCGGCGAGCTTGCGCTCGAACTCCGCGGCGATCGAACGTTCCACGATCAGCCGGCTCGACGACACGCAGCACTGCCCGGTGTTGAAGCTGATGCCGAAGGCCACCGCATCCACCGCGTCGTCGATATTCGCATCGGCAAAGACGATGAACGGGTTCTTGCCGCCCAGTTCCAGCCCGAGCTTCTTGAAATTGCTGTCGGCCGCCGCATGGACGCAGGAGCGCCCCACCGCGGTCGAGCCGGTGAAGGACAGCATGTCGATATCGGGATGTTCCGCCATCGCCTGCCCGATCACCCGGCCCGAACCGGTGACGACGTTGTAGACGCCCGCAGGCAGCCCCGCCTGTTCCAGCACTTCGGCAAGGATCAGGGTCGTGGCGCTGGTCACCTCGGAGGGTTTCGCCACGATGGTGCAGCCCGAGGCGAGGATGAACGGCACCCTTTCGCACAACAGCAGGAAGGGGAAGTTCCACGGCGTGATCAGGCCGACGACGCCCACCGGCTCGCGCAGCACAAGGCCGAAGAGGTTGTCGCCAAGCGAATTGTAGCTGTCGCCATGCAGCGTCCGCGCGACGCCCGCCGCCATTTCAAAGCAGGCGATGCAATGCTCGATCTCGCCCCGCGCCTGGGCAATGGGCTTGCCGTTTTCCAAGACCTCCCAATAGGCGATCTCGTCGCGCCGCTCGCGCAGGATGGCGGCCGCGCGCAACAGCACACCGGCGCGGTCGGCCCCCGACAGGCCCGCCCAGCTCCGGTCCTCGAACGCGCGGCGGGCGGCGGCGACGGCTTCGTTCAGATCCTCGACGGTGCATTTCGGGATCAGCGTCACCGGCACGCCATGGCCGGGCGACAGGCGCTCGAACAGCGGCCGTCCGCCGCGCCATGCGCCGTCGACGTAAAAGCCGAATTCGCGCGCGGATTCCGGCAGGGCGGCGGTTTTGGTGATCTTGTCCATTTCGGATCCTCCTCTCCGGCAGAGCCGGTCATTTGGCGTGATCCCGGCCCTCAGGCCAGGACGATCTGGGTCTTGAGATCCGCGGGCCGCTCGGCCAGCGTCTCGAAAGCGGTCTGGATGTCGGCCAGCGGGTAGCTTGCGCCGACGAAGGCCTCGGTGCGGAAGCGGCCATGGGCGAGCAGGGTCAGCGCGTCGTGCATGTCCTCGCCCATCCCCGCGACCGATCCCTTGAGGCTGTTTTCCTCAAGGATGGTGCGCAGGATCGGCACGTCCACCGTCGCCTCGGGGCCGCTGAGGCCGAAGAAGGCGACATGGCCGCCCTTGCGGATCAGCTCGAAGGCGGTGGCGTAAAGGCGCGGGCTGCCGACGCTTTCGATCACCAGATCGGCGCCGCGCCCGCCCGTCGCCGCGCGCGCTCGGGTCTGCAGTTGCGCGGGGTCGCTGACGGCGATGTCAGCCCCCGCGGCCAGCGCCATCTCGCACCGCTCGGGCGAGAGGTCGGCCACGATCACCGGCGCCGCGCCGATCAGGCGCATCATCTGCACATGCAGATTGCCCACCGGCCCCGCGCCCAGCACCACGACCGATTGCGCAAAGCCCGCCCCCGCCTTGCGCGCCGCCCGCACCACGCAGGAGACGGGTTCCGTAAGGGCAAGGATCTCGGGCGCCACGCCCTCGGGCGCGGGGATCACCAGACGCGCGGGCACCACGACATATTCGGCAAAGGCCCCGTCGCGGGTAATGCCGATCTGCGCCATGTCGGGGCAGTTCAGCACCTCGTTCCGGCGGCACCAGTAGCAGGTGCCGCAGCCCACGTTGATGTCGGCGACGACCATCTGCCCTTCGGCCAGATGCCGCACATCGGCCCCCGTTTCCGCCACCGTGCCGCAGAATTCGTGGCCCGGGATGATCGGCAGCCGGTCGGCGGCGTAATGGCCGTGGAACATGTGGACATCGGTGCCGCAGACGCCGGTGCGGGTGACGCGGATCAGCACCTCGTCGCGGCCGGGCGCGGGGCGCGGCACCTCGCGCAGATCGAACCGGTGCGGCGCGGTCAGGACGGCGGCTTGCATCGTCTGCGTCATTTCACCGTCCTCAGCTTCGATCGGTCGATCGTCGTCGCGATCGCCACGATCAGCACCAGCCCGAACAGCATCTGCTGCTGCGTCGCCTCGATCCCGAAATAGAGCATCGAGGCCCGGATCACCGCCACGATCAGCGTGCCGATCATGGTGTTGAGCACGCCGCCCACCCCGCCCGTCAAGGGCGTGCCGCCGACCAGCACCGCGACGATGGCGGGCAGCAGGAAACCGTTCGCGATGGTCGGCGCGCCGCCCGACAGCTTGACCGAGAACATCAGCCCCGCGATCGCCGCCAGCGCCCCCGAGATGGCGAAGGCGAGGATCTTGTAGCGCGCCACATTGATCCCCGAGGCGCGGGCCGCCAACTCGCCCGCCCCCACCGCCTTGAACGCGCGGCCAAGCGTGGTGCGCCGCTCGATGAACAGGCAGATGGCCAGCAGGGCGCCCGCGATGAACAGCTCGTTCGGGATGATCCCCGTGCGCCCGATCATCCAGCCGAAGACGGCGTTCCTTTGCTCGGCATCCATGTTCAGCGCGCGGTTGCCCGACAGCCATTGCGCGATGGAAAAGCAGATGCCCCCCACCGCCAGCGTCGAGATGAAGGACGGCACGAACAGCCGTGTCGTGACGAAGCCCGACAACATGCCGAGCGCGAATCCCGCCCCCACGCAGAGCACCGCCACCCAGCCGCCCAGAGACGCCAGATAGACCGAGGCGACGACCGTGATCATGTTCGCCATCGACTGCACCGACAGATCGATGCCGCCAATGTAGATCGCGAAGGTCAGGCCAAGCGCCATGATGAACAGCGGCACGATATCGCCCGCCAGCCCCAGCAGGTTCGCCGGACGCAGGAAGCCCGGATTGGCGATGCCGACCAGCGCGACCAGCACGACCAGCGCGATCCAGGGCATGTACTGTCTGATTTGCTGCAAGTTCATGTCAAACCCCTCAGATCATGTGGTGGAGCAGGTCGAAGAGCGACGGCTTCGCCCCCGGACGGCAATCGAAGACATGCTGGATCGCCCCGTCCTTGAGGACGACGATCGTATGCGACAGGCCGATCGCCTCTTCGAGCGTATCGGCCACGAGGACCACGCCCACGCCATCGGCGCTCATCTCGCGGATCATGTCGTAGACATCTTCCTTGGCGCCGATATCAAGGCCCCGCGTCGGATGGTCCAGCAGCACGATCCGCGACCCGCCGGAGCGCCATTTCGCCAGCACGACCTTTTGCTGGTTGCCGCCCGACAGGTTGCCGCAATCGGCATATTCGGAATGCGCCTTGATCTTGAGTTTCGCGATCCAGTCGCGCGCCAGCGCCTTTTCCCGGCCGACCGCCAGCACGCCCCACGAGGAATACCGGCCAAGCTGCGAGAGCGTCATGTTCTCGTAGACGTTCATGCCGGACACGATGCCCTCGATCTTGCGCTCGCGCGGGACGTAGCCGACGCCCCTGGCGACCGCCGATCCGGGTGTCAGGCGCGGCTGCACCGCGCCGTCGATCCTCACCTCGCCCTCGGCGGGCTGAACCATGCCGAAGATCGTGCGCAGGATCGCCTCGCGGCCCGAGCCCTCGGTGCCGACAAGGCACAGCACCTCGCCCGCGTGGAGCTTCAGCGAGATGTCCTCGATCCGCCCCGATATCCCGACGCCCGAGAGTTCCAGCAGCACCTTGTCCGCGTCATAGGGCACCTGCTTCTGTTCGCGGTAATATTCGCGGTCGATGTCGCGGCCGACCATCTTGCGCTGGATTTCCGGCGCCTCGGCCTGACCCCGCGCCAGAACGTCCATCACCTGACCGTCCTTCATCACATAGATCCGGTCGGACAGGTCCATCACCTCGTCCATCCGGTGGCTGACGAAGATGAAGGACGCCCGGCTGGTCAGTTCCCGCACCAGCTTGAACAGCAGCGCCACCTCTTCCTTGTTCAGCACCGAGGTGGGTTCGTCGAGCAGGATCACCAGATCGCCCTCGACCCGTTCCTCCAGCGTCAGCACCTTGGCGAGTTCCACCAGCTGGCGCTGCGCGAAGGACAGGGCCGAGGTCACCATCCGCGGGTCGATGTCCAGCTTGACCTTGGCCAGTTGCTTGCGCGCCGCCGCGGCCATCGCCTTCCAGTCGATCACGCCGAGCCGGGTGAACTGTTCCTGATAGCCAAGGAAGATGTTCTCCATCACCGTCAGGTTCGGGATCAGGGACTGTTCCTGAAACACCATCCCGATGCCCTTTTCCATCGCCTGACGCGGATTGGCGAAGCGCACCGCCTTGCCGTCGATCAGGATCTGGCCGCCGTCCGGCTGATAGGCGCCGTAGATCACCTTCATCAGAGTCGACTTGCCCGCGCCGTTTTCCCCGACAAGCCCGACGATCTCGCCCCGCGCGATCTTGAAATCGACCGATTTCAGCGCATGCACGCCGGGGAATTTCTTCTCTACCGCCCTGAGTTCATACATGGCGACCTCACTTCACGAAGGCGACCGCACGGCGGTCCGTAGCCAGCACGACGGCGAGGATCACCAGAACCCCCAGCACACCGTCCTGAAGGAAATTGGGCAGGCCGATGACCACCATGCCGTTGGCGATGACATTGACGATCAGCACGCCGACGACCGCGTTCCACACACCGCCGACGCCACCCCAGAGCGCCACGCCCCCGACCACGACCGAGGTGATCGAGACGAACATGAAATTGGCCCCCGTCGCCGCCTCGGCCTGACCGAGCTTGGCCACCTGAAAGATCGCGCCGATGGCGTAGAAGGCCCCCGCCAGCGCGAAGCCCGCGATCCGCACCGCCCGCACGTTCACGCCAGAGGCATGGGCCAGTTCCTCGCCGCCGCCGATGGCGTAGAAGTTGCGGCCGAGGACCGTGTGCTTCTGGATGAACAGCGCGACGAAGATGCAGGCGATCGCCACATAGACCATCAGCGGATAGCCGAGGATGCGCCACGTCAGCAGCATGCGGAAGGTGCTGTCGCCGATGCGCACGATCTCGCCCCCGGTGATCATCACCGCGGCGCCGGTGCCGACGAAGCCCATGGCGAGGCTCGCCATGAAGGAGGGGATCTTCAGTCGGACGTGCACGAGCCCGGTCAGCATCCCGTAGAATGCGCCGAACAGCACGATCACCGGCACCGCAAGCCAACCCCAAGGGAGCAGCGCACCGCCCAGTTTCACGAACAGCAGACAGAACAGCACCGCCGCCAGCGACACCGCCCCTTCCATCGACAGGTCGATGGAGCCCATGACGATGACGAAAGTGACCCCAAGCGCCACCATCATCGCCGGAGCCGCCGCGATGGCGATCCGCGCCAGATTGCGCTGTGACAGGAACGCCGGATTCAGCGCCGTGAACAGCGCGATCAAGGCCAGCAGGACCAGCAGCGCCGCCCATCTGATGATATTCTCACGAGACAATATGCCCCCCACCGCGGGTCTCCTCCTCACCGCTTGCAGCCGCGTCCACGGCTTTGGCTGTGTCGCGGGGCCGCCGGAACGGCCCCTTGCCATCATGGATCAGTTGTATTGGATCTGGCCGTTCGTCGGGCCCCAGAAGTCGTTCCAGTCATAGTCCGGAACGGCGTCGATATATTTGGCCGAGAACTCCGCCGCGTCTTCCTGCGTGATGAGAACCGTCGGCCCGTAGAACTCGCGGTGCTCGTTCGGTTCCTCGGACGGTTTGAACGTGCCGATCGCCGCGTGATAGGCAAGCGAGGTCAGGATGCCGCCGCCCCAGTAGGGGTTGGTGTAGACCGTCGCCAGAAGCTTGCCGTCCTGCACCAGCTTCACCGCCTCGGGGTTGCCGTCGTAGGACACGATCGGCATGTCGTCGATGCCCTCGGCCAGCAGCGCCTCGATCACGCCATAGGCCATCTGGTCCGAGGCGCAATGCACGCCCGTGATCCGGTCGCCGTAGCGCGTCAGATAGGACGACATCAGCGCCGCGGCCTTGGTCGTGTCCCAGTCGGCGGGCTGCGCGTCCAGCAGCTCGATGTCCGGGAAATCCGCCAGCGCGTTCTTCAGCCCCTGCAACCGCTCGATCGCCGGGTTGTTCGCCGCGATGCCGCCCAGATGCACGACGCCGCCCTTGCCGCCCATCGCCTCGAACAGGATGCGCGCGGTGTCCTCGGCCGGCTTCACGTCGGACCAGGTCATGTGGCAGACGTAGTTGTCGCCGAAGTCCCACGGATGCAGGTCGTCGGTCTTGTTCCACATGGTCGATACATAGGCGTTGGCGGCCTTGACCGCCTCGACCACCGGGCGCGCGTTCGGGCTGTCGTTCGCGTCGCAGGCGATGGCGCAGTTGCCGCCGGTCTTCGCAAGGAACGATTTCAGATCCGAAAGCGACTTCTCCGAGGAGCCCTCGTTGATCAGGTTGACCAGCGCCGATTTCGGCTTGCCGAGCGATTCGGCGAAAGCCTCGCCGCCCGAGACGACCGAGTTCCAGTAGGCCGTGGCGCGGTCGCGGTAGCTCCACGCAAGCGCCGGGTCATTGGTGGCGGCCATGGCCCGCCCCTTGCCGAAAACGCCGGGGACGGTCATCGCCCCCAGCCCCGCGGCCCCGGCCAGCAGGAACCGGCGCCGGTGCAGCACCTCCTGCTCAATGAGAGTCCGAATGAACGTCGACATGGTGATCCTCCCCTGACTGGCGACGGGCCGGAACGCGGAGTGCCGCAGGTCTCCTCAAACCTCTTGCGGCGTGACCGGCCCCATCGCGGATAACGCACTATCTGGTTACTTCCCGGACAATGCCGAAGTCAAGTGTTCTTTGATGCCCCGGCAGCGCGTATGGCGGATTGCGGTCGGGCCTCTATTTTGACACTATGAAGCCCTGCCTGCCGTCAGGCGCCGCCTTTTTCAGCCAGACAGGGTCAATACGTGACGAAAGACACCCCATCCGAACCCGCCCTGGCCCCCCGCACGAGAGACGCCGAAGCGACCAAGGCCCGCATCCTGAAAGCCGCGCTGAACGAATTCGCCCGCTACGGGCTGGCCGGCGCGCGGGTCGATACGATCGCGGAAAAAGCCAAGGCGAACAAACGGATGCTGTATCACTACTTCGGCAGCAAGGAGGAGCTTTTCCAGATCGTTCTGGAAAACGCCTATCTGGATATCCGTCAGGCCGAACAGAAGCTGCGCCTGCATGAGCTGGACCCCGTCGAGGCAATGGAACGGCTGGTCCGGTTCACCTGGGAATACTATCTCAAGCACCCCGAGTTCATCCGGCTGGTGAACAGCGAAAACCTCCACCGCGGGCAGCACCTGCGGAAATCGAAGCTCGTCTCGATCTTCAGCCGCAAGCTGGTCGAGATGGTGTCGGACATCCTCGACCGGGGCGTCGCGCAGGGGGTTTTCCGTCCCGGAGTGGATCCGGTCCACCTGAACCTGACCATCGCGGCCATCGGTTTCTACTACCTGACGAATCGCTACACCGGCTCGATCATCTTTGAGCGCGACCTGATGGACAAGGCGGCGCTGGACGAACGGCTGGCGTTCAACATCGACACGATCCTGCGTCTGGTCCGCGCCTGAGAATCGTCAGGCTTGGGTGGAGAGCGTGCAAGGGGGCCTGCCCCCTCGGCGCAAGCGCCTCACCCCCGGGATATTTATGGAAACACGATGGGAAGACGGTCCCGCATGGGGTGAGCCGCGCTCCTACAGGCTGTTCCCACGGAAATCGGTCCTTTGAGGGGAACCTTCGACCCCGGGAGGTGTTGTCTCCCCATTGTGTCGTGGAGAGGTGTGATGTTCATTCGACTGGGCTATGAAATCGGAATTTCCTGCAACCAGCCGACGGAGATCATCGCCCTTCTGGATGTCCACCCGGATTCGGCGGACAGGATCATCGCCTCGTCGGGGCTGAAGATCTCGCCCGAGCTGCCGGTCCACTATTATCTTGACGCCTATGGCAATTCCTGCCTGCGCTTCACCGCCCAGCCGGGCGAGGTGACGCTCTATCGCGACAGCCTGATCGAGGATGACGGCCAGCCCGATCCCTGGGACAGCATGGTGACCGAGGCGCCGGTGCCCGACCTGCCGGACGAGGTGATGGCCTATCTGCTGGCCAGCCGCTATTGCGAGACCGATCTGATGATGGACCGGGCATGGGGCCTTTTCGGGCATCTGCCGCCCGGATGGGCGCGGGTGCGGGCGATCTTCGATCATGTCGATCAGCGGCTGACCTTCGGCTATCAATATGCCCGCGCCACCCGCACCGCCGCCGAAGCCTATGACGAACGGATCGGTGTGTGCCGCGATTTCGCCCATCTGGCGATCACGCTCTGCCGCTGCATGAACATCCCGGCGCGCTATGTGAACGGATATCTGGGCGATATCGGCGTGCCGCCGGATCCCGCACCGATGGATTTCAACGCCTGGTGCGAGGTCTGGCTGGGCGGGCGCTGGATCACGCTGGACGCGCGCCACAACCAGCCCCGCATCGGCCGCATCGTCGTCGCCCGCGGGCGGGACGCGACGGACATTCCCCTGATCCAGAGCTTCGGGCCGCATATGCTGACCAGGTTCCGCGTCTGGACGGAGGAGGAGCAGGACAACGCCGCCCTGACCAGATACCACGGCGCGGTCCCCTCCTGACCCCCTCCTGCGCATCCATGCCGCAGCCGGCCGGCCCCACGGCATATTGGCACCCGATGCCGACAGTGGCACAATGACCGCGATGCCCGTTACACCAGACAATGGAGGGGCAAATGACGACAGCACCACAACAGAACATTCCGGCCGCGGCCCCCGCCCTGGCTCCCGCCACGTCAATGGTGGCCATGGTCCTGCACCGGATCCACACGCCGCTGGTGCAGGAGGAACGCCCCCTGCCCACCCCCGGCCCCGGCGAGATCCGCGTCAGGGTCGAGGCCTGCGCCGTCTGCCGCACCGACCTGCACGTGGTCGACGGGCAACTGCCGGACGGCACCTATCCGATCGTGCCGGGGCATGAGATCGTCGGCCGCATCGAGGCCATCGGCCCCGGCGTCACCGGCCACAGGATCGGCGCGCGCGTCGGTATCCCGTGGCTCGGCCATACCTGCGGCCATTGCCCCTATTGCGAGGCCGGGCACGAGAACCTCTGCGACCATCCCGAATTCACCGGCTTCACCCGCGATGGCGGCTTCGCCACCCATGTCGTCGCGGATGCGAGCTATGCCTTCCCGCTCGACGGTTTCGACGATCCGGTCGAGGCGGCGCCGCTGATGTGCGCGGGGCTGATCGGCTGGCGCTCGCTGAGGATGGCGGGCGACGGCAAGCGGATCGGGCTTTACGGCTTTGGCGCGGCGGCGCATCTGCTGGCGCAGCTCCTGCGCTGGCAGGGGCGCGAGGTCTATGCCTTCACCCGCGCGGGCGATACCGCCGCGCAGGACCACGCCCGCCATCTGGGCGCGGTCTGGGCCGGCGCCTCCGAGGACGCCCCGCCCGAGCTTCTGGACGCCGCGATCATTTTCGCCCCGGTCGGCCCGCTGGTGCCACTGGCGCTGAAGGCGGTGCACAAAGGCGGCCGGGTCGTCTGCGGCGGCATCCATATGAGTGATATCCCCACTTTCCCCTACAGCATTCTGTGGGAGGAACGGCAGATCGTCTCGGTCGCCAATCTCACCCGCGCGGATGCGGTCGAATTCCTTGCCCTCGCGCCGAAGGCCGGGATCCGGGCCGACACGATCACCTATCCGCTCGCCCGCGCGAATGAGGCGCTCGACGATCTGCGCCACGGCCGCTTTCAGGGCGCCGCGGTGCTGATCCCCTGAGAGGGAGGACACCATGGAAACGCTGCCGCTGAGCCGGGCCTTCACGCTGATCGAGCCGGGGCCGGTCACCCTTGTCGTCACGAACGACGGTCACAAGGACAACGTGATGACCATCACATGGACCATGGTGATGGATTTCTCCCCGACCTTCGCCATCACCACCGGCCCGTGGAACCATTCCTGGGCCGCGCTGTGCGACCGGCGCGAATGCGTGATCGCCATCCCGACGGTGGACATGATCGACACGGTGATCGGGATCGGCACCTGTTCCGGCGCGGATACGGACAAGTTCCCGAAATTCGGCCTGACCCGCGTCGCCGCCCATCATGTCGGCGTGCCGCTGATCGGCCAATGCCTTGCGAATATCGAATGCCGGGTGATCGACATCGTGGAAAGGCACGGCATCGTCGTGCTGGAAGGGCTCGCCGCCTGGATCGACCCCGCGCGCAAGGAAAAACGGATGCTGCATGCGGTGGGCGACGGCACCTTCATCGTGGACGGCGAAAAGCTCGACCGGCGCGAGGCGATGCGCTCGAAACTCCCCGACGGCGTCTGAGCCAGCCCGTTCCATGGGCGCGCCCTTCTTGTCCTTCATTCTTCCATAAATATCCCGGGGGTGAATTTGCGCGTCAGCGCAAAGAGGGGGCTGGCCCCCTTTCTTCTGACCTTGCCACCGTAACTCCGTCTTGAAATTGACTCCTGCAAGAGCAATCGGTGAAGGAGAAAGGGGGCCAGCCCCCTCGCCCGTGCCGGGCTCACCCCCGGGATATTTATGGAAGAATGAAAGGCAAGAAGGGCGTGGGACCCGGTCCCGACTAGACCGCGGCGTCGAGGGCGGCCACCTCCTCGGGCGCCAGAGACAGCCCCGCCGCGGCGACGTTTTCCTCCAGATGGACAACGCTGGCCGTGCCGGGGATGGGCAGGATGACCGGGCTACGCTGCAGGAGCCATGCGAGCGCCACCTGCCCGCCCGTCGCGCCGCGCGCCTTGGCGATGCGGTCCACCACCGCGCCGGGACGAGCGAGTTCCCCCGCCGCCAGCGGGAACCACGGGATGAAG
The DNA here is from genome assembly GCF_004022215.1 of Paenirhodobacter populi. Classification (GTDB taxonomy): domain Bacteria; phylum Pseudomonadota; class Alphaproteobacteria; order Rhodobacterales; family Rhodobacteraceae; genus Rhodobacter; species Rhodobacter populi. The sequence goes on from NZ_SAUZ01000023.1 coordinate 22,872, forward strand.
CCGATGCCGTGCGATGTGCAATGGGCCAGCACCGCCTCGCTGCTGCGATCGATGAGGTTGTAGCGGTTCTGCACGGTTGCCACCGGGAAGACCTTGCCCGCCGCCTCGATCTCGGCGACCGAGACCTCGCTCAGCCCGGCATTGGCGATGATCTCTTCGTCCAGCAGGTGCCGGATCGCGCCGAACTGTTCGTCGCGGGGGACCTTGGGGTCGATGCGGTGCAGCTGCCACAGGTCGATCCGGTCGACGCCCAGCTTGCGCAGGCTGCCCTTGGCCCGTTCGATCAGATATTCGGGGCGGCCATTCGGGGTCCAGAGATCCGGGCCTTCGCGCGTCAGGCCGCCCTTGGTGGCGATCAGCAGCCCGTCGTAGGGATGGAGCGCCTCGCGGATCAGTTCCTCGGACACGTCGGGGCCGTAGCTGTCGGCGGTGTCAATGAAATCGACGCCCAGTTCCGGCAGCCGGCGCAGGGTGGCCAGCGCCGCCTTGCGGTCGGCGGGCGGTCCCCAGATGCCGGGTCCGGTGATCCGCATCGCCCCATAGCCGAGGCGGTTGATCGTGATCCCGCCGATCCGGAACTGCCCCGAAAGGCTCGCATCGATCGTGTTCATTGTCATCTCCCTTGCCTGACGGAAAGGTCGCCGCGCGGCGCGCGGATACCTTTTCCTTCAACGCATACGATCCGGCACCGGATCCGCGATCCCGCGCCAAGCATCACCCCGATCGGGGGGCATGACCACTATCTCGCGGGGAATGACCCGTTCGTCCGGCTGCTTTCCGCTCATCCCGCCCAAACGAAAGCCGCCCCGGATTCCGGGGCGGCCTCTGCGGGCGCTACGGCCCGCGGCAGGTCAGATGGAGGACGTCAGTGCGCGACGGGCGTGATCTTCCACACGCGGTCGCCATCGGGATCATCCTCGCCCCGCGACTTGTTCACCGCCCAGACATTGCCCTTGCCGTCGGCACGCAGCTGGTTCGGCAGGTTGCCCGCATCGAGGTTCGCCACGATCTTGCCCGCGGTATCCACCACCGTGATCGTGCCCGAGCCCCGGTTCGCCACATAGGCCAGACGGCTCACCGGCTCGAACGCGACGTTGAGCGGCTGCGCCCCGGTCTTGACGTCATGCAGCACCTCGCCGCTGTCGGCTTTGACGATCAGCAGGTTGTCCGTCTGCTGCGAGACGACGAAGATCAGCCCGTCCTGCGGATCGTAAGCCACGCCCGAGGCCCCCTTGGCGCCCGGCAGCGGGAACACCTTGACCTCGCCCGAAGCGAGATCGACCAGCGCCGCCTCGTTCGTCGACATCGACACGGTGACCAGCCGCCCGTCCTTCGGATCGACATCCAGCGCCATCGCCGAGAATTCGCCGCCGCGCTGCGCCGAGCGGATCACGATCGGTTCGAGCTTTTCGAGCGTCTTGGTATCGAAGACCTCGATATTGCCGGTGCGGGTGGCGCTGGCATAGGCGCGGCCGTTGGCCTCGTCCACCAGCACGTCGCGGGCATGGTTCACGGCGCCCGGCTCGAACTGCTTGACTAGCGACAGGTCGGACTGCTTGTAGACCGCGACGGTGTTCTGCCGGCTGTTGGTCACCCAGACATTGCCGTTCGCGTCGTCGACGCCGATGCCGTAGACGGCGAAGAGCGCGGGGCGCCCGTCATCCGGCTGACCGCCTGCGGGACCGGCGGCCGGAGGTCCGCCCTGCGGACCGCCCTCGGCCGAGCGCACCGGGGCGGGTGCCTCGGGCGGGGTGACCTGCGCGGTGATCTTCAGCGTATCGGCGTCGATCCGGGTGACGGCGGATTCCTTGACCGGCGGGCGGCCGACGGCCGAGGCGATGAAGACCGCGTTCGAGGCCGGCGAATAGGCGACCTGATAGAGCCCGCGGGTGACCTTCTCGCTGAGCACCGAGAAATTGTCCGTGCCCGAGACCGGCACATCCGGCGAAACCTTGAGGTCGATGACCGAGGCCGCGGCGGGCTTTTCGGCGATCACCACGACCGGCTGCAGGCCGGGGGCCGCTTCCTCGTCCACATCCACCTCGAAGCTGAACTTGCCATCGGCGTCCACGGTGATCGGGCCGGCGGCGTTCAGCACGGTTGCGCCCCGCATCAGGGTGATCTGCTGGCCGGGGATCAGCCCCTGACCGGCGATCGTCGCCTTGCCGCCCGGATAGATCGGGCTGCCCTGCTGGGCCGAAGCCGCCCGGACTTGACCGGCGAAGCCGTTGCCCGTCGGGGTGAAGACCGTATCGGCCAGAACCGGGGCCGCAGCCAGCGCCAGAAGCAGCGCGGAGCCGCCCAGCAGGTTGCGAAGCGCCAGGCGCGAATGTTTGGGCATCGGAAACTCCATTTCTGTGGGTAATCAGTTTTCAACGGCGCGCAGCGTTGCGCGCCCGTGCTGCCGGTGGGTGAAGGCGATGTCCCATTCCCTGCGGGTGGCGTCGCGGGTTACACGGGCGCTGGCGCGGGTTCCGTCGCTGCAGGTCAGGCGCACCGCGCTCGAGGCGGCATAGCTGCTACCCGAGGATCCGCCGCGACTGCCCTTGTTGCCGCTCTTGCCGGACGGGACCTCGGATTTGCCGGTGCAGGACCAGCCATCGGGGCTGATGATGTCGAACTGGGCCACGGTTCCGCGCAGGCTCACGCTGGCGGCGACACGGTTCGAGATATCCTCCACCGTCTGCGCATGGGCGACCGTCGCCATGCCGATCACGATCCATGAAACCATCGAGAGTTTCACCATTCTTCTTCTCCATGAGATGTATGGCTGGATCGGGGATCTGGCTCGGATTTGCGAAAGCTCAGGCGTCCAGCACGAACATCAGGCGCAGATGCGGCGCCCCGCCCCCGGCGGACAGCGCGGCCAGATCCTCGGCCGAGACCTCGAAGCCCGAGCCAAGGGCGGGCGCCGACAGCGCCGGCACATGCGCCCCCGCCTGCGCCTCCTGCAGCAGCAGCCGGTTCAGCCGCCCCGCCCCGAAGGGATCCCTCACCGGCTGCACCGGATGCGCGAACCGCGCGCCAAGCGCCATCTGGAACACCTGGTTCAACAGGCCCGGACGCCCGGCAAAGGGCGGCACCTGTTCCAGATCGGCAAAGCGCGCTGGCCCCTTGCCCAGCCGCTGCAACAGCGGGCGGAAGACGCGGGCATCCCCCTCGACCGGGCCGATGCGCGTGTCGAAGACGATCGTTTCCGCCTCGGGGCCAAGGAAGGGCGCGCCGGGCAGCATCCCCCAGACCGGCTGCCGCAACAGCGCCATATGTGCCGCATTGCCCGGCGCTGGCGCGGGATGGGCGAACAGGTCGTAGCGCATCGCCTGATTGCGGGCCATGTCCTTCATCGTCTCGCGCAGGACCGGGTCGCGGATCTCTTCGATGACCCGCGCGGCCTCGGCGGGCAGCGACAGGGCGTCGACATTCTCGACCGGCATGGCGCTGCCGAGCCAGTCGAGCCCCGCCTGCGCGAAAGCGCCCTGCACCTCGCGGAAGGCGAGCGGGCGGAAATCGGGGTTCATGTATTCATGCGCGATGTAATCCGCGTCCCGGGTCAGCAGATCGTCGAGCGACGCCCCCGCATGCGGATAAAGCTGAAAGAACCCCGCCCCCGCATCGCGCATCGCCGTCAGCAGGCGCAGCCCCTCGGCCACCGCATCGGGGCGGCCGGCAAGCTGGCGGAAGACGGAATGGAAGGCGCGGAAGGCCGAGCCGCCCGGCTCGGACATGTACTGCACCGCCGCGATGCCGCCCGGCGCCAGATGGCGGGCGGTGAAGGCGACAAAGGCTTCGCGCACGTCATCGCCGACCCAGGACAGCACGCCATGCGTGACGATATGGCTGAACGATCCCTCGACCGCATCCGGATCGCGGACATCGGCGCACAGGAACCGCACGTTTTCAAGCCCGGCCGCATCGGCACGGCGGCGGGCGATCTCGATATGCTCGGGGTTGATGTCGATGCCGGTGAACCGGACCGAGGGATTCGCCGCCGCAAGCACCAGCGCGCCAAACCCCTGACCGCAGCCCACCTCGCACCACGACGTGGTCCCCGGCGGAACCCGGCCAAGCGCCGCCAGCACCGCAGCCAGCCACAAGGGCGCCTGCTCCGCGTGGAAATGCGCCGGATACCGGACATCCGTCAGGTAACCCGCGCCGCGCGCCTGATCCATCGCATCCTCCTCCCGGAACCGCCCTGTGGGCGATGCCGCCCGGACAAGCCGGACGGCAGTCTGTCAGATCCGCCGGATCAGAACGTCTTGGTCAGACCGATGTAGAAGGCGCGTCCCGGCTCGTTGTAGGTATTGGCACCGTTGCCGGTGCGCTCCAGCCGTTCGTCGAACAGGTTCGTGATACCGCCGATCAGGGTCGCCCCGTTTGCGAAGTCATACTTCAGGTTGATGTTCGCAATCGCATAGGGGTCACGCGGTTCCAGATCAGTCGTGTCGGTGATCTCCTCATCGGTGTTCCAGCTGTAGGTCCGCGCCTTGGTCTTGCCATAGAAGCTGGCCGAGGGCGTCACCGTGAACTGCTCGGTCACCATCCAGTCAACCGAAGCGTTGATCGTGTATTTCGGGATCAGCGACAGCGGATCGCCCGTCGTCTCGTTCTTCGACTGGATCATGTAGGTCGCGTTGACCGCGAAGCGCACATCCTCGCGGAAGTCGTGGGTGAAGCTGGCTTCAAGACCAGAGATCTTGGCCCGCGGGATGTTTTCCCACTTGTAGTAGCGCAGATCGTCGGTGCCATTATTGAAGGTACCGACAGGGGTGATACCGCCCATGATGTAGTTGCGGAAATCGTTGTGGAACGCGGTCAGCGTCCCGGTCGTACCATTCAGGCTGTCATAGGCGACGCCGATTTCGGTATTGACCGAGGTTTCCGGCTTCAGATCCGGATTGCCGACGACATAGCACTGCCGACCGGTGGCACCGACATTGGTATACTCGCCGGTACAGCCGTTCCCCATCGACGTGTAGACGTAGTTCGGGTTCAGCTGATACAGGTTCGGCGCCTTAAACGCACGGGCGATACCGGCCTTCATCTGCCAGCTGTCATTCAACTGATAGGTGGCATTGAGGCTGGGCGAGACGTTATCGCCAAACGTATCGCCATGATCGAGCCGCAGCGCGGGAGTCAGTGTCAGCGATTCATTCCAGACGATGTTACCTTCGGCATAGACCCCCACGACTGTTTGTTCGGTTTTCGGGTCGCGGTCGGCGGGGTCCGAGATCGTGCCGGGGATCGTACCAGTGATCGACTGCGTGTTGGAAACGGAGTCGTCCATCTTCTCGTAGCGGAAATCCGCGCCGAGTGTCAGCGACAAGTGCTTGCCACCGATATTGCCGGGCAGGATCCATTCCGACTTGCCCGAAAGCGTGTCGAGCTTGATGGTCTTGAACTCATCCGTGTTGATCTGGCCTTCCACACGACCAGCCGACCCTTCGGGCAGGCGGGTGTTGCGGGTGCGTTCAAGTTGCAGATAGCTGAACGATTCGCCAAAGGCATAGTCACCGCGATGCGTCACGCCAAAGTTCTGGCGATACATCTTGTTGGTTTCCTTACCGTAGAGGTTCTCGATCAACTCGGTTTCAGAACAGTTCGAAAGCTGGCAATCACCGGAATAGAGGTTGCCCTGACGGCTGAAGCCAAATTCGAAATCAAGCGACTGACCATCGACCGGTTCCCAGGTCAGAAGTGCGCTGAAGTCCTTGTTCTCGACGCCTTCGCGCCCGGCAGGAACATTGGTCGCGGTTCCACCTTCCTCAAGAACCGCATCCGCGTTGATGTCGAAAGCGTCAGGCTCAGTCTTGTTCCAGTTCGCGTTGAAACGCGCATGCAGGTTCTGCGTCAGCGGCAGCGCATACATCAGGTTGACACGCTTGGTATCGCCCTCGTCGCTGTGCTGAGGCGCATTGTAGCGCACCGAAACCTGCCCCATCGCCGTTTCGGGACGCTTGGTGATGATGTTGACCACACCGCCCGCCGCGCCCGAGCCATAACGTGCCGCCGCCGGGCCCCGGATGACTTCGATCCGTTCGATCAGTTCCGGCGCGATCCAGTTGGAATCGCCGCGGGTGTCGCGCTCGCCCATGCGGCCCATCCGCACCGAGTTGCGCGACAGCACCGGCTTGCCGTCGATCAGGATCAGCGTGTTTTCCGGCCCCATGCCGCGAATGTCGATCTGACGGTTGTTGCCGCGCTGGCCGGTCGTGGTGTTGCCGGTCAGGTTGACGCCCGGCATCTTGCGCACGATTTCCGAAATGTCGTTCACCACCGGCGTCCGTTCCAGATCGCCCGCTGTGATGTTCGACACCCCCAGGGATTGCTTGGTCTGCTGCTCGGCGGAAATGACAATCGTATCGAGCGTGGTTTCGTCGTCGACAGACGCTTCCTGCGCGACGGCCACACCGGTGAAAATTCCGACAGACATCAAAAGGGAAAGGGCCGTGCCCGAGGCCAGACGCGAACTGGAAGTCGCCATCCCGTGCTCCTGCAAATGAAGTTGAATCGTTGGCTGGCACGTGGCGGGCTGTCACGGGGGTTCAAACATCCGTGAAACGACAAGCGCAACTGAATTCTCTGAAAATCATGTCGAAATGCCGCCCACTGTGTCGTTTTCGTCATTCGGCAGTCCGATTGCCGGGATCGGCGGCAGTTCGGGGACGCTTCGGCGGGGATGAAATCCCGTCGCGCCGTGATCGTGCCGGGCGATCCGGCGGCCCTTCATGCACCGGGGGAATCGCCTGCGGGGCGCGGGATCTGTCATCCCGGACGATGATCGGATAAAAGGGTTTTTCCGGGTCCGCCTTTATGCGAGGCCCCCGGCCGACATGCGCAAGGCAGGTTTCATGACGCCCCTCGACCCCCTCCCCGGCCCACCGCCGAAACCGCAGGACACGCCGCGGCGGAGGGACTTCGGGCATCTTGGAACCCCGCCCGAGGGCGATTTCCGCTTCGTCGCGCTGGATGTCGAAACCGCCTGCGGCGATGCCGGCAGCATCTGCCAGATCGGGCTGGCCTGCGTCCTGCCGGACAACGGGATCCGGACCTTTTCGATGCTGGTGAACCCGGGCACCCGCTTCGATCCGTTCAACATCCGGCTGCATGGCATCGGCCCCGGCCATGTCGCGGATGCGCCGGGCTTTCCGCAGGCGCTGGCGTTGCTGCTGCCGCTGTTGCGCGCGCATCCGTTGATCCAGCACAGCAATTTCGACAGGCTGGCGATTCAGGCGGCCTGCCGCGCCCACGGGATAGAGCCGCCCGCCCTGCGGTGGAGCGACAGCGTCGCCATCGCCCGCCGCGCCTGGCCCGAGCTGAAGGGCAATGGCGGTCATGGGCTGGCGAACCTCAAGTGGGTCCTGCGGCTGGACTTCCACCACCATGACGCGGGCGAGGATGCCCGTGCCGCGGCGCTGGTGGTGCTGCATGCCGAAACCCGTCTGGCGCTGCCGTTCGAGCAACTGACCGCGGCCCGCCCCACCTCGCGGACGCGCGCGGCCCGGCCCGTCCCGGTGGCCGATCCCGAAGGCCCGCTTGCCGGCGCGGTGGTGGTCTTTACCGGCACTCTGGGCCTCCCGCGCGACCGCGCCGCGGAAATGGCCGCCCGCGTGGGGATGGAGGTGGCGCAGGGCGTCACCGAACGGACCACCCATCTGGTCGTCGGGCCGGACCCGGCCACGGCCCTGCAAAGCACCAAGCTGCGCAAGGCCGAACAGCTGCGCGCGGCGGGCTATCCGATCCGGATCATCGATGAAAGCGTGTTCCGGGCGCTGGTCGATCCCCGCCCGGAATAGACGCCGGCGATCCTGCCCTTCGCCGCCGGCCCCGAAAGGCCCGGGGACAGTGCGTCTGGCCTTCGCGGAATGGCGGGCAGACCGTCCCCCGAACCGCGTCCCGCAACCGCTTTCGGCAGGCTGCCGGCACGCCATGAGGCGTTGCACATCCGTTGGGCATTCGGGGGGATGAATATTCCGGGCGTTCTGGGGCGCGCTGCGAGAATAATTATCTCCGCGCTCCGCCCCCTTGAGAATGACATGCCACGGGCGTCCGCATGGCAGGGATGCGCGATTCATTTCAACGCATTGATATCATTCAACGATCCGGAAGACCCGCGCCGGTTTGCACGCCCCCCGCATCGCTGGCCCCGCAAAAATAACGATTCATTGACTCGTGATAGGATTTTCGCTGCAACGTCCCTGCATAGCCGCCAGAAACAACGGCCGGAGGACAAAATGAACAGTTTGACACGGCGTCAGTTCAGCATCGCCAGCATCGCGGGCCTTGGGGCCGCAACCATGGGGTTCGGCGCCGCCCCTGCCTTTGCGGCGCAGGTCAAGACGCTGAAGATCGGCTATCAGAAAACCGGGTTGCCGGTGATCGCGCAGCAGCAGAAATCCATCGAGACGGCGCTGAAACCGCTTGGCACCGGTGTCGAATGGGTCGAATTCTCGGCCGGGCCGCCGCTGGTCGAGGCGCTGAACGTCGGCTCGATCCATCTTGGCTGGACGGGCGATGCGCCGCCGGTCTTCGGTCAGGCCTCCGGCGCGGCGATTTCCTACATCGCGGCCTTCCCGCCAAGTGGCAAGGGCGAGGCGATCTTTGCCAAATCCGGCTCGGGCATCACCACCGTCGCCGATCTGAAGGGCAAGAAGGTTGCCTTCGGCAAGGGCACCAGCTCCAACAACCTCGTCGTCGCGGCGCTTGAGGCGAACGGGCTGCAATTCACCGATATCGAGCCGGTCTACCTGTCCCCCGCCGATGCGGGCGCGGCCTTCGCCGCCGACAAGGTGGACGCATGGGCCGTCTGGGACCCGTTCTTCGCCATCGCCGAGGTGCGCTACAAACCCACCGTGATCGTGCGCACGGCGGATGTGCTGACGGTGAACAGCTACTTCCTCGCCAACCGGGATTTCCCGCCCGACAATGCCGAGATCATCCACAAGACGCTCGACGCGCTGCGCGAATCCGCCGCCTGGGCCGCCGCGAACCGCGACAAGGTCGCGCAGGCCCTGCACGAGGTGACGGGCGTTCCGCTGGCCGCGCAGCAGCTTGCGGCCGAACGGCAGGATTTCGGCGTTTCCCCCATCACGCCCGAGATCATCGCCGGGCAGCAGGCCACCGCCGACCGCTTCTACCGCATCGGTCTGATCCCGAAGCAGATCGATGTCGCGGATGCGGTCTGGTCCGGTGGAAAGGCGTGAGGAGGCCGGCATGACCGCTGTAACCACGGAAACCGACACCAAGACCAAAGGGCGCGGCGCGCCCTTTCGGTTTTTGGCCCCGCGCGGCCTGATCGGCTGGGTGCTGCCGCTGATCATCGTCCTGCTGTGGGAGGCGCTGTCCCGCACCGGCGTCATCACCGAAAACGTCCTGCCCGCCCCGTCCGAGGTGCTGGCGGCGGGCTGGCAGTTGCTGCTGTCGGGCGAGCTTGTCCACAACATCGCCATCAGCACGCAGCGCGCGTTGATCGGTTTCGTCATCGGCGGCGGCTTCGGCTTTGCCTTCGGGCTGGCGAACGGGCTCTGGTCCCGGTCGCGCGACGTCACCGACACGACGCTGCAGATGATCCGCAACGTGCCGCATCTGGCGCTGATCCCGCTGGTGATCCTGTGGTTCGGCATCGGCGAAGAGGCAAAGATCTTCCTCGTCGCGCTTGGCGTGTTCTTCCCGATCTACGTGAACACCCTGCTGGGCATTCAGGGGATCGACCCGCAACTGACGGAAATGGGCCGCATCTACGGCATGAGCCCCTCGCGCCTGTTCTGGCGGGTGATCCTGCCGGGCGCGCTGCCCGCGATCTTCACCGGGCTGCGCTATGCGCTTGGCATCATGTGGCTGACGCTGATCGTCGCGGAAACCATCGCCGCCAATTCGGGCCTTGGCTACATGGCTATGCAGGCGCGCGAATTCATGCAGATCGACGTGGTGGTGCTGTCGATCCTGATCTACGCACTGCTGGGGAAACTAGCCGACAGTCTCGCGCGCCTCGCCGAAAGCCTGTCGCTGCAATGGCACCCCGCCTTTCAGAGAAAGGACGCATGATGTCCACCGCCTTCACCTTTCAGGGCGTGCAGCGGGTCTTCGGATCGAAGCAGGTCCTGCGCGGCATCAACCTTGAGGTCCCCGAGGGCCAGTTCGTCGCCATCATCGGCAAATCGGGCTGCGGCAAGTCCACGCTCTTGCGCCTGCTGGCCGGGCTCGACCAGCCCGATGGCGGCCGCATCACCCGGGGCGAGGCCGCGCGCGGCGCCGCCGGCACCCGCATCATGTTTCAGGAACCCCGCCTGCTGCCCTGGGCACGGGTGACGGAAAACGTCGCCGTCGGGCTGACCGGCATCGCGCAGGGCGCGGCGGCGAATGCCCGTGCCGCCGACTATCTGGCAGAGGTGGGGCTGGCGGATCGCGGCAGCGAATGGCCATCCGTCCTGTCGGGCGGACAGCGCCAGCGCGTCGCGCTGGCCCGCGCGCTGGTGGGGCAACCGGCGATCCTCGCGCTCGACGAACCGCTTGGCGCGCTCGACGCCCTGACCCGGATCGAGATGCAGCAGCTTCTGGAACGGATCTGGCGCGAGAAGGGCTTCACCGCCGTCCTCGTCACCCATGACGTGGCCGAGGCGGTGATCCTCGCCGACCGGGTGATCTTGCTGGAAGAAGGGCATGTCGCGCTCGACCTGACCATCGACCTGCCGCGTCCGCGCCGTCACGGGTCGCCCGAAGTCGCGGCCTATGAACAGGAAATCCTCGACAGGCTGCTCGGCCGCAACGCCGCCTGACCCATTCCCCGCGCCCCGGCGCGACACAGAGAAAAGACAGTCCCATGACCGACAAACCCCTCGATTTCCTCTGGTTCATTCCCTCGTCCGGCGATGGCAGCTATCTGGGCACCGACCAGCTCAGCCGCCCCACCGATCCCGATTACTTCCGCGAAATCGCCACCGCCGCCGACCGGCTCGGCTATTCCGGGGTGCTGATCCCGACGGGCGTCGCCTGCGAGGAAAGCTTCATCCTCGCCGCCGATCTGGCCGCCCATACGGAACGGCTGAAGTTCCTCGTGGCGATCCGGCCGGGCACCGCCTCGCCCGCCTATTACGCGCGGCTCGCCTCGACGCTCGACCGGGTGTCGCGGGGGCGGCTGCTTCTGAACATCGTCGTCGGCGGATCGGCGCAGGAGCTGGCGGGGGACGGCGTCTTCCTTGGCCATGACGAACGCTACGACCATGCGGACGAATTCTTTCAGGTGTTCAACAGCCTGATGGAGACCGGCCACGCCAATCTGGACGGCAAATACATCCGCGCGCTGGACGCGCGGCTTGGACTGCCGCCGGTGCAGCAGCCGCGCCCGCCGCTGTATTTCGGCGGCTCCTCCGATGCCGGGATCGATTTCGCCGCCGGCATCACCGAGAAATACCTGACCTGGGGCGAGCCCCCGGCGCAGGTCGCCGAAAAGATCGCCCATGTGCGCAAGGCGGCGGCGAAACGCGGCCATGATGTCAGCTTCGGCATCCGGCTGCATTTCATCGTGCGCGAAACGGACGACGAGGCGTGGGAGGCCGCGGACCGGCTGATCTCCCACCTCTCCGACGACACCATCGCCGCCGCGCAGGAGGTGCAGCGCGCCCAATCCGATTCCGTCGGGCAGGCGCGGATGCAGGCGCTGCACAACGGCCGGCGCGACCGGCTGGAGGTGTCGCCGAACCTCTGGGCCGGGGTCGGGCTGGTGCGCTCGGGCGCGGGGACGGCGCTGGTCGGCTCGCCCCCGACGGTGGCGGAACGGCTGCGGGAATATCAGGCGCTCGGCATCGATACGGTCATCGCCTCGGGCTATCCGCATCTTGAGGAATCCTACCGCGTGGCGGAACTGCTGTTCCCCGAGCTTGGCATTCACGCCCCGGTGCCGCCGCTGCGGCAATCCTTCGGGGCAAAGCAGGTGTTCGGCGGCGGCGGTCACGGCGGCAATATGAAGGCCGCGGCGGCGTCCTGATCCAAGCGGGAGCGCCTGTGGATAGTGGGAAAGGGGGCCAGCCCCCTCGCCCGTGCCGGGCTCACCCCCGGGATATTTAAGGAAAGATGAAAAGCAGAAAAAACCCGATCCGGGACGCTCGGCGAAGCCGGGCCGGACCTTTATCCTTCACGGCCATCGGCCTCCCCGCCCGTTCCGCAGGTCCGGAAGTGTCGGATCTGGTAACTGACGCCTTAACCAAAAAGTCGGTGTGACAGGGTAGGCTTGGCCGGAAACTGGGAAGTCTGTCTTGAATTGGCGGGAAATGCCGGGATTTCAGGCCGATCTTCACCAGATACAGAACGATTTTCGCGCTGATGCCTGCTCAAGATCCTTTTTCAGCAGCCTTCTAATGGCCTTCGTGTTTCCATAAATATCCCGGGGGTGAGCGCGGAACGCGCGAGGGGGCTGGCCCCCTTGCTCCCTCTCCGGACACGCCCCGGTCCCGGTCGAAAGCCTTCCGGAAGAAACGTCCTTTATTCGTTGCCCCAGCGGCGCTGACGGTCTTCCCACATCCGTTCGCCCACGCGGCAATCCGAGGCGGCACTCTGGATCCGGATCAGCCTTTCCGGACCCGCCGTCATCCCGGGTCCGGGCCCGGGCGTGTCGCCTGCCAGCTCCAGCACCAGCTTGCGCTGCACGGCCCCGGCGAACTGCTCCCAATCGGTGACCGGGATCAGGAAGGATCCCGGTCCGCCGATCACGCAATCCGCATAGTATTTGTCCAGATCGGCGATATCGCCCCAGCCGCCAAAGGCCATGTCCGGATCATTGGTCATCAGAGGCAGGCCGTTGATGGTGATCCCCCGCGCGATCGCGGCGTCGCGCGCCTCGGCCACATCGCGGCCCTGATTGTTCGGCCCGTCGCCCGAGATGTCGATCACCCGCCGCAGGCCGGAAAACCCGTTCTTCTCGAACAGCCCGACAGAGAAGTCGATGGCCGCGGAAATCGAGGTGCGCGAGGCGCCGTTCGGCGGCCCGGCCTCGATCTCGGCGGCAAAGGCCTCGGCCGCGGCCCGGCTGTCGATCAGCGTCCAGGGGATCATCACCGATTGCGACCAGACCCCGGCCCATTCGACATAGGTGATCGCCACCCGGCCCCAGCCACCGTTGAGGATGGCGTTCTGCACCGCGCCGCTGCGAAAGGCCTCGGCATAGCCGCGGCGCTGGATCATCTGTTCACGATAATCGATCGACCGCGAGGCATCGACGGCCAGAACCAGCTCCACCCCCACACCTATGTCCGGCGCCGGCGCCGATGTCTGCGAAAATGCTGCGGTTACGCCGATCGCCCAAAGCGCCGTCACCCGCAATGTGAAAAGAGAGGCGTCCTGACATGTGCTCATGCAAAAAGTGTCGCCGATTCCCCCCATATCGCAATTCACGTTTCCGCCGATCCGGAAACAGAGGCCCGCGCGGCACCGGATTGCGGCGAGATTCCGCCTCTCGCCCGCGTGATGGGCAGATTTCGCCGGGATCCCGCGCGGCGGTTGCCCGCGAAATCGGCACACTCCGCCCCGCGCGATCCGGCGGGTGCGAAAACCGCGTGACATCGCCCGCCCCCGGCGCCAAACCGGGACCGTCCGCGGTTCAAGGTCCTGCCAGAGGTTTGCCATGCCACTTTCGATCCCCGTCGCGCCGTTCCAGGGGGATGCCGACCTGCCGAAACAGACCGAGGTCGTGGTGATCGGCGGCGGCATCATCGGGGTGATGACCGCGCTCACGCTGGCCGAACGCGGCATTCCGGTGGTGCTGTGCGAAAAGGGCGTGATCGGCGGCGAACAATCGGCCCGCAACTGGGGCTGGGTGCGGCAACTGGGCCGCGACGCGGCGGAAATCCCGCTGGCCATCGCATCGCGCGATCTGTGGCGCGGGATGAACGCCCGTGTCGGCGCCGAAACCGGATTTCGCGAAACCGGGATCAGCTATCTGTGCTACGACCGGGCCGATCTTGAGACATGGGGCGCCTGGCACGCGAAGGGCGCGGCCGCCGGGGTCGAGGCCGAAATGCTCGATGCGAAACAGGCGCAGGCTCTGCTGCCCGGCGCGCAGCCGGGGCTGCTCGGCGCGCTCCATTGCGCCAGCGACGGGCGCGCCGAGCCCTGGCTCGCCACGACCGCGATGGCCGAGGCCGCGCGCAGGGCCGGGGCGCGGATCCTGACCGGCTGCGCCGTGCGCACGGTGGAAACCGCCGCGGGCCGGGTCAGCGGCGTCGTCACCGAGCGCGGCGCCATCGCCTGTTCGCAGGTGGTGCTGGCGGGCGGGGTCTGGTCGCGGCTCTTCGCCGGCAACCTCGGCATCGACTTTCCGCAGCTCAGGGTGATCGGCACGGTGGCGCGGGTGACCGGGGTCTCGGGGCTCAGCGACATGCCGGTGGGCGCCAGCCATTTCGCCTATCGCAAGCGGCTGGACGGCGATTATTCGATCGCGCTGCGCAACGCCAATATCACGCCGATCCTGCCCGACAATTTCCGCCTGATGGGGGAATACCTGCCCTCTCTCGTCACCGCATGGCGCGAGCTGCGCCTGCGCATCGGTCCGGACTTCGTGCAGGAGCTGCGCATGCCCCGGCACTGGACGGGCGACGCCCCCACCCCGTTCGAGCGGATCCGCACCCTCGACCCCGCGCCGACGCGGCCCTTCATCCGCAAGGCGCTGGAAAATCTGCGGCAGGCCTTCCCGGCCTTCGCGCAGGCGCGCGTGGTGCAGGAATGGGCGGGGGTGATGGATGTCACGCCCGATGCCGTGCCGGTGGCCGGCCCGATCGCCAGCCTGCCCGGCTTCTTCATCGCCTCGGGCTGTTCCGGGCATGGCTTCGGCATCGGCCCGGCGATGGGGCAGCTGACGGCGGATCTGATCACCGGGGCCACCCCCATCGTCGATCCCGCGCCGTTTTCCATCGCGCGGCTGCGGCCGAAACTGGCGCAGGCGGCCTGAGGCATGGCGACAAGACCCGGTTCGGTGTAACCTGCCGCCAACGGGGTCAGGGGAGGCCGGCATGGACCATTTCACCGGAGGCTGCCTTTGCGGCAATGTGCGGATCGTGGCGACAGGCCGCCCCTACCGGGTCGGGCTGTGCCATTGCCTCGATTGCCGCAAGCATCACGGTGCGCTTTTCCACGCCTCCGCGATATTCCCGCAAGACGCCGTGACGATCGAGGGCGAAACGCGCGGCTATAACGGGCGGTTCTTCTGCCCCCGCTGCGGCTCGCCCGTGTTCGGGCGCAGCGGGGATGAGGTCGAGGTGAATCTGGGCGCGCTCGACGCCCCGGATCAGTTGACGCCGACCTATGAACTCTGGACCGTCCGGCGCGAATCCTGGCTGCCGCCCTTTCCGCTTGCGAAACGATACACCCATGATCGGGCCTCAACCGGCCGCTTCGAGGATTAGCGCGCCCGCTGCCGTCGTTTTTCCATAAATATCCCGGGGGTGAGGGCCGAAGGCCCGAGGGGGCGGCGCCCCCTGCCACCCTATCCGCCCGCGCTCCGGCTCGGCTCCCGCAGGTCCGCGCCGGCATCCGCCACATACTGGCGCTCGATCTCCAGCAGGCGCTGTTTGCGCCACAACCCGCCGCCATAGCCGGTCAGCGATCCGTCCGCGCCGATCACCCGGTGGCACGGCACCATCAGCGCGATCTGATTGGCCCCATTGGCGCGCGCCACGGCGCGGATGGCCGAGGGGCGGCCGATGCGGCGGGCGATCTCGGCATAGCTGCGGGTCCCGCCCGCCGGAATGCGCCGCAGTTCGTCCCAGACCGCCTGACTGAAGACGCTTCCCGCCTGAAACAGCGGCGTCGTGAACACCGGCGCGCGCCCCTCGAAAAAGGCCCGCAATTCCGCCGCCGCCTGTTCGGTCACCCGGGTGCGCCCGATGCCGATGCCGCCCTTCGTCGCTTCGCGCAGCTTGCGCAACTCCGCCGGCAGCGCCTTGCGCTCGACGAATTCCAGCAGATGCAGATGGCTTTCGCTGGCAACGGCGATCATGTCGCCAAGCGGCGTGCCGATCCAGCTTGCGCGCAACAGCCCGTCCTGCCGCAGCGCCCCCGGCGCGCAGCCGAGGATGCGGGCAAAGGCGGCGCGGAAGGCGCTTGGCGAGTCGAACCCCGCCTCATGCTGTGCGGCGATCACCTTGCCGCCCAAGGCCAGCGTCTCGAACCCCTCCCGCAACCGCCTCTGCCGCGCCATTTCAAGGAAGGTCATCCCGAACTGCCGCTTGAAGCTGCCCCGCACGGTCGAGGGATCGTAGCCCATCCGCACCACATCGCCTTCGGACCAGCGCAGGCCGGGCCGTTCGTCGAGCGCCTTCAGCAGCGCCGCGATGGCCGGGTCCGCGCCGGCGGCGGCCTGCAACGGGTGGCATCGCCTGCAGGGGCGGAACCCCGCCTCGATACATTCGGCGATCGTGGCGCGGAAGGTGCAGTTTTCCGGCAACGGCTTTCGCGCCGGGCAGGTCAGGCGGCAGAAGACGCCGGTGGAGGCGACGCAGACATAGGCCTGACCGTCGTAACGGTCATCGCGGGCAAGCAGCGCCTGATACAGGGTGTGGTGGTCTGGAAGATCGAACAGCATGGCCTGTCATAGCATCCCGCAGCACCCCCGTCGGTCGAAAATCGGGCGCGTATTGCGGGATTTCGTCCCGCCGGCCCGCGCGGGGCGGATCGTTGCAAACCATCCGCCGGCATGGTTTCAATATGCGTCCGGGACTTCGGAACATGGGGACAGCGTGACGCCAGAGGAAAAGATCAGCCCCGCGCAGGCCCGGCGCATCGCGCTGGCCGCGCAGGGGTTCGGCACCGCCCGGCCCGCCTCGCCCCATCAGGGCCATCTGCGCCGCACGGTCGAGCGGCTGGGTCTGCACCAGATCGACAGCGTGAACGTCCTGACCCGGGCGCATTACCTGCCGGCGTTTTCGCGCCTCGGCGCCTATGATCGGGACCTGCTCAACCGCGCCGCATGGGGCCGCCGGGGCGAGCGGCGCCTATTCGAATACTGGGCGCATGAGGCATCGCTGCTGCCGCTTGCGACCCATCCGCTCCTGCGCTGGCGGATGGACCGCGCCGACCGGGGGGCTGCGGGCTATTCCTCCATGCGCGCCATCGCGCGGGACCGCCGGGCCGAGGCGATGGCGGTTCTGGACCGCATCCGGCAGGAAGGGCCCCTCGCCGCCTCGGATTTCGAATCCAGCCGCACGGGATGGTGGGAATGGAGCGCCTCGAAGGCCATGCTCGAATGGCTCTTTTACGCCGGCCACATCACCACCGCCACCCGGCGGCGCAGCTTTGAGCGCGTCTACGACCTGACCGAGCGGGTGATCCCCGCGGCGATCCTCGCCCTCCCCACCCCGCCGGAGGCCGAGGCCCACCGCCAGCTGATCGACCGCGCGGCCCGCGCGCTCGGGATCGCGACGGCGGGTGAGCTGCGGGACTATTTCCGCCTCGCGCCGGAGGACGCGCGGATCGCCATCGCCACGCTGGTCGAGGAAGGCGTCCTGATCCCGGCGACCGTCCCCGGCTGGCCCCCCGCCTTTCTGCACCGCGAGGCCCGCCGTCCGCGCCGGATCGAGGCGCGTGCCCTGCTCGCCCCCTTCGACCCGCTGATCTGGGAACGCGGCCGGACCGAGCGCCTGTTCGCCTTCCGCTACCGGATCGAGATCTACGTTCCGCTGGCAAAGCGCCAGCATGGCTATTACGTGCTGCCCTTCCTGCTGGGCGACCGCCTTGTGGCGCGGGTCGACCTCAAGGCCGACCGCAAGAGCGCGCGCCTTCTCGTCCTTGCCGTGCATCGCGAACCGGACGCCCCCGCCGAAACGGATGAAGCGCTTCAGGCGGAACTGCTGCTGCTGGCGCAATGGCTCGGCCTGTCGGAGGTTTCGGTCCCGCAGCGGCAGAATCCGCAGAAACCGTGACGAAGCAGACGTAAACCGCATAAATATACAATAATGCGGAAAACTGGCGTGGGCCGCAAAGGCATTGCAACGCCCGATATTCTCCGCCGTGACGGCCCTGAATGGAAGCCGCTCACCGCCCCCCATGCGGGTTCACAAAGGCCAATGCCGGGTTGGCAGACCCGAAGGGAAACGGCCCTCGCGATCGCCGCATGACCTGCCCCCCTTCCCCGCCGGGGTCCCGCGACGGACAGGGCGCTGGGGCGAATGCCCCCGCCGCGCGGGCCCCTCGATGGGGCCTGCGCGGCGTTCCCCCTTGCGGCTTCGCGCGTCTCCCGAACGGACCGAGACATAAGCTCCGCCTCGCCGCCCCGAGCCTGAACCAGACAGACCCGGATCAATTCCCGGGCAGAATGGTCCCGGATCGCATATTCCGGCAGCAACAGATAAAATCCTGAAATTTTCCGATATGCGGAACTTCAATACAGTCATTATTCCGTATTCAGAAATACATGTGAGGAAAACATACGCATGACAGAACTTGGACAGATCGAAAAACGGATCCTTCTGCTCTTACAGATGGACGGGCGGATGCCGCTTTCCGAAATCGCGCGGCGGGCGGAGGTTTCCGAACCCACCGTGCGCAAGAAGATGGCGGCGATGACCGAAAGCGGCCTGCTCAAGGTCGCGGCCATCGTCGATCCCGCCTGTCTGGGCTACGAGGCGGCGGCGATCATCGGCATCGACGTGGACCGCCCCCGCATCGCCGAGGTCGCGCAGAAGCTGGCGTCCTATCCCTTCGTCGACAGCGTCTCGGTCACCACCGGACCGTGGGACATCATGATCCGCGCCTTCTTCGAAACGGTGCGCGACCTGCATGATTTCGTCTTCGTCGAGCTGGGCGCGGTCGAGGGCATCCGGGATTCGCAAAGCCATCTCGTCATGCGTTCCTACAAGTTCGAGGGCCTGCGCGGTGTCGCCGGCATGGCCGAAACGCCTCCCTTCCCTGCAACAGACTGACCACAGGACCAGACATGCCCCAACCCTTCCATCTTTCCTACTTCCTGCAAGGCTCCAGCGTGCATGCCTGGGGCGCGCCCTTCATCGGCACGATCGGACAGGACTGGAAAAGCGCCAGCTTCTTCCGGGAACTGGCGCAGAACCTCGAACGCGCCTGTTTCGACTATCTGCTGATCGAGGATTCGATCTATGTGGGCGAAAACTGGCAGGGCAAGCGCGACATCTTCCTGAAGAACGGGCTGTGCATCCCGCGGCAGGAGCCTTCTGTCGTGGCGACGCTGCTGGCCGCGTCCACAACCCGGCTCGGCATCGTGCCGACGCTGTCGACCTTCGCCTATCATCCCTACCTCACGGCGCGGATCACCGGCTCGATCGACCAGATCTCGAACGGGCGCGCGGGGTGGAACATGGTCACCGGATCGTCCGACCTCGCCGCGCAGAATTTCGGCATGGATGCGATGCCCGAACATGATCTGCGCTATGAAATGGCCGAGGAATATGTGGAAATCGTCAAGCGCCTGTGGAATTCGTGGGAGCCGGATGCCCAAGTCGGCGGCCTGACGGCGGGTGAGGAAACGGGTGTCCTCTTCGATCCGGACAAGGTGCATACCATCGACTACACGGGGGAATACTACGCCTCGCGCGGGCCGCTGAATTCCGGCCCGACGGTGCAGCATCCGCCGGTGATCGCGCAGGCGGGCGGCTCGAAACCCGGGATGGCCTTTGCCGCGCGCCATGCGGATACGATCGTCGCCGCGCCGAACAGCCCCGAGGCGATGCGCGACTACCGCACGGAAATCCGCCGCCAGATGGTGGCGAACGGCCGCGATCCGAACCATTGCAAGGTGCTGTTCCTCGCCTCGCCCATCGTCGCCGAAACCGAGGAGCAGGCGCAGTATCTGCTGGAACAGCGCCGCGTCAGCGCCGAAAAGAACATCGACCTGCGGCTCGCCCGGCTTGGCTGGCACACGAACATCGACTTTTCGGATTTCGACCTCGATCAGCCGGTGGGCGAGCTGACGACGAATGGGCACCAAAGCTCGCTGCGGAACTTCCTGATGCGCGCGGGCAAAAGCACCCTGCGCGAGGCGGTCATCGACAATTCGGTCAAGGGCTATGGCGTCAATCTGGTCGGCACGCCCGAAACCGTCGCCTGCCAGATGGCCGAGGCGATGGAAACCGCGGGCGGCGACGGCTTCCTGATCGAACTGGGCGATCTGTCGCGCCGTTCCCTCGCCACCCTGACGGACGGGCTGGTGCCCGCCCTGCAGCGCAAGGGCCTGATGCGGCGCAGATACGAATTCGAGCATCTGCGCGACAACCTGCTGTCCTTCTGAAACGGCAGCGGCCCTTTGCAACCGTTCAGCTGAGGCGCTCTTCCAGATGCGCCTCAAGCTTTTCCAGCGACCGGCCGCGGGTTTCGGGCACCACGCGGATCACGAAGATCAGCGACAGCACGTTGATCGCCGCGAAAAGGAAAAAGGTGCCCGATCCGAACAGATGCAGCAGCACCGGGAAACAGAAGGCCACGGTCGCGTTGAACAGCCACTGCACGGCGATGGCGAGCCCGGCGATCAGCCCGCGCACCCGCTGCGGGAACAGCTCGGACATCATCAGCCAGTAGACGGTGGCGATCATCCCCTGATGGAAGAACAGGAAGACGAGGATCGACGCCAGCGCCAGATAGCTCCGCACAAGGCCCGGGGTCACCAGCTCCAGCACCAGCCCGATGGCAAGCTGCGCCGCGATGACGCCGGTCAGCCCCACCATCAGCATCCGGCGGCGCGGATGGCGCGTGATGAACCAGATGCCCAAGGCCGTGGCGACGACGGAAACGACTCCGTTGGCGATGGTGGCGCGGATGGCGCGTGATGAACCAGATGCCCAAGGCCGTGGCGACGACGGAAACGACTCCGTTGGCGATGGTGGCGGTCAGCGCCGCCTCGGTGCCAAGGCCGGTGGATTGCAGGATGATCGGGGTGAAATACATGAAGGCGTTGACGCCGGTGAACTGGATCACGAAGCCCAGTCCGATCCCGATCAGCAGCAGGCTGCGGATCCACGGCTCCTTCAGATGGGACCAGCTGGCCGCCTGTTCGCCATCGGGCGTCGCCGCGACCATGGCCGCCAGTTCGCGCTCGCGCGTTTCCTCATCCTGACGGATGCGGCTCAGGATCCTGCGCGCCTCGTCCTCGCGATTGTGCAGTGCAAGCCAGCGCGGCGATTCCGGCACGGTCAGCATGCCCAGCCACAGCAGCGCCGCCGGCACCGCCGCCACCGCCAGCATGATGCGCCAGACACCGTGATCGTTGATCGTGATCGCCAGAACCGCGCTAGCGACATAGGCGATGAGCTGGCCCGAGACGATCATCATCTCGGTCCGGGTGACAAGCCGGGCGCGCCGGTTGGCCGGTGCCATCTCGGCGATGAAGACCGGAACGACGGCCGAGGCGCCGCCGACCCCCAGCCCCAGCAGGAACCGCATCAGCACCATCACCGGGACATCGGGCGCCCAGGCCGTGCCGAGCGCGCCGAAAAAGAAGATGAACGCCAGCACCAGCAGCGCCCTGCGCCGGCCGTAGCGATCCGAAAAGCGGCCCGCGATCAGCGATCCGATCGCCGCACCGAAAATCAGCGACGAGGTGACAAGCCCCTCGGTGACGGGATTCAGTCCCAACCCGCCCTCTGACGGGTTCAGCGTCATATAGGGCAGCGCGCCCGCGATGACCCCGGTATCATATCCGAACGCGAGCGACCCCATCGTCGCCACTGCCGTGATCAGCAGCACGAAACGATATTCGTCGCTTTTCGGTTTGGAAGGGATGGGTGAATTGTAATCGGTCTTCGGCTCCGTTTCGGAAATATTCATATCGATATCTGAGCGTCCTTCTGTCGGTCGATTGTTTGTCCGGATGCCCTTCAGCCAGTCGTCTTGGAATCCTCTCCGTCCCCGGAGAGAACATATGGCGCCGTAAGGGCATGATATGATTGTCGAATCCCCCAAGCCGCGATCAATCCAAAGATGATGCAGCCACACACCCGGACAAGATCATGCCGGGCATCCAAGGGGGAACGTTGATTGACGGGACTCAGGGTAACGTCGCGTCCCCCGAGGGTCAACCCGATCGCCGACCAGCGCCGCAGGCCCCCGAATCCGCGGCGCTGCTACCCGGCGATGGCCCCGCGCGCCCCTGAACCAGCCTCCCATGAGTGCGCTGCGGAACCGCCCAGAGCGCCCTCCCTGCCATCATCTTTCCATAAATATCCCGGGGGTGAGCGCGGAACGCGCGAGGGGGCTGGCCCCCTGCTGCCCCTCCATACGCGCGCATTTCGGTTTTGAAGGCCCATCCGCCAGCCCGATGATACCGGATGACCGACATGACCCGATCCCGCGCCGCCACAAACCTCCCCGCCCGCCAGACCTGAACGCATCCGTCAAGTTAGCTATGACGAGATCGCGGTTCACAAACCCCCGGACTGCTTCTAAGCCTCGGATGTCCCGGCCTGACTCACCGGATCGGGATGTATCTTCCGACCCGGCGCCGGGATCCGGAAGCAGGACCAACACCAACCGATCAGGAGCCGGAACGTGCCGAACAAGGAAATCGAGGTTCTCACAAAGCGCAGAACCCATTACGCGCTGTCGAATACCCTGCCGCTGCCCGCTGCCGAAGTGGATGCGCTGATCCGCGAAGCGATCCGCCTCGCGCCGTCGTCGTTCAACTCGCAAAGCTCGCGGGCCGTCATCCTGTTCGGCGCGGAAAGCGTGAAGCTGTGGAACATCATCCGCGAAACCCTGCGCAAGATCGTTCCGGCGGAGGCCTTCGCCTCGACCGACAAGAAGATGGACAGCTTCGCCGCCGGCGCGGGAACCGTGCTGTTCTTCGAGGACAGCGACACGATCGCCAAACTGCAGGAACAGTATCCGCTCTATGCCGACAACTTCCCGATCTTCTCGGAACAATCGGCGGGGATGGCGCAGCTTGCGGTCTGGTCGGCACTGTCCGAAGCCGGGATCGGTGGCAGCCTGCAACACTACAACCCGCTGCCGGATATGGAGATCGCCGCGACCTGGGACCTGCCCGCCTCGTGGAAGCTGCGCGCGCAGATGCCCTTCGGCGTGCCGGTGGCGGAGCCGGGGCCGAAATCCTTCGTCGACGACGCGACCCGCTTCAAGACCTTCGGCTGAGGCCGACAGGAGGATGCCGTCCATCGGCGTCCTCCACGTCGTCTTCGCGGAAATCGCCCGGCTAGGGCAGCAGCGCGGGTTCCAGCACCCGCACCGTCGGCTGGCGCGGCAGGGTATCAAGCGAAAGTTCGGTGAAGCTGACGCCCTGCCTCTCGATCAGGAAATCCTCCTGCATCCCGTCCAGAAACCGCTCCAGCCGCTGTCCGCTGAACCAGTGCATCGGGATCACCACCGAGGCGCGCAGCCGTTTCATCACCCGGATCATCGACGGCTGGTCCAGTGTCACCGTCCCGTCCACCGGCGCGAACACCACGTCGAGCCGCCCGATCCGCGCATATTGCGCGGGCGTGGGTTCGTGATGCAGATGGCTGAGATGGCCGATGCACAGGCCCGCCGCCTCGAAGATGAAGATCGAATTGCCGTCCGGCTCGACCCCCTCGGTGCCATAGTAGCGGATGTCCGTGGTGACATTGCGCACCAGCATCGCGCCAAGGTCCAGTCGGTGCTCCGCCGGTTGGCCGGCCTCGGGCCAGCCGCGCAGCACATGCGGGATGCGCGGATCGGGCCGGTCGGTCCAGTGCGTGCTGTGCGCGTGGTTCATCGTGACCACATCCGGCACGACATCCGCCCCGCCGAGCCATCCGGTGTAATCCGTCACCGCCGTCACGTTCCCCGATGCCTCGATGGCGAAGGTCGCGTGGTCGATATAGGAAATCCGCACGCTGTCCTGCGCGACGGGATCGCCGAACCCCGCAGGCCAGACCCGCTCGGGCCCCGTCTGCACCGGACCGGCAAGCGCGATGCAATGGCTGGGAATGCGGTCCTGCGCCGCGACGGCCGAAGCCACGGCCATTCCCGCAAGCAAGGCGGCGCCGAACACCCCGGCCCGAAGGCGCGCAATCCGTTCCGGCCTGATCGCTATCGCCATTCCGCCATCCCCGTCTGCATCACCTCCGGGATCATGCCCCGAAATGGGGATTCGGACCAGCCCGCCCTGCCCCTGCGTAAACTTTTCCGGCCGCGGCGGCGTATTGTGCCGAAATCGCCCGCCCTACCCCAAAGTTTCACGCTCATGCGGCCAAAGCCCGGCTCCTTCGCCGCGCCGCGGTCTTGCCCATCCCCCGCCGAACCCATACGGTGGCCGAAATCGAAAGCCCACGATACATGCCTTCCGCCAGCCGCTATCACGCCGCCCGCCGAGTCCTCTCCCACTTCTATCATATCCGCATGCGGGCAAAGCTGCGGAATATCGCGCTGCCTTCCGGGGGCGGGAAGATCACCGAAATCAGCCTGAGGGATGGCTTCATCACGCTCAGCGGGCAGGCCTCGCAGCCGTTCCGGCTGGTCAGCGACCGGGCCAGCGCCAGTCTTTTCCCCCGGCAGGACGGACAGTTTCAGGCCGTGCTCGAAGGGGCGCGCTACCTGACCATCGCCGATGCCGCGCAGGACGGCGAGACGGTGACGTTCCTCCTCGGCCGCCGCCGCGATCATGTTCTGGCGGCCCTGCGCTGCGCGACGGTCCTTGCGGCCTTTCCGCTGCAACATCATCGCGATCTGCGCGCCTATTTCCTGCGTGGCGACAGCGAGGCGGGTGACAGGCTGGAACGCAGCCTGCTGCCGATCCTCGCGCCCGCGGGCGGGATTCCGGTCCCGCGTGGGGCGACCGGGCTGCCGCCCGCGCCCCGCCCCGCGCCGCCCGTGCCGCAGGACAGGCCGGCCATCGTCATCCTGCCGGTCTACAATGCCGCCGATCTGGTGCGGGAATGCCTCGACCACCTCGGCCGGAACACCACCTGCCCGCATCGCGTCCTGATCATCGACGACGCCTCGCCGGATCCGGTCATCCGGCCCCTGCTCGAGGCATGGGTCGCCGCCCATCCGCAGGCGGAGCTGTTGCGCAATCCGGAAAACCTCGGCTTCGTCGGCACGGTGAACCGCGGGCTTGCCCATGCGGCGGGGCATGATGTCGTGCTTCTGAACTCGGATGCGATGGTGCCGCCCGGCTGGCTCGAACGGCTGCTGCGCGCCTTGCACGAGAATGACGAGATCGCCTCGGTCACCCCCCTGTCCAACGACGCCGAGATTTTCGCCGCGCCGGTCGAATGCCGCCCCCGCATCCTCGCCCCCGGCGAGGCGGAGGCCGCGGACCGCATGGCCGCCCGCCTCGACGGCACCGTCGCATGGGCCGAGGCACCGACCGGCGTCGGCTTCTGCATGGCGATGCGCCGTGAATGGCTGGAACGGCTGCCGCAGCTCGACACGATCTTCGGCCGCGGCTACGGCGAGGAGGTCGACTGGTGCCGCCGCACGGCGGCCCTTGGCGCGCGCCATGTCGGCACGGGAACGCTGTTCGTCGAACACCGCTCCGGCAGTTCCTTTGGCGATGAAAAGCCCGCGCGGGTGCAGGCCAACAACCGGATCATCTCGGCCCGTTATCCCGGCTATGACCTGATGGTGCAGCAGTTCCGCGACCGCGATCCGCTGGCGGGGCCGCGCCTTGCCGTCGGGCTGGCGCTGCTGGCGGGGCGGCGGGACCGGCCTGAGCGGGGCTTTCCGGTCTGGCTGGCGCATCGCTGGGGTGGCGGGGCCGAGCTGTGGCTGAACGGCCAGATCGCCGAGGACATCGCGCAGGAAAACGGCGCGCTGGTGCTGCGCGATGCGAGCGAGGAAAGGGATGCCCCCGAAGGCGCTGTGCTGGCCGAGCTGCATTCCGCCGAGGGGATCACCCGCGTCATCCTTGAAGGCGAGGACATGGCCCGCCTGCTGGCGCAGATCCCGGTGCCGCTGGCGATCGGCTATTCCTGCCTTGCGGGCGCGCGCGATCCACTGGGCTTCATGCGCCGTCTGGACGAAACACTGACGCTTCGCGCCCGTGACGGCGACAGCTTGACCTTCCTGTTCCACGATTACCTGCCGCTGTGTCCCTCCTACACGCTGATGGGGGCGAACCGGCAATATTGCGGGCTGCCGGGGCCGGAGGCGTGCCAGAAATGCTATGCCGCGCTGCCGGTGACCTCCGGCCGGCGTCCGGCGCGGATCGCCGAGTGGCGCGCCGAATGGCTGCGGCTTGCCCGGCGGGCGCGGGAGATCATCGTCTTCTCGGCGGACAGCCGGCGGCATGTGGAAACCGTCTGGCCCGAGCTGGCGCCGAAAATCCGTCTCGCGCCGCACGAGGCCGGGCATCTGCCGCCACCCGTCGCACCGGGCGGATCGGCCGCGCTGACCGTCGGGGTTCTGGGGGCCATCGGCTACAACAAGGGCGCGGCGATCCTGCGCGATCTGGCGGCGCGGACGGGAAAGAGCTTCCGGCTGGTGCTGATCGGCAAGATCGACCCCGCCTATGCCCATCCCGGCATGACGATCCACGGCCCCTATCAGCGCGACGAGATCGCCGAGCTGGCGCGCCGCTATGCGCTGGATTGCTGGTTCCTGCCCTCGATCTGGCCCGAGACATTTTCCTATACCGTCCACGAATGTCTGGCGACGGGGCTGCCGGTTCTGGGCTTCGATCTGGGCGCGCAGGGCGACAGCCTCAGGCAGGCCCCGAACGGGCTCGTCCTGCCGCTCGGCACGCCGCTGACGCCCGAATTGTTCGCCCAATCCCTGGGCCGCGATCCCTTGGCTGCCGTTGCGGCGGGGAAATCGGCGGCCAGACCGGCCCCGCATGACAATTAGGCTCTTTGTGGTCGCGATGCTACGAAGTCTTTACGAACCATCCCCAACATGATCCCGACGGCGATATTCGCTTGCGCATATGCCGCATAGCAGCAAGAAATAATCCCATCAGGGTATCCGTATGAACCGGCAGGGTAGTTAACGCATGACGATGGAATTCATTGATGTCCCGGACATTTCCTGCCTCGACTTTGGCTGAGTGAATATTTTATCAGCGGCGTCATTGTCGCGCCGCTTTCGCGCGGAGGGTGAAGGCCCGACATTCTGGCTGGATGAAACGGCTGTTGGAAAGATAAGAACGCTTGATGTCTCAAACAGTTACTGTCGGATACGCGGCACGGTTGCCGAATGCCGGGGATGCCGGCGCCGCATGGCATATCCTGCGCGACGGGCAATGCACCGTATCGCAAATCCCGGATGACCGCTGGTCCTCGCTGAAATTCCTTGATCCGACGGGCACGCTGGCCGGGCACAGCCATACCCGCGCCGCGGGTGTTCTGGACGATCCCTGGGGTTTCGATCCGGCGGCCTTCGGGATTTCCCCGCGCGAGGCGGCGCAGATGGATCCGCAGCAGCGGCTGTTGCTGGAACTCGCCTCCGAGGCATTCGATCACGCCGGAATCAATCCGCAACGGCTCGACCGCGACCGCACCGGGGTTTTCATCGGCGCTTCCGCCGCCGACCATTCGACCATCGGGTTGCAGGATCCGACGCTGATCGAATCGCATTACATGCTGGGCAATACGCTGTCGATTCTGGCGAACCGGATTTCCTATCAATGGGACCTGCACGGGCCGAGTATGACCGTCGACACGGCCTGTTCCTCGGGGCTGGTGGCCTTCGACCTCGCCCGCAAGGCGATCGAGGCGGGCGAGATCGACACGGCCATCGTCGGCGGGGTCAGCCTGCTGCTGTCGCCGGTGGCCTTCATCGGCTTTTCCAACGCCGGAATGCTGTCGCACCGGGGCCGCTGCGCGGCCTTTGGCGCCGGGGGCGACGGTTACGTGCGGGCCGAAGGCGCGGTGGTCTTCATCCTCTCGCGCGCCGAAACCGCGCGCGCGGCGGGCTTGCGGCTGCGCTCGGTCGTCGCCGGCAGCGGGGTCAACACGGCGGGCTACACGCGCGGCATCACCATCCCCTCGCAAAGTCGTCAGGCGGACCTGATCCGCGAGGTGATGGCCAGCAGCGGCATCGACCCCGACGACCTCGCCTTCGCCGAGGCGCATGGCACCGGCACCCCCGTCGGCGACCCGCGCGAGGCCGGGGCGCTTGGCGAAACCTACGGGCGGCTGCGCAAGACGCCTTTGCCGATCGGCTCGGCCAAAAGCAACTTCGGCCATCTGGAACCGGCCTCCGGCCTTGTCGGCCTGCTGAAGGCGCAGCTTGCGCTGGAACACCACTACATGCCGGCGACGCTGTTCGCGGACACGCCGAACCCTGACATCGATTTCACCGCCCTCAATCTGGAACCGATGACCGAGGCCCGGCCCATGCCGCCCCATGCGCGGCCCTGGGCGGTTTCGGTCAATTCCTTCGGCTTCGGCGGCGCCAATGCGCATGTCGTGATCCGCGAACCGGATCCCGAGGACCGGATCGCCGAGGAAGACGATACCACCCTGCCGCCCGCGCTGATGATGACGGGGCAGAGCGAAACGGCCCTGACAGCCGTGGCGCAGGACTGGCAATGGCTTCTGTCGGGGGCCGAACCGGACGACGCGCAACTGGCCACGCTGATCGCCAATGCCAACCACAATCTGGCCCGGCGCGCCCACCGCCTGTGCCTTGCCGCCGGCAGCCGCGAGGCGCTGCGCGACCAGGTCGACCGCTGGATCGCCGGGGATCACCCGGACCGCGCCGGCTTCCGCACGCGCGGGGATGACCTGCCCGTCGCCTTCGTCTTTTCCGGCAACGGCGCGCTGTGGGACGGGATGGCGCGGCAGAACTACATGAAGGACGCCGCCTTCCGCAAATCCTTCACCGAGATCGCCGCGCTGGTCGCGCAGGACGGTGGGCCCGATCTCGTCACCCTGCTGATGACCCCGCAGGACGAAGAGGCGATGCGCCCCGCGGGCATCGCGCAACCCCTGCATTTCGCCATTCAGGTGGCGCTGGTCGATTCCCTCGCCGCCACCGGGCTGCGCCCCGCCGCGGTGATGGGGCATTCCCTGGGCGAGGTCGCCGCCTCGGTCATCGCCGGGCGGATCAGCCGCAAGGAGGGCGTGCATATCATCCTCAGCCGCAGCGCGGCCTTCGCGCCGCTGGAAAATACCGGCGGCATGGCGGCGCTGTCGGGCGGGCGGCAGGCGGTGGCGGATCTGATCGCAGGTCTGGGCCTGCCGATCGACATCTCGGCGGAAAACGCCCCGGCCAGCGTGACGGTCAGCGGCGCGCAGGCGGATCTGGCGGCGCTGGTCAAGGCCGCGCGCAAGGCCCGCATCGCGGGCAAGGTCCTGCCCGTCGCCTATCCCTACCACGGCCGCGCGGTCGCGGCGCTGGAATCGCGGATGCGGGCCGATCTGGCCGGCCTTGCGCCGCAGGCGGGAACCATCCCCTTCTATTCCGGCTCTCTGGGCTGCCGCGCCGATGCCGTCCCGTCGGACGCGGATTACTGGTGGTCCAACGCCCGCAACGCGGTCGAATTCCGCGCGGCGGCGGCGGCGATGGTGGCGGATGGCTATCGGATCTTCCTCGAAATCTCGCCCCGCAGCGTGCTGCGCGGCTATCTGGGCGAGATCATCGCGCAGAGCGGCGAACCCGCCGTGGTGATCGACGGGCTGGACCGCAGCCACCCCGAACTGCGTCTGGCCAGTGACATCGCCCGCCGGGTTCTGGCCGTCGGCGGCGCGGTGGAGGAAGAGCGGGTTCTGGGCCTCCGCCGCACGATGCGCTCGACCCCGCCACGCCCGGCCTTTGAACGCCAGCCCTTCCGTCTGGCCACCACGCATGGCCCCGATATCTTCGGCCGCGCGCCCGCCCATCCGCTGCTTGGCGCGCGAAGCGAGGCGGAGGGGACGATCTGGCGCAATGATCTGAGCCTCGCGCTGATGCCCTGGCTCGGCGATCACCGGGTCGGCGGGCGCGTCCTGCTGCCCGCGACCGGCATGGCCGAGATATTCCTCGCCGCGGCGACAGATCTGGCCCGCGAGGGTGAGGCCGCCCCCGGCCCCTGCGAGATCGCCGATCTCGACATCTTCCACGCCGTGGTGATCCCCGAGGAAGGCGCGGCCCCGATCCGCGTGATCCACGATACGGCGGCGCGGCGGCTGACGCTGGAAACCGGCGGCGACGGGCAATGGCAGGCGGTGGCGACGGCGCGGCTATTCAGCGCCGCCAGCGCGGCCGACCTGATCCCCGAGGTGATGCGCAATCCCGGTGCGAATGATCCCGCGCCGCTGCCCGGACTGTATGACGGCCTGCGCCGCGCCGGTCTGGAGTACGGCCCCGCCTTCGCGCGGCTGGCCGGTCTGTCGCAGACCCCGAACGGCGCGCTGGCGGACCTGTCCCCCGCGCTGGTCCCCGGCGATTTCCTGCTCGATCCCACGGCTTTCGACGCGGCGCTGCATGCGGTGGCGGCGCTTCCGGCCTTTGCGGCGATGGCGGCGGGCAACGGGCCGATGGTGCCCGGCCGGATGGGTCGCCTGCGCTGGTTCGACAAGGCTCCGGTGACCCGCGCCCGGCTGCATCTGCGCTCCTTCGGGCCGGAAAGCGCCTGCCTTGACCTCGCGCTGTTCGGTGACGATGGCGGGCTCGTCGCGCTGATCGAGGAAATCCGTCTGCGCCGGATGCCGATGACCCACGGGGCCGAGACGCTCTACTGGGATGAGGTCCTGCTGCCCCTGGCCGGGGAACGCCGGATCGCCCTTGCCGATCCGCTGTCCCGTTTCAGCGCTGGCGAAGACGCGGCGAGCGATGCCGATGTGCTGCGCGCCGCCATCGCCGCGCGGCTCGCCTGGGATATCGCCGGTTCCGACGACACCACGATCCCCGAAGCCCGCCGGCAGCTCAGCCGCGCCTGGCTGAACGAGGCGGGATACCTGTCGCCCGAGGGTCTGGCGGGGGAATGCCCCTGGCCGCCGGTCGGCGAGTTGGTCGCCATGCTCGGCGCCCTGCCCGGGGATGTGCAGGACGATCTGCAGGCGAGCCTGAGCCTTGCCGCCGGGCGGACGCCAAAGCCGGATGCGGGCACACACCCGACCGCGCAACTGATCGACATGCTGGACAGCCTGCCCGAAGGCAGCGCGGGCCGGGTGCTGATCGCGGGCCGCGCCGATGCCACGCTGATCGCCGCGGCGGCGCGGGTCGGCGGCGGCTATGTCACGCTTGCGGCGGCGGATGCTGCCGGGGCCGGGGCGCTGCGGCCCCTCGTGGCCGAGGCAGAGGCGGCGGTGGCGGTCCTGCGTCTGGACGAAGAGGCGCAGGCCGGTCAGCTCTTCGATCTGATCCTTGGCGCCGGGGTGTCGAACGGCCCCCTCGCCCCGCGTCAGTTGGCCCGGTTCGTCGCCCCCGGTGGTTCCGTGCTGTTCGCCGAGGAAACGCCGGACCTTTTCGCCCTTCTCAGCGGCCGTCACACCGATGGCGAGGCGATCGAGCGGCTGCAAGCCGCCTTCGCCGCAACCGGGGTTTCGCTTGCCGCGCGGCCCTCGCACAAGTCCGAAGCGGTGACGCTGCTGCAAGGCGCACGGACCGGGGAGGCGCAGGATCTCGCCCTTCCCGAAGGCGACCTTGCGGCTGTCCTGGCCGCGATGCCGGATGCCCCCCTGTTCCGGCTGGTGCCGGATGCGCCGGCGGGCGAAACCGCGTCGGCGCGGGCGATCCGCCATGCCGCGACCTTCCGCGATCTGCCCGAGACGGACGGGCCGCTGTGGATCGTGGCGCTGTCGGCAGAGGACTCGGCGGCGCTGTTCGCGCTCCGCCGGGTGGTCGCCAATGAAAGCGGACGGGATCTGCGGGTGCTTGCGCTGACCCCTGCGGCCCCGGCGACGACGGGCGATCTGGCGCGGCGCATTGCGCGGCTGACGCAGGCCCCGGAACGCGAGATCGTGGCGGACGACCGGCAGGGAACCCCCGCCGCCAGCCCGCGGATCGTCGCGGTCACCCCGCCGCAGCCACCCGCAGCCGGGGGGGAAGACACGCTCCTGCGGCTGTCGGCACGGCGGCGGACGCCGGTGCTCGACGGGCTTTACTGGCAACGCCTGCCGCGCCCCGCACCCGCCCCGGGCGAGGTCGAGATCGCGGTCGAGGCATCGGCGCTCAACTTCCGTGACGTGATGTGGGGACAGGGCCTGATCCCGCCCGAGGCGCTGGAAGGCGGCTTTGCCGGGCAGGGTTTCGGCATGGAATGCGCGGGCCGCGTGCTGCGCTGCGGGGCCGACGTGCCGCCGCATCTGGCACCGGGAACGCCGGTCATCGCCTTTGCGCCGCATGCCTTTGCCAGCCATGTGACCGTCCCCGCCCATGCGGTGATGCCGCGCGGCGCGGACATGCCCGCCGAGATCGCCACCGCCGCGCCCGTCGTCTTCCTGACCGCGGATTACGCGCTGAACGAGCTGGCGCGCCTGACGACCGGGGAGACGATCCTGATCCACGGCGCGGCCGGCGGTGTCGGCATCGCGGCGATCCAGATCGCGCAGCGGATCGGGGCGCGGATCATCGCCACCGCCGGTTCCGTGGAAAAGCGGCTCTGGCTGGGCATGATCGGAGTCGACACGGTGCTGGACAGCCGGGCGGGCGATTTCGCCGACCGGGTGATGGCGGAAACCGGCGGCCACGGCGTCGATGTGGTGCTGAACGCGCTGGCGGGCGAAGGGCTGGAACGCGGTCTGTCCTGCCTTGCGCCCTTCGGCCGGTTCGTCGAACTGGGCAAGCGCGACATCTATGAGAACAACCTGATCGCACTCAGGGCGTTTCGCAACAATATCAGCCTGCTGGCGGTGGATGCGGATCAGCTTCTGGCCTATCGGCCCAAGGTGGCGGCGCGGATCATGGACCGCGTCGGCCGCGGGCTGGCGGAAGGCACGCTGACCCCGCCGCCGGTGCGGGTCATGGCCGCGGATGAGGTGACGGACGCCTTCCGGCTGATGCAGCGCTCGGGCCATATCGGCAAGATCGTCGTGCGTGCGCCCCACCCCGCCGGGCGGGCTCCGGCGCGGCGGACGGATCTGTCGGGCAACTGGCTGATCACCGGCGGCACCGGCGGCTTCGGCTACCGGACCGCGCTCTGGCTGAAGCAGCAGGGGGCGGAGCGGATCTGGCTGACCTCGCGCTCGGGCCGTCATGAAGGTGCGCTGCCCGAGGGCTTCACGCTGCGCGCGGCGGATGCGACGGATGCCGTGGCGATGCAGGCGGTTCTGGACGAAATCGCGGCGGCGGGCGGCCTTTCGGGCGTCATCCACAGCGCGGCGGTGCTGGACGACGCGCTGTTCGCCACGCTGGATCCCGCGCGCATCGGCCGGGTGGCCGGGGCCAAGGCCGGGGGGGCCGAACTGCTCGACCGGCTGACGCGCGACCTGCCCTTGCGGCATTTCTGGTGCTTCAGTTCCGTCGCGGCGCGGTTCGGCAACCCCGGACAGGCGGCCTATGCCGCCGCCAATGCGGAGACCGAGGCGCTGATGCGCCGCCGCCGGGACGCGGGCCTGCCCGGTCTGGCGATCGCCTGGGGGCCGATCTCGGATACCGGGATGCTCGCCCGCGACGCGGCGCTGCGCGCGACGCTGACGGCACAGCTTGGCCGGCTGCTCACGGCGGAGGAGGCCTTGCAGGCCCTTGCCGCATGGCTTGCCGACGCGCCCGCGCAGGCGGCGACCGTCACCATCGCGCCCATTCGCTGGGGCCGTCTGGCGGGCGACCTGCCCGTCCTGTCCTGCCCCCTCTTTGCCGCCATCGACACGGAAATGGCGCGCGCCGCAGGCAGCGTCGATCTTGCCGCGCTGATAGCTGCCGGCAAGGAAGGCGAGGCGCGGCGCATCGCGCTGGAGGCGGTGCTGACCGAGGCGGCGCAGATCATGCGCACCACCCCCGCCGCGATCGACCCGCAGCGCCCGCTGACGGATCTGGGACTCGACAGCCTGATGGCGATGAACCTTAAACTGGCGATCGAGGAACGCTTCGGCGTGGACATCCCGGCCCGCGCGCTTGCGGGCGAACCCAGCCCCGCGCGGCTGGTCCAGAGCCTGTTCGACACGATCAGCGGCGGCAGCGCCGGGGCGCAGGGCGCCGTTCTGGTCGAGGCGCATCTGAGCGAAACCATCCTGACCGACGTCGTCAGGGCGGAAATCATGGAACGCACACGCGCCCCTTCGGCGGGCATGGAGGCACGGCGGAACTGAATGACCCAGCAGACCAACAGCCAGAAGCTGGACGCCCTGCGCCGGCTTCACGCCAGCACCCGCCACGCCCGCCCGGCCACGCCGGAACGGGGTGTGGCGAAGCCTGCCTCCTCCCGCACCGATTTCACCACGCTGCCGGCCTGGAAGGAAATGCAGTTCGGCCTTGCCACGGCGGCGGCGCTTGGCCTCGATCCGCCGTTCTTCCGGCCGGTTTCGGCGGCGCGGGGCACGCAATTGTGCATCAACGGCCAGTGGGTGGAGAATTTCGCCTCCTACGACTACCTGTCGCTGAACCGCAGCCCGGCGGTGGCGGGCGCGGTGGCGCAGGCGGTGGCCGACTGGGGCGTGTCCGCGACCGCCTCGCGGCTGGTCGGCGGCAATCTGGCCTATCACGACGCGCTTGAGGATGAGCTGGCCGATTTCCTTGGCACCGAGGCGGCGCTGACGATGGTGTCCGGCCACGGCACCAATCAGGCGATCCTGCGCACGCTCTGCGGGCCGGGCGACCTGATCGCGGTCGATCAACTCGCGCATAATTCGATCTACGAGGGCATCCGGGTTTCCGGTGCCGCGCATGTGACCTTTCCGCATAACAATACCGACTGGCTCGACCGCAAGCTGTCGGAAATCCGCGAGGATTACGACCGCGTGCTGGTGGTGACAGAGGGGCTGTTTTCCATGGATGGCGACGTGCCCGAT
Organism: Paenirhodobacter populi; assembly: GCF_004022215.1. Lineage (GTDB taxonomy): Bacteria > Pseudomonadota > Alphaproteobacteria > Rhodobacterales > Rhodobacteraceae > Rhodobacter > Rhodobacter populi. The sequence goes on from NZ_SAUZ01000023.1 coordinate 57,662, forward strand.
CTGGCGCGGTTCACCGCGATCCGGCGCCGGCACGACACCTGGCTGATGCTCGACGAGGCGCATTCCATCGGGGTTCTGGGCAAGACCGGCCGTGGCATCCGCGAGGAACAGGGCATCGACCCCGGTGAGGTCGACATCGTCATGGGCACGCTGTCCAAGACCTTCTGTTCCGCCGGGGGCTTTGTCGCCGGGTCGCGCGCGCTGATCGAGACGATCGGCTTCAAGGCGCCGGGGTTCATCTATTCGGTGGGCCTGTCGGCGCCGCATGCGGCGGCCTCGCTCGCCGCGCTGCGGGCGTTGCGCGCGGATCCGGGCCTGACCGAACGGCTGCGCGGGCTCGGCCGGCATTTCCGTGCGCGGGCGCAGGCGGCCGGGCTCGATTGCGGGCCGAGCGAGGGCTACGCCATCGCCCCGGTCATGCTGGGCGACAGCGTGCGCGCGACATGGATCTCGAACCAGTTGCTGGCGGCGGGGTTCAACGTGCTGCCGATCATCGCGCCCGCGGTGCAGGAACGTCACGCGCGGCTGCGGTTCTTCCTCAACGTCGGGCATGACGAAGCGGTGATCGATGCGGTGATCGCCAAGACGGCCGAACTGGTGGCGCTTGCCACGCAGGGCGGGTTCGACATTGCCGCGACGGCCGCGGCTCAGCGGGGCTGATCCGCGGCCCGGGGGCTATTCCGCCGTCCAGCCGCCATCCAGCAGCATCGACGTCCCCGTCATCAGGGCGGAGGCGTCCGAGGCCAGATACAGCGCCGCCCCGACGATATCGGACACCTGCCCCAGCCGGCCGATCTTGATCATCCGCATGCAATGCGCGTGAAAGGCCGGATCCTCGAAATAGGGTTTCGTCAGAGGGGTTTCGATGAAGGTCGGGCAGATCGTGTTGACCCGGATCTTCAGCGGCGCCAGTTCGATCGCCGTCGCCTTCGTCAGCCCCTCGATCCCCCATTTCGTCGCACAATAGAGCGCGCGGTTCTCGGCCCCGATATGGCCCATCTGCGAGGACATGTTGATCACCGAGCCGCCCCGGCCGAGCGCCTTCATCCGCCGCGTCGCGCTTTGCAGCGCGAAGAAGGCCGCGCGCAGGTTCAGCCCCACGACCAGATCGAAATCCTCCTCGGTCACCTCCATCTGCGGCCTCGGGCGGTTCGTGCCGGCGTTGTTGACGAAGATGTCCAATCGGTCGAGCCCCTCGGTCACCGCGCGGAAGGCCGCGATATCGGTGACGTCGCAGGGCACGGCGCGGGCCCGGTAGCCGTTCGACGTCAGGTCCCGGGCAAGCGCGCCGATCTCGTCGGCGGAACGGGCGCACAGGATCACCTCGGCGCCCGCCTGGGCATAGACCTCGGCGATGGCGCGACCGATGCCCCGCCCCGCCCCCGTCACCAGAGCGGTCCGTCCCCTGAGCGAAAAGTCCGGCATCGGGGTCATTGCGCGGCCTCCCCATAGGCGACGTTGTCGCCGCCATAACGGCGGACACGGATATTGGCTTGTTCGGCATGGCCGACAAAGCCCTCGAGCAGGCACAGACGTGAACAATAGCGCCCGACATGCGCGGCGGCCTCGTCCGTGGTGACCCGCTGATAGGTGTGGGTCTTGAGGAATTTCCCGACCCACAGACCCCCGGTATAGCGCCCGGCGCGGCGGGTGGGCAGCGTGTGGTTCGTACCGATGACCTTGTCGCCATTCGCCACATGCGTGCGCGGGCCAAGGAACAGCGCCCCATAGGCCCGCATGTTTTCCAGATACCAGTCGTCGCGGTCGGTCATGACCTGCACATGTTCCGAGGCGATTTCATTGGCGACATCCAGCATCTCCTCATGCGTGTCGCACAGGATGACCTCGCCGTAATCCGCCCAAGATCTGCCGGCGGTCGCGGCGGTGGGCAGGATTTGCAGCAGCCGCTCGATTTCCGCCATCGTGCCCTCGGCCAGCGCGCGCGAATTGGTCAGCAGGACGGCGGGCGAGTTGTAGCCATGCTCGGCCTGTCCCAGAAGGTCGGTGGCGCAAAGCTCGGCGTCGACCGTATCGTCGGCGATCACCATCGTCTCGGTCGGCCCGGCGAAGAGGTCGATGCCGACGCGGCCGAACAGCTGCCGCTTCGCCTCGGCGACGAAGGCGTTGCCGGGGCCGACCAGCATGTCGACCGGCGCGATCGTTTCGGTGCCGATCGCCATCGCCCCGATCGCCTGGATGCCTCCGAGAACGTAGATTTCATGCGCGCCGGCGAAATGCATCGCGGCGATGACGGCGGCGTTCGGCTTGCCCTGAAACGGCGGCGTCGCGGCGATGATCCGCGGCACCCCCGCCACCGCCGCCGTCAGCACCGACATATGCGCCGAGGCGACCATCGGGAACTTCCCCCCCGGCACGTAGCAGCCGACCGCCTGCACCGGGATGTGCTTGTGGCCGAGGATCACGCCGGGAAGGGTTTCCACCTCGACATCGCGCATGGATTCCCGCTGGATCCGCGCGAAGTTCCGCACCTGATCCTGGGCAAAGCGGATATCGGCGATCTCGCTATCGCTCAGCGTGGCGATCAGCGCGTCGATCTGGTCCGGCGACAGGCGGAAGCTGTCGGGCGTGTAGCCGTCGAATTTGGCGGCCATCTCGCGGACCGCCACGTCGCCGCGCGCCGCGATATCGGCAAGCGCCGCCTCCACGGCCTCGCGCGTCTGGCGGTCATCCTCGGCGCGGGCGGTGTCGCTGCGGCCGCGTTTCAGGTAAGTGATGGTCATTGCATCCTCCTCAGAAATCCACCCGGTCGCCGCCCTTGAGCGCCAGCATCTCGCGTGCCTCGTCCGGGGTGGCGACGGTCAGCCCCAGCCCTTCGATGATCTGGCGCGCCGCGCGGACCTGTGCGGCGTTGCTTTCCGCCAGACGGCCCTTGCCCGCCCACAGATTGTCCTCCAGCCCGACGCGCACATGCCCGCCCATCGCCGCCGACATCGCCGCGATCGGCAACTGGTTTCTTCCCGCGCCCAGAACCGACCAGCGGTAATCGTCGCCGAACAGCCGGTCAGCGGTGCGCTTCATGTGCAGGACATCATCGGGATGCGCGCCGATACCGCCCATCAGCCCGAAGACGGTCTGGATGAACAGCGGCCCCCGGACCAGCCCACGATCGAAAAAGTGCTTCAGGTTGTAGAGATGCGAGATGTCGTAGCATTCGAATTCGAACCGTGTGCCACCGGCGCCAAGGGTGGACATGACATGTTCCACATCGCCGAAGGTGTTGCGGAAGATGATGTCCTTGTTGCCCAGATAGTCCCGTTCCCATTGATGCCTGAGTTGCGGGGCATAGCGGTCCAGCATCGGGAACAGGCCGAAATTCATCGTCCCCATGTTGAGCGAGGCCAGCTCCGGCCGGTAATGCTGCGCGGGGCGGATACGCTCGGCGATCGCCATGGTCGGCGCGCCGCCCGTTGTGATGTTCAGCACCGCATCCGTCGCCTGCCGGATGACGCCGAGGATCGGGCGGAAGGCCTCGACGCTCTGGTCCGGCGCGCCGTCGCTTTCGTTGCGCGCATGCAGATGGACGATGGCGGCGCCCGCCTCGGCCGCGCCGATGGCGGCCTCGGCGATCTCGGCGGCGCTGACCGGCAGGTAGGGCGACATCGAGGGGGTGTGGATCGCGCCCGTCACGGCGCAGGTGATGATGACTTTTCCTTGCAGGCTCACGGCGTTACTCCTGTGCGTGATCATGTTGCGCCCGCGCGGCCAGATGCTGCGCAAGGGCGGCGAGTTCAGCGTCGCGCCAGTTCTGGCGCGCGCGCACGGTTTCGGGGGCGGAGACATCCGCGAAGGCCGCCCCGACGGTGGCGGCGACCGCGAGGGTGAAGGCCTCGTCCCGCGCCGCGCCTTGTGCGAGACCCGCCATCATCGCGCCGTAGCGCGTCAGGTAATCCCCCGCCCCGCCCGGGGCATTGAGGTTGATCGTCTCCATCGGCCCCATGAAGGCCCATCGGCGGCCAAGCCCGTGCCGGATCGTGTCGTCCAGCCCCCGCACGTCGACATAACCCTGTTCGATCAGCCGCAGGCTTTCGGCCAGCACCACGGCCTGCAGGCGGTTGAGGATGAAGCCGTCGATCTCGCGTTGCAGCACGACGGGCACCTGCCCCGCGGCGGCGTAGATCGCCCGGGCGCGGTCCGTCACCGCCGGGTCGGTGAACGGAGCGGGGGCGATTTCCACCACCGGCACCAGATGCGGCGGGTTGACCGGATGCCCGACCAGACAACGGGCCCGCCCCGGCAGTCCCCCGGCGAAGCGCGAGGCCATGAGCGCCGAGCTGCTGGAGGCAAGGATCGTCTCCGGCGCGGCGATGGCATCCAGCCGCGCGAAAAGCGCGCGCTTGGTGTCCAGCACCTCGGGGCCGCTTTCCTGCGCAAGCGCGGCGCCGTCCAGCGCCTCCTCGGGCGTCGTGACGGCGCGGATCCGCGCCGCCGTCGCCCTCGGATCCGTGCCCGCCTGACCGAAGGGCGCGGTCTGTTCCACCATCCCGGCGATATCGTCGGGCAGGCGGTCCAGCACGGCGGGCTGCGGGTCCCAGACGCGGACCTCGGTCCCCGCGCGGGCGAAGACGAAGGCCCAGCCCCGTCCGATCAGCCCCGCCCCGATGATGGCGATATGGGTCATGCCTGCCTCCTCACATCCACAGCATTTCGCGGCGCAGCTCGATATTCTCGGCGATGCGACGGGATTCGATTTCATGCAGCACCCGGCCGCGTTCCAGCACGATGGTCCGGTCCGACAGCGCCAGCGCGAGGTCGAGGTTGTGGTCCACGATCACGATGGAAAGCCGGTCGCGCAGCCTGTCGAAGGTGCGGAAAAGCTGTTCCACGATGGCGGGGGCCAGGCCCTCGAACGGCTCGTCCAACAGCAGCACGCGGATGTCGCCCGACAGCGCCCGGGCGACGGCGGCCATCTGCTGTTCGCCCCCCGACATCCGGTCCGCCGGCATGTCGAGCCGGTCGCGCAGGCGCGGGAAATAGTCGAGGATCTCGTCCAGCGACCAATGCGTGCCCTCGCCCGTCTGGCGCCGGATGCGCCCCAGCTCCAGATTCTCGCGCACGGTCATGCCGGCGAACAGCCCCCGCCCCTGCGGCACATAGCCGATGCCCAGTCGCGCGATCTGCGCGCTGCTGCGCCCCGCCAGTTCGTGATCCATCAGCCGGATCGAGCCAGAGGACGGCTTCACGATCCCCGTCACCGCCTTCAGGACCGAGGACTTGCCCGCCCCGTTGCGCCCCAGCAGGGCCAGAATCTCCCCCCTGTGCAGGTCGAAGCTGATATCTTGCAGGATATGGCTTTTGCCGTAATGCAGGTTGACCTTGTCCAGCGTCAGGATCTTCTCGTCCGAGAATTGCCCCTGCCGGGCCGAGGCCGCGACCTCGGTGGTGCCGGAGCCGATGTAGATCTCGCGCACCTCCTGCGAGTTGCGGGCATCGTCCACGGTGCCGTCGACCAGAACCTTGCCGTCGGCCATGACCGTCACATGGTCGGCCAGTTCGAAGATGCGGTCGATGTCATGTTCCACCAGCAGCACCGGCAGCACCGTCGAGACATCCTTTATCAGCAGCCCGACCCGTTCGCGCTCGGCCACGGACAGCCCGGCCAGCGGTTCGTCCGCCAGCAGCACCCGCGGTTCCGTCGCCAGCGCCAGCCCCAGATCCAGCAGCCGCTGCCCGCCGTAGGAAAGCGAGCCCGCGCGGGCGTCCTCCATCCCCGCCAGCCCGACCCAGAGCAGCATGTCCTCGACCTTGGCATGGACCTCGGCCACGCCATCCTTGTCGCGCAGCATGGCGGAGCGGCTCGGATGCCGGGCCTGCACGGCAAGGCGGATGTTCTCCGCCACCGTCAGATCGGGAAACAGGTTGGTGATCTGGAACGAGCGGCCAAGGCCGAAGTTCGCGATCCGGTCCGGCGCATGGCCGGACATGTCCTGCCCCAGCAGCGACACCCGGCCGGCGCTGGTCGGGATGAGCCCCGACATCAGGTTGAACGCGGTGGTCTTGCCCGCCCCGTTCGGCCCGAGCAGCGCGTGCAGCGTGCGGTCCTGCACCCGGATCGACACATCGCTGACCGCCTTGAGCGCGCCGAAGGTCTTGGAAATCCCCTCGGCCACCAGAACGTCGCCACCGCCCGCGTCGCGCGCGGTGATCGCCGCAGGCATCGGATGTTTGCCCGCCTTTCGCCCGGCCATCGCCGCCCCGGTTTCGGGCGCCGGGAACAGCCGCCTGCGCACCTGCCCCGCGATCCCGACCAGCCCCTGACGCGCATACATCACGAAGCCCAGAAAGATCAGGCCGAACCAGAACAGCCAGTTTTCCGTGTAGATCGAGAGGTATTCGCGGAACAGGATATAGAACAGCGCCCCCAGAAGCGGCCCGGTGAAGCTGCGCATCCCGCCGATCACCACCATCGCCAGCAGTTCGCCGGAAAAGATGATCGACATCGGTTCCGCCGAGGTCAGCCGGTTCTTGTACAACAGCAGCGCCCCGGCAAGGCCCGTCACCGCCGCCGACAGCACGAAGGCCTTCAGCTTGTAGCGGGTCACGTCATACCCCAGGGCCTGGGCGCGGCCCTCATTCTCGCGGATCGCGACGAGCACGGAGCCGAAGGGCGATTGCAGCACCCGCTGCACCAGCGCCAGCACCACGAAGGCGATCAGCGCGACGACGATGTAGAAGGTGACGTTGTCATTGAGCATGGCGGGACGCTCGATCCCGCCCAGACCGTTTTCGCCGCCCGTGACCGCGGTCCAGCGGAAGGCGAGCTGAAAGCCCATCGCCGCCAGCGCCAGCGTCATCAGCGAGAAATAGACCCCCCGCCGACGCAGCACCAGAAAGCCGATCCCGAACGCGACCAGCGCCGTCGCCGCCACCGCCACCAGCAGCGCCACCGCCATCGAGGCATTGCCCATCGCCAGCGAGGTCAGCCCCGCGATATAGGCCGCAAGCCCGAACCAGACCCCGTGCCCGAAGGACACGAGCCCGGTATAGCCCACAAGGATGTTCAGACCGATCGCCGCCAGCGCGAAGATCACCACCTCGACCGCGCTGTTCGCTCCAAGCCCCAGAAACGACAGCAGGACCGGCAGGGCGATCAACGCCACGGCGACGATCACCAGATTTTTCATGGTCGTATTGTTCATGGAATTCACCGGGCCCCTATTCGAAACGGGTGATGCGTTCACCCAGCAGACCGCGCGGGCGCAGCAGCAGGACGACGAACATCAGCAGGTAGATCGCCAGCATCGAATATTGCGACAGGCCAAGGCCGATCATCATGCCCTTGACCAGACCGACCAGCAGCGCGGCGATGACCACGCCCCAGAACGAGCCGAGCCCTCCGATGACCACCACGACGAAGGCCGCGGTGCCGACCTCGACCCCCATCAGCGGATGGACCGGCTGGATCGGCGCCATCAGCACGCCGGCCAGCGCCGCGATGCCGATGGCGATCGCGACCACCGCCGACAGATAGGGCCGCAGCGAAATGCCGAGCGTGCCCAGAATGTCCGGGTTCTGGATGCCCGCCCGCACGATGCGGCCGAAGGCCGTGCGGTTCAGCAGCGCCCAGACCGCCGCGACGGTGACGATCGCCATCCCGATCAGGAACAGCCGGTAGCGGGAATAGACGAAATCGCCGACGAAGACCTGCCCGCGCAGATCGGCGGGCATGGAATAGGCGCGCGGCGTCGCACCGAAATACCACCGCAGGCTTTGCTCGATGATCATCGCAAGCCCGAATGTCAGCAGCAGCGAATAGAGCGGATCCTCGCGGTAGAAGCGGGTGAACAGGAACCGCTCGATCACGATGGCGATCACCGCGGCGATCAGCGGCCCAAGCGCCAGCGCCCCGAAAAAGCCCACATGCGGCGTCAGCACCAGCGCCAGATAGGCGCCAAGCGTGAAGAACACGCCATGCGCCAGATTGACGATCCCGCCAAGCGAGAAGATCAGCGACAGCCCGAGCGCGATGAGCATGTAATAGAATCCGTCAAGCAGCCCGTTCAGCAGCTGGGATAGGAAAAACAGAACCATGAGGTTCCCCCGTGTCCATACGGAAGGGTCGGGGCGCGCGGTATCTCACGCCCCGGGTGACGTCATGCCGGAATGGTCCGACGCCCGATCAGAAGGTGCAGGCCCCGCCGACCGCGCCCTGAACCAGTTCCTCCAGCGGCACATCCGGCGCGGGCAGCGGCCCGGATGTCGTGAAGATGTCCCACTGGTCCTCGACCTCGGACGGGTCGAGCGCGGTGACCGCATAGACCTCCTGCAGGAGTTGGTGCGTCGACGGATCGAAACGGCCCCGGCGATCCTTGAGGATGTCGAAATCCGTCGCGGGATCCTCGAGGTAGGCGATCAGCGCGGCGGTATCGGTGCCTCCGGTGCGGGTGATCGCCTCCGCCGCGATGCGCAGGGCGATGTAGTCGGCATAGGCTTGGTTCTCGGCGGGCTTGCCGTATTTCGCCTGAAACGCCCGGGCAAAGGCCTGTGATCCGTCCGTCTGGACCTGATGGGTCCAGATGCAGGGCCAGGTGCCCTTGAAATCCTCCGCCCCCGTCGCCCAGGCCAGCGAGCTGTTGTAGTCGAACCCACCCAGCGGAATATCCAGCCCGAATTCGCCGTATTGCTTCATGAAGCTCGCCATCGACGTGCCGGCGAGGTTGAGCACCACCACATCGGGCCGCCGTGAACGGATCGACAGCAGATGCGAAGAAAAGTCGGTGGCATCCGTCGGGATCAGCTCATCCCCCACCGTGGAACCGCCATGTCGTTCAAGGAAGGCATGCGCGCCTTCGCGCAGGTCATGGCCGAACGCATAGTCGGAACTGAGGATGAACCACGTCTTGTCCTTGACCATGTCGTTTTGCAGGAAATACTGGCCCTCGGCGTTCACATACATGACGTTCTGCGCCTCGGTGTGGAACATGGTGCGGCGGCAGTCCTTGCCGCGCAGCGTGTCCGAATTGGCGCCGGTGTTGATGAACAGCTTGTTCGCCCGCGCCGTCACCTGCGCGATGGACAGCGCCGAGGCCGAGGAAATCTCTCCCAGCACCATGGCGACATCGGCGCGCTCGACCAGCCGTTCGGCCTTGGTGGTGGCGGTCTGCGGGTTGACCGAATCCTCCTTGATGACGTTCAGCGGCCGCCCGTTGATGCCGCCGGCCGCGTTGATCTCCTCGACCGCCAGATCGACGGCCATCACCGCATATTCGCCCATCGGCCCCAGAAACCCGGTCCGGGGCGTCAGATGGGCAATCACGTAAGGGTCGTTCGAGGCACGCAGAATGGCGGGCATGGCCATGCCCGCCACCCCCGCCAGCGCACCCGTCTTCAGCAGCTGCCGCCGCCCGATGAAATGTGTCATGTTCTCTCTCCTCCCAGAGAATCCGCGAAAGTCCCGCCTCCTCCTGACTTGACTTCCGCGCAGATCAGTGTGATCTCAGATCATACTGAAGGCCGAACCCGCCGATTGTCAACTGCCGGATGCCCATATGAACGACCCGATCCCCCGCCATTCGCCGATCAGGGCGGTCTCGCTGACAGATCAGGTCTATGGGGCGATCTCGGAGATGCTGCTCGACAGCACGCTGAAGCCGGACAGCCGGACCTCGATTCGGGAACTCGCGGATCAGCTCGGCGTCTCGACGATGCCGGTGCGCGAGGCCGTCGGCCGGCTGATCGCGCAAGGGGCGCTGGCCATCCGGCGCAACAAGGCGGTCGAAGTGCCGCAGATGTCGGCCGCCGATTTCCGCGATCTCGTCCACACCCGCATCCTGATGGAATGCGAAGCGGCGCGGCTTGCCGTGGACCGGATGCAGGACGCCGAGATCGAGGCGATCCGCAGCCTGCATCTGAAATACATCTCGGCCTTCGGCGCGCGCAACGACCGGTCGGACGCCCTTGGGTTGAACCGGCGCCTGCATTTCGCGCTCTATGATGCGGCGCGTTCGCCGAGCCTGCGGCAGTTGATCGGGATGGCGTGGCTGCGGGCCGGGCCGCTGATCTCGCTCGATATCGGGCCACAGGTGCAGCGCGAACGCGCCAGCCATTCGATCGAGGCGCATGGCCAGCTGGTCGATGCGCTGACGCGGCGCGACCGCGAAGGCGCCGCCGAGGCGATCCGCGCGGACCTTTCCGCCGCCGCCGCCACCATTCTGGAACACAGGTCGTTTTTTCACTGGGAGGAGGGAAGCGATGAACCTGAACCTTGAAGGCGCGCGCGTCATCATCACCGCCGGCGCGGGAGGAATCGGGCGCGCCATCGTGGAGGCCTTCGTGGGCGAAGGCGCGCGTGTCGCCACCTGCGACATCGACGAAACCGCGCTGGCGAGCCTGCCGGAGGCGGTCTTTCGCCAGATCGTCGACGTGTCGGACGAAACCGCGCTTCAGGGCTTCGTCGATGCGGCGATCGGCGAACTGGGCGGGCTCGATTGCCTGGTGAACAATGCCGGGATCGCCGGCCCCACCGCGCGGATCGAGGATATCGACGCCGCCGCCTGGCGCCGCACGCTGGATATCGTGCTGACCAGCCAGTATCTGACCGTCACGCGCGCGGTTTCCGCCCTGCGGCGCAGCGCCAACCCGTCGATCATCAATCTCTCTTCGGTCGCCGGACGGGTGGGTTTCGCCATGCGCACCCCCTATGCGGCGGCGAAATGGGGGGTGATCGGTCTGACCAAATCGCTGGCGATCGAACTGGGCGGCGACGGCATCCGGGTCAACGCCATCCTGCCCGGTCTGGTCGCCGGGGACCGCCAGCGCCGCGTGCTGGAGGCGAAGGCCCAGCAACGCAACCAGAGCTTTGCCGAGGTCGAGGCCGAGGCCTTCCGTTTCACCTCGATTCGGGAATACGTGCCGCCGGAGGCGATCGCCGCGCAGACCCTCTATCTCGCCTCGCCGCAGGGGCGTTTCGTCTCGGGTCAGGCGATCTCGGTTTGCGGGGATACGCGGATGCTGGCCTGAGCGCCGGTGGGGGAGAACGGTTGTTCTCCCATCCCCCGCGGCAAGAGGATGCGGCTTCCAAATGTCTCCGCCCCGCGGAAATGGGCATGGACCTCTGCGGCGGAATCGGGAATCGCTGGCGCGACCTTGCGCGGGCCGGGCATCCGGCACCGCGCGGTTTCCGAACGGCATGGAAGGCAGGGTGAAATGGTCCTCGACCCCGATACGGCGGCGGCGCTTTCGGCGCTGCTCGGCGAACGTTTCTCGCTCCGCGAGGCCGACCGCAGGCTGCATACCGGGCAAGAAACCCATCACGTCTCGCTGCCGCCCGACGCCGTGGCCTGGCCGGTGTCAACCGAGGAAGTCGCGGCCATCGTGCGGATCTGCGCGGCGGCGGGGGTGCCGATCGTCCCACACGGCCTCGGCTCCTCGCTCGAGGCCAATGTCTCGGCGGTGCGCGGCGGCCTTTCGGTCGACATGATGCGGATGAACCGGCTTTTGCGGGTCAGCACCGATGACCTTGACTGCACGGTCGAGGCGGGCCTCCCGCGCGAGGATCTGAATGCGGCGCTGCGCGACACCGGGCTGTATTTTCCCATCGACCCCGGCCCGAATGCCACGATCGGCGGCATGGCCGCCACCCGCGCCTCGGGCACCAGCGCGGTGCGCTACGGCACGATGCGGGAAAACATCCTCAACCTCACCGTCGTCACTCCGCAAGGCGAAATCATCCGCACCGCCAGACGGGCGCGGAAATCCTCGGCGGGCTATGATCTGACGCATCTTTATGTGGGGTCCGAAGGCACGCTCGGCATCATCACCGAAATCACCCTGCGCCTGCATGGCCGCCCCGAGGCGGTGATCGCCGCCGTCTGCACCTTCCCCGGCCCGGCCGAGGCCAGCCGCACCGCGATCGAGGCGATCCAGATCGGCCTGAACCCCGGCCGGATGGAATATCTGGACTCCGGCGCGATCCGCGCGGTCAACGCCTATTCGCAGATGCAGGAAGCCGAGGTCGATACGCTCTTCGTCGAAATCGCCGGCACCGAGGACGAAGTCGAAACCCGCATCGCGCTGTTTCGCGAAATCGCCGAGGCGAACGGCTGTTCCGGCTTCCGTCAGGCCCGCGCCGAGGAGGAACGCACCCGCCTGTGGAAGGCGCGGCACACGGCCTTTTCCGCCACGGTCGCGGCGCGCCCCGGCTCGCGCGGCTGGCCGACGGATGTCTGCGTGCCGATCGGGTCGCTCGCCGAATGCATCGTCCACGCCAAGGGGCTGCTGGCCGATTGCCCGGTGCCCCATGCGATCATGGGCCATGTGGGGGACGGCAATTTCCACGTGGTCTTCGCCCTCGACCCGAATTCCCCCGAGGACGAGGCCGTGGTCTCGGCGATCAACGCCGCGATGGTGGAAAAGGCTTTGTCCGTCGATGGCACCTGCACCGGCGAACATGGCGTCGGTCTGGGCAAGCGGAAATATCTGGAGGCCGAGCATGGCCCGGCGCTGGCGGTCATGCGCCGGATCAAGGCCGCGCTCGATCCGCAGGACCTGTTCAACCCCGGCAAGATCCTGCCCGACGATCACGCCTAGGCGGCCGCGGGCGGAGGGCGCACCCTGCCCCTCCCGCACCTGCCTGTGGCCCGTCGTTTTTCCATAAATATCCCGGGGGTGAATTGCCCGGCACGGGCAAGAGGGGGC
>NZ_SAUZ01000024.1 GCF_004022215.1 Paenirhodobacter populi
CGCGACCCCATGGCGCACTTCCTCTTCAGCAGTCAGGTTCCCCGGCAACACGCTGAAGACGCCATAAGCATCTTCCATGGCTGCGCGGATGACATCCCTGTCCTCGAATGAGCCTTGCACAAGCTCGACGCCAGCATTCCGCAGCCTCAAGGATGCGGTCCCGGCGGCGTCCAATACAAGCGCGCGAACGGGCCACCCTGCCTTCAGCAAGGCTTTGGCGACAGATCCTCCCTGCCGCCCGGTGGCGCCGAAAACCAGCATGGGTCTTTTGTCATCGGTCATTGGATACCCTCGCATGGAACAAGGGCTATCCATATATACCAATATAAACCTGCCGGAAGACGGCACATTTTTCTGCATCAGGCACAAGGATGATACCCTTGGACGAACAGATACATGCCGACGCACCACAAGGGTCTGGGGATAGCCGGGTGTTCAGGCCCGTTCCATCAAACGGGGTCTGCGCCCTGTTGAGCGACAAGTGGACTGTTCCAGTCCTTTGGCGGCTTTCACTCGCGGAGGGACATCGGCTCCGCTTCTCAACGCTCAAAAAGGAGGTGGACGGTGTCACTCAGCGCATGCTGACACGCACGCTCCGCAACCTTGAGCGCGATGGACTGATTGCCCGCTACTATTTCCCGGAAGTGCCCCCGCGCGTCGAATATGAACTGACCGACATGGGTATCGGCGCCTTGCGCGCTCTTGAGGAGTTTAACTTCTGGGTCCGCGACAACCTGCATTCCATCAGAGAGAACCGCCACGCTTACGACGAAGTGAGATTGTAACCCCATATCATTCAGATCGGACGCCAGATGCATACGGTTCCTTCGCCGGGCTTGACCAAACGACCGCTTTAGGGAACGCCGCCGCGCGGCATCAATGTTTCTCGACCGGACTCTTAATGCCGAACAGGATGCGTCCTTCCTCAGATAGGCGCATCCTCCGATGCGAGCCGGGCAGTCGACAAGGCATATTGCCCAGGTGGCTGGCCGACCTCGCGGGCGAAGGCCGTATTGAACGCACTGGCCGAGCCATAACCCAGGGCCGCGCCGATCTCGGCCAGGCTGCCGTCGCCGCGCCGCAGCCGGTCTTTGGCGAGGCTCATCCGCCAGCCGGTCAGATAGGCCATCGGCGCGCGGCCGACCTCGCGCTCGAACCGCGCAAAGAAGGCGGAGCGCGACAGGCCCGCGGCGCGGGCCAGTTCCGCCACCGTCCACGGTCGCGCCGGATCGGCATGCAGGGCGCGCAGGGCGATGGACAGATGCGGATCGCTCAGCCCCCGCAGCAGGCCCGGCGGGGCAGAGATGCCGCCCGAGGCGCGGAAGGCCTCAATCAGCAGGACCTCCAGCAGCCGTTCCAGCACCACCTCGCGCCCCGGCCGGGTCGCCCGCGCCTCATCCGCCACCAGTTGGATCAGCGTCGCCAGCCGCGCCTCGCCGCGGATGACGACCAGATCGGGAAGCAGGGTCAGCAACAGCGCGGCATCCCGCGCGGCGAAGGTGCAGTGGCCCACCAGCTGCTGCGTCGTGACCGGCAGGTCAGGGTCGCCGATGCGCATCTGCCCGGGCGCGAGCAGGACGGGCTCGGTGAGCCGTCCCTTTGGCAGAACCGGATCGGGGCTTGAGATCGTGAAGCCCCGCGCGGCCGGGATCAGGGCGAAGTCGCCCTCCTCCAGCAGGACCGGCGACCGCCCGTCGACTTCCAGCAGCGCCCGACCGGCGAGGGTCAGGTTGTAGAAGACGATGCCGTCTTCCTCCCGGCGCACCCGCCACGCGCCCGAGGCGCTGGCGACCTTGGCATAGGGCGCGCCGGGGCGGAGCAAGGTCACGATCTGGGTCAGCGGATCGGTCATGGCGGCCTGTGGTTTGGACGATCGGTAAATCATCATGGACTTCGGATTATAGGTGGTCGCGCGCGGGATGGCCAGATCGGATGGGCAACAGCGAAAGGACCCCACCATGCCCACCATCCTGATCACCGGCTGCTCCTCGGGCTTCGGCCTCGAGACCGCGCGGCACTTCCTCGCCAAAGGCTGGACCGTCATCGCCACGATGCGGACCCCGAAGGCCGATCTGCTGCCCGCCTCCGAGCGGCTGACGATCCTGCCGCTCGACGTCACCGACCCGGCGAGCATCGCCGCCGCGGTGGCGGCCGCGGGCGAGATCGACGTGCTGGTGAACAACGCCGGCATCGGCTGGCTTAACGCGCTCGAGGGCACCCCGATCAGCGTCGTGCGCGACATCTTCGAGACCAACACCATCGGCACCATCGCGATGATCCAGGCGGTGCTGCCGCAGTTCCGCACCCGCCGCGCGGGCGTGATCATCAACGTGACCTCCAGCGTGACGCTGAAGAATTACGACCTGCTGTCGGTCTATACCGCCAGCAAGGCGGCGGTGAACGCGCTGACCGAGGTGATGGCGCTGGAACTCGCCCCCTTCGGCATCCGCAGCCATGTCGTGCTGCCGGGGCAGGCACCGGGGACCGCCTTTTCCGCCAGTGCCCGCGAACGGCTGACACAGGCGGGCGGCTTTCCGGAGCCCTATGCCGAGATGGTCGAAGGGGTCTTCGCACGGCTCACCAGCGGGTCAGGCGAAGAAAAGACCAGACCGGAAGACGTGGCCGCCGCGATCTGGCGCATCGCGACCGATCCAACCGCACCGATGTGTATGCCCGCGGGCGCAGATGCCGTGGCGCTGTTCAAAGGCTGAGTCGTACTGCGCCCTCATCCGGAGATTCCCGCGCAGGAGGTCGCGCCAGATTGAAGTTGCTGCGCTGAAGACGAATGGCTGTTCTCGGGAACACCGCTGCGCAGCGATAGCGCGTGTTGAGCGGCAGTTTCAGGCCGTCCTCTACGGCTAGGGCGCCGGGTTGCCTGAGATCGGCAAGCCTGCCGGTTGCTGTGCCGCAGCATGTTGCTCGAAGCGCTTAGCAGATTGGCAGCGGCACTATCGACCGCGCCCGAAGTGTGCTCCGAATTCATTCCGGCGCAGGGGGGCGGTTCTAGCCCCCATCATGGGTCTAGAGGAAAGCCGCTAACCGCTTCTTACTCGGCCGCAGTTGCCACCCGCACTGAAACCGGAGCCAGCGCCTCGGCTCTGGCGGCGACACCGGGATCGTCGCGATGTGCCAGCAGCCAGCCCTGCACTACGGCGGGGTTGAGGCGTTCCTGCCCGATCACCCGCTCGAAGGCCAGCGCCAGCGCGATCTCGCCGGGGAAGAACCGTTCGAACAGTCTGCGGGCGGTTCCGGCGCCGATCAGGCCCATCTCGACATGCAAATCTGCGCGGCCCGGCCGGATTAACGCCGGATCGAGCCGGTCGAGATGGTTCGTCGTCATCACCAGCGCCCGACCCTCCTGTGCGCCGACACCGTCGATGGCGTTCAACAGGCCCGAAAAGCTGATGCCGCCCCGGCGGTCGCCTGCCTCACGCTGGCTGAAGACGGCATCCACATCCTCGATGGCGATCAGGCTGCGCTTCGGGGCCGACATCATCGCCTCGCGCAGCGCATCGTCTGTCAGGGTCGCGCGACCTACGTCCAGCGTGGCGATGTCCAGCCCCAGCTCCGAGGTAAGCGCGCGGATCAGGCTTGATTTGCCGGTGCCGGGCGGTCCGTAGAACAAATAGCCCCACCGCCACGGTACACCCCGCGTCGCATACCAGTCGCTGGTGGCATAGAACCAGCGCATGTCTTCCAGCACCTGCAAGGCCCGATCATCCTCGACCACAACGCTGTCGATGCTGCGGCGCGGCACCTCACCCACATCGTCCCAATAGCTGTCGCGCAGGATATGCAGCATCGGCCCGCTGCGGTCGCGCAGCGCGGCGATCCGGGCGCCCTCGTCGATCCAGCCGGTCAGCGTGGCGATGCTGCCGAAGAGCAGGCCGACTTCCAATGTTTCCATCGGCCGCTGCTCGTGCGATCCGCCGACCCGGGCCTTTTCGTTGATCGAGCGCGTAAGGCGGGCGATATGGCCCTGCACGATGAACCAGTGCTTTCCGGGGGCGGGGGCATAGCCGCTCGTCCCCGCATTCCAGCGGGTGTCCGTCAGCCGCACCTGCAGGACATGGGCGAGGACCCCGTTCGCCTCCATCCACAGCGAAAGGTGCCGATAGGCCGTAGAGCGGTTGTCCAGCGCCAGTTGCGCCCAGAGGCGGCGCGACAGCAGGCGACCGATCACGCCAACAGCCGTCCGGCCAAGCGCCACCGTCACGCCTATAGTTCCAAGCGCGAGGCCACCCGCGAAGATATCGCTGGCCATTGCGCTAGCAAGTAAGGTTTGAAGGGCCTCGGTCATCGGACGGCCTCCCGCAGATCAGGGAGCCAGCCAGACGATACGCCGCTGCCGAGAACGAAATGAAATTTGCGGACAGCCCCCGCCGCGTCCGCAGCCGGGTGGCCATCCAGAACGGGAATGCCCATGATGATGCCCCGATGTTCCGTTGATGAGCCGACCCGAGGTCATCCTTGCGATCTGCCCTTCCGGAAGCTCCGTTTCAGGCGAGGATCAGCCCGCGAAGGGCGCAGCGATTGACGATCATGTAAGGCTCTCCTTTTGTCAGCGGTTACGGATTGGGGCACAAGGCCGAGGCGGTCTCTCTAACGGTCGGGAGCGATTCTGGCAAAGCGTGAATGGTGAGGCAAAACCGACTATTGCCGATCCGCATCATGGACGAGAGCGGGTGGCATTATGGCCGGGAAGGAGCGAAAGACAGCCTCCCCATCGAAACGGGCGGCGAGTCTTTCAGGAACGAAGAAGCTCTCGGCAGACGGATGCACGCGCTTCAGCGAACAAATCTGTTTGCCGCTTGCATCCCGATGGACAGAACCCTGTCACAAATGGACAACTCAGGTGTCACCTGACAATAGGTGGATTGGTGAGCCGGCTGGGGTTCGAACCCAGGACCTACTGATTAAAAGTCAGTTGCTCTACCGGCTGAGCTACCGGCTCACACTGGGGCGCTCTCTACAAACCAAGTTCCTGCCGGTCAAGGCCGAATCCCGCCGAAAACGCGCCACTGGAAAAATAGAACGGCGGGGCGTATATGCGCGGGATGACTCGCACGCTTGCCCCTGACGGCCTGCCGTTCATGAAAATGCACGGGCTCGGCAATGATTTCGTGGTGATCGACGCCCGTGAGGGCGACGATCCGGTCACGCCTGCGCTGGCGCGGGCGCTTGGGGACCGGCACCGGGGCGTGGGATTCGATCAGCTTGCGGTGATCCGGCCCTCGGACCGGGCGGACTTCGCGCTGGAGTTCTGGAATTCCGACGGATCGCGGGCGGGGGCCTGCGGCAATGCCACGCGCTGCGTTTCGGACTGGATGATGGGGCAGCTCGGGCTGGATCGGCTCTCGCTGGTGACGGAACGCGGCGTGCTGCGGGCGGTGCGGCGCGGGGACGGGCTGGTGTCGGTGAACATGGGCGCGCCGATCCTTGAGGCCGCGCAGATCCCGGTCGCGGCGGATCCGATGCACCTGCCGCTGGATGGCGATCCGGTCGCGGTGGGGATGGGCAATCCGCATTGCATCTTCTTCGTCCCGGATGCCGAAGCGGTGGATGTCGAAGCCATCGGCTCGCGGATCGAGCATGACCCGATCTTCCCCGAGCGGACGAATGTGGAATTCGCCGCGCTGACCGGGCTGGACCGGCTGCGGATGCGGGTCTGGGAACGCGGCGCCGGGATCACGCTGGCCTGCGGCTCAGGCACCTGCGCCACTGCCGTCGCCGCGCATCTGAAAGGGCTGACCGGGCGGCATGTGCTGGTCGATGTCGACGGCGGGCAGCTTGAGATCGACTGGCGCGAGGATGGCGTCTGGATGACCGGGCCGACGGCTCTGGTGTTCGAGGCGCGGCTGTCGCCCGCATTTCTGGCCGCGTCATGAACCCGCCCGTCTTCGCCACGCTGGGATGCCGGCTGAACGCCTATGAGACCGAGGCGATGCGGGAACTCTCCGCCGCCGCCGGGCTGGAAAACGCCGTCATCGTCAACACCTGCGCCGTGACCGCCGAGGCGGTGCGCAAGGCGAAGCAGGAAATCCGCCGTCTCGCCCGCGAAAACCCCGGCGCGCCGGTGATCGTCACCGGCTGCGCCGCGCAGACGGAACCCGAAACCTTCGCCGGAATGCCCGAGGTCACCCGCGTCATCGGCAACCACGAAAAGATGCAGGCGGAAACGTGGCAATCGCTCCGCGCCCCCGATTTCATCGGCGCGACCGAGCGGGTGATGGTCGATGATATCATGTCCGTCCGGGAAACCGCCGGGCATCTGATCGACGGCTTCGGCCGCCACCGCGCCTATGTGCAGGTGCAGAACGGCTGCGACCACCGCTGCACCTTCTGCATCATCCCCTATGGCCGGGGCAATTCGCGGTCCGTCCCCGCCGGAGTGGTGATCGAACAGATCAAACGACTGGTCGATCGCGGCTTCAACGAGGTGGTGCTGACCGGGGTGGACCTGACCTCATGGGGGGCCGACCTGCCGGGCGAGCCGCGCCTTGGCGATCTGGTGATGCGGATCCTGCGGCTGGTGCCGGATCTGCCGCGGCTCAGGATTTCCTCGATCGACAGTATCGAGGCGGACGACAACCTGATGCTGGCCATCGCCACCGAGCCGCGCCTGATGCCGCATCTGCACCTGTCCCTTCAGGCAGGCGACGACATGATCCTCAAGCGGATGAAGCGCCGCCACCTGCGCGACGACGCGATCCGTTTCTGCGAGGAGGCGCGCCGCCTGCGCCCCGGCATCCTGTTCGGCGCCGACATCATCGCCGGTTTCCCGACGGAGACCGAGGCAATGTTCGAGAATTCGCTGAAGCTGGTCGATGACTGCGGGCTGACCTTCCTGCATGTCTTTCCCTATTCGGCGCGTCAGGGCACACCCGCCGCGCGGATGCCGCGCGTGCCCGGCCCGGCGATCAAGGACCGCGCCGCCCGCCTGCGCGCCAAGGGGCAGGAGGCGCTGCGGCGGCATCTGGAATCCGAGGTCGGGCAGGAACGGGTGATCCTGACAGAAGGCCCGCGCGCCGGACGGACGGAATATTTCACCGAGGTGGCCTTTGACCGCGACATGCCCGAGGGCACGATCCTGATGCTGCGCATCAGCGGACATGACGGCGCCCGGTTGCAGGCGTAGCCGGGGGCGCTGCCCCCGTCGATGGAAGGCCCGGCGCGGCCACGGGCCGCGCGTTCGCCGGGGCGGCCTTCCACTGGAAGGCCTCTTTTCCCGGCTCACCCCCCGGGATATTTATGGAAACACGAAAGGCAGGAAGGCCGCCCATTCTTCCCCCGCGGTTTTTCCATTGGTTTCGCGGGCCCAGGCTGTGTCAAAACTCAGTTCCGGCACAGCACCGGAGAATGCGGTTCTCCACAGTGGCACCTATGTTCACATCGGCGCGCGCAGATGGCCTAAGGGTGGCTTCGTGAGAGAATTTCGTTCTGAGCCACTGTCATAAAGGTGAGTTTTGACACAGCCTCGGCCCTTTTCGGGTGAGATACTTGTGGAAAGCAAGCGGCATATGCTGGCGCTTTCCGCTGATGCGGATAGGTTTGCGGAATGCTCTGGATCAACGACACGCTGGCAATCGCCGATTGGGAACTGACGGAAAGCTTCACCCGCGCGCAGGGGCCGGGGGGGCAGAACGTCAACAAGGTCTCGACGGCGGTGGAGCTGCGGTTCGAGGCGGACCGCTCGCCGGGGCTGACACCGGCGGTGAAGGCGCGGCTGAAGCGCATCGCCGGGCGGAAATGGACCTCGGACGGTGCCATCGTGATCCGCGCCGAGGAAACCCGCAGTCAGGCGCGCAACCGCGAACTGGCGCGCGAAAGGCTGGTGGAGATGATCCGTCAGGCCCTTGTCGCGCCGAAGCGCCGGGTGGCGACGAAGCCAACGCTTGGCAGTCAGCGGCGGCGGTTGAAGGCAAAGACCATGCGCGGCGCGGTCAAGGCATTGCGCGGAACCATAGAAGACGACCCCTAGGGCCGGATTGCCCCCGATGCCTTTTCGTCAGGACCGGGCAGACCGAAACCGGGATGATCAGACCACCACCGTCCGCGCCTGCTGCGGGCCGACCTCGAACACCTTGCGGTAGCGCGCGATCTCCTCGGCCGGGCCGGTCGCCTTTTCGGGGTTGTCGGACAGTTTCACCGTTGGCCGGCCGTTCGCCGACACCGCCTTGCACACCAGACTGAAGGGCGCCAGCGCGTCATTCGGCACCAGATGGCGGAAATCGTTGGTCAGAAGCGTGCCCCAGCCGAAGCTGACCTTCACCCGCCCATGGAATCGCGCGTAGAGATCGCGGATCTCGGGCACGTCGAGCCCGTCGGAGAAGATCACCAGCTTGTCGCGCGGATCCTCGCCCCGCGATTTCCACCAGTCGATCGCCATCTCCGCCCCGGCCACCGGATCGCCGGAATCGATGCGGATGCCGGTCCAGCCAGCCAGCCAGCCGGGCGCATGGTCGAGGAACCCCTTCGTCCCGTAGGTGTCGGGCAGGATGATCCGCAGGTTGCCGTCATGTTCCTCGTGCCAGTCGGCCAGAACGCGGTAGGGCGCCTTGCGCAATTCGTCATCCGTCTCGGCCAGCGCGGCATAGACCATCGGCAGTTCATGGGCGTTGGTGCCCACCGCCTCAAGGTCGCGGCGCATGGCGATCAGGCAGTTCGACGTGCCGGTGAAGGCCCCGCCTTCGGAGGCGTCCCCCAGCCCCTCGATCATCGCCTGCACGCACCAGTCCTGCCACAGGAAGCTGTGCCGCCGCCGGGTGCCGAAATCGGCGATCTTGAGCCCCGGCAGCTTGCGCAGGTTCTCGATCTTTTCCCACAGGCGGGTCATCGCGCGGGCATAGAGGATCTGCAGGTCGAACCGCCCCATCCGGTTCAGCACGGCGCGGGAGCGCAGCTCCATCAGGATGGCGAGGGCGGGGATTTCCCACAGCATCACCTCGGGCCAGGCGCCCTCGAAGGTCAGCTCGTATTGCCCGTCGCGCTTTTCCAGATGATAGGGCGGCAGGTGGACATTCTCGAACCATTCCATGAAGTCCGAGCGGAACATCTGCCGCTTGCCGTAGAAGTTGTTGCCGCGCAGCCAGGTGCTTTCGCCGCGCGTGAGCCGCAGGCCGCGGGCGTAGTCGAGCTGTTCGCGCAGCTCGCCCTCGTCGATCAGCTCGGCGAGGCGGATGGATTTCGATCGGTTGATCAGGCTGAATTCCACCCGCGTGTCGCGCTTGTTGCGGAACACCGACTGGCACATCAGCAGCTTGTAGAAATCGGTGTCGATCAGCGAGCGGACGATCGGGTCGATCTTCCATTTGTGGTTGTAGACGCGGGTTGCGATGTCGACCATGTCCGTCACTCCGCCAGAACCACGCCGGCGGCGCGCATCGCATCGCGCGCCCCGGCGAGCGAACCGTTCAGGTCGATGGCCCGGCACGCGCCTTGCAGCACCCGGGCGTTGAAGCCGAGCTTCGCCGCATCGATCGCCGACCAGGCCACGCAGAAATCGAGCGCGAGGCCCACGAAGGTCAGATCGGTGATGCCGCGTTCCCGCAGATAGCCCGCAAGGCCGGTGGGGGTGCTGTGGTCGTTCTCGAAGAAGGCGGAATAGCTGTCGATGGCGGGGCGGAAGCCCTTGCGCAGGATCAGATCGGCGGGATCGACGGTCAGCGCGGGATGGAAGGCCGCGCCTTCGCTCCCCCAGACGCAATGCACGGGCCAGAGCGTCTGCGGCCCATAGGGCAGCTCGATCGTCGAGAAGGGGGTGGCGCCCTCGTGCATCGCCGCGAAGGAGGAATGTTCCTCGGGGTGCCAGTCCTGCGTCAGCACGGTGACCGGATATTCCTGCATCAGCGCGTTGACGCGCGGGATGATTTCATCGCCACCGGCGACGGCCAGCGCTCCGCCCGGGCAGAAATCATTCTGGATGTCGATCACGATCAGGGCTTCGGAAACGTCTGCCATGTCTTCCCCCTCTTTGGCATATGCCTAGGACGCGCATGCCCCCCGGTCAATTGCCGTCAGAAGGAAAGAGGCAGGGATTCGCCCCCTGCCCCGTCCGTTCAGCCGCGCAGCGCCTCGGCGGGCGCCTGCCGGTAGGCCAGCACCGCGGGCAGCAGCGCCAGCACCGCCGCCACCGCCAGCAGGACCAGCAACAGCATCCCGTCTTCGGCGGCGAAAGCCACCGGCAGGCCGAAGCCGCGTTCCGCCGCGAAGATGCCCGACAGCACCTGCGCCGCCGCACAGCCGAGCGCGAAGCCCAGCAGCACGCCCGCCGCCACCAGCACGAACAGCTCCAGCCAGACGATGCCGAAGACCGCCCCGCCCGGCGCGCCAAAGGCCCGCAGCGCGCCGATCTGCCTGCGCCTTTGCCCGACATGGATCACCGTCACCAAGAGCAGCGCCGCCGCCACCAGAAGCTGCGCCCCCGCCGCGATGACGGCCAGCACCTTCTTCATGTCGCCAAGGGTGGCGTAGAGGCTGGTCAGCACCTCGCCGGGGAAGACCGCCAGCGTCTGGCCGTTGCCGCGGTATTCCTGCCGCAGCTTGTAGGCGTCGGCGATGGTCTTCGGCTTGACGAGGATCGCGGGCAGGCCGGGCACCGCGCCGCGATGCCAGTGTTCGCCCAGGGGCGCGTCGGGGTCGATCCCCTCGTGGCCGTGTTCATGTTCGTCTTCGTCATCGTGATGGCCAGCCTCTTCGACATGGTCGTGATCGTGGCCGTCGTGGCCGGCCTCTTCTTCTTCGTGGTCATGATCCTCGTCTTCCTCATGGCCCAGCCCGTGGACGTGCCAGACCGCCTGAATGGGCACGAGGATGGCGCGGTCCCACGGCGTGCCCGTGGGGTTCAGCTTGCCGGCGACGGTATAATTCACCCCGCCATGGGCATGGCCGCCTTCGGACAGGCGCCCGTGGGTCGGGGTGATCGTCTCGCCGATCGCCAGATCCACGGCGGAGCCTATGACCGCCTCCCCCTCGACGTCGAAGATATGGCCGGCGGCAAAGCCGCTGCCGGTGCGGTCGATCAGCGTCGTCGTGGTGCCGACGATCGGATAGCCCGCGTGAAAATCGCCGAAGCCCACCGGGGCGGCCCAGTCGACGCGCGGATCCTCGGACAGGTCGATCAGGTTGTCGCCCGAGATCAGCGGCAGTGCCGAGGGTTGCAGGAAGACCGAGGACAGGATCAGCTGCGTCTCGCTGCCCGGGGCGCCGATCACCAGATCGAATTTCTCCGCCGCCCGCGCCGAGCCGAGCCGCAAGGCCCGTTCCTGCAGGCTGACGCCAACGCCCAATGCCACCGCCAGAGCGATCAGCAGGACGATCACCACCGAACCGGCCCAAAGCCGTTTCAGGTCCGCCAGAACGAAACGGATCATGCGACAGGCTCCCCGATGGTGTCCGAAACGATGCGGCCGTCCGCCAGCGCGATGCGGCGGGGGATCTGCGCGGCAAGGCGCGGATCGTGCGAAACGACGATCAGCGTCGCCCCGGTCTGCACGGCCAGATCCAGCAGCAGCGAGCCGATCGCCGCGCCGTTTTCGGGATCGAGGCTGGCCGTCGGTTCATCCGCGACGATGACACCCGGATCGCGCAGCACCGCCCGCGCCACGGCGACGCGCTGCATTTCGCCGCGCGACATGGTTTCGACCTTCTGGCCGGGGCGCGAGAGGCCAACCCGCTCCAGCAGCGCCCCTGCCCGCGCGACCATCGCCGCATCGGCCACCCGCGACAGGCGCGCCGGCAGCAGCACGTTGTCCAGCGCGGAAAGGCCGGGGAACAGGTGGAAATCCTGCATCACCAGACCGATGTTGGCGCCGCGCCAGCGGTCCCGCGCGCCTTCGGACAGGGTGCCGATGTCGGTCCCGTCCCAGTTCACCCGGCCCCGCGTCGCGCGTTCGAGCCCGGTGATGATATTGACGAAGGTGGATTTTCCAGACCCGGACGGGCCGACCACCACGACGCGGTCGCCCGCGGGGATATCCAGTGCGGGCACATGCAGCACCGGCGCGGCAAGACCCGGAAAGGTCACCGCGATGTCATCGAGATGAAGGGAGGGCATTCTCTGTGTCAGGCCATTCCGTAGCGGGCGTCGCGCAGCCGCAGCTGGCTGACGAAGCCGGTTTCAGGATCCATCCAGGATCCGCGTTCCAGCCGCCCGGTCACCGCGATCCGCTGGTTCGGCTGCACGAAGGTCTGCCGCTTGTCCAGATAGACGACCATGATGTTGTCCGGCCAGTCGGAATCGCTGGAACAGAAGGGACAGATCGACATCGGGATCTGCGTCAGGACGAAGAACTGCGCCTCGGCCTTGAGCGGCGGGGCCATGAACCCCTGAATGCGGATGGTCTGATCCGTCAGGTTCAGCACCTTGTCGGAGAATTTCAGGCCAAGCGCGCTGAAGGATGCGTAAAGCTCGTCAAAGGTGATCTCGGGGGGTGCGGCCAGCGCCGGTCGCGCCGCGACAAGCGCCATGGTTGCCGCCATTCCGGTCAGACAGTCTCTGCGTTGCATCGTCAGCCTCCTGAAATCAGGGGAACCTGCCCGGGGCTCGCCGCCCGGACAGGTTCATGGTCACATCACTTCTTGTCGGCGCCAAGGGCGAAGGCGTCGACCAGCACCTTGTAGACGTCCGACTGTTCCATGTAGCCCCTGAAGCCTTCGGAGCCCGGGCCGGTCGCCTGAAGGACCACATCATCGACCGCGTGGACGGCGGTGTCGTTGTCCTTGGGGATGTTGCCGACGCGCAGAACCGCACCGGGAACGTCCTTGTAGGCCTCGTTGGCGATGTATTCGCCGTTTTCGTTCTTCACGGCCGGCTCGAACGGACCGTCAAGCTTCGGGCCCCAGGTTTCGTAATAGTCGGGGAAGTTGTTGGCGAACATCGCGATATGGCGCGACACCGCGATGCTGTCCGGATAGCCGTCGCCGTCGGCGTCGACATAGTTCGGGAAGCCGGCCTCGTCATAAACGCCGACCTTGTCGCGGCCTTCGCCGGGCTTGTCCTCGTCGATCGTGCCGATGAGCCCGACGCCGTGGGTGTGGTCGCCGGTCACGACGATCATCGTATCCGGGTTGTTGGCGGCGAACTCGCGGGCGAGCGCGACGACATGGTCAAGCTCGATCGTCTCGACCACCGCACGTTCCCAGTCCATCGGGTGGGACATCTTGTCGACCGAGGCGCCCTCGACCATCAGGAAGAAGCCGTCGGGGTTCTTGGACAGCTGGTCGAGCGCCACCTTCGTCATGTCGACGAGGCCGGGCTGATCGCCGAACTTGCCGACGGTGCCCTTCTTGAGCTGGTTGCGGTCAAGCCAGGTGTCCATGTTGCCGGTGTGGAACAGGCCGAGCAGCTTGCCCTGGTTCGAGCCTTCGGCCGCGGCGAGTTCGGACTTGGTCGTGACGACACTGTAGCCCGCATCCTGGAACAGCTGGATGTAGTCCTTGTCGTCCTTGCGCTTGGAGCCCGGGATATCCGACTTGAGGAAATAGGCCGAACCGCCGCCCAGCAGAACGTCGGGCTGAACGTCGTAGAACATGCCCACGATCTCGGGCTTGTCGGCGCGCTTGCGGGTGTGCGCGACGAGCGCGGCGGGCGTCGCATCTTCCAGCTCGGCGGTCGAGATGATGCCGATCGACTTGTTCGAGGCGCGGCGCAGCGCCTCGGCGATGGTTTCCACCTTGGGATCGTCGAAGCTGTCCGGCGTGCGGTCGGCATAGACGCCAAGCGCATTCACCCGGCTTTTGTGGCCGGTCATGTAAGCCGACATCGTATTGGCCGAGTCGGTCGCGATCGAATGGGTCGAGGAGGTGCCGATGAAGGCCATCCGGTCGAGGTCGTCCATCGCCAGCCGGCCGTCGGCCTTGCCCTCGGTCATGCCCTTGGACATGATCCGCGCGGCGGTGCGGTGGGCGACCGACAGGCCGTCGCCGAGGATGAAGATGATGTTCTTGGCCTTGGGCGTCGCGTCCGTGCCGAAGACGTCCCAGGTGACCGATTTCGCCTCGTCACCTGCCTTGACCGAAACGGTGTAGGCGCCCGGTTCGGCAAGCGCCAGATCGCGCAGGATCAGGGCCGAGCCCAGAACCTTGTCGTCCTTGCCCTTTTCCTCGGTCACGAATTGCGCCGGTGCGCCGAAAACCTCGGCGTAGGGCTTGCCGTTCACGGTGACTTCTACCGCATCTTCGGGATGGACGTTGTCCAGCTCGACCTTGAAGTCGAACTTCGAGTTCACAAGGATCGTTGCCCGGTCGAGCGGATAGATGGTGGTGTCGGCAAATGCCGCACCGGTCAGAACAGTCGTCGCCGCGAGTGCAGCAAGCAGGATACGCATGGATCGCCTCTTGTGGTCGTGATCTCCTGCCGGTGCGCTAGACCCCGATTGTCACAGATCCGTGACAGGATATTGTTTTTTGCCCCTTCTTGCGACGATAAGCAGTCCTGTCGCCGGAAACGCCGCGCGAACCCCGTTTCGGGGTGCGAAATTCCAGTGATAACATAACGAATACAATATGTTATAAAATCACTCAAGCCTTGAGAACCCCATGCTGACCGTCGCCGCGCTGTATCATTTCACCCGATTCGAATCCCCCGAGGCGCTGAAGGCGCCGCTGGCCAAGGTCGCCTGCGCGAACGGGGTGCGGGGGACGCTGCTGCTGGCGCGCGAGGGGATCAACGGCACCATCGCCGGCACACGGGAGGGGATCGACAGGGTACTCGCGCATATCCGCGCCCTGCCCGGCTGCGCGGATCTGGAGTGGAAGGAAAGCAGCGCGCGGGAGATGCCCTTCGGCCGGATGAAGGTGCGGCTCAAGGCGGAGATCGTCACGATGGGCCAGCCGGATGTCGATCCGCGCGCCTCCGTCGGGCATTACGTCGAACCGCAGGACTGGAATGCGCTGATCTCGGCCCCCGATGTGGTGGTGATCGACACCCGCAACGATTACGAGGTGGGGATCGGCACCTTCGACGGCGCCATCGACCCGCAGACCCGCAGCTTTCGTGACTTCCCGCGCTGGTGGCAGGAAAACGCGGCGCGTTTCCACAACAAGCGCATCGCGATGTTCTGCACCGGCGGTATCCGTTGCGAGAAATCGACCAATTACCTGATGTCGCAGGGCGTGGACGAGGTCTACCACCTGAAGGGCGGCATCCTGAAATATCTGGAACAGGTGCCCGAGGAAGAAAGCCTTTGGCAGGGGGAATGCTTCGTCTTCGACCGGCGCGTCAGCCTGAAGCACGGGCTGAAACAGGGCGAACATGACCTGTGCCACGCCTGCCGCCGGCCGATCTCGGCCGCGGACAAGCTGAGCCCGGATTACGAACAGGGCGTCAGTTGCCCGCGCTGCATCGGCGAGTATTCAAACGACGATCGCGCCCGCTTTCGCGAGCGCGAGCATCAGATCCGCCTTGCCGCGGAACGCGGCGCGGAGCCGCATTCCAAGGCGAACCGGATGCCGGACTGAGCCGTCGTCACCCGCCGCGAGGGAAAGGCGGCGGGAAACCGCGTCAGACCGGTGGTTTGCCACGCACGGCGCGGGCGATCATCGCCACGACGAACAGCACGATGAAGATCAGGAACAGGATCTTTGCGATCCCGGCCGAAGTCCCCGCAATGCCGCCGAAGCCGAGCGCCGCCGCAATCAGTGCGATGACCAGAAAAGTCAGTGCCCATCCAAGCATGTCGTCCTCCTTCGGGTGAGTTGATCGGCCGCTGGGGCGGCCCATGATCGTTACTCGGACCATGAGCCAGCAACGCATGGTGGCGCGGAATGGTTCCGCAGAGGAATTCTGGCGGGATGGCAAGGAAAAGCCCCGGCCGATGGCCGGGGCAGTAACCGCGCGGGCGGCTGGATCAGAGGCTCGCGTCCAGCGCGGCGACGATATGATCGCCCATGCCCGAGGTGGTGACCGGCACGCCTCCGTCCGGCCCCATCAGATCGGCGGTGCGGATGCCGTCGGCCAGAACCTTCTCGATCGCCGCTTCGATCCGCGTGGCCTCGTCCCCCTGATCGAAGGAATAGCGCAGGGCCATGGCAAAGCTGAGGATCGTGGCGATCGGGTTCGCCTTCCCCTGCCCCGCGATGTCGGGCGCCGAGCCGTGGACGGGTTCATACATCGCCTTGGGCCGGCCATTCGCCATCGGCGCGCCGAGCGAGGCCGACGGCAGCATGCCGAGCGAGCCGGTCAGCATCGCCGCGCAATCCGAAAGGATGTCGCCGAACAGGTTGTCGGTCAGGATCACGTCGAACTGCTTGGGCGTGCGGACAAGCTGCATGGCGCAGTTGTCGGCATACATGTGGTTCAGCGCGATCTCGGGGTAATCCTCGTCGCGGATCTTCTGCACGACCTCGCGCCAAAGGATGCCGGATTCCATCACATTGGCCTTTTCGACCGAGGTGACCTTGTTGCCGCGCCGCTTCGCCAGTTCAAAGGCCGAGCGCGCCACCCGGGCGATCTGCGATTCCGTGTAACGCTGGGTGTTGATGCCGACGCGCTCGTTCCCCTCGGTGAAGATGCCGCGGGGTTCGCCGAAATAGACGCCCGAGGTCAGCTCGCGCACGATCATGATGTCGAGCCCCGCCACCACGTCGCGCTTGAGCGAGGAGAAATCCGCCAGCGCGTCGAAGCATTGCGCCGGGCGCAGGTTGGCGTAGAGGTCCATTTCCTTGCGCAGGCGCAGCAGGCCGCGTTCCGGTTTCACCGCGAAATCGAGCGTGTCGTATTTCGGCCCGCCCACGGCGCCGAGCAGCACGGCATCCACCGCCTGCGCCTTGGCCATGGTTTCATCGGTCAGTGGCACGCCATGCGCGTCATAAGCCGCGCCACCGACGAGATCCTCGCTGACGTCGAAGACAAGGCCGCGCTTGTCGCCAAGCCAGCCGATGATCTTTTTCACCTCGGCCATGACTTCGGGGCCGATGCCGTCACCGGCGAGGATGAGAAGGGAAGGATTGGCCATGCGTTTTCTCCTCCGACAGGGTCGGGAATGGCCTAGCCAAAGGGGCGGCGTGGGTCAAGCGCGGCGCTGTGCGGTTCACGGAGAGGAAGCAAGGGGGCCAGCCCCCTCGCCCGTTCCGGGCTCACCCCCGGGATATTTTCGGAAAGATGAAAAGCCCGGAGACCGGGGAAGCGCGCTTGGCTGCGGGGCCGGTTCGTCAGGGCAGGGCCACATCGACCCAGACGAGCCGATGGCGCGAGGCGCGCGCGGCGGTTTCGCCTTCGGCGCCCGCGGGCCAGTAGACGCCCGATCCGGTGATGGTCAGATCGGATGAGGGCAGCACGTAATCCACCCGCAAACGACCGACGGAATCGCCGTAATCCGCGGTATCCGACGATCGATCGCCTGAGTGGTCGATCCATTCTGGAAGCGGGTCGGTCATGCGGGCCATGAGCTGTTGCAAGGCGGGGCGCCTGCCCTCCCCCTTCGCCGGATCCAGGCCGATATAGCCCAGCACGATGAAGGGTCCCGGGTGTGGGGCGACCGGCAGGCGTCCCTCCTGATAGCGCAGCCAGAAGGCGGTTTCGTCATGATTGCGGCGGCCGTTGCGATCCTCGGGCCCATCGAAGACCGGCGGCGTGGCGGCGAAGGACCGGAGGCTAAGCGTGCTGCCATCGGGCAGCGTGACCGGCACATCCCAATGCGCCGTGGTCGAAAGCCGTTGCAGGGCGCGGGCCTCGGGCGTCAGATCCGCGCCGTCAATGAGAGAATCCGGCAGATCGTTCCAGAGAAAGGCGGAGAAGTCGCGCGCCTCCCCGGTCCGGATCGGCAGGCGCGACAGCAGCGCCATCCCGTCCGCGCCGGAAAACAGGCCGTAACCCTGTGCGTCGCGCGGCCCGCCCTTGCGGCCGTCGCCGTCGAGATCAAGGCCTGTCGCCATTCCCGTATTCGGCCGCGGCGCATAAAGGTGATCGTAATCCGCTCCGGCGTCGGCAAGGCGTGCCTGAAACGCGCGCAGGGCGGCGCCTTGCAGGTCCCAATCGAAGCCGGTCAGCAGCAGGATATCGGGCGAAACCCCGGCGATCACCGCCACCACGGCGTCGATCTGCCTGTCCCTGCCCGCCGTCAGATCGCGCAGCAGCAGCCCCGGCCCGTCGCGGGTCAGGGATGGGTCATAGGTTGCGATGCGGAGGGTTTCCGCCTGAACGGGCAGGACGGCCGCGCAAAGCGGCAACAGCCAGCAGAATATCCGTTTCGTCCCGATCATGGAGGAACGGAAGCCCGGAATCCGGCGAAACACAACATGAAAAGGGCCGCCCGAGGGCGGCCCAGCTTTCAGACCCAGGGGCGCGACTGCGCCAGCGCCTGTTCGTAACTGTCGATCTTGGGCGCCTTCTTCATCGTCAGCCCGATATCGTCGAGCCCGTTCAGCAGACAGTGCTTCTTGAACGGATCGATGTCGAAGCGGATCACCTCACCGTCCGAGGTGGTGATCTCCTCCTTTTCGAGGTCGATCGTCATCCGCGCATTGGCGCCGCGCTCGGCATCCTTCATCAGGATGTCGACCTGTTCCTGCGGCAGCCTGATCGGCAGCATGCCGTTCTTGAAGCAGTTGTTGTAGAAGATATCGGCGAAGGAGGTCGAGATGACCGCCTTGATGCCGAAATCCGCCAGCGCCCAGGGCGCATGTTCGCGCGACGATCCGCAGCCGAAATTGTCGCCCGCGACGATGATCTCGGCCTTGCGGTATTGCGGCTTGTTCAGCACGAAATCCGGTTTTTCCGCGCCGTTGTCGTCATAGCGCATCTCGTCAAAGGCATGGACGCCCAGACCCGACCGCTTGATCGTCTTGAGGAACTGCTTCGGGATGATCATGTCGGTGTCGATATTGACCAGCGGCATGGGCGCCGCGATCCCGGTCAGTTGGGTGAATTTATCCATCAGAATTTTCCGTGTTTCTTGAGGGCGATGCCCATCGACAAAAGCGTGGTGCCGATCACGATCAGCTCGATCGCGACCAGCGTGCCCAGGATGACGAGGCTGGCGGCAGGCAGCTTGACGAGGATGAACAGGCCAAGCCCGGTCGAGATCAGACCCGACAGCAGCATCAGCCAGAACATGTCCGTGCCGCGGAAGTTGGAAAAGGCGAGGAACAGCCGCGTCAGACCCGAGGCGAAGAACAGCGCCCCCACCACCAGCGTCAGCGACACCATGCCGGCAAGCGGATTGGCCAGCATCCAGACGCCGACGATCACATCGAGCAGGCTGAAGAACCCGGCCCAGCCCCGGTGCGACATCTCCTTGTCGGAAAATGCCGCCCAGAGGCCCAGCACGCCGGAAATCAGGAATGCCCAGCCGACCAGCACCGTCACCGCCAGCGAGGCGGGAAGCGGAAAGATCAGCGCCGCAAACCCGCCCACGAGTGCGAGAATGCCTGAAACGACAAGAACGGTGGTGCCCTTCATGATGCGACTCCTGCGATTGTTTGCCTTCAACTTAGCGTGAAAGCCGCGTCACGCCACCAATTCCCGCACGTCGGTCAGATGTCCGGTCACCGCGGCCGCCGCGGCCATTGCCGGGCTGACGAGGTGGGTGCGCCCGTTGCGGCCCTGCCGGCCCTCGAAATTGCGGTTCGAGGTCGAGGCGCAGCGTTCCCCCGGCGCCAATTGGTCGGGGTTCATGGCGAGGCACATGGAGCAACCCGCCAGCCGCCATTCGCAGCCCGCCTCGATGAAGATCTGCGCCAGACCCTCTTCCTCGGCCTGCATCCGCACGAGGCCCGAGCCCGGCACGATCATCGCGCGCACGCCCTCGGCCACCTTGCGGCCACGCAGGATTTCGGCGGCGGCGCGCAGATCCTCGATCCGGCCGTTGGTGCAGGAGCCGATGAACACCGCGTCGATGCGGATATCGGTCAGCCGGGTGCCCGGCTTCAGGTCCATGTATTCGAGCGAGCGGCGCGCCGCCTCGATCTTGCCGCCGTGGAAATCCTCGGGGGCGGGGACGGTGGCGGTGATCGGCAGCACGTCCTCGGGCGAGGTGCCCCAAGTGACGACCGGCTCGATATCCTCGCCGCGGAGCGTGACGACCTTGTCGAAATGCGCGCCTTCGTCGGTGAAGAGCGTCTTCCACCAATTCACAGCCGCTTCCCATTGCGCGGCCTTGGGCGCATGCGGGCGGCCCTTCACATACTCAAAGGTAGTTTCGTCCGGCGCGATCAGCCCGGCGCGGGCGCCGCCCTCGATCGCCATGTTGCACACGGTCATGCGGCCTTCCATGCTCAGCGACCGGATCGCCTCGCCGCAATATTCGATGACATAGCCGGTGCCGCCCGCCGTGCCGGTCTTGCCGATGACGGCAAGGGTGATGTCCTTCGCCGTCACGCCGGGGCGCAGCCTGCCGGTGATTTCCACCTTCATGTTCTTGGATTTCTTCTGGATCAGCGTCTGGGTGGCCAGAACATGTTCCACCTCGGAGGTGCCGATCCCATGTGCCAGCGCGCCAAAGGCGCCATGCGTGGCGGTGTGGCTGTCGCCGCACACGACCGTCATGCCGGGCAGGGTCCAGCCCTGTTCCGGGCCGACGATATGCACGATGCCCTGACGGATGTCGGTCACCGGATAGTAATGCACGCCGAATTCCCGGGCGTTGCGGTCGAGAGCCTCGACCTGGATCCGGGATTCCTCGTTCTCGATATGGGTCTCGCGGCCCTCGGTCGTGGGCACGTTGTGGTCTGGCACCGCGATCGTCTTGTCGGGCGCATGCACCTTGCGGCCCGCCATGCGCAGGCCCTCGAACGCCTGCGGGCTGGTCACTTCATGGACCAGATGGCGGTCGATATACAGCAGACAGGTGCCGTCGTCGTCTTCGGAGACGACATGGGCATCCCAGATCTTGTCATACAGCGTTTTCGGAGCGGACATGGCTCTCTCTCTCGATGGCTCTGGATATGATCATTCCCCACGCGGGCGCGGCGGGGCAGGGAAAGGCATGGGGCAGGGCTGCCCCGCGGACATCAAAGTCGCGCGAGGGCGGAGCGGCTTTCGCCGGTGAAGCGTTCGCTCAGGCGGACGCGTTCGGTTATGTCGAACACCACGATCATCCGGGCGATATACGCCGGCGCGCGGATTCCCGCAAGAAAATCTCGGGTCAGGGGGGCTGACCTAAGATTGTGGCGGTTTTTCTGCCGTCGTTTTTCCATAAATATCCCGGGGGTGAGGCCGAAGGCCGAGGGGGCAGCGCCCCCTTGGCGACGTTGGGTCCGGGAATCCCCGAAATCACGGAACGCGGGCGGAAAGCAGGAAAGGGGGCCAGCCCCCTCGCGCATGCGCGCTCACCCCCGGGATATTTAGGGAAGAATGAAGGCAGAAGACGGGATACTCGGGGTGTTCCGGTGCTGCCAAGGGTTGACAATCGGCGTCCGGTCGCGCAGGGGGCGTGATCCTTTGCGGGCTTGGTTGAGATTTGGCCCCCGCAATGCTACATTTTCAACATCCCCCGCGCCGGGGGCGGAGGCGGCGCGCGAACCTTCGGAGGACAATGTCCTGTCTCATATTTCTCTCGCATCCACGGACAGGGATGCAAAGGCGGCCCCGATGAGCGATCTTGCGGGTGCCGAAGTGACGAGTGACCAGATTCTGGAGCGCGTCCTGACCTCTCTTGACGACGACAAGGCCGAGGATGTGGTCACCATCGACCTTCGGGGCCGGTCCTCGATCGCGGATTACATGGTGATCTGTTCGGGGCGGTCCTCGCGGCAGGTGGGGGCGATCGCCGAAAAGCTCACCGAGCGGCTGAAAGAGGATTTCGGCCGGCAGAGCAAGATCGAGGGCAAGGATCAGGGCGACTGGGTGCTGATCGACACGCAGGACGTGATCGTCCATGTGTTCCGCCCCGAGGTCCGGGAGTTCTACCAGCTTGAAAAGATGTGGCTGCCGGCGGGCGGTCGGGTCTGAGGCTGACGGATGAAAGTGACGGTCTGCGCGGTCGGCCGGCTGCGCAAGGGTCCTGAACAGGCGCTGGCCGGGGATTACCTCGACCGTTTCAACAAGGGCGGTCGCGCGATCGGCTTTGGGCAGGCCTCGATCATCGAGGTCGAGGACAAGAAGAACCTTGGCATGGAGGCGGAGGCGGTTCTGCTGGAACGCGCCATTCCCGCCGGATCGGTTCTGGTGACGCTGGACGAGCGGGGGGATCTGGTCTCCTCGCCCGAATTCGCGGCGAAGCTGGGCGGATGGCGCGATGGCGCACGCGATGTGGCCTTTGTCATCGGCGGGGCGGACGGCATTGCGCCCGGCCTGCGCGCCAGGGCCGACTGGTCGCTGAGCTTCGGGCGCATGGTCTGGCCGCATATGCTGGTGCGGGTGATGCTGGCGGAACAGCTTTACCGGGCGGGGCAGATTTTGGCCGGGACGCCCTATCACCGGGTCTAGAGCGGCTTCAGAACCGCGGTCTTTGGCCTGCGTGGACAGGTCGGCAGGGGGCCAGCCCCCTCTTTGCCTTACGGCAAATTCACCCCCGGGATATTTAAGGAAAGATGAAAGAGATCATCCGATGGGGCGGTTTTGAAGCGCCCTTCGGAGCGCCCAGCCATGCGTTCACCGGGATATGCGGACGCGGGGGCCTTAGTGCTGTTGCCGCATCGCGCGTAGCGGCGTAAGACGGGGGCGATAATTCCGTGGAGGCTGCGATGACCCGTCCGAAACCCGTTGTCCTGTGCATTCTTGACGGCTGGGGCGAACGTGCCGAGACCGAGGGCAATGCCCCCGCTCAGGCGAATACACCGAACCTCGACAGGATCTGGACGACCTGCCCGAAATCGACGCTGATCACCTTTGGCCCGGATGTCGGCCTGCCGACCGGGCAGATGGGCAATTCCGAGGTCGGGCACACCAATATCGGCGCGGGCCGGGTGGTGGCGATGGATCTGGGACAGATCGATCTGGCGATCGAGGATGGATCCTTCTTCGAGAACGAGGCGATCCTTTCCTTCATCGACGCGGTGAAGACCGCGGGCGGGCGGGCGCATCTGATGGGCGTGATCTCGAACGGCGGGGTGCATGGGCATATCGAGCATGTGCTGGCGGCGTGCCGGATGATCGCCGGGGCAGGGGTGCCGGTCGTCGTTCATGCGATCACCGACGGGCGCGACGTGGCGCCGGATTCCTCCGCCGCTTTCATCGACGATTTTGCCGCCCGCCTGCCGGAAGGAGCGACCATCGGCACGGTCATCGGCCGCTACTGGGCGATGGACCGCGACAACCGCTGGGAACGGGTGGGCCGCGCCTATGACGCGATCGTGAAGGGTGAGGGGCTGCACGCCGCCACGCCCGCCGAAGCGGTGGCGCAATCCTATGCGCTGAAGGAAATGGACGAATTCATCCAGCCCACCGTCATCGGCGATTATGCGGGCACAAAGGATGGCGACGGGTTCTTCTGCCTCAACTTCCGCGCCGACCGGGCGCGGGAAATCCTGCGCGCGCTGGCAGAGCCGGGTTTTGGAGAGCTGGACACCTCCGCCCGGCCGGAATGGTCGGCGATGCTGGGCATGGTCGAATATTCCTCGGGCCACAACGCCTATATGGCCACCGCCTATCCGAAACGCGATCTGGTCAACACGCTTGGCGAATGGGTCTCGAAACAGGGTCTGACGCAGTTCCATTGCGCCGAGACCGAGAAATATCCCCATGTGACCTTCTTCCTGAATGGCGGGCGCGAGGAGCCGTGGACGGGCGAGGATCGCTTCATGCCGAAATCGCCGAAAGTGGCGACCTATGACCTGCAACCGGAAATGAGCGCCCCGGAGGTGACGGATCAGTTCGTCGGCGCGATCGAGAAGGGCTACGACCTGATCGTGGTGAACTATGCCAACCCCGACATGGTGGGCCATACCGGCAGCCTGCCCGCCGCCATCGCCGCCTGCGAGGAAATCGACCGCGACATCGGCCGGGTTCTGGCGGCGCTGAAACAGGCGGGCGGGGCGATGATCATCACCGCCGACCACGGCAATTGCGAAACCATGATCGACCCGGAAACCGGCAAGCCGCATACCGCGCATACGACCAACCTTGTGCCCGTGGCGCTGGTCGGCGGGCCCGAGGGCGTCACGTTGCGCGACGGACGGCTGGCCGATCTGGCACCGACGCTTCTGGACCTGATGCAACTGCCCGTCCCGCCCGAGATGACCGGCAAGACGCTGATCCGGCGCTGAGGCAAGGCATGCGCGCTGCCCTGCTGGCCTGTCTGATCGCCTCGGCAACGGCGGCGATGGCGGATTCTTCGACCGATGCCGCGCTGAGCGCGGCGGCGGGTCTGCGCGAGGCCGTTTCCGCGCTGAACGCGGCGCAGACGCGATCGGATCGCATCGCCGCCCTGACCACGACGATCACCGCCTATGAAGAGGGGCTGTCCGCGCTGCGCGGCGGGCTGCGCCGCGCCGCCATCCGCGAGCAGGAGATCGAGGCCGGTTTCAGCCGCAAGCGGGCGGAACTCGGCCGCCTTCTGGGCATGATGAGCACGATGCAGCAATCCGAGGGGCCGCTGTTGCTGCTGCATCCGGCGGGGGCGCTTGGCTCGGCGCGGTCGGGGATGGTGATGGGCTCCATCGCGCCGGCCTTGCAGGACGAGGCGGAAAAGATGCGCGCCTCGCTGGAGGAAATCGCCGCGCTGCGGGCGGTTCAGGGCAATGCGGAACAGGTGCTGGAAGAGGGGCTCGCCTCGGTTCAGGCGGCGCGGACCGCGTTGAGTCAGGCGATTTCGGAACGCACCGACCTGCCGCGCCGCTATCTGGAAGACCCCGAGGAACTGCGCAGCCTTGTCGACAGCGCCAAGACGCTGGACGAATTCGCCACAGGCATGGCGGGGATCGACAGCGACATCGGCCCGCCGCTGGCGGATTTCGACGGGGCGAAGGGCAGCCTGCCGATGCCGGTGCTGGGCAAGGTGCTGCGCAAGTTCAACGAAGCCGATGCGGCGGGGATCCGGCGGCCCGGTCTGGTGGTCGCGACGGCGCCCTCGGCGCTGGTCACGGCACCCTGGCCCGCGACCATCCGCTACCGCGGTCCGCTGCTCGACTACGGAAATGTGATGATTCTGGAGCCCGCGAGGGGGTATCTTCTGGTTCTTGCCGGGCTCGGGACCGTCTATGGTGAAGTCGGGGACGTGCTTGCCGCGGGGGCACCCGTGGGTCTGATGAGTGGTGCGGAACCGGCAGCACAGGAATTCGGGGCGGAATTCGTTCGCGCGGCGCTGAAAGGCGGTAGCGCCGACCGGACCGAAACGCTTTATATGGAACTTAGGAAGGGCAAGACGCCCGTGGACCCCGCCGAGTGGTTCATCCAGACGAAAGACTGAAGGTTGGCAATGAAAAAATTCGTCATGGCCGCGATCTGCGGCACCGTTGCCGGAGCGGTGATTTCCACGCAGGTGGCGCCGCTGCTGGCCCAGGGCGCGGAAAAGCCCGCTTCGGTCTATGAACAGCTCGACCTGTTCGGGGATGTGTTTGAACGCATCCGCGCGGGCTATGTCGAAAAGGTCGACGACAAGAAGCTGATCGAAGCCGCGATCAACGGCATGCTCACCTCGCTCGATCCGCATTCGAGCTACATGCCCCCCGACGACTACGACAACATGAAGGTGCAGACGCGCGGCTCGTTCGGCGGGCTGGGGATCGAGGTCACGCAGGAAGACGGCGCGATCAAGGTCGTCTCGCCGATGGACGGCACCCCGGCCGATCAGGCCGGGATCCAGTCGGGCGACTTCATCACGCAGGTCAACGGCGAAAGCCTGATGGGCCTGTCGCTGGATCAGGCGGTGGACAAGATGCGCGGCCCGGTCGGCAGCGAGATCACCGTGACCATCGTCCGGCAGGGGCAGCAGGAACCCTTCGACGTCACCATGACCCGCGACACGATCAAGATGACCGCCGTCCGGGGCCGGGTCGAAGGCAATACCGTCGTGCTGCGGATCACCACCTTCAACGACCAGACCTTCCCCAACCTGAAGGAAAACCTTGCCAAGGCGGTGCAGGATGCGGGCGGCATGGACAAGGTGAACGGCATCGTCATCGACCTGCGCAACAACCCGGGCGGGCTGCTGAATCAGGCGATCGAGGTATCGGACGCCTTCCTCGACAAGGGGGAGATCGTCTCGACCCGTGGCCGCAACCCGGAAGACAGCGAACGCTGGAACGCCACCCCCGGAGATCTGGCCGAGGGCAAGCCGATGGTCGTGCTGATCAACGGCGGGTCGGCCTCGGCTTCGGAAATCGTCACCGGGGCGTTGCAGGACCATCACCGCGCGGTCGTCGTCGGCACCAAGAGCTTTGGCAAGGGCTCGGTCCAGACGGTCATCCCGATCAAGGGCGAAGGCGCGATGCGGCTGACCACGGCGCGGTATTACACGCCGTCGGGCCGCTCGATCCAGGCGCTTGGCATCGCGCCCGACATCGTGGTGCAACAGCCCGATCCCGTTCCGGCGAACGAGGAGGATCAGGACAAGGCGGCGGCGCAGACCCGCTCGGAAGCCGATCTGCGCGGCGTGCTGTCGAACGACTCGATGACCGAGGAAGAGAAGCAGCAATACAAGGCGGATCAGGAAAAGGCCGAGGCGGCGGCAAAACTTCGGCAGGACGATTACCAGCTTGCCTATGCGATCGACATTCTCAAGGGGATGGTCGTTCTGGGTCAGGACGTTCCGACGAATACCGCGGCGGTGCCTGTCCCCGAACAGAAAAGCGCGAACTGATTTCAAGCGGGGGCCTTCGGGCCCCCTTATTTCACGGAAGACGAAAATGACCGCCAAGGATCTGCACGCATTGCCCTATCGCCCCTGCGCGGGCGTGGTTTTGATGAACAAGGATGGCCTGATCTTCGCCGGGCAGCGGATCGACAACCCGGTCCCCGCCTGGCAGATGCCGCAAGGCGGGATCGACGAGGGTGAAAAGCCCAAGGAAGCCGCGCTGCGCGAACTGTGGGAAGAAACCGGCGTCACCGCCAATCTGGTCGAGAAGGTCGCCAAGACCCATGAATGGCTGACCTACGACCTGCCGGACGAGCTTTTGGGCAAGGTCTGGAAGGGCAAATACAAGGGCCAGAAGCAGAAATGGTTCCTGTTCCGCTTTCTGGGCGGAGACAGCGATGTGAACATCCAGACCAAGATTCCGGAATTTTCCGTCTGGGCGTGGAAATCGCCGGAAGAGATCCTGACGGGCATCGTGCCGTTCAAGCGCGCCGTCTATGCGCAGGTCTTCACCGAGTTCAAGGACTACCTGAAGTGGTGACGGGTCGCGCGATCAGGACCTGAGCCAGATCGCGTTTTCGCCGAGTTTGGCCACGAATGCCTCATGCGCCTGCGCCTCTTCTTCGGTAAGGCGCGGGGGCAGGGGGACGGGCCGGGGCCGCGGGCGCCATTCCTCGCTGATCGCGGTGGTGCGGTTGCGCGCGGGCTCGATCGTCAGGCCGAAGACGGGCTGACGGCCGCCGATCAGTTCCAGATAGACATCGGCAAGGATTTCCGAGTCGAGCAGCGCGCCGTGCAGCGTCCGCGACGAATTGTCGATGTTGAACCGCCGGCACAGGGCGTCGAGCGAGGCGGGCGAGCCCGGAAACTTGCGCCGCGCCATCATCAGCGTGTCGACCGCCCGGTCATCGGCGATCAGCGGCTTTTTCACCCAGCTCAGCTCGGCGTTCAGGAATTTCATGTCGAAGCTGGCGTTGTGGATCACCAGTTTGGAATCCGCGCCGATGAAATCCAGAAAATCCTGTGCGATCGCGGCAAAGACGGGCTTGTCGGAGAGGAATTCGGCGCTCAGCCCGTGGACGTTGAAGGCCTCGGTCGGCATGTCGCGTTCGGGGTTGATATATTGGTGATAGGTGCGGCCCGTCGGCACGTGGTTGAACAGCTCCACCGCGCCGATTTCGACGATCCGGTCGCCCTCGCCGGGTTCAAAGCCGGTGGTTTCCGTATCGAGGACGATTTCACGCATGGCGGCTCCTGATGGTGCGGATCAGATCGCGCACGGCGGCGCGGGTTTCGTCCAGACTGTGCGTCTCGATCACATGATGCGCAAGGGTGCGCTTGCGGGCATCGGGCATCTGGCGCGACAGGATCAGGTCGAACTGTTCGCCCGTCATCGTGCCCCGCGCGAGCACCCGGTCTCGTTGCACCTCGGGCGCGGCGGTGACGACCAGAACGGCATCACATTCCGCATCCGCGCCGGTTTCATAGAGCAGCGGGATATCCAGAAGGATCAGATCGGCATCGGCATGGGCCGCGATGAAAGCCTGGCGCGCGGCGGTGGTCAGCGGGTGGACGATGGATTCGAGCCGGGCGAGGGCGCCTTCCTGCGCCGCCAACGCGGTGCGCAGGCGGCTGCGGTCAACGGCGCCATCCAGCACCGCCTCAGGGAAGGCGGCGGCAATGGGCGCCACCGCCGCACCGCCCCGTGCGTAGAGTGCATGGACCGTGGCATCGGCATCCCAGACGGGGATGCCTTCATCCGCGAACATCTGCGCGGTGGTGGACTTGCCCATACCGATCGAGCCGGTCAGGCCCAGCAGGAACGGGCGGGTCATTGACCCAGCACCGTCTGGCGCAGTTCGGGCGTGACCTCGGGCGTGCGGCCAAACCAGCGTTCGAACCCCGGCACGGCCTGATGCAGCAGCATGCCAAGGCCGTCGACCACCGTGCAGCCCCGCGCCGCCGCATCGGCCAGAAACGGGGTGATCAGCGGCGTATAGACGCAATCCGTCACCACCGCATCCGGGGGCAGCGCCGCCATCGGCACGCGATCACCGCCGCCGCCCATGCCGAGCGACGATGTATTCACCAGCGTCGCCACATCGGCCAGCATTGCGCCCACCGCGGCCCAGTCATGAACCCGGATCCGGTCGCCGAATTCAGCCTGCAAGGCCTCGGCCCGGGCGCGGGTGCGGTTGGCGATGCGCAACTCCGGCACTCCAGCGTCGAGCAGAGAGGCGACGATCGCCCGCGCCGCGCCGCCCGCCCCCAGAACCGCCGCCGGCCCCGCGTCGGCGCGCCAGAGCGGCGCGCCGGCATGCAGGTTGGCGATGAAGCCGTAGCCATCGGTATTGTCCGCGTGGATCGTGCCATCCGGCTGAAATGTCAGGGTATTCGCCGCACCGATCCGGGCGGCCCGGTCCGTCACCGCATCGGCAAGGGCGAAGACCGCCTCCTTATGCGGAATGGTGACGTTGCAGCCGACGAAACCGGCCTTGGGCAGAGCGCGCAAAACCTCGGCCAGATCCTCGGGCGCGATCTGCATGGGGATATAGTGAGCGCGAATACCGTAACGGCGCAGCCAGAAGCCATGCACCGCCGGTGACAGCGAATGGCCGATCGGATTGCCGATGACTCCGGCCAGCGGGATGGCGGGATGCGCGGTCATGTTCTGATATCTCCCCGGATATGGAGCCAGTTGAGGAAGGGCAGCAGCGGCAACCCGAGGACAGAGAAGTAATCCCCCTCGACGGCGGAAAACAACCGCACGCCTTCGGCCTCGAGCCGGTAGCAACCGACGGACCAGCGGAT
Source organism: Paenirhodobacter populi (assembly GCF_004022215.1). GTDB lineage: Bacteria > Pseudomonadota > Alphaproteobacteria > Rhodobacterales > Rhodobacteraceae > Rhodobacter > Rhodobacter populi. The sequence goes on from NZ_SAUZ01000024.1 coordinate 29,484, forward strand.
GTTCTCCCAGTTCTGGTTGACATAATCCTGAACGAACCCGTCCGACAGCCGGTGCATCGTCAGCCGCACCTCACCCACATGCCGCCAGATCGGCGTGCCGTCGCGGAACACCACCGCCGCCGACAGCAGCCGGTGCGTGCGGCCCGAAAGCGCGTGCAGATGTTCCACCGCCTGCTCGGGCGTCTCGGGTTTGGAAAATATCCGGCCTTTCAGCTCCAGCACCTGATCGGCCCCCAGCGTCATGACTCCGGGATTGCGGGCGGAGACCTTGGCCGCCTTCATTTCGGCGAGCGTATCGGCCACGTCGCGGGGATTGGCACCCTCGGCCAGAAGCGCGTCGCGGATCATCTCTTCATCGATGCGGGCAGGTTCCACCCGCAGCGACAGACCGGCATCGCGCAGCAGTTTCGCGCGGATTTCCGAGCTTGAGGCAAGCAGAATGTCCGGTTCAGCCATGTGGAAAACTCCGGGAGGACTCAGGGGCGGGCGATGTGGATCGCACTGGGGACAGATTGTTTCCCACCGACCGACGCCGTTTTGTAGCGGAACGAAGAGCGTTTTTCCAGCTGTTGGCAGGGACTCCGGCAAGATGTGCATGACTCTGGCCGCCCACAGAACGAAACGGGATTCCCGCGAAACTATCCACAGTTTTCGTTTTCGCAAGATTTTGAAATCATGGCCGAAACCGTGAAATCCACAGCCCATGCGACGGGAAGGCCGGATTTTGTCCACGCCGGGAACAATCTGTTGAAAAGTGATTTATCCCCACCATCCACAGGCCTTACATCATCATCATCTTTTCTTTTAAATATTTATCTTTAAGAAGTTGTCCGGCCCCGGAGGTGCGATGACCGACTTCCTTTTGATCCACTATCCTTGGGTGAAAGCCCTGCATGTGATTTCCGTGATCGCGTGGATGGCGGGGCTGTTCTACCTGCCGAGGCTGTACGTTTATCATGTGGAAGGCCTGAAAAAGCGCGGCGTGGCGCCGGGATCCGAGATGGATCTGCTGTTTCGCCATCAGGAAAGGCTGCTGCTGCGGGCGATCATGAATCCGGCGATGATCGCCAGCTGGGTTTTCGGGCTGCTGCTGGTTGCAACGCCCGGTGTGGTGGACTGGACGGCCGCCTGGCCCTGGGCGAAGGCGGCGGGGGTGATCGCGATGACGGCGTTCCACATGGGGCTGGCGCGGGCACGCAGAGGCTTTGCCGAAGGGGAGAACCGGCTGAGTGGCCGCCAGTGGCGGATGATGAACGAAATACCGACGGTTCTGATGATCGTCATCGTCATCGCCGTGATCGTGAAATTCTGACAGGCGTTGACTCGTGGCGGTTGCGGTCTTATCTGCAAGGTCAGCCCCGGTCGTCCGACCGAAAGGTTTCAGCACCAAATGACATGACGCAGCGCCGCCCATCGGGGCAGGCGCCCCTTTGCAGACGGGTATGCGATGAGCACGGAAACGGAACGGTTGAATCTTGCGGATCTGAAGGCGAAAAGCCCGAAAGACCTGCTGGCGATGGCCGAAGACTGGGAAATCGAGAACGCCTCGACCATGCGCAAGGGCGAGATGATGTTCTCGATCCTCAAGGAACATGCCGAGGATGGCGTCGAGATCGGCGGCGACGGCGTTCTTGAGGTTCTTCAGGACGGTTTCGGCTTCCTGCGTTCGACCGAGGCGAACTACCTCCCCGGTCCCGATGACATCTACGTCAGCCCCGAGATGATCCGGCAATATTCGCTGCGCACCGGCGATACGGTCGAGGGAATCATCCGCGCGCCGGGCGAGAACGAACGCTATTTCGCGCTGACCGCCGTCGAACGGATCAACTTCGAGGAGCCGGAGCGCGCGCGCCACAAGGTGGCCTTCGACAACCTCACGCCGCTGTATCCCGACGAACGGCTGAAGATGGAGATCGAGGATCCGACGCTGAAGGATAAATCGGCGCGGATCATCGACCTTGTGTCGCCGATCGGGAAGGGGCAGCGGTCGCTGATCGTGGCGCCGCCGCGCACGGGTAAGACGGTCCTGTTGCAGAACATCGCCCATTCGATCGAACGCAACCACCCGGAATGCTATCTGATCGTGCTGCTGATCGACGAGCGGCCCGAGGAAGTGACCGACATGCAGCGCTCGGTGCGGGGCGAGGTGATTTCCTCGACCTTCGACGAGCCGGCTTCGCGCCACGTGGCGGTTGCGGAGATGGTGATCGAGAAGGCCAAGCGGCTGGTTGAGCACAAGCGCGACGTGGTGATTTTGCTCGACTCGATCACGCGGCTCGGGCGGGCCTACAACACCGTCGTGCCGTCGTCCGGCAAGGTGCTGACCGGCGGTGTGGACGCAAATGCGCTGCAACGGCCGAAGCGCTTCTTCGGTGCCGCGCGGAATATCGAGGAAGGCGGCTCGCTGACCATCATCGCCACCGCGCTGATCGACACCGGATCGCGGATGGACGAGGTGATCTTTGAAGAATTCAAGGGCACCGGCAACTCGGAAATCGTGCTCGACCGCAAGGTGGCGGACAAGCGTGTCTTCCCGGCGATGGACATCCTCAAATCCGGCACGCGGAAAGAGGAATTGCTGGTCGATTCCAAGGACTTGCAGAAGACCTATCTGCTGCGCCGCATTCTGAACCCGATGGGCACCACGGATGCGATCGAATTCCTGATTTCCAAGCTGAAACAGACGAAATCCAACGCGGAATTCTTCGATTCCATGAACGGCTGACGCCCGGAGGGGCAAATGGAGACGATCTTTGCCCTGGCGACGGCCCGCGGAAAGGCGGGCGTCGCCGTTATTCGTATCTCCGGGGCGCTGGCGTGGGAGGCGGCTGGCCGTCTGGCGGGGCGCCTGCCGGAGCCGCGCGTCGCCGGCCTGCGGCATCTGCGGCTGGACGGGGAGACGCTGGACGAGGCGGTGGTGATCTGCTTCGCGGAAGGTGCGAGTTTCACGGGGGAAGAGGTCGCCGAGCTGCATCTGCATGGTGCCATGGCGACGGTGACCGCCGTTCTGCGTGCGCTTTCGGGGATGGAGGGGCTGCGGCTGGCGGAACCGGGGGAATTCACCCGGCGCGCGCTGGAAAATGGCCGGCTGGATCTTGCGCAGGTCGAGGGCCTGTCGGATCTGATTGAGTCCGAAACAGAATCACAACGAAAACAAGCACTTGCCGTTCTTTCCGGGGCGGTCGGAACGATGGTCGAGGGCTGGCGGGCAAAGCTGGTGCGGGCCGCGGCATTGCTTGAAGCGACGATTGATTTCGTGGATGAGGATGTTCCGGTCGATGTGACGCCGGAAGTGATTGAATTGATCGACGATCTGCGCCGCGATCTTCGGTGGGAAATGGATCGCAGCGGCGCGGCAGAACGCATTCGCGAAGGATTCGAAGTCGCGATCGTGGGCCGTCCGAATGCCGGAAAATCCACACTTCTCAATATGTTGGCGGGACGGGAAGCGGCTATCACCTCGGAAATCGCGGGCACGACCCGCGATGTGATCGAGGTGCGGATGGATCTTGGCGGTCTCGCGGTGACGCTTCTGGATACGGCGGGCCTGCGTGAGACCGCTGATGTGGTGGAAGCGATTGGGGTCGAGCGCGCTGTTCAGCGCGCGCAGGGTGCGGATCTGCGGATTTTTCTTCTGGATGATGCGGATGTGCCGATGATTGCGCCCAAGCCGGATGATCTGATCGTGTTTGGCAAGGCGGATTTGCGGTCAGTGGATGGCTTTGCGATTTCCGGAAAGACGGGCGAGGGGCTTGATCGGCTGATCGCTGAAGTGACGGCAATACTGGCCAATCGCGCGGCAGGTGCCGGTGTCATGAGTCGGGAACGTCATCGCGCCGCCCTGTCACGCGCATTTGATGCTTTGGATTCGGCGCGGAATGAGGTATTGCGCGGCACCGAGAGGGCAGAACTGGCGGCGGAATCGCTAAGGCAGGCTCTGCGGGCGCTGGAAGCTCTTGTCGGACATGTGGATGTCGAACATCTTCTTGACGAGATTTTTGCGAGTTTTTGCATCGGGAAGTGAGGAGTGTTTCACGTGAAACATTTTGACGTCATCGTTGTCGGCGGCGGTCATGCCGGGACCGAGGCGGCGCATGGCTCGGCCCGTATGGGTGCGGAAACGGCGCTGGTCACCTTGCGTCGCGATGCAATCGGGGTGATGTCCTGCAATCCGGCGATCGGTGGGCTGGGTAAGGGGCATCTGGTTCGGGAAATCGATGCGCTGGATGGCGTGATGGGCCGTGCGGCGGATTTTGCCGGGATCCAGTTCCGGCTGTTGAATCGCCGCAAGGGACCGGCGGTGCAGGGACCCCGGACTCAGGCAGACCGCAAGCTTTATCGCGAAGCGATGCAAAAACTGACCGACGATCAACCACACCTGACGGTGATTGAGGGTGAGGTCGCGGATCTGATCGTGACCGAAGGAAAGGTTTCAGGCGTTATCCTGGCCGATGGCAGTCAGCTGGCGGCGGGTGGCATTGTGCTGACGACGGGGACCTTCCTGAATGGTGTGATCCATATCGGCGACCGGCAGAAGCCGGGCGGGCGAATTGGAGATCAGCCGTCGGTTGCACTGGCGGCCCGGTTGCGCGATCTATCCTTGCCACTGGGGCGGCTCAAGACCGGCACCCCGCCGCGTCTGGATGGGAAGACGATTCGCTGGGATATCCTGGATAGCCAGCCTGGTGACGACGATCCGGAAATGTTCAGCTTTCTGCATGACAAGCCATTCGTCAGGCAGGTTTCCTGCGGAATCACGCACACGAACGAACAGACGCACGACATCATCCGAGAAAACCTTAATCGTTCGGCAATGTATGGTGGGCATATTTCGGGCGTCGGGCCGCGCTATTGCCCGTCGATCGAGGACAAGGTTGTCCGCTTCGCGGATAAGAATGCGCATCAGGTCTTTCTGGAGCCCGAGGGGCTGGATGACGATACCATTTACCCCAACGGGGTTTCGACTTCGCTGCCCGAGGATGTGCAGGAACGCTATATCCGGTCGATTCGTGGTCTTGAAAATGTCCGGATCCTGCAGCCGGGCTATGCGATTGAATATGATTTCGTCGATCCGCGCGCATTGAAGCCGACGTTGGAGTTGCGCGACCTGCCGGGTCTGTATCTGGCGGGCCAGATCAATGGCACGACCGGGTATGAAGAAGCCGCCGCTCAGGGGCTTGTTGCCGGCCTGAATGCGGCGCTGTGCGTTCAATCGCGCGATCCGATGATCTTCAGCCGGACCAGCAGCTATATCGGGGTCATGATCGACGATCTGGTGACCCGTGGCGTGTCCGAACCCTACCGGATGTTCACATCGCGTGCGGAGTTCCGGCTTTCTCTGCGCGCAGATAACGCGGACCAGCGCCTGACGGGCGTGGGACTCGCGCTTGGATGCGTTGGGGAGGAACGGCGGCGGAGCTTTTCCGACAAGATGGAGAGGCTTTCCGCGGGCAAGGATCTTCTCGCGTCGATCGTTCTGACGCCGAAAGAAGCCGCGTTGCGGGGTCTGCGGGTCAATCAGGATGGCGCTAAAAGGAGCGCCTATTCGCTTTTGTCCTTCCCTGATATCGATTTCAGCCAACTCGCGGCCGTTATCCCTGAACTTGGGGCGATGGATCCGAAAATCGGTGAGCAACTTGCGCGGGACGCACTCTATGCGCATTATATCATCCGGCAGGAAAACGATATCGCCGCGCTCAAGCGTGATGAGGATTGGGTGATTCCGGACGATTTCGATTACTCCGCGCTTTCGGGCTTGTCGAACGAGCTGAAGCTCAAGCTTGGCCGGGCGCGACCGCAGACATTGGCTCAGGCGGGACGGATTGACGGAATGACGCCCGCGGCGCTCGCGCTGATTCTTGCGCGGCTGCGGCAGGGTAGGCGGGCTGCGATCGCATGAGCGAAAAGGCCGAATTTCTGAAATCCGTGGATGTTTCACGTGAAACATTGGAGCGTCTTGAGGGGTTTGAACAGCTCCTGATCAAATGGAATGGGGCGATCAATCTGGTCTCGCCGCATACGATCAGGCAAATCTGGAGCCGTCACTTCCTTGATTCCGCTCAGATTTTCGATCTGTCAGAGGGACGGAGTGGCCTTTGGATGGATATTGGCAGTGGCGGGGGATTTCCGGGGCTGATCGTGGCCATTCTGGCGGCGGAGAAACGTCCGGACCTATCGGTTATGCTGGTTGAGAGCGATCGCCGAAAGGCGGCATTTCTGACGACGGCCGCCGTGAAGCTCGGCCTCAAGGTGACCGTCAAAGCCGATCGGATCGAGGCACTGCCGCCAGCCAATTGCGACATTCTCAGCGCCCGGGCCTTGGCGCCGCTGTCGGACCTTCTGGGATATGCTGCGCGACATCTTGCGAAGGATGGCATTTGTCTTTTCCCAAAAGGCATCCGGTGGCGGGATGAGCTTGCCGAGGCCGCGAAAAACTGGTCATTCTCCCATGAACAGTTTCCAAGCCTTACCGACAAAGACGCCGTGATCCTGAAGATGAAAGAGCCCGTCCATGTCTGATCCGCTGCGTCAAAGGCGATCCAGAATTGTCGCGGTCACCAACCAGAAGGGTGGGGTGGGCAAGACCACGACGGCGATCAACCTGGCCGCGGCGCTGATCGAACACGGTAAGCGCGTGATTCTCGTCGATCTGGACCCGCAGGGAAATGCGTCGACCGGACTGGGGATTGAGCCGGACAGCCGCGATTTCACCAGCTATGACCTGCTGATAGATGCTGTGCCGCTTGCCTCGGTCATTCAGAAGACTGCGATTGACGGTTTGATGATCTGTCCGGCGACCACCGATCTGTCCTCGGCAGATATGGAGCTGGTTTCGAACGAAAAGCGCAGCTTTCTGCTGCACGATTCGCTCCGCCAGCCTTTGGTCGATGACCTTGATGTAGACTATATCTTGATAGATTGTCCGCCGTCCCTCAACCAGTTGACGGTCAATGCGATGGTTGCGGCCGATTCGGTGCTTGTGCCGTTGCAGGCGGAGTTCTTTGCGCTCGAAGGTCTGTCGCAACTGATGCTGACGGTGCGCGAGGTTCGCCAATCCGCCAATCCGGACCTGCGGATCGACGGAATCGTGCTGACAATGTATGATGTGCGCAACAACCTTTCGCAACAGGTCGAGGCAGATGCCCGCGCGACCCTGGGCGAACTGGTATTCCGGACGATGATTCCGCGCAATGTCCGCGTATCCGAGGCGCCGTCCTATGCGATGCCGGTTCTGAGCTACGATTCCTCCTCGCGCGGGGCCGAAGCCTATCGGGCCTTGGCGCGCGAATTCCTTGCCCATCATGCGGCGCAGACGAAGGGATAAAAGATGAACGACAAAAAGCCGGAACGTCGCGGATTGGGCCGGGGCCTCTCGGCCCTGATGGCGGATGCCTATCTGACCCCGGCGGATGTCGATGCGGCGCCGCGCAGGCCGGAAACCCATCTTCCGATCGAGATGATCGAGCCCAATCCGGACCAGCCGCGCCGCACCTTCGACCCGGAGGCGCTCGATGAACTTGCGGCCTCGATCCGCGAAAAGGGCGTCATCCAGCCGCTGATCGTTCGCAAGCATCCGCACAAAGATGGCCATTACGAAATCGTTGCCGGCGAACGCCGCTGGCGCGCCGCGCAAATCGCGCAATTGCACGAACTTCCGGCCATCGTTCGCGATCTGAGCGATACCGAGGTTCTCGAAGTCGCCATCATCGAAAACATCCAGCGCGCCGATCTGAACCCGCTGGAAGAGGCGCTCAGCTATCGCCAGCTCATGGACCGTTTCGGCCATACGCAGGAAAAACTGGCCGAAGCGCTTTCAAAAAGCCGCAGCCATATCGCAAACCAGCTTCGTCTGCTGCAACTCCCTGACGAAGTTCAGGATTTTCTGCGCGACGGCAAGCTGACGGCGGGTCATGCGCGGGCGATGATCACTTCGGCAGACCCTATCCGTCTTGCGCGCGAGGCTGTTTCGCGCGGGCTTTCGGTGCGCGAGGTCGAACGTCTGGCGCAGAAGCCCCGCGAGACCGGCGCAAAATCCAACCCCGCTCCCACGCGCAACAAGGATGCTGATACCGTCGCGCTGGAAAACGATCTGAGCGCCGCTGTCGGTCTCAAGGTCTCGATCATGCCTAAATCGGCACAAAGCGGGCAGTTGGTGATTTCCTACGCCGATCTGGATGAACTTGACCGCCTGTGCCAGCTTCTCAGCAGTCACTGAAGCTCAGGGCATCAGCTCGCGGATCACACCATTCAGCACGGCGCGGCCCTCGGCGGTCGCACGAATCCGACCGGAATCGTCACTAATCAGGCCCAATTCCTGCAGATCGCGGATCTTGTCCTGCGGCAGATCGCGGCCGGAAAGGGCGCGATACCGCAGCGGATCGATCCCTTCGGCCAGTCGCAGCCCGAACAGCAGAAATTCGATCGCCTGTTCGTCACGGGGCAGGGCTTCGCGCGGCAGCTCCCCGCATCTGTCCCGCTCGACCATCTCCAGCCATGCTCCCGGTGCCTTCGGCGTTGTCGTGGCGTGGCGCTGGCCGGCAAGCGTCAACCGTCCATGCGCACCGGGGCCGATACCGGCATAATCGCCATAACGCCAGTAGACCTCATTGTGCCGGCATTCCGCGCCTTCGCGGGCGTGGTTCGACACCTCATAGGCGTGCAGGCCGGCGCTGTCGCAAATTTCCTGCGTGCGCAGATACATATCCGCGCCCAGATCCTCGTCCGGCAGACCGGGCAGTTTGCCGATCGCCGCGCGGCGGCCAAAGGCTGTGCCTTCCTCGATCGTCAGTTGATAAAGGGAGAAGTGATCCACCGCCATGCCGATCGCCTCGCGCAGCTCCGCCTCCCATGCGGCAAGATCCTGCTCCTGCCGGGCATAGATCAGATCGAAGCTCACCCGCTGGAAATGCGTCCGCGCGATGTCAAAGGCCCGGCGCCCCTCGGCAGCGGTGTGCATCCGGCCAAGGCGACGCAGGTCGGTGTCGTTCAGCGCCTGCATTCCCATGGAAATCCGGTTCACCCCGGCCTCGGAATAGGCTCTGAACCGGCCGGATTCGATACTGGTGGGGTTCGCTTCCAGCGTCACTTCCAGATCGTTCGACAACCGCCAGCGGGCGCGGATACGGTCCAGAATGGCGCTGACCAATTCCGGCTCCATCAGCGAAGGTGTCCCGCCGCCGAAGAATACGGTGTTCAGGATACGGTCGGGCACCTCCGCCGCAACCCTGTCGATCTCGGCCAGATAGGCGGCCTGCCAGCGGCGTTGGTCAATCGCCGCCGAGACATGACTGTTGAAGTCGCAATAAGGGCATTTGGCGGCACAGAAGGGCCAGTGGAGGTAAAGGCCGAACCCTCCGTGCCGCCAATCCTCGGTCATCCGCGCAGCGCCGTGACTTCGATTTCGATTTTCATCGCCGGATTCACCAGCCCTGCCACGATCATCATCGCCGCCGGGCGAATCTCGCCGAAGGTCTCCGACAGGGCAGGAATGATCGCCTCGACATAGGACGGATCGGTGATCACGTAATTCGCCCGCACCACGTCGGACAGGCTGAAGCCCTGCGCCTCCAGCACGCCCCGAATGGTCGCCAGCGCGTTGCGGGCCTGATCCAGAACGCTGTCGGGGAAGGTTCTTGTCACCGGATCCGCGCCCGTGGTCCCGGCGACAAAGCACCAGTCGCCCTGCATTACGGCCCGCGAATAGCCCAGCTTCGGCTCATAGGGCGAGCCGCTGGACACATTCCTGCGCCCGCCAAAGCAGGTCACCAGCTTGCGGAAGGCATTGGCGCGGTGGCTGATCCGGTTCTTTTCCGCTGGTTCCATCTCGCCAAAGGTGATGTCGTAACCGTCGGGCTGGAACATCGGGTCATAGCCATGCCCATGCGTGCCGCGCATCGGCCAGACGAGCTGGCCCTCCACCTTGCCGTCGAAGATCTCGTCATGCCCATCGGGCCAGGCCAGAACCAGCGTCGAGCGGAACCGGGCGGTGCGCGGAAACGGCGCCGCGATCTTTTCGCATTCGGTCCAGGTCTTGGTCATCGCCATGGTGAAATCGCGCCCGTTCGGCGTTTCGGCCCAGTCGGCGGTATAGACCCCCGGGGCACCGCCAAGGGCGTCGACCTCGATCCCGCTGTCGTCCGACAGCGCCGGCAGGCCGGTCGCCTGCGCCGCCGCATGGGCCTTGATCCGGGCGTTTTCGGCAAAAGTAGTGCCTGTTTCCTCGGGTTCCGGCAGATTGAAATCGGCGTTCGACTTCACCTCGATCCCGTAGGGCGCCAGCAGCGCCCGCATCTCTTCGACCTTGCCCGCGTTATGCGTCGCGAAGAGCAGCGTCTTGCCGGTGAACTTCCTCATGCCACGGCTTCCTTCTGCGCGGCGACGAGTTTGGCGATCCCCGCTTCGGCCAGATCCAGCAACTGGTTCATCTGGTCTCGGGTGAAGGTCGCGCCCTCGGCTGACATCTGCACCTCGACCAGCTTGCCCGCGCCGGTCAGGATGAAATTGCCGTCAACGCCGGCCTCGCTGTCCTCGGCATAGTCCAGATCGGCCACCGCCTGCCCGGCGTAGATGCCGCAGGAAATCGCCGCCACGTGGTCGAGGATCGGGTCCGAGGAGATCACGCCGGCCTTCAGCAGCTTGTTCACCGCCAGACGCAGCGCCACCCAGCCCCCGGTGATCGAGGCGCAGCGCGTCCCGCCATCCGCCTGAATCACGTCGCAATCGACGACGATCTGCCGTTCGCCAAGCGCCGAGCGGTCAACGCCGGCCCGCAAGGACCGCCCGATCAGCCGCTGGATTTCCTGCGTTCGGCCGGATTGCTTGCCCACCGCGGCTTCGCGCCGGGTGCGGGAATTGGTGGCGCGCGGCAGCATGCCGTATTCCGCCGTGACCCAGCCGAGCCCGGTGCCCTTCAGGAAAGAGGGCGCCTTTTCCTCAAGCGTGGCGGTGCACAGCACATGGGTGTCGCCGACCTTGATCAGGCAGGATCCCTCCGCATGTCTGGTGATGCCGGTCTCGATTGAAATCGTGCGGATTTCGCCTAGATTCCTGCCAGAAGGGCGCATGATCGTTCCTTTCGAAGAGTTTGCCTCATTTGAGGCGAGGAAGGCCGCGATGCAAGCCCGAAGGCACGATTGACCTGATCGTGTCTTGGGCTTTAATGCTGGCAATGAAGAACGTGATGGACGACCAGACCAGATTGCTGTCCGACCTCAATGAACGCTCGCGTGAAGTCTTTCGCCGGGTGGTCGAGGGCTATCTGGAAACCGGGGATCCGGTCGGATCGCGCACCCTGACCCGGCAGTTCAGCGAAAAGCTGTCCGCCGCGACGATCCGCAATGTGATGCAGGACCTTGAATACATGGGGCTTCTGGGCAGCCCGCATGTTTCCGCCGGACGGGTTCCGACGCAGCTGGGCCTGCGGATCTTCGTCGACGGCTTCATGGAGATGAGCGAGCTTCACGCCCGGGACCGACAGGCGCTGGAGGCGACACTGGGCGAAAGCGACCCGGATGTCGGCTCGCTGCTCGATCGGGTCAGCGGCGCGCTGTCGGGGCTGACGCATGGGGCGAGCATCGTTCTGGCGCCGAAACACGAAGCGGCGATCCGGCATATCGAATTCGTCTCGCTCGGGCCTGACAGGGCGCTGGTGGTGCTGGTCTTTGCTGACGGACAGGTCGAAAATCGCGTATTCACTCCGCCGCCGGGGCAGACGCCGTCCTCGATGCGCGAGGCGGCGAATTTCCTCAACGCACTGGCCGAGGGGCTGACGCTCGCCGACCTGCGCAAGCAGATCACGGCCGAGATCGCCTCGCGCCGGCAGGAACTGGATACGCTCGCCTCGGCGCTGGTCGAAAGCGGTCTGGCGCAATGGGCCGACAAGGGCGAGTCCTATGAACGGCTGATCGTGCGCGGCCAGTCGAACCTTCTGGATGCCGAGGGCGATATCGACCGGGTCCGCAGCCTGTTCGACGATCTGGAACGCAAGCGCGACATCGCCGAATTCCTCGATCTGACCGAGAAAGGCGACGGTGTGCGCATTTTTATCGGCTCGGAGAACAAGCTTTTTTCACTTTCGGGTTCCTCTGTCGTCGTCTCTCCCTATATGAACGCTGAACGCAAGATCATCGGGGCGATAGGGGTTATCGGGCCGACACGGCTCAACTACGGACGCATCGTGCCGATCGTGGATTTCACGGCGCAGCTTGTCGGGCGCGTTCTGTCCGGCAAAAGGGTAGGACCATGAGTGAAAAGAAAGACGAGATGCTCGAAGATCAGGAGCAACTGAACGAACCGCTGGCCGAAGATTCGGTGGACGAAAGCGGTGAACTGGAAACGCTGCGCGCCGAGCGGGATGAATTCAGGGATCGGTTCATGCGGGCGCTGGCGGATGCCGAGAATGCCCGCAAGCGCGCCGACCGCGACCGCCGCGAGGCGGAAAACTACGGTGGCTCGAAACTGGCGCGCGACATGCTGCCGGTGTTCGACGCGCTGAACCGCGCGCTGGATGCGGCGGGCGAGGATGTGCGCGCCGCGGCCCCCGCGCTGATCGAGGGCGTGGAACTGACGCAGCGCGAACTGCTGAACGTCTTCAAGCGCCACGGCATCGTCGCCATCACGCCCGTGGTCGGCGACCGTTTCGATCCGCAGCATCACGAGGCGATGTTCGAGGCGCCGGTTCCCGGCACCAAGGCGGGCGACATCATTCAGGTGATGGACAACGGCTTCATGCTGCATGACCGGCTGCTGCGTCCGGCGAAGGTCGGCGTGAGTTCCACACCGAAAAGCTGACCGATGGCGGGCGGGGGGCGCTGCCCCCATCCTTGCGGCAAAGCCGCAAGGATTCCCCCGGGATATTTATGGAAGAATGAAGATCAGGGGGCTTCCTTCAGGAGCCCCCTGAGTTCGTAAAGCGCCTCCATCGCCTGTTTCGGCGTCATCTCGTCGGGATGGAGGGTGCGCAGGCGCTCCTCGACCTTCGACGGTGCGGCGGGCGCGGGCGCCGGTTTCGCCACCGAGAACAGCGGCAGGTCGTCGATCACCATCTGCTTCTTCGACCCACCCTCGCGGTCGCCGGTTTCCAGCGCGTCGAGAACGATCCGCGCCCGTGACACGACCGAGGCGGGCAGGCCCGCCAGTTGCGCCACCTGCACGCCGTAGCTGCGATCCGCTGCGCCCTTGCGCACCTCGTGCAGGAAGATCACCTCGCCTTCCCATTCCTTGACGCTGACGGTGGCGTTTTCCACGCCGTCGAGCTTGCGGGCGAGTGCGGTCATTTCGTGGTAATGCGTGGCGAAAAGCGCGCGGCAGCGGTTCGCGCCGTGCAGATGTTCCAGCACCGCCCAGGCGATCGACAGCCCGTCATAGGTGGCCGTGCCGCGCCCGATTTCATCCAGAATAACCAGCGCCCTGTCATCCGCTTGATTGAGAATTGCCGCGGTTTCCACCATTTCCACCATAAAGGTGGAACGTCCCCGCGCCAGATCGTCCGCCGCGCCGACGCGGCTGAAAAGCTGGCTCACCAGCCCGATATGCGCGCGCCGCGCGGGAACGAAGCTGCCCGCCTGCGCCAGTAGGGCGATCAGCGCGTTCTGCCGCAGGAAGGTGGATTTCCCCGCCATGTTCGGCCCGGTCAGCAGCCAGATCGCCGGCGTGGCGCCGGAGGTCAGGCCACAGTCGTTGGCGATGAAGGATTCACCCCGGCGTTTCAGCGAGGCCTCGACAACCGGGTGACGGCCGCCTTCCACCTCGAAGGCGCGGCTTTCGTCGATCAGCGGCTCGACCCAATCCTCCCCGGCGGCAAGATCGGCGAAAGCCGTGGCAAGGTCGATTTCGGCAAGCGCCCGGGCCGCCTCGCCGATCGGACCGGCATGGGCGAGGATCGCGGATTTCAGGCTGTCATACAGGCGTTTTTCAATCTCCAGCGCATGGGCGCCGGCGTTCAGGATGCGGGTTTCCAGCTCGCTCAGTTCCAGCGTGGTGAAGCGCACCTGATTGGCGGTCGTCTGCCGGTGGATGAACCGTTCCGACAGGGGCGGCGCCAGCATCCGTTCTGCATGGGTCGCCGTCGTCTCGATGAAATAGCCCAGCACGTTGTTGTGCTTGATCTTCAGCGAGGAAATCCCGGTGTCCCCGATATACTGCGCCTGCATCCCGGCGATGACGCCGCGCCCTTCGTCGCGCAGCTGCCGCGTCCGGTCCAGTTCCGTATCATAGCCCGCCGCGATGAAGCCGCCATCGCGTGCCAGCAAGGGCGGCTCGGCCACCAGCGCGGCATCCAGCAGCGCCACGAGGTCCTCATGCCCGGTCAGGGCGCGGGCCGCCTCGGTCAGCAGGGCGGGCGCGTCCGGGGGCAGCCGCCCGGCGATATGCCCCGCCTGCGTCAGCGCCGCCCGGATCGAAACCATGTCGCGCGGCCCGCCCCGGTCCAGCGCCAGCCGCCCGAGCGCGCGGTCCATATCCGGCGCGCGCTTCAGATCGGCGCGCAGATCCTCGCAAAAGCGGCTCTGTTCCAGCAGAAAACGCACCGCATCGTGCCGCGCGCGGATCTGTGCCAGATCGCGCGACGGCGCCGAGATCCGCCGTTCCAGCAGCCGCGCGCCCCCCGCCGTCACCGTCCGGTCGATCACCGACAGCAGCGATCCCTCGCGCCCGCCCGACAGCGCCTGCGTCAGTTCCAGATTGCGCCGGGTGGCGGCGTCGATCTGCATCAGGGCGCCGGCTTCCTCGCGCACCGGGCGGCGCAGCAGCGGCAGCTTGCCCCGCTGCGTCAGGTCCAGATAATCGACGATCGCCCCAAGCGCCGAGACCTCGGCCCGCGAGAACCCGCCGAAAGCGTCGAGCGAGCCGATCCCGTAAAGATCCAGCAGCCGCTTTTCCGCCCCCTGACTGTCGAAGCCCGCGCGCGGCACCACCGTCAGCGCGACGCGCATATCCTCGGTCACGGGGCGGCAGTCGGCCTCGCGCATTTCACCCACCAGCAGCTCGCGCGGGGCGAGCCGCGCCAGCTCCGCCCCCAGCCGCACCAGAGGACAGGGCATCACCCGGATCTCGCCCGTGGAAATGTCGACCCAGGCCAGCGCGCCTTCGTCCCGCACCTCGCCCCAGGCGGCGAGGAAGTTGTTGCGCCGCGCTTCCAGCAGGCTGTCCTCGGTCAGGGTCCCCGGCGTCACCAGCCGCACCACGTCGCGCTTCACCACGGATTTGGAGCCGCGCTTCTTCGCCTCGGCCGGGTCTTCCATCTGCTCGGCGATGGCGACGCGGAAGCCCTTGCGGATCAGCGTCAGCAGATACCCCTCGGCGGCAAAGACCGGCACGCCGCACATCGGGATGTCCTGGTCCAGATGCTTGCCGCGTTTCGTCAGCGCGATGTCCAGCGCCGCCGATGCCGCCACGGCATCCTCAAAGAACATTTCGTAGAAATCGCCCATCCGGTAGAACAGCAGTGCCCCCGGGTTCGCCTCTCTGATCGCCAGATATTGTGCCATCATCGGCGTGACTGTCGGTTCGGTCATGATGCCCCCTGATTTGGCGCGACCCTACAAAAGGCGAAAACCGCGTGCAAATCCATTGAGACGTCCGCGGCCCGACGCTAAGGAGGTTCCAGATCCGAGGAGACCCCCATGACCAACAAGAACCGCGTCACGCCCGAGGAGGCGCTGGCCTACCACATCGAACCGAAGCCCGGCAAATACGAGGTCGTCGCCTCGAAGCCGATGGCGACGCAGCGCGACCTGAGCCTGGCATACAGCCCGGGCGTCGCCGTGCCGGTGCAGGCGATCGCGGACCGTCCGGAAACCGCCTATGACTATACCGTCAAGGGCAACATGGTCGCGGTGATCTCGAACGGGACGGCGATCCTTGGCATGGGCAATCTGGGCGCGCTGGCCTCGAAACCGGTGATGGAGGGCAAGTCGGTCCTGTTCAAGCGTTTCGCCGATGTGAACTCGATCGACATCGAACTGGCGACCGAGGACCCGGACGAGATCATCAAGGCCGTCAGCCTGATGGCGCCGACCTTCGGGGGGATCAACCTCGAAGATATCAAGGCGCCGGAATGCTTCATCATCGAAAGCCGGCTGAAAGAGATCTGCGACATTCCGGTGTTCCACGATGACCAGCACGGCACCGCGGTGATCTGCGCGGCGGGGATGATCAACGCGCTGGAACTGTCGGGCAAGAAGATCGAGGATGTGCGGATCGTCCTCAACGGTGCCGGCGCGGCGGGGATCGCGTGCCTCGAGCTGCTCAAGTCGATGGGCGCGCGGCCGCAGAACTGCCTGATGTGCGACACAAAGGGCGTGATCTGGCAGGGCCGGACTGAGGGCATGAACCAGTGGAAATCGGCCCATGCCGCCGTGACCGACGCCCGCACGCTGGAAGATGCGATGAAGGGCGCGGATGTGTTCCTGGGCGTTTCGGCCAAGGGCGCGCTGACGCCCGAGATGGTCAAGACCATGGCCGACAATCCGGTCATCTTCGCCATGGCGAACCCCGACCCGGAAATCACCCCCGAAGAGGCCCATGCCGTCCGCCCGGATGCGATCGTGGCGACGGGGCGGTCCGACTATCCGAACCAGGTCAACAACGTCCTGTGCTTCCCCTATCTGTTCCGTGGCGCGCTGGATATCCACGCCCGCGCGATCAACGAGGAAATGAAGATCGCCTGTGCCCATGCGCTGGCCCGCCTTGCGCGCGAGGACGTGCCGGACGAGGTGGCGATGGCCTATGGCCGCAAGCTGACTTTCGGGCGCGACTACATCATCCCGACGCCCTTCGACCCGCGGCTGATCCATGTGATCCCGCCCGCCGTGGCCAAGGCCGGGATGGATACCGGCGTCGCCCGCCGCCCGATCATCGACATGGAGGCCTATACCCAAGACCTGCGCGTCCGCATGGACCCGACGGCGGCGATCCTGCAGGGCATCCAGTCCCGCGCCCGGCAGGCGCAGGCGACGATGATCTTTGCCGAGGGGGACGACCCCCGCGTGCTGCGCGCCGCCGTGGCATGGCAGCGTGGCGGCATGGGCCGCGCGCTGGTCGTGGGCCGCGAGGCCGATGTGCGCGAAAAGCTGGAAGCCGCCGGTCTGGGCGATGCCTACCGCGAGATCACGGTGGTGAACGCGGCGAATTCCCGGCATCTCGATGCCTACAAGGCCTTCCTGTATGAGCGCCTGCAACGGCAGGGCCACGACGCCGAGGATGTCCACAAGCTTGCCACCCGCGACCGGCATGTCTTTGCCGCGCTGATGCTGGCGCATGGGCATGGCGACGGGCTGGTGACCGGGGCGACGCGGAAATCCGGCTATATCCTCGAACGCATCAACAAGGTGTTCGACGCCAAGCCCTCGGACGGGGCGGTGGGCATCACCGCGCTCCTGCACAACGGGCGGGTGGTTCTGGTCGGCGATACGCTGGTGCATGAATGGCCCGAAGCCGAAGACCTCGCCGACATCGCCGAGGCGGGTGCGATGGTGGCGCGCGGGCTCGGGCTGGAGCCGCGGGTGGCCTTCGCCTCGTTCTCGACCTTCGGCTATCCCGTCTCGGAACGCGCGAGCAAGATGTATATGGCGCCCAAGGTGCTGGACGCGCGCGGGGTCGATTTCGAATATGATGGCGAAATGACCGTCGATGTGGCGCTGAACATGGACCAGATGAAATCCTATCCGTTCTGCCGCCTGACCGGGCCCGCCAACGTGCTGGTGGTGCCGGCGCGGCACGCGGCCTCGATCTCGACCAAGCTGATGCAGGAAATGGCCGGGGCCACCGTGATCGGGCCGGTGCTGACGGGGGTGGAAAAGCCGATCCAGCTGTGCACCACGCGCGCCACGGTGAACGATATCCTGAACATGGCGGCGATCGCGGCCTGCGAACTCGGTCAGGGCAAGTAACGGGGGCGGCGATGACGGTCTTCAACCTCGGGTCGATCAACGCCGATCACTTCTACCGGCTGCCGCATCTGCCGGCGCCGGGGGAGACGCTGGCCGCGCAGGACTATGCGACAGGCCTTGGCGGCAAGGGGGCGAACCAGTCGGTGGCGCTGGCCCGCGCCGGGGCGGAGGTGCGCCATGTCGGCGCGATCGGCGAGGACGGGCGGTGGATGGTTGACCGGATGACCGCGGCGGGGGTGGATTGCCGCCACGTCGCCGAGCTGCCCGGCGCCTCCGGCCATGCGATCATCGAGGTCGAGGCTTCGGGTGAAAACCTCATCATCGTCTATCCCGGCGCGAACCGGGCGATCTCGCCCGGGCAGGCGCTGTTCGCGCTGAATACCGCGCGGGCGGGCGACTGGCTGGTGATGCAGAACGAAACCTCGGCGCAGGTCGAGGCGGCACAGGCCGCCCGGGCCGCGGGGATGACGGTCGTCTATTCCGCCGCCCCCTTCGACGCCGGATCGGTGCGCGCGGTGATCGACCACATCTCGCTGCTGATCGTCAATGAAATCGAGGCGGCGCAGCTGTGCGCCGATTTCGGCGTGACCTTGCAGGAGCTTCCGGTGGCGCGGCTTGTCGTGACACTCGGGGCAAGGGGCGCGATGTGGTATGACCTTGCCGCGGGAACGCAGGTTTCGGCCCCCGCGTTCCACGTGACGCCCGTCGACACGACGGGGGCGGGGGACACTTTCGCGGGCTATCTGGTGGCCGGTCTGGCCGAAGGGCTGCCCCCGGCGGATGCGATGCGGCTGGCTTCGGCCGCGGCGGCGCTGAAGGTGACACGGGCGGGAACGGCCGATGCCATCCCCGCCCGCGCCGAAGTCGAGGCTTTCCTGAAAACTCAGCCGAGCGAATAGCCCGTGCCGCGCACGGTGCGCACGGGATCCGTGCCGCCATGCGCCATCAGCGCCTTGCGCAGACGGCCCACATGCACGTCGATCGTGCGGGTGTCCACGTAGATGTCCCGTCCCCAGACCCGGTCCAGCAACTGATCCCGCGTCCAGACCCGGCCCGGCTTTTCCATCAGCGTGGACAGCAGACGGAATTCGGTCGGGCCGAGCTTCAGCATCTGACCGTCGCGGAACACCCGGTGTTCGCCGGAATCGAGGATGATGTCGTCATAGGCCAGCCGTTCCCCCATCGAGGCCGGCCGCGTCCGGCGCAGCTGCGTGCGCAGGCGCGCCATCAGTTCCACCACCGAATAGGGTTTCACGACGTAATCGTCGGCGCCGGTCTCCAGCCCCCGCACGCGGTCGGATTCCTCCGACCGGGCGGACAGCATGATGATCGGGATCTGGCGGGTTTCCGGGTTCGCCTTCACCCGGCGGCAGATCTCGATCCCCGAGACATTGGGCAGCATCCAGTCGAGCACGATCAGATCGGGCTTTTCCTCGCGTACCATCAAAAGCGCCTCGTCGCCGTTCACGGCAACCGCGACGCGGAACCCCTCGGCTTCGAGATTGTATTGCAGGACTTCGCGTTGGGCCGATTCATCCTCGACCACCAGCACGCAGGGCTGTTGGGCGGGGCTCATGACTTATATCTCCGGGTGGTTGGCAAGGGTCACGCCCTCTGATTTGGGCCGTTCGTCATCCGGAATCTCGCCGGTGACGAGGTAGATCACCTGTTCCGCGATCGAGGTGGCCAGATCGCCCATCCGCTCGATGTTCTTCGCGATGAAATGCAGGTGCATGCAGGCGGTGATGTTGCGCGGGTCTTCCAGCATGTAGGTCAGGAATTCGCGGAAGAGCGCGTTGTACATCTGGTCGATCTCGATGTCGCGCGAACGCACGTCGGCCGCAAGCTTTTCATCGCGCTGGATGTAGCTGTCGATCGCGTCCTTGAGCATCCCCTCGACCGCCAGCGCCATCCGGCGCAGCGCGCTGGTCGAACCGTTGATCTGCTGCATCTGCAACAGGACCTTGGTGCGCTTGGCGATGTTCTTGGAATAATCGCCGACCCGTTCCAGATTGCCGGAAATCTTGATGACCGACAGCGCGATGCGCAGGTCGGACGCCGTGGGGGCGCGCAGCGCGATCAGCTGCGCGGCCTCGGCGTTGATCTGTTCCTCCAGCTTGTCGACGGCCTTGTCGCGCTTGCGCACGGCCTCGGCCAGTTCCTCGTCGCGGGTTTCGAGCGCGGTCGCCGCATCGACGATCTGCGCCTCCACCAGCCCGCCCATCTTGACGACCATCGCCTGAACGGCCTCCAGGTCGCGGTCGAATGCGGAAAGGATGTGTTGGTTTTCCATATCTTCCTCCGTCAGCCGATGCGGCCGGTGATGTAGCTTTCGGTGCGGGGGTCCGAGGGCTTGGTGAAGATCTGCGCCGTATCCCCGTATTCCACCAGGTTGCCGAGGTGGAAGAAGGCGGTCTTCTGGCTGACCCGCGCGGCCTGCTGCATCGAGTGGGTGACGATCACCACCGAGAAGTTGGTGCGCAGTTCGTCGATCAGTTCCTCGACCTGCGCCGTGGCGATCGGGTCGAGCGCCGAGCACGGTTCGTCCATCAGCAGAACCTCGGGCGAGGTGGCGACGGCGCGGGCGATGCACAGGCGCTGTTGCTGACCGCCCGACAGGCCGGTGCCGGGGGCGTCCAGACGGTCCTTGACCTCGTTCCACAGGGCGGCCTTGCGCAGCGAACTTTCGACCACCGCGTCCAGTTCCGCCTTGTTGCGGGTCAGGCCGTGGATCTTCGGTCCGTAGGACACGTTGTCGTAGATAGATTTCGGGAAGGGGTTCGGCTTCTGGAACACCATGCCGACGCGGGCGCGCAGCTGCACCGGGTCGACCTTGCGGTCGTAGATGTCCTCGCTGTCCAGCAGGATCTTGCCTTCCACCCGGCAGATCGGGATCGTGTCGTTCATCCGGTTCAGGCAGCGCAGGAAGGTCGATTTGCCGCAACCCGACGGCCCGATGAAGGCGGTGACCGTCTTGTCGAGGATCTCGATGTTCACATCCTTGATCGCGTGGGAGGCGCCGTAATAGACCTGCACGTCCTTGGCGGAAATCTTGATCTTGGTGGCGTCCACGACTCTCTCCGTAAGTCTCATGTCGTTCATCATATCAATCCTTACCAGCGGCGCTCGAATTTGCGACGCAGAATGACCGCGAGGATGTTCATCGCCAGGAGGAAGACCAGAAGCACGATGATAGCGCCCGATGCCCGTTCGACGAACGCGGGATCCGCACGTTGGGTGAAGTTGTAGACCTGCACCGGCAGGGCCGAGGCGGGGTCGAGGAAGCCTTCCGGCGGGGCGCCGGGATAGTCGCGCACGAAGGCCACCATGCCGATCAGCAGCAGCGGCGCGGTTTCGCCAAGGGCCTGCGCAAGGCCGATGATCGTGCCGGTCAGGATGCCCGGCATGGCCAGCGGCAGGACGTGGTGGAAGATCGTCTGCGTCTTCGACGCGCCGACGCCAAGTGCCGCATCCTTGATCGAGGGCGGCACCGCCTTCAGCGCGGCACGGGTCGAGATGATGATGGTGGGCAGGGTCATCAGCGTCAGCACCAGCCCGCCGACCAGCGGCGAGGACTGCGGCATCCCGGCGAAGTTGATGAACACCGCGAGGCCGAGGATACCGAAGACGATCGACGGCACCGCGGCGAGGTTGGCGATGTTCACCTCGATCAGGTCGGTGAACCAGTTCTTGGAGGCGAATTCCTCAAGGTAGATCGAGGCGGCGACCCCGATCGGCAGCGCCAGCGCCAGCACGATCAGCATCATGTAGGCCGAGCCGAGGATCGCGACGCCAAGGCCCGCGGCCTCGGGGCGCACTTCGGAGGCGTCCGGCCCGGTGATGAAGGCCCAGTTGAACGGCATCGTGATCAGCCCGGCGTCGCGCATGGCCTGCGCCAGTTGCAGCTGTTCGGGCGTGACGTTGCTGTCGAGCTGCGCGCTTTCCATCGTCACGCGGCCCTTGAAGAAGCCGTCGATCCGGCCCCCCGTCCAGGCGTCGAAGCTGATGGTCGAGCCGATCTTCGACGGATCGGCCAGCACGATCTTGCGCAGCTGCGCCGGGGCCTCCTTGGAGATCATGGCCGACACGTCGCGCGCCGACATGCCCTCGGGGATCAGGCCCTTTCCGGCCAGTTCCTTGTTCAGAGCGTCATCCAGAAGCCGGCCATAGGTGATGGTCGTCACCTTGCCCAGTTCCGCCGGATCGCGGTTGCCGGTCTTGTCCAGCACCGCGGGGTCGAGTTCGACCTGCATGACCATCGTGGTCTGGCGGAAGGCGCTGAGCCCCTGGCTGAGCACCGAGGTCAGCAGCACCACCAGCGCCAGCACGCCAAAGGCCACCGCGGCGATCCCATAGGCGCGGAACCGGGTCTCTGCCGCGTTGCGGCGCTTGGTGCGGCTGTCGGTCTTGTACAGCGACGGACGGAAGTCCGCGGCCGGAACCGGAATGTTCGTCGAGGGCGCGGTCATTCATATTGCTCCCGATACTTGCGCACGATGACGAGCGCGAGGATGTTCAGCCCGAGGGTGAAGACGAAAAGCGTCAGGCCGAGCGCAAAGGCCACCAGCGTTTCCGGGCTGGCGAATTCGGTATCCCCGGTGAGCTGGCTGACGATCTTGACCGTGACGGTGGTCATCGCCTCGAACGGATTGAGCGACATCTTGGCGGCGGCACCGGCGCCCATCACCACGATCATCGTTTCGCCGATGGCACGCGAGGCGGCCAGCAGCACCGCGCCGACGATGCCGGGCAAGGCGGCGGGCAGGATCACCTGCTTGATGGTTTCCGATTGCGTCGCACCAAGCCCGTAGGACCCGTCGCGCAGCGATTGCGGCACCGCGTTGATGATGTCGTCCGACAGCGAGGACACGAAGGGGATGAGCATCAGCCCCATCACCACGCCCGCCGTCATCACCGAGCTGGAAGACGATCCGAACCCCATCGGCTGGGCGAAATAGTCCCGCAGCATCGGGCCGACGGTGATCAGCGCGAAGAGACCGTAGACGATGGTCGGGATCCCGGCGAGGATCTCGATCAGCGGCTTGGCGACGGCGCGCACCTTCTTCGAGGCGTATTCCGCAAGGAAGATCGCGGCGAAGATGCCCACCGGCACCGATA
Organism: Paenirhodobacter populi; assembly: GCF_004022215.1. Lineage (GTDB taxonomy): Bacteria > Pseudomonadota > Alphaproteobacteria > Rhodobacterales > Rhodobacteraceae > Rhodobacter > Rhodobacter populi. The sequence goes on from NZ_SAUZ01000024.1 coordinate 52,490, forward strand.
CCAGGAGCGCGATGAACGAGATATAGAGCGTGCCCCAGATCAGCGGCCAGATGCCGAGGTCGGAGCCGCCGCCGAATTTCGGGTTCCAGGTCAGGCTGAGGAAGAAGTCCTTCGCCGGATAGATGCGGAAGAAGCTGATCGTTTCGAAGACAAGCGACAGGACGATGCCGACCGTGGTCAGGATCGCGATGCAGGACGCGCCTATCAGCAGGACCTTGACGAAGGCCTCGGTCACGTTGCGGGCGCGGAATTCGGGCTGGATGCGCGAGATCGCATAGACGAACCCCGCCAGCGCCAGCGCGAGGACGCCCACCGTCATCATCATCCGGCTGGTGCCGGAGAGGTCGTGATAGGCCTTGCCGGCCGCGAAGACGGCGGGGGTGACATTGGTGCCAAGGGCGACGCCCACCTCGGCCAGACGGCCGCGCACATCCGTCAGGTCGGTGCGCATCGCGGCGATGTCGGCGCTGTTCAGTCCGCCCTTCGCAAGCATCAGGTCGATGCCGTTGGCGATCCGCCGCACATCCGTCATCATCAGCGAGACGGAGGATCCATCAGGCACATCGGCGACATTCAGCATCGCGGAAACCCGCGATTCGATCAGCAGGGGCTGGATCAGCAGCCACGCGGCCAGAAACAAAAGCGCCGGAACGGCGGTGAAAAGGAATACGGTCTGTCCGTAATAGCTGGGCAGCGAATGCAGCTTGCGGATGTCGCCGGCCACTTTCGAGACCGCCAGCCGGCGCCCCGCGAAATAGCCTGCAACCGCCAGCACGATCACGATCAGGGAAAGAAGGCCGATGCTCATGGAACTTTCCGATGAAAAGGGAAAAGTGGCGCCCGGGGGCGCCACCGTCAGATCCTGGTCTTATTGAAGCGGGCCCATCGCGACGTCGTTGGCGACGTCTTCCTGGGTCTTGGCCAGTTCCGGATCGGGAACCAGGCCGTAGGCCGCCAGCGGGCCATCGGGGCCGGCCATGTCATCGGACACGAAGAAGTCGATGTATTCCTGCAGGCCCGGGACCACGCCGATATGCGCCTTCTTCACGTAGAAGTAGAGCGGACGCGACACCGGATATTCGCCCTTGGCGACGGTTTCGACCGAAGGGGTCACGCCGTCCACGGTGGCGACGCGCAGCTTGTCGGTGTTGTTCTGGTAGAACGACAGGCCGAAGACGCCGATGGCGTTCTTGTTCGCCGCGATGCGGGCGAGCGTTTCGGTGTAGTCGCCGTCGATGTCGACGGAAACGCCGTCCTTGCGCAGGTCGTTGCAGGCCTTGGCGGCGTCAGCGGCCTTGGCCTTGTCGTCGGCGCCGGTCGAGGCGGCGGCGAACAGGTCGAACGCGCCCGAGGCCTTGCAGCCCGCGACGATGACCTTTTCATCAAACACTTCACGGGTGCCGTGCTTGGTGCCCGGGATGAAGGCCAGCAGTTCCTGCGCCGGGAAGTCGGCGTTGACGTCCTGCCAGGTCTTGTTCGGGTTGGCGACGAGCGCACCGTCCTTCGCCACGTTCGCGGCAAGGGCGTTGTACCAGTCGGCCGGGGTGTAGGCGAATTGCGGACCATTGATGTCGCTGGCGAAGACGATGCCGTCATAGCCGAAGCGGACTTCCATGATCTCGTTCACGCCGTTCGCCTTGCAGGTGTCGATGTCCGACTGCGAGATGCGCGAGGAGGAGTTGGCGATGTCGATGGTGTTTTCGCCGACGCCTTCGCACAGTTTCTTGCGGCCGGCACCCGAACCGCCGGATTCGACGACCGGGGTGGGGAAGTCGAAGTTTTCGCCGAAGGCTTCGGCGACGATCGTGGCATAGGGCAGCACGGTCGACGAGCCGGCCGTCTGGATCTGGTCGCGGGCATACGAGCCCGTGGCAGACACGGCCACCAGGGCAAGGGCCGAGACGCCGAGTTTCACGCTGTTCATGGATCACTCCTGAATATCTGGGGCCATCATGGCCGCGCACCTTTCCCTAGGCGCACTGCGTGACGCTTATGCAAAAGTAATATGACAGTTGCATGACAGGCGGCACCCCGGATGTGTCATCCGGCCGGAAACGATATATGCGCGCCGGGCGATGTCATTGCCTCGCTGGACAGCCTCTTTCCGGTCCGTCCGGTCGGGATCAGCAGGTCCCGGCGCTGCGGCCTGCTGGCAGAAGACTTCGGGAAGAAGGAAGCCACCGCCTTTGTGAACGGCGACGGCGTTGGCGAGCCTGTGCTTCGCCAACAGGGTGGCCGAGAACGAGAAGTTCACGAAGGCCAAGGCCCGAGGGCGGATTGACGGAGCAGTTGCCGCAGCGATGGCCGTGGGACGGATCATCGCCAGCGAGATGGCACCTCACCCTATGAATCGCGAGGCTCTGCCGTTCTCTGACCTTGGGAGTGCGCGCCACCCATCACATCGGCGCGAGGATAGGATGCCTTAATGCCTGTTCTGCTTGGTCCCGCGAATTCGAGAAGCAAAAGGCCGCCCCGAAGGACGGCCATTTTTCTCTGGTATTCCAGTAAGTTACTGGTGCCGGTGAAGGGACTCGAACCCCCGACCCCATCATTACGAATGACGTGCTCTACCAGCTGAGCTACACCGGCAACCGGACCGCCATATTCCGTGACGCATCATCGGTGACGCGGCGGGAACATGACCGGATCGGTCGTTGGCGGGCAGTTAGCACGCCAATCGACCGATGTGTAGCCCTAATTTTTCTCCGCCACCTGTTCGGGGGCATAATCTTTGGCGGGCTCCGGCGCCGCGTCCGGCGGTTGCGTCGCGTCGGGGCGGCCGATGATGACCGGCAGCATCTCGGCCCCGTTCGGCAGGGGCATCTGCGACTGCACCGGCTCGCGCCAGGACAGGGTGTCGAAGCCGCCGCAGTTTTCGCAGATCGGGGTCCAGTCGGACTGGATGTTCTGGCATTTGTCGCAGCACCATTGCGGCCCGCGCGGAGCCGTGAGTGCGCGGGTCAGCCAGCCGCGCACGACCGCATCGGCCGCGCCCTCGCCCCGCTCGATCGCGGCCATGATGGTCAGGACGCGCGCCGTCGGATGGGTGGTGACCAGATCGCCAAGGGCGCGCCGCGCGGCCGGGAAATCCTCGGCGGCGATGTTCAGCTCGGCGTCGAGCAGGCGGGTTTCCTCGTGATCCGGGCGCAGGGCCAGCAGCTTGCCGAAGCGTTTCAGCCGCGCCTCGGGGGTTTCCTCGGGCAGGATCGCGGCATAGACGGCCGCCAGATCGGGGTGGGGCTGGGCCTCCCACGCCTTGAGAATCACCCGCGACGCATGTTTCGGCTTGCCCTCGTCGATATAGGCGTGCGCAGCCATCACCGCGGCGGGGATCAGGTCGGGCGAGGCCTTGTTGGCGGCGATCGCGGCTTCGCGCGCCTCGATCGTGGCGCCTTCCTCGAAAACGCCCTTCGCCTCCTGCAGGGCCATCACGGCGTCGCGGCGGCGATGCACGTCTTTCGGCAGCAGGCCCTGCCAGCGCTTGGCGCTGAGCACCTCGCGCGCGCCCTTCCAGTTGCCCTTCTCGGCCTGCAGCTTCAAAAGCGCGTCCTGCACGTCCACGTTCGAGGGCTTCAGCGCATAGGCCTTTTCCGCAAGCTTCAGCGCCGTCGCGGTATCGCCTTCCTCCAGCTTCTGCCGCATCAGCCCCTGCACCCCGACAAAGCGGGTGCGGTCGTCGGACAGCAGGCGGCGATAGACCTCGGCGGCCTTGGTGCGGTCGCCCGCGACCTCGGCGGCCTGCGCGCTCAGCAGGTTGGTCAGTTCGGGCCGGTTGAGGTAGCGCTCCGCCCGCGCCGCCTTGGACAGGGCGAGCTTCCCCTCGCCCGAGGCGACGGCCAGCATCCCCTCGGCCAGCGCCTCATAGCCCTTGCGTTCGCGGTTCTGGTCGAAATAGCGGCCGATCGCGGTGTTGTCGCCGTTCACGAAGCGCAGGAAGGCGACGAGCAGCCCGGCCACGCGGATGATCAGCCAGATCACCAGAAAGACGATGATCGCCGCGATCACCGCCTGAAGCGGCCCGAAGGTGTATTCCGTGCCGGCAAAGATGAGGCGGAAGCCGTCGGTGCTGTCCGCCAGACGCGCGCCAATCAGCGCGAGCAGGCCGACGATGGCCAGAAAGACGGCGATCTTCACGAAGGACCAGATCATGCCATGTTCCTCACTGCACCGACTGGGCAAGCTCGCCCATCGCCTCGGTGGCGGCGATCCGCGTCTGCGCCTGCGAGATCCAGCCCGACAGCATCGCCTGCGCGGCCTGCGGCAGCGTGTCGATTTCCGACAGTGCCTTGCCGATATCGCCGGCATCGACGGCGGCCTGTGCGCGGGACAGGATCGCATCCGGGCTGTTGCCTTCGCGCGGGACGACGGAACGGGCGCCGGTCTGCGCCGTCAGGAAGGCCCCGGCCCTTTGCCAGAAGGTTTCGCCCGCCGCCGATTTCCGCGCGGCGGCAAGCGCGTTGCGCGCGGCCTCGGGGAAGCTCGCCTGAAGCACCGGCAGCGACGGGATATTCGCCCTGAGCGCGGCGGGAACGGTCAGGCCGGCGGCCTCGGCATCGGCGAGCGCGGGGGCCAGCGGCACACCGCTTTGCAGCGCCGCCGCGACCCGCGCGATCGACGCCTGCGCGATGGAGCGATGCACCGCCGCCTCGGATTCGGCGCGCAGGCGTTGCGTTTCGGCCTGCACGGTGTCGATCTGGGCGCGGGCGGCCTCCGCCGCTTCGGTGATCTGTTGCTGCGCGTCGGCGCCGGGCTGGCCAGCCGTCGCGACCTGCTGGCGCAGCCCGTCGATCTGGCTTTGCAGCGCGGCCACGGTGGAATCGTCGATGGGCGCGCCGTCCGGCGTGACGACGGGCCGGGTTTCCAGCGTGGCGAGCCGGTCTTCGACCGTGCTCAGCCGGTCCGTCAGGTTGCGCACGCCCGAGGAGGCCTCGTCCAGCACGCCCTGAACCCCGGACAGGTCCGCGGCCTGCGGCGGCGCGGCCTTGAGCGTGTCGATATCCGCGCGCAGCGAGTCGATCTGCGATTTCTGTTCGGCAAGCGCGGTGTCGAAGACGCTGGTATCGGGCGTGTAGGACGGCAGGAAGCCGGCAAGCTGCGGCGGCAGATGCGGCAGGGCGAAGATCGTGCCGCCCGCGCCGATCAGCGCCGCGACGACCCCACCAAGGACCAGCGGAACGAAGCCCGGACCCTTGTGGATCACCTGCGGTTGTGGCGGGGGGGCGGGGGGAACTGCCGCGGCGGGCGGTTCCGGCGTGACCTCTTCGGCGCGGGTGTCACCCTCGGACAGGGCTTCGATCAGGCGTTCCTCGGGCGGTTCGGGGGTGGTTTCCGGGGGGGCGGTCTCTTCGGCCACAGCCGGTGTTTCAGCCGCTGTTTCTGCGGGCGTCTCTGCCGGCGTTTCGGCGGGGACCTCCGGGCCGGTCGCTTCCGGGGGCGTCTCCGCCGGGGTGTGCGACAGATCCGCCGGTTCCGTGGCCGCGGGCAGATCCTTCGCCGCGGCGTCGCTTGCCCCGGAGGTTTCGGTTTTCGGTCTTGCCACGGCTTCGCCTCCATTCGCGCTACATATGCGCCCTTGTAACGCGGTCACTCTAGAGGGCAGTTCCCTTTCACTCAACCCGCGTGATCGTCGGCGATAAGCTGCCGCAGGGCGGTAAGCACGCCATCCGCATCCGGGTGCGGGGCGATGGCGATCCGCGCGGCGGCGATGGCGCGGGCGGCGGTGGGGGAAATCGCCGCGACCAGAAGGCGGGCGGCGGTCGTGCGGGGCAGGGCGGAGGCAAGCCTTTCGGCGCTGCGCGGTGAAAACACCGGGACGAGCACCGTTCCCGGACGGGACAGCAGCGCCCGGGCCTGTTCCGTCAGCGGCAGGTCCCGCTGATGATAGAGCACCAGCTCATCCGCCGCGATACCCGCTTGTTGCAGGCTCTGCGCCATCGGAAAGGCGCTTTCGGTCCCGCGCAGGTGCAGGAACGGCCCCGGGGAACGGTCGGCGATGATCCTTGCCGCCAGCGCGGCCGCATCGCCCGGCCCCTCGATCACCTGAAACCCGCTGTCGCGCGCGGCGCGGGCGGTGCGGGGACCGACGCACCATGCCATTCGCCCCGCCCCCGGACCCGCCAGCGCCACGGCGTTTTCCGAGGTGAAGATCACCCGCCGGTCCGGCGGCACCTGCGCCCCGGTGGGCGCGATTTCGGTCAGCGGCGCGATCACCACCGGCAGATCCCGGCCAAGCCGTTCCCGGCACAGCGCGGCAAAGCGCCGCGCCGCGGGCTCCGGCCGGGTCAGCAGCAGCGCGGGAAAGGGCTCGGTCATCGCGGTCCCGGGATTGCAGGGTGACTGCCCCGGTGTTACCTGCGAAGAACAAGCCATGCAACAAATGCCCATGACCCGCGCTCTGACCTTCCTTGGCATCGAATCGAGCTGCGACGACACCGCCGCCGCCGTCGTCCGCATGGGCGACGCGGGGCCGGAGATCCTGTCCTCGGTCGTCGCGGGGCAATATGCGCTGCATGAGGCCTATGGCGGCGTCGTGCCGGAAATCGCCGCCCGCGCCCATGCCGAGAAGCTGGACATCTGCGTCGAAAGCGCGCTGGCCGAGGCCGGGGTGCAGCTGGACGATCTGGATGGCGTCGCGGTGACGGCGGGGCCGGGGCTGATCGGCGGGGTGATGTCGGGCGTGATGTGCGCCAAGGGCATCGCCGCCGGGGCGGGGCTGCCGCTTGTCGGCGTCAACCATCTGGCGGGCCATGCGCTGACGCCGCAACTGACGGACGGGCTGGCCTTTCCCTATCTGCTGCTGCTGGTCTCGGGCGGGCATTGCCAGTTCCTGATCGTGCGCGGCGCGGATGATTTCACCCGCATCGGCGGCACCATCGACGACGCGCCGGGCGAGGCCTTCGACAAGACGGCAAAGCTTCTGGGCCTGCCGCAGCCGGGCGGCCCGGCGGTCGAGGCCGAGGCGGCCGAGGGCGATCCGAAGGCGTTCCACTTTCCGCGCCCGCTGCTGGACCGGCCGGGCTGTGACATGTCGTTTTCGGGGCTGAAGACCGCGCTGCTGCGTGCCCGCGACGGGGCGATGGCCGCGCGGGGCGGGCTGACGCGGCAGGACCGCGCCGATCTGTGCGCGGGCTTTCAGGCCGCCGTCTGCGATGTGCTGGCGGAAAAGACCCGCCGGGCGCTGAGCGAATATCTGGCGCTGTCCCCGGCCGAACCGGCGATCGCCGTGGCCGGCGGCGTTGCCGCGAACAAGGCGATCCGCGCGCGGCTGGAACAGGTCGCGGCCGGGGTGGGCGCGCGCTTTGCCGCGCCGCCCCTGCGGCTGTGCACCGACAATGCGGCGATGATCGCCTATGCCGGGCTGCGGCGGTTCCAGCTTGGCCACCGCGACGGGATGGATCTGTCGGCACGGCCGCGCTGGCCCCTGGATCAGGGGGCACCGGCGATGCTCGGCTCGGGCAAGAAGGGGGCGAAGGCATGACGGTGACCATTCTGGGGGCAGGGGCCTTTGGCACGGCGCTGGCGATCACGCTGGCGCAGAACGGGGCGGTGAGCCTTTGGGCGCGCGACGCCGCGCGGGTCGAGGAAATGAACCGCACCCGCCGCAATGACCGTCGTCTGCCGATGGCGGAACTGCCGGAGAACGTTGCCGTCACGGCGGATATCGACGCGGCGCTGACGGAAACCGTGCTGCTGGCGATGCCGATGCAGCAGATGGGCGGCTTCCTGCGCGAACATCGGGCGCGGCTGGACGGGCGCACGCTGGTCGCCTGTTCCAAGGGGATCGACCTTGCCACCGGCCACGGGCCGACGGCGCTGATCCATGCGACCTGCCCCGGCGCGCGGGCGGCGATCCTGACCGGGCCGAGCTTTGCCGCCGATATCGCGCGCGGCCTGCCCACGGCGCTGACGCTCGCCTGCGATACGGATGACGCGGCCTTGCAGGAACGGCTGTCGACGCCGACCCTGCGGATCTACCGCACCACCGACACCACGGGGGCGGAGCTGGGCGGCGCGCTGAAAAACGTCATCGCCATCGCCGCGGGCGTGGTGACGGGGGCGGAGCTGGGCGATTCCGCCCGCGCCGCGCTGATGACGCGGGGGTTCGCCGAAATGACCCGGCTGGCGATCCGCCTTGGCGCGCGGCCCGAGACGCTGGCGGGCCTCTCGGGCTTTGGCGATCTGGTGCTGACCTGCACCTCGCCCCTGTCGCGCAACTTCCGGTTCGGTCAGGCGCTTGGTCAGGGCGAGGGGTTCGACCCCGAAACCACGGTCGAGGGCGTCGCCACCGCGAAAGCCGTGGTGACCCTTGCCGGAAATCTTGGTATCGAGATGCCGGTCGCCGAGGTGGTGGCGGATCTGTCCGATCACCGCGTCACGGTGGCCGAGGCCATGCACGCGCTGTTGTCGCGCCCGCTCAAGGAGGAATGAGATGTATTTCGTGCTGAACTGCCGTGACAAGGAAGGCGCGCTGCAAACGCGGCTCGACAACCGGGACAGGCACCTGGCCTATGCCCGCGAAAGCGGCGTGGTCTTTGTCGGCGGCCCGCTGATCGAGAATGGCGGCATGGTCGGCTCACTGGTGATCATCGAGGTCGAGGATCTGGCCGCGGCGCAGGCCTTTGCCGCCGAGGATCCCTATGCCAAGGCCGGGCTGTTCGAAAGCGTCACCATCAGCGAATGGAAGAAGGTCATCAGCTGATGGCGAAATGGCTGTTCAAGTCCGAACCGGATGTCTTTTCCTGGGACGATCTGGTGGCGAAGGGCGCGGCGGGCGAGCAGTGGGACGGCGTCCGCAACTACCTTGCGCGCAACAACATGCGGGCGATGAAGATCGGCGAGCAGGGGTTCTTCTACCATTCCAATCAGGGCAAGGAGATCGTCGGCATCGCCGAGGTCTGCGCGCTCGCCCATCACGACACGACGACAGACGACCCGCGTTGGGACTGTGTCGATATCCGCGCCGTCCGCCCGGTGGCGCGGCCGGTGACGCTGGCCGAGGTGAAGGCCGAACCCCGGCTGTCACAGATGGCGCTGGTCACCTCGATGCGGCTGTCGGTGCAGCCGGTGACCGAAGAGGAATGGCGGATCGTCTGCGAGATGGCGGGGATCGAGCCTTGAAGGCATATCTTGCCTCTCGCGCGAATCTCTTCCCCTTCATTCTTCCACAAATATCCCGGGGGTGAGCCCGGGACGGGCGAGGGGGCAGCGCCCCCTTGCGCCCTGTCCGTGTGCGCGCCGATTCTGGTCTTGAAACGGAAACGAGGGTCCGGCCTCCCAAAGCCAGGACCCTCAACCCCCATGGCGCATAACGCGCACCCACCGGAAATGCTGAAACTCTCGGGTTCTGGCCATACTGGCCGACGGGGTTATGTTAGGATGGTCCCGAGGCTTCCGGCAAGGCGTGAATGTTGAAAATGCGATACATCCTTTCTCGCCGGTTCCGCGCATGACGCGGGTGGTGCTGGTCGCGCATGGTTCGCCCTCGGATCCCGTTCCGCCCGACCGGGTGCTGAAGGATCTGGCCGCGCAGGTGCAGGCGCTGCTCCCGGGGGTGCAGGTGCGGGCGGGCACGCTGGCGATGCCGGGCTCGTTCGAGGCGGCGCTGGCCGGCTGCGACGATCCCCTGATCTATCCGTTCTTCATGGCCGAGGGCTGGTTCACCCGGCGCGAACTGCCCCGCCGGATCGCGGCCGCCGGCGCGGGGGGACGGATCCTGCCGCCTTTCGGGCTTGAACCCGACCTGCCCGAGCTGATCCTCCGCACGACGCTCGCCGCCGCGGAACAGGCCGGGATGAACCCGCAATCGGCCGATCTGATCCTTGTCGCGCATGGCTCGCGCAGCCCCGGACGCGCGAAAGAGGCGCCGCTTGCGATGGCCGCAACGCTTGCGCGGATCACGCCTTTCGCCGCCATCCGCCCGGCCTTCATCGAGGAACCGCCCTTCGTCGCCGATGTCGCCGCGGGGGTGCGCGGGCTGTGCCTGCCGTTCTTCGCCCTGCGCGCAGGCCATGTGGGAATCGACATTCCCGCCGCCTTGCAGGAGGCGGGATTCTCCGGCCCGTTGTTGCCGGCGATCGGCGAACATCCTGAGGTTGCGGCGATCATCGCCCGCAGCCTTGGCCGTGCCCTGCTTTGTTACAAAGGGGCGTGAGGTTCCCCCCTGCTTCCTAACGAAAATATGCCGATCGGGACGGGTCTCAGGCGGAAATCCCCTCAATCGGGCGGGTTTTGGGGGTTGGATAGTGGAAGTCGTTAGGATTGCTGTTAGATAAGCGGTTCAAAACGCAGATAAACGGGTTGACCCCTTGAACAGTACGCATTGGTTGGTTGTCGATCTCGACGGAACATTGATCCGCACGGATATGTTGTTCGAGACTTTCTGGTTGAGGTCGTCGCAGGACTGGACGACGCCCTTCCGGCTTCTGCCCGATCTGTTGAAGGGGCGCGCCGCGCTCAAGGATCGGCTGGCCGGTCAGGTCGAGGTCGATCCCGCGGCGCTGCCCTACAATCCCGAGGTCATCGAGCTGCTGGAACGCTGGCGCGCCGCAGGCGGGCGGACCGCGCTGGTCACGGCCTCGAGCCAGCGGATCGCCGACCGGATCGCCGCGCATCTGGGCCTGTTCGACGAGGTGCATGGCTCTTCCGCCGTGGAAAACCTCAAGGGGCCGCGCAAGGCCGCCTTTCTTGACCGGCATTTCGGCCAGGGTGGCTATGCCTATGTCGGCGACAGCCGCGCGGATCTGGGGGTCTGGCCCTCGGCCACCGCGATCTACACCGTCGATTCGCGTCCGTCCGTTCGGCGCGCGGCCGAGGATATCGCCGCCCGCAACCAGGTCGAGATCCGCCATCTGGGTGCCCCGCGCGGATCCCTGCGCGCCTGGATGAAGCTCTTGCGCCCGCATCAGTGGCTGAAGAACATCCTGATCTTCGTCACGCTGCTGATCGCGCATCAGTTCGAGTGGCATGCCTTCGGGCTGGCGCTGCTGGCTTTCATCAGCTTCTGCCTCGTCGCCTCCAGCGCCTATATCAACAACGACCTGCTCGACCTTGCCGCCGACCGGGTGCATCCGCGCAAGCGCAAGCGGCCGCTGGCCTCGGGCGCGGTCCCGATCGAGCTGGGCACCGTGGTCTGGCCGCTGCTGCTGCTGGCGGGGGTGGGCTTCGCGCTGCTGGTGGGGGTGAAGTTCTTTGCGGTGATGGCGGTTTATTACGTCACCACCACGGCCTATTCGCTGCGGCTGAAACGCTTCATGGTGATCGACATCTTCGTCCTGTCGCTGCTGTATACGCTGCGCATTCTGGCGGGCGCGGTGGCGATCGGGGTGATGCCCTCGATCTGGCTGATGGCGTTTTCGATGTTCTTCTTCTTCTCTCTCGCGGCGGTGAAGCGGCAGGCCGAGCTTGTGGACGCCATCAAGACCAACCGCAGCGAGGTCGCCGGGCGCGGCTATCTGGTCGAGGACATGCCGATCATCTCGATGATGGGGCTGGCCTCGGGCTATGTCTCGGTGCTGGTGATGGTGCTGTATACCAATTCGCCCGAGGTGCGCGCGCTGTATGCCTCGCCCCGGATCCTGTGGGGGATTTCGGGCGTGCTGCTGTGCTGGATCACCTACATGGTGATGAAGACCAACCGCGGCGAGATGCACGACGATCCGGTGATCTTCGCCACCCGCGACACGATGAGCCGGATCGGCGGGCTGCTGGTCGTGTGCCTGTGCGTTCTGGCGGGTGTGAACTGGTGATGCGCGGCCTGCCCCTGATCCTGACCTATGCCGCCTTCGCCGCCCTTGCGATCATCGTCAACCTGGGCGTGCAGCGGCTGGTGCTGGCGACCTCGCTGCACTGGGGCTTTGGCGCGGGGGGCGGGCCGTTCGTCGCGGCGATGTTCTTCGGCACGCTGGCGGGGCTGGTGTTCAAATATGTGCTCGACAAGCGCTGGATCTTTGCCGACGACAGCACCGGGATCAAGGCGCATGGGCGGAAGTTCACGCTCTATACCTTCATGGGTATTTTCACGACAGCGATCTTCTGGGGCACGGAAAGCCTGTTCTGGTATCTGTGGCACACCGACACAATGCGCGAGGCCGGGGCGGTCTTAGGGCTTTGTATAGGATATGTGGTCAAATACTGGCTCGACCGGACGCTGGTTTTCACCACTTCAAGCAACACGGCGCAGGCCGGGCCAGATACGGGAAGACGATCATGACGAAACCCCCTGTTCTCATTCTTGGTGCGCGGTCGGACATGGCGCTTGCCGCCGCGCATGCCTTCGCCGCCAAGGGGCATCCGCTGCAACTGGCCGCCCGCGATGCGGCGCGTCTGGACGCCGCGCGGCAGGATCTGGAGCTGCGCCATCGCGTTTCGGTGACGCTGCATGACTTCGACGTGCTCGACCTTGCCAGCCATGCGGCCTTCCTCGATTCGCTGCCCGGGCTTCCGGGCGTGGTGATATGTGCCGTGGGCGCGATGGGGGACCAGACCGAAAGCGAACAGGACCCCGATCTGGCGGTGGCCGTCATGCGCACGAATTACGAGGGACCGGCCCATGTTCTGGGCCTGATCGCCAACCGTTTTCTGGCGCGTGGAAATGGAACGATCGTCGGCATCAGTTCCGTCGCCGGTTTGCGCGGGCGGGCGACGAATTATGTCTACGGCTCGGCCAAGGCGGGGTTCACCGCCTGGCTGTCGGGCCTGCGCAACCGTCTGGCGCGGCATGGGATCCATGTGGTCACCGTGCTGCCGGGCTTCGTCGCCACCCGCATGACCGAGGGGATGGACCTTCCCCCGCGCCTGACCGCGCAACCCGATGAGGTGGCGCAGGCGATCGTCTCGGCGGTGGAGCGGGGGCGCAACGTGATCTATGTGCGGCCGATCTGGCGGCTGATCATGGCGATCATCTGCGCCATCCCCGAGACGATGTTCAAGCGGATGAAGCTGTAACCAGTATCGGCGGGATCGTGATGAAACTTTCGGGTTGGGGCGCCTATCCCCGGATCGAGACGGAACTGGCCGCGCCGCGCGACGAGGCGGAGCTGGCGGAATTTCTGGTGCGTGGCGATGCGGTCGCGCGCGGTAACGGCCGGGCCTATGGCGATGCGGCGATCGGACGGCGGCGCACGCTGTCGACGCGGCATTTCGCGCATATGCTGGATTTCGACGCGGAAAGGGGCTGGCTGACCGCCGACAGCGGGGTGCTGCTGTCGGATGTGATTTCGGCCTTCCTGCCGCGGGGATGGTTTCCGCTGGTCACGCCGGGGACGAAATATGTCACGCTCGGCGGCATGGTGGCCTCGGACGTGCATGGCAAGAACCACCACAAGGACGGCTCTTTCCAGACCTGCGTGGAATGGTTCGACCTGATGACGCCCGACGGCCGGGTGCAGCGCTGTTCGCGCACGGAAAACAGCGAGCTGTTCTTCTGGACCTTCGGCGCGATGGGGATGACGGGCGTGGTGCTGCGCGTCTGCATGCGGCTCCTGCCGGTTGAAACCGGCTGGATCCGGCAGAAAAGCATCGTCGCCGGCAATCTGGCCGAGGCGATCCGGGTGTTCGAGGACAATCTGGACGCCACCTATTCCGTCGCCTGGATCGACTGCGTGGCGAAGGGGGCGGATCTGGGCCGCTCGATCATCATGCTGGGCGAACATGCGACGATCGGGCAGATCCCGCCCGACGACCGGCACCGGCCGCTGCACCTGCCGGTGCGGGGGAAGCTGAGCGTGCCGTTCACGCCGCCGGCCTTCTGCCTGAACCGGTATACGCTGCGGGCCTTCAACGCGCTTTACTTCCGGATGGGCGCGCGCAAGGCGGCAAAGCAGGGCGGTGTCAGTCTCGAACACTGGGACAGCTATTTCTATCCGCTCGATTCCATCCTCGGCTGGAACCGGATCTACGGGCGGCGCGGCTTCTTGCAATATCAATGCGTGATTCCGCTGGCGCAGGCCGAGGCGGGGATGTCCGAACTGATGGAGGCCACGGCCGAGGCCGGCGCCGGATCCTTCCTTGCGGTGCTGAAGCGTTTCGGCGCGCAGGAGAGCCGGATCTCCTTCCCGATGGAGGGCTATACGCTGGCGCTGGATTTCCCGGCGTCGGAGCGGAACCTGGCGCTGATCGGACGGTTGGAGGATATCGCCATTGCCCACGGCGGACGGTTCTATCTGGCCAAGGACGCGCATCTGACGGCTGCGCGCTTCCGCGCCTCGGAGCCGCGCGCCGAAGATTTCGCCCGGACCCATCGCCAATTCCATCCGATGATGGGGTCCGCACTTTCCGACCGGATCGGCCTGTGACCCCGAGAGGCTTCAGATGAACATGTTACGAGCCGAATTCGACAGGCTGATGGTGCGGACGGAATCCCAGCGGTGCTGGATATGGGCGCGGAGCGCCGACATCATCTACAGCGGCTTCTTCATCCTGCTGGCCTACATGACGACCAAATCCATCTGGTCGATCATCATGCGCACGCACAGCTACATGACGACGGACTGGGGCATCAGCTATGCCGGCGGCTTCGTGCGCCGGGGGCTGATCGGGGATGTGATCCTGCACCTGTCCCGCGCGTCGGGCCTGTCCTTCGCCGAAGTCACGGCCGTCATCGCGGTGGTGGCCAACCTTCTGTTCGTGCTGGGCGCGGCGCTTTTGTTCGCGCGGCTGCGCCACAATCACTGGGCATGGCTTTTGATCTACACGCCCGCCGGGCTGGCCTTTGGCGCGACGAACCCCGGCATTCTGGGGCACAAGGACGTGCTGTTGCTGGCGCTCGGGGCGATGCTGTTTTCCGGTGCGACGCTCCTGCCCGAGGGATGGAAGCGCACCACATGGGTTCTGTGCGGGCTTGCGCTGACCATCCCGCTGGTGCTGTCGCATGAAGGGCTGGTCATCTTCGTGCCGATCCTGTTCATCGCGCTGTCGGCGCTGCGCCTGACGCCGCCGGTCATCGGGGTGACGGCGCTGATCGTGCTTGGCCTTGGGGCGGCGGTTCTGGCCAGCGTCATGCACAGCGGCACGATCGCGCAGCGCGACGCGATGATCGAGGCGTTCTATGCCGCCCTGCCGCCGCAATGGTCGCTGGATTCGCTGGATGAATATGTCGCCTTCTGGTTCGTCGGGCAGAGCGTGACCGATACCTTCGCCTTTGTCGCCACGCGCAACTATATCGCGCTGTGGGAACTGCCCTTCGCCGTCGCCCTCGCCTTCGGCCCGATCGCGGTGGCCGCCTGTGGCCTGCACATCAGCCGCGCCTTTTCCGATCCGAAGGGCAGGATCAGCGCCCATCTGATCGTTCTGTCCTACGTGTCGCTGATCGCGCTCATGCCGCTGGTGATCGACTGGATGCGCTTCTTCATCGTGCTGGGGATCCTGACGGCGATGGCGATGGCGATGCGGTTGCGCCTGACCTGCGGGGATCGGGTCGAGACCCTGCCCGGCGCGGCTGCGACCCCCGAGAATGCCGCGTTCCGCTACATGCTGGGCTGGGTGCTGCTGGCGGCGCTGTTCGTGCTGACGCCGGGCAAGGTCTCGCCCTGGCTCGTGCATTTCGGCTGGAATGACATCCTGACGGTCGTTCTTGTGGGGATCGCCTCCGGCTGCTGGCCGGTTCTGGCCCGAAAGCGGCGGCAATGAGATGGCGCGGGGGAATGGCATGCTGAAGAGAAAAACCCGCATGGCGTTGCGCGTCGCCCTGCTGTCGCTGGCTCTGGCGCCGGGCGCGGCCTTCGCGCAGCCGCCCGAAGTGGTGCAGATTGCCAACCCGCTGGCGCAGCGTCTGGAGACGCGGCTGAAAACCGGGCGGGATTTCGGCGACTGGACCGCCTACCGGAACAAGCGCACGGGCAAGGGGCAATATTCGCTGGCCGCCACGACCGCGGTTGGACCGGATGGCACCCCGGCCATGCTGCTGATCAGTTGCGTCGAAAGCCAGCCGGCGGTTTCGGTGATTTTCGACGGTGAGGGCAAGATCATGCCGGGCCTGACGCGGATTGAGCTGCAACTCGACAATCATCCCGCCAGCGGAAATCTTGCCGCGCCGCTGATGGGGCGCGATGCCGTGGGCATATTCGACGTGCGGGCCTTCCTGCTGGTTCAGGACATGACCAAGAGCAGGACGATGGAGGTGTCCCTGCCCGGTCAGGAACACAGCTGGCGGTTCGGGGTCGAGGGGCTGGTCGATGCGATCGAATACATGCAGGATCAGTGCCGCCTCAGCTATCAGATCAACATCGTCCAGAGCGAGCTTGCGCAGGTGCAGATGCAGCTGCGCCTGAAGGGCTACGATATGCCGGCGACGGGTCTTATGGACGACCAGATGAAAAGCGCGACACGCGCCTTTCAGAAGAAGTTCGGCCTGCCCGAGACGGGGCGGCTGGATCAGCGGACCTACGATCTGATGCTGCATGTGATCAACGAGTGACCCGCCCGGTATTGGCCCGGGTTTGATCGGGTGGGGAAGGCCGGGCGTCAGCCCGGTTTTTTCTTGCGATGCGGCCGGCGATTCGCGAAAGGCGGCGGCCCGAGAGGGCCTGCAGGCCCCCGAACAAGCCGTCTGCCTCTTTCTCCAAATTCCCGAGGGATGGAGCGGATCACGAAGCCCCGCGGAATGCCGAACGTGCGAGGAGGCAGCGCCCCTGCCGTTTTCTTCGCCTGTGCCGGGATTTCTGTTCTGAAACGTCGTCCGGGGCACCGGGGCCGAAAGCGCACCCGCGCATGGGCGCGCCTGACGGGATCCGGCCCGTGCAACTTCGATGATAATCGCCGGACATGCCGGCCCGCGGCCCTGAGCCAGCGACGATCCCCCGGCTTCGCATCCCCTCGGAAACATCATGTCCGGCCCGGTGATGGAGGCCATGCGAGCGGGCGACGATTCGATGGATTCGCGGTGCCCGTCAGGGGTTCGATTTCACCATACGATATTTTATACAATATTATCAACATGTTACGAACATTCCCCTGAAAAAATCGTATTTTTCTGAGAAATGGGGTTGCGGGTGATTTGGAGTTTCCGTAGATAGCCCCTCACCGAAGCGGCGCAGGTTGCTGAGGCGGGACGGCGGCGGTGACGCGGTTGGTTCTGGAGATGGTGGATGTTGGCTGGGTCGCCAAGGGATTGGCGGACTGGTTGCTTTTGTTGT